>NZ_AUXV01000017.1 GCF_001625575.1 Pseudoalteromonas luteoviolacea S2607
TTCAAACTTTTCTTTTGCCATTTTAAAATTTCCTATAAAGAAATTAAAGTCCAGTCCTAAGACCGGACCGAACTAAAATTACTTAACAGCGCGAGCTGCAATTATTGCGTCAGCAACGTTTTTCGCCGCTTCTGCGTACTTGGAGAATTCCATTGAGTACGAAGCACGACCTTGCGTTGCAGAACGTAAATCGGTTGCATAACCAAACATTTCAGACAGTGGAACTTGTGCATTGACAAGCTTAAGACCACCAAAAGCGTCTTCCATTCCTTCGATCATGCCGCGACGACGGTTTAAGTCGCCTACTACGTCACCCATGTTTTCTTCAGGGGTAGTGACTTCAACTTTCATAACAGGTTCTAAAAGCACTGGTTGCGCTTCTAAAGCACCATTTCTGAAGCCCATTGAACCGGCGATCTTAAAGGCCATTTCATTCGAGTCAACATCGTGGAAAGAGCCGTCAAATAACGTTGCTTTCACACCTAACAGAGGATAGCCCGCAAGCACACCCTGTTTCATTTGCTCTTGAATACCTTTATCAACCGCTGGGATATATTCCTTAGGAACCGTACCACCTACGATTTCATTCACGAATTCGTAAGTTGGCGCGTCTTCATCAGAAAAATCCATTGGTTCCAATTTCAGCCATACGTGACCATATTGACCACGACCACCAGATTGACGTACAAACTTACCTTCAGCTTCTACAGAGCCACGAATGGTTTCTCTGTATGCTACTTGTGGCTTACCAACGTTACAAACAACGTTGAATTCACGTTTCATACGGTCAACAATGATATCTAGGTGAAGCTCACCCATACCAGAGATGATCGTTTGACCTGACTCATCGTCAGTCTCAACACGGAAAGAAGGATCTTCTGCTGCTAGTTTACCTAGTGCAACACCCATTTTTTCCTGATCAGCGACTGTTTTCGGCTCTACCGCTACTGAGATCACAGGCTCTGGGAATTCCATACGCTCTAATGTGATCACTGAATCTTGAGAACAAAGCGTGTCACCAGTGGTAACGTCTTTAAGTCCAATCGCAGCAGCAATATCACCGGCGCGAACTTCTTTAATTTCTTCGCGCGAATTTGAGTGCATCTGAACAATACGACCAAAACGCTCTTTTTTACCCTTTACAGGGTTATAAACAGAGTCACCTTGACCAACCGTACCAGAATAAACTCGGAAGAAAGTCAATGTACCAACAAATGGGTCTGTCGCAATTTTAAACGCCAACGCCGAAAATGGCGCGTCGTCACTAGCTGGACGAGTAGCTTCAGATTCATCCTCTAGGATACCCTGAATCTCTTTAACCTCTGTTGGTGATGGCATGAATTCAATAACTGCATCAAGCACTGCTTGAACACCTTTATTTTTGAATGCACTACCACATGACATTGGCACAATTTCGTTGCTCAATGTTAGTTGACGAATAGCAGACTTAATCTCCTCTTCACTCAACTCACCTTCTTCTAAATATTTGTCCATTAGTTCTTCAGTCGCTTCAGCTGCACTTTCAACTAAGTGAGAGTGCCACTCTTCAGCTAAATCCTGAAGTTCTGCAGGGATCTCTTCATAAGTAAAAGTCATGCCCTGGTCACTTTCGTTCCAGTTAATAGCTTTCATTTTGATGAGATCAATAACACCTTTAAATTCGTCTTCAGCACCAATAGGTAACTGAATAGGCACAGGTGTCGCACCGAGGCGCTCTTTCACCTGATCCACAACTGCCAAGAAGTCCGCACCTGTACGGTCCATCTTGTTGACGAAGATCATACGAGGAACTTCGTATTTATTGGCTTGACGCCAAACAGTTTCTGTTTGTGGTTGTACGCCTGATGAAGCACAAAGAACAACAACTGCACCATCGAGTACACGCAAAGAGCGTTCTACTTCGATAGTAAAGTCTACGTGTCCTGGAGTATCAATGATATTGATGCGATGCTCAGGGAACTGAGCATCCATACCTTTCCAGAAACACGTTGTCGCAGCAGAAGTGATGGTAATACCACGCTCCTGCTCCTGCTCCATCCAGTCCATAGTTGCAGCACCATCATGTACCTCACCAATTTTGTGAGAAAGACCCGTGTAGTAAAGTACACGTTCTGTCGTGGTGGTTTTACCTGCATCTACGTGAGCACAAATACCGATGTTACGGTAGCGCTCAATTGGAGTAGTACGTGCCATAATATCCTCTTAAAGGTCTTGGGCAGATTACCAACGGTAGTGAGCGAATGCTTTGTTCGCTTCAGCCATACGGTGAACGTCTTCACGTTTCTTAACCGCAGTGCCTTTGTTGTCCGCAGCGTCAATGATCTCTTGTGCAAGACGAAGACCCATTGATTTCTCGCCACGCTTACGTGCAGAGTCAACTAACCAACGCATACCTAATGCGTTGCGACGAACTGGACGTACTTCAACTGGTACTTGGTATGTAGAACCACCAACACGGCGAGATTTAACCTCAACCGCAGGGCGTACATTTTCAAGTGCAGCTTCAAAGATTTCTAGGTGCGACTTGCCTGATTTTTCAGCAGCCACGTCTAGCGCACCATATACGATTTTTTCAGCAGTAGATTTCTTGCCGTCTAACATTACTACGTTAACGAATTTAGCAAGAAGTTCTGATCCGAACTTCGGATCTGGAAGAATTTTACGTTGACCTATTACGCGTCTTCTAGGCATTTTATCTCTCCGATATCTTCAGGTTCGTTTCTTCAACGAATCCCCAAAACAAATTATTCAATATTAAAACTTAAGTGCTTGGCCTTACTAACGGAGAACCATTAGCCCTTAGGACGTTTTGCACCGTACTTAGAACGACCTTGTTTACGATCGTTAACACCCGCACAGTCAAGCGCACCACGTACAGTGTGGAAACGCACACCTGGTAAGTCTTTAACACGACCACCACGGATAAGGATTACACTGTGCTCTTGAAGGTTGTGGCCTTCACCGCCAATGTAAGAAGTTACTTCGAAACCGTTCGTAAGACGAACACGCGCTACTTTACGTAATGCAGAGTTTGGTTTCTTTGGTGTAGTTGTATATACACGAGTACATACACCACGCTTTTGTGGACAAGCTTTAAGAGCAGCAGAGTTGCTCTTTGTAACCTTGCTGCGACGTGGCTTACGTACTAGCTGGTTAATAGTTGCCATTAAATAGCTCCTGATTAGTTAAAATTACTACTGAAAAAATAAAATCGACCCAATTATTCGTGCCATTTTGATAGAACGAGTAAATGGGTGGCCGAATTTTAATGAGCAAAGATTAACCTGTCAATAAAAATCCATTTCACGGCGGTATTTTTCGCTAATTTTGTTGTTTTGAGAGCATAAAGTGCTGGGGTGGGTACAAACGCAGAGGTGTATCACAAAGCTGAATCTAAACGACGTTGAATAACTATAAGAAGTCACGCTTCATCAACTCGACAACCAACGTTGAGAAGTGAATATATCACACGAAATAGATTGTTAGATGGCAATATATTTTGCAGCTAGCCTCTTAACTAAAACGAATGGTATGGATTGCATGCGCCTTAAATCAAAAAAGCCGTCCCTAGGACGGCTTTTTAACGATACTGAAATCAGTATTTAAGCATGGCTTATTTGTTACCACCAAGCAAATCAGCATTCAATGCATCTGTCAGCGCTTGAGACGCTTCTTCTGCACTTACTGTCTGCTCTTCAACCGGTAGCTCGCTTTCTTTGCGACGGTTGATACGATCTTGGTGATACGCGAAACCAGTACCCGCTGGGATTAAGCGACCAACAATTACGTTTTCTTTAAGACCACGTAGCTCATCGCTCTTACCATTTACAGCAGCTTCTGTTAGAACACGCGTTGTCTCCTGGAACGATGCCGCAGAGATAAACGATTCAGTTGCAAGTGATGCTTTAGTAATACCCATTAGCTGAATTTCAAATTTAGCTGGGATCTTACCTTGCTTCTCAAGCTCACGGTTTGCGATGTTTACGCGTGCCACTTCAGCTTGCTCACCTGCTAAGAATTCAGTGTCACCACCATCAAGGATGATACACTTACGCAGCATCTGACGAACAATCGTCTCAATGTGCTTATCGTTAATCTTTACACCTTGTAGACGGTAAACTTCCTGAACTTCGTTCGTGATGTAGTTTGATACATCAGTCACGCCACGTAGACGTAGGATGTCATGTGGAGACTCAGGACCATCGGCGATAACTTCACCTTTAGCAACCTGCTCACCTTCGAACACGTTCAGCTGACGCCACTTAGGAATCATTTCTTCGTAAGCATCACCTTGATCAGGCGTGATTACTAGACGCTTCTTACCTTTCGTCTCTTTACCGAAGCTCACAGTACCTGTGATCTCTGCAAGAATTGCAGGATCTTTCGGCTTACGCGCTTCGAACAGGTCAGCAACTCGAGGTAGACCACCCGTGATATCACGAGTCTTCGAACCTTCTTGCGGGATACGTGCTAATACGTCACCCGGCTGAACCGTTGCGCCGTCTGTGATTTCAATCGTGGTGAATGAAGGTAGACGAATTTCTTGTAGGCCACGCTCTTCGTTTTCAATGATTAACTTAGGCTCTTTTGCATTCACCTTAGCTAAGTCTTTAACAACAACACGCGTTAGACCAGTAAGCTCATCTGTCTGTGCTTCTGTGTTTGAGTCATCGATATCGCTGAACGATACTTTTGACTGATGCTCGATAACGATTGGGTGACTATGCGGGTCCCACGTAGCAACAATATCATTACCTTTAACTTCAGCACCATCTTGTACAGAAAGAACCGCACCGTAAGGTACTTTATAACGCTCTTTCTCACGACCTTGCTCATCGATAACCGTGATTTCAGTCGAACGTGAAGTTACAACGATCTTACCATCAGTATTTAATACATATTTGGCATTGTGTAGCTTCATGCTACCGTTGTTTTTAACTTGTACGCTGTTTTCAGCAGATGCTCTTGATGCCGCACCACCGATGTGGAACGTACGCATCGTAAGCTGTGTACCTGGCTCACCGATTGACTGAGCAGCGATTACACCGACTGCTTCACCCGGGTTGATGATGTGGCCACGTGCAAGGTCACGACCGTAACAGAATGCACAAACACCAAAGTCATTTTCACAAGTGATTACAGAACGTACTTTAACTTCATCTACTGAGTGCTCTTCTAAAAGGTCACACAGTTTTTCGTCAAGCATTACGTTACGCTCAACAAGTACGATGTCAGTACCTGGCTTACATACGTCTTCAGCAACAACACGACCTAGAACACGCTCGCGAAGTGGTTCTACAACGTCACCACCTTCAATAAGCGGCTTCATTACTAGGCCTTCTAACGTGCCACAATCTGATTCGTTGATAACCAAATCTTGCGCAACGTCTACTAGACGACGAGTTAGGTAACCTGAGTTCGCTGTCTTAAGTGCGGTATCGGCAAGACCTTTACGTGCACCGTGCGTTGAGATGAAGTACTGAAGTACGTTTAGACCTTCACGGAAGTTAGCTGTGATTGGCGTCTCGATGATTGAACCATCTGGACGTGCCATTAGACCACGCATACCCGCTAGCTGACGTATCTGAGCTGCACTACCACGTGCGCCCGAGTCGGCCATCATGAATACTGAGTTGAAAGAGTCTTGTTGCTCTTCTTCACCCTGCGCATTCACTACTGTGTCTTTCGATAAGTTTGCCATCATTTCACGTGAAAGGTTTTCGTTAACACGTGACCAGATATCGATAACTTTGTTGTACTTCTCACCCGCAGTTACAAGACCAGACTGGAACTGTTGGTTGATTTCAGCAACCTCAGCTTCAGCGCGCTCGATGATTTCAGTCTTAGTAGGTGGAATAACCATATCGTTAATACCGATAGACACACCTGACTTCATCGCGTAGTGGAAACCTGTATACATCACTTGGTCAGCAAACACGACAGTGTCTTTTAGACCTAGACGACGGTAACACTCATTAAGAAGACCAGAGATCTGCTTCTTACCAAGTGCTCTGTTGATAAGCTCAAACGGTAGACCTTTTGGCATGATCAATGAAAGGATCGCACGAC
Organism: Pseudoalteromonas luteoviolacea S2607; assembly: GCF_001625575.1. GTDB lineage: Bacteria > Pseudomonadota > Gammaproteobacteria > Enterobacterales > Alteromonadaceae > Pseudoalteromonas > Pseudoalteromonas luteoviolacea_E. The sequence continues at coordinate 6,070 of NZ_AUXV01000017.1, forward strand.
CTACTGTTGTATCAACAATATGAGTTTTCTCCGAACGCTCGCCTGTTTCTTCGTCAACAATAGTTTCTGTTAAACGAACCTTTACGCGTGCGTGAAGCTCAGCAGTGCCTGTACGGTACGCTTTTTCTGCTTCTTTCGGGTCTTTAAACGCAATACCTTCACCTTTTGCATTGATGCGGTCACGCGTCATGTAGTAAAGACCTAATACAACGTCCTGTGAAGGAACGATGATAGGCTCACCACTTGCAGGTGAAAGGATGTTGTTTGTAGACATCATTAGTGCACGTGCTTCAAGCTGTGCTTCTAATGTTAACGGTACGTGTACCGCCATTTGGTCACCATCGAAGTCAGCGTTATATGCCGCACACACCAACGGGTGTAGGTGAATCGCTTTACCTTCGATAAGTACCGGTTCAAATGCTTGGATACCAAGCCTGTGAAGTGTAGGAGCACGGTTCAATAGAACTGGGTGTTCGCGGATCACTTCATCAAGTACGTCCCAAACCTCTGGTACTTCACGCTCTACCATCTTCTTCGCAGCTTTGATGGTAGTTGCCATACCACGGCGCTCTAGCTTACCGTAGATGAATGGCTTGAATAGCTCTAGTGCCATCTTCTTCGGAAGACCACACTGGTGAAGTTTAAGCGTTGGACCAACTGTGATTACAGAACGGCCTGAGTAGTCAACACGCTTACCAAGAAGGTTCTGACGGAAACGACCTTGCTTACCTTTGATCATGTCTGCAAGCGACTTAAGTGGACGCTTGTTAGAACCCGTGATCGCACGACCACGACGGCCATTATCAAGTAGTGCATCTACCGCTTCTTGTAACATACGCTTTTCGTTACGTACGATGATGTCTGGTGCAGCTAGGTCTAGTAGACGCTTCAGACGGTTGTTACGGTTGATAACACGACGGTATAAGTCGTTCAGATCTGAAGTCGCAAAACGACCGCCATCTAGTGGAACTAGTGGACGTAGATCTGGTGGTAGTACAGGTAGTACGCTCATGATCATCCACTCAGGATTGTTACCTGATTGGTGGAATGATTCCATAAGCTTAAGACGCTTAGTAATCTTCTTACGCTTAGTCTCAGAGTTAATCGTTGGTAACTCTTCACGCATTTCTGCAATTAATTGACCAAGGTCTAATTCGCGAAGTAGATCAAGTACAGCTTCTGCACCCATCTTCGCTTCGAATTCATCACCATGCTCTTCTAGTGCATCTAGGTACTCTTCTTCACCTAATAGCTGACCACGCTCTAGCGTCGTCATACCAGGCTCTGTTACTACGAAAGATTCGAAGTACAGTACACGCTCGATGTCACGTAGTGTCATATCAAGCATTAAGCCGATACGAGATGGAAGTGATTTAAGGAACCAAATATGCGCAACTGGACTCGCAAGTTCAATGTGACCCATACGGTCACGACGCACTTTAGTTAGTGTAACTTCAACGCCACACTTCTCACAAATAACACCACGGTGCTTTAATCGCTTGTATTTACCACACAAACATTCGTAATCTTTTACTGGGCCGAAAATACGGGCACAGAATAAGCCGTCACGCTCAGGCTTGAAAGTACGGTAGTTGATTGTCTCAGGTTTCTTTACTTCACCATATGACCATGAGCGAACCATGTCTGGCGAAGAAAGACCAATGCGAATTGCATCGAATTCTTCGGTCTTATTTTGTTGCTTCAGAAACTTAAGTAAGTCTTTCACCTTAGCTCTCCTGTCGGAGTTAATCTTGAGGGCAAGCAGTGCTCACCCCTTCATTCTTTACAGTTACAGTCCGGGTTGGCAGCTCTCAAGAGCTGCCGGTCGGATTAACTTTCTTCCAACTCGATGTTGATACCTAGCGAGCGGATTTCTTTCAACAATACGTTGAATGACTCTGGCATACCCGGTTCCATCTTATGGTTACCGTCTACGATGTTCTTATACATCTTCGTACGACCGTTTACGTCATCCGACTTAACTGTCAACATTTCCTGTAGTGTATAGGCAGCACCGTATGCTTCTAATGCCCATACCTCCATCTCACCGAAACGCTGTCCACCGAACTGTGCTTTACCACCCAGCGGCTGCTGAGTAACTAGGCTGTAAGAACCCGTTGAACGCGCGTGCATCTTGTCGTCTACTAAGTGGTTTAGTTTCAGCATGTACATGTAACCAACAGTTACTTGACGCTCAAACGCATCACCAGTACGACCATCATAAAGCGTAACCTGACCACTTGACGGGTAACCACCCAGCTCTAGTAGCTCTTTAATTTCGCTTTCTTTAGCACCATCGAATGCTGGCGTCGCGATTGGTAGACCACCTTTAAGGTTGTTAGCTAGACGACGAACTTCGTCATCTGAGAAGCTAGCAATGTCTACTTCTTGACGGCAGTCACCAAGCTCATACGCTTTCTTGATGAAATCACGTAGCTCATGAAGCTCCGCTTGCTCTTTCATCATGTCTTCGATGCGCTCACCGATACCACGTGCTGCCAGACCCATATGCGTTTCAAGGATCTGACCGATGTTCATACGAGACGGTACACCTAGTGGGTTAAGAACGATATCTACCGTGCGACCTCTTTCGTCGTAAGGCATATCTTCTACTGGTACGATTGTCGAGATAACACCTTTGTTACCGTGACGACCAGCCATCTTATCACCTGGTTGGATACGACGTTTAACAGCTAGGTAAACTTTAACAATCTTAAGAACACCTGGCGCTAGATCATCACCTTGTGTGATCTTACGACGCTTGTTCTCAAACTTTTTGTCGTATTCAGCTTTAAGCTCGTCATACTGAGCTGCAAGTTGCTCAAGTTCTGCCTGTTGTCCTTCGTCTGCAAGGCTCTGAGTCAATAGTTTCTCTGCACCTAGAAGCGCAATTGCATCTTCATTTTGACCAGATTCAACAAGTAGTTTACGTGCACGCGTTAAGATGCCGCCTTCAAGGATCTTAAATTCTTCGTTGAAGTCTTTTTTCGCTTCACGAAGCTGCATCTCTTCAACTTCTAGTGCACGCTTGTCTTTCTCCACACCATCACGTGTGAATACTTGAACGTCAATAACTGTACCAGATACAGAGTTAGGTACGCGTAAAGAGCTGTCTTTAACGTCAGATGCTTTCTCACCGAAGATAGCACGTAGTAGCTTTTCTTCAGGTGTAAGTTGCGTTTCACCTTTAGGCGTTACTTTACCTACTAGGATGTCGCCGCCTTTAACTTCAGCACCGATGTATACAACACCTGATTCATCTAGTTTGCCAAGTGCAGACTCACCGACGTTAGGGATATCAGCAGTGATCTCTTCTGGACCAAGCTTAGTATCACGCGCAATACACTGAAGCTCTTGGATATGGATCGTAGTTAGACGATCTTCTTGTACAACTCGCTCAGAAAGTAGGATTGAATCCTCGAAGTTGTAACCATTCCAAGGCATGAACGCAACACGTAAGTTCTGACCAAGTGCCAAATCACCTAAGTCTGTTGAAGGACCATCGGCAAGTACGTCACCACGTACTACTGGCTCACCAACCATACAAGTTGGCTTTTGGTTGATACACGTGTTTTGGTTCGAGCGCGTGTACTTAGTTAGGTTGTAAATGTCGATACCCGCTTCACCTGGAACGCGCTCATCTTCATTAACGTTTACAACGATACGGCTCGCATCAGCATACTTAACGACACCGCCACGCTTAGCAACGATTGTTACACCTGAATCTTTTGCAAGTGTACGCTCGATACCGGTACCTACTAACGGCTTATCAGCACGTAGCGTTGGTACTGCTTGACGTTGCATGTTCGATCCCATTAATGCACGGTTCGCATCATCGTGCTCTAGGAATGGGATAAGTGCCGCAGCAACAGAGATAACCTGTTGAGGCGATACATCCATATATTGGATGCTGTCGCTTGGCATAAAGGTTGATTCACCTTTATAACGACATGGAATTAGCTCTTCTGCAAATTGGTTTTCTTCAGTTAAGTTTGTATTCGCCTGTGCGATTACAAATTGACCTTCTTCAATTGCAGATAGGTAATCAACTTCGTCTGTAACGATGCCGTCAACCACTTTACGATATGGTGTTTCAAGGAAACCATAGTCGTTGGTGCGCGCATACGTTGACAATGAGTTGATTAGACCGATGTTTGGACCTTCAGGCGTTTCGATTGGACAAACACGACCGTAGTGCGTTACGTGTACGTCACGTACTTCGAAGCCTGCACGTTCACGTGTCAAACCACCCGGACCTAATGCAGAAATACGACGCTTGTGCGTTACTTCTGAAAGCGGGTTGTTTTGGTCCATGAACTGTGACAACTGAGAAGAACCAAAGAATTCTTTAACAGCTGCCGAAATCGGCTTAGCATTGATCAGGTCTTGTGGCATCACGTTATCTAGATCACCTAGACTTAGACGCTCACGAACAGCACGTTCAACACGTACTAGACCAACGCGGAATTGGTTTTCAGCCATTTCACCAACAGAACGAATACGACGATTACCTAAGTGGTCGATATCATCCACTTCACCTTTACCGTTACGAATGTCGATTAGTACTTTCATAACAGAAACGATGTCTTCTTTGCTCAGCGTGCCTGGGCCTGTGTCTGAGTCATAACCAACACGGCTATTGAACTTCATACGACCAACAGTTGATAGGTCATAACGCTCGTCAGAGAAGAATAGGTTGTCAAATAAAGCTTCTGCAGCTTCTTTTGTTGGTGGCTCACCTGGGCGCATCATACGGTAGATTTCTACCAATGCTTCTAGGCGGTTTGAAGAAGAATCAATACGCACTGTCTCAGACATGTACGCACCGCTATCTACTTCGTTGATATACAAAGTATCAATCTTAGTGTGGCCAGCCTTCACAAGCTCAGCCATCAACTCAAGCGACAATTCAGCGTTCGCTTCAGCGATGATTTCACCTGTTGACTCATCGATGTAGTTTTTAGCTATAACACGACCAATGATGTACTCATGCGGTACTTCAAGTTGTGTAATACCTTTTTTCTCGATGTTTTTGATATGACGAGCTGTGATACGACGGCCCTGTTCAACCAGTACTTCACCCTCTGCATCTTTTAGATCAAATGCAGCAGTCTCACCACGCAGGCGAGCTGGTACTAGTTCCATCATCACTTTACCGTTTAATACTTCAAACGCTGTTGTCTCGAAGAACAACTCAAGAATTTCTTCAGTTGTGAATTCAAGTGCACGTAAAATGATTGAAGCTGGTAGCTTACGACGACGGTCGATACGAACGAATAGGTTATCTTTAACATCGAATTCAAAGTCTAACCATGAACCACGGTAAGGGATAACACGTGCATTATAAAGCACTTTACCCGAAGAGTGAGATTTACCGCGGTCGTTATCAAAGAATACACCAGGTGAACGGTGTAGCTGAGAAACGATAACACGCTCGGTACCGTTGATAACGAAAGTACCTGTGTCTGTCATGAGCGGGATCTCGCCCATGTAAACTTCTTGCTCTTTAATGTCTTTTACTGTGCCTGGCGCTTCTTTGTCCATTAGCACAAGACGTAATTTAACGCGAAGTGGAGCAGAATAAGTCACACCGCGAATTTGACATTCTTTTACATCGAATACTGGTTCTCCGATACGGTAACTCACGTATTGAAGTTCAGAATTGCCCGAGTAGCTTTTGATTGGAAACACAGAACGGAATGCAGCTTCCAATCCAGTATCGCCATCCGCGTCCGGAGTAATGAATTTTTTGAACGATTCCAACTGCGTTTGCAAAAGGAAAGGTATATCCAAAACTTGTGGACGTTTACCAAAATCCTTACGGATACGTTTCTTTTCAGAATAAGAGTAAGCCATGGGGTTCCTCAGCTTGCTGATCTTTGACCCAACCTGTTCATGCAGAACAGCATTCATTGGCATCTAAGCCATGATAACAACATCTAAATTGTCTTCCCAAATTCGACAGTCCCCAAAAAGATTAAGCCATTGAAAAACTTGAAGAATTCAGGTTTTTATTGCGCAATAGTAATACTTTCGCTCTAGAGCGCAAAAGGGCCGGTGATTAAAAAATCACCAGCCCTTGCCTGATTTCTCAGGCAGCGAACCTAGCGTATGCTAGATTACTTGATCTCAACTTCAGCACCAGCTTCTTCAAGATCTTTCTTAAGTGCTTCAGCTTCTTCTTTAGAAACAGCTTCTTTGATTGGCGCAGGAGCAGACTCAACAAGAGCTTTTGCTTCTTTAAGGCCAAGACCAGTTGCACCACGTACAGCTTTGATAGCAGCAACTTTGTTACCGCCAGCGCCAGCTAGGATTACGTCGAACTCAGTCTTCTCTTCAGCAGCTTCAGCTGGACCAGCAGCAACAACAGCAGCAGCTGCAGTTACGCCGAATTTTTCTTCCATTGCTTCAACTAGTTCAACAACTTCCATTACTGACATTTCAGCAATCGCGTCAAGGATTTGGTCTTTAGTTACAGACATTTTAAGTTTCCTAATTAATCACGAACCCATGAGGTTCAAAAAAATTTATTGATGAAAGTGTAAAAGGTGCGATTAAGCAGCTTCTTCAGCTTTCTGAACACGTACAGCTTCAATTGTTTTAACCAATTTACCAGCTGACGCTTCTTTCATAGCGCTCATTAAGCGTGCAACAGCTTCGTCGTAAGTAGGTAGCTTAGCAAGCATATCTACGTCAACAACATTGCCTTCAAATGCAGCCGCTTTCAGTTCGAACAACTCGTTTTTCTTTGCGAAATCAGCAAAGATACGAGCAGCAGCACCTGGGTGCTCTGAAGAGAAAGCGATTAGGCTTGGGCCTACTAGCGATTCGTTAAGGCACTCATAATCAGTACCTTCAACAGCGCGTTTAGCAAGCGTGTTACGGACAACTTTCATCCATACGCCAGCTTCACGAGCTTCTTTACGAAGCGCAGTGATCGCATCTACTGTTACACCACGAGAATCTGCAACTACTGCAGATAGAGCACCTTTGGCAGCTTCGTTGACTTCAGCAACAATTGCTTTTTTGTCTTGAAGATTTAAAGCCATGGGTGTTACTCCTGGTTGATAGGGAACATGTCCCTAGTTCTACTTTACTCAAAGCCAAATGACTTTGAGCTGCTTTTTACGGCGAGAACCAGAAGATTAGGAAAATCTAGCTGGGATTCACACCGTCTACGTAGGAAGATTAAGTAACAAAGTTACACCTACGGTCTTGGACGGAAACGCAATTTATCGATTTTATTGTAGACCAAATTTGATAAACAACAGTTCGAAATTATGCGCTTCAACCCGAATTCTTTGCTTCGCTGGAAGTCACTTCTCAACGAAATGGCGCAAAATTATAGTCTAATTTTTACGCCATGTAAACGCTAAAATCTAAATTACGCTACTTGCGTGTTTAGAGTAGCTTGGTCTACAGCAACACCCGCGCCCATAGTCGTTGAGATGCTTACTTTCTTCAAGTAAGTACCTTTCGCTTGAGAAGGCTTAGCCTTCTTAAGAGCAACGATAAGTGCTTCAAGGTTTTCTTGAAGCTGGTTAGCGTCAAAGTCAACCTTACCGATTGTAGTGTGGATGATACCATTCTTGTCGTTACGGTAACGAACCTGACCAGCTTTAGCGTTTTTAACTGCTTCTGCAACGTTAGGCGTTACAGTACCAGTTTTAGGGTTAGGCATAAGACCACGTGGACCTAGGATTTGACCTAGCTGACCAACAACGCGCATTGCATCTGGAGAAGCAACAACAACGTCAAAGTTCATTTCGCCTTTCTTAACTTGCTCAGCAAGCTCTTCCATACCTACTAAGTCAGCACCCGCTTCTTTAGCAGCGTCAGCGTTAGCACCTTGAGTGAAAACTGCAACGCGAACTTCACGACCAGTACCGTGAGGTAGTACAGTTGCACCACGTACGTTTTGGTCTGATTTACGAGCATCGATGCCAAGGTTTACAGCAACGTCTACACTTTCAACGAACTTTGCAGTAGCTAGTTCTTTAAGAAGAGCAACAGCTTCGTTGATTTCGTACTCTTTAGTTACTTCCACTTTCTCGCGGATAGTACGCATACGTTTAGTTAATTTAGCCATTCTCAATTACCCCTCTACGTTCAAGCCCATTGCACGTGCAGAACCTGCGATCGTGCGTACAGCTGCGTCCATATCAGCAGCAGTAAGATCTGGACGTTTAGTCTCAACAATCTCTTCTAGTTGAGCACGTGTTACAGTACCAACTTTTTCAGTGTTAGGACGGCCAGAACCAGACTTGATACCAGCAGCTTTCTTAAGAAGGTAAGAAGCTGGCGGAGTTTTCATGTCGAAAGTGAATGAACGGTCGTTGTAAACAGAAATGATTACAGGAACCGGTGCACCTTTTTCGATAGACTCTGTACGTGCGTTGAACGCTTTACAGAATTCCATGATGTTCACACCGTGTTGACCTAGTGCAGGACCTACTGGAGGACTAGGGTTAGCCATACCAGCAGCAACTTGTAGCTTGATTAGAGCTTCAACTTTTTTAGCCATGTTAAATAACCTCGTTAGATGGGTCTTAGCCTTGTGCGCGCGAGGACGCGTACTCAAACGGCTTCCCGATTAAAAAATTCTTACTTTTTGCGGTAGTATTTCACTACCTACAAAAAGGCCGCTGATTATAGTTTAATCAGCGGCCTTTTTCAATTATTTTTTGCAATAGTACAAAAATACTGCAAATTAAGTATCTTGCTCGACCTGACCGAACTCAAGATCAACTGGTGTTGAACGACCAAATATAAGTACAGACACTTTTAAGCGACTCTTTTCGTAATCCACTTCTTCAACAACACCGTTGAAATCTGCGAATGGACCATCGATAACGCGAACCACTTCACCCGGCTCAAATAGAGTTGCTGGCTTAGGCGCTTCAGCATTCTCTTGTAGACGGTTAAGAATACGATCAGCTTCACGCTGACTAATAGGTGCAGGACGATCAGACGTTCCACCGACAAAGCCCATAACACGAGGTGTACTGTTCACCAAGTGCCAAGTTGCGTCGTTCATCACCATCTGAACAAGCACATAGCCAGGGAAGAACTTACGCTCAGATTTACGCTTTTGACCAGCGCGCATCTCTACAACTTCTTCTGTAGGTACTAGTACTTCACCGAAGTCTTCTTCTAAGCCTTCAATTTTAATATGCTCGATAATAGTTTGAGCAACGCGCTTTTCAAAACCAGAAAACGCTTGAATTACGTACCAACGTAATTTCTTTTCTTTGTTCTCATCCGACATGGGATCAGATCTCCAATCCAGTTAAAAAGCCAACAGCACGGAATAGCAAGCCATCTAATCCCCAAAGGATAAGTGCCATCACTACTGTTGCTGCCATCACGATAATTGTAGTATGCGTTGCTTCTTGACGCGTAGGCCAGACAACTTTACGAACCTCAATACGAGACTCTTTTGCAAAAGCAATAAAAGTACGTCCTTTTTCCGTTGTTGCGGCAATACCTAAAGCAGCGCCAACTGCAACCACAACGCCTACGGCGCGTACCAGTGCAGACATATCTGCATACATGTAGTTACCAACTACTGCGCCAGTGAGTAGTACAACTGCAACTAGCCATTTTACCGTGTCCATCGAGCTAGACGGGTTTTCAACATTAGTGCTCATAATTGTTTTACCTTAAATACAGACACAACAACCCTGTCGCTGACAGGGTTAATCCATTAAATCCAAATTTATAAATAAGCGACAAGAAAACACACATTATTTTAGATTTGGACTAAAAAGTATTGAGTGGCAGGGGCGGCAGGACTCGAACCCGCAACCATCGGTTTTGGAGACCGCTGTTCTACCAATTGGAACTACGCCCCTGCAAAGTGGATGCCCATTATACTGACGAACAATCTGAAAACAAGTGTAAAAGTTATACATCGCATTATTTTCCCTGCTTTTGTTCTATTAACGGAAATAGACACCCTATTTTACGCTCATCGACACGCACATTTTTAGCTAAAATTTTGCTCAATAACAAGCATTTATTATTGCATCACTGGCTAAAAAAGATACACTTCAGTCAAAATGAGTATGTCCAAAATTTTGCGCTCAAGCACTAACTTATAGTTGTGCAGCGCTGTAGCCATTTTATTAAAAAACAACTGTATTGTTAATCTCATGCTGAACATATATGTTGGGCTAAGGAGTGAAACTTCAAGGCGCTCCAGAAAAGTTTGGCTATCAGTACCAATTGCAAACTTGCAGGATAAATAATAACAATCAAAGGATATTGAATGATTCAGAGATATACGTTGGCACTCACTGCCATTTTAATTGTCGGTTGTGAAAGTAAGGACTCAGATAAGGTTGAAGATCTATCGACCACCTCATTATCACAAGAGGGTTTTATAATCTCTCAATTCTATACAAATAGAAATAACTATCAGCCATATCTTCAAGCGACCATTGAAGGCACCGTAACGCTTCAGGATAACGACGGGAAGTTAATTAAGTTAACGGGCGCGGACAGCCTTCAGCTCGTTGCTACGAGTGGTGAAACCTATACTTTCTCTAATAAACAGCGCTCAAATTTAGGCGCAACACCTGAGCATTGCTGTGTTATCTCAACAGTGCTAAAAGAGCCTCTGAAAGCACAGGATAGCTTTAAAGTTAAATTATCTAGAAATGAGTCTATCACGTCATTTGACACTGTCACTTTTCCTCAATTGGTCGAGTTTATTTATCCAAGTAACGAACAGGATCTAGCAGCCATTACGCTGGATAATGATGAGCTAACAATGAGTTGGCAGCCCCAAACCGATAGCGATTTAAAAAATATAGAGCTATCTATTCAAACACCAGAACAGCATAGACCTTGTCCAGCACGCATTCATCAGCGCTGGTTTAAGTCAGCACAAAATGGTGAAAAGCAGCAACCCGAAGACAGGCACTATTCTGAGCTCAATCACCAGCTTACTGTAGACCTTTCTAAGCTTGCTGAGTGCGAAAAGCCTTGGCGCATATACATCACATTTAACTACTTCAACGGCCAGATAGGACAGCAAATTCTTGACTTTACAACCCCCCTTTAACAAGGGTAAAGAGGAGTAGCATTCGCTACTCCCTCACTGATAATCAAGACTCTTTTACCAAAATTGCTTTTATATCTGCAAGTAAGCTCGAAGCACCAAACCTGAAGTGTTCTGCATCTATAAAGGATTGACCCAATATTCGCTCAGCAGCATCTAAAAAAGGTAGGGTTTCGGCAACGGTCTTTACACCGCCGGCCGCTTTGAATCCAACAGGCTTGTTATTGGCCTTAATTCGAGAAAGCATAATCTCAGCCGCTGGTAAAGTGGCATTAACTGGCACCTTACCTGTGCTTGTTTTTATAAAGTCGGCGCCCGCTAAAATCGCAATGTCACTCGCTTGTGCGATCATTTCAGGCTCACTAAGGACTCCGCTTTCAATGATCACTTTAAGTTGTACTTTTTCACCACATACATCTTTGCTGGAACGCACATACTGCCAGGGTGTATCAGGGTCACCCATTATCACTTGATTGTATGGCATCACGAGATCAATCTCATCCGCACCATCTGTAATCGCTTGGCGTGTTTGTTCTAGCACCACCTCTAAGGGCTCTTTACCCGATGGAAAGTTCGTTACCGTTGCTATCTTAATACTATTAAAACCGCGCTCTGCCAGTTGTGCTTTACACAACGCCACAAATTGTGGATACACACAGATAGCCGCTGGCAATCCTACTTCTGCGTCGATTTCGTCCAACATCGCGACAATGCTTTCGTTAGTATCATGCGCATTCAACGATGTTAAATCCATTAATTCAAGCGCGCGCTTTGCCTCATTATGCAAATTCACTCGAGTTGAACCCATTACGTCTCCTTAACGCGTCGTGCAGTCTTCGCAAGACCGCATATCGCGCTCTCTATTATCCTGTTATATACCATTGCCAGTAAAATGGATTCAACGCCCTCCCTACAGGACATTTGTCCGCACATTAAACTCTTTCGGCACTTAACCACCATGTATGCTGCTAAACCGCTTTCAATTATATCTCATAACCAATCGCTATAAGTTGCTAATATCGATACATTTAGCTTTCTAACCCTTGAATTATAAGCCTTAAACCAAAATTGAAGTTGGTATATAACTTTTTGTTATATATTTTGGGTTAATATTATTTTTTAGTCTTTCCGGGTCAATATATTCTGCCTTTCAGCTAAGCCAGAGATGTAGGCTTAAACCAAGGTTATGCATAAGGGGCAAAGGTTGTGCAATATTTACCTATATTTACAAAACTAGACGACAAACCAGTGCTTATTGTTGGCGGTGGTGATGTAGCACTGCGCAAATGCCAAGCGTTTTTAAAAGCGCGCGCACAGGTCACAGTTGTCGCGCCCAGCTTTTGCAATGAGTTATTGGCACTATCACAACAAAATAAAGTCTCATTAGTCGAGGAGTACTTCGAAGCACACCATGTACTTGGCATGATGCTCATCATAGCAGCAACTGACAATGAGGCAGTAAATAAAGCAGTATGTGATGCCGCAAATACTCACAATATTTTTGTAAATGTTGTCGATGACCAGCCCAAGTGTGGATTTATCTTTCCTTCGATTGTTGATAGAGACCCGATAACGATTGCAATTTCAAGTGCTGGTACTGCCCCAGTTTTAGCACGCCGACTCCGCGAAAAGCTAGAAGCGATTATACCGCATCATACCGGTGCTCTAGCTCGTTTAGCTGGAAGCTTCAGAGAGCAAGTAAAGGCACGCTTTAAATCGTTTGCTGACCGTCGCCAATTTTGGGAACGCGTATTCGATTCCAGCGTCGTACGTAAGGTGCAAGTGGGTGATACACAAGGCGCAGAGCAACAACTTCATGATTTACTCACGAGTACGCCTAAACCGGAAGGGGAAGTATATATTGTGGGCGCAGGGCCCGGTGACCCTGAGCTTCTGACAATTAAGGCCTTGCAGTTAATGCAACAAGCAGATGTCGTCGTTTATGACTACTTAGTTTCGGACGAAATTATGGAGTTAGTAAGGCGCGATGCAGACCTTGTTTGTGTGGGCAAAAGAGCAGGAAATCATAGTGTAAAACAAGAAGATACAAATGAAATGTTGCTCAATTTTGCTAAACAGGGTAAAAAAGTATGTCGTATCAAAGGAGGCGATCCCTTTATTTATGGAAGAGGTGGCGAAGAAGTCCAAGTTCTTGCTAAACATGGGGTTAAGTACCAAATAGTTCCTGGGATCACCGCAGCTGCTGGCTGTAGTGCCTATGCAGGCATACCGCTAACACACAGAGATCATGCACAAGCTATCCAGTTTGTTACTGGCCACTGTAAAAAAGATGGCCAAGAGCTCGATTGGCGTGGGTTAGCGCAAACAAACCAGACACTTGCGATTTATATGGGCGTTATTAAATCGCCACATATTCAGGCCAAACTGCTTGAGCATGGTAGATCCCCAGAAACACCGATAGCGATAGTTGAAAATGGCACTCGCAAATCCCAACGAGTGGTCAGAGGCACACTCAGTGAACTCGCAACAAAGATTGAACAACATCAAATTCAATCTCCCGCCTTATTGATCATAGGGGAAGTTGCGGCACTGCATGAACAATTAGCGTGGTTTGGACAAAGCGAACAAGTGAATAGTTTTGCTCAACCAATAACAAAAGTAGCTTAACAGTTTTAATTTAATTAACAGTAGGACGACGAACAATGGCTTTAACCCACCTTCAGCAACTTGAAGCTGAAAGTATAAAGATTATTCGCGAAGTCGCTGCAGAGTTTGACAATCCAGTGATGCTTTACTCAATTGGTAAAGACTCTTCAGTGTTACTTCACTTGGCGCGTAAGGCATTTTACCCAGCGAAGATTCCTTTCCCTCTACTGCACGTAGACACAGATTGGAAATTCCGTGAGATGATTGAATTTCGCGACCGCCTTGCGAAAGAATATAACTTTGACCTGATTGTGCATAAGAATCCTGAAGGTATAGCCATGGGCGTAGGGCCGTTTACACACGGTTCGGCCAAGCACACTGATGTCATGAAAACACAAGGCTTGAAGCAAGCATTGGATAAATATGGTTTTGATGCTGCATTTGGTGGTGCACGCCGCGACGAAGAAAAGTCTCGTGCAAAAGAGCGCGTGTACTCTTTCCGTGACAAGCACCACCGCTGGGATCCGAAAAACCAACGTCCAGAATTATGGAACACTTACAACAGCCAAGTTAACCCCGGTGAAAGCATCCGTGTATTCCCACTATCTAACTGGACCGAACTAGATATTTGGCAATATATCTATCAAGAAAATATTGAGATTGTGCCACTTTACCTTTCTGAAAAACGTCCAGTCGTTGAGCGTGATGGTACGTTGATCATGGTGGATGACGAGCGTATGCCACTCAAAGAAGGTGAAGTACCAGAAATGAAGTCAGTACGATTCCGTACTTTGGGATGCTACCCACTCACAGGTGCCGTTGAATCAGAAGCAAATACGCTGACAGGCATCATTGAAGAAATGTTGCTATCCACATCATCAGAGCGTGAGGGTCGTGTAATTGACCATGACTCAGCAGGGTCAATGGAGAAGAAAAAACGTGAGGGGTATTTCTAATGTCTACAGCTAATGAAGTAAGAGAGTTAGGGATTGAAGCATACCTTTCTCGTCAACAAGGTAAAAGCCTATTGCGCATGATGACATGCGGTAGTGTTGATGACGGTAAGTCAACATTGATTGGTCGTCTACTGCATGACAGTCACCAAATCTATGAAGATCAATTGGCTGCATTGCACAAAGACAATGAGAAAGTAGGTAACGCTGGTGAAGAGTTGGATCTTGCGTTGCTGGTTGATGGCTTACAAGCTGAGCGTGAACAAGGTATCACTATTGACGTTGCGTATCGCTATTTCTCAACGGCAAAACGTAAGTTCATTATCGCGGATACACCAGGACATGAGCAATATACTCGTAACATGGTGACGGGTGCTTCAACGAGTGACTTGGCCATTATCCTAGTTGACGCGCGTTATGGTGTGCAGATTCAAACTAAGCGCCACAGCTTTATCTGTGACTCTCTAGGTATCCAACAGTTTGTGGTAGCAATCAATAAAATGGATATTGTTGACTTTGATGAAGCAGTATTTGAAAAAATCAAAGCTGACTATTTGAAGTTTGCTGAGCAATTAAATGTATCAGATATCAAGTTTGTACCCATGTCTGCATTGAAAGGCGATAACGTTGTTACCCGCTCTGCACATACGCCATATTACACTGACAAGCCGCTATTAGAGTTATTAGAAGACTCGCCAGCGGCTGAAGCAAACCACAACTTCGAAGCTCGCTTCCCTGTTCAGTATGTCGTACGTCCTAACCTTGATTTTAGAGGTTTTCAAGGGACTTTAACTTCCGGCTCTCTGTCAGCAGGTCAAGCGGTTAAGGTGTTGCCTTCAGGCAAGCAGTCTACTATCAAAGAGTTAGTAACTTTTGATGGTAATCTTGAACAGGCACAAACAGGTCAAGCATTTACGATTACACTGGCGGATGAAATAGATGTCAGCCGTGGTGATGTCATAGTACCAGCACAATCTACAGCGGCTGTTACAAACTTGATCCAGGCGAAACTGGTTTGGATGCATGAAGAACCGCTTGTGCTAGGTAAGAATTACAACTTTAAATTAGGTAGTAAAAATACCTCTGCTATCGTGCGAAAGATTGATCACACAATTGACGTGAACACCCTTGAGAAAGGTCAAGCTGAACAACTTCAATTAAATGAGATTGCGATTGTGACACTTGAACTGACTGAAAGCATTGTCGCAGATATCTATCGCAACAACCACGAAACTGGCTCTTTTATTCTCATTGACCGCATCAGCAACTTAACTATTGGTGCGGGCATGATTGAAGCCCTGTTAGCAGAAGAGTCTGTAAAGCCAAGCGAGTTCAGTGCATTTGAACTTGAATTTAATGCCCTAGTACGTAAGCACTTCCCACATTGGCAAGCGCTTGATATTAGCAAGTTAAAATAATCGCTTCTATGCCTGTTATAAGGAGAAATACGTGCTAGTTGATCAGATCATCTTAACAGGCATTATGCTCGCTTTAGTCGTGTGCTTATTCGGCACACGGCTTAACCCAGCTTGGTTATTTGTCAGTGCAATTGGCGTCAGCTATTTAACTGGTTTAATCGAGCTGGAATCTATGTTGGTAAATTATGCCAACCCATCGTTAATTACTTTGGTACTATTGATCATCGTATCTATTGCCATAGAAAAAACGACCTTAGTGCAAAAATTAGCCAGCACATTGGCCAGTGGTAGCTTATCTAAATCAGTTATGAAGCTGGGATTGTCCACGGCCTTATTGTCCTCATTTACAAACAATACTGCCGTTGTCGCCTCATTAATAAGTACCATTAAAGAAAGCCAAACGCACTCCCCCTCTAAATTGCTATTGCCTCTTTCTTACACCGCCATATTGGGTGGTACATTAACATTGATTGGCACCTCCACTAATTTGATAGTCAATGGGTTTGCCGTAGATGCAGGCATGGCACCACTGGGCTTTTTTGATTTTACTTTAGTCGGTATCGGGGCGTTATCTGTTGGCTTATTGACGATTCTATTGCTATTAAAGTTTCTGCCTGATCATGGTACTGAAAGCGAAGAAGTCGTCCCTTTTTACTTAGAAGGAAAAGTCGCAATAGGCTCAAAACTTATTGGGCGTACAGTAGAAGAGAATGGCTTACGAGATTTGAAAGACCTTTTTCTAGCCGAAATAATGCGTGGTGAAAGACGTATCAGTGCGGTGACACCACAACAAGAAATTCGCCAAGGTGATGTACTGCTTTTTGTCGGCGACATTAAATCAGTGCCTTTATTAAGACAATTCGATGGTCTGCAAGTAGTGCATGACAAACATGAAAAAGATGCCGAACATTTGGTCGAAGTCGTCGTAAGTCAATCATCGAAATTTCTGGGTAATACCATTAAGGAAATTCGCTTCAGAGAACAATTTCATGCTGCGGTGATTGCGATTCGCCGTGGCCACGACCGCCTCCAAGGCGGCTTGGGTAAGGTACAGCTACAAGCTGGCGACTCACTTATTCTTGCCCCAAGCTGTGAATTTTACGAGCTACCAGATTTAAAGCGCGAATTTGTATATATTTCTGGATTAGATTTACAAACACATTTAAACCAAAAGCAGTCGAGCCAAGTTCTGCTCGGCTTTGCAGCCGTTATCGGGTTGGGCATCTTTGATATTGTCCCTCTGGTTAAAGGGCTACTGGTTTTACTCTTGGCATTGGTTGCTTTGGGTACCATTAAAGTCAGTGAAATGAAACGCCGCTTTCCAATAGAGTTACTGGCTATTGTGGGCAGCGCTATTGGCCTAGCAAAACTCATGATTGATACTGGGCTTGCTAGCAAAATTTCAGATGCGCTCTTTTTATTACTCGGTGATTTTGGCCCTTATGGTGCTTTCATTGCCATATTTGTAATGACGGTGGTTTTTACGGAACTCATTACCAATAACGCTGCTGCTGCACTGTCTTTTCCAGTCGCCTATGCACTCGCTGTAGGCTTTGGCGTCGACCCATTACCGTTTATCATGGCTGTGGCATTTGGTGCTTCGGCTAGCTTTATTTCTCCCTTTGGTTATCAGACAAACTTGATGGTGTATAGTGCCGGAAATTATCGTATCAGAGATTACGTTACGGTTGGTGTTCCGCTCTCAATAATCTACTCCATCACTGTTTTAACCTTGATCCCAATGGTCTTTCCCTTTTAAAGGACAGTTTCATGGATAAAAACATTGTTTGGCATAACTATGCCGTAGAAAAAGCACATCGTGGCGAGCTTAAAGGTCATAAGCCCGTTATTTTGTGGTTTACTGGTTTTTCAGGCTCTGGAAAAAGTACGGTCGCAAATGCACTAGAAAGTGCTTTACATCAAATTGGCGTACATACATATTTACTAGATGGTGATAATGTAAGGCATGGCCTGTGTAAAGACCTGAATTTTAGCGATGAAGATCGTATAGAAAATATTCGCCGTGTTGGCGAGTTAAGTAAATTAATGGTTGATGCAGGGCTGGTTGTACTAACCGCTTTTATCTCCCCCTTTCAAGCCGAACGAGATATGGTTCGTGAATTGGTCGGAGAAGGTGAGTTTATCGAGGTGTTTTTAGATACTCCATTAGAAGTGTGCGAGCAACGAGATCCTAAAGGTCTGTATAAAAAAGCACGCGCTGGAGAAATTAAAAACTTCACTGGTATCGACTCTGACTATCAGCCACCTGTCTCACCAGAAGTGAAAATCAATACAGGTGAAAATTCTCTAGAAGAGTCAGTACAACAACTCATTGAATATTTAAAAAATAAAAAAATCATAAAGTAATAAGGAATACTCATGAACGATACAGATCTGCTAGAAGAACTTGTCGAACTTTCACGACTCGCAGGCGAAGAAATTATGCACATTTACGCCAAAGATTTCGCAGTTGATTATAAAAGTGATGACAGCCCTGTAACAGAAGCAGATCTTGCTGCAAACCGTGTTATTACTGCGGGTTTGCTGCGTCTGACTCCGAATATTCCCATACTGAGTGAAGAAAGTGCCGATATCAGCTGGCAAGAGCGACAAACTTGGCAGCGTTATTGGCTCGTCGACCCTATTGATGGGACTAAAGAGTTCATCAAAAAGAATGGTGAGTTTACAGTTAATATCGCGCTCATAGAAAATGGCGTTCCGACAATGGGGGTGGTATATGCGCCAGCACTCAAAACCTGTTACCTTGCCGCAAAAACAATTGGCGCGTTCAGAGAGTGTGATGAAGCGCGTATTGAACTTAAAGTTACACGTAAAAGTAAACAGGGTAAAATAAAAGTCGTCGGTTCTCGCTCACACCCGTCTCCTGAATTGGCTGATTACCTAGCTCAATTTGATGATGTTGAAATGGTTCCCAAAGGCAGCTCCCTTAAGCTGTGTCTAGTTGCTGAAGGTGAAGCTGATGTATACCCTCGCCTTGGTCCAACATGTGAATGGGATACAGGCGCCGGACATGCCGTTGCTGAAATTGCAGGTGCAACAGTAACGCAACAAGACGGCTCTCCTCTAAAATACAACCAAAAAGAGTCATACTTAAACCCTTATTTCATTGTATCAAGACTGGATGACTAGTTATTGATTGCATCACGCAGCACCCTGCGTGATGCCCTCCCTTCAAACTTAATTTATGCCTTTTAGGCTAGGATTTTAGTCCACTTACTTATACTATAGCGCTCAACTCGACATGCTATAAATCATAAGCTACCAGCTTCTTATACATGCTTACACGTACAGCTTAAAAATTGGAAAGTAATATGGACTTTAAACAGCTCTCTATGGCCGCACTTATAATGCTTCCAACGCAGCAAGCCGTTGCCAAAAAAGCTTCTGCGGACGAAATAGAAGCCCTCAACCAATGTATCCTTAGTCAAGCTATGTCTGGGGACGAAAATAGAACCATGAAAGAGGTTCGTCAGTATTGTGAGCAACAAATCGGTGGCTTGAGTCAACTTGATAAACGAATTGCCAGAGAGCGTGTTACTGAAGAAAACCGCAATGTACTGACACCACACCATCGTAACTATATATTGCCAGTTTCGTATATTAAAAACCCAAATAACCGCCCTTTTGACCGTTTTATGGACAAAGGCGATCAACAGGGTGAACCGCTTGACAATGTCGAGGCAAAGTACCAGATTTCTTTAAAATTGCCTATTTATCACGATTTTGAAGACAAGGATCAAGCAATCTACATGGGCGTGACTTTACAGTCCTACTGGCAAGTTTATAACAAAGACATTTCGTCTCCATTTCGTGAAACAAATTACGAACCAGAAATCTTTTGGATTAATTTCTTAGATGATGAAAATGTCCTTTGGGGAGATGAAATGGCATTCGTTCTTGGGATCTCACATCAATCCAATGGCCGCAGTCAGCCTAATTCTCGCTCATGGAACCGCATTTATGCGAATTTCATCTGGGAATACGATGGCTTCGTCTTTAGCTTCAAGCCATGGTATAGACTACCTGAAGATGATAAGCCTGATGAAACCTCAGCCAAAGGGGATGACAACCCTGATATCCATAAATACATGGGCTATTTCGAACTCAGTGGGGCATATCGCTTTAGCAATGACCACGAAGTTGGCATGATGCTTAGAAATAATGCTGGCGGAGATAATCGGGGCGCGATTCAATTGGACTGGTCTTTCCCAATCACAGGCAGGGTCAGAGGTTATGCTCAGTACTTTAATGGTTATGGCGAAAGCCTAATTGATTACAACGCACACATTCAGAGGCTAGGGATTGGTATTGCAATTACAGATCTCCTTTAAGCCATTTTGGCGACCAAGCGTTTAAGTAGCTTGATCGCCTTACACTTACTTGGCTATGATGACAAATTCACCACAGAATTTTGCCACTAGTACATCGCCATCATATACATTTACCGGTACGGTATACCTTGCTTTGCCAGCGCTTTCTAACTCCGACAATTCACCTTCACATTCAGACAAAGTAACTGTCGCCCCAGGCGCCGTGGTCAGAGGCTTAAGGTACTTGATATTAGCATCAGCTAATACGATATCCCCTGCCAAATTATGCTCTTTAAGCGCTAAATAAGTCGCGCCCCAACCAGTTAGTGTCGCCATGCTATACACCGAGCCAGCAAACATTGAGTTATGTAAATTTAGGTTCGCTTTTAAATCGGCTTTGGTTGCAAATTGCCAATCGGTATAACTCTCAACCTTGATCCCCATCGCGTCACTAATAGGAATAGACTCACGCCATGTGTCTTGCAGTACTTGTGTCCAATCAGGATGACGGAACCAACCGGGCTCGGACGGTTTTTGCTTAACCATCTTCCAATGCTGAACATCACCATATGCCAGATGCGCCTTTTCCAACACTTGATACCCATGGCGCTCATAAAATGCCAATGCACGTTCTCTGGCAAAGAGCACTAGCTCTTGAGCATCTTGGGTCCACGCTATTTTCTCAAGCTCATGTAATAATCGGCTACCTAAATGTTGACCACGGTGCGATTCGTCAACAGCCATATAACGTACTTGGGCTTGTAAATGGTTATTGAAATGCAACCTCGCAACCGCCAGCACTTCGCCTTCATTGTTTTTGATATATCGATGTTCAGACTCTTGCTCTAGGTCATCCTGCTCAGACCCCCTAGGCTGGTGCCAAGGTGCACGAAGCACTTGCCAACGTAATTGATAGTAATCCTGCCAATCCTGACTACTTTGAGGTGAAGTTACTGGAAACATATTTACTCCTTTTTGAGCACACCTGCGTTAGTGCCAATTTTTATTTTCTACCTTACAAGAAAAACTCTGAACAGGAAATGCTCAGGGGAAAATCATCGACTAAATGTGTAAAATCATCTAAACACAGTGGAATTACCTCAATCCTTGGCTATGCTGATGTAACTATGCAGGAATTTTTAACTGAATCAGGAACCGTCAGCAGCGATTTTGTAACCCAAAGCCACCAGCTAGGTCACTTGTTATATTGGCATAAGCATGGAAAAACGAGCATTCAAGTTAGACAAGAAAAAACGCTCCGTTGGCTACTAATAAACAATACGTTACAGTCAATCGTTGAACTGAACCACCCAGAACACTTGCTGTTTCCCCACTTGCAAGTGCTAGAGAGCTTATGGCAAAAATGCCCACCACCCCAGCGCGTATTAGAGCTGGGATTAGGCGCCGGCGCAATACGGGACTATTTACACAGTGTCCATGATGATTGCCAGGTTATCTCTGTCGATAACAATCCGGACATTATTCACTGCTATAAGCGCTACTTTGGAGGCGATCATATTAGTGAAGTTAATTGCAACGATGCCTACAAAGTATTGGAATTAGAAAGTACAGCGCCTTTCAACTGGATAATATTGGATTTGTTCAGTGAGTTAGATGCACCACGATTTTTATATCAACACAAATTTTATACTTTGTTGCGAAATACACTCTCTGAACAAGGTACATTATTCATTAATTTTCTTGCCGAACACGAATCCCAGCTAAAGCAGCTGGAGCATTTGCTCATTATTAATTTTGGTAAGAAACCACATATCCATAATGTGCCCGGCTATTCAAATTACATAATCGTTATCGAGCGCTAAACCGATAGATTAAATGTTACAGGCCCGTCGTTACATAGACTCACTTGCATGTCAGCACCAAACTCCCCTGTTGCTACAGTTAATCCAGATGCTTTGGCTTGCGCAACAAAATACTCATACAAAGACCGGGCTTGTTGAGGTGTGCCAGCGGAAGAAAAACTTGGTCTCATACCTTTTTTAGTATCTGCGGCAAGCGTAAATTGAGAGACCACTAACAACTCACCGTTAATATCCTTGAGACTCAAATTCATCTTACCCGCGTCATCAGTAAAAATACGATAGTTGCTGACTTTGTGAAGTAATTTATCGGCGTGATTTTCGTCATCCAACTTCTCTACCCCAAGTAGTAGTAATATCCCTTGCTCTATTTCACCTACCACTTCACCGCCAACTTCAACTTTTGCGAACTTAACCCTTTGAATGAGTCCCTGCACATCAACCTCTATTTTTGTCTATTTTACACAGCAATAGATCTGCTGCTCTTCGAATGGCCTCCGAATATACTTTATTTGTCGCACTGTGCCCAACACCTTCTAAAATTAAAAAGCGTGCTTGTACTTGCTCGGCAAACTTTTGAGCCGAAGCAAATCGACAAACAAGATCTTGGCGGCTGTGTATCATCCAAATAGGCAACTGAGTAATACGCTGCGCATTATGGAGAATTTGCAGCTCGTCGATAAAACACCGCGCCGACATATAGTGCACCATCAGCTTCGCCTGTGTCACTAAATGACAACTGGACTGTAATTGGTAACGCTGTAATTGAGTTTCGACACTCAATTGCTTATCCCAGTCGAACCACAACTGAGCTGCTTTATGCTGCAATAATTCGTCTTCACCAAACAGCTGCTCTCTGTAGATTTCTAGAACGCGCTCATGGTCAGTTTCACCATGGGAGAAAATTGCAAAGCGCTCTGGATAAAACTGCGCACCCGCTCCCGTTGCACCATAAAGCCATGCCAAGTCGTCATTGGCGGCGAAAAAGCTCGCCCATATGATAAGCCCTATTACCCTATCGGTATGACGCTGCGCAAACAACAATGCTAAAGTTGCTCCCCATGAACCGCCAGCAATTACACATTTCGGTAAGTCTAGGTAGTCCAGCAATGCCAACATATCGGCGATTAATAGATCGGTGTTATTGTGCTCTAACGAATGCGGAGATGAATTACCACACCCTCGCTGGCTGAATAAGATGATGCGATAACGGGCAGGATTAAAGTAAGTCTGAGTCAGCTTGTGTAAGCCGCCACCAGGGCCTCCGTGGCACACTAAAACAGCAACCCCATCGGGGTTACCATACTCTTCCACATGTATCTGATGACCATGAGAGACGGGTAAATGAAAGCTACGTAACACAGCACTTGGCTGATAAAGTAAGGTCATGACTTACCTCATTCTTGAGGTGTGTCAGTCTCCTTGCCATGGTGCTCCTCTAGGCAAGCAGTAAATTCTGCGCCTAGTAATACCACTATCCACGATAAATACACCCATACAAACAAAATAGGGATGGTCGCCAATGCGCCATAAATCACTTCGTAAGACGGGAAGTGACTGATATACATTGCAAACCCCCGCTTTGTTAACTCAAATAGAAAAGCGGCAAACAGCGCACCGGGTATCGCGGCTTGAAACGACACACGTGTATTTGGTACTAAAGTATAGAGCATAATGAAGCCCGCCATTGAAATTACATAAGGCAGTAACTTAAGTAACAAGCCACTAAACCCAGGGATCCCCTGATCGGCAAATGATACCAATGAAACTATATACGAGGTCACACCAATACTTGCCCCCAGTAGGACAGGCCCTAAGGTTAAAACCATCCAGTAAATCGCGAAGGAAATCATTAATGGCCGTTTACTTTCAACTCGCCAAATTCGATTCAGTGCACTGTCTACATTGCGAATTAGTAATAACGCCACCGCGGCCAAAAAGCTGATCCCCACAGCTGTCATTTGGTTCGCATTACCGGCAAATGCACTAATGTGAGATTTAATGGTATCGGTTGAGGTCGGCACAAAGTTGGTGAATATAAAGTTTTCTATTGCCAGCCGAGTATTTTCAAATCCGGGAAATGCGGTAAATATCGCAACACCTACTGCAATCAAGGGCACCAAAGACAAAAGCGTAACGTAGGCCAAATACCCAGCATTGATCGTCAGTTGGTCTTCTTTACAGCGCTCAAAAAAGCGTTTCCACCAGCTCGGTTGAGCCGCTATATAAGTTTGTAATTGCGCTTTCACACTTGGCCAATGTTGCTTCATGATGATTCAATGATAATGATTGCTTTGCACATATTACCAATCCGCTTCATAATTTAAAGTAGCCATTTAAAGTTAAGGGATAAAGTATGCCTCTAAAATATATACAAATAACCATTTTAATTTTAGTTGTCTCTCTTCTGGGCGGCTGTAAAAGCGCTCAAAATGCCTATTATGCGGCGTGGGAGCAAGTGGGTGTGCACAAGCGAGACATTCTCGTTGACCGTGTTGAAGATACGCAAGCTTCACAGCAAGCGTCTCAACAAGAGTTTCAAAGTGCACTTGAAAGACTCTCTGTATTGATTGACTTTGACGGCGGAGAATTGCAAACCGTATACGAGCAGTTGAATAGTGATTATGAAGCGAGCCAAAAGTCTGCACAAACCGTCACGGCCAATATCAATAAGGTTGAATCTGTAGCAGGAGCGTTATTTGAAGAGTGGCAAACGGAATTAGAACAGTATTCTAACCCGCAACTTAAGCGCAGCAGTGAAAAGAAATTGCAGCAAACTCAACAACAATACAATAAACTAATCCGCTCGATGCGCAAAAGCGAGGCAAAAATGCAACCAGTCTTAGATTCATTGAAAGACAATGTTTTATACCTGAAACATAACCTCAATGCTCAAGCTATTGCTGCAATCAAAGGCGAGTTCACCAACTTAAAACGTGATATACAGAGTTTAATCACAGATATGAATCGCTCTATCGCGGATTCATCTAGCTTTATTGAACAATTGAATAAAAGCTAAAAAAGATGAGCCAACTGAGCAAAAGCTTAGTTGGCTTGTTGTCGCTTTGTAAGTATTTTATCAAATACCCATCTCACGTCGCTTACCGCAGGCTCTAGATAGAATAAGTTACTCAGCAACTCAAGCAACTGCCCAACACTCTCTATCGATATTTCTCGTTGCTCACCCGTCAGCTCATTAAAATACATGTAGGTCAGATTGCGTAACACAAAGCGTTCATGTTCGGAAATCCTTGAAACCACGAGATTATTAACAAAACTCGCTTCAGGGTGTTGGTGACTGTAAAAGTGACCCACATCACAATCACTTTCATAGGTATCTAGCAAATCGACTTGATATAACGTGACCTGCTCGGGCTGTACCAATGAAACGGTGACACTGTGGGTTGTCCTTTCTACTTGATATAGGTTTGCGCCTTCGCGCACTTGGGCGGAGCAGTCAATTGGGATAGGTATACGCGGTGTTTTGACCCCAAAACCGACATCCACTAAATAAGCTGCTCCCTTATACTTCAAATGCGTTAAACGATGTGTTCGAGGGTTAGTTGTGGTGCCATTTAACAGCACGCGCCCAAGTAATGGAGATACTTCAAAGCCTAAGGCTGCCAGTGCTAACATGGCAATTTTGTTATGTTCAAAACAATAGCCGCCTTGTTGCTGCACAATCAAACGCTCAAACAAATCATCATTATCTACACTCAATAATTTGTTTTGCATTGCATTAAAACTGCTAAAGCTGTAGCGCTTGATATGCGCTTGCACTATCTGACTAACTAGCGCTAAATCATAGGATACAAGATTCTCAATCTCTAACTTTGCTAAATAAGTGGTTAATTGTGCTTGGTTCATGTTATTCCTCAATGTAACTCTGTTTTTCCCTGAATCGAATAACTGCACCTTAAAACCTTAAGTTAAGTTGAGGTCAATACTTAACTCACTTCATTTAATAAATTTTTTCCCGCCTGATGATACAGTAGCTGAAGCGCTTCAAAATCACAGAGCGGTTTACTCATGTAGTAGCCTTGCATTTGTTGGCAGTAAAGCGCAGATAATGTCTGCAATTGAGCAAATTGCTCAATGCCTTCTGCTGTGACGGTTAAATTAAAACTTTTTGCCATTGCGCAAATAGCTTCTATCAACTGTCTTGGCTTACCAACGCCTTCTATGCCATTGATAAACGCTCTATCAATTTTCACACCATCTACTGGCAATACATTCAGTCGAGATAAACTACTATACCCAGTACCAAAATCATCAATATAAATACCAAACCCAAGACCATGGAGTTTTTGCAGCGGCGCGACTAATGAATTCTCTTCAGTCATCATCGCGGATTCTGTCAATTCTATTTTAAAGTGAGATGGAAGATACTTAGCATCCTCAAATTGCGCTATCAACCAACTCATGAACCCCTTATGTTGCAGTTGAATGGGCGATACATTAACGCTGATGAAAAGGTCATCATCGGGTAGTTGATGTTTAAATAGCATAGCATTCGCAAATACCCATTGGCCTAGCTTTACAATTTGCGCGCACTCTTCTGCAATAGGGATAAACTCCGCGGGGCTCACCACACCTAATTGAGGACTATGCCATCGCACCAAAGCTTCAAAGCCAACAATACGCTTACCAAAACGACAATAAATAGGTTGAAATCGCAGCGACAGCTCTTGGTCCATATCGAGTGTTTGCAGCTCTCGTTCAACTTGTAGCCTTCGCGACGCTTCACCAGCAATCTCAGATGTAAATATATGGTAGTCATTCTTACCACGCTTCTTTGCCTCATACATGGCTACGTCGGCATCATGTAAGAGCTTCTCCGCTTCATAGTTCAGGCACGGCGCGGTAAAACGTCTAACGCCGACACTACCACTGACGGTATGGGCCATACCCTGATACTCAAATGGCACCCGAATGGCAGCCAAAATATCCTCAAGCAATAGCTCAAGGGGCGCGCTTAATTTCTCTACATCAAGCAATATTGCAAATTCATCTCCGCCTAAACGGGCAATATCTCCAATTCCACCAACTAATTCCCGCATTCTCGCGGCAAATTCAATCAATAATTTGTCACCCGCTAAGTGGCCTAACGTGTCATTTATTAACTTGAAACGATCTAAATCTAGGTAGAGTAAAACAAATTGTCCTGTAGATTCCGCACGGCTGGCTTCTACCAATTGCAAAAAGGTTTGTCGATTAAGTAAGTCTGTTAGGCTATCGTGTTGTGCTTTGTATTTAAGCTGCTCGTTAAACAATTTAAGTGCGGTAATATCGGTAATGCGCCCTTCATAGATCACTTCATGGCTATGGCAGATCCATGAGCCCGTTTGTCTTACCCAAACACCGCGACTTTGTCCCGACCCTGCTAACCACTCCAATTCTTCATGTGGTTGTAGCTGCTCAACCATTTTTTGCCAACGCTCAGCGACATCGCTATCTAGCATCAAGTCACGCAAAGTCAACTTCGTATTAAGGTGTGCATCACCGAGCAACAACGATCTAAATGCAGGGTTGGCATCGACTAAAACACCATATTTATCTAAGACAAATAAACCTTCGCTGCTATTCACAAATAAACTCTTGTATTTACGCTCTGCGACGATATGTTGTTGCAACGCCGCAAGACGCTTATTAGATTCATGTTGAATTTGTTGATTGGCTTGTGCCAGACTGGCTGTGCGCTCTTCAACGAGGTTATTAATCGTATCGTGCCGAGCCGTTAAATATCGCACCTGCATCAACACCATGAAACCCAAGGCCGCAGCAATCAAAATCACAGTCAGAATAATCAAGGTATAGTTGTTTAACAACGACGGGTTAAGCTGTGCCTGCGTGTAGAGGTGCATAGATATCGGCATACCGAAAAAGTCAATTTCTTCAGTAATGCCCGCTTGCTTTTCTGTTAGTTGAAACTTGTTTTGCCAATCCGAAGAAAAAACCAAGTGTTCGTTGGCAATCACCTGCATATGATGGCCACTGGTTTGATACAGCTGACCAAACAACCCCTCCAGCAGATGATTTAACTGAAACCCAATGCCCAAAGCGCGCAGTGCTTGTGGCTTCTGCAAATCAAACTGTTCAATCACAACACTCCATCGCTGTGCCTGATGCCACTTTACAGCTTGTAGCTCATTATTCCCTATCCGCTTTATAAAGGGGTCCTCTATGGCCACTGCAGAGCCCAATAGGTGACCAAAATCAGACACTGGCGCGGCTTTAAGCGTGGTCAAAAACAAACCTCGGTCACGATTAGGCAAACGTATTGTAAAGTCAAAAAAACCCAACGAGCGGTATTTTTGTTCCAAACTAGGCACCTGCGATCGTTCAATAATGGCGTAGGACTCTAAACTCAGCTCCAACTCTAAGCCTGCAAGTTGAGACTGTGCTAAATGGTAAAACTGCTCTGGTGTGATGTCTGTACTTGCTCTTTGATAAGCTTCGATGGAATAAAGTAAATGTGCAAATCGCTGCAATTGATTATTTAAGCGAGACTGATATTGAGACACATGTTGCTCTAGTTGGTGATGGGAGCGCTGTTTAAAGTGTGTGTTAAATTCAAACCCAACATAACAAATTACACACAAATATACCCCGTATACCCACCCACCAAACTTGGCTGGCGATTGAAATACTTTATCCCACTTTTTTACTCTAGACATACGCTCATAACACTGTACCATTGCACCACTTGATAATAATTCTTATTCGCGATGATTAAAAGTAAACTTTGCTATTTTTACCCCATTTTGCTACTAAGTACCCAAGTTTTAGCCAAAAACGAAGAACTCAACGTTTACTCGTTTCGAAAATATGAATTAATCAAACCGATGTTAGACGCCTTTGAAGAGCGAAGTGGCGTACGCGTTAACCTCGTAAACGGCAAATCACAGTTTTTACTTTCTAGGCTCAGTAGTGATGGAAAAGACTCTCGAGCCGATGTCATATTGAGTTCAGACCTCGTGCAACTCAGTGCACATCGGGATCTACTGCAACCGATGACTGGCTTGCAAGGATGGCCCGAAGTCCCAGGGGAGTTTAAAGATCCAGATCAGCGCTGGGTAAGCCTTTCTATGCGCACGCGTGCCCTATTTTCAAAGCGCAGCGTAACAACCCGTATACCGAATCATTTTACACAGTTCAGCGATCCTCAGATTGCGGGGCAGTTTTGTGTTAGAGATTGGCACCACAGTTACAATCGCACTTTGTTTGCCAGTCTATTAGCAAGTGATAACCCCGCTAATACCCACTGGCTAAAAAAGGCAAACAAATTGTTAGCCAAGCGCCCTCAAGGAGGAGACAGAGATCAGTTGCGGGCTTTAGCAAAGGGCCAGTGTCAATTTGCATTGGCAAACCATTATTATTGGCACATGATGAAGCAGTCTTCTAACAAACAAGATGTCAAACTTGCAACGCAACTTGAAATGCACTTTTTGCAAATGGCAAATGGTAAGACACCGGTTTCGACGACTACGGCAGCCATCGCTAAGCATGCGCCAAACAGGAAAAACGCATTGGCATTTATCGACTTTTTACTGTTACCTGAAACCCAAAAAATGTATGCGAATCTTATCAATGAGTTTCCAGTGATCACCATGAGTGGTTTTGTGCTTCCTTTCGAGCCTGCGCTGGAAAATATCAATAAAAGCTTACATTACACACAGAAGGTACAAGAGGTACTGCCTAGGTCGTAACGGACTTGTTGAGTTTAAAGCAACAGATGTTCTGCCTATAGCGCGCCAAATGAGTGCCAATATGCATCATCATAGCGCACTATAAAAGCGAAACTATTGGGTTTGCGCTGCCCACTTTTGCACTACAGATTTAGGGTATAAGACGTCTTTAAATAAGCGGTGCCTTTCAAACTTTAAGCCCTTCTCGGTGCTCGGCAGCCCCGCCTGAACTTGGCTATGATGCGTGTTAAACCGCGAAATCAACGCGATTTTGTCTTTCGCTCTCTTAAGGTGAGCATTTAGATATGCGCGCACATCATCTGCGGTCATTAACCCCAGCGCATCTAAATTCATTAATTCTTTTTTTAATGCAGAGCGAATACCCATCGTAGGTCTCCCTGTGTTGTCATAATGGAATTAATTAAAACTGCAAGCAAAATACACACCAATTGCTGCATTTACATTAAAGACCAGCACATTCACGAAAAAGTTTCGTCATTCATCTTGTCTGCGCGGTATACTGTCGCAAAGACGTTTTTAGAGTTGTGATATGAATCAAGAATACATCGAAATTGAACTCGAAGAAGAGCCGATTGAACTTTGTAACCTACTAAAGGTACTAGACTTTGCTGAGACCGGTGGACAAGCCAAGCAGCTAATAGCGATGGGGTATGTCGCGGTCAATAACGAGCTCTGTACTCAAAAGCGTAAAAAAATGTACTCAGGCGATAGCCTCTATTTTGATGGCGATACATTTTTACTGACTTTAGCTGAAGGGGCGACACCAAACCCTAAACCGGCTACTCCTGTCGAAAAACCACAAAAGGCCACAAGTTCAAGCCAAACACCAACGAAAAAGCAGTCCAACAAGAAACGCAAGAAACAACCTCAGGTTGACAGTAAAACGGGCCGAAAGCCCATTTCTTTTGGCTAACTTAGGTAGTATTTATTCATGAGTATTTGGTATAGACCGATCACTAAAACGCTCTGTCAGTCTTTAGATAAAGGGCTTCATGGGAAAGGCTCTTTAATGGCGACACTTGGAATAGAAATTAGCGAAATTGGCGATGATTACCTTGTCGCAACAATGCCTGCCACCCCACACCATCACAATCCAATAGGCATGGTCCACGGCGGTGCCAATGTCGCGTTAGCCGAAACCGTAGCCAGTTATGCCGCAAACTTCGTAGTTGATTTTGAGCGCTTTTATTGTGTAGGACAAGAGATCAATGCCAATCATCTCAAAGCCTCTCGCAATGGCCTTTTAACAGCAACTGCGAAGCCGCTTCATTTAGGTAAGCGTACTTCAGTCTGGGAAGTCAAAATAACCAATGCTAAAGGCGAGCTATGTTGTGTTTCAAGAATGACCGCAGCGGTCATTGAACGTGCTGTTAAGTAAGCTCAGGTCCACCTTAGCATACTGATAAATGCCTCGAAATATCATAAGCCTACTTATGTTAATGTTGCGACACAGTGAATAACAAGGCATCCGATTTTGGAGTAAATAAAAATGGAAAAAGTAGATACTTTGGTAATCGGTGCTGGTGTTATCGGGCTGGCCATTGCCGCTCGGTTAAGCCAGCATAGTGAGGTCATCCTAATCGAACAAGGACACCATTTTGGTGAGCATAGCAGTAGCAGAAATAGCGAGGTTATCCATGCAGGTATCTATTACCCAAGCGCCAGTTTAAAAGCACAAACTTGCGTTGAAGGGAAGGCGAAGCTCTACCAACACTGTGAGGCATACGCCATTCCACATGCTAAAATAGGCAAAGTCCTCACCGCCCAAACTCCCCAAGAAGAAGAAAAGTTAGCGTCTTTATTGTTGCAGGCTCAAAACAATGGCGTTGATGACCTGTACTGGTTGAGCAACAAAGAGCTATCGCAAAAAGCCCCTGAACTAAATACCATTGCTGGTTTATATTCTCCCTCTACCGGTATTCTAGATAGCCATCAATTTATGCTGTCACTTCTTGGGCAACTAGAGCGCAATCAAGGGCAGTATGTACCATGCACGACATTCCTTGCCGCGACCCCCAAAACAGGTGGCGGGTTCAGTGTAACACTGAGCTGTGATGGCGAGCGTTTTGAATTGCATTGTCACAAGCTGGTCAACGCAGGCGGGCTATTTGCTCAGAAAAACGCAAGCTTAATTGAGGGGGTGGTGCCCATTAATGTGCCGCCGCTTCACTTTTGCCGCGGCCAATATTTTAGCTATCAAGGTAAACACCCCTTTAAACACTTGATTTACCCAGTTCCAGAAGAGCATGGCTTGGGCATTCACGCCACTTTAGATTTAGCAGGACAACTGCGATTTGGCCCAGACACACATTTCATCAATGAACTCAATTACGATACTGACGCCAATGCCATAGACACCTTTTATCAGACGATAAAACGATATTGGCCACAAGTCGATAAACGCCGCTTACAAGTAGACTACGCAGGCATACGGCCAAAAACTCAGCGCCAAGGCCAACAAGACTTTCAAATCGAGGGGGCTCAGCGACATGGTCTTTTAGGATTGATAAACTTATTCGGTATAGAATCTCCTGGCCTTACAGCAAGCTTATCTATTGCAGACAAAGTGGCAACACAACTCAAGGCCGACCTTGGCTAGTCTGACATAAAAAAGGCTGCATCATGCAGCCTTTTCATCGCACCTTCTAGTGTTAAATATCTTCGAGCGTTTTGGCGCGCTGATCCATGAGCTTTTGCACATTCTGTGCATCTTTAACCAGCTTTTTCACATCTGTAGGCTTCATATTATCTACATCAATCTTGCCTTCAGTGGGGCTTTTTTCTTGACGTAGTTGCTCCAAGATCTCAGTATTTTCAGCAGCCATAATCGTCACTTTAGTAGGATCAAGCGTGTGAACTTGACTGTTTACTCGATTATTTGGCCTGTCTGAATAATGCCAATTTCCTTTTGCATCTTGCCACTTATAAATTGTTGTTTGTGAAGTTGCTGTTTGCTCTTCATCATTAAGCACTTTCTTAGCTGAATCGACCGCCTTGCCTAACTCACGTTTTGACTGATCTAACAGTGCACTAGCTTGCTGCTGCGCATCGCCAAAAATCATATCGACACTAAGCCACGGTTTTCCATCCGGTCGTTTAATGATAAACAGCGAACCAAGCCCGATAAGCATGATCATAATCATAAGGTAACTGGAATATTTCATTTAGGCACTCCCTGTTTCTTGAGGCCACACCCTTAAAGTATAGCCCTTTCTGAGCTAGAGTTTGACAATTGAGTAGAAAATTATCAATCCTTAAATAACAATATTTAGTGACACACAAACAAAAACAGCCACTCGATAAGAGCAGCTGTTTGAGCAAAAAAATTAGTAACAGTATTACAAGTATTTAAATCCCATCACCATCAATATGAAGGCCACACTCTCGATTTAACCCAAAAAAACGTGTTTCTTCTTCGGTCATACCCGGTTCAAGCTTTCGGGTTGTGTGTACATCCCCCATTGACACATAGCCTTGCTCCCAAAGAGGGTGATATGGCAAGTCATGTTTCGTTAGGTATTGATATACATCTCGATTATTCCATTCAATTATCGGATACACTTTAACACTGCCTCGGCTGATCTCTAAAACTGGCTTGTCAGCACGAGAGGACGACTGCTGTCTGCGTAACCCACTAAACCAGGTGCCAACATTCAGCTCTTTCAAAGCTCGTGTCATGGGCTCAACTTTATTTAGTGTATTGTATTTCTTAATCCCTTCTTCACCTTGCTCCCACAATTTGCCAAACTTAGCCTCTTGCCACGCTGGACTAAAGTCACTGCGATAAACTTGAAGGTTTAAGTTTAACCTTTGTGTCAAATCATCAATGAATTGATACGTCTCTGGGAATAGGTAACCGGTGTCAGTTAAGACCACAGGAATATCATTTTTTTGCTGTGATACCAGGTGCAACATCACTGCTGCCTGAATACCAAAACTGGATGACAGCATATGGGTATCAGGCAAGTTTTCAAGTGCCCAAGCAACACGCTCTTCGACACTTTTTTGTACCAACATGCCGTTAGCATCAGCAAGCAATGCTTGTTGTGTTGCCTTATCTAACGTCAATATTTGCTTAAACTCGCTCATAGCTTGTCCTATTGTCGGGCGCTAAGCGCCCATTAATTAAGCGTGGAAATCCGTTTTAGAAACTTTCACTTCTGCAACAATGCCTTTGCGAATCACAAAGTCACCAAAACACTCTTGTTCGTTGCGCTGAGAAGCCCACTGACCAATTAATTCATCCAATGCAGGTAGGTATGTTTCTTCACCAACGTTCTCCAAGTAAAGCTTAGGTACACGCGTACCTTCACGGTTACCACCAAGATATACGTTATACTTACCTGGACCTTTACCTACCAAGCCCACTTCCGCCAACATGGCACGGCCACAGCCATTCGGGCATCCAACAACACGTAAAATAATGTCGTCGTTGGCGATTTCATGTTTCGCAAGCAATGCTTCCGTTTTTTCAACTAAGTCTGGCAAGTAGCGCTCTGCTTCAGCCATTGCAAGAGGACACGTCGGTAGTGCAACACACGCCATAGAGCTCTTTCTTTGCTCTGTGTGTGTGTCATCAATCAAGCCGTGCTCGCGAGCAATTTGCTCAATCTGTGCTTTGTCTTCTTCTGCCACGCCAGCAATGATCAGGTTTTGGTTCGCAGTCATGCGGAAATCACCTTTGTGGATCTCTGCAATTTTGCGACAACCTGTTTTTAGCGGCTTATCTGGATAGTCAAGAATACGACCGCTTTGTAAGAACAGCGTTAAGTGGTGCTTGCCATCAATGCCTTCAACCCAACCAAAACGATCGCCACGATGGGTAAACTCGAATGGACGGCTTGGCGCAAACTCAACACCCGCACGCTTTTCTACTTCCGCCTTGAAAGCATCAATACCAAACGCATCGAGCGTATATTTGGTCTTGGCATTTTTACGGTTTACACGATTACCCCAGTCACGCTGCACACTCACTACGTGCTCAGCTACGGCTAAAGTGTGCTCTAGCGGGATAAAACCAAAATCATCGGCACGACGTGGATAAGTATTCACATCGCCGTGCGTCATTGCCAAACCACCGCCGACTAACACGTTAAAACCAACTAACTTGCCTTCTTCCGCGATTGCCACAAAGTTCAAATCATTCGCATGTACGTCAACTTCGTTGTTTGGTGGAATCGTAACAGTTGTTTTAAACTTACGCGGTAAGTACGTTGAACCTAAAATTGGCTCTAACTCTGTCGAGTCTTTACGCTCACCATTAAGCCAAATTTCTAGATAAGCTCGCGTTTTAGGTAGGAGGTGCTCAGAAATTTTAGCTGCCCACTCATACGCTTCTTGGTGTAACTCAGACTCAACAGGGTTCGTTGTACATAACACATTGCGGTTTACGTCACCCGCCGTTGCGATCGAGTCAATACCAACATCGTGAAGTGTTAAGTGCATTTCTTTAATGTGCGGCTTTAAAACACCGTGAAATTGGAAAGTTTGACGCGTTGTAAGACGGATACTTCCGTAAGAGGTTTTGTCTTCTGCAAATTTATCAATTGCTAACCACTGCTCTGGTTTGATGATCCCACCAGGCATACGTGCACGTAGCATGACGTTATGTAGCGGCTCAAGCTTTTGCTTAGCGCGCTCAGCGCGAATATCACGGTCATCTTGCTGATACATACCGTGGAAACGGATCAGCTGAAAGTTATCTTTAGTAAAACCACCTGTTAACTGATCACCTAAATCAGTTTCGATGGTCCCACGTAAGTGTTCACTTTCGGTTTTTAATCGCTCGTTGTCAGCAAATTTAGCATCGGGATCGTGCTTACTATTTGGCTTGTAATCTTGGTTGCTCATTGTCATTCCTAAAATCGTATGCTGTGACGGAAAATAAGTGCGTGATGACGTCTATTAATAGACGTCTTTTTGATAACGGTTAGCACTACGCAGCTCTTTTAAATATTGCTCGGCCTGCTCATCGTCTTTTCCACCATGGGTCTTAACAATGTCCAACAGTGCCTGGTGTACATCTTTAGCCATACGTGTGGCATCACCACATACGTAAAAATGTGCACCTTTCTCTAACCAAGCAAAAACGTCTGCGCCCTTCTCACGAATACGATCTTGGACGTAAATTTTCTCTGCCTGGTCCCGACTAAATGCCAAATCAACACGATTTAGCAATCCAGATTTCACATACCCTTGAACTTCAACTTGGTATAAGAAATCTTGTGTAAAGTGTGGGTTACCAAAGAACAACCAGTTCTCACCTTCCGCTTCACGCGCATCACGCTCCTGTAAAAACGCCCTGAAAGGTGCTATACCCGTACCAGGGCCAACCATGATTACAGGCGTGTTATCGTCTGCTGGCAAACGGAAGTTATCATTGTGTTCGCTGAATACTTTGACCTTTGTGCCTTCTTCCACACGATGTGCTAAGAAACCTGAACAGCCACCATAGTGTTGTTCACCAAAGGCTTCAAATTCAACGAGTCCCACGGTCAAGTGTACCTCTTGTTCTACCTCTGCTTGGCTTGAAGCAATTGAATACAAACGCGCTTGGATTTTACGACAACAGTCCACAAGAGCTTGGGCTGCAATGTCGCTTGGGTTTTGCTTAATCACATCAAATATCTGACGGGCATCTAGATACTCGCGTAGTGCCGCTTTGTCGGTCACCAACTGTGCGAGCTCCTCATTCCCAGTTGCCGCAGCATATTTTTCGACAAAACCAGGGTAAGATTGTGTTAACTCGAGCTTTTCAACTAATGCATCTCGAACACTAAACGTATCTTCGCCTAGTTTTACTTCGTCTTCAGCTGCAATATTTAAAGCCTTGAGCACGTCATCAACGAGTGCTTCGTCATTTAAGAAATACACACCAAGTGCATCACCGGCTTGATAGCTGATGTCAGACCCTTCAAGGTCGATTTCAATATGACGTACGTCTTTAGTCGAATCACGCCCAGTAATCTTAACTGCTGACGAAATTTCAGCGGTAAAAGGGTTTTGTTTTGTATATTGGCTGTGTGCAGTTTGCGGTGCGCCAAACGGAGCACTTACGACATTTGCACCACCCGCACTTTGTTGAGCTTTTAATTCTGGTTCAAATGCATCTAAAGCGGATGCGATCCAAGCTTCGGCTTGCTCATCATAATCGACATCTAAGTCAGCTCTTGCCACAACGCTTTGCGCACCTAATTTTTGCAAGCGCTCTTCAAAATCAACGGCAGTTTGACAGAAAAACTCGTAACTAGAATCACCCAAGCCAAGTACGGCGATTTTCACATCATCTAACTTTGGCGCTTTTTTGCCGACCAAAAATTCATGCAGATTTTCTGCGTCTTCAGGTGGCTCACCCTCACCATATGTAGATACAGCAATAGCGATGAACTTTTCTTTTTTCAAGTTACCCGGCTTATAATCAGCCATGTTAACAAGCTTCGCCGTTAAACCACGTGCCTTTGCCTGTGCTTCAAGTTGCGCTGCAACACCTTTGGCATTACCTGTTTGCGAACCATATAAAATAGTAAGTGGTGCAGCTTCTTGTGCAGGTGTAGCCGCTTGTCCGATCACGCCACCGAGCGCCGCAGTATTGGCATTTGCAGCCAAGTAACCACTCACCCAAGCCTGTTGAATTGGATTGAGCTCAGCCACCAACCCTTGTAACTTTTGCAGTTGTTCTTGTGAAAGCGGACTTGCCGCAGCACTCAGTTGACTTAACAACATTGATTATTCCCCGTAACCCATTTCGATTTACTTGCTCTCGCACCTGATTGCTCAGGTCATTTTATAGCATGCAGGATACTGTTCCTATCTCACAAAAAAAAGAACAGTATCTGCTTTGTTATTCCTTTTAGTTATGAAAAGAAAAAAACTCCAAATAAAACAGATTAAAAGTGGCGATCATTTTTTGATCAAAAGTTATTTAACATTTTAATAACCATCAAGTACATTATCTGACCTTAATTAACCTACTCAAAACAATAAGAGAGAAAAATGAAACACCGTAAAAATCACAGGTTCAGTATAAAGACTGCTGTTTTAATTGGGTTAGTTTGCCCAACAGTAAGCGCTGAAATCAGTAATGGTAGCTTCGAAAATTGGCAACAAAGTACGCCGAGTAATTGGTCTACCATTGACACTGGAATTACACTTGGCCAAGTAAGTTCACCCACAAAGGACGGTCAAAGCGCCGCTGCGGTTACTGTAAATACAGCAACACAGGGCAGTACCGACTTGCGACAGACGATTTCTGTCACAGGTGGACAAAGTTATACATTCAGTACATGGGTTTACCATACTGAGGGCAATGTAAAGGCAAGGTTATATGTTGATGGTTATCGAGGTTACTCCAACGAAAATCAAACTGGCCAATGGCAACAATTAACCTATCAATATACAGCTAGCAGCAGCAAAAACATTGAAGTAGGCTTGCGATTTTATGACACAAGCGGGTTTGATGGCTCAGAAGTGGTATATGTAGACCACTTTACCCCAAGTGATGCAACAACAACTCCCCCACCTCCTCCAGCCCAGTGCCAACTAAACTCAGTCCAATTTAAGCTTGTAACCGATAACTACGCTAGCGAAACAAGTTGGGAGTTGAAGAACAAGCAAGGGCAAGTAGTAAAAAGTGGTAATGGCTATGCTAATACCACGACATACACCGAGTCATTGTGTTTAGCAGATGATACCTACACTTTCATCATTTCTGATAGCTATGGAGATGGTATTTGCTGTTCACAGGGCAATGGTAGTTATGAATTTACATACAATAATCAAGTGCTGGTTTCTGGTGGTCAATTTAGCAATCAAGAGCAAAAACAATTCACTTTAGGCAATGATGGTGGTGACGGAGGCGGTGGCCAAGACCCAACAGGTTACTACGCATCAGCCGCAGGCCTATCTGGGTTTACATTAAAATCTCAATTACATACGATCATTAAAGATCACAACAATCGAGGTTACAGTGCCTTGTGGTCCTTTATTGATCAGTACGAACGCGACAGCTTCTTCGAGAAAGACAATACCGTGTTGGATAGATATTCTGAAAAGCCAACGGCTGCCGATACCGTGAACTTTACAGCGGTAGGCGATCAATGTGGTAGCTACCGAGGCGAAGGTGATTGCTACAACCGAGAACACTCATTCCCCAAGAGCTGGTTTGGTGGCAAAGTAGAACCAATGAACTCTGATGTGCATCATATTTTTGCGTCAGACGGGTTTGTAAACGCAAAGCGCAATAGCTATCCATTTGGTGAAGTTGGTAGTGCCAGCTATACCTCTAGTAATGGTAGTAAGTTAGGCAGTGCCACAGGTATCAATTACTCAGGTACGGTATTTGAGCCCATCGACCAGTTCAAAGGAGACATCGCACGTATTTACTTCTACATGGCGACGCGCTACGAAAATGTCATTGCAGGTTGGCAAAATAAGTCTAGCTACGGCAATGATGTATTAAATGGCACCACGAATGTGGTTTTTGAACCTTGGGTAATTGCACTGCTTAAACGCTGGCATCAACAGGATCCTGTAGATGATGTTGAACGTGCGCGTAACCAAGCGGCCTATGAATACCAAGGCAATCGTAACCCGTATATTGACCACCCAGAATTTGTTGAGAAAATTTGGTAACTAGTAAGACATACTGTTGCTGTTTTAAGGTGTTAAAACAGCTGTAAAGAAAAAAGCGGCCTAATCCATTAGGCCGCGCAACATACTCAGCGCAGAGTCTACGTGAGTGTTTAATAAAGGTAAGCTAACCTTCTTCCTATCCTGTAAACCGTTTTGATCTTCCACCACCGCCGCGATTTACAAGTGTACTTACCTTGGCTCTATCGTTAAGGGAGATAAAGTCATTTTCGCGTTATTGCTTGCGCCCATTACATTGTTGTATTGGCGGTTTTCAAATAACGTATAAAATACATCAACATAGTCA
Organism: Pseudoalteromonas luteoviolacea S2607; assembly: GCF_001625575.1. Taxonomy (GTDB): domain Bacteria; phylum Pseudomonadota; class Gammaproteobacteria; order Enterobacterales; family Alteromonadaceae; genus Pseudoalteromonas; species Pseudoalteromonas luteoviolacea_E. Next base: position 45,907 of record NZ_AUXV01000017.1, read on the forward strand.
TCATCATTGGTGAACCAGTGACTCGGCATTGCCTTGATTAACTCATTCGTTAACTGAGGAATAATCGCGTAGCCTTGCACGTTAGGATCTGGTATTAATCTCATTACTTGCGTCACAATATTCAAAAAGGTAGTCGCAAGCTCTTGATAGTTCGTATTGTCATCATGCTCCATCAACAATACGTCAGCAGCCTGCCAACGGTATCTTTCCCAATGAATAAGTATCTGATTCGGCGTGTAATCTTGACCATCATGATCTAAGTAAGGTAAATCCACGACGTCTAATGCTGGCTCGTCACGGGTTGGGCTCACCCCATTTACAACGGCATAGACCTCTGCGGCACCAGAGATCCAAGGCTCTTTGTCATCATTCAAACGAATACGGCTTATGACAGAAGTAGATATCGCCGCTGTTTGTTGCTCCACAAATCCTAAAGACTGCATATTGCTGTTGCCATCAACAAGTTCGCGATTTTGATTGAAAACTCTACGCATCACTTCAATGCCTTCGCGTTGTACGAGTTGTTTATCTAACTCAACAACCAATACTGGTCGTGTCGGCATTTTTTGTGCGTCTAGCAAATGTAGCTCACCATTTGCATCGAATGCTTCAACATGAACCCATTCAGTATCTTCACCGCGAGGTGCAAAAGCAATTAGAGGTACCTGGCCACCTTGCCATTGCGATAACATTGACTCATCCGCTAAACGCAGCTGGTATACATTGGCGCCTTGACTAGATAATCCTTTTAACTGTCGAGTTTGTGCACTGGCTTGTGCGCTTAATTGCGCACTCGTTGCTGGTAGGTCTAAATCCGAAAAGCTCAGTTTGTGCGCACTATTCAATTGATTTAACCAACCAGCTTGCTTAGCGCTTAATTCCAAAGCGACAGTCTGAGCCACAACTCTTTTGATATCTGCAACTTGTACACTTTGTGAATTAAACCTATCTATCGATTCTAATGAACCCAAAGCAGCGTGATTAACGCTCGATAGTTGATCGGCAATTGCCGCCGAACTGGTCATCAGTATCGCTGAATTCAGCGCCGCAAACTTAAGTAACTTATTCATAACATTTCCTTGAAATAATCCGTGTGTTTATTATTTACCCTAAGATAAACAACTATGTGTGCAACACCACGATAAAACAGCACAATAGATTTATCAAGATATTAATAACAGATTAACATGAAAAAATTCATAACACCCTTATCGCGATGATATATAAGACTTTATCGAGTATTTAATCAAAAAGCTGGATAATAAATTATCGCAATAATAAGGATTACAAAACTGTGAATTCAGCAAAAACAAGTCAATTTGGCTTCTAAATCACACCTAAAATATTGCAACAGGCATTGGCTTGAAAATTAATTTATCTTTTATATTACAAGCAATTAAAATTAGTTCTGGAAATGGATTTGACGCTGTAAATTAGAATATTTCAGAAATGTGAAATCAAGCTTAGAATGGTTACTTAGACAACCTATTCAGTTATTTTGAATAATTAAATTAATATCAACATTTTACCTATTATAGGTTTTTAATTAAACATAACGTGAACTAAAATCTTGTTCTTAAGTAAAAGCTCAATAAATGTCGCTTAAATGCACATTAAGATTGGGAAAATGTTGCTTGTTGCTGTCAGGCCACGATCAGCACTGACAGCAATATTGCGCATGATGAGAAGTTATTTTTCTAGGGGATAAAGTGTAATCTCAATACCTGCACCAATAGCAGAAATACGTAATAGCGTATCAACGTCAATTGCCTGAGAGTAACACTTGGGAGCTGTGCCTGAAGTAAAACCAATATCAAAGGTACGTTTTTTACATCCCAGCCATTGCTTCAATGCAGCCTTTGAACATGACTCGATCAACTCACATAAGTGGTTAATCGCTTTATTAGGGCTGGTGACTTCAGCACTAGATTCAATTCTAGCGAGCTCTCTATATTCATCTTTATCATAGTGTAATACAACAGCATTACGCTTTAGATCCTCAACCAAAGCGGAGATGTCGTGTTTGGACTCTAGCTCTAAATCGACATTTAAAAATTGGATTTCTGACATTGCGAGTGCGTTACCTTGCTTTGTGATGGGACCTAAGCCCGCTAATAATTTAATGTTCAAACTGCAAACTGCCACATAATGGGCGTCAGCCCAGCCCACAAAGTCATACTTTTGGGTGCGACAATTTGTCACCTTGGATTTTACGTTAATTTCAATAAGCTATCAGCAATTTTGACTAAAAAATAGAGTAATGAACAAAACAGCCCTAAAACCTGCCAGAAAAATACACAAATACCTTGGCTATTTACTTGCACTGCAGATCTTTGCTTGGCTGCTTGGTGGTTTTGTGATGAGTGCTATTCCACTAGAAATGGTGCACGGTAAACATTTAGCTCAGAGGCAGTTGGAAAACCCTTTTCAAGCTACAGATTACACCGCGAGCCTAGACAGCATTAAACACGCTATCGTCAATTTACAAAAAATTGAATATACGCACTTTCTTGAACGCCCAATTATCAAAGTCACAGGCAAAAGCATCCACTTTTTCGATGGACAAAGTGGTATGCCGGTGAAACCACCTTCTGAGTCTCAAATTCGCCAACAAGCAAACGCCCATTATTTGGGTAACGCACAACCAGCAACTGTTAAGCTGCTAGAGAAAGGTCCCAGAGAGGTGCAATATCGTCAGAATATTTGGCGCGTTGAATATGAAGATTGGGTTAGTACAACAATATATCTAGACAGCAATACTGGCCAAGTCATTACGGTACGCAGCACATTGTGGCGAATTTTCGACTTTTTCTGGATGCTGCACATTATGGATTACGACGAGCGCGATGACTTTAACAACCCATTGCTCATTTCGTTTTCAGCGACCAGTGTTCTGTTTTGTATCAGTGGCATGATATTGCTCTTGCAATCACCACCTTGGCGACGCAGGCGCATTCAACGTAATTAATCACATATTTCCGTTTATTTCGTTACTATGAGTACAGTCCTGAAGTCCACCATAGGTGAGAGGCATGCTCAAAGTTATCCCTTTGGGCGTGGTATTACTGCTGTTCACCACAGCTGTCCACGCCCAATCTTTTGAAAGCTTTTATAAAGCAAAAAAATATTTAGCGCGTCAGCTAGCTCCACATGATACAACCATATACTGCGGTTGTGAGATCAAAAAGCAGGGCAAGAAACTTATCCCTGATCCTGTTAGCTGCGGCTATGAACCGAGAAAGCCCGTTACCCGTAATGGCAAGCCAAATGTGCGCGCAACCCGAATAGAATGGGAGCACATCGTGCCTGCTTGGGAGTTTGGCCACCAGCTCCAGTGCTGGCAAAATGGTGGACGCAAAAACTGCCGAAAAGTCAGCGCCCTATTTCGCCAAATGGAAGCCGACATACATAACCTCGCGCCAGCAATCGGAGAAATCAATGCCGACCGCAGTAACTTTCGCTTTGGGTTACTTCCCCACATGCCTTATCAACATGGTGCATGTGAAGTAAAAATCGACTTCAAGCAGCGTGTTATCGAACCGCCCTATTATGCTCGAAAGCAAATCGCGCAGGCGTACTTTTATATGCAAAAAACCTATGGCCTTAAACTCAGTGAGCGCCAGCGTAAACTCTTTTCTCTTTGGGCAGAATAAAACGCGTTCCTAGAAAAAAATGAAAATCCTAATATCTATCATAAATAGGTACAGATCTAAGGTGTTTTCATTGTAATCTTGCATCACAGTTGATAATTTGAGCCCATAATAAATATATTGGACATACATACTGAAAGTGCGTGCCAATTAATAAGGTCTTTATTAGAAGTGGTACCACTGCAGCAATTAGGAACGGGATATGAGACAAAAAAATAAGCTCTACCTTGCTATCGGTTTAGCAATGACGACAGCCTTTCTCGCGGGATGTGGGGGTTCTTCAGGAGGCGGATCGAATAATAATAACCCGATTGTCCCGCCTGACCCACAAACCACACCGCCAACTTGGCAAGCTGGTCAATTTCGCCCTTCCAGTGAATTCGCAAATTTGTGTGCCACACCTCGTTCGGGCATTGACCCATTTGAGAACACCCCTTATCCAGATGCAGCTGGCACAGCGATGCATGAAAAAATGTGGTTGCGCTCTTTCAGTAACGAGACCTACCTTTGGTATGACGAAATTATTGACAATGACCCTAATCAGTTCTCAACTGTCGCGGCATATTTCGCACAATTAAAAACACCTTTGACCACGGCTAGTGGCAGGGACAAAGACGAGTTTCACTTTAGCGAAAGCTACGAAGATTTTAAGAAAGAATCTCAAGACGGTGTATCTGCCAGCTTTGGTATTAACTGGACGATTCCGCAAACTCGTATGGCCTATGTCGCCTATGTCACAGCAAATTCTCCAGCTGCCGAAGCGGGCGTTGAGCGTGGAGACAGGTTACTCAAAGTCGGAGATCTAGATTTTGCGACATTCAACAACCAAGATCCAGCCCAATTCAATCAAATTATTAGCGCATTTTCTCCCGCTAAAGACCAAACGGTTGCGCTCACATTACTCGGGCAAAACGGTGAAGAAAAACAGCTTTCTTTAACTGCCTTGGACCTCGAATTAGAGCCTGTGCGCAAAACCCAAGTTTTTGAATTTGAAGGTAAGCAAATAGGTTATATGCAATTTAACCAATTTATTGCCAGTGCACAGCCTGAGCTCATCAGCGGTTTTAATCAGTTTAATAACCTCGATGAGTTGGTGCTAGACATGCGTTATAACGGCGGAGGCCTGGTGTTTCAAGCTTCACAAGTCGCCTATATGATTGCTGGAGATCAACATAATAACCGCAATTTTTCAGTAAAAACCCATAACGATAAGCTCAGTGCCCAAAACGAACCGCTGGGTTTTGTCGACCAATCTATCAACTGGAGTACACTGACCTATAACGACGACAAATTACCCGCAGCCAATATGAAACGTGTGTACTTGCTTACGACCAGCGGTACAGCTTCAGCCAGTGAAAGTGTTATTAACGCACTACGTGGTATTGATGTCGAAGTGATATTAATTGGTGGTAATACCCGCGGTAAACCATATGGCTTTGTACCACAACAAAACTGTGGGACTGTGTACTATACTATCCAGAATAAGTCAGCCAACAATAAAGGCTTTGGTGATTACGAAGACGGTTTTATTATTACGCCTAGTGAACAGTTAGTAGGCGAAATAGGCCTTGACGCAAGAATACCTGGGTGCAAAATATCAGATGACTTTAGCAAAGCACTGGGTGACCAATCCGAAGGGTTATTGGCTGGCGCGTTGCATCATATTTCTACAGGCAATTGCCCAGTAACTGTGGCACGTGCGTCGCGCACTGCTGATACTCAAAATACTGTAGAGCAAAATATAAGTAACGATTTTGCGTTGCCTTATCACCCATTGAGACAGGGCGCCATCTATACACCAGTGAAAGAGTCTTCCAATGACTAGATCATGGCTTACTACTTTGGCAATAGCACTCTCTGTGAGTGCTTGTCATAGTAACGACAAAGTTCAGCCTGCTCCGGCCTTACTGAGCGAAACGTCGCCTTCGGTAATTGCAGAGTTACAGCAAGCGATTGTTACCTTAAAAGGCGGCAAGCCGCCAACACTTGCTCACAGTGTACTTACCCATACACCCCAGCTAATAATCACAGCCGGGCAATCTAAATTGCAAGATAACCCAGCTATGATGACTGCTGAGCTTTCGCAATTGCCCATTAGTGCATTTGAGCTGCAAATAAGGGATGACTTATGTGTACTCTATTTTTCGCGAGCAGACAAATTTGTGCCGTTACAACATGCTAAATGTATCCGCTATAAGCCTGACTAACCCTGCTATATTTGCCACAGTTAGTGGCAAATAAGCTTTTGTTAATGTTAGTAAACTTGCATCCTCTTTTGGGATAAGCCAAACTACGTTGGCTTAGCCGAGGAGTTGTACATGCACATCACTGAACAGTCACCTTTTACACCCATATTGCCTTACTCATTTCACTCTAGAGCATTTGATGCAAGCCAATATCAGGATGACGATTACATATATTTTCATCAACCATTGCCCAACAAGCTGCAACGCGCAGTAGCGAAACGCAAAGCTGAATACTTAGCAGGTAGAGTATGTGCTGCAAAAGCAATGATTCCTCTTGGCATCACCCATTTTGAAGTTCACAGTGGTGAAGATCGCGCGCCCATTTGGCCTGCAAAAATCCGTGGTGCCATTACTCACAGCAAAGGAATTGCAATGGCTATGGTTACCGATGCCGAAAATGTTTTGGGCATTGGCATTGATATAGAGCACTACATGGCTGACAAACAAGAGTTGGAGCTACAAAGTCAAATTCTGAGAGAAGATGAAAGCGAAGCGTTTGCACAGCTTGGTCAGCTACATGACAAGCCGCTCACACTGGTTTTTTCTGCCAAAGAAAGCATTTACAAAGCCCTCTACGGCCAAGTACAAAGGTTTTTTGGATTCGATGCTGCACGCCTAATAGACTGTAGTGAAAACTCGTTACGTTTTGCACTCACATCGGCACTTCATGAAACGCTACCACAAGGCTTCGAAATCACAGTGTTTTATCAGTACGCACACAATATGGTATTAACCGAGTGTGTGCATTTGCGACAATAACAATTCGGCATAAAAAACGGTGCTATGGCACCGTTTTTTTGATGGTTAAATGATTAGAAGCTGTATTCTAACTGTAATGCCACTTGTCTCTGTTGGCCCAGCTCAACATAATTCCAACGGCGACTACCTTGTGAATTGATATATTCACGATCAAGTAAGTTATCAACCGTTAAGAAGACACCCCAATCAGCCGGCTTATAACCAACGCGCGCATTTACAATTGTACGACCTGGAATTTCTGGGTCGTCCAATACGCGGTCGCCATTTTCATCAACAGTCTGATAAACTGGCGCTGCAAACTGTTTCGCACCGTCTTGATAGTTCACATTGATATTTGCCAACCAACCAGTGCCTGAGTCATAGTCAACGCCTAGGTTTGCAGTCCAGTTTGGACTCTTTGGAAATGCACGGCCAACAAAATCATCACCCGTTACAACTTCTGAGCGATTAAATTCAAAATCCGTGATTTCAGTTTTGGCATACCCTAGCCCAGCAAATACCTTCGTTGTATCTGACCAAGCATAATCGAGACTGGTTTCGAAGCCTTTTACCTCAGACTTACCCGCATTAACCACTTCTAGGTCAAATAGGTTACCAGACAGCTGCACACGCACTTGCTGATCACGCCAATCAATATAGAACGCATTGGCATTAAGTACCAAAGTTTCATCAAGCCATGTGCTGCGCAGGCTTAGCTCATAGTTATGTGTATATTCAGGATCATAAGTGTAAATCTCATTTTTAGTGGTATTTACACCTAAGCCACCTGAGCGGTAACCTTTTTGATAGCTCAAGCTCACTGACATATCTTCGTCGATGTGCAAAGTCGAACCAATTTTAGGTAAGAAGGTCGTAAATGACTCTTCAGCGCGAGGCTGAACACCAGATGCACGCTGTGCATTCGCTGCAATCAGCTGGTTAACACCCGTGATAAGTTCAACCATCAAAGGATTTTGTGCAAAGCTTTTTGGATCCGGCAATGTTGTTTCAGGTGCTAAGGTTTGGCTTGCAACGGATGAGTTTGCACGTGTTTCTTTATCCCAACGCGCGCCACCAAATACCGACCACTGGTCATTAATTTGATAGACAAAATCACCAAAGATCGCTTGGTTTTCAACTTCCTCAATTGGGTTTGTTGCGCCGTTCACCATCACAGGATCAGCACCTGCCGCGCGATAAATACCAATCACTTGATCAGCCATTACTTCTGCTGGTAACCCTAATTTTGTAAATTGGGCAATCAGCTGATCTCGCACACCAGTCTCAGCGAAACCATAACTAATTTGAGATGCGGTCGTCATGTTACGGTCATCATTTGCAACAAACGCCCCAAATATACCACTCAGCTTATCACCTGAATAAGTGAACTTAAGCTCATGACCACGACGTTTGTCATCATTTTTTTGTTGCCATACATCCGACTTAACAATACCAAAATCGCTGTCATTTAAACGCGTGTAATCGCTGTCACTGTAAGAGCCTGTATACGAAACCTGCCACTGAGCTGACAAATCATAATCTACGTTTAGTACCCAACGCTCAGAATCATTTTCCGTGTATGCATCGGTATTAATGAACAGATATCTTTTATCAAATAAATCGTTTACTGGGTATTTGGCATCTGGCGAAGTATTTGACTGAAATAACGTGCCATTCTCACTGCTGAAATTTGAATAACTTAAACGCGCCGTTAGCTCGGTCATTGCAGAAGGTGTGTACGCTAAATTAACACGCACAAAATCACTTTCTTTGTCATCCATTGTTTTGTTCAGCACAGGGTTGTATATTTGGCCATCTTGCTGTTTATGCTCAGCCGCTACGCGAAATGCCAGCTCATCTTCGATTAAACTACCACCAAATGCCACAGCTGCTTGCTGTTCGCCATTTTGTCCGTAGATTACGCGCGCTTTACCAGAAGGAGTATGCTCTGCTTCACGTGTTTTAACGACCACGGCACCCGCCAGTGCACTGCGCCCTTGCAGTGTAGATTGAGGACCACGTAATACTTCAACTTGCTGTAAATCCCATGTTGAAAACGCACCGGCTGCCGTCATGTCTTCAGACAATGCTGCACCATCAACGTAAATACGCGCTAGACCACCGTTGCCACCACCGGTAATCGTGTATGAATCGATACCACGAATACGATAACCAGTGCTCGGATCACCAGATACGTTCGGGGTACGCATCGTAATGTCATAGAAGTCTTGAATATTTTCTTTTTCCATAGCTGCTGACGTGATAACAGCCACACTGGTGGGCGTTTCTTGCAAGCTTCTATCGATTTTCTGCCCGGTAACAACTATTTTTTCCAACTCTTGCTGCTCATCACTTAGCGCAGCGCCACTGTGTGCGCTCAGTGCCAAAGCAACACCGCAATAAAGTGGAGAAAAACGACCTAGTCGACCCAATGATGCAGACACAGCATCCTCCTTAAATTAATAAACAATGATAATCATTATCATTGTACATATTAATTGCATAATTAAGAAAGCGTTTATTTTCTTTTTATTTGTTTTCTATTTAAAAAGTCGAAATTTCAGTAATAAAAATTACATAAATGTGGGTTTTAGAGAAAAAGTAAGGAGTTATGGATAAATACGACACTTTAAAAAAAGGAAATGATGTGACCGCCGTTGACGATGCACACTGACAGCCTGCGCTTCAATATACATCGTCAAAGACTTTTCACTCTGCTCGTTACCCTACCATTTTACTAGCAAGGTGATTGGTACACTCTGTTAGGCAGCCATTTTCCATCCGCAGGAGCCTATCGGCGAGGTGGAAGTATTTATCATCATGGGTGATGACAAAGATCGTTTTGCCTTTTGCACTGAGTTCCGGTAGCAATTCTTTGTAGAATACATCCTTAAACACGGGATCTTGGTCGGCAGCCCATTCATCGAAAATGTAGAAAGGCCTATCTTCTAGATATGTCACGACCAAGGCTAGGCGCTTGCGCTGCCCTTGAGATAACTTTTGAGTGGTAAACGCGCCATCTTTAATTGCCACTTTGTGGTGTAAATTCAGTTTTTTAATCAACGCATTACCCTTTTCTTGCAAGACTTTGTCTTGGCAGTCAAGTAGTCTGTCAAATAGATGAAAATCACTGAATACAGCACTAAATAATTGGCGATAACCGTCTAACTGCGCGGCACTAATGTGTTTCTCGTCAACATATAGATCCCCTTCATTCGCAGGGTATAAGCCACATAGCAGCTTAGCAAACGTCGTTTTTCCGCTGCCATTGCCCCCAACGAGATAAACTATCTCTCCTCGAATTAACGTCAAATCAATCGGGGTTAATGCAAACACTTCGTCACTTTGCTCGTGATAATATCCATGACTAAGTGCTTTTAGTTCAATTTTGTCGAAAGCTGTCAATTGAGTTTGAGGCGTTTGCGCAATTAAATGCATTTTTGACGTCATTTCGCTAATGGTGTTGGCCGAAGCTTTAGCCGCTGCAGCTTTTGGTATCGCGGCTAACATCACCTCAAGCGGCGTCAGCATGTAGAGGAACAACAGGGCAAAACCAGACATGACCTTGGTCGCTTCATTCCCTTGCCCAGATAAGAAGTACAGTGCCCCTCCTATGAATGCAAAGATACTGAACCCACCCCAAGATGCTGCATAATGATAAATAGTTGCACCTTGCACGCGACGTGTGCGCAGTAACTTTATGGTGTCTCCAATCACCTGATCAACAAAAATACGACGCTTCGATTTATGCAACTTCAGTTCTTTAGCACCATCATAAATTGAGTCAAATTGGCTATACAACGTGTCTTGAACACGTGCCGCTTCAGTCACTTTTTTAAATGCCGTCGCATTGGCAAGGCTATATCCGATAGAGCCCACAACCAGAGTTAGCACGGCAAATATAAACACGCGCCAATCTAACCAAGCCATGTACGCAAAGCTGCCCAGTACTATCATGGCATTAGTTAAAATCCCAGGTAAACGCTGGAAAAACTCTGACACACGTAGGCTGTGCTCCGTTAAACACGATTTAATTTTACCAGCACCTTGCGCCTCCACATCATTGAACTCAGCATTGACGACATGTTCAGCAACTTGATTTCTTACCGTTGCCTGACTTTGCTCCGTCAGTTGCTCTGCAAATATTTTTGAGCATAACTGCAGGATAACACCTGAAATTGCCAAAATGGCAAAGTAGATAAACTGCTCAGAGCGCGCTTCCGCGGAGCTATTGATAATTTCATTGATCAGCGCAACTAGCGCAACACTGGCAAGGCCAAACAAAGTACTGGTGACGGCCGTTGCAACAAAACGCCACCAAGTGGCACGGATTAGATTAGCAAGCACGTTACTTCTCTTTTGATTATTTAAGACTAGGACTAGATACAGGACGAGAGCTGTGCAAAAAAATTCATAATCCCCAGCGCATTTATGAAAAGAGTGCAAACAACTCGCGCAATTGATCCATTGTCATGTCTGAGAGTAGCAATTGCTGTGTCTAAGCCCCTATTTACTGACTCTTTCTGATTAGCTGTGTTTTTTCACAACGCGTGCGTCGAGACCCCATCGCCGCTGTCCGTAAAATAGTCAGAACAGAACAATCTTACACAGCACTAAATCTTTTTGTGATTGACACGTCTTGAACACACATTGAGGGCTGACCGCATTTATTGCAGCAGTCGAATGACAACGCAAAAAGGTTACATTATGCATGCTGGCGAAATATCCAACTTAGCGCAAGCTCAGTCTTTGGGCGAATTCCTATTAGATCAAGATTGTCTTTTTGTATCAGGCAATAACTGCTTACTTGGTCATGGTATCAAGCACCGCTTTAGTATTCCCATTGCTAATACCGAGTATTTAGTTGAGGAACTTCAGTCACAAATGCGTGCACACCAAGGTGACAGCGACAATGCCATCGCTTTTGGTGTTTTGCCTTTTTGCAAACACCAGAATGCCCAGTTCATTATTCCAAAAACTGTCGCGCACTGGGACAAGAGCGTGTTTAGTCAGTGGCTTAACGCCCAAGTTACTGAGGCGGACACTGACAGCAATTCGCTAAAGGCAATAAATTATCTGCAAGATAGAAGCCATTTTGAGCAAACAGTTAAGGATGCGAAATCCCTGTTTAACAGCGATTTACTCGAAAAGATCGTACTGAGTAAACAGGTCGATTTAGAGTTTTCAAAACCGCTCAACCGCAAGCATGTACTGAATCAACTATTGCAGCAAAGCCAATCTGGTTATCACTTTGCATTTCCTACCCAAAGTAATGCGGTGTTAATGGGGGTTAGTCCTGAGTTATTGTTAAGAAAGCAAGATCAAACAGTCATTAGTAACCCTTTGGCAGGCTCGATCCCGCGCGATCCATGCGAGAAAGTAGAGGCGCAACGTCGCGCAGTACTATTTAGTTCGAAAAAAGATCGTTACGAGCACGCCGTGGTGATCGAAGACATGCGCCAATTGCTTGAACCCGTGTGTGACAACCTCGCGATCCCCGCTGAGCCAGATCTGCTCAGTACCGCAACCATGTGGCATCTATCGACCGTGATCTCTGGGCACTTAAAAGATCCTGAAACCCATATTCTAGGGCTGGCGAATCAGTTACACCCAACACCCGCATTGTGTGGTAAACCCACTAAACCGGCCTACCAACACATTCTCGATTTAGAGGGTCATGATCGCGGGTTGTTTTCTGGGATCATTGGCTGGTGCGATCAGCATGGTAACGGAGAGTGGGTGGTTGTGATCCGCTGTGGTGAGTTAAAAGAACACGTTGCCCGCCTGTTTGCAGGAGCGGGGATTGTCGCCGCTTCTGATCCAAGCTCCGAATGGCTAGAAACTGAAGCCAAACTTAAAACGATGCTGAATGCCTTATCGGTACAGCAAGCTTATTCCAGTTTTAACAAGTAAAATATATGAGCATCGAATACACACCTTGGCCAGCTGAGCTGGCCGCACAATACCGCGCCAAAGGTTACTGGCAAGATAAACCACTGACTACGATCCTCTCGGATCAGTTGGTAAATAATAGTCAAGGCATCGCCGTTGCTGACGGCCAACGTCAAATTACCTATGCAGAGCTTAACGACTACAGTAATAACCTTGCTGGTTATCTTGAGTCACAGGGCCTCCAGCAAGGTGATACCGCGGTTGTTCAACTGCCTAACAACGTCGAGTTTTACATTACTTATTTTGCCCTCCTAAAATTGGGCGTCGCTCCGGTTTGCGCTTTGTTTAATCATCAGCGCACTGAGTTGCAGAGTTATTGTGAGATCTTGCAACCCAAAGCGATGGTAGTTTCCTCAGCACACGCTTTATTCGGTGATGAGCAGTTTATAGATGAACTGTTCAGTCGCTTTTCTTGTTTAAGCAAGATCATCACAGATCACAGCAAGGGTAACAGCGAGCTAAAACAGGGCTACCTTCAAAAACACTCTTTTTGCGCGAACGATCTTAATCCTGAAGATGTTGCTTTCTTCCAATTATCGGGTGGCAGCACGGGCACACCAAAACTTATCCCGCGCACACACAATGACTATCTCTATTCTGTGGTAGCAAGCAAGGAGATCTGCGAGCTCGACGGTGATACGCGCTATCTTTGTGCGCTGCCTGCGCCGCATAACTTTCCACTCAGCTCTCCTGGTGCGCTGGGAGTGTTTATCGCTGGTGGTACCGTGATCTTGGCCAATGATCCAAGCCCGACGGTGTGTTTCCCACTGATTGAACGTTTTGCCATCACACACACCGCTTTGGTGCCACCCGCACTACAACTTTGGCTTCAACATGCCAACGCGTCTGCGACCGATCTATCGAGCTTACAAGTGATCCAAGTCGGTGGCGCAAAGCTCAGTCGCAGTGTTGCCGAACAGGTATCGCCTGTACTTGGCTGCCAACTGCAGCAGGTGTTTGGTATGGCTGAAGGCCTTGTGAATTACACCCGATATGATGACGATCAGGAGTTGATCCTCACGACCCAAGGCCGCCCTATTAGTGATCTGGATGAGATAAAGATCGTGGATGAAAACGGGCAACCAGTCCCCTTGGGTGAATCAGGGCGGCTGATGACCCGTGGCCCATACACATTCAGAGGTTACTACAAATCCCCGACGCACAATGCCAATGCTTTCGATGAGGACGGTTTTTACAGCTCAGGAGACATTGTTAAACAACTACAATCGGGTCATTTAATCGTGGAAGGCCGCGACAAAGATCAAATTAACCGTGGCGGAGAAAAAATAGCAGCCGAAGAAGTTGAAAACCACTTACTGGGCCATGAGCACATCCAGCAAGTCGCGATTGTGTCTATGCCTGATGAAGCGCTTGGAGAAAAAAGCTGTGCCTTTGTCGTCGCAGATCAAGGCATAAAGCTGACCACCTTAATATTACGTAAGTATCTTCGCCAGCTCGGCATCGCCGACTACAAAGTGCCTGACAAATTTAAATTTGTAGAACAACTACCGTTAACAGCCGTGGGTAAAGTGAATAAAAAAGCCCTGCGTGCCACTTTCGAACAATAGAGAACAACATGAGCATTCCAAAGTTAAACCATTACCCGCTGCCACGTGACGCAGAGTTGCCACAAAACCGTGTTGACTGGGAATTAGATCCCACTCGTGCGGCACTGTTGATCCATGATGTACAACATTACTTTGTGGGTTTCTATGGCGAAGACAATCCATTGATCGAGACCATGATCCAGAATATTCAGGCACTTAAAGCATACTGTTATGAGCACAATATTCCAGTTTATTACACGGCTCAGCCAATCAAGCAGGGTAAACACGAGCGCGGTTTACTTTCGGATATGTGGGGGCCGGGCCTGCAAGATCCAACGCAGCAACCGATTGTCGATGCACTTGCGCCAACTGAAAAAGATGTAGTGCTCACAAAGTGGCGCTATAGCGCATTTCAAAAGTGTGACTTTGAGCAACAATTGCGAGATCAACAACGCGATCAGTTGTTAATTGTGGGGATCTACGGCCATATCGGTGTCATGACCACAGCCGTTGATGCTTTCATGCGTGACATAGAACCATTTTTAGTGGCCGATGCGATCGCCGACTTCAGTAAAGAAGAACATATGATGGCGCTTAATTTTGTCGCAAAACGCTGCGGTAAAGTGATCGCGATGTCGGAGATCTTAGGCACTCAGAGTCAGGATCTCACTTCGCTTGAAGGGCTTAAAGCACACATTCTCACTTTGATCGATTGTGAAGAAGATGAATTTGACGAGCACGAAAGTCTGATCGACTACGGGTTAGATTCAGTGCAAGTGATGAACTTGATCTCCTTATGGCAACAACAAGGGATCGAAACCAACTTTATTGAATTAGCACAGATCCCAACCTTGGCCGCTTGGGTAGAGTTGTTAGAAGAACGTAAGGAAGACTGATGACCCACCCTCTCTCGCTTACTGATTCGCAGCATGCTATGTGGCTGCTCGATACCATCAGTGGTCGAGGTGAGCTATTCAATGTGGCCGAGTGCTTAGAATTTAAAGGTAAGATCTCGGCAAACTGGCTACAACAGTCATTGCACCATGTTTGGCAGGCAAGCGATACGCTTGCTTGTCGCTTTATACGCAGTGATGACTACACGCCAAAATTGCTCCCCGATGACACTGTGCCTGAAATCATCAGCCAAGAATTAGAACATGACCCTGAAGATGTTTTGGCCTTCGCACAAAACTTTGCCAAGCCATATTTGGCAAAGCCCTTTGACCTTAACCAAGAAGCGTTGATGAAATTGTTTTTACTGCGCGCTCCTGAGCAAGACTACTTGGTAATAGTAGCGCATCATCTACTTCTAGATGGTTATGGTTTTGGCTTATTTTCGCAATCACTCAATCGCTGTTACAACGCGCTCAGCAAAGGTAAACCCTTACCTAAACTGCGTTTCACTCAACAACAGCAATTACTCGAACTACACAACAGTGACGCTTATTTGGCACAGCAAAAACAAGCCAAAGAAACGCTTAATCAATGGCTTGATGCTGTACCTGCGGTAAATACATTCAGTGACTCTAAGGCTGATGTTGCAGAGCCAAATACGCGCCTGACAAGCACCTTTGAGCAATCGGATTGGCATACCATTCAATCCGCAGCGCAGATTGCCGATACAACCAGCAGCGAAATACTACTGGCAGCGATTGCGGCGTCTCTAGTAGCCCAGCACCAAAACTACCATGTGACATTAGGCATGGTGATGATGAATCGCCAAGCAATACCAGAGCTGAGCTGCCCGTGTGTTCAGAGCAACGTGTTACCTCTGCCTCTGAATTTAAATGAAAACATCGATTTAAGTGCTGCTGCCGCACTTATCAATCATCAAATAAGAGCACTTAAGAAAGTACAGAGTTATCGCGTTGAGTCCCTCAAAAGAGACAGACAAAAGCAGGGCAAATCACTGAGCATTCTAGGACCAACAGTGAACTTACTGCCTTTTGCTAGTGCCCCAAAATACGCAGGCGTAGCAACAAACAGCCATATTCTGAGCGCGGGCACCACTGACGATATTATGTTGCAAATTCACCTTTTGGCAGATAAACCTGCCACGGTCGATTTTGATAGCAATATTGCACGCTATACAGCAGCAGATACTTTGATGATTCAAGCGCGTATTTTTGCTGCGGCAGAAATTTGGGCCACGCAGCCTAAACTAACGCTCAGTCAGGTTGCAGACTTACTTCGCAAAAAAGACCTCTGAGGAATTTATAATGCAGTTTGAACAAACCTTACAGGAAGAGTACCGCGACAAGATTATCTGGGTCACCGGTGTAGGCCAAGGTATCGGCCTTGCAGTCGCAAAGCAGTTTGCTGCCCTCGGCGCCAAAGTCATAGGATTTGACCGTCAATTTACCGAAACCGATGCACTGCACAAGCAAGTGGTTTGTGACCTTTCACAGCCAAAGCAAGTAGAGCAATTACTTGCAGAGCTCATTGAACAACAACTTGCTCCATATAATTTAATTTACGTTGCTGGTGTGCTTGAGATGGGTGCACTCGAAGAATTAAGCCTGGCCCAATGGCAGCACTGTCACAATGTAAATGCAGCCAGCCTCTTCGCGTTTATTAAGTGCTGTGGCGCACATTTCAAACAGCAGCGCACGGGCAGTTTAGTGACCATCGGATCCAACGCTGCCGATACGCCACGTCAACAAATGGCCGCCTATTGCGCCTCTAAAGCCGCGGCAACGCAATTAACGTTGACCGCAGGCATTGAATGGGCCAATTACAACGTGCGTTGTAACGTGATTGCTCCGGGTTCAACCCTCACCCCAATGCAAACAGGTATGTGGCAGGACGACCAAGGCGCACAGCGTGTCATCAAAGGATTCGCTGAGCAATATAAACTTGGTATTCCTCTACAAAAAATCGCAACACCTGAAGAAATTGCCAACAGTGCTGTATTTTTGGCCTCTAACCTTTCTTCACATACCACCATGCAAGTGTTAACCATTGATGGTGGTGCAACATTTTAACCACCGATGGTGGTGTCCTACTTTGACCACACAACCCAAAGCCACCTCTCCTTAGCGGGTGGCTTTTATCTTCTCATACCATTTAGAAACGAACCTCAATACCTGACTGATGACCCCTAAATATGCAGAATTGAAGTGCCCACAAAAAAGCCCCACATGAGTGGGGCTTTGTGCTGCGAATATACACTGCTAAGCGCCTAGCATTAAACTAGGCACTTATATCGCGTATTTAGAACGAATATGTCAGCTGTAGCGAGTAATTGCGCGGGTCGCCAGGGCGAACCGTCAAGAACGCAATTTTAGCGTCATACTGTTTGTCCAGTAAGTTGTGAATATTGAACTTCGCACTCAATGCTTCACTGAATTCATAGTAGGCAGAGAAACCAAGTAGAGTATTCGAGCTCACATCAAAGTACTCTGTGCCACGGCCAAGGCCATTAAAGCCTTTTCGGTCGCCGGCATACGTGAGGTAACCACCAACGCGTAAGCCTTGTAACCCGCCTTCAAAGTCATAGAAAGAACTGAACTTGAAGACTTCTTTTGGTTGAATAATGATGGTTCTATCAATCAAAGCATTCGGGTTTGATACATCGATATCTGCATAAGATGCTGAAGCGAACCATTGATCCGTAATATGACCCGTTACCTCAACCTCATAACCTTTTGACTCAATGCCGCTCTGACCTACATAGTAAATCTCGCCAGAGTCATCTTGCGCAGCAACACGCACAGGGTAGTTGTCCTGACTGATATCAAAGTAAGCCACATCGACTGTGAAAGCATCGTCTTGTGTTGCATACCTAACACCGACTTCCTTATTTTTACCTACAGGAGAGTCAAGTAACTGGTTGTTTTTGTCATAGTGTGCTGGCTGATCAGAAATATCTGTGTAGCTCGCATAGACCATCGTTTGCTCATTGAAACGATACACACCACCGAAGTAGATGTTGGTGTCAGAGAAATCGCGTTTACTCGCAACATTACGAGACACACCTTCAGCTTTGATGTCTTTGTAGTTAGCACCAACCAAGAAATTCAAGCTGTCTGTGACATTTAAATTCAACGCCAAACGCAAGCTTTGTGACTCTAGCTGACTGTGTGTTAAAGCGCCATTGGCATAATCGAACGCAGGCTTTTCTGGTTTAGCTTGTGCTGGTTGCTGTGCGTGCTCGGCGAAGAAGTTACCACCAGCTCCGCCAACAGGACGATAGCTCCAATACTCTTCTTCAAACTCGGTGTCCGCATACGTAAAGTTTAGGTCATGATCACGACCGAATAGGCTAAATTGACCATTTAAGTTGAACTCAGTACGCTCTGAAGTGTAATCACGTCTGTTGTCGCGTAGATATAAGAAGTAATCGCCGTTGCGTTCTAAGTGGAAATCCAGATCGGTATATAGGTGATCATCTTGCATTTCTGATCTGTGTGTACGGGCAACCACATTCCATTTATCGTTGATCTGATAACGTACTTCACCCATTAAGTTTTCTTGATCTGTGCTCTGCGTCGCCCAATCTGGGTAAAAGTTCAGTTCAATACCTGAGGTGACACGCTCTCCGGTAATGAATCTGTACGGTAAGCCATTGGACATCGCATCTAAGTCATCACTTTGTTGACTAGCAAATACAGAAACTTGTAAATCATCACGTAAATCAGCAGTCAAAGTGCCATACATGACTTTACGTAATGAGCCTGAGCGCTCAACGAATGACTCAGCGTCATCATAAACAAGCACAGTACGTGCACGAACAGAACCATCAGCGGTTAGGGCAACGTTCACATCCGCGTCAACACGGCGTTTGTCCCAAGAACCATATTCTGCAGAAACGGATCCACCCGTTGTGTTGTAAGCACGTTTCTGTACAAGGTTAACAGTACCAGAAGGTTGCCCAATCTCTTGAAGCATACCGGTTGAACCACGGATCACTTCAACACTTTGGAATATGCTGGTATCCAATAAGTTACTATTTACTGGACTGCTACCAGCACCCATTCCATCGATAAGATAACGGTTAATTTCAAAACCACGTGAGTAAACAAAACGAGAGCGGTTAGCTAATGAGTTTTCAGCAAATACACCCGCACTGTGTGACAGTGCATCACCTACTGAGTTAATGTCGTGAAAAGACATAAATTCGCTATCAACAATCGAAATTGACTGAGGTGTATCGCCAATTGCCAGTGGCAGACCTGTAGCACCTACATCACGATGGTGTTTACCCACTACTTCGATGCGCTCTAGATCTAATTTCGCATCATCTGCGAATACTACTGAAGAACTACTTGCCAATAGTCCAATACATACCGCTTTTGCAATCGTAGAATATTGCTTCATACGTCGTTTGACTCCCTTATCCTAGTCGAAGTAAAAACTCTTAATTACTGAAGGGCAGACGATGCAATATTCAAAAAATTTAGCGCCGTGGTGGCATTTGTAGTTAAAAGCACCACAGCTTTAATTAAACTTAATAATTATCAGCACCTTAAGTGATGTAAAATATTTATGATTATATTAATAACAAAATAGATGGTGGCAATTTAGGCGAGTAAATTAATCCCAAATAACAAAACAAACAATCCACCCATAGGGACTAAATACTTGGCTGCCAGCAGCAATTGAGACTTGTAGTCACCTAGCATCGTAAAATGAAAAGCAACGCCTGCAATTATGACGATGCTAAATAGCTCTGAAATAGTCAGTACGCTATGAAAATCAAAACCAAATAAGTCGAGGCTCAACCAAATGCCACCCCTTACGAGCAACCAGCCAACCAGTAAGCCAAGTACCACGCCAAAGTTCAACACTCGCATCATAAAACCCCACCAAGTGCAGCGAGTGTCAGCAGCATCAGGACTGGTGCCGTCCCCCTGTGATGCCCCATCATAACAACGATTGGCAGACCGATACTCAGTGCAAATAACACTAAAAATAGTGCGGCGATCAACCCCATTTGCAGGTAGTAAACAATTGTCAGTACTATCACACTTGCTAAAAGTACTTGCTTCGCACTCACCAACGTAAACCCTCGATCAAACACGCGTACAGGTGCATACGGCCAATATTTAGATTGGCTGAATAACATAAAACCTAATAACACAAAGCAAAACCACGCAATCATTAGGCAGGCTCCAATTCAATACTGCGTTTTTTCACCTTATCAGTTACTCGTACCACCACCGTTGCCAAACCAAAACTCAAACCAGACAACGCAATAAATGCGATGTTCACTGTGATCATGTCCCTACCGACAAAACTATATAACTCATGGCCTGAAGCAAACCGGATTAAATCAATGAGTGGCAACAATAAGAATAAAACCCCCGCACCTTGCAGCACAGCATGGGCAGAATCCTTCGCTTGCGAAAAATACAGTGTCAGTGCCCCACAGCCGAGCAGGCTACAGATCACGATAACTTGATTTGTCAGCACCAGTAATGGTTCACCTTGACTAAACAAACGTGTACATACCAGCAGCAGCGCCACGGCAAATAAGGCGCCACATGTGCCTGCCTCTAAACAAAAACGCTGTAACTTAAATAGCGTTTGTCCAGCACGTTTTGGCTCTCGGATAGCTAACCAATACAGGTTTCCTATCAGCATCGCTGCAATGGCCATCATAGACAGTACGAAATAAAGTAAATGCGATGACTTACCTAACAAGTGCCCTTCATGCAACTGTACCATAATGTTATACACATCATTTAATGGCTTGCGCTGCGGCTCATACAATAAATTACCATGCACATCATAAAACGCGGTGACAAACTCAAAGCTGCGGTCCGACTCCCCACTCACTCTTAAACGAACCCAAGGCCTTGGATATATATCAAAGCGCGCGATACGCATCTCAGGGTAAGCTTGCTGATAATCAGAAATGACTTGATTAAGCCGCTCTGCGGTTAGCTTAGTATCCATATCATAGTTTTCTGGCTTGCGTGGAAAACCCAATTCATCCCAGTAGCTATCGCCACTCTTTTTTGCATACTCGTGATACACTGGCCCATTAATTTCGTAGCCAACGTTGAAGTATGCACTACTCCAGCCATACATCAGCATAAACAGCATTACGCCAAGCCCTAACAAGACATGACTGTCTTTAAACACATCGCGAGACTTGCCTTTGGCACGGTACTGGTGAAATTTTTTCAGCAGATCTTTCCAGCGGATCCATATCCCACTAATGGTGACCATAATCAAGAAGATACAAGCGAGTGCAATGATGTCCGTACCAATATGGGTGGTAAAATTAATGTGCCAAAAATACAAGAAGTCAGATACCGCTTGTTGCGCTGAGTCTTGTCCGAATAATTGTTGAGTTTGATTGTTGTAGAGCAGGCGATCGTCGTGGCCAACATAAATCTGAAACAAATGGTTGTGCTGCGGATCTGTCGTTAATGTAATACGTTTATCAACAAAGTCAGGGACTTTTTCGGTCAAGTCCGTCACCGCTGTTTGCCAAGACATTGCACGCTCTAACTGGCTATCTTGCTGCCAAGCAAACTGCCAATTCAGCAATTGACCGCGGAAAAAAAGTAAGCTGCCACAAACAAAAACGATGGTAAGAATACAGGCGCTAATAGCACCTAAAACAGAATGTTGCTTAGTTAATCGGGTCAGCGTTTTTTTGTCCATAAACTCCTTCCTGTTTACTCAACGGCCGCTTAGATAACGTGACATAATAGACCGCCAAAAATGCACCACTGAGATCGACGAAAGCAGTTTAGAAAAATTTAAGAAAATAAGATAAACAACGAAAAGTGGGGCGTTAGTTTCCCAACACCCCTTACATTTATGTTGCTAGGGCCTTTAATTTGGCCCAATCATTGACCTAGCCCGCTACAGCTTTGAACAATTGCACATGACTCACCACCTGCTGGTGGTTACAGGCTAACTGTTGCTCAGATAACTGCGCGCCATTTGCAGATAAATGACTGCTAAAAGACGCGATATCACTGGCTAGGCGCTCATTTGACCACCATAGCTGCGTCGTCAGTCCTGCTGGTAAGTTTGGCAACGTACAACCTTTTTCACGCTGTGCCTTAAGCCTTTCGCTCTTGGTAAACGTCGCAGCCAATTGAGCACTATCAATAGCGCTATAAGGCAGTGGTAACTGAACGCTTTCGGCTTGCCAAAACGCGGTTAACTGCGCTTTAAGCATATCTGCGTCAAGTTCAGCGCTTTCCAGCAACGGCTTGAAATGTGCATCAACGCGGTTTGACCAAGCTTCTTCACCGTTGTCTACCACCAATGTTAAGAACTCATGCACAGCGTCTAATTGCGTGGCAATCCTTGGCTGGACTGTCGGGATCCAGGGGTCTGCCAAATACAGATGCGTAACAGATTGACCAGCAGCTTCGAGTAATACCGCCACTTTTGCAGCCAAAAGTCCGCCCATAGAAAAGCCCAATAGCTCAATGCTTTCACCGCTAAACTGCGCGGTAATTTTTTCTGCATATTGCGTCGCAAGCTGATCAAAATCGGCCGCTTCAAGGTCCGCTTGACTCGGCACTAAGGCAAACAAGTTCACCTGCTCAGCCAGTTGCTCTGCCAACGCACGGTAACTCAAAGTGAGCCCCAGCCCATCATGGAAACAAATAACCTGACGGTTACCTACTTTATGCGCATTCAACGGTGTAATAGCCTGTGCATCGCGGCTCGTCAAAGCCTTTGCCAGTTGTGCCACACTGGGGGCTTGGAATAGAACACCTAAATCAAAATGTAATGGTGCCGCTTCTCGGTCTGCCCAGCGCTTCACCAATTTAATCGCTGAAATAGAATGCCCACCCAACTGGAAGAAAGAGACACTACGACTTACCTGCTCAAGCTCCAATACTTCAGCAAATAAGGCAGCCAAACGTACCTCTAACTCACCTTGCGGCGCTTCATAAGCTGCAACTTGTGTAGTAAACGAAGGCAAGGCTTTGCGGTCAACCTTGCCATTACCTAGGCGTGGCCACAGAGCAACCACCATGAATGCTGAAGGCACCATCGCCTCGGGCAGCTTGTGTGATAAGGCAACTTGCAGCGCTGCCGCCGCCTCGCTATCGAGTGCGCCCTCAGCAAACTGGTTAGCGACGATATACGCTTGTAGAGTGATCTGTCCATCGACTTTATCGGCAATCACCAAGCAATGTTCGATGCCCTCAACTTGCTCAATGCTATTTGCTACTTCGCCCAGTTCAATTCTAAAACCGCGCACTTTAACTTGGTCATCTTTACGACCCAAAATCATCACTGAATTGTCTGGCATATAACGCGCGAGATCGCCCGTTGCATAGATACGTCGCGCCAATTCATCATGCACCGAAAATGCCGGATGTTCCGGCTGCGCGAGATAACCTTCACTCAGCTGAGCACCGGCAATGTACAATTCACCCACTTCACCATAACTGCACAACTGCCCAGCTTGATTTAAGATGTAAGTTTGAGTACCCGTAAATACTTGGCTCAACTTAGCCACGCCACCATCACCTACCTGATAGCGGTGACACATTACACCGACAGTGGCTTCACTGGGTCCATAGTGATTATAAATCTCACTTTGAGGTGCCCACTGTTGTAATGAGCGTAAAAACGTATTTGGACACGCTTCACCGCCAAGAATTATCTTTTGCGGGAAGTAAGGCAATGCTTTTAGATCGCATAGCGCTTGCAAATGCGAGGGGACAATTTTGATACAGTCAATCTGGTGTCGCTGTAAAAAGGCCGTAAACGCGGCACTGTCCATGCTTTGTTGCTCATTAGCAATACATAGCTGCTTACCCAAATAAAGGGCATTAAACAAGCAGGTATAACCCAAGTCGGCGGCCACGGTTGCGGTTAAGGCAAAGTTTTGTTGCGCCGTTAAATTCAACGCTTCGCTCGACGCATGACAGTAAGCACTTAATTGCTGCTGACCAATACAAACGCCTTTTGGTGTGCCTGTAGAGCCCGAAGTAAAAATGGTATAAGCCAGACTGCTTGCTATCGATTCAAGTGCCGGTAACGTTGCATCACTACCTGATTTCAGTGTGTCTAACGTGACACCTAAGTCAGTCGATGCAGCAATCACCACTGCATTGTCAAATTGGGCTAACACTTTATCAATGCGCGCCTGCGGCCAGCTGGGATCTAAAGGCACAAAACCAAAGCCTGCACGCATGCTTGCCAGCATCGCAACGATTAAATCGGTGCTTCTTGGGAGCAGTAATAAAACGGGTTGTAAAGACGCCGGTTGTGCTGCTATCAAGCCTTTGGCTACTTCCTCGACTCGCTGCCAAAGTACTGCGTAGCTCAAAGACCCAACTTCGTCTGTCAGTGCGGTATGTGTGGGCTGATTTTGGGCAAACCCATACACACGCTGTACGACACTTTCCAATTGCTCACTCAGTTCTGTACCATTAATCGCTAACAACTGAGATTTATGAATATCACTTAGTATGCTGATATCAGCAGATTTGTCCTGAGTATTGCCTGTGGCAATAACACGGAGGACTTGTTCCAATTGCGCCAGTAAACTTGTCACTGCGGCAGCTGAGTAACTGCCTTGGATGTAATTTAAGGTCAGCACACCCTTTTGAGAAACCACGATATTTAAACCATGACCATGACCTGTATGCCAGTCAAACGGCAGCTCGTCGCGTGGTACAACGTAATCCGTGCTGGTCAATGCGGTTTGCAGTTGAGATTCGTTGGCACTCAGCGCATATTGGCGCAGGCTTTCGCACTGTTCATTTAAATCGCTCAACCATTTCTCTAGCGATTGCTCCGGCTGGTATTCAACGATTAAAGGTAATGTTTTTGCATAGCGGCCAATGGCGCCCTCAAACGCCTCGTCTTCCTGGCGAGGATCGTAGTGTAACGCTGTTAAAAAGCGTGGTGTGGTTGCTAAACGCGCCATCAACCACCACCAAGCGTATTGCGTAAGGTTTTGTACAGATACACCTAAAATCTCGGCGTAATGGTTCGCCCCTTGCCACACGTCCGCATTGACAGTGTGTTGTATTTGACTAACGCTGTATTCACCTTCACTAACAGCCCCCATATTATAAGGCAACTGCAATACCGAAGGCACATCACCACTCATGTAGTTTTGCCAAAAAGCTTGTCCCGCCAACCCTTCATCTTCACTCTGCATCTCTTGCTGCCAAGCAACAAAGTCTGGGAATTGAAGCGCTTCTTCATCATCTGGCTGGCCATTAATAATCGCAGCGATGAGCTCAAGCGAAGGTAAATCTACAGCACCCGCAAAGCCACGCAATGCGAGCAGGTTTTGCTCGCCCGTTTGCACGTATGTAAGCTGTAAGTTACAACCATTTTGCGGTGCCAAATCTACAGGTGACAATAATGCTAGTTGCGCCAGACTTGGGACACCCGATTGAGACCATTCAATGCCATCCACGGCAATTTTTGCACTTTCATTAGGCAGTGCACGCAGACCTTTAAAGCCAGCAACGGGTTGATAGTTTGATGCTAAGCTGATGTGAGATTGGACTAATTCGTCAGCATAGTGCTGGACACTTTGATGTGACGCTGAGCACGGCACCAGCAACTGTACAAGTGGTAGTGATGCGTTAATATCAGCAGTGAAACACTGCTGATTGGCCGTCAGTACAACCCCTTGCTGATATTCTTCAATGTATTCAGCGATCATGCTAAACACTCCTGACTGGCTTTCGCCTGCTCTGCATTCGCTGCAGATAATTGCGCTTGAGATACCATATCACCCATAGCCACTACAATTTTACGCGGCTCTTCATAGGGGTCACGGGCGTGAGCAGCCAGCATGTTGTCCAGCATCACCACATCGCCTTTTTGCCAGTCAAATCTCACCGCACAGCGCTCGTATGCTTCACCGATGATCGCCATTTCTTCATAGCTGATCGGCGTCCCATCACCAAAGAACACGTTACGTGGTAAATATTCGTGACCAACCATCTCTAGGAGATCATCACGTACACTCGCCTCTAAACAAGACTCATGATGCAGCTGCACTTGGTTAAAGAACGACTCCTCACCACTCAAGTGGTGCTTAATCACACCATGCGTTTTAGTGCGTGTTTGCAAGCCACCATTGTCCAGCCAACGGAACTCGGTGTTGCTTGCCGTCAGACGCGCTTCTACTTCAGCTTTGTCGTCGGTTTTATAAAAATCTTGCCAAGCCACATCTAGGTTTGGAATAAAGTTACGCACGTATAACAGCTCTTTTTCTTTGATTTTTGCAACGAGCTCTTCTGGCAACTCTTTGAGCATACGGCGGCAATCCACAATTGGCGTCGCGCCCCCTACCTTCGAAGGCAGTTCACAGAAGAACCATTGCTTGCGTGGCCATTTACCTAAATGCGAGCTTTCATTGTGATAAAGGATCATCTGGCGCTCTGGGTAAGGCGTCGATTTATAAGTTTTTTTACCACCTTCTTTTTTCGGTAAGTCGCCATATTGACCATAGAGGCCAGGTTGAATGGCATCAGCAAAAGATTCAAACTCTTGCGGCGACTGAAGCGCGAAATTTCTAAAAATGATCCCACCGTATTGTTGTAAATAACCGTCTATCACATCGCGGTTATTGCTTGCCCAATTTATTGGGTCAAGATCGGGGGACGTCGGCTCTACGAGAATTGGAAACTGCTCAGTCTCGGGTAAAAAGTATGTTTTTATCGGCGCAGCAGGTGCCTTTGCACGTTTTTTAAGACCTTTTTTTAATCCTGAAAATGAATTTCCTCGGGCTGCTTTTTGCATAGTTTTAAATTCCTGAATCATTGGCGAAATTACATTGCGAACAGGCTGTTCGCTCATCTCTATGAGTTGCAACACGCATTGCTGCCAACGCCCCAACCATTGCTGCATAATCTCTGGGTTATAAAGCTGTTTTCTAAACACCCACTGGCATTGCAACTCATCCGCCTCAATGACGAAGAGCGCGCTATCAAATTTACTGCTAATCGCACTTAAACTCTCCACAGGTTCTAGGCTAATTTCGGCCATTGGCCACTGTTGCTGTGGCGTGTTTTGCATCACAAATAATTGCTGCACCAAGGGCTGAATATTGTTCACGCGAGGTGTATCGACCAACTCAGTGAGAGACTCAAGCCCCAAGGCTTGATGGGCCATTACCTGCAGTGATAAATCTTGAGTTTGTTTAATAAAATCAAGAACTAAAGATTCGTCATCAAGCTTGCTTCGCTGCGGTAAAACCCGCACGAAGAAACCAATGAGCGCTTCAAGTGCTGGATTTTCACGACCTGCAAAGTCACTGCCCACAACCACATCTGGCTTGTCATTGATGGCATGCAAGAACAAAAAGTACCCAGATAACAACAGTGCATTGAGAGAAAGACGCTGCTCACTGGCAAATGCTTTTAAACGCTTGGTTTGATCTGCATCAAATGACCCCGTTACCAAACCGCCTTCATTACTTAATTGTGCTGGGCGGGGATAATGGTTTGGCAAGGCGCTATTTGCCGGGGCGGCCGCGAGATGGTCGCGCCAATAATCACGTAACAACTGACCGGCTTCTTGGCTTTGCATAGCCTGTTGCCAGTGCGCATAATCAACATAGTCAATCTCTAGTGGCTGCCAATTTGGTGACTGTTGGCCTGTCAGAGCCTGATAGGCCTTGCCTAAGTCGTCAATTAACACGCCCGTCGACCAACCATCCGATATGATGTGGTGCATACTGACAGACAACAGAAACTCACTCGCCGCGAGTTTCACCACCATGGCACGTAGTAGTGGCGCTGACGCTAAATTAAACGGCTGATTTTCGAATTCTGTTTGTAACTTTTGCGTGTGTTCATCCCGCTGCGTTTGCGCAAGGTGAGATAGGTCATGGCTGGCTAAGTTAAACTCGATGTCATCGGCGACGACCATGCTTGCTTCGCCTAAATGCTCTTCAAAACGCATACGCAGTGATGCATGACGAGCAACCACCAGAGAAAATGCCTGCTGTAACAAAGCGATATCCAAGTCACCGCGCAGTGTCACGGCACCTGAAATATTAAAGGCATGTTTATCTTGTTCTTGCACCATTTGATCAGACAACCACAAGCTCATCTGCGCTGGGGCAAGATCATAGCTAGGCTGTTTGTCTACTTTCTCAAGTACAGGGAATACATTGACAGGTGCTGAGGTTAACCGTGCCGATAAAGCCGCCACGGTAGGCGCG
The DNA here is from genome assembly GCF_001625575.1 of Pseudoalteromonas luteoviolacea S2607. Lineage (GTDB taxonomy): Bacteria > Pseudomonadota > Gammaproteobacteria > Enterobacterales > Alteromonadaceae > Pseudoalteromonas > Pseudoalteromonas luteoviolacea_E. The sequence goes on from NZ_AUXV01000017.1 coordinate 74,168, forward strand.
TCAAAAATATCTTTCACAGCGCAATTGAGCGTTAATGACTCACTAATGCGACTTGCCAATTGCAATGCAATGATTGAGTCGCCACCAAGGGCAAAAAAGTCATCTTCACGCCCTATCGGTGAATACTTCAGGACCGTTTGCCAGATGTCCGCTAATTGCTGCTCTTGTTCGTCAGCGGGTGCGACAAAGGCTTCACGATGACTGTCTTGTACCTTAGGTAGCGCATGACGGTCAATCTTACCAGAGTTATTCAGCGGCAATGCCTCGAGCACCACAATCACGCTGGGCACCATATAATTCGGAAGTACTTGCGTTAACTGGGTTTGCAGCGTGCTACTTGCAATATCACTGCCTGCCACATACGCGACCAAACGTGTGCCGGTTGGTAGTTCTTCAGCGATTACCACGGCCTCAGTGACATTCGATTGGTGATACAGCTGCGCCTCAATTTCACCCAACTCAATTCTAAAACCACGAATTTTCACTTGGTGATCGGTACGCCCAAGATACTCCAAGTGGCCTTGTACATTATATTTCACCAAATCTCCGGTGCGATACAGTCGGCTGCCGTTATCGCAAAAGGGATTTGCCACAAAGCGCTCAGCACTGAGTTCTGGACGATTTAAATAACCTCGCGCCAGGCCTGCTCCAGCGATGTATAGCTCGCCGGCCACCCCATTTGGTACAGGGTTGAGCGCATCATCCAAGACATAAAACTGGGTAGCGCGAACGGTTTCCCCGAGATGTATTTGACCATCAACCACACGCTGACAGGACGACCAGATCGTTGTTTCAGTCGGCCCATACATATTCCAAAGCGTCACATCATGGGCCAGCAGCGACTCGGCAAGCTCTGCTGGCAGCGCTTCGCCACCACACAATCCCAACACGGGACGCTGTATCAGGTTTTCAGCCAATAGTGCCCGCCAACCAGCTGGGGTTGCTTGAATTAAAGAAACCTCCGCCAATATCGATTCGTTTAAATCACTTTGCTGTTCTGCAACCAGCACCTGTGCGCCCACATAAAGTGGCAGATGTAATTCAAGGCCAGAGATATCAAATGACAACGAGGTCAGGGCCAGCACTTTATCACTCGATTGCAGAGTGAATTTATTTTGCATCGCGGCTAAAAAGTTACTGAGATTTTCATGGCTAATCGCCACCCCTTTTGGTTTGCCTGTGGAGCCTGAGGTATAAATCACATACGCCAATTGCGCCCCGTGAATATTCACAACAGGCGCAGACTCAGGTTGTGAATCTAGCGCAAGTGTCGCGGTATTAATCGCCACGACCTTGTCTGTCAACGCCACTTGCGTATTGTGCAGCACCAGCAAAGACGCGCTGTGCTCTAAAATATAGTCAATGCGTGACTGTGGTAACTTAGGATCAACCGGCACATACGTGCCCCCAGCACGCATTACCGCTAACATCGCCACTAGCATGTCAACGCCTCGGCTAAACATCAGTGCCACGGTTTGCTCTGCCTGTAACCCTTGCGAAATCAAGTAATGCGCTAACTGCGCACTGCGCTTATCCAAGTCTCCATAAGTCAGGGAGTGACCATGAGGCTCCATCACCGCACCTTGCTCGGCATGTGTGCTAAAACACTCGGCCAACTTGGTTAGATAATTCTGCGCGGGTGCCATTGGCTCAATGGGGGCGAGGGGTTGCTGTACAGCCAAGGAGACGTTACCCATTGCTTGTTCTGGTTGCGCTGCCAATTTCTCAGTCAACACTAAGAAACTCTCTAGAAGATGGGTTAGTACCTCTGCTTCATAGTGCTTGGGGTCGCCCTCAAACTGAATCAAAATCGAATCGGCTTGCTCGACCACTTCCAATGAAAGTGGAAACTTGGCCTCGAATTGATCCACAATGATCGGCGTCAACGGCAATGGCATCGGCCCATCGCTACTTGGTTGATACTCTGAGAAATTGTACATGGCTTGGAAGTGACTTTGCTCTCCCGTTTGCTGCCACCCCAACTCTCTTGCCAACCATTCGTAAGGCACCAATTGATGATCAATTACAGCCAAGGTGTGCTGCTGTACAGCGCGTGCTGCCTCTACTAATGAACGCGCCGGTAAAGCCTCATTTTTATACAACTGGGTGTTGACAAAAAAACCGACAATGTCACTAATGTCAGGGTGGTTTCTCGCCGCGGTTGGCACCCCTAATAAAAACTGCTGCGCATCGCTAAAGCGCGATAAAACAACTTGGTATAGCGCCATCGTCAACGATGATAGCGTCAAGCTGTATTGCTGGCACACGCCGCGCAAAGACTGCGTCATCTTAGTCGATAGCTGCGTTTTTGCCAAAATGGCATAGCGGCCATCATCCTCTTGTGTCGCCTTCGGTATATTGAGTTGCTGCGGCTCAAAATTGACGTAGTCACGCCAATAATCGCAGGCCTTTTGACCCATTTCGGCCTCAAGCGCATCTCGTTGCCATTGGGCATAATCGAGATATCGTAGCGCCGTTGGCGCAATATGTTCACCGAAGTAGGCGCGAGCAAGGTCACGCAAAATCAAATTTGCCGACCAGCCATCACTGGCGATGTGATGGTTGTCTAAAAGCAGGATCCCACCTTTATCAAATGCTAGCCAAGCGGCACGCATTAGTGGGGCATGAGATAAGTCAAAAGGCTGGGCAAACCAGTTTTTCACTACATCTGACGATAATGCCTCTACGGCTGACTCTACTTGCTGTGCCTCTGGTAGTGCCAATTCAATAAGTGGTACTTGCGCATGGTCGACGAGGTACTGAACTGGCGAATTGTCATCGCTAAAACGTGTCGCCAGTGCCTGATGGGTGTGGACTAATACATTTAAGGCCTGTTGTAGCTTGGCTAAATCCAACGCTGTCTCAATGTAGTAAGCACGGGGCACATTGTAGGAAATAGACTCTGGTGTCAGCTGTTGCTGCAACCATAATCGCTGCTGCTGAAATGATAGGTGGCCAAAGTTATCCGCATGACGAGGGATCTCGCTGTGTGTTTCTGGTTGCTCAGCAAATAGTTCACCAAGTAAGTCTAGGTCTAATTCATCGGCCAGTGCGTCAAGAATATCGTCGTTGTTCATGTGTATCTCTAAAAAAGGGAAAAGGGAGTCACAGACTCCCTAATGTAAAGATTGATTTGATTAAGCGATTAGCTGCTTAAACCCAACTTTTGTTGTAGTGCTTCGCGCTGCTCTGGCGAGAGCGTAGCCAGCTTTAATTGGGTCATGGCGATTTTTTCTAGCTTTTGCGCATCAGGGTGCTTAACACTCAATGCGGCCGCTAACTTCACGATGGTGGCGTTATCAAAAATAATGCCTGGATCAACATCCATTAACAGTTGCTTTTTAATCCGTGTTACCCATTTGATAGCGGCTAGAGAGTGGCCGCCTAGGTCGAAGAAGCTGGTATCACAGCTGACTTTTTCAACTTCTAAAATATCGGCCAGCGAGTCTGCTAACCATTTTTCTAGCTGTGAACTTGGCGCCACGTATGCCACGTTTTGCAGCTCATTTGCTTTAGGTAACTGAGTACGATCAACTTTGCCATTGGCCAACAGTGGCAGTTGCGTTAGCGCGATGAAAAATTGCGGCACCATGGCTTCAGGTAAATGGTCGCGCAGGTGCGTTTGCAAGTATTGATTCACGTCACCATCTAGTAGGCCAGATACCTGATTACCTTGATATTCAAACCCAGTTAAATAAGCCACTAATGCAGTTTGGCCACCAAGATTTTGCGCCATGACATAACATCCTACTGACTCAAGCGTACGGCTTACACTTGCAGCAACTTCATTGGGCTCAACCCTAAAGCCGCGAATTTGTACTTGGTCATCTTTTCGGCCTGACAAACTGATGGTGCCATCAGGCATATAACGTGCGACATCACCCGTTGGATATAATCTTGGTGCCCATTGGCTATCGCTGACAAACCCTTCGCTTTGTGCCTTACCTAAGTAGCCACGTGCCAGTTGCGTACCCGCAATGTGCAATTCACCTTGCTCACCAACCGCACACAACGCACCATGCTCATTAAGAATATAAATCGACGAGCCAGCAAAGACTTGGCTTAACTTTGCCACGGTACCTGCAAAGCTCGATAAATCATGATACTGATGAGACAGCACACCGACCGTCGCTTCGGTCGGTCCGTAATGGTTAAATACTTCCGTAGTTGGACTCAAGCGATGGATTTTTTGCAGTAATGTCGGTGCACTGGCTTCACCACCAAGGATCAGCTTGTTTGGTAGGACTTTTGGCTCACTCTCTAACAGCGCTTGCAGGTGTGAAGGCACAATCTTAACCACTTCTACGTGCTGCGCACTGACAAATTGGGCAAAAGCCTGACCTTCCATAACGGCCTGTTCAGGAGCAACCACCAAACTACCGCCATTGTAAAAGGCATTAAATAGACACGTGTTACCAATGTCAGCGGCAACCGTTGAAGTTAAACCATAACGCTGTTGGCCTAGGTGCATCGCTTCACTTGAGCCAAAGCAGTAATGTGCCAACTGGCTATGTTCGATCACCACTCCCTTTGGCGTGCCCGTAGAGCCCGATGTGAATAGAACATACGCCACTTGTTGCGCGTTAGGCAGCGCAATTGAGTCCGCGACAGTGAGTTGCTCTGCTGCAGCCAACAACTCAACTAAACCTATGCTATGCTCATCACTTTGTGCTGCAATGTGGCGGGTTGCACCAGCAGCTGCAATAATTTGTTGTTGGCGCGAGTGTGGCCATACAGGGTCCACTGGACAATATGCAGCACCAAGACGTTGAATCGCTAGAATCACCAAGACTTGCTCGAAGCTGCGTGGCAGCGCAACCGTAACGATATCGTTGCTAGCAACGCCCTGCGCTTGCAAAACATTAGCAATACGCAGTAAACGCGCATCCAAAGCGGCATAGTCTAAGCTTTGTTGGCCGTCTGTTAGGGCAAGTTGTGTTGGCTGAGTCGCAGCAAAGTGTGCAATTTTATCAAACAGTAACGGCACTTCCGTGGCAGCGCGGTTTAACCCCAAGTGACGCTGTTGCTCTTGCTCTGTGGCAAGCTGTAATTCACCCACTGGCGTATTTAGTTGACTACCCAGTTGCTGTAATAATTGCTGATATTGCGCTAACAAGGTTTGTGCCGCTGCGTCACTGTAGGCTTGGCTATCATAGCGTAGCGCCAGTTGTGCGCCCGTGTCTTTTAGTACACAAGTTAAATGTAATTCGCTGCTATCGTCCAAGCGTAATAATTGGCCATACGACTCGCCATGCCACACCTGCATAATACAGTTCGGCGACCAGTTTAATTCATACTTCTCAGTGCCCTGATAAGCTTCAGCCCATTCAAGGTGTTGTTCGCATTGAAAAGCAAACTGACTTAGCCACGCAGTCAATGTTTGCGCAGGATCCACTTCAATGGCAATCGGTAAATGTAACTGGTAAACGCCAAGCGCCCCTTCCAGTTCTTCACTCATTTGTCTAGGGTCGTAACCAAGTGCAGCGCTATAGCCCGCACTTTTACTAATACGCGCGAGTAATAACCACCACATCGCATGTAAAATCACTTCACTGTCTAGCTCAAGTTGCTCCGCCAAACCATCAATATTTTGCAGAACTGAATCACTCAGTGGCACCGCACAGCTTTGCTGCGTGCGCAAATCAGTGGCGGCAGGCGCCTTGTGATAAGGCAATTGAAAGTGGTTATCTAAAGGCTGTAATTTTGCGCTGAATTGCTGCCAATACGCCGCCCCTTGGGCCGCTTCTGGTGCCTCGTTGACTTCTTCAAGCCAAGCTAAAAAGTCCGGATATTGAATGGCTTCAACGTCGTCTTCCACACCGTTGAGTAATTGACCAATATATTCATAAACACTGGCAATATCTAACGCTAATGCATTGGCATGGATCAACAAATACGCCTGCTGCTGACAAACAAAATGGCTGAGTTGAATGTTTTGTCCATGTGCCGTATCCAGTGTAATAGGGATCAGCTTAGCTTGCTCTGTTGCCACTAAGTCTGCTTGGCTCGTAACCGCTTCACAGATTAGGCTATGTTGTGCACTTGGCACCTGACGCGTACTTCTGAAGCCTTCTACTTGTGTGAATGCAAACTGCAATATGAGCTGTTGCTGCGCAATGACCTCAGCACGCTGCGTCAGCTCAGCCACTGTTAGGCTGGGTTCGATTGGCACCAAAACACTGTGCACGGCAATGGCGGCATCATCTTGTTTTGATACATGTTGTTTTTGTTGAACACTCAGGCCAAGGCCCTGCGGATACGCATCGATATATTCTTGGATCATGCCAAATGTCTCTTGCAGTAAATTTAGAGCCATTTGGCACACGTGATTGCATCCAAATAGCCCATTATGAAAAACCAATAATGTGCATGTCCCTCAAGGTTTGGTGCCAATAACATGAACGCATAGGGCGTTCTAAAATGCATTAAATGAGGCTATTTTACCCACAACCTAGGGATGTGTCTTAATGACGAGCAAAGCCCTAGTTTTTTTAAGGAAAACCCGTAAGTTTCTGTGAGCGCCATGACCGAACCATATTTTGTTGATCAAAATCAAGACTGGTTAAATAACAAAAGCCAAGTGCAATAACGCGACTTGGCTTTTGGGTAGACGGTAATGGTCGAATGACTATTTTTTCAATTTACCAAATTTCGCCATTTTACGTTTTTTCATGCCGCCACTGCGTTTCGGTTTTGGCAGTGCTTGTTCAGGCTGAGACGCTAAAGTTGCCAACAAATTAAGCCACTCGGTGATAGTCGCTTGCATTTTATCTTTCACATAGAGCGCACGCTTAAACACCATATTGCCACTCAAACCTTGCGCTGTTGGTTCAATAAAGATGGCCGAGTCGAATTTACTGGTAACGCCCTCGCTCGGTAATTCGCTGATTTCAACGCCTGCAACAGGCCAACGCGGTTGCGGCGTATTTTGCATTACAAATAGCTGCTGGAAGATCGGCGATACCCCGTTTTGACGCGGAGCATCTGCCACTTGCGCAATGCTCTCCAGCGTCAGAAGTTGATGTTCTTGAATCGCCAACAGCTGCTGCTGCACCTGTCGTGCAAGGCTAATAAAGCTCTCGTCGGCTTGTAGCGTAATACGAACAGGTAACACCTTAATAAAGAAACCAATTAGCGGTTCCAAAGCCGCCTCTTCACGCCCAGCCAAATCCGTGCCGACCACTAGGTCTTGCTGCCCCGTTTGCTGGCTTAAAAACGCCATATAACTGGCTTTTAATAAGGCAAATAACGACAAGTTATGTGCTTCGCTCAACGCGTGTAATTGCGCTGTGAGCTGTGGTGCAATATCAAACACCACCTGCTCACCTTGACTGCTCGGTTTATCTGGACGCGGTAAGTGCAGGGGTAAAACACTCACCGGCGGAGCGGCCTGTAACTGCTGTTGCCAAAAAGTCTTGTTTTGTTCACCTTCTGGCGACGCCAAACGTGCAGTTTGCCAACTTGCATAGTCAGCATACTGAACTGGCAAAGGCGTAAGCTGAGCGACTAAACTGCTGTCCCCCAACTGCTCAGCATAGAATACCCCCAGCTCTTGAACCAGATTGGCAATCGACCAACCATCACTGATGATATGATGCATGCTCACCAACAATTGATAATGTTGCTGACCCAACTGCAATACCTTAGCGCGCATGAGTGGTGCGGTACTTAAATCAAAGTGCTGTTGCTCGAACTCGTTGCGTTGGTGCTGCGCCAGCAGAACATTATCTACTTGCTCAACAGTCAATTTAAGGGTTTCGTTATCAAGCACTTCAACACGCGGTTCACCTTCTACATCCACAAACCGTGAGCGTAAAACCTCATGACGCTTAAGTAACGCATTGAATGCTTGCTCAAGGGCAACCACATTCAACTCGCCCGTCAGTTCAACGGCCCCCGCAATATTATAAGCCGCTTTGTCGGCGTCGCTGGTACTGAGTCTATCCGTCAGCCACAAGCTTTGTTGCGCAGGAGATACTGGCATAAGCGCAGTACGCTCAACATGTGTCAATGCCAATCGTTCAACCCCCTGCGAAGACGCTGAGACACATTGAGCAAGCGCTGCTAAGTCTTGCGCGCTGAAGATATCTTTCACTGCGATACCGTACTCGCCGAGTTCATTGATGCGTGGTACCAAGCGCAGTGCCGTTATCGAATCCCCTCCAAGCGCAAAGAAGTTGTCGTGACGTCCCACCTGTTCAACCTGCAATAATGACTGCCAAACGTGCGCGATTTGCAGCTCGAGTTCGCCTTGTGGTGCAACATAGTCGCTGGCGTTATCCGCCAAGTCCACCTCAGGCAAGCGTTTACGGTCCACCTTACCATTTTGGTTAAGTGGCAGCTGTGCCATGATTTCAATAGCTTGCGGTATCATGTACTCGGGCAAGATTTCACGCAGTTGCGCCTGCACGTCATGCGCGGTGAGTTTAGTGACCGCATACGCCACTAAAACAGACTGTGCCTTCGCATTTTGAACCGCAACAATAGCTTGCTCTACACCCGCGAGTGCGCTGAGCTGCGCTTCGATTTCACCCAACTCAATACGATGACCACGTATTTTGATCTGATCATCCACACGACCAAGATATTCTAATTGGTCATCTTCGTTCCAACGCACCAAATCACCCGTACGGTACAAACGCCCGCCTTGGTCACCAAATGGGTTGGCCACAAAGCGCTCGGCTGTTAATTCTGGCTGGCCAATGTAGCCTTCTGCAAGACAACTGCCACCGATATACAGCTCACCAGTTGCGCCTTTTGGCAGCAGATTAAGGGCCTCATCCAACACGTAAACTTGGCGGTTACCCACAGGCAACCCGATCGGGACGTAGCGACCAGCCACTTGTGACTGTGCATCGCCTATCCACAACGTTGGGGTTACGACTGCTTCGGTTGGACCATAGGCATTGACAAACTGTGCCTGAGGCAAGCTTTGCTGTGCTAACTTAAAGTCCCCCTGGTGCCAGCCTTCGCCGCCAACGATACACAAACGCACCGATTTCAATGTTGATACATGACGTAAATACGCAGGTGGCAGGTCGACAACAGTAACTCCTGCTGTGGCGGCGTATTCAACCAGTGCATCGGGACTGAGTGCCTTCGGGTCCACCACACTCAGTTGCGCACCACTCAGAAGCGGCATAAGCAACTGCTCTAGCGCGGCGTCAAAGCCCATCGAAGCAAATAATAACGCATGATCAAGATGCTGATACTGGTATGCCTGCTGCATCGCGTAGCAATGATCTGCCAAGGCTTGATGAGACACGCCCACTCCTTTTGGTCGCCCCGTCGAACCGGAAGTAAAGATCATATACGCCAACTGCTGAGGTTGAATCACTTGATTTAGTGGGGTAGCAGGATAGTCAGCCACTAAGCCGTCCTCTAAGCGCTGAATCTGAGTACCTTGCAGCTGGGTATTCGTGTCATCACTGAGCACCAGACTGGCGCCACTTCGTTGGACAATATACTGCTGGCGTTCGATTGGTAGGCTCGGATCAACTGGCACATAGGTCGCACCTGATTTTAGTACCGCCAGCGCAGCAACGACCATGTCTGTGCCACGCTCGAAGCGCACTGCAACTACTTTGTGTTGCTGTGCGCAAAGATAATGTGCCACACGGTTGCTCTGCGCTGTCAAATGCTGGTAATTGAGCTCAGTATCCGCAAATTTCAATGCGATATGGTGCGGATACTGCATCGCAATTTCGTCCAGTTGCGCTGTCACTAAAGGAGCTGCTGGATGCGATTGGCCTTGACCAAGCACATGTAATTGCGCTTGCTTTGCATCAGGAAGTAATTGCAAGTCTGCAACGCGCTGAGCGTGTGCGCTCACTAAAGCGGTCAGTAGTGTGCTAAGCGCGCTTGCCAGCTCTACACGACGCGCTTTACTGAAGCGTTCTTTGGCAAATTCAAATTCAATATTCGTCAGGCCATGGCTGTCTTCATAACAGTTCAGTACGAGTTCAAACTGCGCTTCGCTGGCATCAATGGTCACAGGGCTCACATCCAGTTCGGGTAATGTAAGCAGGGCATCACCGTCCACACGCTGGTGGTTAATCATCACTTGAAATAACGGCTGAGCGAGGTCTCGGTCTAGATCAAGACTGTCTAACAGCTGCTCAAAGGGTAAATCTTGGTGCGCTTGTGCGCCTAACATATGGGTTTTGACCTGTGCTAGCACTTCACTCAATAACGTATCACCGCTTATTTGAGTGGTGATCACTTGGGTATTAACGAAGAAGCCCACTAAAGATTCAGTGCCTGCGGTATGGCGATTGGCGATTGGCATCCCAACGCGGATCGTAGACTGACCACTGTAGCGATGCAGTAACACCTTGAGCGCAGCCATCAAGACATTAAATAAGCTCGTATTATTCGCTTTAGCAAAGTCCACTAAGGCTGCTTTTAATTGCGAATCAAGCTCCACTTGCTCCGTTATGGCTTGGTAAGTACTTTGCTCAGAATTTAAATCACTGGGCAGGCGCAGTGCGGATAAATCATCCCCAATGACACTATGCCAATAAGCCAACTGCTGGGCTTTCACCTCGTCATTCAACCATGCGCGCTGCCACTGAGCGTAATCGCTGTAACGTATTTTTGTGGTTTCAGCTAAGTGCAATGCGCCCGCCTGTGCTTGACCATATGCCTTGGCAAAATCATTGATAATGATCTGTAGTGACCACGCATCGGAGATAATATGGTGCATGACGACCACCAGCTCATGGCGCGTGTCACTGTGCTTGATAAGCCCGACTCTAAACAGGTTGCCCTCAGTCAATTCAAACGGCTGAGCGACAAAGTTTGCTCGCCACGTGCGACTATCTGCGCCCTCGGATGCATCAAACTCTTGATAAATACACGCACTTTCAGTGGCAATATATTGAGATACCTGCGCATCTTGATCTTCCACATACACAGTGCGCAGCGCATCATGACTGTTTTTAATGTAATCCAATGCCTGTTGCAATGCGCGGGTGTTGAGCTCCCCATCCAACATCAACGCGCCCTTAATATGATATGCACTGCTCTGTGGCGAGAGCTTCCATAAGAACCACTGACGTTGTTCGGCAAACGATAACCCAGTGTAAGTCTCAGCATTGCGTACCAGCGCTAAGCGATTGGTTGCACTGTTGCCATCAATCAATGAAGCCAATTGCGCAAGATCTTCGGTGCTAAATAGCTGCGCAATTTCAAAGTTTAACCCATTGCTCTGGCTTTGACTGGCAACACTCAATGCCTTGATTGAATCTCCCCCAAGGGCAAAGAAATTATCACCACGGCCGACTTTTTCTGCACCCAATACAGACTGCCAAATTGCTGCAAGGCGTAACTCCGTCTCGGTTTGTGGCGCTTCAAATGCTTGGTCAGCTTGCCACTGCGGTTTTGGCAGCGCTTTGCGGTCAATCTTGCCATTGCTGTTATGTGGCATGTCGTCCAATGCGATAACCAGTGCTGGCACCATGTAATCTGGTAGCCACTGCGCAATGTGGTTTTTGAGTTCGTCACCATTTAGCGCTGCGCCCGACACATAGCCAACCAATTGTGTGCTGCCAGTGCTGTTGTCATCCACCACCACGGCTTCAACGACGCCATCACAGCGATAGAGCTGCGCTTCAATGTCACCGAGCTCGATACGGTAACCACGGATCTTCACCTGATGGTCGGTACGACCTAAATACTCAAGCTGGCCGCGCTCATTCCAACGTACGAGATCTCCGGTGCGATATAAACGGCTACCATCCGCTGCAAACGGGTTGGCCACAAAGCGCTCTGCGCTGAGTTCAGGCCGCGCTAAATAACCACGAGCCAGGCCTGCGCCAGCAATGTAAAGTTCCCCAGCGACACCTTGTGGGCATAGGTTTAACTGATTATCAAGCACATACATCTGGGTATTTAACGTCGCAGCGCCAAGGTGCACTGGCGATTGCGCAACCCGATAACAACTCGACCAAATGGTCGTTTCGGTTGGCCCGTACATATTCCAAAGTTCAACACCCGTTGCGGTTAAATCAGCCACGAGTTCTGCAGGCAGCGCTTCGCCGCCACACAATGCCAATTTGCCAGCCACGTCGGTCAGTAAATTAAGCGCCAACAGGCTGCGCCACCCCGCAGGAGTCGCTTGCAGTAGGTCTTGCTGTGCTAATAATTCAGGCGTGAGTGTCGTGGCATCATTTGCAACGGTCACGGCACCACCGCTTATCAGCGGCAAGTAAATTTCTAGTCCGGAAATATCAAACGACAAGGAAGTCAGTGCCAGTGCATTGACCGCCTCATGCAACCCCAGTTGTTGCTGCATGCCCAACAAGAAATTGAGTAGGTTACCATGGCTTATCGCCACGCCTTTGGGTAATCCGGTAGAGCCAGAGGTATACAGGGTATACACCAGTTGTGCTTGATGACGAGCTTTGACTGGCGTGCTATCTGAATAATTATCTAGTGCGATTTGTGAGACATTTAAACACCTGACTGAATTGCCAAACGTTGCAGTCGTATTAGTCAAGACAAGCGTTGCGCCGCTGTGTTCAAAAATATAATCGCGACGTGCTTCTGGCAACTCCAAAGCAATTGGAACATACACGCCGCCCGCCTTGCCTATGGCGAGCATCGCCACAATCATATCAAGGCCGCGGGTCATACTTACGGCGACGGGCATTTCGATATCTACCCCCGCTTGAATGAGCACCTGCGCCAATTGATTCGCGCGGCGGTTCAACTCTTCATAGTTAAGTGATTCGCCTTGTTCGTTGCGCACCGCTATCGCATGTGGTGATTGCTGTGCCTGCGCTTCAAATAGGGCCAATGCATCAAAGTCAGGCAGCGCCTCGTTGTGCCCTTGACCCAACTGGTTAAGAGCAGCCTGTGCCTGTTTATCTAACAACTGGATCTGGCCAAGCGGCTGATCTACTTGCGTTTGCACTGTCTCTAATAGCAACGCTAAGTTATTGGCACATTGCGCCACCAACTCAGCACTAAGCTGCCAGCTCTGATAAGCAAAGTTAATGGTTAAACCTTGTGCTGTCTCGACAAACACGGTCAGCGGGTAATTGGTTTCCTCACGGTTTTCAACTAAGTTAAAGCGCGCGCCGCCTAATTCTGAGGCACCCAAAGTCTCCGAGATTGGGTAGTTTTCGAAAATCAGTAAACTGTCAAACAAGCCTTGCTGATTGAACTCCACCTGCCCTTCAGCTAGTTTTTGTATTTGATACAAAGGCGTGTGTTCAAACTCTCGGCTTGCCATACTGTCTTGCTGGCGAGCTTTGAGCCATTGCCCCACGGTCAGTTCATCGTCTAGCGTGCTGATCACTGGCAAGGTATTGATAAATAGACCCACTGTGCGATCACTACCAACCAAGTCAGCAGGGCGGCCTGATGTCGTCGCGCCAAAGCAAACCGCTGACTTGTTCAGCATACGCCCTAATAACAGCGACCAAGCGCCTTGTAAAACGGTATTCACCGTGAGCTGTTGTTGTTGTGCAAAGCGTTGTAATTGCGCAGCTTGTTGCTCGCTTAATTGCAACGTATGCTGCGCGTAGCCCTGCGACTCGTCCAAGCGTTCACGTACTTGCAACTGCGTTAAATAAGAGGCATCACCCAGTCGTTCAAGGCGACTTTGCCAGTAACTGTCTCCCGCGGCGTCATCTTGGTTCGCCAAATACGCTAAGTAATCTTTAAACTGACCCCCAGGTGCTGGTAATGTTTGCGCTTGGTAAGCGGCCATGACTTCAGCCAACACCGCCGTGCTACTCCAACCATCTAACAGCATATGGTGATAGGTCCAAATAAAGTGATGCTGCGCTGGCGCTTGCTGAACTAAGGTGAAAGACATCAGTCCCACTTGCTCTGTAACTGCAAACCCTGTATCAAGCAGTGACTTGGCAAGGGTATGTGTCGATTGTGCTGGTTCACTTTGCCAATCTAGTTCTGTTAACGCAATCTGGTGACCTTCTACCACATACTGAAGAGGCTGCTTTGCCGCCGACAAAAAGCCACTGCGCAATGCCTCATGACGATCAACAACCAGTTGCCAAGCCGCTTTAAAGCGCGCCACATCAAGACCACTAATATCCAATCTCAGCTGATTGAGATACGCGGCACTTTGCTCCACCATGGTGTGGAACATCATACCCTGCTGCATGGGTGAAAGAGGATAAATACTGGTAACGTCCTGCTGTGAGATAGGCAATGCATCCAGCTCTGCTTGAGACAAGGCCAGCAGTGGCACATCGGCAGGTGTTAAGCGCAACTGGGCTTCGAGGCAATGCGCGATGACGTCACCAAACGCCCGTTCAAGCAATTGGCCAAACTCGGCCATATCAGCCTGTAGCAAGCATGCGCTGCTGTATGTCACAGCCAATTGCAGCTGACCATTTTGAATGCCACCATTGATGGTAATGTCTGCACTGAGTGGGTTTTCAGGGGCAATACTACGGCCAACACCATCGGTGCTCATTTGCCATTGCGCCAATTGCGCATTGCCATTAGCATCGAGCTGACCTAAATAATTAAACTCTATTTGTGGTTTGCGCGTGCTACAAAGCGCCTGCTTTTGCGTCTCGTTGCCAAAATATTTAAAAGCACCGTAACCGATGCCCTTATTCGGCAGTGCACGCAAACGCTCTTTGGTATGAATAATGGTCTCTGCAATGTCCGTAAAACTAACCAATTTAACGGGGTACAGAGACGTAAACCAGCCTAACGTGCGACTTAAATCTAGTTGTGACTGCCACGGCTCACGACCATGTCCTTCGAGGAATACCTGCGCGTCATCAGCACCCGTCCATTGCTTCAAGGCCACACTTAACCCCGCCAATAGAAGCTCATCAATGTGTGTGCGATAAGGACGTTGCGCCTGCGTTAATAGGGAGTGTGTCTGTGACTCACTGAGCGTGATATTTAGCGTTTGTGCACGGTCCATGGTGTCATCGCCATCGGCAACAAAATTCGGTAAATCTAGCGCATCGCTATGCTGTGATTGCCAAATTGCAAATTCGTCCTCGTGGGCGCTGGGGTAAGTTTGTAATTGTTGTGCCCAGTATTGATAACTGTGGCTCTTTGCTGCAAATGCCACTGCTTTACCAGCTGCTGACTGCGCAATCCCCTGCAATAAGTCATCCACCAAAATACGCCAAGATACCCCGTCAATGACCAAATGATGGGCAATTAACAGCAACTGCTGACGGGTTTCACTATGCACATATACAACGCGCAATGAATCACCACGCATGATGTTTAAACTCGCTTGTGCTTGCTCCGCCAATTGCAAACAGTAGCTATCAAACGCTTGCTCGGTGGTCGACTGATACCACACCACTTCACGGTAATCCGCTTCATCATAGTCACGATAAGATTGTAGCCATTCGCCCTGCTGCTGATATTGCAGCCGCAAAGCGTCATGGTGTTCAATAAGAGCCTGCACGCTTTCTGTTAGCGCTGCTAATCCTATGCTTGCTGGCGGTGTTAAGCGGATCGCTTGGTTCCAGTGATTAACGTGTTTAGGCTGCCTTGCAAAATATGTTTGCTGAATGGGTAACAAGGGCACTTCGCCACTCACACTCTGCGGGATCTTATCCGCGTCACTTAATTCATTCAGCTCTTTGGCCAATTGCGCAATGGTTGGCGCTTCAAACACCTGCTTGGCACTCAGTGCAAATCCATGCTGGCGCATTGCAGCCACAATTTGTAAACTCAGAATCGAGTCGCCGCCTAGGGCAAAAAAGTTATCATCACGACCAATTTGGCTGTGACCAAGGACCTGCTGCCAAGCTTGACACAGCAACTCTTCGCGCTCACCTTGTGGTGCTTGATAGGTTGTTTGATTTGGCAGACTAGGTTCAGGTAGCGCTTTGCGATCCACTTTACCGTTACTGCTCAGCGGTAAAGCATCCAGTACCCGAATCGAACTCGGTACCATGTAATCCGGCAGCGCATCACTGAGCCCTTGATGTAACAGGCTTTCATCTAATGATTCGCCACTCACATAGGCGGCTAGACGCGCGCCACCATTGGGCCCAGAGATGGCCACAACCACCGCTTCTTTTACGCCCGGCTGGGCAAATAACTGGGTTTCGATTTCACCCAACTCAATGCGTAAACCTCGGATCTTAACTTGATGGTCGGTTCGCCCTAAATATTCGAGCTCACCCAATTCACTCCAGCGCACCAAATCTCCACTGCGATACAAGCGGCTACCGTCATTGGCAAATGGGTTTGCCACAAAACGCTCAGCACTCAGATCTGGACGATTAGCATAACCTCGCGCAAGGCCAATCCCACCAATATATAACTCACCCACGGCACCAATCGGGCTGAGATTTAACTGTTGGTCAAGCACCCACAACTCACAACCCGCTATCGGTTTACCGATAGGGACAGCCTTGTCGGTGCGACCATCACATTCGTAATAGCTGACGTCGATGGCCGCTTCTGTCGGACCATATAAATTGTGGATTTCAAGTGCTGGTAGTAACTTCAAAGTGTCTGCTTGCAGGGCCGTAGGAAGCGCTTCACCACTACAAATAATGTGTTTAATACTGTCACATTGCTGCGCCAAAGGTTCACTGATAAAGGCCTGTAACATCGAAGGTACAAAGTGCAGCAAAGTCACCTGCTGTGCTTGAATAAGCGCGGCCAAATCACGCGGCTCTTTGTGGATTTCTGGTTCCGCCACAACCAAGGTTGCACCACGCATCAATGGCCAGAAAAACTCCCAAACAGACACATCAAACCCATACGGTGTTTTTTGCAAGACACGATCTGTTGCGTCAATTGGGTAAGCTTGGTCCTGCCAGCTAATACGGTTATAAAGAGCGTGGTGGTTATTGACCACTCCTTTGGGCTTGCCCGTTGAACCCGACGTGTAAATCACATACGCCGCCTGCGCGGGTATGATAGTCACATTAGGGTAATCATCATTTTGCTCAGCAATCGCCGATTCAAGCGTCGCCCACGTATAATAAGGTACCGAAAACGCACTATTTTCGCGATTGCCCAGCACCAGTTTGAAGGTGCTATTCTGTGCAATATATTCAACCCGATCGGCCGGTAAATTAGGGTCAAGGGGCACATACGCCGCGCCACTTTTCATCACCCCAATCAACGCTATCACCATCTCGAAACTGCGGTCGAAATACACGCCTACTTGGTCTTCAGCGCCAACACCTTGGGCAATCAACCAGTTTGCCAACTGATTGGTGCGCTGTTCAAACTCTCCATAACTCAGGTGCTCACCTGCGAATATCAGGGCACTGTGCTGCGGTGTTTGCTTGGCTTGTTCACTGATGATATCAGCAATAGATCGTTGCCATGGAAATGCCTCCGCACCTTTGGAAAATGCTTCTAGGCACTGTTGACGCTGCTGCGGATACCAATCTAAGTATTGCAACGGCGACTGAGGGTTGTTCGCAACCGCAGACAATAAGGCCGCAAGTTCATCTAAACAGTGTTTGGCAAAGGCTTCGCTGTAAAGTGTGTTGGCGAAGTATAAATGTAGTGTGGTATCCCCCGTGACTTCTTCAATCACATCTAATTGCAAATCAAACGGCATCGAAAAGCGCAGCGCTTGGGTATCTTTGAGTGATACGCCTTGCAAGGCATCCATGGCACCTTTATCACGTTTCAAGTAGTTAAACATGACCTGAAAAAGTGGGTGACTGCCAGTGCTACGCTCAGGTTTAATGGCATCCAAAAGGTGCTCAAACGGCAAATCTTGATTAGCCTGTGCAAATTGTGAAAACGCTTTGGCTTTTTCCAACAGTGAGGCAAAACAGTCCTCTGGCGCAACCTCTAGCCGCACTACTTGAGTATTAATAAAGAAGCCGATGAGACCATGGGTTTGTGCATGGTGGCGATTGGCAATTGGGACCCCTACTTTGACATCGTTTTGGTCACTATAACGGTGTAATAAGTACTGAAAGGCGCTCAGTAGCACCAAATATGGTGTCACTTGATGCTGCTTGGTCAGCCCTTGCACTTGTTGCCACAATGCGTTTGGTAACGCCAAGGACTGCGTACTAATTGGGTAGTTACCCCCTTGTCTCGCCAAGCTATTCGCAGGCAAGCGCAGTGGTTCAAAATCATCCCCAAGTGCGCCTTGCCAGTCCGTTAATTGCTTGGCCAATAACTCTGAATGGTCTTGCTTGTCCAACCATAATGCATAATCTAAATAGTCAGCTTTAGATTCAATTGCTGGTAAATCTTGCTGAGATTGCAACAGCGCATACGCTTGAATAAATTCATTAAATAACTGCTGCATCGACGTGCCATCAGTGACGATATGATGCATCACCACCAGCAAGGTACACTCGCCTTGGACTTCTAATAAGGCCACGCGTAGCAAAGGCTCAGCCGTTAAATCAAAGGGTTTGTCTGCAATTTCAAACGCCTGCTGCGCTATATCACTTTGCGTTGGTATATCGATAAAGGTAAATGCATTGTCGTTTTGCAATTGCTGTACGGTGGTGCCTGCTTCTTCACTGAAACGGCTATTCAAGATCCCGTGTTTCGCGACCAAGTGCGCAAAGCCAGCTTGCACCCACGCCTTGTTCAGTTGCCCCTGAAACGTCAGCGTGCCCGCCAAGTTATAAACACTGTCTTGTGGGTCCAATTGCCACGCAGTCCAAAGACGTTGCTGGGCGGGCGTTAAAGGCACTTTGGCCGTTCTATCTTGACGCACTGCCAACTGATTTTGTTGCGCTCTGGCCTGACTGTCAGCCAATTTGGCTTTAAGTTTTAGCTGTTGTTCTTCAGTTAATGCGCCACCGCGCTCGCGTCTTCTTCTGCGCTTTTGCTCGCTCATGCTGATTCCACCTGGATCTCGATTATTATGCACTGCTAATCTGGTTGATTGAGTGAAATGGAGTTCAACGTTTCTCCGTTCCACCACATCGCAATTATTTGGCATTCTCTACCTACTGGCAGACACAAAACTACGCGGCTTACATGAAAGTAAGGTGCTGTTTTAATTTGCTTAAATGAGTTTTATGACTGAGTTTTGTACATCGTTTATGATTTTGATGTGTTGGTAAATTTGCCCTTGATGCCAGCTAGACGTTGGGAAATGAAAAAAATAAAGCAGGAGGCCGCAATGGCCTCCAAAAAATTCAATGATAGGATAGGTAGCGCGACGTTATTCGCTCAGTAACTGCTCTTCAATTAGGAAGATCAGGTTATCTAGATTCGGATCTTCAAAGAAGGTTGCCGGTTCAACTTCAACTGCGAACTGCTGCTTCACCTTTGCCAGCATTTGAATTGCTATCAGTGAGTCACCACCAAGCTCAAACAAGTTATCGAAAATACCGATTTCGTCAAAGCCCAAGAATTCACTCCAAATTGCAGCCAACTGCAATTCGAGTTCGCTCTCTGGCGCTTCAAACTCCGTATCTAGATCAGGTCGCTTGTGGCCTTTAGGTACTGGCGATTTAGCCTGCATCAAGCGCTCAGTTAGCTCTGCCACTTTGTCCGCACGCGCTTGCCAAGACAAGCTCGCAGCGTACAATTGCGGTGCTTGAGATTGACCAATACCCGCAAGCAAAGTTCGTGCAGCGGCTTCATCAATACCAAACTCTTCACCCACACTGTGCCCCGCAGCCATACCGATGTTTGCCCATGCATCCCAGTTAACCGACTGTACCAAGAAAGGCTGTGGCTGCATGGCCACCGCATCTAAATAGCTATTGGCCGCGCAATAATCACTTTGACCCAGTGCACCGAGTACCGAAGCCAATGACGAACATAGGATCATGCGCTCAAGTTGATGAGATTTAAACGCAGCCAAGAGGTTATCAGTACCTCGGGTTTTCGCAGCCATGCTTTGTGCCGCCTGCTCTGCGTTAACCTGCGCCAACATCCCCCCACCCGGCAGGCCCGCTGCATGGATCACTTGAGTAACTCGTCCCAATGATTGCTCAGCGTGACTAATAGCCACATTTAAGCTCGCAATGTCTAATACATCTGCCTGCACGACCGCGATACGTGCACCAGCATCTTGCAATGCTTGTAGTGCGCTTAATTGGCCCACCAACTTAGCGTCACTGGACTCATCCGCAATCAATGCAGCCCATTGTTCGCTTGCTGGCAGCGCGCTGCGGGTTTGTAACACCAAGGCATGACCTTGGGCAGCTAAAAGCTTGGCAAGGACTAAACCGACGCCACCTAAACCACCGGTAATAAAGGTTACAGCGGATGACGATGCTGCATTTACCTGCGCCGCGATTGCAGGTAAAGCTTGCTGCGTCAGTACAAAACGCTGGCGACCACGATAGGCGATTTCTTGCACATCAATTGCCATATCAGCCACTAACTGATTGGCAAATTGCAATTGGCTGCTATCGCGATGGGTGTGTGATACTTCACGCAACTGACAGTGAATTGTCGATTGTTCCATGGCGACAACACGCGTCATACCAAGGGCTGTGGCTTTTTCGGCAGATACTGTTTCATCACCCAAGACGCTAAACAACTCACTTGCCACCACAGTCCAATGAATTTGATCTTGCCCTAGTAACCACTTCGACAGTGGTAACAACAATTGATAGCCACAGGCGTGCTGATCCAATAGACGACAATCAACAATGCGCTTAAATCCGTCGATTTGCTCGTGAAGCATGCTTAATTGGCCCGCATCATGGCAATCTAACCGATACTGATTTTGGTCAAGGGCAGAGAATGCGTCGCCTTGCCAAACTTGGATAACCGTCGCGCCTTTTGCAGCCAGCGCAGAGCTTAATTGTGCTGTCAGCGGTGCATCCGAGGCAAGCAACACCACCTTTTGGCCCTGCAAATCAATAGATGACAAGGCAGTAATAGGCTGTTGTTGCCAAATTGGCTCTAATAACTCAGGGCCAGTATCTTCACTGACACGTGTGTTTGCAGCGCTAACCGTTTTGGCATCCACCCAAAATTCCGTTTTATCAAATTGATACGCCGGGAATGCCGTTTCAGCGCCCTGTACAACTTCGCTCACCTGTGACCACTCGATTTGCACACCCAGCTGCCAAAGCTTTGCCAAGGTCTTCACAAAAGGAGGAATAGGCGCTTTGAGGTCGCGTGCATGTGCAATGGAATTAAGCACGGTCACGGTGTCAGATACCGATTGTTTGGCAAGCTTTTGCAACGTATCGCCAGGGCCTGCCTCGATTAACACATCACAGCGCTGCGCTAGCGTGTTCACGCCCTCGACAAAATTAACGGCTTGGCGGATATGATCCAGCCAATATTGCGTTGACGTTGCTTGCTCAGCAGTGATCCAAGTCCCCGAGAGGTTAGAAACGAAAGGCGTGCTAGGCGCATTTAACTGAACTTGCGCAAGAACCTCAGCAAATTCGTTGAGTACCGGTTCTGTCAGATGACTGTGGAATGCATGAGACACGTGTAAACGCGTCACACTGATATCAGCGGCTTTCAATTCACCTTGCAGGGCTTTAATTGCTTCTTTGGTGCCCGCAACCACCGTATTGCTAGGGCTGTTGCATGCCGCAATATCTAACTGTTCATTCAAATAAGGAGTCAGGCTTTGCGCATCGCTCATCACCGAAAGCATCGCGCCCGGAGCCATGTTTTGTAGCGCCTCACCACGTGCCGTGACCAGCTTAACAGCCGTCTCTAAACTCATCACCCCACTCAAACAGGCCGCCACGTATTCACCAATACTGTGTCCCAACATCGCCTCGATGTGAACACCGTGACTCTCGTAACTCTTGGCCATAGCATAGGCCACCACGAACAGGGCTGGTTGCGTCACTCGCGTTTGGCCAAGCAACTGGTTAGCCGCCAATAGCTCATCGTCACTTGGGGTAAACACGCGACGCAATTCATCCTGTAACTCTGTGTTGAATAACGCCGTCACAGCCTCAAAATGCGCCTTAAATGCGGGTATATGTTTTAACAGTGGCTGTGCCATCGTCACGTATTGCGACCCCTGACCTGAGAACATCAAGCCAATCTTATGATTGCTTGCCTTGTCACCACTGATATCGCGGACAAGGAGTTGCTGTGCTTGCTCAGCACTGTCCACCACAACCGCATGACGAATGGCTTGCGCCGTGCGGCTATGTTGCAACTGTGCAGCAATCAAAGGGAGCTGCTCTGGTGATTGTTGGAGCTTAATTGCCAATGCCTGACGCTGTGCTTCCAACGCGGATTGACTATTGCCTGACAGCGGTAAAATGTGCCAAGGTGCAGCCTGATTGAACGCCACCTCAGGTGCGACGTACTCTTCTAAAATGACATGGGCATTTGTGCCGCCCATACCCAATGAGCTAACCGCTGCACGGCGCACTGAATCGCTTTGCCAAGACTTAAGTTCGGTATTCACGTAAAACGGACTATTGGCAAAGTCGATTTTGCTGTTCAACGGGCTGCTGTGCAAACTGGGTGGAAGCGTTTTATGACGCAGGGCTTGAACGGCTTTGATAAGCCCAGTTACCCCTGCTGCCGAGTCCAAGTGGCCAATGTTGGCCTTTATTGAGCCAATGGCGATTTGCTGCTTGTCGCACGCCCCATATGCTCGGCTCAATGCTGCGATTTCAATAGGGTCGCCAAGCGTTGTGCCCGTACCGTGTGTTTCAATATATCCCACCGAGCTCGGGTCAATGTCAGCAAACTCAAGGGCTGCTTCTATCGCGCCCGCCTGACCTGTCACACTCGGTGCCGTGTACCCAACTTTTTCTTTACCATCGTTGTTGATAGCAGAGCCTTTGATCACCGCAAGAATATGGTCACCCTCTTCAATGGCATCGTCAACGCGCTTGAGTACCACCGCTGCGCTGCCACTGCCAATCAAGATGCCATCGGCTTGCTCACCAAACGCGCTTAACTGACCTGAAGGAGACAAGCTCCCCCCCGCTGGTGCATGGTAGCCTTGCTCATTATTCAGATTGAGCCAAACACCACCGGCAAGCGCCGAGTCACATTCGTAGTTCTGCAAAGCCCGACACGCCATATGCACAGCCACGAGCGAGGTTGAACATGCCGTTTGCACCGTCACAGCAGGACCCGTTAGGTCTAGCTCGTAGCTGACACGTGTCGCCAACGAATCTTTATCGTTACCATTGGTAAGTGCCAGCAAACTGGTGATATCTTGTTGGCTATCTGTCAGCAGGTTTTGTAATAAATAAGCAGGGACGCCACATCCTGCAAACACCCCAGTAAAATTACTGCTATTGGTCGTGATGCCAGCATGCTCTAGAGCATGCCAACAGGTTTGCAAAAAGACCCGCTGCTGTGGGTCAAGTTGCGCCGCTTCTTTTGGCGTGTAACCAAAAAATGCCGCATCAAACTGCGCCATGCCCGTAAAAGGCACACCGCGTTTTACATAATCAGGGTGCGCCAAGTCATCTTCACTGACACCCGCAGCGCGCAACTCTGCATCCGTTAAATCTTGCACGGCGCACTTGCCGTCTCGTACATTTTGCCACAGCGCATCAACGTTGTCGGCATCTGGGAAACGGCCCGCCATGCCCACAATGGCAATATCTAATTCGCTATAATTGTTTTCTGACATTGTTATGATTCTCTTGCTTTTCTTTTACGCGCGGCAATCGCGCCCATGCCGCGTTTTTGTTTCGCGCCACTTGGTTTATTCGAGGTAACAGGCGCTGCGTTTGCCTGTGCACTGCCCAGTAAAGTCGCCAAACTGGCTATACTTGGGTGCGCAAACAGCTCTGTCATTTGTAAATTGGGGTATTGCACTTTTAGCTCTTCATAAACAGCCATTAACAACAGGGAGTGGCCGCCAACGTCAAAGAAATTGGCATGACGGTCAATCTCTTGAGTCTTTAAGTGTTTTTGCCAAATTTCAGCAATGGCACGCTCCGTGTCATTTTCTGCCAATGAAACAGGCTGGGCGACACGCGCCACTTTTGGCAGCTGCTGACGCTCCAATTTGCCACTGGCATTGATGGGCAGTTTTTCCATCACGACGATATCACTTGGCACCATATAAGCGGGCATACGCTCGCCTAGCGCGCGTTTTAACTTGTCGGCAAATGCTGGCTCACTGAACTTGGGGCTTTGTATGTAGGCAATTAAACCGAGACCATGACTCTGCTGCTCGGTGACGACCACCGCCGTGTCAACATCAGGTAGCTGACTGAACTGCTGTTCAATTTCACCAAGCTCGACTCTAAAGCCACGTACTTTCACTTGGTGATCGTTACGACCGTGATACATCAACTCGCCACCTTGCCAGCTGACTAAATCACCCGTGGCATACATGCGGGCGCCAGTGTCGCTGAACGGGTCGGCAATAAAACGAGTCGCCGTCATGTCAGGCTGTGCCCAATAGCCACGGGCCAGAATATCGCCGCCCACGTAGAGCTGGCCCACATAACCAGGAGGGACTGTCTCGAGGTTGTCATCTAAAATGTAAAGCTGACGACCAGCCAATGCGTGCCCAAGCGGCACGGACTGTTGCCCGTCATCACTGACATTCATGTCTTGGCATGGATGGATCGCCGCTTCCACCACGATTTCGGTTGGTCCATAAGTGTTGAGCAATCTCACCTGAGCAAGGCCTGTGTTTTGCCAATCTTGGATCCCAGCTACAGACATGGCTTCACCGCCCGAATGCACCTGCCTTAATTTAGGTAGATTGAGCGGTGCTTGCTGTGCTTTTCGTGCCCAACTCGCACTGATACTGCGCCAGTAAGCGGCGCTTAAATCCATCACGGCCACATGGTGTTTTTGTGCCTGTGCGTAGAGTGTGTCAGCATCCCACAACGCATCACCGCGCAACAGCACGGCCGCCCCAACCGCCCAAGTTGGGAACAGCTGCTCAACAAACGCATCAAAGTTGGCGGTTGCAAACTGCAACACAACGTCATCGGCTTGTAGGTTGATAAAGCGTTTAGCTGACTCAATGTAGCGCGACAATGCGCCTAACTCGATGGCCACGCCTTTCGCTTTACCAGTCGAACCTGAGGTGTAATTTAAATACGCGGTTTGATTGTCGTGATGGTGCACCTTTGGCGATGCGGTATTGAGGTGCTGCTCACTCAACAGAGTTTGAGGAGACAAGAGTGCACCTTCAAAGGTCACCGGCAATACCGCTTCATCACTTAAGATCGCGCCACACCCGCTGTCTTGCAGCATATGCTGTAATTTGTCTGCAGGGAATTGTTTATCTAGAGGCAAATAAGCCGCGCCTGCTTTTAAACACGCCAGCGTACTTGCCAACATCAGCGGCTTTCTGTTTTGCATCACGCCAATAACAGATTCGGTGCCAAAACCATTGGCAATTAGCCCATGGGCCAAACGATTTGCAGTCTGCTCTAACCATTCAAAACTATAGTGCTGGTCGTTATAAATCACTGCTGTGCGCGCTGGCGTTTGCGCTGCAATCTCGCTGATTGTATGCAGCCAAGGTGTCGCAGGCAAATCAATGTCTTCGCCACGCCCTAACTGAGCAGATTCAACTTGCTTTGTGTGCAGCGCAAAGTTGCCAATGGCTTGCTTTGGTGCATTCACAATGCCACTCAACAGAGTATTAAAGGCACTCGCCACACGCGCAATATAATCGGCGTCATACAAAGCTGCGTTGTATTGGAATTCTAGCAATAAGGCGCCATCGTTTAATAACCGAGAGTCGATACTTAAATCAAACTGCGCTTGCTGTTGTAGCGCTTCAACTTGCTCAACCTCAACACCCGGTAATTCGAGCGCCTGCTGAACGTCTTGCTCTAGGTGATTGAACATGACTTGAAATAACGGGTTTTGTCCAAGACTACGATCTGGGTTCATCACCTCGACGAGTTTTTCGAACGGTAAATCCTGATTTTTTTGCGCCTCAATGGCGTGTGTTTTTGTAGACGACAACACCTCAATAAAGCTTTGCTCCGCTGACAGCGCGTTACGTTGTACCAGCGTGTTGATGAAAAAGCCCATCAGTGAATGTACTTGCGAAAAACGGCGATTCGCCACTGGCACACCAATTCGTGGGGTACGCTTACCAGAAAAGCGATAGAAGAATACTTGTAGGCTACTGAGCAATAGCATAAATAAGCTTGCGCCATGCTGATGTGCTAAGGCCTGTAATTGCTCAACCTGTTGATAAGATAGCTTTAAAACCTCGCTTTGCATAGGCGCTGGCATATCAGGTTGCCTTGGATGCTGAGGCGCAAGCAGCTCTTCGTCATCATTGGCCTGTAATTGTTGCTGCCAATAGGTTAATTGTGCTTGAGCCTCTGAGCTTGAAAGCCACTGCTGCTGCCAAGCCGCAAAGTCACCATAATTCACGGTATGGTCGGTGCTAGGTAAGGGCTGTGTGCCAACCAATGCCGCGTAATAACGGCTAATATCTGCCAAGACCAGATCGAAACTCCACGCATCACTGGCGATGTGGTGCATCACTAAAACCAGCTGCGTACGACTATCTGGCAACTGAATCAGTGCGGCTCTAAAGTTTTCACCGCGCTCTAATGCAAAGGGCTGCTTGTAGAAGGTTTTAAGCCATACTTTAGCTGCGGCGTCTGGATCTGAGCTATCACTAAAATCGGCCTGTTGCCAATTGAGTGCTTGTGCGCTTAACTGTTGCTGCCACTGCCCTGATTCATCTTTGCCATAGGCGTGACGTAAAATGCCCTGCTGCGCAAAGATATGGGCCACGGCGCGGTGCAAATACGTTGCATTGATCTCCCCTTTGAGTGTCAAGCTGGCACCGATGTGATAAGCACTACTCAATGGTTCTAACTGCCACAAAAATAGCTGTCTTTGTTGCTGAGCACTCAAAGGGTAAGCTGCTTGCTCTAGCGCGGGGATAAACGTCTGTTCTTGGTTAGTTGCGATACTTTCGCGCACCAACTGGCAAAAGTCGCCAAATTTATGGGCGGCAAATACCGCCGTTGGCTCAATCTGACAGTTAAACGCTGCTTGTACCTTTGCCAACAGCAGAGCTGCTTTGATCGAGCTGCCACCCAAGGCAAAGAAGTCCGCGTTATCGCTATTGACTGGGTAGTGCAACACGCTTTGCCACAATACAGCTAAACGTTGCGCCACCTCATCCCATGTGTGTTGGTCATCACCGCCATGACTCACTGCAAGCTGTTGCAATTGTGTCAGGTTAAATACCCCATAAGTTGCCAATTTCTCGGCTTGCAGTAACTTCATACACGCGCTGCGCTGCAATTTACCACTGGAGGTTTTGGGCAGTCCACCTTGGTCCAGTAACACCACAAGCTCTGGACAATTGCCAAATTGCGCAATAATAAAATCTCTGACAATCAATGCCGTTTGTTCAGCGGGCACGTCGTTGCGATATACATTGGCGGTTTCAATCGCCACACCAATGCCCTCACCGCTTTGCTCACTTGGGACAGGGAAAGCAGACACGCGACCCTGACGCACAAAACTCAGTGCCCCTTCAATGGCACGCTCGATGTCTTGTGGATAGACGTTATGGCCATTCATGATAATCAGGTCTTTTTGACGACCAGATATAAACAACTGGCCACCGTGGATATAGCCCACATCGCCCGTTCTTAACCAGCGTTTCCCATCATGTTCCACAAAGGTTTCTTGGGTTGCTTGCTCATTGCGCCAGTAGCCTACCGCAATGCTTGGACCACTCGCCCAAATCTCACCAATATGACCCGGTGCCATCTCATCAAAACTGGTTGGGCAAGTAATACGCACTTGGTGTTCACTGGCGACAACGCCACACCCAACCTGATGGGTATATTCGTCACTATCGCGCAAGTCTTTAGCGTGCTGCAATACCGCTTTACCCGCTGCCAACTCACGCGTATCAAACGCCTCAATCACTGCACCTTGCGATGGTATGCTACCGGTAACATATAGAGTGCCTTCGGCGAGGCCATAACATGGATAGAGCGCAGTTGGTTTAAACCCTTGCGCCGCATATTTTTGTGCAAAACTTAGTAAGGTATCGTGGCGAATAGGCTCAGCACCAGAGAAAAATACCCGTAAACTGCTCAAATCCAAATCGGCGACCTGCTTATCTTTCACGCGCTCAATACACAAGCGATACGAAAAGTCAGGGCCGCCACTCATAGTGGCTTTGTATTCAGATATCAGTTGTAACCATCGCGCTGGGCGCTCCATAAAGTACCTAGGTGAGCACAGTACGAGTTTATATCCCGTATAAATCGGCTGCAGCAACCCACCAATTAACCCCATATCATGGAACAGAGGTAGCCAGCTCACGAGCACATCATCTTGGGTAATATTCATGCCCTCTGCAATGGCTTTTTCATTACCAAGTAAATTACCATGACTGACCATGACGCCTTTGGGCTTCGCAGTTGACCCTGACGTGTATTGTAAAAACGCGATTTCTTCAGACTTGGCTGAGTGGCGTTCGACTGTTTCATGTTGTTCACAGAACTCATCAATCACCAGCATTTTGCTGCCATCAACTTGCTCAACCAGCGCTTCCACGGTCGAGGTAAATCGTGCCGTGGTGAGCACCACAGCGGCTTCTGAATCTTCTGCAATACCTACCGTACGCGCAATATGCTGTGCTTTGGTTGACTCAGGTGGAAAGCTTGGAATGGCCGTTACACCAAGGTACTGACATGCTAAAAAGCTCGTCACATACTCAATACCGGTGTCCATTAAGATCAGCGCTCTGTCGCCTGCCACCACGTGATTTTTCAAATGGCTGGCAACCATCAAGCTCTGAGCATATAGCTCCCCAAAGCTCCATGGCGTCTGTGCTTTTTTATCCACACAGACTAGCGCGATGTTGTCCGGCTGCTGCGCAGCGTGCCGCGCTAAGTGATCCATAATGGTGATGGCGGTCATGATTTACTCCATGAAAGTTATCTAGCAATTGCGCATGCTGAATTTAATTTTGGCTATTTTTTGTCTGATTACGCCAAGCTGATGCGCTTGATTAAATGGGTGCTGCCCACGATTCGGATTTATGAAGTGAGGCGTTGAAAAAGAGCGGCTTGCTTGCAAGACGCTCAATTGTCGCGTACACGTTTTATTGAGCCATTGCGTTTCTGAGGCTCAAGGGACGCATATCTGTCCAATGTGTTTTGATATGCTCAAGACACGTAGCCTTGTCACCACTCACACCCGTGTCTTGCCAACCGCCGGGGACTGATTTGTAACTTGGCCACAAAGAGTACTGTTCTTCGTGATTCATGATCACTTTAAAAGTGCCGTTTTCGTTATCGAAACTCATCACATTTTTCCAAAATTTAGACTGTCGCCACTGTGACGCGCGACAGTCTAAGATTTTTAGTCTTTTTTCACAGTAAGTGTCATTTCACTAATTTTGCCCTGTTTAATTTGCGCATCGGTATACGGCAAATCAATCAGACCTTTACCTGCGGCATAGTGCTCACTGGCATCGGTAAAGTGCGGCGAATTAGGGTTGTTACTCTGTGAATAAGTCAATAAGCCACGTGCCTGTGGACCGTGCTCATTGAAGCCAACCACCATCATCCAGCTAGATCCATAGTTAATTGGGTAACCATCTGTGCTCAGGCCCGTTCTGGTTGGCCAAGTTGGGTCTAAAACTTCACGAATTGGTGCAGCCATGGTCGGTGCGAATGATGTTAAGTCCATCGCATTGGTCGTTGAGAAGATATTGAATCCACCGCTGTGGTGATCAGAGCCCGGCCATGGGATACGACGCTCGCCTTTCTGTAAATATTGCAACTCACCCAATGTCGCATCAATGGCAAAACCAGCATTCTCAAGTTGCTTGCTCGCAGCGAGTAATTTAATCAGGGTCGACTTTTCAGCTTTAACGATGCTCGGCGTCACCGCTGGGAACGCAGCATTGAACTGCACAACAAGATCCTCATCCGTTAGCAAGTTAAAAAACTCTTTGGCAAGGGGCGCCGATTTAGAATTGGCATTGAACTTACCATCCCACTTTGCAAATGCCTGACAAGCTGGGTTAACTGGCATGCTCAGCGTGTCAGTGACTGCCAACGTTTGCCCCGCATACAATGCACAAGTCGCCATCACCGTAGGTTTATATAGTTCGAATGATGCGCTAGTACCGGTCACAATGCTTTCCAATTCATGACGGTCAAACTTACCATCTGCACCACGGGCAAAACGCATAAGGTTAATATTATATCGCGTACGGCGTGTTTGTTTGTAATCAACGTGGCCATAAAGCGGCGAATAACCACTCAGCTTGCTGTGTAAGTTCGTTAACCAGTATGAGTTATTAGCATTTTGCACATAATCTTGACGACGCAGTTTAGGGGCACGTTCATACGGTACTTCTTGCTGAAATACCAATGCGCTATTAGTGCCCGGTAACACAGCTAGTTTGGTTTTTTTATAAACCTCTGAAATCAACGGGTGGTTGCGCAGTAGCTCCTCGCCAACAGGGGTCACATCTGGCACATTTGAGTCGTCAACAAAGAACACTTCACCAAGCTTGTCGGCCACTAGGGTGTTATTAAACGCAAGTCCATCGTGGTTTTTGAAGGTCTCGATAAAGTTATCTAGATTTGTTGCACGGTTCATTGCCAACCAATGATCGATACCGCCTAAGTTATCAATATTGGTGTCACGGACCACGTAGGCATTCTTGCTATCCCAAGGAAAGTTTTTCTGATCTTCGATGACGTAACCAATTGGGGTCGTAAAGTAGTCTTTTTTCATGGTGAGTACACCCATTGGGGTGAGTACTTCAACATTGACTTGTTTTTTCTCGATATCTACCCACTGGCCATCAAACTTGTATTGCAGCGGGTTTTGCGGGTTCAATTCCAACTGATAAACCACTTCGTGCCTTGAAGCAGAATAAGTGTGTGTCCAAGCTAAATCTTCATTAAAACCGATATTCACGATGCCAGGTACACCAATGACCGACGCCCCCATCGTGCTAAAGTCACCTTCAACACTGGCATGGTTAGCCCAAAAACGTAAATTGCCATTGAATGGGAAGTGCGGGTTTGCGAGCAATAAGCCGCGACCATTACTGGTCACTTCATGACCTAAAGCCCAGCCATTTGAACCTTGTGTTAACTGCTTGGGTTTGTAATCCGTATTGCTGGCCATTAGCCATGGTTTTTCAGATTGCTGCGCTTGTTTTGCAATTGTCGGTAGCCACTCGTTACCGGTCCCAGGGTTGGCCTGTAAGATTTGGACGAGTAAACGCCCAATGCTGTTTTGTGTCGCAGACGCCAGCACCGATGCAACCACATCAACACCATCGATTGGTTTTACCCATGCTTTGCCACTACAAGCAGGTGCTAATTCAGCGTTACCCGCCTGTACATCTTGCAGATATTGGTTATACCCCGCTGCGAATCCGTCAGCCAATGCGCGAGTATCTGCTGACAAATTAGCGTACTCTCGGGCAACTCTGCCATGGAGGTCGATGATTTTATAACCTAAGTCTAAACTTACAAAAAAGTTATCCTGACCATTTTTATGCGGTCCCAAGTATTTAGCACGCTCACCTCTGACACGAACATACCCATCAGCCAAGATACACGCATGATCTTGTGCTTGCGCGTAGGCGTTACCATACCCGAGTCCATACAAAGATTTAGCCTGAATATGCGGGATACCATGCTCTGTGCGCGTAATTTTAACATCTTCACTTAGGCTCTTATTAGAGGTACTCGCTTGCGCGATGAAATGACACCCAGAAATGGCAAATGCGGCCAGTACAGGCACTACCGTAGATTTTAACTTCATAGCTTTCCTTAATTTTTTACGCTGTTAAAAATTCAAACCCGTGCAGACATGACGGATATAAACAGAAAAAAAAAACTGAAAATAACACCTCACACTGTTGTTAAAAACAGAACAAAAGTAAGTAAAAAGAAAGCTTGTTTAATTACAAGTTAATGACAGTTTAATTAGCAAAGGCGCACAAAAGACTTGACTGCTAATGCAAGATCAAAATAACATAATAGTGATAATTATTATCATTCTCTATTACGGATCAACATTCAGGACAAATAGGAGTAAAAACAGTGCAGCAGCTCTGTGTTAAGTGGTCAAAGGTTATTGCTGAAAATGAAGCTAAATTACTTGCTTATTTGAACAATATTTTACGCTGCCCTTATCTAGCCGAGGACGCATTACAAGACACATTCATTCGTTTATCAGGGATGTCAAAATGTCAGGATTGCCAAGTTAAGAATACCAAGAGTTACTGTTATCAAGTCGCAAGGAATATCGCCATTGATATGATCCGTAAACAAAATAGAGAATCTCTTGTTGATTTAGAATCTGTTCAAACGGAACAATTTGACGACGAAAGCTCAAACATTGAAGAAAAGTACATTGATGCACAGTTGTCAGATAAGGTGAATAATACCATTGGTAAGCTCTCACAACGCCATCAAAATGTCGTTAGCTTCTATCGTGATGGTCGTTTAAAGCAAAAAGAAATCGCCAAGATGTATCATATTTCTCCAACTTTAGTGAATTTTATGATTAAAGAAGCCATTCAGTCTTGTCAGAATGAATTGCAAGCTGGTGCTGTCGCACACTGATAGCGCCTTATTCAGCTAGACCTAGCGCGTCTTTGGCGCGCAGTTTAGCCGAAATGAAATCACCATGAGCAACATACATCAACCCCGCAATTTTACGCACCGTGTAATCTTCTTGTGGGTCTAACTTTCCATCCGAAAAGGCCACCATCCACATCAGCTCAATGACTTCGATGCGTGCGAGCTCGTCAGTATGTTCATTGACAACTTTGATAAAGCGATGCAGGTCAATTGCCGTATCTACCAACTGCTGTGCCTCTGAGCGAATTAATTCACTACTTTGCGCACTTAGCTGACATTGACGTTGAAGCAGCTTGGCGACCATTTCTAACTCTTGCGGCATCACCTCATTGTCTGCACGCATCACTTCAACCATCAGTGCCGCCAGTGCTGTAGCAAAGCTCATAGACGCTTGTTCTTCTTGAGAATTATTTAAGCTCGCTAAAAACTCTTTAACTCGTTCTAACAATTGTCGCTCCTTTTGATACACTTGAGGTATCATTCAAACAGTGGTTTTTATTCATATGACCCAAGCATTTCAAGGCTTCATACATGCTTAAACGTGTTTTCACCCTGCTGACTTTTCTCTCTGCTATGCTACTCAGCGCCTGTCAATTTACACCTGGGAAAATTGGTGTCTCAGAAAAATACTATGACTTTGATCATAAAGTACATTACGAACAAATAAAGTATAGCGATGACCATTATTATTTGAAGATAAAGTCAGACTCTTACAATCATTTTTTGCAACAAAGTGTGTTTTTATTACGCCATAGTCAGTCACTCTGCCAAGGTCGAAAACCACAACTATTATTGCACGGAGGCGTACAAAAATTTGATCGCTTACCAACAACACCACGTGCCTATGAGCCGGACTTAAGCGTTGAAGTTACCTGCATTAAAGGCAACCAATAATAATTAATGCGGCGAGCGCACTGCGTTGAAATGCTGTGCGCTCATAAATTACATCTGACCTTAGTCTTTGTAACCCCAAGGTGCTTTTGGCGCTTTAACCGGTTTCGTTAAATCAAAGTCGACTCTAAATTCGCGACCTTCACGTACTAATCGATAAGTAAACTTATCGTCATAGATAAACATTTGCCAAGTGTTACCAATCGATTGAGGGATCTCTTGGGCAATAAAGAGTTCTTTTGAATACTGATCAGCAGGGAATGACTGAACAGTGTCAAAGCCCGCATCGACAGTGTGACCGCCATACATCGTTGACGCGTCGTCACTACCATCTTTATGACGGTGATCATGTTTTAAGCTTAGCCCGCTGCCAGTTTTAGTGATGATCCACGTACGCGATGCATCTTTCCCAACATGAAATGGCACTTGTAGCTCACGTTCGTTACAACGACGAACATGCATCACAAGTCGCGCTTCACTAAATGAACTTGGACCTTGGTTATCAACCGTCACTTTGCCTTCGTAAGCTTTACCGCAGTGCGCTTTAATTTTATCGAAAAATGCATCATGCGTAGGGATTGACACCAGTGGTGCAGGTCGAGCAATAGCTGTGCTACTAGCAACTAAGGTTGCCGCAGCCATAAGAGAAGCAGAGAACTTATTCATTGAAGTGTTCCTAAATATGAAAAGCCAAAGGCTAAATGGCCTTTGGCTTAATGGCAAAAAAATGCGATGGTTGCAGCGTCTGCTAAGATTACTGCCAAGGCCTAGCGGCTGCTAATTGCTGCTCGAATGCATCAATATGCTGATTAAGTTGCTCTGTTTCACCGATAAAGTCCAGTCCGCTTAATAATCTGGCTTTAATATCTGGGCGAACTGAAAATGGGATTGGTGCAAATTGGTCGCTAATAATGTGCTGACTTTCAAGATCAATCTCGACATGCACTTGCTCATGCTGTTCACACACTTCAAATAGGCTATCTAACGTTTGGGTATCTAGTGCTATACACAGCATTTGGTTGTTACCGCAGTTATTGAAAAAAATATCTGCAAAGCTTTCCGCCAAAATAACCGTAAAACCATACTGTTTTAAAGCCCACGGTGCATGTTCACGCGACGACCCACAACCAAAATTATCACGGGTCAATAGAATCGTCGCACCTTGATAGCACGGATAATTTAAAACAAACTCAGGGTCTGCATCTCCACTATCCAAATAGCGCCAATCATAAAATAGCGCCTCATCAAACCCGTCCCGGCTGGTCGAAGTCAAAAACTGTTTTGGAATAATCTGGTCGGTATCTACATTGTTTTTATCCAAAGGTGCCATTAATCCAGTGTGATAAATACTCATGCTTGCGCTCCTCGGATATCAGTAAAACGTCCCGCAATTGCCGCCGCCGCTGCCATGGCTGGGCTCACTAAGTGAGTGCGTCCGCCGCGCCCTTGACGCCCTTCAAAATTTCGATTTGAAGTTGAGGCGCAGCGTTTTCCAGCGCCCAGTCTATCGTCATTCATAGCTAGGCACATCGAACAACCAGGTTCTCGCCATTCAAACCCAGCGGCGACAAAAATATCAGCTAACCCCTCCTCTTCGGCTTGTTGTTTGACCAAGCCAGAGCCAGGCACAATTAAAGCTTCTACGCCATCAGCCACTGTTTGACCTTTTACAATCTCTGCTGCTGCGCGCAAATCTTCAATACGACTATTGGTACAAGAACCAATAAATACCGTATCTACTTTGGCATCGGATAGTTTTTGCCCAGCTTCCAGGCCCATATATTTCAAGGCTGAGCGCATTGAGTCAGCTTTAATTAAGTCCTGTTCTTTATCAGGATCTGGGATAGGTTCATCAATGCCTATCACCTGCTCTGGACTTGTGCCCCACGTCACTTGTGGCTGAATATCTTCTGCGGCCATTTCAACCACACGATCGAACTTCGCCCCTTCATCTGAGTGGAGTGTTTTCCAGTAGGTCACCGCCTGAGCAAACTCTTCGCCTTTTGGCGCGAATGGGCGTCCCTCAAGATATGCGTAAGTGGTTTCATCTGGTGCAATTAAACCGGCTTTAGCGCCCATTTCGATGCTCATATTGCACAGCGTCATGCGAGACTCCATTGATAAAGATTCAATGGCACTACCACAAAACTCAGCCACATACCCAGTACCACCAGCAGTACCCAATTCACCAATAACCGCCATGATTAAGTCTTTTGCAGTGACGGTTGGACGCAATTGACCATTTATTTGGATTTTTAGAGACTTCGCTTTTTTCTGCTGCAACGTTTGGGTTGCCAACACATGTTCAACTTCTGAGGTACCTATACCATGCGCTAATGCCCCAAAAGCGCCATGAGTTGAAGTGTGACTGTCTCCGCAAACAATGGTTGTGCCCGGCAAAGTGATCCCCTGCTCAGGCCCCATAACATGCACAATTCCTTGATTTATTGACTCCAAATCGTACAGTCGCACACCAAATTCTTTGCAGTTTTCTGCCAACGCTTGCAGTTGGTTTTTACTCACTTCACTGGCGGCATCAATCGAGCGGCTTTTTGTCGATACATTGTGATCCATTGTCGCAAAGGTTTTTTCTGGACAACGCACCGGGCGATTCTTTTCACGCAATCCTGCAAATGCTTGTGGAGAGGTAACCTCGTGGACTAAATGTCTATCCACATAAAGTAAGTCGGTTTGCTCGTTAATTTTGGCAACCACATGGGCTTGCCATATTTTGTCGTATAAAGTTTGTGCCACTTGCTACATCCTTCCTTTAAACGCTAAATAACGCATTCATGGTTTATGACTAGATGCGATTCACAATCGCTTGAGCAACATCAAGGGTCGTATAAGCCGCTTGCGGGTAAATATCGGGCGTACCAATCCCCTGTGCTACCGCTTCAGCTACTGCCTTTTCGATACGCCTAGCTGCTTCATCTTCACCAAGTGAATACCGTAGCATTAATGCTGCACTCAAAATTTGAGCTATGGGGTTGGCGATCCCCTGTCCTGCAATATCAGGAGCCGAACCACCCGCAGGCTCATACAAACCAAAACCAGATTGATTCAAACTGGCAGAAGGTAGCAGCCCCATTGAGCCGGTGATCATGGCGCATTCATCCGATAAAATGTCACCAAACAAGTTGTCGCACAGCAACACATCAAATTGGCTGGGTTGTTTCACCAACTGCATCGCTGCATTATCAATATAGATATGATCTAAAGTGACATCTGGGTAATCATTACTCACTTCAACAACTACTTCACGCCACAATACGCTGGACGCCAAGACGTTAGATTTATCTACCGATGTCACATGATTACTGCGTAATCTTGCAGCTTCAAAGGCAAATCGCGCAATACGCTCAATCTCTTTGCGGCTATATTTTTGCGTATCAAACGCATACTCTTCTGCGCCACTGCCATCACGCCCTTTGTCACCAAAGTAAATACCACCGGTCAGTTCTCGAACACATAAAATATCAAAGCCTTGTGCACTAATATCAGCACGCAGTGGTGATGCTGCACTCAAAGCGGGAAGCAGCTGTGCTGGTCTAAGGTTGCAAAACAAACCAAAGTGCTTACGTAATGGAAGCAATGACGCACGCTCAGGCTGTTGCTCTGGTGGTAAATCAGCCCACTTTGGTCCACCTACTGAGCCGAACAAAATCGCATCTGCTGCTTCACATGCTGCTAGCGTTTGAGCAGGTAGTGCTTGTCCAAATTCATCAATCGCAGCACCGCCAATAGCTTGAGGTGCCATATCTAAGTTAAATGAAAATTCTTCACTTACTCGCTTTAACACCAGCTCTGCAGCTGCCATCACTTCAGGGCCAATGCCATCCCCCGCTAAAACTGCGACCTGATAACTTTTCTGACTCATCCTGCTTTCCTTTGTTGCTTTAGATCCGACACTTTGCGTGCCCTATCAATTAAGTTGTATACACGTATCATTGCTCTTACTGATGCTTCAACAACATCAGCAGCTAGACCTGCTCCGTGATATTGGCGGCCATCAAATTTTGCAATGATATTTACTTGGCCCAGCGAACTTGCACCTTGACCTGTTGCTTCTAAGTTGTATTCAATCACTTCAACCGCTTGTCCTGTAATGCGCTCAATGGCTAAAAACGCGGCTTCAACTGGGCCATTGCCCGTCGCAGCTTCTTGGCACAACTCATCGCCTAAACTCATGCCCACCGTTGCACTGGCAATAGATTGAGAGTTAGACGATGCGTTAACAAATTGCAGCTGATAAAACTCATCCTGTTCGGCTAACTTATTGAAGTGGATCATGGCTTCAAGGTCATAGTCGTACACGGTTCCCTTTTGATCTGCCAACTCAAGAAAACTGGTGTAGAGCTGATCCATATCGTAATCGTCAGCTTGATAACCCAATTCTGACAAGCGATGTTCGATAACGTGACGTCCCGAACGAGACGTCATGTTAAGTTGGTTGTTTGGTACACCCACTGTTTCGGGTGCCATAATTTCGTAGGTATTTTGCGCTTTTAAAACACCGTCTTGGTGAATTCCAGAGCTATGAGCAAACGCATTTTCTCCAACAATGGCCTTATTGGGTTGAACTGGCATATTGCATATTGTTGCAACCTGCCTAGATGCGCGATAAATCTCTTCACTGCGGATATCAGTGTGCACCTTCAAGTGGTCTTGGCGCATTTGCATGATCATCGCCACTTCTTCTAGCGAACAATTGCCCGCGCGCTCACCAATACCATTGATGGTACATTCAATTTGTCTTGCGCCGGCTTGCACTGCAGCAATAGAGTTGGCCACAGCTAAGCCTAAATCGTTATGACAGTGTACGCTCAAACGCGCTTTATCAATATTCGCGACATTGTTACGCAAGTGATGAATGATTGCTGCGTATTCATCTGGCGTGGTGTAGCCCACTGTATCTGGAATATTGATGGTTGTTGCACCCGCACTAATCGCACGGTCGACGACTTTACATAAATCATCGAAAGGAGTTCGCCCTGCATCTTCGCAAGAAAACTCAACATCATCGGTATACTGAAGTGCTTGCTTTATCGAGCGCTCTGCCATTTCTATCACGTCGTCTAACGACTTGCGTAACTTGTGTTTTAAGTGCAATGGACTGGTTGCAATAAACGTATGAATGCGTGGTTGGTCAGCGCCTTTTAACGCCAAGCCACAGGCCTCAATATCTTTTGGCATCGCACGTGCTAGCCCACAAATAGCAGGGCCTTTAACCTCATTAGCTATGCGCTGTACCGCTCTGAAGTCCGCAGGGCTAGATACTGGAAAACCAACTTCCATCACATCAACATTGAGTCGACTAATGGTGTGCGCTAATTGAATCTTGTCTTCTTCGGTTAGACTGGCTTTTAAAGCCTGCTCGCCATCTCTTAATGTTGTATCAAAAATCCAGACCTTGTCCTGCATTCCTATTTCCTCGCGCAAAATAAAAAACCCCGCTCAATGGCGGGGTTTGCTATTTGGTTGCTCACGACACGCAACTAAGCCCCGCCCTTACTTAAAGTAATCAGTAAGAGGTTAAGCAAAATTGACAGTAGCGTGATGTTTTTCATTTGAGCAATCATACCTGTTGATGAATTGACTATGTTTTAACACGTGAAAAAACAACAGATCAAGCATAATTTTTTCACACCAACACCAAAAAGCAGGATCAAAAAGAAAATAAAATCCACATTCCAAATAAATATTAAATTTTATTTTCTTCCATATTCCTTCTTTTAGATTTTAATTTGATCAATATTGGACATCATGTGGTTAAAAATTGTGGACGAAAAAAAACCGCCATTAGGCGGTTTTTCAATCAAACACAGAACGCGCTATAAGCTTTTATCAGACTCTTTTTGATACCCAGATGCGCCTTTGGCAATGTAACGCAATTGCCATATCAAGCGTTCGGTTAGTTCTTCTCGCTGTTGTAGGTCTAGATCCAGTGCTTCTGCACCTGAGCTAAATACAATGGTGACCATAGCTTCAGCTTGCATATAAGCATGGTGCGCTTCCATTTTTGTTTCCGATTCTAGGTAATGTGCTAACTCCAGAATAAAGTGTTTAATTTCACGTGCGACGGCGGCGCGAAAGGCCGGTGACGTACCTGAGCGCTCTCTCAACAACAACCGAAACTGGTTACTGGAAGTTTCAATGAACTCCATGAAGGTCAATACCGAGGTATTGATAATACTTCCTCCACTTGCAATGCGACGCCTAGCTTGACGCATTAGCTGACGCAAGGTCAGGCCAGCCTCGTCAACCAATGTAAGGCCAAGTTCATTCATGTCTTTAAAGTGACGGTAAAAAGAAGTTGGCGCTATACCCGCCTCACGTGCCACCTCACGTAAACTCAGATTTGAAAAACTGTGTTCCGCACTTAGTTGGTTAAATGCCGCCTCAATTAGCGCCTGTCGCGTTTTTTGCTTTTGTTGTGCACGCACACCCGACATGAATGCCCCCTACTAAATTCGCTCTATTGTGCTCTTTGGGCAGTCTAATACTTGACGGCGCAAGAATGAAATACTATTTTAGCGTACAAGTGTACGCTGAGATTTTATAAAATGAATAAACCGCCGATTATTTGGACTAATGTAATATTTTTTAGTCTGTCTTTTTTAGCCGCTGTCACCCTCGTTCCATGGTATGGGTATGAGTATGGTTATACCCTGACCCACTGGGTTGCCTTTGTTGCCTGCATGTTTTACGCAGGTATGTCTATTACCGCTGGCTACCACCGTCTTTGGGCCCATAAAGCCTATGAAACACATCCCATCATCCAAGTTTTTTTTGCGCTGGGTGGCGCTTTTGCCCTGCAAAATAGTATTTTGCACTGGAGTAGTGATCACAGAGTTCATCATGGTCAGGTTGACGACCCAGTTAAAGACCCCTATGCGGCAACGCGCGGCTTTTGGTATAGCCATATTGGTTGGATGCTAAGAGACTATCAAGGCGACAACTACGGCGACTATAACAACGCGCGAGATCTACAGCGCAATAAAATTGTGATGTGGCAACACAAGCATTATTTAAAATTGGTTCTGCTAACGAACATTGGTATCCCGCTTCTTTTAGGTCTAGCACTTGGCGATATCTTCGGCATGCTGCTACTTGCTGGTGTACTACGTTTAGTTCTAAGCCAACATTTCACCTTTTTTATTAACTCTTTGGCACACATTTGGGGCAGCCGCCCATACACTGAAAAAAATACCGCCAGAGACAATGGTTTCTTAGCACTACTAACATATGGCGAGGGGTATCATAACTTCCACCATATTTTTGCCAGTGACTATCGCAATGGTATTCGCTGGTATCATTACGATCCAACCAAGTGGATGATCCGCGCATTAGCCTATCTTGGTTTAGCCAGCAAATTAAAACGTACACCTGTCGAGCGAATTGAAAAAGCCAAGGCAGAAACACTGCTGAACAAAACAAAAGTTACGCTAGCAAAATTGCCTTTAGCTCAAGATAAGCTTACATTGTTACAACAAGAATATGATTTACTTCTGAAAAAGCTTCAGCACTTCTGTGCAATACAGAAGCAAGTACTGGAAGCGAAAAAGCATGCCGTGTTAGAACAATGCGAGCAATCTGCACTCCATAAACAATATTTGGAGTTAGAACAGGCTTGGCATACACAAAAACAGGCGTGGTTAGCACTTAACTCGAGGCTGTTAAAAGGCGCAGCAAGTTAGCCCTATGCTGCCTACGGCCTCCCAATAGCAAGTAAGGCGAGGCCGTGACAAAATCAAAAGATAAACCAACAGACACTCCCGCAAAGTCATATCAATATGACGCCATAATCATCGGTACAGGCCCAGGTGGCGAAGGTGCCGCTATGAATTTGTCAAAAAGCCAGAAAAAAGTAGCCGTGATCGAAAAACAAACGGCGGTTGGTGGGGGCTGTGTACATTGGGGAACGATACCATCAAAAGCACTCAGGCACTCGGTAAGCCGCCTTATTGAATATAAGGCCAACCCGCTATATCGATTTACAGAGCGCCCTAAAAGGCTCACGTTTCAAGATATTTTAAATCATGCCAGCGATGTTATTGGCAAACAGTCTTCACTGCGTTCCAGCTTTTACGACCGTAATCGCATTCATATGTACCAAGGTGAAGCCAGTTTTGTAGACGCCCATACCATTCGCGTTACACACCTTGATGGCTCTCATGACACTCTCACAGCTCACACTATCGTTATCGCGACAGGTTCGCGACCCTACCGTCCACCTGGGGTCGACTTTGACCACCCACGAGTGTATGACAGCGACACGATTCTAAAACTCGAACATAATCCGCAGCGTGTTATTGTGTATGGTGCGGGGGTGATAGGCTGTGAATATGCGTCGATATTCAAAGGGCTGGGCGCTAAGGTCGATCTCATCAATACCCGCGACAGACTATTGTCGTTTATGGATGATGAAATTTCTGATGCACTTAGCTACCACTTCTGGAATAGTGGCATCGTGATCCGCCATAACGAAGAGTATGCAAAAGTAGAAACCTCTGACAAAGGGGTGATATTACATCTGCAGTCAGGTAAAAAAGTCAAAGCGGATTGTATTCTTTGGGCAAACGGCCGAACGGGTAATACAGACAGTTTAAACCTTGAAGCCGTGGGGTTAAAAGCTGATGGCCGAGGCCAGCTACGCGTCAATGAATACTACCAAACTGAAGTAAACAATATCTATGCCGTGGGTGATGTGATTGGCTACCCAAGTCTTGCGAGTGCTGCGTTTGATCAAGGCCGCATTGCAGCAAATGCCATCGCCAATGGACAGTGCGACGATCGCTTAATTACCGATATTCCAACGGGCATCTACACGATTCCGGAAATGAGCTCTGTAGGTAAAACGGAGCAAGAGCTAACCGCTGCTAAGATTCCTTACGAAGTCGGTCGCGCTCAATTTAAGCATCTCGCGCGCGCGCAAATTGCCAGTACAGAAGTAGGCAGTTTGAAGATCTTATTTCACACCAAAACCAAAGAAATACTGGGCATTCACTGCTTTGGCGAGCGTGCATCAGAAATTGTCCACATTGGTCAAGCCATCATGGAGCAAAAAGGTGAGGGCAATAACGTTGAATATTTTGTCAATACTACCTTCAATTACCCGACGATGGCTGAAGCCTACCGTGTTGCTGCGCTGAATGGCTTGAACAGGTTGTGTGACTAATCAGGCATAAGGCTGCGATTTAACGCAGCCTTGATTTAAAAGCGATATTCACCACTCACTCGCCACAGTTGCTCAATTTGTCGAGTCGGAAAGTTACCATCGATCCGATTAGCCACTTTGGTTTCTAAGAATTGAAATTCAGCACCTAATCGCCAACTATCCGTGATACGCCACTTCAAAGTTGTAGTTATTGCCCCACCATCACTTGCATTGGGGTCAAAAGTCCAGTGGTCCAAGTCTTTTACTTTGAATTGCTCAATACGCCCACTTAAACGAAATTTCTGCCAGCGATGGGTTATTAACACAAACTGACTATCAAAATCATTGTCAACACCACGCGCTCTGCCCATTGCAGTATTGCCTGACATAGCCTGCGCTATCAAATGGGTTTGGCGGGTAATTTTAAACTTATATGCCAAGCTCCAAAATTTAGTGTCCCATGCATATTGGCCGGTTTCATAGTTTACTATTGCGGGATCACCGTTGTTGTCATACCAATACGCCCTTAATGAATGACGGTTTTGATAACTCCAATGGGCACCAATATAGTAACCAAAGCGCCCGTCAATCTCTGTGAAAGGCTCTATTTGCCATGCTTGACCACTGAGTTGAGGTGACATAAACCCCGCTGTAGGGCGTAGCCTCAACGATTCATTAAATACGGATTGTCTATCATGTGAAGAAAAACCGCGCCAAGACAATGCGGCACCGGTCGGGTCATTGCCTTTATAAACACCGACAAACCATTGCCAATTGTGCTCACTGGGCGTTTTCAAGCGTTTGCCACTGCGCTTTAGGCTGGCCTCTAGACCAAAAATCCTAAGTTCTTCACCCAGCCATGCATTCAACGCCGAATAATTGTAGTTATAAGGTGAAGACCAACCAATATCGGGGTTTTCTAAAGACATTTTCGGATAGAAGCCGCCAACACGCAGTGCAGGCTGATAAGCGCCTTTGCTTATCGGTTTATATTGTGCGTAAAGCTCAGTAAAGCCGACTTTGCTTTCTGGAT
This sequence comes from Pseudoalteromonas luteoviolacea S2607, assembly GCF_001625575.1. Classification (GTDB taxonomy): domain Bacteria; phylum Pseudomonadota; class Gammaproteobacteria; order Enterobacterales; family Alteromonadaceae; genus Pseudoalteromonas; species Pseudoalteromonas luteoviolacea_E. The sequence goes on from NZ_AUXV01000017.1 coordinate 117,708, forward strand.
CTGGAACATACTGAACCACGCTATGGGCCGACCAGCTGCTGCTCAAGTCGAAGCGCGAGTCGAGTACAGCTCGACTTAAGTTCAAGCGATTGTCGCCTGCACCAAATCGATTGACCGACGCGCCTCGCTCATACCAAGAGGCATATTCACTGGCAGACTGCCAGCTTGCTTGTATATAGCCTTTATGTTGCGACCCCTGACCATAGGCCAACGCACTTGCACTCAGCGCACCACTTAACAAACAGGCTGATAATACTTGGGATCTATTCATAGTCGTCAAATTCATCTGAAAAATCTTCCTTTGGCTTGAACAACGACTGATTTAGTTGGTATGTCAGCGTTTGATTAGTTTTAATTTTTGCCATTGTCATAGATTCTGGCTGATCTAAATTAGCAAACCCTTCGTGCCACACGTTGATTGTTATGTCTTGCGCAAATGGTTTGGCCAATGCCACTTCGGCCACTCCTTGGTCATTCGTTATCGCAAAATGAGTTGAGTCCACAACCAAGATGTATCCCAACATCCAATCATGGATGTTGCACCCCAGCTCGACCACCCCCGTATTTGCAAACGTAAGCGCCTGTGGATTATCTCGATACAATTTAAATTCAAAAGGTTGTGCTGCTGAAAAGGAGTAAACATGGTGCAAAATTGAGTCGTAATTCGGAAAAGAAACCTGAGCCCCTTTTGGTACTACCAAAATATGCGGGGTAAACGCTCTGTCTCGCTGCCCCATTTTATAGTCCAATTGCGTGACCGCATTTTGCTTGGTTAATTGGCTTCCTTCAAACCACACAACCGCCCCATTCACTGGTTGACCGCTTTCATCAGTCACGTTAATGGTAACGGCTTTAGCGGTCATACTCGTAGCCCCTACTACCGAGAATAACCCCATCAATGCCACTGCAGATAACGTTCGCCTTTTCCTATTTTGCTTTGTTGGTATTTTTACTTGCTGTTGACGCTGCATATAACGCTGTCCTTATCAGGCTTAATTTTTCATTTGAGTATAGACCGGACGACGTAAATAATGCATTCATCGCATTTTAAATTTGAATACGTATGCAAGCCATTTAGAGCCTATTGAATTGCCCTTAAGCTAGATGTAACTAATTGCACAAAGAGAATAAAAAAAATGCGTTACCCAAACTCACTTAACCTTGTGGTTAGCCTGACCACAGGGCTTTTCGCACTTAACATGACTGCCCATGCAGCCAGTTTCAGTGTTCAATCGCCAGATAAACAGCTTACTTTCACAATCAGTGATGATCATACTCAGCCCAAGTACCAAGTGGCGTTTCAAGGTCAAACGATTATAAACCCATCGTCACTGGGGTTCGATTTTGCCCGCGCGCCATCCATGCGCGACAATATGTTTATCAGCCATACCGAGCGCGCCAGCCAAAACAGCACTTGGCAGCAACCTTGGGGTGAAGCCAGAGAAATTACCGATCATCACAACGAATTACTCGTCACCTTTGCAGATAAAACCACTAAAGCGACCCAGTACCGTGTTCGTATTCGTGTCTTTGATGATGGGTTGGGGTTCCGCTACGAAGTCAACCAAAACAGCGCACGCTATATCACGCGTGAACTCACCGAGTTTAGTATTACAGACAGTGACCAAAGCCAAGCTTGGTGGATCCCTGCCAGAGGTTGGAACCGCTATGAGTATACTTACAATACCACCTCATTACATAAAGCTGCTCACGTACATACGCCGTTTACTTTTAAAAACAACCAGGGTGTACATATGAGCATTCACGAGGCTGCACTTGTGGACTATGCAGGCATGACATTAAACCAGCGCAGGCCGGGCACCTTTGTCAGCGATTTAACGCCTTGGTCTGATGGCATAGCGGTGAAAACCAACGGGCAGTTTAAAACGCCTTGGCGCACCCTTCAAGTGGGCGACCAAGCCACTGATTTGCTGAACTCTCATCTTATTCTCAACCTGAATGAACCAAATAAACTGGGTGATGTATCTTGGGTTCAACCGGGGAAGTACACAGGGATTTGGTGGGGTATGCATATTGGCAAGCACACTTGGGGCAGCGGTGAAAAGCATGGCGCAACCACCGAGCGCACTAAAACATACCTCAGCTTTGCCGCAGAGCACGGCTTTGATGGTGTGTTGGTTGAAGGCTGGAATGTCGGCTGGGATGGCGATTGGTTTTTCAACGGCGATGTATTTAGTTTTACCCAAGCCTACCCTGATTTTGACATTGACGACATTAAGGCACATGCAGACAAAGTTGGCGCACGCCTGATAGGCCATCATGAAACATCTGGCAATGTCAGTAACTATCGAAAGCAAATGGATGATGCCTTTAAACTGTATGAACAAGCGGGTGTCACACAAGTAAAAACTGGCTATGTTGCAGATGGTGGCAATATCAAACGCATTGACGAGCGCGGCCATGCAAGATTCGAATGGCATGACGGACAGTTCATGGTGAACGAGTATTTAGACAACATCAAGCTGGCAGCAAAGCATAAAATTAGTATTAACACTCATGAACCAATCAAGGATACAGGTCTGCGTCGTACTTATCCAAACTGGCTTACCCGTGAAGGTGCAAGAGGTCAAGAGTTCAATGCATGGGGCACACCGCCGAATCCACCAGAGCACACACCAATGCTGGCCTTTACACGCATGCTGTCGGGCCCAATGGATTTTACACCGGGTATTTTTGATATGGGCTTTAATGGACTTGGTGACAAAACCAATAGACCACAAACAACGCTGGCAAAACAACTTGCCCTCTATGTTGTACTATACAGCCCTGTACAAATGGCTGCGGATTTACCTGAAAATTACCTCGCTAGGCCAGATGCATTTCAGTTTATAAAGGATGTGCCAACGGATTGGGAACAAAGCATCGCGCTGGCTGGAGAAGTAGGAGACTACGTTGTATTTGCCCGTAAAGAGCGTGCGCGCGGAAAATATACTGGTAAAGATTGGTATTTAGGCGCAATTACCGACGAAGATGCACGTCACCTTACTGTTGAATTAGACTTTTTGCCACCTGGCCAACGCTACGAAGCGCAAATTTATCAGGATGGAGACAACGCCAACTGGCAGCAAAACCCATATGCGCTGGCCGTTACAAAACAAATAGTGACCCACAAAGACAAGCTATCACTCAACCTAGCGACCAGTGGCGGAACCGCTATCCGCTTCAAAGCGCTGTAGATTTCACTTGAAGAAAAGGCGTCAAATAACACGCCTTTTCTTTACAAACTTTCCGTTACGTTCTAAACCTATTTAAGCACTTCTTAACCATCCCACCATCGAAACAACCACTTAATTACACGTTAAATTAACCTTCGCGTAATAATATGTAATTAATAGTTCGTAAGTTACCCCGATTGAAAACGAGAAAAATTACTTAAGTTGTATCCACGGCCTTAAATCACCTTGTTTATAAATTTCCATATATGTAAGAAGCGAATTATTGTGCTTTTTACTTTGAAAGGATTTTCGCAAGACAAAAGTTAATATTGCTTTGGAGTCAACGATGAATGAATCAACACTAAGCGCTATCTCACCATCAGATGCGATAGAAAACCAATTACCGCTCACCCAGTCACTTACTCGCTACCTTAATGCGAGATGCTCGGAACATACTCTTAGACAGCTGTCTTTGGAGGTCGAGGATCAGACTCAACAGTTAAAAACGCATATTGTTTTTAATCAAGAAAACAGCTTGACCTGTCACAGCCAGCAAAGCTATCCCATTGTGTATCAAAGAAAGCGTATCGGGGCTTTAAATTTGCTAACCAAAAGTAGCCAGCCAAGCCCTACACAATCAGAACTCACACAGCTTTCGAGTCAAATAGGTATACTGGTTAAACGCAATGCAATTCAGGCACTATCAAGCAGATACCTTGGGAAAAAAGCATCGCTGCAAGGCTATAGTGATCAAATATTAAATTTGGAAAAAACCATTGAGCGGATCGCCGCTAAATTATGCCCAGTCTATATCCAAGCTGAGTCAGGTAGCGAGGTTGTCGATGTCGCGTGCTCAATCCACTTTAGCAGCTATGCTAAGCATCACCCATTCTATGAAATCGATTGTGCCAGTTGCGATGAGGAAGATTTTGCTAAAAAACTAAGTCATGTAAATACGGCAATGAACCAAGGGTGTATCTTCTTCAGCCACATTGATGCACTCTCTTTAACACAACAAAAATACCTACTTGAGCAACTCACTACCCAAAGTAAAAATAGTGCAAGTTACACCAGTAAAATAGACTTGCAACGTATTCGTATTATTAGTGCCAGCGAATCAGACATTCAATCATTGGTAGATCAGGCTGAATTCTTGCCTAGCCTGTGGCAAAAGTTAAATTTCTTTAGTTTGCAAATCCCACCATTACGCGAACGACCTGACGATATCCATACCCTGGTGGAACAACTCTCTGAGATTTACCAATTGTCACCCCAGCAACAATTAACAGAACAAGCGAAATCGGTCTTAAAAAACTATCGCTGGCCAAACAACATCGCTGAGTTGGAAAAGGTGCTACTGCGCACTTTTACTCTGGCACAAGAAAATGACATCAGTGAACAAACCCTCGTCAATATCTACCCTGAACTTGCTAAAACAACTGCATTCACACAAAACCCACAACATTGTGTAGAGTATTTGTTGGCCGGCGATATGGCCCCCTTTAGCAAGTACCACCCCAGCCTACAAAAAGCCTTGTCTTATATTCTCGATCACTGGCAGCGAGATATTTCACTTAAAGAACTCGCTGCGAATGCTTATGTCAGCTCTTCGCATCTGTCATATTTATTTAAACGCGCATTACAGCGCAGCTTTAAGCAAATCCTCGCTGAATTTAGGATCCGTAAAGCTTGTCAGCTAATCGAGCAAAACCCGAACTTACGGATCACCGACCTGTGTATGGAAGTTGGGTTTGGGGATCTCAGCCACTTCGAGAAAATCTTCCGTCGCTATACCCAGATGTCCCCTCGAGAATACAAAAAACGTCAACAGCCTTAACTGCCAAATTTACCCCTACTTTTCAATACATTGAGCCGATTAATAACGGCAGTAAATATCTAAACTGGCTGTATTGAAAACGACGGGTTACAAGATGGCAGATATTGAAGCACTAAAGCAACTGAACGAATTGGTAGCACAGCAAGCACCAGGCCTCTCTAGAGACATGTTATTGCAAGCTACCGCTCAGTCTTTAGGCAATGCTGCCCACAACGCCACGCTCGCTCAACATCAACACAATGCCATTATCAAGACCAACACGGCGCTGGCGAGTGAGATGTTATTGAGCATGGGCCCTAAGGCATCGAAATAGTTTTTTGCCAGCGGTTTTGGCTAAAAAAGTCGGTCTGTGAAGACCAATAACTAACCAATAGAAGGAAAACACTATGGCAGCAGCACCAAGTGCGGCAGGTGGTGTAAATGGCCAAGTGACAGACTCTGTCACTCAGGTAAACACCAGTGTCACAGGTTCAACACCTGCATCAAGTACGGGCAACCTACTTCTGTCAACAAGTCATGCATTAGGCACGGCAGCGCTGAATGCAACGACAGGAAACCAGCAAGCAGGTATTACGATGCAGGCGGCGACAGTGCAAGGCATTAACTCACTGATGTCAACTGGCACAGCCGTTGTTGGACGTGGCAGTGCAGAAATTCTTAGCAAAGGCTAATTCAGCCAATTAATTAACTATTTAATGAGGAAAATATCATGGCAGATACAGTAAACGCAGCAATCACTGACTCAGTTACTCAAGTAAACACAAAAGTAGTTGGTGAAACTCCAGCAATGGCGATGGGCAACCTATTAATGTCTACCAGCCAAGCTTTAAGTAACGCTGCTCACAACGCGACATCAGCACAACAACAAGCTCAAATCACAATGCAAGCTGCAACTGTACAAGGTGTTAATTCACTGATGTCTATCGGTAGCTCAGTGGTTGGCCGCAGTGCTGAAGGCATCATCGAGAAAGGCTAAGTACTTACTCGCTAAATGTATATCCACTTAACTAAATTAACAGGAGTCAATCATGGCAGATACAGTTAATGCACAAGTAACGGATTCAGTTACGCAGGTAAATACCAAAGTCGTTGGTGAAACACCAGCAATGGCAATGGGTAACCTACTCATGTCTACCAGCCAAGCATTAGGTACCGCGGCACATAATGCAACAGCTGCACAGCAGCAAGCTGCGATTACGATGCAAGCTGCGACCGTTCAAGGTGTTAACTCACTTATGTCGATCGGTACTTCAGTCATCGGCCGCAGTGCAGAAGACATCATAGAGCCTGATGCTTAATCAGATTTGGATTTGTTGATTAAAGGATACTGATCCACTATCCCAACCAAGCTCTTAGTGACTGAATCACCGCTAAGGGCTTTTTACTGTTTGGAGTTACATATGGAAAATCTAAATAGCGCACCCGATGCTGCGGAGTCTGCGGTACAAAGTGCACAACAATCGATCGCTCAATCCACCGCATTGGCACTGTCAGATGCAACTGATAACTTACGCAACCTCAACACCTTGAGCACAACAGCAATTGGTGTCGCACTGTCTCAATATATAGAAACAGGTGATGATAAGTTTTCAAAAATCATTGAAGATGCACAATCAATTGTGAGTCGAGGTGCGGATAACTTCAGTGCCGTAGGAGAAAAAATTGCCACTGTCCTACATGAAAATCAAGACGAATAGCAGCCTTGGGGGCACGCCCCCAAAATCCTAGAAAAACCCGAATCAAATCTAACTTTACCCGATTTTTAAACGGTTAACCTCCGTATTCTAGTTGCAACGATTGCTCAGTTGTTGAGCGACTAACCAGTTTGAATTTAACGAGGACTTAATCATGAGTGAGCAAGACAAAGACAGCGTGCCGTTTTCGCAACAAGCGACCAGCATGACCGAAACCACACTAGCAGAAACGCTCGGGCTATCTATGCACAATGCCGTAACCAGCCAGCAGCATGCTCAAATGACAACCGCCGCTTCAATCACCAACGCATGCGCTAGGTTGCTTAAAACACCAAATCCAACTCAGGCAGCTGAAAAAGATAAAGAAAAACCACAAGACACGGCCAATGAAGCCATGGTAGCAGAACCCGCAGAGCCTGAACCAAGCAAACAAGAGAAAAAGCCCCGTTTCAACCTATTTCGCTTTGGAAAAAACAAGCAGTCAGCACCAAAAGAAACACCAACTAAGCCCGATGAATCAACAGATACGGAGTGAACCCCATGACGTCACTTGCCAAATATAGCGCGCTTTATGAAGAGCATATGGCGCAAATCCAAGCGCTCTCTGAAAAACAAGAGCAAGAAGTAGCCGACTTACTGGCTGAAAATGATCAACGACTCGAATCGCTAGCGCCATTCTCTGACGCTCAGAGTGTTAACCAAGAAGTTACCAAGCAGTTGGAAGCCGTCGAGGAACAAATCAGCGATGCACTTAGTGAAATAAATAGCCAGCTCATTGGCTAAACCGTCCATACACTTAACTTAAAAGGAAATAGCAATGGCTAAAGAACCTACTGTAAACAAGCAAATTACTGACTCGCTCACTCAAGTCAATACGAAGGTACTTGCGGATAACCCATCAATGGCGATGGGAAACCTCTTCGCCTCAATGGGGGCTGCACTGTCAAATGCAGGTCACAATGCAACCAATGCACAACAACAAGCGGCTATCACTGTGCAAGCTGCTACGATTCAGGGCGTTAATGCCTTGGGCGCGGTTGGTAGTGCGGTGCTTGGACGTGCAGCATCGGCCATAACAGATAAAGATGATAGCCAATAAATCATCCTATCTTTCAGGGGCGTACAGCGCCTCTGTTTGAGCATTTGTTTTCCACTTAACTGGCGTTTCGCCTTACTTTTAAGAGGTCATAACCTATGTCAGATAAAAATGGACCCAGTGTCGATGAGATCATCTCACAATTGAGTGACTCTGCGCTAGCCGACACTGTGGGATTAATGATGCAAAATGCGGTGACAGCACAACAAAGTGCACAAACCTATACATCTGCATCCGTCTCTTCGGCCTGTGCACTGATCCTTGCACAAGGTTGATAACTTACCATGGCAGACAAAACTGCAGCACTCATCAAAGCCCAACAAGCAGTGGCACAGTCAACGTCCATGGCTGTGCAAGACGCGACCGACAACTTGCGAAACTTAAGCACAATTACCACTACTGCCATTGGTGTTGCTTTATCGCAATTGCTTGCAACCGGTGATCCTAAGTACGTTAAAGTCATCGAAGAGGCACAAAAAGCAATGACCAAAGGGACAGAGAACTTTTCAGATGTAGGCACAAAGGCAGCGAAAATCTTAAAAGATTTTACCCCTTAAGATACTCGCTGTTTTTGTACCACGCCCTATTCATATATCGATAATGGCTAAGTAATTTTGAGCGCTTACCAATAGCCCTTAGCCCTACAATTAAATGGTCGACGCAGTTGTATTTGGCTATATCGTAATGTACCGATTTGCCTTGATTTAACTTGATAAACAACTTGTCGATTTGTGCAACTGACATTCTTTTCGCCACCAGCTCTCGCGCATACACTTTGGCTTTTCTTGGTATAGGCTCGGAGCAAAATCCAGTAAACCCAAACCCATAAGCAAACCAACGCCCATCGAGGTTGTTGCGCAACACTAAGCTAGCATGACGATGGTACAGAGGGTGATTAGATGGCAACCCCAATGCATCGGTAGCAAGGCTGATTCGAATGTAAGTAAAAACCATATAGGTCTCAACAGGGTGTAAAGGCGTGAACATGGACCACCTGGTTAGCTAACTAGCTAATTAGGCTAACCAATTGGTCCAGATTTAACTCGCTGAAATAAATGGGAAATCGGGTTAAACTTGGGAAGCTTGTGCGTCGTTCACTTTGCGCAAGTGAGGGCTAATAAACTGACTCAAAATCAGTGAACACGCAGCTAAAGCAGCACCAAAATAAAACACCAAAGACTGATCATAAAGCCATACAACACCAAAACTGGCGGGAATGACAACCGCAGCAATATGGTTAATTGTAAAGCTCACACCCGCGGTTGCGGCAATATCTTCTGGTCTCGCTATTTTTTGAAAATAGGTTTTCAGTGCGATCGCCATGGCGAAAAAGATATGGTCAATCACATACAGTACAGCGGCCAAATTTGCTGATTCGACAACGGCATAGCCGACAAATACAGCGATTAACCCCATGTACTCAACCGTCAGTGCTTTTTGTTCCCCTATACGCCCTATCCAACTGCCGATTTTGGGGGCCAGAAAAATATTTATCACGTGATTCAGCATGTATAACGCAGTAATTTCTGCAACATCGTAGCCAAACTTTTCGACCATTAAGAATCCGGCAAAAACCATAAATATTTGCCTACGAGCACCAGAGAAAAATACCAACAGATAGTACAAACTGTACTCTTTCCTTAGAATTAACTTCTTACTTTGCGGCGCCGATTCAATAAATGGAGGGTGAGTAAAGGCCAGAAACAACGTCACCAATAGACCTGCCCCACCGATCAATAAATACATCCATACATAATCACTGTGAAACACACTAAAGCCAAGCCAAATTACGGCAAAGGTTACCAATGCCGCCATAGACTTCACCGACAATAATTGACCTAGTTTTTCTGCCGCTTCATCTTTTTTAAACCATTGTAAACTCAACGATTGATTGATCGTTTCAAAATAATGAAAGCCGATGGACATCAAAACGGTAGTCGCATACAAGCCGTATATCGTTGGGAATAAGCCCGTCACAGCCACACCAATAGAGAGCAAACACAGACTAATAACGGCAAATGTTTGCTCTTTGAGAACCAACAAAATAAACACAGCTGTAAATGCAAGAAAACCAGGGATCTCACGCAAAGACTGCAACATTCCCATATTAGCACCTGTAAAGGCGGCAGCCTCTACAGCAAAGTTGTTTAGCATTGCTGTCCATCCTGCAAATGCCATAGCCATTACGATGGTGGCCAGTACCAAGAAACTCATTGGGGTCGGCGAAAACTGCCAAAAACGTCGTTTGTTCATTCACTATCCTAAGCACATTGAGAGAAAAGCCTGATTAGTATATGCTCAATTTTTGTTGGCCAAAATTCAAATACATGACAGAAAATTTATCAAAACAGACAAATCAATCTTGGCAGCATGTGAAGTCTCGCTTTAAGCGTACCTCTTTAGACAGGCCTGTTTTCCCGCGCGCGTCAACGATGCCTGAGTGGGAACATGTAGAAGAGCACAGCCACGCTTGGGGGCAACTGACCTATATCAACAATGGCGTGATGACCATTTTTACCCCCCAAGGGACGTTTGTGATCCCACCCCAACAAGCACTTTGGATCCCGCCTAATGTCGCACACGAAACCTACTGCCGATACGGCGGCCACTTTCGCAGTGTCTACATTGATCAAAAGTATGAGTCTCTATTAGGTAGTACCGCCAAATCTCTGGTCGTCAGTGACCTGCTCAAGGCGATGATTTTAGAGATATGTACATGGCCAGAAGACTACCCTCTAGATGATAAAACTCAGCGTTTTATAGACGTGTTCGTTGACAGGCTAGAAATCGCCCCAACCAGCGACTTCTTCATCCCCAGTGCGCAAGACCCCCGTCTGCACCCCATTGTTTCAGAATTGTATGCCAACCCTGGCAGCCCACTCACGTTAGAACAGTGGGGCCAACAAGTGGGCGCTTCTAGTCGAACGCTAAATCGACTGTTTCACAAAAATTTTGCAATGGGCTTTAGTCAATGGAAACAAAAGTTAAGAGCGCTGCGCGCCGTTGAAATGCTTAATGTCGGCCAGTCGCAACAAATCATTGCACAGCAACTTGGTTTTGAGTCAAGTAGTGCCTTCAATAGCGCCTTTAAAAAGGTATTTGGCGTACCGCCTAAACAGTACTCCAAACTATAATGGTGACCGATTTACCAGTGTAATACAGTGCGCAACGTCATCACATTTTGCCAATTTGCTATAACACCAGGTTCATCGCTATTGACGACCCCATCGTGCCACTGCGCCGCGACCGTGGTATGCAAGTTTTCTGACCAGTCATATTTTACGTAGCATTCAACCATACGCGTCACAGCCGTTTGGCCACCTGACGACTTATTCCCTATAAAACTCGCCCCAGCGGCAAGCGTGAATGCTTGGTGTGTGTACTGCCCTGAAAGGCTCGCGAAATGGGTCTTATCCAACGCCTCATCATCCTGCGCGTGTTGATAACTGCGACTGTGACCCAAGCGGCTATGCAGCTGAATATCACCGATTTCTTTGTGAAACGCACTGTATACCCCATGCCGCTTTGTATCACTGTTGTGCCAACTCCCAAAGGTCAAGGCCGTGTTATTCGCGAGCTGCCTCTGCCCTTCAAGGGTGGTAAATACGCCATCTGAGCCATCTATTTGGCTAAATGTCTCTGCGTAGTTTCCCTGATTGCCGGCCAGCCCTTTGGCGCTCGACAATAACAAACGCCACCGCCACGTTTCGTCTGAAATCACCCCTTGGTAACGCAGTGCAGGCGCATAATCAGGAAAGTCGATGCTGGGATTATTTACAAATCCAGCCGTCATAAATTGCCCAACTTCATCGTTGGCCACATCATTGGTGTCGACAAGCATGCTCACTTCAGCAAGGCCCAGCAGAACCTGTTGCTCACTGTTGGGTAGTGTGTATTGCCAGTATAAAGACGATAATTGAGTGCGACTGGTTCCGCGGCCATCTTCTGTTGTTGCGGCATCTTCATTGGTATTGCCAAACCAAGATGAAACGCCCCCCTCACTCGGGTTTCGACTGTACTCAAGCCACATAAACCAAGTATGCGCGTCACGTGTTATGGTACTTTCAAAGTCAATGGAATAAAGCCGTTCTCGCTCCACATCCAAGGGACTTCCTTCTAACGAGACACTATGCGCACTCGGCGCAAATTGGTCGCTTAACAATACTGAACCGCTAGACTCATAGTTTAATGGGCTACTACTCGCAGCAGCATGTACCGCGTAAAGGTTTATTCCGATCGCCATCAACCACATGCTGACTTTAGCTGTTTTCCAATGCACTTTACTTCTCACTATTTTGTTTTGTGATAAAGAAAAGTTACCAATTTGAAAGCTCAAGAACTGAGCCAAATCGATGTAATATCAAGGGAAACACAGTCAGATTTAAACGTTTTGTGTATCAAAGGTGGTGTTATAGGTAGTCTTCGCTGATGATAAAGCCACGTTGTTGATGCAACCTTGATAGCTGTGCAAGCAACTGTGGCTTTCCTACTTAATTTACGGACTGTGGCGCTATAGTTGTCGCGTCAGAGTTAGATGTGCGACGACTTCAGCATCACTGGTTGGTTTCATGCTGGCATGCAATAGCCAATGGGCATCTCCGTGTTCAAAAGACCAAGTCAGTGCCCCCCTGTCTCCAGCCAGCTTCCAGCCAGCGGCCGCCATCTGCTGCGCCAGCCATGCTGACAAATCAACGATTTCAAGCACCCCGATATCAAACCTATAGCCCTGATACCACACCCTTTCATCACCGTAATGAAATGTGCGAGAAAGCAATGATATCCCGCTGGGCAAATCACCAAAGTCTGGTAATACTTGATCTGCCATTTTACCGCGAATATAGCCACCACCAGGCATCCACTGATACTCTATTTTTGCAGCCACTGAGTGGGCTACTCGCTCACCCTTCACCTTTGCAACCAGCGATAGCGCCCCATCAATTCCCGAGGAGAGACCAGCCGTAGTGAGTACCTTGCCATTATCGGTCAGCTTTCTATCTCGTATCAAGTTCACCTGTGGATACTGACGCTCAAAGCTGGCAAAGGCTTTTTCTATTGTTGTGGCATTTAACCCATCGAGTAAACCCGTGTTCGCGAGAATAAATGCACCATTGCAAACAGACATCACATACTGGGCTGCTTCACTTTGTTCCAAAATCCAGTTTTTAATCGCCACATCTTTTAGTAAATGCCCATTAACGTTCCCGCCGGGGATCAACAGTGCATCTAACTGCAAATCTTTAGAAAAAGCGCGATCTGGCACGACCTTCAACCCCATTGCCGTATTAATTTCGCGGCCATCTTTACTCACCGTGGTAATACGGAACCCAGCTTGTCCAAAAACTTCTATCGGCCCCACAAAATCAATGGCTTGTGCTCCTTCAAATAACATCACCCCAACGTGAAAAGCATTTTCATCATTTGAATGCGCCTTAGCCTGTAAACAACTTAAACACAGCAACCATATCGCTAATATTTTTTTCATTATCATATTTCCAAAGTAAAGTTTTCGCGAAATTGCGTGGGAGTTACCCCATACTCTTGGCTGAACTTTCGGGTCAATAAGGGAGGGGTTCCAAATCCGGTCAAAACGCTTATCTGAGCTACCGATAACTCTGAATTACACAGTAAGTTTTTGGCTTTCTCTAGCCTCAACAACAATACAAAACGCATCGGAGCAAGACCGACTTTATCTTTGAACACGCGCCTGAAATGCCTGGGACTCAAAGCCGCCTGCTCAGCCAAAAGCTCCAGTGATAGCGGCTTATCAATATTACTTTGGATAAACTCGATGGAATCTTGAAAACGGTGCGACAATGTTTGCTGTGCTGAGAGTAAACTGGAATACTGCCGTTGATCGCCACTTCGCCTGACATACATCACCATGTATTGTGCTACTTTCTGGGCCAAGGCCATGCTATGGTCCTGAGCAACCAAGCTAAGCGCAAGGTCTATCCCTGCGGTAAGCCCTCCTGAAGAAAATACTTCCTCACTTTGGACAAACAACTTCTGAGATTCAACAATAACGTTTGGGAATTGGGCTGCCAGTTTGTCAGCAAAATCCCAGTGAGTTGATAGCTTAAGTGTGCGCTCAGGCCACATAGCCGCAACGATAAACGCCCCAGTGCAAATACTGACAATACGTTGACAACTTCCAGCTAACTGCCGCAATTGCGCCAAATGTTGTGCATTATTGATAACAGATTGACACCCTCGTCCACCCACAATAACCAGCGTGTGCAACCCCCTACAGTTGGCTACGTTATCATCAGCCAAGGTTTGCAGCCCACTTTCTGAACGTACTGGTAACGTCTCGTTTGTCAGCGTCACCAACTCATAGCCCACCTTTGGCGCCAACAAATCGTTGGCAACTGCAAACGCATCTAATGGCCCAGCAAGATCAACTGTTTGAAATTCATCATAGATATAAAAACCCACCTTATGTGACATAAAGTACCTCCTTTAAGTTAGAGCATATCCTAGTGCCAGCATGTCCTTAAGGACTTAGACTTATCTAAAAAGGACATCTTTTGTTGTGAGTTTAGTGTTGATTGCGGGAACGGTATAGATGTTTTACTTCGCGCGCTTAGATAAACAACCTTCTAAATATGAAATAACTAATTAAATCTGTTCAATAACAAGGTTATAAATGCCCATAACCCTATCTCAAAAACCCTCACATAATTGCCATATACAAAACAATCAAACCCTTTGAAGATGATAAAAAAACCGCTTAAACACGCATTTCTCTATTAAAAATATTTCCTAACCACAGTGTCACACCCACCCAATATTATTTTTATTTTTGCATTACTCAGGAATGACTTTAAAAACAGTATGTAAAAAACTAGCTTATTTGACCTGCAATACCTTGCTGGCAAGTGTTTAAAAAACAGGCTAGTTTGTTTCTTTAATAAATACAAAGAAGGAACGCCCCTATGTACCACGACCAGTCCAGGCATACATTGACACTTGCTAAAGTCATCACTTTTTGTTTCGCGACTTTCATTACAGGGTGTGGCTCTGGCAGCTCAAGTCCTTCGACATCCCAAATGCCCGACCCTGCCCAACCAGATACAGGAAACAACGCGAACTATGTCTCTTTTATTAGAGACAATCATGTGTCTATCGCAAGCTTGACCGATACCGAGGATTTTAACGACCTCGGATCACTCGATACTTATTTCAGTGGGCCGAGATTAATTCAATTAGGGGAAAGCAGTCATGGCTCAAAACAGATGAATCAAATAAAGAATCGCCTGACTCAATATTTACATCAGTATCACGGCTTTAATACCATTGCGTTTGAAAGCTCTACATTTGCTTGCACCAACGCCCTCAATAGCAGGCCAGATATCTCTGGTAGAGAACTTATGGGCGCGTGTATTTTTGGCATCTGGATGACTGAATCTGTGCTTGATTTATTTGACTATATTGTTGCATCACAGAATACTGAGCGCCCCCTAAAGTTAGCAGGTTTTGATGTCCAACGCTCAGGTAGTTTTGATGGCACACATCACTACCAAGCTTTTTTTTCTGAAGCCCTTATCAGACAGCCACTCCAATTCGAACTTGACTTAGAGGCACTGTTAACCACCATAGCAACGCTCAGCGAACGAGATAGAAACTGCTTTAGGGACTATAGCCAGTCGGGCTGCGACTACATTGGCCAGCAATTACCTGATATAAAAGCGGCGCTTGATAAACTCGTGGATCACTTTGCAAATCAGGTCACCCCTGAACCAATGACCCTGCTCGTTGCCCGTTCAATGCGCCGCATGATGGATATGATAGAAGCCAGTTACGAGAGTGGAATAAGTGCCGGTATTCGTGCAAGAGATCGCGGTATGGCTGACAACTTTATTGATTTGGCAGACTCTGTATTAAGCAGCGACAAAATCATTATTTGGGCACATAACTTCCACATTGCAGAACATTACCCCAGCGATACAACACCACAAAAACATATGGGCGCGCACCTTGCTGATCATTACGGCGAAGATCTCTACACGGTCGCACTCTACATGCTGTCAGGTGAGCATGCATCGAACTCCAGACAACGTATAGGCGTTACCCCACATGCACCTAATTCACTTGAGTCATTGGCTGATGAGGCCACCGATTCGATCGCGTTTTTACCTCTGAATAAGCAAGATCAAGCTGGCACAGCTGATGACTGGCTTTTCACTGAAACAATCGCCAAAGAATGGGGCACGAGAGAGAAGAAGGTGGTGTTAGCAAATGTGTATGACGCCATCATATTGCTACCGACTTCAAATATGCCCGACTATTTGTAGCCACAATTTAAAAGCACAAAAAGTAAACAAGATTTTACAAGGAACTTAGGGTGCTACCCTAAGCGGCCTATCAAGGCCAATATTATCAATTGGTTAAAAAAATAACACTGGAACGATTGAAATCATTTCAATTACATTTTTTACACATTTAGCAACATTTGATTGTATCTTTAGGTTTTCTAACAAGTGAACATAAAAGGTACAACATGAAAGGAACTACACACTCTCTAAAAGGCGTCATGCGACACACACTGCTGGCCACAAGTATTGCGGCCAGTGCATCCGTGATGGCAATTGGAGACTTAGACACTGCAATTGTCGGTGGTAACCCAGCGAATACTGCCGACTGGCCATTTTACACACAAATTTTGAGTGCGAATGGCACCACGGCTTTTTGTGGCGGTAGTTACATTGGTGATGGTTATGTCTTAACAGCGGCACACTGTGTCCGTAACAAAACGGCACAATCTTTAAACGTTAAAGTCGCCGGGTTTATCCTAGCGGGTAACGACGGTGACCGAATTAGCGTTGAACAGGTCCATTCTCATCCACAATATAACAACCAAACATTACATAATGACGTTGCAGTTTTAAAACTGTCTCGGCTACCTAACGTTGGCTCAAGCGTCACTCTAGCCCAGTCTTCAATCGATTATTACGCCCGTGAAGGTGACATGTTGTCAGTTGCAGGGTTAGGTAGATTACAAGAAGGTGGCGTGCGTCCAACCAACCTGTATGAAGTAGATGTACCTCTAGTTTCTGATGCTGTATGTCGTCAGTCGGGAGGTCATTATAGCAATGTCGGGGCTAGCGAGTTTTGTGCAGGTTACCCACAGGGCCAGAAAGACTCTTGTAGTGGTGACAGTGGCGGCCCTATCGTGATCCAATCTGGCGGGCAGACCGTGCAGCTTGGGGTAGTAAGCTGGGGGATTGGCTGTGCAAGGCCTGACAAATATGGTGTATACGCTGATGTCGCGGCGCTAGGCCAGTGGATTGCGTCGGTAAAAGACGGTTCTGTACCTGTAAGTGTTGGTTATCAAGAGCAGCAAACTTTAGCAGACTTCGTAATCGGTGATAGAGTGAAGCACACCTTTACGGTCACCAATACTGGCAGCCCTACATTTACGTTTAACCAACTTAATTTAGCCACCGTAGGTGTTGCAGAAGGGCTCGTCACAACTGCTGATACATGCTCTGCAAGTACGTTGACACAAAACAAGAGCTGTAAAGTAAGCGTTGAATTTAGTGCCGCAACCACAGGTATTGCTCAGGTAAGTATGACCTTCAAGGTCGATGGCAGTAACACCACTTATGTGGCACGCGTATTTGCTACCGCTACCGATGGCTCCAATGTTTGTACAGGTACATGGAACAAAGATACTGTATACACACGCCCAGATCGCGTGACATACCGTGGAACAGAGTATGAAGCGAAGTATTGGACACGTGGTGACGTGCCAAGTGAGTCAGGACTTTATGGCCCTTGGAAAGTAGTTGGTGCAGATCCAACTTGTACAAAATAGTTTTCTAATCTGATCAAAATGGCCGCTTACTTCAGCGGCCATTTTACGTTGCTCTTAAAATTTACAAATCAGCTGCCAACTTTGATCGCTACCCGGCACAGAGCGTGTCCACCAGTTTGCTTCATACACAGCCTGTTGATAACGAATGCGCTGACCGCCTGATGCATGATCACCATTAGGCCACGCAGGGTGTGCCACATATTGACTCGGATCGACTTGAATATCGACACATTGCGTCGGCTCATTTGGACCACCACTCCCATCACATTGATAGCTCGGTGTCAGGCCTTGTGCCACTTCCCATTTTGCAGTTAATAGAGATGCAGGTCCCGATGTATCATGAGACAATTCCCAATTCATTATGCCGCCTGCGGTATCCAGTGCCAATTGCGTTTTAGCACGAATGGTCGGGATCCCATTGTAATAAGATGTACCATCCGTATCGCGGCACGCATTTGCTGCATCTTGTGCGATCAAGGTGCGGTATGCTTGCCAAGTCGGGCGCGAGTAAAATGGCACCCCCAGCACTGTTTTTTCTTTGCTTAAGCCTCTGCCTTGCCAATATGCTATTGAATCTAAAGCATATTGATAGTTTGCGTGATCGCCGTTATTAGCGTCATATGCCATAAGATTTAAGAAGTCGACGTCATTGAAAACAGACTCTAAAACCCCGCCCCCCGTGTAGCCAAGTGCAACTACGGCCGCAGTTAAGAATTTACCTTTTGCTTTTAGCTCGACACTGAGCTCATTCATCAATAAAGCATAGTTATTCGCAGAACTCCCTGGATCAGGATACTCCCAATCCATATCTACACCATCTAGTTGATATTGTTCAACAAATGCCATCAGGTTGCGTATAAATGTCGCCCGCCCTTGGGCTGAACTCGCAAACATTTCAAAGGCGCTATCATCACCGCCGTTCCAGCCCCCTACGGCAATACCCACTTTTACCCCAGCAGCCTGAGCAGCACTCACTAGCTGCTGCATTTTGGCTAAGTTCTCAAGTGGCTGTAGTGAACCATCTGCATTGGGTAATAAAAATGAGTAATTGATATGGGTCAGCTTATCAAACTGGATATCTGCTACTTGGCCTTGCCAGCTAGGAAAATAACCGACAATTTTAAATCCGCTTGGCGGCACAATAATGTCATCAACGACAACTGAAATACTTCGCGTGCCCGTGCTAGCGCGTCCACCAATATCGTCTACCACTTCAGCTTCGACGATATGCTCACCCAACCCCGTCGCTGTCCATGTCGTTTCATATGGTGCGACGGTATCCGTCGCAATCACAGCCCCATCAACTTTAAATTCAACATACTGAATTGGGATATTACTCGGGTGCGACGCTGTGGCACTAAATACTACTGGTGATGAGAGAATATGGCGACTTTGCGCCAACGGTGTATTTAAGCCAATAACTGGCAAAGGCGTCCCAACCGGATCACACCGCCCTTCATTGCGCCACACATTACCGGGACTAGAGTACTGCGCAGGGTCTTGATTTTGCGTCCACCATTTGGCTGCATACTTAAACGCGTCATGCTTAACTTCCATGCCACCGGTGTAAACCTGATTTGATTGCCAATCAGCGAGTTGAGCGCAGTCCACCGCCATCACCGAAGCACTAGCCGTGCTCAGCGCAGCGAGTACTGCTAAATATGTTTTTTTCATACCTTTATTCCATGTTGTTAGCCAGCAATTAAAGGCAGGCCTTGGCTGGCAGTTATCCAATTGTAAACCTGCCTTAGACCAGACTAACAAACTGTATAAAAATCACTCAACCAAATATCTGTCATTTAACATGAAAGATTATAAAGTTAGGCTTTGCGGGCGTGTACCCGCCTATTTAACGGCTGCATTATCATCATGCTGCGCCACTTGTGTGTTGCCATCGGCCAGCTTGATTCGAGTGTCACCTACCACTAATTCGGTTTCTTTCTTCATCAGCTCAGCCAACTGGCTATTCATGTCTTTGGCCAGTGCTACAAAGTCTTGAGTGGCCTCTGCACCTTTATCAAATTGACGTATTTTCTCTGCCATTTCTTGTTGAAAACGTCGCTCTTCATAGGCCAACTGAGCCAATTTAAGCTCCTTTTCAATTTCAAGTTGGCGCCTTCTTTCTGAGCGCTCACGCTCCCGATCTAAGTAAGATTCATCTTGTTCCTGTCCCAATGAAGCCTCTTTTATCACCATTATTAGCGCCATTACTACAGGGGCTATCATGCCTACAACGGGTGTAAACACTTCAACATTTAAGTAGTAACCAGATAAACAGGTGATCAGCACTAAAATAACCGTCGTAGGCATTGCCCACTTACCCACAAGTACCATCACAATATCTTGCGGTTGGCGCTCAATGTCATAGTTAACTGGCGGTGGCGTGTGCTCTGAATTGTAAGACGGGTAGCGCTCAATCAAAGACTCACTAGGTGAATGTGATGATTGACTTTCCTGCGTATCACTATGTTCTGAAATGTCTGCGGAAGACTTATCTTGCTCTGACATAACGACCCCTCAGTGCTAAGTATGACTCAGATCCGGTACTTTTCTGACAGCTTTAAACCAAAATTCGCAAGCACCATCAGTCCAATTAACCAGCGATACCAAACTGGTAAATGTTCTAACAAATTGAATGCCGTAATGATAAATTCCGACGACAGAGGAATAAATAACAGCACACATGGTAGAATAAGAATGACATGTAACCAGTCAATCGTTTGGTTGCATGGGGAGCCCTCCAACTGCCGTATCCGAGCATTCACTTTGGCATTGCGCACACGCTTATGATTGTGCAGTGACTCCAAAGCAAAATCATAAAAGAGTTGTAAAAATCGGTTTCGCATATCTAAACGCTCCTTGAAATACATTGACTTGCTAAGCGAACGAAGACAGCTTTACTGCAATGTAAATACACGACGTCACACGCGCCTAACGTAGGTTCTTATACAATTTTAAATGCAAATAAGTGTCAGAGACTCGGGGTATCTTATGAGCGACTCGGTGTCCCCTCATAAGATACATTGCCCTGCGATATGTGTGTTAGCAGCACAGGGGGTGGACCACTCCTTAGTGTGCTGTTGTGCGCTGTCGATAACGCTCTACCATCGCCTGAATGCGCGGCTGTAATGCCTCTATTTCAGTGTTAATACGCTGG
This sequence comes from Pseudoalteromonas luteoviolacea S2607, assembly GCF_001625575.1. GTDB lineage: Bacteria > Pseudomonadota > Gammaproteobacteria > Enterobacterales > Alteromonadaceae > Pseudoalteromonas > Pseudoalteromonas luteoviolacea_E. The sequence continues at coordinate 138,485 of NZ_AUXV01000017.1, forward strand.
CGTTGCAACTCATTAAACTTTTCTTTTCTCAATAAAAAGTGGACTTCGTTATCGTGAATCGGGTAGGACCATCGATAAATGGGCTTGTCACTCCACTGGCGACTTAGATAGTTGCCGATAATCTCATCTTCGACAATAAAATCAACACGCTGCTTATTAAGCAATTCAATGCGTCTTTGAATGGTTGAAATACCAATAAACTGGCCTGTGAAACGCTCATTACGAGCAAGTGCCTTTACCTCTTCGCCATAATAAGATCCAATGCTCAGACCCACCGTCGCCCCAGTGCTTAGCAAAGACATCAAAGACAGTACTGGCTGAGATTGCTGTTTCAGAGCGAATAGCCGCATGCGCTCTTTTCGATATGGAATTGAAAAGTGGCCCCATTGTTTGCGCTTGAAGGTATAACTGACCATCAGCACCACATCGACCACGCCTTTCGTAAGCTGCGCAAAACTGCGTGCAGCTGAGGGTAGCCGAATAAACTCAATACACATATTGGCGCGCTCAAATACCATTCTAGCTATATCAATATCGAGCCCTTCTGCGACACCAGCTTCGTTTACACTGGTTAAGGGAGGCCAACCAGCGACTACGCCCACTTTGGCATGTAAACTACATGGCGGTATAGCTGGCTTTTGCACTGACTGCAAAGCAAGTGCTCGCCCACAACTCACAAGTAGAATCAGACAAGCCAAATAAAGTATGCGCACTGGTGCCTACATTTAGATTGAACCGTTATTTAAGTGTAGCCGTTAAATCATTTCTCACTAGTGTATATACAAATGCGAGGTTTGTTATCTGGCTTGATTTTCAAACACTAAACATTTCAACCCACCCTGCGGGTCACTATCTCTAAACTCGGACGGATTTTCCAATCGCTCAATAAACGCCACTGAGGGTGCCTCACGGTGCATTTCGTCAATCAAAAACTGGCTTTGTAAGGCAGGATCATTTACACACGCGAGTACTTTAGCGTCTTGGCTTAATAATTCGGGTAAACGGCGTAAAATACGCTGGTAATCTTTTGTCAGTGCAAAACTGCCCTTTTGAAATGTAGGTGGGTCAATGATCACCAAATCATAAGGACCCATTTTCCGAAGTTTACCCCACGATTTAAATAAGTCATGTCCCAAAAACGAAATCGTCTCTAAACTATGTTGATTGAGCTGGTGGTTGCGACGACCTTGCTTCAGCGCCGCTTTTGCCATATCTAGGTTGACGACTTGCTTTGCACCACCCGCCATAGCTGCAACAGAAAACCCGCAAGTATATGCAAAAAGGTTGAGCACTTTCTTATTTTCGCTGTGTGCTTTGACCCAAGTACGACCATTACGCATATCTAAAAACAGCCCTGTGTTTTGCTTGGAGCCTAAAGACAGCTCAAATTGCAGACCATTTTCGTTGACCACTGGGTGAGTTTCGAGCGTGCCATATAGCACCTCCACCTGATGATCTGCACGATACCTATGCTGAATAAACACGCATTGGACGGTCTGTTTGCCAATTTGGGTTTGCATAAACTCTTGCAAACACGCGCGCAAAGCATCTAGCCAACCTTCATCTTGCTCTTTGAATACGGTGCACATAATCTGGCCTGATAGCCAATCAATTGTTAAATGCTCCAGCGAAGGGTAGCAGCGACCACGACCGTGAAAAAGGCGCTCAATCTCACATGGAAGGGCACTCAACTGAGAAAAAACCTGATGCACAGGTGAAAAGTCAAATTGCATAACCAACATCGTTTTATTTTTGAATTGGCGCAATTGTACTTAACTCAGTACGAAAGCCAATTAGAAATGGTTTTACGATTTAAAACTATTTTTGACGTCCACCTCAATATCAGGCCAATTTCTCGCCACTTGTACGACTTTTGCTGTACACCAGACGCCGGTATGCGTAATCTTGCGTCTTTGCCATTTAAAGCTGAGAACAAAGTTTATGAGTACCGCATTTTCCCGTCGCTTTATTACCCTAGTTGAGCAATTTGCTGGAGGTAACAAACGCCAATTCGCCGAATTAACGGGTAAATCCCCCTCTCATATCTATCGTATTTGTCAGGGCTTTGGCCGGCCTTCCATGGCGTACCTGGAGCACTTATATAGCCTGTTTGCAATTGATTTAAACTGGCTGCTCACAGGTGTACAAGCAGCTGAATCACATCGCCAACACAGTCAAGATGATCTATTAGTAGTGCCTAAGTTAGATATTGAGGCCAGTGCAGGTTTTGGTGCTATCAATGGTGGCGAAGAAATTACCGAGCAATTTGCGCTCAATAAACGTTGGCTGCAGTCTCAACTAGGTGTTCACAGTGAACGTTTGGCGTTTGTTTCTGTGCGCGGTGACAGCATGCTGCCAACGTTACAACATGGTGATATGGTGCTGGTCGATATGAGCCAACAGCAACCCGCTAAAGCGGGCGTTTATATCATCCAAACCCAAGATGGTCTAATGGCCAAACGTTTGCAACAGAAGTCTGATCATATCGCAGTCATCAGTGACAATAGCGATTATCCAAGCTGGCAAATCACCGCAGACAATGCACAGCAGCATGGCGTTGCAGGCCGTATTGTCTGGTGTGGCCGCAGCTTATAACCCCTTGCTGAAATTACCTATTCGCTATTGCTGATAAATAGGTGACGTGACTAGGCCAATTTGCGCTGATAACGCACAATGTTGTCAGCTTTTTCACAGCAAGGTTTAAACCCCATGCACTCAAGTAAGCGTCGTGAAGCTTGGTTAAAGGTATAAACATGTGCAAGCACATGCTTAACCCCAGTGCGTTTTAGATACGCTAATATTGAGCTCAGAGCCCAACTCATCACTCCTAAGCCGCGAAATGGTTCAGCAAGCCAATAGCTCAGTTGCGCCATGTCACAGACATGAATGCGCGTGAGGCGACTAAACGACACACAGCCAACTAATTCATAAGTTTTATGTCGAATAGCAAAGCGCTGTTGCTGATCACCAGCAGCCATAATAAAGCGCTCGGCTTGTGACACATCTTTAAAGAGTTCAATTCCTAAACTGCGACATGTCTGTTCCGACATCCGCTTGTACAACATAGTCGCATCCTGCACTTTTAGTACATCAAGAGACAGTGGCCACAATGCAGGTAAAATCTGCGGCTTTGCATGGCGTCCTTTGCCGCTTATGGTAAATTGTTGCAGTGGCGACATCATCATTACAGCCACAGATCGACTAACGCCCGAAAACTAGGGCTAAGTGCGTATAGCGTTAGCAGAATTAGCCAGACAATCATGATTAAATCTATTAATCGCATTATTTTCTCCAAGCCATCATCTCGACAGCGTTAGGTTGACTGACCGCTAGCGCCACATATCCAAATTACCAAGCGTTTGGCGAGTATTAAAAGCGCTCAGTTCATGGTGGCAAAACTGCCTTGCGAGCCAATCACAGTGATATTCAGCGGCTTTATTGAATAGAAACCACGCAGAGCGTTTAAATCCGGTCAAATCCTCAATTAACTTAAGGTGATTCACTTTACCCGCGATTAATGCCTGTTCGTAGAGGTGATCCTGGCGCAGTGCAACCCCATACAAACACATGGTATGGTCTTTCTGTAAATACTGTGCAACTAATCGCGCCCAGTCGTCCTCATAGCAATGGCGATGTCCAGCGTCTTGATAGCTGTACAACAAGCTCTCAACTTGCCTGATAGCCTTTGCTACCTCGACTGGCAAGTTACCCTCAAGCCAGTTACCGGTATGCTTTAGCGGTACCTTGTTTAACCAACTCTGCAACGCATAACAGGTTGCACGAAAAGCATTAACTTGTGCCTCAATTGGAGATGTTTCTCCAAACCATGTGTTTTGATAAACATACAATCGGCAGCCAAATAAAGGCAAAGACAAGCGTTTTATGTGGGCATCATAATGACGTTTATAAATCACATCATTGAGCATTTTTCTAGCAAACGCGCTATCAGCGATACAATTGAGCTTAACTGGGTTATCTGATTGCGTATGGCTTACCTGACCTTGCTCTAATCTCTGCAGCTCAGCCTCATCGAGCACCGACGATGGCCCCGCCATTACACCTGCTTGACGGTCTATCTCAGGATTTTCCGACGCGTAGCTAGATGCTTTATTGTGTAAACGCTCACTAAAATGACGTTTGAACGCTCCCCCATGTTGCCAGTCAATATCTGTGAGCGGATTGTAGTAGCACCTTGTAACATGGCTGCCTTGGCATACAACCGTGGGCTTATGGTACTTCATCAATTGAGTCGTAGACCCCAATTCATATGCTACAGGCGTTTTTATGCTTGGCTTGCACTCAACTTTTGCATCCCACTCATGCATATCATCGAAAGCAGGTAATAATTGAAACGCTAAGTTGCAGCAGTGCTCACCAAGTTCGCTCTTTGTATCAGCAGTTACAATGGGCAAAAAGCGATAATCTTTATAGTATAAAGCATGGGGCATATTGCCTGTCGTCTGGCGCGTAGCGCAATGCGTGTAATAAGCAAGCGTTTGTGCAGGCTGCGCTTGCATCCCCACGCTTAGCGCTGCCAAATACGTGCCATAGTAGTGGAAAAGCGGATCCATGAAGGTACTCCTTTTACCTGAAACCTACCCCTTTCGATCTAGCTGTAGCAAGACCGAAAAAGGCATTGAATACTGATACATTACTGATTTACTTGATGTGTCAGTGCCGGTGTTTGGTTACCTTCATTGTGTAACGTTTCTACAAATCGATTCAGTATTTGATCTGCAGCTTCCCTATCGATAGGCGGCTCACCAATATAGCTGTCTATATCATCACGGATATGGCCGCCATTCATGTTGTCCTTTGCGCGCTGCGTCACTATCGCATTAATTGCCTGACAAAATGCAGAAGCTTCTGTTTTACAGTAAATTCTGTGCTGCTGAGCAATCTGTTGGCCTTGCTCATAACGCGGTGCACTGTAGGCCACAGTATGAGGCTGCACTTTAGGATCTCCTCCTACCAAAGAATCACAAGAGAAAAGTACAAAGTCAGTTGAACGGTGGATGTCCATAATGTCATTACACATTGGCAAATCCCCCTCAATGCCTAAGTTGTAATCACAAAAGAGAATATCGATACCTTTCAATAAACTGGATACCATTGTATTAAAGCCCTGTTGCACAGCCGCAGGGACTGAGTCGCCGCACGGTAACATGGCAAATTCTCTTGAGTGCACAGTAAATGCTTCTTTCCATTTTGCCAATAACTCGGGCGTATCCTTACCATCTTTGTCTTTGTACGCAATTTTATAGCCATTATCGAACTTTTCTTCGACATCCAATTGATCCGAAATTAGCGCGACTTTACGCCCATCACTTGCAATGCCTGAACGAAATACGAGGTTCGTCATACCATTCTGCTCCGTAGTTGTGGTTATGTTGATGCATCTATCCTATGGAGAATATCGTCAGAATAATTGGGGGAATCAGGTAAAGACTGCTGTAAAAACATGAACTCCAGTAGCGGCATAGCTAAATAGGGTTGCCACCGACTTTTCATTCGCACATACTGTGCGGATAAGTGAGCGCCAGCCTCACTCGGTATCTTGAATAACGTCACTTCGACAGGCTTCTGCCAATCAATTGTGCTGACAACAGGCGAAGCGCCGGACCAAGGTGCAGACATCATCAAGCTTGATAGTCGCACGCAGAATATAGGGGTTGTCATTTGCCTGATCAGCACCCAATAAGACCTTGAATACTGTGCCGATAAAGTCTCTATAAATGTCTCTGCCTTCCCTTCAAATTGAAACTGATTAACAACCTCCATGGCCGGTAACACACATTCGGCGAGCCGTGCCTCGTTAATTAGGCTTTCACCTCCATGACAAATACACCCTAACAGAAACTGCTCGGTCGATATTGTACTGACACTGACACCATATTGGCCCTTAAGTAATCGCACTAGGTGTTCAAACGGCTGTTGGCAAGCCCATCTCGCCAAGGTTTTAGGTAAGTGCCATAAGGTTGCCCAAGCGTTTAGCTTAACGGATTGCTTTTGCAACTGTTTGTCTAGCGCGACCCTAAATCCTCGATGATCAACAGATTCCTCAGTATGCCCGCCAAATCTCGCGGGTAAATTCGCCACATGCGGAGATTTCACCCCTTGACGATATGTAGATGGTTTGGGGTAAGCAACACGGGGATTTTGCCAAAATAACAACTCCCCATCGCCATCGTGCACACCATGATCCGTGTTTTGAGGTAACGGGTCGTCATCAGCTTCAACAGTCATAACCTCAAGTTGCGGCGTTGCAACGGAAATAGCTCTGTCAATGACCATTTCTGTGCGGGGCTCTGGTTCAGATGCCACTTGCGTATCTGTGGGCGCTGAAATAGCCACTTCTTGCGGTAACCCGGTTAACATGATGGGCACTTGCTGAAGATAAAAAATATAAGGGTTTTGCCCAGGCTCAAATTCTGCGATTGGAGAGTCTGCCTCTGCAACATATAGGACTTCTGTAGAAGCGTCTTTAGGAGGCGTTGTGGACTGGCTTTCATTATCAACACCGATAGTATGTGGCTTACTGTCCTTGGCTGCTAATGTGTCGCTTTTCACTGATGATGTATTAACGGAGGGCGATAACGACTCATCAGACATGTCGTCCAGACGCGTCGCTTTTAGCGGCTGCGAGACCAGCTGGTTAGTTTGAGGTTTTGTACTGACATGAAAATAATAATTATAGGGTTTTAATATCCGCACGCGCCGCCAACGAATCCGTCTTTTCGCTTTGCTCATGACTATTCTCCACGATTAAATAGTATGAGCATAAACGCCTTTCAACTGTACTAATCGGCTAATTAAATGATAGTTTAGGGGAGAAAAAAGAAGGTGCATCCTTGCACCTTTTTGACAACAAGTTCGCGCTTACAACGCCCCTTTTAAAGTACTGACAAGACCATCCATCACACCATTTACAGCCTTTTGTATCGCAGCCTTTGCCGCAATTTCGAGCGTAATTAATTGCGCTTCAATGACTTTTTGCTCGCGTGCCAACTCCTGCTTAAGTTCAGCTTCATCTATTTCTCCATTCAAGTAGGCGGAGCTTAACTCCGCCAAGCTTTGTTGTTTCTCAGCAAATGCTTTACCCAATTCCCCGGCAAATGCGTTCCCGGCATCTCCCAGCTCGCCAATCACTTGGCCGCTTACATCTTGTAGTGTTTTTGCAATATCAAATTCCATCAATCATCTCCTATTATGCTTTGCTTTCTTCACCTCGGATCATTGCTAACATCACCCGCTGATATTCAGAGCGACGACGTTTAATAATGAAATCCGACATGCTGTCTTTGGTTTTGTGTGCCAACTTACCTTGCTGCCATAACTCCAGTAAAATTTCTACTTGCTTCACGGTCAGCTCATTGAGCTCTCGCACTTTTTGCCTTTGTAATAGGGCGTTTATTTCAACTTCAATATTGGTATAGCCGCTGGTGTAATGTGAAAACTTACGCTTAGCAGGCGCGACATTGGACATATGCAGGTAGAAACCGTCTATCTTCTTCATCAGGCTCAACATCTGATTTTGCGACGCGCGGTCATATTCTGACACTAAATGCAGTGAACAGCCCAACTGGGTGCTTAAAATCAGCAATGCGGCAAGGATTACCCCAACTTTTAACCATGCTTTTACCATGTCACTTCTCCTCATGTGCACTCATGACTTCTTTCAAATAATCAGCAAGCATTTGCTGAATTTTGGAGACAGGCATAGTTGGCTCTAGAGCCAACTTACTCTGGATGGCGACGATCCCTTGGCTCCAAATGGTAATCTGATCCAATTCTTGCTTTCGAAACTGATTCTCCAGATTCTGTTTTAATACTTGAGGGTCTTCAGGCATATTTGGCGAAATAAACGACTGAACAGTTTCGACGATACGATCGAGGATCTTATACACTAAATTCGCCGAAAAACCGCCAACGAGCGCCATTGTGATTCTAAGTGCAGCATGACTGACAGGTGCTCCGCCAGTTTCACTACTTGCGGCACTGGCTACAGCATCTAAGTTAACCGGGATCAATTGAGTTAAAATAATCCCAGCGATTAAACCCACCACAAAGCGTACCCAGTAAGAGCTTTCATATTTCGGGTCATAGACCCCTGCGGTCACATAACTATTGGCTTTAAACAACGCGGCGAATGAAGCGCCTATGGCCGCAGATGCCAACAAAATAGCCTGCACATACAATAATCGCGTACCTTCCATGTCGAACATACTCGCGACCATATTTTCGTTGTTGATGTAACTCGACAAGCTTAACGCGATGAGCGCAACCAGTGACATAATGGCCACGACCATCATCTTCCTAATTAACGGTACACGACCAAGAAATAGCAATAAGCTCCCTTTTTTAGTCTCCTCAGACATCAGCCAAATTGTCTCAGGCTTGGCTGGGGCAACCAGTTCTGTCAATCGGTTATGTACGTGCGTCAACGCCTTTATTTCTAGTTGGCCGCCGCTATGGCCTGACATTGCATCGAGCTTTACCATAATCGACTCGGGTACCTTGATCCCTTTATGAAATGAAAACTCCGCCATGGCTTTGCACTGGGCTAAAATGGCTGAAAATTCGTGCTCTGCCTTAAGCGGGTTATCAACGATTTCCTGCTCCGCTTCCATATTTATCTCCTGTAAAATTGATATACCTAAGTTACTCAATCAAACACAAAGATAATTGGATTTTTTTACTGACTTTACCGTCAAATCGCGTACTTTAGATATTAATTAGTCTATTTTCTTGCGATCTACTGGTGCTTGGCTCGTTGCATTATTAGCCAAAGCATTACGCAGTTTGTCAATGACCTGATCCATAATCGCAAATAGTACATCGACGTTGTAGCCCATTAAAAATGCCATAGCCATCGGTGACAACGACGCTAACCCAGATAATTCTTGAGGGTTTAAAAACCAACCAATAATCATGCCGCCAAGTGCACCTAACGTTAACCGCAATCGATAACGAATTTCACTGTCTGAGGTAAATGTAATGGCCTTAATCTCTTTTAAGAGATCTCTTAAAACAAAAATAAATGCACCGAGTAACCCATATAACAGCGGCAAAATATAACCTTGCAGCACTTCTAATACTGACTGGGCAAAGAGCATGTTTTCAAACAATTGAAGCCGGGCCTTAAGCCGTGTCTCCGCCAGATGTAAATTGTCCAAATCCGTCGCATTGGCTTGCTCTCTCTCTAGACGACGCAACTCTACATCTAGTTTTTCTTTGCTATAAGGCGGGATATCGCTTTTAAACGTGAGCCCGAACAACCACACTCTATTCCAAACCTTAAGCAAGTTGTAATTCGCATCTAGCCGCTGACCCACCTCTTCATAGCTTTGCTGTACTTGGTCATATTCCGCGCTGTCGGGAGTGGCTTTTAACACCTTCAACTGCCACTCATTACGGCTCTCGTACAATGCGTTTAAATCATGTGCTAATGCGTGGCCAAATAGATAGTAAATCTGCGCAAACAACAAACACAGTAGCGCCACCAAGGTATAACGCCGATACCATGCAACTGCGCGTTCGGCTTGACTTGGCTTGTCATTATCTACACGAGAAATAGCTTGAATGCTTTCCATCGATACCGGAGAGACGGCTTTCGCTAGCTGGTCGTAGCTATGTAAAACATCCGCTTCATCCTGTGGGCTCCATTGCTTTTTTTGCAACTTATATTTGGCATTGATCATCACCTCTGCCAATTCTGGTGCGAGACTGACTTGACCATTTTTGGCCATATAGGATATCAGCTGCTGCCCCTCTTGAATAACTTGTGCAATGTCAGCCGATACCTCTATTGAGTTGGATTGTTTTTTATTTATCATCATCATATTGGGGGAAACTCCCCCTTCTTTTCACCATTGATATTCACTAATACAGGCGTTTTGATTGTCGTACAGTGTCGCTTTTCCTCCATCATTGGACCAAAGCGCTCTTTGACTCTCAAAATTATGCCCACCAGTGCTCGGGTGAGTTTGATTGGTATAAACGCGCACGACATCTTGCGGTTTGATAAGAGCACCAACTGGAAATTCGAACTGTTGCCCTTTATCACCTCGGATTTGCCACAGTGATATATCAATCACCGAGTGACTTAAGTTGGCAACTTCGACAAATTCATCGCCCTCTTTTTTGGCTTCTAAGCCATCAAAGTTTACAAGACTTACTTCAACATGCTCATGGGTAGCGTCACCATATAACCAAGTGCTCACCAAGGCGCCATCGCTATCATATAGTGCACCTTTATCCCCTTTGTTATTCCATATTGGGCGCTTACTATCAAAGCTCAACGCACTACCCGGGTAGGTTTCAATTCGCAGCGTTTCATGTGGATAAATTAATGTGTCCTTGGCAAAGACAAAGGTTTGATACTTATCGCCTGCGGTAATTTTCCAGCCACTCAAATCGATAATAGCCGGTCCAAGGTTTTTAATCTCGATGTACTCATCTTGATAATTAAGCGCACTGATCTGAACTTGGTGTGGAGCCAATAGCTCAAAACACGTGTGCCACCAAACATTCATTACCGATAAGTCGTTAGGGGCTTTACCACTTTGCAGCCAGCTGTTTGCCGTGTCAGAAATCATTTTCTCAATACGAGGCCAACACACATCTGCACCTTTTAGCGCATTAAAGTGACTACTTAACTCCACAAGCGACATTTTACTAATTGCATCCATATTGGTTCCTTATGCGATCTCTAAAAATTGTTTTGCTCGATTTAACAGGGCCGTGCGATCTTCAAGGCCATTTGTTCCGCCATTGATGCGCATGGTGATTTTCAATAGGTCATCTTGATCCGCAAGTGAATTCAAGTTGCAACTTTGCCAGTAGTGGCAAGCACTTTGAATGGCAATTGTTGCATCATCACTGATTAAATCGGGATTGCTCGTTAAATCTATGCCAAGCGCTTCCCCACAACGGGTATAATTGTCTTTGCCAGTCAACTGAATGAGACCACGACCGCGATAACGCCAACCGTCGCCAGATGCCTCGTCACCATTGCCCATGCGATCAGCGTAGACTCGGTTAGCTATTTTTTCTGGTTGGCGAGCGTATTCACCTGCGACGTCATCATTTGGGAAGTACTTGCCAAATACCGCCCTCAACGCTTTTTGGCTGTAATTTAAATTTTCGCGATTGTAATTTAAGTATCCGCTTTCATGGGCAACTTGGGCCACAAAGTGTGCAATACGCAACGGAGTATTTATTTCAAATGTTGGCAGTACTTCATTTAAAGCCGTTACATACTTTTCTATGTTTGCTGTTTTTGCTTGCGGCATTATTTCAGCCAACAAGTCTAGCGTCAGTGATATAGCCATGATTTGCTCTCTATAATGTGGGTTGGCCTTATCATGGCAAATACATAGGCAATTAACTGATGGAAAACATGGATAAATACAGGGAAAACAACGAGACTATGAAAAGTTAAAAGTAGACTTAAAAAGTATATAGGAGAGAAGAAAAAAGATAATATAGATGCTGTTAATTTTATTTAATTCAGTAAATTACATTAAACACATGAGAATAATTTAATTTCAATTATATAAAAATAAATATAATTCAGGGTTTATATTATTTAACATTATTGTAATTAAATAGGTGCTATATTGCCCAAAGGCTGGGCAATATAGCTAAATATGTTCGAGTAGAATCTCTGTGCTGATGCTTACTCTTCGATAGAGACGTAGCTGATATCTTCAGAATAATTTACCAAAGTACATTGCCCTTGGCCTCGAATGCCCACTGTTTTTCTGCTCACTTGCGCGGTCAATAACAACGACAATAAGTTGCTACCCTCTGGTGTTGAGCCATTGAAAGCGTATTTCCAATCATTGTTTGCTGAGCAAGATTCACCTGAAGGCGTGCTTTTCAGCTGCACCATACATGTTGAGGTTACCGAATCAGCATGGCATACGATTTGAGCAACCAAACCTCTATATACACTCGATGACCAACCATTAAACGATATTAATAGCAGTGTCCCTAATAAAACCTTTTTCATCATTACCGCTCCATAAATTGTATAAGTACCGATATAAAATTGTACTACTTTAAGAGGAAAAAATAACCTCTTTTATAAGTTTCTTGTAAATTTATTTATGAAAATAAACATACAACAATTGTTAATAAGTCGAGTGAAACATAAATAGAATATTACTGAAACCTAGTATATAAAAGGTTAATCGACTCTTAGAATTACATTTTTTTAGATCTATATGAGGTGGCTAAGTAGGGCTGTCTACAATGAATTTACCATATCAATTCGCCGGAAAAACACGGAGTTCCGCTTTATCCACCTTCCAAGCTGGTGCGATTCCGACTAAATATACACCTAAAAATAAAAAAAGCCGCTCAAAGAGCGGCTTTTTAATATTCGT
>NZ_AUXV01000018.1 GCF_001625575.1 Pseudoalteromonas luteoviolacea S2607
AAGAGGTTAGGGTGAAGAGGTCTGCGACTTTTAAAATGGCTTATTTCACCTTGCGCAAAAGTCACGCCCTTCGGCCATGATTTCGCACTTAATTCACCTTGCGCCAAAGTTACGCCCTTCGGCCATGATTTCGCACTTAATTCACCTTGCGCCAAAGTTACGTCCTTCGGCCATGATTTTGCACCTTATACTTGACCGCAAAATGTATTGCGCTATTATAAACCGAACGTTCGTTCTTTTTTTGAGGCGGTATGGGTAAAGGTAAACAAACAAAGCAGCAGATTTTAGCGAAGGGCCTTGAGCTCGCGTCTGAAACTGGCTTGAATGATTTAACAATCGGCGTGCTCGCCACGGCAACGGGCATGTCAAAGTCTGGGCTGTTTGGGCATTTCAACTCAAAAGAAACCTTGCAATTAGAGGTGCTTGAGTATGCAGCAGAACGATTTCGCGAGCATGTGGTACTTGCCTGTGACAAAGATATTCGCGGTATCACCAAGTTGAACCAGCTCACGCAAAACTGGCTGAACTGGTACCAACCAGATGCCGTTACTTGCATATTTATGAATGCGTCGATTGAGTTTGATGATCAACCCGGCGCGATTAGAGATCATATTGAATCAACACTCACTAATTGGCTGAGCTATTTGCAGCATATTGTTTCTCAAGCAATTGCAGATGGTGAACTTCAGCCAGACACCAGCCCGCAGCAATTTGTATTTGAGCTCTACTCACTCTACTTAGGGAGTCAGAGTTTACGTTGGCTGAGTCTTGAAGACGACAGCCGCAGTCGTTTTAAATCTGGTTTTAATTCACTTTTAGCAAAGTATGGAGTTAGCAACTAATGAGTAGCAAAATCTATTTTTCAGACAGTAATAGCAAGAAGTCTATGAGCTACCTGCTAACACGCGGTGTTTCGTCTTTAATGGCAAAAGTCGCACCTAACACCAGTATGAAAGCGACGCGAAAGCTGCTTTTGACTCCTCAAGCTAATCGTAAAGCCGTGCCATTACCTGAATCTATGCGAGTGACTCAGGTCGATTCACAATATGGTGCACTGAATGTTGTTGAAGCTGGAGAAGGGCCGACCGTCATTTTTACCCATGGTTGGTCTGGGAGCGTCACTCAGTTTTATCCACTGATGCAAAAAGTGGTGGAACGAGGGTTTTCAGTTGTGGGTTTTGATCATTATGGGCATGGCAAAAGTGCAGGGCGTTTTGCTAACCTTCCTTTGTTCATCAAAGGCCTTAAAACAGTACTCGCAGCTTATGAACACCGTGATGTTAAAGGCATAGTAAGTCACTCTATGGGCACTATTGGTGCGCTAAATGCAACCCAAGGTGCACGTCATGTTCTAATCGCCCCGACATTTGATTTTTACAATTCATTTCAGCATCGAATTTTATCTACGGGGCTTACCAGCAAACTGTTTGAAAAACTGTTGAATGAAGTAGAAACCGAACATGAAATGGTATTCAAAGATTTACAACCTGAATTGCATATGGAAAAACAAGGGCAGTTGTTGGTTGTTCATGATCAAGACGATAAATATGCACCATATAGCCACACTCAAAAGCAGGTAGAATTGCACCAACACGCAAGCCTATCAACGACTTTAGGGCAGGGCCATGGCCGGATCATTAACAGTGCGCAAACTTGGCAGGCCGTAGAGCAACTAGTAGGCATTTAATACTTTGATTGAATTGCAATTACCGAGCAATGTTTGGCAAGATAGGCTAAATTTAAGTAAATCTGAATTTAACGATTAGTACTTATGGCTAAATACTGCTTGGTTGTGCTTTGGTTGTGTTTTTCGGCGTACGCGCTCGGTGAGAGTAAAAACTTACCCACGATTCATGTGTATCATGACTCTGATTACAGCACGCACAAAGCGTCTGCAGTCGCGATTAAAATGGGCTTTTTAACGGCACTGAGCGAAGTTGATAAGCAAGTTCAAGGATTCGAAATAAAATTACTGTCGAAGGATCATCGTGGCAATAGTAATCGCAGCTTTTTGCATTTCAAACGGTTTTTAAAAGACCCTTCAGCTTTGTTTGTGTTAGGCGGTTTACATTCACCTCCTTACATTAAATATCGAGCGTTTATTAATAAAAATGAGATACCCTTATTGGTGCCTTGGGCAGCTGGCGGCCCGATCACTCGGTATGACCAAGGTGAAAACTGGGTATATCGACTGTCCGTTGATGATACGAAAGCTGGCCCGAAGCTGGTTGAGTTTGCAACAGCCCGATCATGTAAAAAACCCCACCTATTTTTGGAGCGCACTCCATGGGGTAAATCAAATTATAAGTCCATTGGTAAGGCGATGAATAACGAACAGCCTGACGTGATTTGGTTTGATTGGGGCATGAAGGCGAGCAGCGCAAAAATACACATTCGAGAAATGCTGGCAAAAGACAGTGACTGCTTGTTATTTGTCGGCAACTCCATAGAAGGCAAGCAGCTCATCAGCGCAATGGCTGACTACCCAAATGATCAACGATTACCCATAATTAGCCACTGGGGGATCACCGGTGGTGACTTCTTCTCTAAAGCAAAAGTAGATCTCGCATCCGGTATCGACTTACATTTTATCCAAAGCTGTTTTTCGTTTCAGCATCGGCCAATGTCTGATTACGCCCAACAAGTGTGGCAACGGGCTAAAACACTGTTTCCAGACGAATTCGCGGAGCGAGACTTTTTGTTTGCCCCAACCGGTTTCATCCATGGTTACGACTTAGGCAAAGTGTCTTTGGCTGCGATGGCGCAGATAAAATTGACCGGCGATATGGAAAGGGATCGTATCGCTTTTAAAGACTCTCTCGAAAACTTAACTACACCAGTCACTGGTTTGATTAAAACGTATAAAAAGCCATTTTCTAAATGGAGTTCAAACGATCCTGATGCACATGAAGCTCTAGGATTAAAAGATCTTTGTATGGCTTATTTCCAGTCAAATGGAAGCACTAAAGTGCTGGTGGATAATTCATGAGAGGTTGGCTGAAAAAGGTCTTTAGCATGTCGTCAGACAAAGCTTTTTATGCCTTTTTGCTGTGCAGTTTAGTATTGTCGATCGTTATCAGTTTGGCACTGGTTGGCACGCGTGCAAATAGCTCTGTAAAAGAGTTGCAAGTCCAAGCTCGGCAAACTGAGGCGAAGCTTGCAGTCAGTAACCTAGGGCAGTTTATTTCCACCCGCCTTATTCTTCTTAAAGACTTAGCAAAAATTCCTATGCTCTCCAATGCCGTCATGGGCAGTGACATTTCTAGAGCTTCGTTATCTGACTTTTTAAAAGAGTATAAAGTGCTGGGCTCTCATGCCCCGTTGCATCTATACAATATCCTTTCAGAGCAGGTATTTACTAATTCACCTCTTGAAAATCAAAATTTCAATAACGAACCTTGGTTGGATCAATTGCTTTTGGGGGAGCTGGGACAGGCTGTTGCGCTGAAATATGACGGCGAGCAGTTTGTATTTGTGATTGCAGTGCCCATTGAGTACAACGGCTTTACCGAAGGAGTCTTAATCTCAGAGTTTAAAACGGATTTGACGTCTTTAATTGCTATCGATATGGGACAAACAGAACTCGTCGTTGATTTGTCTGGTCAGTGGGTTAAATACAGTAATGCGGATGAAAATCTGACCTATTTTGAGCTGTACAAAAGCACCTTAGTCGACACAGACATAGCCATTAAGTTTTATATAGATCAGCAAATCATTGAAAACAGCGTTAACACCTTTATCTTGGCGATTGCCAAAGCGGTGGTAATAAGCCTGTTGTTATCGTTTTTACTGTTATTCTTTTTTGGTCGGCAGTTACTGCTTAACCCATTTAAACAACTACAGCTTTCACAAAAAGCCATCGAAAAAAGCGAAGAGCGTTTTAAATTGGCCATTAAAGGCAGTAACGATGGGATCTGGGATTGGGACATTGAACGCGGCGGTATGTTTTATTCTCCTAGATTTAGAGAACTACTGGGTTACAAAGGAGATGATTTAGTTGGGTTTCCAGATGCGTTCGAAAGTCTCGAAAAGCACGTCCACCCAGAAGATAAATCCAATACTTTTGGTGCTTTAAATACGCATTTAGATACCGGAGCTGTGTTTGATGTTGAATTTAGAATGAGAAACGAAAGCGGCGACTTTCGATTTTATCGTTCTAAAGGCTTAGCTCTTCGAAATAGTGACAACAAAGCAATTCGTATGTCGGGGTCGTTGACTGACATCACAGATCAAAAAATGTATCACGAAGCGTTGAAACAAGCGAAAGAGCACAATGATCTGCTGGCCTATGCCATTGAGTCATGTGATGTGGGTATTGTGATAACCGATGCCCATAAAAAAGATATGCCACTTAGCTTTATTAACTCTGCGTTTAAGCGCATTACAGGTTATGACGACAGTGTACTTGGTAGAAATTGCCGATTCTTGCAAGGCGAACAGACGTCGAGCGCAGCGCTTGAATCGATAAGAGATGCGATACAAAATCAAAAACCGCACCGCGAGAAAATCCTAAATTATCGCAAAAATGGCGAGACGTTTTGGAACAACATGCATATAGGCCCAGTGCTTGATGAGCATAAACGCTTGATAGCCTATGTGGGGATTCTTCAGGACATCACCGAGCAGATCCGCCAACAAAAAGCGTTGGCAGATGCAAAAGTTGAAGCAGAACAGGCAAGTGAAGCAAAAAGCGCATTTTTAGCGTCTATGAGCCATGAAATCAGGACGCCAATGAATGGGGTGTTAGGGATGCTAAACCTAATGTTAAATAGCCCGCTTGATGATGAACAAAAGCACAGAGCACAGCTCGCAATGAACAGCGCTAATTCGTTGCTTAACCTCATTAACGACATTCTGGACTTTTCTAAGGTTGACGCTGGCAAAATGGAATTGGAGCTACTTGATTTTGATCTAAGAGAATTATTTGGTGATTTCTCTGAGTCTGCGGCGCTTCAAGCTCAGCGTAAAGGCATCGAGTTAGTTCTGGATATCGTAAAAGTCGAAAGCTCCGTAGTTAAAGGCGATCCAAGTCGGTTGCGGCAGGTATTGTCTAATCTAGTCGGTAATGCGATTAAATTTACCGAAGAAGGTGAGATCATTATCAAGGCAGAGCTGACCAAGTACGACGATAAACTCAGGCTTGATTGCTCTGTAATAGACTCAGGTATAGGTATTCCGCTGTCTAAACAACACAAACTATTCGAAACATTTTCTCAGGTTGACTCATCTACAACAAGAAAATACGGCGGTACAGGCCTTGGGTTGTCTATCGTTAAAAAGCTCTGTGAGCTGATGGGGGGAAGTATCGGCGTACGAAGCGACGAGGGTAGGGGCAGCGAGTTTTACTTCAATATTGCGCTCGACGTGGGTGAACAAAATAACCAGCACTTGCCTAATTTCGATATCAGCAAACTCGAACTGTTGATTGTCGATGATAACCAAACAAACCGCACGGTGTTGCGTGAGCAACTGCAGTTATGGGGCGCCAAAGTTACTGAGGCTGCCTCGGCAATCGAGGCCCTTTCACAGTGTGAAGCGCGCCTTAAACACCCCACTAAAAAACTGTTTGATATTGCTTTGCTCGACATGCAAATGCCAGTGATGGATGGCGCGAAACTTGGCAGCGAGATGCAAAAGGATGCGAGATTAAAGAGCATCAAACTCATTATGATGACATCGATGGGGCACCAAGGTGATGCCGCATTTTTTGCCAAACGCGGGTTCTCGGGTTATTTTCCAAAGCCAGCCACGACCTCTGATTTACACAATGCACTGTCTGTTGTCGGTGAGGGTGGAGAAGCACTCGCAAATGCTAAGCCGATTGTTACGTCACATTACTTAAAATCATTCAAAGAGTCAGAGTCTGCTGACGACATTGTGTGGGATCCACAGCCACGCATTTTGCTCGCGGAAGATAATCATGTAAACCAGATTGTCACCACCAGTATGCTGAAAAAGCTTGGTATTGATTTTGTTGATGTGGTTGCCAATGGCCGAGAAGCACTCACAACACTCAGACATTGCCAGCACTCTTCTCCATATTGTTTAGTTTTAATGGATTGCCAAATGCCAGAAATGGATGGGTATATCGCAACACAGTCCATTAGAAATGGTCAAGCAGGTGAAGAAAACAAGCACATTACCGTGATTGCGTTGACGGCCAATGCCATGAGTGGCGACGAGAAAAAGTGCCGAGATGCGGGGATGGATGACTATCTTACCAAACCGATACAGCCAGCAACGTTGCTTAATTGCTTAAAAGACTATTTAGCACACAAAGTTGTTAAATCAGACGTCACTCAAGAGTAAGTAAAAAATAAATGGCTAATTGACGGCGAATTTGGCATATTAGTACTGTTCAAATATACAGGTTTTTGCCGTGAAAACATTGCCAGAAAAATACTATCTTACTCATTTCTTTGAGCTGTTACGTTATATTGAGCAAACGAGTCTTCATTTACTCAATCACGAACAAAGAGCAAAGTTAGATGCATTTAGGGCACTTGATGAGCAGTCCCAATGTTTATTGGTGCGCGTTATTAACCGCAAGCGTTTGTTTGTATGCCATGCCGACTTAGAATACAGTGAAATTACAGACTATAACGCTGCTTTTAAGGCGCTGTATGACGCGGGTTGGCTCACTTTTGCAAAGCATTTTCAGCTGCCCTCGTTATTACTTCATGAGCTAAGCAAACCGCAACTGCAGGCTCTTGTCGCTGAACAAGATTTACCTTCTCCCCCTGTAAAGTCCGCTAAAAAAGCGATTTGGCTTGAGTTTGTCACGGCGCATTTTGATAGCTTGGACGTATCTCAAAGTGAGTTATTTGGCAGATATTTCACGTCAGAATTCAACAACGATTTTGAGTACCTGTTGTTTTTGTTTTTTGGTAAGGCCACGGGCGTATTCGCCCAGTTTTCAATGCGTGACCTCGGGGTGATGGATACCCGTGGCGATCGAGCCCAAACCAATGCTCACTTTGACGACCTACAAGAGGCGCAAAGTGCTTTTTACTACAGCCGTTTGTACAGTGATTTGAAAACAATGACCGAGCAGGCTGCAATGGAGACGGCAAATACATTAATAAGCGAGCTTGCTGTTCCGGTAGTAGGTCAGCTCGCTCAGACTAAATTTGACCATCTATGCTATAAACTTGCCAACTTGGTGGCTGACAAAAACGTGCATTTAAGTGAGTCATTGTTGGTGTTAAGTGGGCACCCAAGCGCGCAGGAAAAGTATATTCGGTTACTCTACAGCCAAGGCGAACACGAACGCTGCGTACAACAAATAGAAAAAGTGATCGCATCGCCCAGTGATGAAAAGCTGCTGTTTTTTGCAGAAGACTTTTATCGGCTTAAGTTTACTAAAAAACGCACGTCAGCTTTGACTGACATGCTGCGTGAAAGCGGCCCTAAATTGTTTTTAGATGAAGCATACAAAGGCGATGTGGAACAGGGGCTAATCAATCAGTATGCAAGGCAGGGGGTGAACGCATTTCATTGCGAAAATATGCTTTGGCGCGCGCTATTTTGTTTAAGCTTTTGGCATGAGCTATTTGAAGACAGTCGAAATGCATTCTCAAATGAATTTGAAAGCACGCCTAAGTGCATCAAAAATAATACGTTTTATCGTGTATTTGAGGCAGAAATTGAACAGCGCTTGAGTACGTTTAATAGCAATGAAGCGTTACTTAATTGGCTAGTGAAACAAGCATCTGAGCACTTTGGCACACATTGTCGGATGATGCCGTGGCAGCCAGATATACTCACTTATTTGTTTGAGTTTGCTAAACACGCCCCAATAAACGCAGTGTGCACTCACCTGAGAGCAATGAGTAAAGATTTTAATAATCTCAAAGATGGTTACCCAGACTTAATGGTGTTTGAAAAGGGGGTTAAGTTTGTCGAGGTGAAAGCACCGGGCGATAGCCTAAGGCGCAACCAACTGATCACGATTCAAAAGTTGATACACAGCGGTTTTAACGTGGACGTGCAGTCTGTAGAGTGGCGCGTTTCGCCAGAGCAGCCCTATGTGGTTGTCGACATAGAAACCACGGGCGGTAAAAAAGAGCACGACAAAATTACCGAAATTGCGATGATTAAGATACAAAATGGGCAAGTCATCGATCAATGGCAAAGTCTGATAAACCCTCAGCGTCGGGTTCCCAAATACATAACTGAGTTAACCGGTATCGACAACGACATGGTTGCAGACGCGCCCATTTTTAGCGAAGTGATTGACGACATAGATACCTTTACTCGAGATGCCATTTTCGTTGCGCACAATGTAAATTTTGATTTTGGCTTTATAAAAGCCGAGTTTGGGCGTTTAGAGCGTCCATTTCGCCGCGCCAAACTTTGTACTGTGCAACTTGGTAGAAAGTGGCTACCAGGACATGCTTCTTATTCACTGGGTAAGATTTGCCATGATTTATCTATTCCACTGACAGGCCATCACAGAGCGTACAATGACGCTGCGGCCACTGCGGTGCTATTTAATTTAATAAACCAAAAGCGCATAGAGAACAATTGATGAGATACCAAGCGTATTTTACGGCACAGCTCAAAGGAGAGAATCAATTTGATAGTTAAGTCTTTTATCATGTTTTTGGCCAAATGCGGCGTGATTGTGTCTTTATGCACACTTGGGGTGCTCATTTTACCCTTGATAGCGCAAGACATCAGTGTGCTTGGTGCAGTACTTGGCGGGCTGATATTTTCTAATCTATTGATGCTAATTGTTTTTTATAAAGACAAAGCCTACGCTAAACAAAATAAAGAGCGGGTTTCAGAAAGAACACTCGTGTTATTCTCAGCACTGGCGTTACATTGTTCAACACATTTGGTGATGTATATCACTCACCATAAAACCAATAAGGTGTCGTTTCAATTGAAACTATTACTGGCTATCAGTATACAGGTGCTGTTGAGTACAGCTTGGTTTGTTCAGGTGTATATTTAAGAGAACAGCTCCGACACAAGTCGGAGCCCAATAGACTTAAAAAATTATGAGGTTAATTGGCTGCTTGCTCAGAGAGCTCGTCAAGCAAAGACCAGCGATGTTCTTTAGTTTGTGTGCCATTGCCCAAAATCCAATAATTATATGACTGCTCAATGGTGCCTTTGCTCTGTTGAATGGCAAGCCAAGTATTTAAATAACTGAGAATATCCACATTACGCTTTGCCACGGCAAAACCAACTGGGTACTTAAGCTCGGCGCCTTTTGGTACCACCACACCATATTCTGGGTAAAACATACTCCATGCAAACCCTGCTTCGGCACTAATCACCAAAGCGTCGAAATCACTTTGTTTTTCAAAAAACTGCTGATGGTTGTTGAGCTGACTCACTTTTATCTGTTGATGTTTGCTCGCAACATCGCGCATTAGTGGTTGATATTCAACATGCGCTAAATTCAGCTCATGCTTAGAAAGCACCAGGTCACGTGTTGCAAACTCTTTGAGTCGGTGATCTTTGGCAACCAGCGCCAATTGCAGCTCTAAAACGGGGTTACTAAAGCGCACCGAGCGTAGATCGCCAACACTCATTTCAAGACCTGACATAGCAATATCAAAGTAGCCTTTATTTAAATACTCCGCCAATTGATGCTTTTTAAATGGAATAAACTCAACTTTGACCTGTAAATCGGCCGCTAACTTATGCGCTAGGCCAATATCAAAACCGACTAGCTCACCTTTTTGGTTGAAGTAGCTAAAGGGCACGTTGTCGACCAAGTAACCAATTCTTAGCAGGTTTCTCTTTTTGATGATTTCAATATTAGTAAGAGATAGCTCGCCACTTTGATAGGCCTTGGGTACATGATTAAGCACGTCGCTTGGTACCTGATCAGACACCACCATATTGGCAATGACATCATCTGCGCCTTTGGTGCTTTGTGCCAAGTGATTATTCGTGACAAAGCTGATCACCATAAACGCTGGCAGCAATACAGACAATAAAGTCAGATAGTAAACGGAGCGAATACGCTTTAAATGTAGCTGTTGCTTGTTATAGAAAATACACAGCAGCGTAACTGCAAAAATATACACGACGGTTGTTGGTGACACGACTTTTGCGGTGAGCACCGACATTGACAAGTAAAGCTGATAGCTGTCTGCGGGTATTTTTAAGCTATCTAGCATATATGGAATGGCAATATGCACATTGGCAAAGTAACTTAACATCGCCGAAAGCGTGACATTTGGAATTTGCTCAAGCGTGATTGGGTTACCTGTAAGCCAAGCTGCAAAAGTGACAAACATTAAGGTGGTCAATTTACCTAAGCTTGGAAAGGTGTACGCAATAGGCACCAGTACCTCGGCAATGTGATCTGACTCTTCATCACTGCGTTTTATTTTCGCCAAATGCGCTTTAATGCCTTCGGTGATGACGGGCAATACAATGAACACATTACCTGTACTAAAGGCGGTGATCCAAGCATTGCGCATAACTTTGATTAAATCGCGATATTTTACTGGCGTCAGGGCAGCTACCAGCATGGGGAGCAGTGCAAACATTAAATAAAAGCCAAGACAAATCACCAGTACAAGGTAGATTTGCAAGTTACTCAGCTCTTCACTACCAATTGTGCCAGCGGTGCTCGCCGTCATCGAAAAAATACCAATCGGAAAGAACTTAATGACCTTTTTCGACATGACGGTAAGGCCTTGCCCAACGACTTCTAGTACGTCTAATAGCTGGTTTTTTCGGCCATTAGAAATAAGCGCAAGGCCAAGTGCAATACAAAATATAACCAGTGCAGGTACATTACCTTCTGCCATGGACGCAAACGGATTGGCAGGGATGTATTGTTTTACAAAGTCCACATCTGGGGCTTGAGCCACTAAAGCTGGCGAGAAGAAAGTGCCCGCATCGTGTGAAGGTAAAGTCAGTGTAAAACACCAAATAGCCGCTAAGCCAATGATCCATAAAGCCAGCATAGTAATGGCGGCTTTGGCGAGCACGGTTTTAACTTGGTCAGGGCTAAACTTACCTAAACCCACCACCAGACTGACAACAATGTAAGGGAAAATAGTAATTTGCATTAAACTGACAAACCCTTCGCCAATCGGTTTCAAAAAGGCAACGCGTTCGCCAAAAATGAGCCCAGTTGCAATGCCGAGGATCAAAGCCCACAGCATCCAATTCATATTTTTTAACCAATCGAATACTTTATTCATATATGCCAGTCACAAGTGAAATGTCGCGCGATTATATTGAGGTTAGCTGAAATTAATCTGAATGCATGAAATGTAAAATGATGAGAGAAAAGAATGCTTTGAAAGTTTATAGCTTTAACGCGAGTAAGTATTCACATTTGGCCACGAAACAACGTGTGGCCAAAATATTCATTCATGTTCGCAGGCGGGCATGAATTTTTGAAAATATTTTAAACTTCGTAATCCTCACCGTTTTTGCTGCGATAGCATTTGCAACGCGATTCCTCTACTAGCGTATGTTGTACGCCGTCAATAAAGCTCATCCAAAGTTTGGTGTGTTTGCTGTTTTGCGTATCGATTGCACTAAATGGTGTTTCGTACTGCACATCATTGATGTGGGCTTTGTCATACTTACCGGTCTCACCCGCTACATTAAAGCTTAACTCAATATGTAAGCCGTCATCTTTTTGCAGCAAGATAGTAGAGGGTGCTTCTTTATGACCGCATAATGCGACGAACTGTTTTGTGTTTTTAAGCCCACAATGCTGGCCATCGGCAAAAAATACCATTAAATGGTTATAGTACACAACGTACGCACTGACTTGCGTGTGCGAGCCAAACTCGAGTGGGCAGTGCTGATCTAAAAACTGTTTAGCGATGATAAGTTTTTGGCATTCTTCGCTAAGCGGCTGCGATGATTCGTTTGTTTGAAGTTGTGCTTTCATTGATGTATCCCCAGTTACCGAAATTTTAAGTTGAGCTACGTTATGGTTGTCTGAATAACGTGTTCGCTGATTAATGACTACAATTTCAGTGTATGAAAAATTATCAATAAATTTCACAAAAAGAATTTTACAGTGTAAATTTTACAAAATCTGGTCTGACCTCTTGTTGCGAATAGTATGAGGCTGTGGTTTTTAAATTCTTATAAGACGCTTGATAGTTACTGACATATTTGGGGGCACAATGAAAACGAGTTCAGAGTTAATGCGTAAGTCACATTTTCTCGGTACCAAGATACGAAACTTGCGTAAGCGCAATCACCTTACTTTAGAGGACCTCTCTGCGAGGTGTATTCGGGTAGATCCCCAGTCTGCGCCTTCAGTGTCGTATTTATCCATGATTGAACGAGGCAAGCGCACCCCAAGTAGTGGCATGCTAGAAAACTTTGCAGAAGTGTTTCAAAAGCCATTGTCATGGTTTTTAGATACCGAACCAGAGGCAGACGCAATTACGCCCCAAAAAGGCCGCTCAGGTGGTATTGAAGGTATGGCACTTGAGCCAAACTTTTTGTTCTCAAATGACATTTTGCAAATAGCCATTCCCGAAATGCTTTCTCAAACCGGTATTAGTGGCCGCCAATTTGCCCACCTTTTAATTCGTGCACACCAAGAACACCATCAAAATCATTTTCCGGATCTAGAGCGCGCCGCCGATGAAATAGGTGGCAAAAACCTCTACTTAAATGTCGATGACCTAACTCAGTTATTGAAAAAGCAAGGTTTGACCATTCGCTGGTATGACGAAACACCGAGCGAAGTGATGGACGATAGCGGCCATGTGTTTAACCACCTTATTACCTCATACTTTGCCGAGCCAAATGTCGTGCACATTAATAAGCGGTTAAAGCAAAACCCAGCGCGGCTGAAATATGATTTAGCCGTACACATTGGTCACAGTGTGCTGCATGAGTTAAAGGGCCTGCGTTGTGTGCTTAGAACTGGCGGCTTTAATAGCGCTGTATTGCCAACCACAGACACAACGCCCAATGCACAAGATATATTAACCGCATGGCACGATTTCGAGTCTAGTTTTTTTGCCGGCGCTTTACTTTGCCCCAAAGTCGCTTATCGTCAACTGCTCGACTCATACGGCTATGAAGTCGACATACATCAACACTTGAATATATCCCCCTCAGTTGCCATGCGCAGAATGACCGTGGTATCACCTTACCCTAATTGGCATTACTTTGACGCCTACTTACCCGGTAAGCTCAAAGCGGTTTATCGCGGCAATGGTATACCGCTCCCGTGGGGCAATATGCGTAGTGTGGAAGATCCATGTCAACATTGGGCTGTATTTAGGAAGTTTTTGGCACAAAGCAACAGCTCAAGCGCGCAATTGTCTATACTCAATGTCAATGGTAAACCGCATTTGTACTGCTGTGAGTCATTAAAAGTTAACGATTTAGTTGAAAACGCACATGTGCTGTGCGCAGGCATAGATTTGAATCCTGCGATAGATGCGCAAGGTAATAGTGCGCAAGACTTAGTGCAAGAATTGCAAGATTTATGCATTAAGCAGGGCGGGGCAAGTGTGGTACCTTGGCATCTTAAAAAGCAACTGATGAGCGTTGCCAAAATACTGAATATTAATTGGATTGAACGCGGCATTAACAATGATGTTAGGGTAATATGTACACGGGGTACCGCATGTCCTCGGCAACCGAGTTGTTATGACAATTAGCAAAGAGGTGCCTTAACTCTTTTTATTTACGCCATTTTATTAGGCCTGAGGTGAGTGAGCATTGAATAAAATTGTTGCAAAAAAGCAAGGTAATCACGTTTTTTATTGTGTTTTTTTAATGATGATTTCAGCGGTTTTTTGCACCTCTGTATTTGCTTGCGATAAAACTCTTAAAGTGAGTGTGAGTAGCGATTGGCCGCCATACTCTTCAAAACATGGTAACAACTACCTTGGGCTTGAAATACAGCTTATAGAGTTAGTGCTTAAAGATGCGGGGTTTTGTTGGCAGTATGTGGTGCTGCCTTCGTCAAGTCGTACATTTAAGCAGCTCCAAGAGGGCAAGGTAGACATTATTCCGGCTGCAAGTTTTACACAAAAGAGAAGAAAATATGCCGAGTTTAGCCTGCCATACCGTCAAGAAGTGATGCTGCTTTTTACTCATACAAAAAACACATTGCCGTTTCTAGACGACCCTCAGTTAAGAGGCTCGCTGCTCTATGCTAACTTGCGTAGCAACATTGTTGCGGTGAGTCGTGGGAGTGTATATGGGCAGTATTTTGCAAATTACCGTAACAACTGCCCTGATTGTGTTATCGAAACAAACTTGGCTCGAGAGCGATTTAACTTGGTCAAGCGAGGGCGAGTCGAATACGCGGTAGAAGACAACCTGACAGGCGCATACCTAATTCAACACGAAAACTTTGCTCAGCATATCAAGCCGACATCCGTTAGTGTGTATGAAAATCCTGTTCACTATATGGTAAGACCGGGGAGCTTAACCGAAAAACAACTCCAGAAGTTTAATCTCGCTATTATCAAAAATAGTGACGCCATTAAGCAAATAATTGCTGACTATCACCAGCTTTATCACCTTAAATAGTCAAAACAAGCACCTTACTCGCATCAAATAAATAAAAAAATATAAAGCCTCTTACTTTTATCTGACTTTTTACTAAAACACCCAGCAACCCATTGATTAATTTGCGCATGTAGTGTGTTATAGAAACTGTCACACAGGTGACAAATACCAATAAAATTTAAAGGAATTAAAAAATGAAAACACTTAATAAAGTTTTAAGCCGAGAGTTATGTGAAAAGGTAAGCGGTGCTAGCGGTGTTTATAAGCCGACAGATCCAAGACCGTAATATACGAAAATAATCAAACACTCCTCAAGTTTGAGGAGTGTTATAGCTGGCATGCTTCATTAATTAATGGCGTGTTGTCAAATGCTTATCTATCCTTCCTGTCTGGAAGCTGAGCATCGCCCTATGCTGGGTAATAATCATAAATAGAGTGTAATTATTCAATTTTTTATTTGATTATTAGTAATGTTAGCGTCTTTTGGTTTATTTTTTAGGCTCTTCTGGTAGCGGGCCTCCAGGAGTGCTATGTAAGCCGCCAAGAATGAACTTTAATAATTCTTTATCAATAATCATTTTAATTTTCCTTAATTATAATGTAGTGAGGATTAAGTTTCGCACAGAGTGATTTGTAAATTCAAGGTGTGAAGATAAGTTTCTATCAGATTACCTATCTTTTTTCTCAGACATGTTCGTGAGTCTTTTTCTCTCAAATTTTCTCCGGCGTTTTAATGCCAAAACATGCTCGTCAATTGGTACAGTACGAGATGCGAGCTTAAGAACAAGCAGAGTTTCAATCAAACAGAGTATTGTGAGGATCGGGCTAAATATATGTTTAAGGTAGGGGAATGAGTCAACGATATCATATTCGAACATCTTAACTTCACACAACGCTATGAAAATAGCTAATATGTAGCCCACATATATGAGTATTAGAGCGCCTTCCTGTTTTGAAAAATAATAGTTTTCATAAACATCATTACAAAAAACGCTAATATTGCGAAGTTTTTTGACAATAAGCCGTCGAGCTAATACTACATATAGATAAATGAAAGCATAAATAAATATCCAAAGATAGTAGTTATTCCCCCATCCATACACGGTGTCGATCATAGCAGTATCAACCAACTCTACAATTATCAATAAAGAGATGAGGCAGCGTGCATTGATGCTTCTCCAGCCAACTACTAAAGCCAGAAAAAATAGTGGTAAGCTCATGTAGCCTATAACATAGTAAATGGCTTTAAGAGATATGCTTTCGAACAAAGAATTTATACCTTAATTTTAATTGAAAAGACACATTGCTCATAAAATGAAATTTAAGGTATGTGTGAATTGAAATTAGTAATTGTTTAATACTCAAACACAAAATTGCAAAAGTAATGTCGAGTTCTTGGTGCTGCCAACAGTCTATGCACAAGCACCAAGGCGAAGCTATTTACGACTAAGTATAATCATAAGCTAGTTTTGCTTTCTTTCCATTGGAGGGTATCCTGGCCCACCTCCGCCGCCACCGCATATTATTCTAAGTGTCTTTTTATTATCTATAAGCGTGCAGGTTTTATTAATTTCAATAGCCAAATTTTTCTGAAGAGTATTTGCTTTATTCATTTTCATATTTTCCATTATTAAAGAGTCCATTGATAATAATATTGGTTTCTATCAAGAAGCATTCTTAACCTTTGCAGTATGGTTTTTCATATATCTTAAGTTTAAATAAATTTAGCTAATCAGATCTGATGATAAAAACTGAAATTGTTTAAGATCATTCTAAATCCATTAAAAATATAAGCAAAATCATTTCTTAGGTTGTGCCTCCATCCCAAAGTACCTAGGACTTTTATTGGATTTACCTAATGTTAGCCCTTTTTCTCATCTTTTTTAGGTTCTGTTAGCGACATTCCTGCGGCATGTCTACTTGGAAGAGGGCTACCAGTTGAACCTGAAGTGCCGCCTTTAACTACTGACAATAACTTTAATGTGACTTTTTTCATAATGTTCTCCTTATGGTATTTTAAGTTGTAGTACTCTTTGACTCAAATTGCATCTGATTTCTATTTTTAAATGAATTAATTAAAATAAGAGACATAGCTGAAACATGCAGAATAGTCTGGGCTGGTCCGTAAATGTTATTTCTTATGGGATAAGAGTCTATTATGTAAAAAGTAAACAGGCTGACTTCGATGAAAGTTATCAAGTGAATTGCGAATGATATAAAGAAGACAGCTAAAAGTCCTCCTTCTTGCTTTGTGAAATGATAACTTTCATGAGCAGAGCGAAAGAAGCTGAAGTACTTCAATCTCTTTGTAATCAGACGTCTACCTAGTACTGGAACGATAAAAAGAAGACAAATAAACATCCCCCAAATATAGTAACCATTGCCCCAATTCATAGCTATGTCATTTGTAAATGTGTCTATTACTTCTATAGCTATTAATAAAAAGCATAAATATCTAAAGTTAACATTTCTCCATCCTATTAATATAGATAATATGTATATAGGTAGAGCCATATAAGTTATTAGATCATATAACCCTTTAAAGTTTTCATAACTAAACATCAGATACTTCCTTAATTCCGTTTGTTTTCTGGTTGCTGACTTTCAAGCAGTTGCTTGGTTTTTTCTTCTGGGCTAAAGCCGCAAATAAAGCAAATTAAAAAATAACTGGTGAGTGGTACAGGGGTTTTCCCTGTTTCCCAGTTTGAAATCGTTGCTTGATCTACGACGGGTATTAACTTTTTTCCCAGTTGACTTTGTGTCAGTCCAGCATCCTTACGCATCGAACGTATCGACTTGGCTGCTTCTCCCCATAAGCCATTAAACAATCCTAGTTGTCGAATTCTCAGTTTCATAACTTTCCAACATTACCTTCTGATAACAAAATTTAACAAAAGTTATCACTAAACCTGCATTTTAGGCAAGGAAATACCGTTAATATTCGGAAATATTAATATAATAATGTTGTTGAGGAGGTGTTTTATCTAATTTCTATATACTATACCTAGTTTTTATTAAATATTTCATTATCTGAATGCGATATTAACAACTAAGATTCAATATTGAAACCTTTAAAAGCGGAATTTTTTCAAATTTATAGTAAAAGAATGTGTCAAGGTAATTTAATACTATAGTATTGGTGCGTTTTTTATAAATAAAAATAACTTTCCACGCGTTGTTACGTGCAGTTATCCGATTGAAAGTTAAGTTTATTGCTTTATTTATATGGTTTTAGTTTTATTTTTTTGTTTAAAATAACGCAACTTTTAATTTTTTTGCTAAATCTGTTAATTTTTACAGGTCTTGAATTTCGGGACTTTCGTCAAGCTGGTTACTTTTAGAACGCACTGTAACCTTTATTACTCATGTGTTTTATTTAATAGTGATATATTGGCGACAAAATATGGCAAACTCAAAAGTCAAAGAGTAAAAACTCAAAAATAAATGCTCGTTTACATGTTTTACTCGTAGATTGCGTATTAAGCACTTTTAAAAAAATACAGCCGCAAGTATGAGTTTACTTGCGGCTATATTGTGTGGGATTTTTTGTAATTTTTGGAACCGTTGAGGCTAATTACACTCTGTTGTCCAATTTTCACCGTCTGTACTGCACTCTAATACGTAGGTGCCGTCAGATTTATATGATTGCTTTGTCCATCTACCATCATGGAAGCGAGATGTGATAACGCGGTTTTCACCCGAATCATCAGTTACACGTTTGTACCAAGAAGAGACGGGTATAGTCACATCTTCATTGAGCTCGAAGCCTGATTGGTCTAGGTAGTAGGCAATTACCGCTAATTCTAACAAGCTAAGCTTGTCTTTCATATTATACCAATCGGTTAGACCTTCTTTCGTATTACTTTGTGTATCTTGGCTAAATACAGCTAGGTAATGGACGCCATTTTTATTATAACTGACTGAAAAATCGCGATTAGGTGCGCCACTAAAATCGACGTCAAAGTCACAGGTTTGGTCTTTCGATTCTCTTTGTACTAACTTCCAGTTATCGATTTCGTATTGAATATCATTAATATTCAGCGTTAACTTTTCTTGATGCACACACGCGCCAATATCTTCTGGGTCATTAATGACCACGTCAACAGTTTGTGTGTATGAATGGCCACCGCTGAGTTGTATGCTTTTTATTTTACGGTCGTAATGTATAAATAAGACGTTTTTCAGCGAGTCATCAACGCGTGCAGTCTCATCGACGAGCGTGTCACCTTCATTTGAATAAATATAAATTCTGCGATACCAGACCCTTTCATCGCTTTCGGGCTGATTTGGTGGTGTACCTTTGTAATGAAGTACACGAATTTCCCGAGCATTTAGGTATTTTTTGGCAAGTTCTATGTATTTTTCAACGCTTGCTTGTAAGCCTTTTACAATATCCTCAGCGAGTTTTTGCAGTGCTTCATCACCGTTTTCAATATAGTCGCTAAATAACTGCTCTTCAGAAATGTTGTAGTGCTCGATAACTTGTTTGGTCGTCTCTTCTAAAACAATTAATAGCGCTTCTCTTTGTTCATTGCTTTGAATAAGTTGCTCACACGTGGCGTCTTTAAATTCTGGTGTCTCGACCAAAGACTGCCAAAGCACGGTCGTCAGTGGCGTGATGTGTTGTAGTGCTTCGTCGTTGAGTGACTCAAGCGTGGGTGGCAACACCATTTGATAAGGTTTGGTGACTTCACCTAGGTCCTCGTCAATCGCACCGACTGGCACATCTACATACGTGGGTACATATGACGCGCATTTTGCCTGTTGTTCGGTTAGCTCAAGAATATAGCTCCCTTTGTCGGTAGAGACTACAAAGGGTTCGTCGGCATCTTTTGTTTTGTTGTTGTTGAGATCAAGCCAAACCGTTGCGCCTTGTACATATCCGTCGATAACTCGTCCTCTGCGAGCGTACCTGTTTTCTTCCGTGGTTACTTTTTTATTGCTGTCCAATTCAATGCTTGGAGATTTAGAGCCGCCTTTTGAGCCACAGCCACTGATAACGGCCGAGCAAAATAGGGCGAGGCTAAGCGTTTTTATTGGTGAATTAAACATGGTAATTCCTTATTTATATTGCAGGCTCTCGATGTACTGCTTGTGTTTACTGCTGTTTGTACCTGTTAGTCAAACCCATTAATGTCTATGCGTGTGCAAGAGGAGGCAATGCATCTACTCGGGTATGTCAAAATTATATTGGGTGCGTCAATGAGGGCGGTAACACAAAACAGACATTAATACGCAATTATCTGACATTTTGGTGCCCGAAATGGGACATTTGATAATTATCTAATTGTTGCTATTATGTCAAACAAGCTGTGCGTATTAAAACTAATTATTAAAATATAAGCAAACATAACAACAATTTACTCTATGTTTAAAGACCTATTAGCGACCTTTTTTGTAAGGTGTTTTTTTGTAATTTTTATTTTGCTTGGGTTTTGCCCAAAGGCAGATGCAAATGCGGGTAAGACGCTCAGTGTGGGCGACGGTCTGCCGAGCAATCGCGTATTTGATATCGCGCGAGATCACCGTGGTTTTATGTGGCTTGCTACGGAGCAGGGCATTGCAAGATTTGATGGAACAAAGGTAAAGCGCTTTTCAAAACATCAAACACCTGAGTTAAGCAACGCTTTGTGGGTTAGAGATGTGTTATTTGACTCGCAGCATAGGCTATGGGCAGCTGGCAAACAGGGTCTAGAAGTGCTTAATCCGCAAGCTGAGTCATTTGAACCGGTACTAGCCGGGCAAGGCGCAGATCCACTCAATATTTACAGCCTTTTTGAGTCTAGGCAAGGTGAGATCTGGGTTGGAGAGAGAGCGGGGCTGTACAAAATTGACAATGGCGCACTTAACTTTGTGCCTATTAATATCGTCAACCTTGACCAGCAAGCAGAGCCCTCTCCATTTAACGACCGTGTGTTATCGATCACTCAAGTCGATGCGTCTACCTTATTACTGGCAACGGACCCTGGGGTACTGTTATTTGATATCACCAAGCAGCAAGCCCAGTTTATTAAAAATGAACACGGAGCGCCTTTATTTGCAGATAAGGTGTGGCGCCTTGATGACGGTCAGATTTGGCTGAGTATACAAGGGGTGGGGATTGCCCAGTACCTCCCTGATGACAAGCAAGCCATAGTTAAATATGTAGATGAAAATCAATTTGATACGGTAGGCTACGTGTTTGATTTGAAAGTGAGTGACAACAAGTTGCTTGCGGCCTCTTTAAATGCAGGGCTTTTGCAGTTGAGTGAGCAAGTCACCCCAGTTGGAGACTCGCCGCCGCTACTTTCTATTTATAGTGACCAGCAATTGCTCGCACTGGGAAGCTACACAGAAGGTGCGGTAATTGAACATGCTAACCTGAATGCTGCACATAACTTTGACTTTACGCATCCAAGCGAAACACACCAGTTTGAAATAAACGATGTGTTGGTCTTAGAGCAACATATTTGGGTTGCTGACCAATTAGCTGGACTTTGCCGGTATCGAATGAATGGCTCGTTTGATGGGTGTTTAAAAGCGTACGACCTGTCAGCACAAGCAATAGCGAAAGGCAAGGGCAGCACACTTTGGGTGAGTATGTATCAAGAGTTAGTGCATCTTGATGCAGAGTCGATGCAAGTTATAGACAAGTTTAGTTTTGCAGAGATGGGTATCCCAGATTCAATCTATGCAATGGTTATTGAAAATGACACCTCTATTTGGTTGTCCCATAGTTTTGATGGCTTAACTCAGTTAAACCCCAAAACAAGGCAAGTCAAAAGGTACACGCGTTCAAATTCAAAATTACATAACGATCAAGTGCACAGTATAGTGCAACATCAAAGCATGCTTTGGGTGGCAACATCAGCAGGGTTGCAATCACTTGACTTAACCACGGGCGACTTTGTACAACCAGATGCGCCCGTGTTTGACCTTTCAGAAGCGATTTATGATTTGTTTTTGAGCCCATCAGGCATTCTGTATTTGCAGTCAGATGCAGGTATCAAGGCTTATGATACCCATAAAAAAGATTGGCTGGCACTGGCGAGTCAAATCGCCAATATGACGAACGCCAGTATTGCCTTTGGTGATGACGGACGGGCATGGTTTGCAAATGGTTTGGGCATTTTTGGCTGGGAATCGAGTAGCTCAAGTGGCAGTATTCATTATTACGACAAAGGTGATGGACTTTACCACCAAGGTTATATTGGCAGCGCAGCTACCAACGCCGATGGCAAACTAGTTTTTGCATCAGCCGATGGACTGACTTTATTTGCGCCTAAAAAACTCGCTTATTTTGACGCAAGCCCTAAAGTCAGCGAATT
Organism: Pseudoalteromonas luteoviolacea S2607; assembly: GCF_001625575.1. Classification (GTDB taxonomy): domain Bacteria; phylum Pseudomonadota; class Gammaproteobacteria; order Enterobacterales; family Alteromonadaceae; genus Pseudoalteromonas; species Pseudoalteromonas luteoviolacea_E. The sequence continues at coordinate 21,789 of NZ_AUXV01000018.1, forward strand.
TGAAATCACATTGGCTGATGGCAGTACTCAGACCTATTTTAATAAGCTGTCATTGGACGAATTACCGTACCAGCACGCCAGTATTCGTTTTAGTTTGACCAACACCAACTTTGCCAGTGCATCAAAGCAGCAATTTCGTTACAAGCTCGAGGGCGTGTCTGAGGCATGGGTAGAGTTAGGTAACAGTCGAGTACTGATGATCCCAAAGCTCGCCCACGGTCAATACAATTTACAGGTGCAAAGCACAGACAGTAACGGTAACTGGTCTACAACGACAGGCCAGTTTGTGTTTTCAATCAAAACGCCTTGGTATGCCACCATATGGGCCTATATTGCGTATGTGCTTACTTTTATGCTCTGTTTATTTGTGATTTATCATTTGCGGGTTAAAGCGCTTAAAAATATTCAGAAACAATTAGAAAAAGAAGTGGCACTGCAAACGAAGGCCATAACCGAGCAAAACAAGCAGCTATTAGAAAAATCATCTGCTTTGGCAAGTGCTGAGGCGCAAAGAACTTTACTCTTGAAAACGCTTTCTCATGAATTAATGACGCCCGTATCCTTAATTCAGGGCCCTGCGGAGCAGTTGATGAAGGTCGAGCACGCACAAGAACGCAATACAATGGCAAGTATTGTAGTGAGTAATGCCAAGCGCTTAAAAGTGTTGATAGAGCAGCTAATGCAGGTTTCTGAGCATCGTAGTGGAGAGGTTCAAACAACCGAACAGTCTTTGCAGCTTTATGATCTCTCAAAAATTTGTAACGAACAGGCCAGTGTATTTGCGCCTTTGCTAGCGCAGCATGAATTGCGACTAGAAGTTGATGTTGCGCCTCGTGTTATGGTTAAGGCTAAGCAAGATCAGCTTGAGCAATGTGTGAGTAATCTGCTTAGTAACGCGATAAAGTATAGCCCCAACGGGCAGCGCATTTTACTCACTTTAAGTAAGCAAAGCGGAAAAGAGTCGTCTGTATGCACACTAAGCGTTTGCGATCAGGGTATTGGTATTCCAGCAGGTGAACAAAGCCAGATATTTGAGCCAGAATATCGAACAGAGCAGGGAAGTAAACACAACGTAGGGCTTGGCATTGGGTTAAGCGTTGTGAAGTCTACCGTTGATGCTTTGGGTGGCGCTGTCGAGGTATCTTCTGTTGAAGGCCAAGGCAGTACTTTTACACTTAAATTTAACACTGTTGAATGTGAGTCTACTAATCAGTCAACAGCCGTGCGAGACAATACAGTAAATATTGAAGAGGCTATTGTTTCAAGCTCAGAGAGTAAAGAGCCCCGTAGTATTCTGATTGTTGACGACACGCCCGATATGCTGACGTTTTTAAAGAGCGTTTTTGGCACTGCTTATTCGGTAGCCGTTGCACGTGATGGTGAAGAGGGGCTAGAACTGGCAAAATCACTGATCCCAGATTTGATTATTTCAGATGTGATGATGCCAAAGTTAGACGGGTTTGGGATGCTGTCTGCGATTAAGCAGCACTCGCTGACGGCGCATATTCCGGTGATTTTACTCACTGCCAATTTAAACGAGCAAAGGCAAATTGAAGGCTTAACTCTGCGGGCTGATGACTACATCACAAAACCCTTCAATTTACAGGCCCTTGAACTTAAAGTACGCAATATATTTAAGCATCAGGAGGCCACACTGCAAAAGTGGCGCAGCCGAATTACGCCTCAACCCACTCAGGATGCCTTGGCCTTACCCGCATTGCCCAAGCTGCAGTTTAAGGACCAACCTCATATCTATGACTTTTTGGATAAACTCGACAGAGTCGTCGAGCAGTATTATCGCAATACTCAGACATCTGTCAGTGAATTAGCCAAAGAAATGGCGCTGAGTGAACGCCAACTGCACCGTAAATTAACTGCATTGATCTCAATGGGAGCAAATGAGTATTTAAGGACGTACAGACTATATAAATCCATTACACCATTACTTCATGGTCAAAGTGTTGCACAAGTTGCCGACGACGTTGGGTTTAATTCTGGTTCTTATTTTAGTGCTTGCTTTAAAAAACACTTTGGTATGACAGCAAAAACTTTTGTACAAAAGCAGCGAGATAAACACAGTCAGTTAAGTTAGTACTGAGTCGAGGTGATTATTCGGTCGTTTTGACGTGCTCTTATAGCTTAGCCTTTATTAACCGCGATTATGTTATTCATTAATGAGAAAGGCGCGCGCCGCGTAGATAGCTACGCGCGCTTTAATATCTGGTTAACCCATTGCTTACACGTGAAATTTACATTATTTTGTACGCAACTTTATAAAAAACTTCATTCTGAAATGTATTCGTTGCCTTTCAGAGTTATTAAATGCAGTGAGGGGTTGATGGGTAGCCAAAGGTACCAAGGATATATAAAGCACGTTGATAGTGACGATCCAGTAATTAGCGAGATTAACTGGTTTATAGATACCGTATATATGCCCGCTCACAAGCGAGCAGATAAAAGCAGCAAGGCGACAAGAACCTTGTCTGTTTTGTTTTCTATCTGGGCGTTCACTTTCTTGGGCGTTTTTGGTGTTGCAGAGTTTATTCCAAATCTTCAGGTGTTTACACAAAGCGTTATTTGGGATGGATTCGACTTTAACTGGGTGGCGCTAGCTGCATTACCCTCATTTATTTTAGCGGTGTGTGTAAGTTTCAGAAATTACCCCTTCAAACATAGCGATAATATATTTGTCGGTGAAGATGAATACATATGGCGCATAAAGCAATCACTTGTACTTGCCTCATTTAACCTCGTTTTTTTAGTGACTTTATTATTTGCATTTACCAAACCGCTTATTTGTTTATTGGGTATAACCAGCGCTGCTGGTTTTTTGTTGACTTACATGAGTAATCGATTGTTCGGTTTTACCTCTAGCTCAATTAGAAATCAAACCATGGTATTTCGTTTGGAGCGCCTTAAGCGCGAATATGAGGTGGCACGTCATAACGCTGGGAAGTTTGAAGTCGATCGTGTGAGAGCTGAGACATTTAAGCAATTGTTTGCAATGGTAGATGACATGATCGACCGTAGAGACAGAGAAATTTTAGGCGACCACTACAAGGTCCACAACAGTGCCTTTGATTTAGTAAAAGGATTAAAAAAATAAATGGCAATCAAATATATATTAGATCTGACAAAAGAAGAGTACCGCGATGACTTTGTCGGCGCGGACAAATCTCAGCCAGTAAAGTACAGAGAATTTTGGCAGTTTGAAGCGAGGGAAAAGCTTGTAAACAACCTTGCGTCATTTTTGAATGATGCGAAACAATATAGGCAGTCTCGAAGTGAAGACAAAAATAAAACCTGGCTGTCGCACAATGCGATATTAGTAACGGGTCAACGCGGCACGGGTAAAACGGTCTTTTTAAGAAACGTGAAAAGCATGTGGCGTGCAGCGATGCAAGAAAGAGATGATGTTCACGCAAATGAGATTTTCTTTCTCGACGCCATTGATCCGACCATGCTTGTGGACAACGACAATTTTGCGAATGTGATTATCGCGCAAATTTATAGTGAAGTTGAGTCAAAGTTTAACAGTAGTAACTGCTGCAATGGCAATCAAAAGAGCGAAGCCCAAAAAGGCGACTTTTATAAACGATTAAAGATATTGGCAGATGCCCTTGGCAAAAAAGAAGAGTTTGAAGGGTGCACGGGTGTCGACAAAATTTTGCAATATAAATCGGGCATTAATATTGAGAAGTACTTTCATCAATTTGTAGAATCTGCGATTCAAATATTGGGCTGTAATGCTTTAGCACTGCCAATTGATGACGTAGATATGGCGCTTGAACGGGCTTATGAAGTTGTTGACGAAGTAAGACGATTGCTTGGCTGCCCATACATCATCCCAATTGTAAGTGGCGATTACAATTTGTATGAGAAAATGACCAATATTCACTTTGACGAAAAAGTCTATCGTAACGCTGCATGTCGTGTTGATCAGGATGAGTATGCAAAAGAGCTGACCAAAGCCTACTTGGCTAAGGTCTTTCCCAATCATATGCGTATATCGCTGTTACCAATTAGTTATATCTCACCATCGTTGCAGATCCGTGTTAGTAAACAAGAAAGTCTTGTTGAGTACTACTCATATCGTGAACACAAGCGCAATATTTTTGCGCAATTCTACCCATTATGTTTGAACGAGGAAGCACTATACAAGTGGCCTGAGCCAGAGTTTGCGAGAGAGTTTACTCAGTTCATTCGTGCTATTGCACCCCATGAGGTGGAGTATGCGTTGCAGGGTGACCGTGCAACCAGTTATGAACTATGGAAAAACTTTATAAATTGGGCTGAGCAAAAACAAAGTGGTGTCGCGTATACCAATGCGGATTCGCTGCTGACTTTGCACAATATTGATGAAGACGATTCCTTCAACATCATGGACCTGCCGAGCTTTAACCCTAAGCTGCAAATACGAAAAGAGCACTTAGTGTGGGAAGAAAAGCGATTTTTAGCATCGCAATTGAAATCGCTGGGTGAGGGAGGGCAGTGGCAAGTTGAAAATAAAGCTTTGCTTGAAGCCGCATTTGATAAAGCGGACAACACACTTAAGAGCATGCCGCCGCTCGAGTTTTTCCACCATAGCTGTTCTATATCGCTAGCAGAGAAAGCGGCTGCGATGAGAGAAGGTGAAGAAGAACCAGCCGCTTATATTGAAAAAATATCAAACTCAAATGGCAAAGAAACTATTACGCCGTACAACTTAAATGCGGTGTTACTGGATATTTATGCCTATGGCGATATGTATTCAAAGCTTGGAAATAATTACCAGTTTGTGTGTTTAAGTCGCGCTTTTGAAATTATTTTATATTCGTTTACCAAGTACGATAGCGAAAATAAAACAACCGAAACACTGGCCAAGATTCTACATCGCCGTCCTTTTTATAGCATCTTTAATATGGCACCGACTAAGATGATCACAGGTGACAGAGAGGATGATGAAGACGAGTCGTTTGAAGCTGAATTGCAGGAGAGTAAGCTATACACGGCAAACTTGCTAAATGCACAAATTCAAGACTGGAAAGTTGAGCACAAAGCGCTTTTTGAAAGTTTGAGTGGTGAGCAGTTAATCCCGATATTCTCGTATATTTTTAATAAAGTATTTACTGCTTTTCATGTGTTTAAGTTTGAAAACTTTGTTAAGCAGAGCAGTGGGGCAGACGAGCATTTAACCGATTTTATCAAGCGTTTTGAGTACATGATGGTTAACGCTGCATATACTGCAATGATTGAAGGAACGGCGGTGCAAGCAAGTGTTGCTATTACAAGTAATTTAGAAACACTGAGAAGTCATATTCAGTTTAATCGATATGACCGTGTATTGAGCAGAAACCGCAAAATCTTTGCAGAACAACAAACGAACAAAGACAGCATAACCACGCTATTTGTAAAGGCGCTCGAGTCTCACCCGCTCTTTACGATGATTCAATCGCAGTTAGAAAGCGATACGCTCATTGAGCCAAGGATCCGTTTAGGTGCCAGCTCACGCCGCAGACCAAAACAAGTGGTGTATGGCAATACCAAAGTGTCACCTCGATTAGAGAAGCAAATTCAGAAGTTCTTTAAAGCGCACTCAGAAATATTAGACCCTAGAATTTCGACGGTAAAACGCATTAAAGACGAGTTAGATACTTACCTTGATCTTGAAGAAAAAGCCAGAGAGTTGTTTGAGAAATATGTTCTGCCTGAAGGGCTGGATTATATCGAAATGGAAGAAATATCGGGCGACAGGGTTAATAACTTTATCGTAGCGCTGTTTGAGCTGTTCACAGAGTAATCTATGTTAATAGTTAACGATAGTATTTTATGTGACGTTGCGTTTTTATCGTCTGATTTGGAACTTTACACCTCCCGTTTAGAACGTGAGGGGTTAGCCAAAGGTCAGGTTCAGCGACTTTGTAAAAGTGTTAGAGCATTTCAGCCTTATATATTTCGCAACCTCAGAAATGAAGATATTGAGTATCAAGCGAGCGCGTTTGGCTATGACCAAAGCCCAAGTGTTGCTTCAGTGTTGTCTCGGCTTGCTAACACATACTTAGAGTGGCAAGGTAGTCACTTTGAAGTGAAACCGCATAAGTTAGAGCAATGGCTGGAGCTTTTATCATTACTTGATGGGAGTTGGATTATTGCACAGGCCTATAGCGATCTGGCGGCAGACCACGGTGTGAGTACGCAAGATATTCTCAATTGTATAGTGCAATGGCAATGTCCGCATGCGCTTGCAAATGACCGAGCTGATAAGCGGTTTGCCGACAACCATGCCCATTTGGGGGGACATGGTCACACAGGCCCTTCGCTTTTAAGTTTTTCGTTATATGGTCAAACGATTCAAGACAAGCGGTGGCCAACAAGACCCGAGTACACCTTGTTTGAAAGTGGTTTATTAAACAAGCTTGAACTGCCAGCATGGAGCTATCAATTGTCGAGCCGATTAGTTGAGTTTGCCTTCACGCTGGACGAGCAATCGTTAAATGTCGACCTAAACCATTTAACGTTTGATAGCGATAGTGATAATGCCTTGTACTTTCTTACAACGAATCAAGCGCGTACCTTATCTCAACAGGCGCTGCTGCAATCGCATTGCAAACCTGTACGCTCAGATATTCGTTGGTTATTGTACTGCGTTGGTATTTTGAATATTGGTGAGCAAGCACAATCGCTCGTAGAGCGCTTTGTGCGCGTGTCAAATATTCTTCGCAACTACATGATTGTGTGGGGAACTGGGCTGGGTCAGTTTGTAGAATCATTTGGGTTTTCTGGACGTAAACAAAGGGGCAGCTTACACCAAAATAATGCACGCATAGATGCGCTTGCCACAGATATCGACCCTAGGACATATCGTGAATTTAGAGTCGCCCCAGGTTTGGTGGTGAATAATGAAGGTGATGTGTCTACCGGCGCGCTACAAAAGGGTTTGCAAGCAGCTTTAAAGCACGCACTGGCTGAGAACATTCACTTTGTAATCCATTTTTCACGCTCTATAAAGCGCGGTCGCTCAGCCCGTGAGGATAAGTTTCAAAAGCAAGTCAGATTGGAGCTAAAGCAACAAGTTGCTGCATTAAAGCAATTTAAAGGCTCTGTTAAGTTTTCTGATGCTGAAGTGCATGCATTTGATTTTAAACAGCGTGGTATCACAACTGACAGCATCGACTTGAGAAAAGCAATTCGAGGCTATGATGTTGCGGGTAATGAAAATGAGTTACCGATAGAAACTTTTGCCCCTGCACTCAGAGCGATGCGCAGTGCAAAGCACGCGAGTATGAGTATGTTTAGCATACGCATTGAAAGGCCTTTTTTAACGGTCCATTCAGGTGAAGACTACAGCCATTTGCTAAGTGGCCTGCGCGCAATTGATGAAGCAGTGTATTTTTGTGACTTTAAAATGGGTGACAGGCTGGGGCATGGCTTGGCACTGGGCGTTGACCCAATTGCTTGGGCTGATAGACAAAAAACAGCGTATATAAGCTTGGGAGATCATCTAGATAACTTAGTTTGGTGCTATCAAAAAGCGTTAGAAGTAACTCAACATGCACCAGAATTTGCAGGTGTTCTACAACTTCTGCAAGACAAAATACACTTTTGGTCAAAGCATTTATACAAGGACACGGATCACACCTATACCGTGAGAGACTTTTTTGAAGCGTGGAAATTAAGACGAAATTGCCCAGAGACACATGATCTGGAAGCTTTAAGTGAGTCTTCTCTTGAAATTGAGCATTTAAACCCGTTGCATCGAGATTGGCTTATCGACTTTGACCGAGGGTCATCATCGGCTGTCTCTGAAGTTGCTTTTAAACTTTGGAAACAATACACCTCTGCTCACATTGTAAAAGGCCATTATTTTGAAAAGCGTGAAAAAACGGTCATTGTGCATTGTGAGCCAAGGCAAGGGGAAGAACCGTTTCGAGTCGAAGATGGCATATATTATGACTCAGTTTCAAAAGCAGAGTTAAACCTGTTTGAAGCCATTCAAGACATGCAAATGGAAAAGTACGCGGCGCAGGGCATTATCATTGAAGCGTGTCCAACTTCTAATATTTATATTGGCCGTTTTGAGCACTATCATGAACACCCTGTGTTTAGATGGGATCCGCCTAATCAATCTTTATTGGAGAAAGGCCAACAGTACAACCGATTTGGCTTAAGAAAAGGCTCTATTACCGTATGCGTAAATACAGATGACGCAGCACTAATGCCCACAACGATTCAAAATGAGCATCGAGTTCTTCAAAAAGCTGCGGTTGATCATCATGGTGTGGGGGTCAATAAAGCTGAAGATTGGATAGAAAGAATGCGTCGCAAAGGCCTAGAAATATTTACCAGTAACCACTTAAATTGGGTCAATGACATCTAGTTATTGGCCCCAATTCGATTTCTTGCCCCCTTAATTTATGTGCGTAATGACACATCCTACCGAGATGAATTATTGTGTTTATCGAAGAGTCGTACTGCGACGATTTAAGCCATGGAGTTTTTAGAATCTAAATTATATTGTTATAAATTATAGGTTTAACCTTAATTTACCCAATTTAACTACAGTTTCACTTTGTTTTTCTTGTCTGGAATACTCGGATATTTTAACAATATTCGAGCAGCTCAAGGAGCGTTGGCCTGTGCCACGACCCGCTGTAAAACGTTCTTAAAAATTGAATTGCGAGAATAAACAATGAATAAAAGCATACTCCCCCGAATTTGCCTAATGATTGCCTCGATTGCGGTATGTGGCTCTGCTGTCGCGTACTCTAATCCACATTCATGGGGCGATACTGGTTGGAAAGATCACGATAAAGTTGCATTTAACGATGGCTATGGTGTCTACGCTGGTAAGCACGACGCCAATACTTCAGTTTATGTTTGTAGCTATAAAAACTTGCCAGGGAAATTAGTGAACAACAAATGCTATGTCAGTAAATATGGCTATGAGCTAGGTTCTCACGACTATAAAATACTGCTTACTAAATTTGGCAGCCTAGTATGGGACAGCCGCCTTCATGGCCCTTATGTACACGGCGTATTTCCGGACCGTATCAGAAACAACGCCGTTATTGGCGGTAACGAAGGATATGACGTGTTTATCTGTAAGGGTCAACATGGCGACCACACAGTGGTCGGTAAATTTGTGCGTGGTCATGGCTGTTACTACGGTCTAGGTGGACGGGAATTTTTACTAAAAGTCAGTGAAGATAAATTCTCTGTGCTAACCGATAGGCTAGGTTGGACTCGTTAATATATATTAAGAAATTTAAAAACCGTATCCATATCAAGCTCCGCCAGTAACCCCCTGGCGGGGCTTTTTAGTGAGGTTTATGCGTCGCTTTCGCAATAAAACCCCTCGTGATAAGTGACATTACAAGCTGGGATGCACTCGCCAAAACTTTGCATTTGAAAGTACTCAGCGGGCACACCTTCAAGCACCATCCCCAACTCCGCTTTAAAACCAAATCGGGTGTAATAAGAAGGTTCACCCAGTACCACACAACCTTGTGCTTGGTTGGACTGCAAATGCACTAAAGCTTGGTTGATTAACTTTGACCCAACCTTTTGCCCTTGAAATTCAGGTAACACCGAAACGGGGCCCAGTCCAAACCAGCCACTCATTCCATTTGATAATTCAACAGGAGATATTGCAACATGGCCAATAACGCGCCCATCAAGTTCAGCAACCAACGACAGAGTTAAGGCACCTGCTTTACGTAGCGCGTTCACAACAAAGTGTTCGCATTGGTTTGAATGTTCAGCATTAGCAAAGGCTTGCTTAGTAACAGATTCAATCTCTGCAATGTCGTCATTGCATTCTTTTCGAAAAATAATATTCATAGCTTGCTCTCATGATTGTGTCGTGTGAGGTAAGAAGGCGTATCGCCTCAGGATTGGAGGGACTGTAAACTATAAAGTTATAGACAGGTCAATGGGTTTAAACTAGCTAAGTTAAATCGCTGGGCTTTAACAATGAGTGCTTGCTGTATTTTGGGCAGCCGAGAATGGCATGATTTATTATAAACAAAAACTATAAACTCAATCATTTTTATGGTGGATTATAAATCATATGAGTGGGTGTTACGCTTTATTCCAGAGTTTACTACTTTTACCTAGTAACATGTTTGGAGATCATTATGGTTTATGAAAATTACACGACATTTAAGGCTAAACAGAATCAAGCTGTGCTGACAGTTAGCTTTGATTTTGCACCAGTCAACATTCAAGGCATTCCCATGTTGGATGACCTTAATCGTTTGTCTGAAACGCTCGAGAACGACAAAAGTGTAAAAGTGGTTGTTTTTCAATCTGCCCATCCAGAAATTTTTGTTGCTCATGCCGATACAAACTTTCTAAAAGATATGTCTACTCAGGCGGTGTCGAGAGAAGAGGTTGAATTACTTTATTTGCAGAAAGTTTTGCAGCGAGTCAGTGCTTTGCCACAAGCCACCATTGCAAAAGTGGAAGGGTTTGCGCGTGGAGGTGGTCATGAATTTATGCTTGCTTGTGACATGCGTTTTGCTGCTCGTGGTAAAGCTAAATTTATGCAAATGGAGGTCGGAATGGGAATTTTACCATGTGGTGGTGGTGCATCCCGAATGGCTCGGCAGGTAGGGTTAGGGCGAGCATTGGAGATCATTTTGAGTGCACGTGATTTTGATGCTGACCAAGCGCAAGCGTATGGCACGATTAACCAAGCACTGGATGCGGATAAAATTGGTCCTTATGTAGAAGAGTTGGCTAATCGAATCAGTCAATTTCCTGCGGAATCAATAGAAGCCTGCAAGCGCGCTGTATATGCCTCAATTGACACGCCAATTGAAGATGCACTTAAAGAAGAAGCTTACTGGTTGTATCAATCGATGAGCAAAACACCAGCACAAAAACGTTTTCAGTATGCTGACGATAATGGCGCGCAAAATAGCATGGACAATCAGCGCAATTGGGACCAATTAGTGATGGGCATTCAAGACGTAAAATAGTGGCAAACAAAAAGTGCAGCTACTAGCTGCACTTGGGTTATTTACGACATTGCAAAATGGCGTTTTATATTAGTGTCATAGTTGATATTTATATGTTGTACATCTAGATGTCTCACTACTAAAAACAATAGAGGACCTGTACAGCTGTTATTCTTTTTTAGCTTTAATTAAAGCGGATTCGGCTTTCAACATATCTGCTTTTGCTCTTACAAGTGCAGCTTCTGCTTCGATTTTCTTTACCGCAACTTTATTCTCGTCTAATTTATATTTAGCGGTAAGTTCCTGCTGGATTAATTTAGATGACTTGTCGACTAAGCTATCAAATTTAGTTTTTAGTGTTTGTTTATCAAGTTGGTTGCTCAAATGCGCCTGACATAGGGCATACCAACCATCTCTAAGCATTTGCAACCCTTGTGTGCGTTCAAATAATTTACCAAAGTTAGTTGTTACATCCTTTGTGATATTTGCCTTTGCATTCAAGTTTGCCTTTGCTAAATCTAGCTGTTGCTCTTTATTTAGCCCCTCAACAGCAAAGTTTGTATTTAGATCTGCGGTTAATTTACTCACTATATTTTCTGCAATATCGGGGGAAGGTTCTGCGCAGAACGTATTTTCTTTTTTATTAACTACCACGACTCGGCGTTCAGCAGTAGTGGCAATAACTCCAACTCCATTTCTAATAATATTTCCACCAGAAGTTACCTCAATTACAGGGTTCTCTTTTGGAGAGTAAAACATCGAGCTACACCCAGAGATCAAAATTGAAGATATTACAAGAGGTATGGCTTTCATTGTCTGATCCTTAGTTATTTTAGGTTTTTAAGCCACATTATGTGTGTTTAAATTTTGTGTCAAGATGTTGCTTTTAAGTTGATAGTATTTAGGGTCGCAGTGAGTGATTTGAGTTAGAACTAGACATAAAACAATACAAAGCCATTACAAGCCAATTGAAGATGCATTTAAAGAAGAAGCTTACTGGTTGTATCAATCAATGAGCAAAACACCAGCACAAAAACGTTTTCAGTATGCTGACGATAATGGCGCGCAAAATAGCATGGACAATCAGCGCAATTGGGACCAATTAGTGATGGGCATTCAAGACGTGAAATAGTCGCAAACAAAAAGTGCAGCTACTAGCTGCACTTGGGCCATTCATGACACTGAAAAGCGGCGTTCGTTTTTTAGTGTTTTCGCCATCAATGTGGGTTTTGTATGCTTTACTCTGGACTTTCTTACTATGAAAAATAATAGAGAAAAACAAGCTGCAATTAATGTTTGGTGTTGGTTTTCACAGATGCAATTACATCGACGTACAGCTTATGATTAATTAACTGTACATTGATGTAACAAGGCGTGGCAGGGGTTTTAAGAGATAGTAATCACGCCAGTAGCTTAAGTAGTGCGGACTTGTACAGTGCTTTATTATCTAAAATGTTTTCAAATTTTGCGCGAATAATAAGCCCTTCTATGAATGTCATTATCACCTCGGGTTTGTCTTGTGTTTGATCTGGCTCTTGCCCCATTGCTCGGGACACTAAATTGAGTAACCAACGTTTGTGATCTAAAGCGATTCGGCTGATGCTTTCATCTCGATTTTTAAACTCGGCTAGGGCGTTCATAAACATGCACCCTTCAAAATGCGACGTTGAAAACCACTCGAAGTGCCAATCTAGAATGGCGCTTAATTTTTCTTGTCGTGTTTCGATCTCACTTATGGCGAGTTCAAGCGAGTCTTGAAATCTTAAGTGTCGTCTATTTAGTACTGCCTCAACTAGGCCGTTCTTATCACCAAAATGTCTGTAAATCGTTGTTTTTGAAACTTTTGCTTCATCTCTAATCAAATCAACTCCCACAGCGGTGTATCCATTTCGATTAAATAGGTCTTCAGCTACGTCCAAAATGTGTTGTTCTACTTTCATCTAATATCCTAAAAAATTGCTTGCGCGAAAGTGTACAGATCTGTACCTTTCGTGATGTGTACAGATCTGTACATTAATGATAGCACATTAACGATGAACTATAACGCCTCGTGACGCATGAGGTGTAGGAGAAACGCTATGAGGAAATTTTCTGGAGGAGGAGCTTTACCGCCCAAGGTTAAGTTCATTGAGTTACTAAGGGGATTTACTGGAGGGGTTGTTGGAATTTGGGGGCTTTTCTTTATTTCTAGCTTAACGCAATACCCATTATTAATGGCACCGTTCGGCGCCACCTGTGTAATTTTATTTGCTGCGTCAGCCTCACCCTTAGCACAGCCTCGCAATGTCATTGGTGGTCACTTTATTTCTGCGCTAATAGGGCTTGTAGCATTTTTGGTATTTGGAGATGCGCCTTGGGTAATGGCTGTTTCAGTTGGTTTGGCTATTTCTGCGATGCAGTTTTTTAGGGTTGTTCATCCACCAGCAGGTGCAAACCCAATAGTGATTATTCTTGCCGGAAGTTATCACTTTGACTTTCTGATTTTTCCTGTTTTGTTTGGCAGTTTGTTTTTAGTGGGAATTGCTTCACTGATAAACAACATAGGAATTGGGAAGAAGTGGCCTATTTATTGGTATGGATCTTCAAGCAAGCAGCAGTAAGCAAACCTCTTATAAGGAAATAATCGAAATGCCAATTTTAACTGTTACTACCAATCAAACATTATTACCAGCGATTAAAGAAAAGCTCGCAATATCTTTGAGTGCGCTGACGCAAACTTATCTCGAAAAACGTCCAGAGTTGATCAATGTCGTTATCTATGAAAATAACGGAGATTGGTACAGTCATGGCAAGCCAAGCGAAGACTTTCAATTTTACTTACAGATTGTCATTACAGAGGGGGCAAATTCCGAATCGCAAAAAGCAGCATGGCTCAGACACACTTGGCTCTTATTTGAAGAAATTTTTATAAATGTAAATAACCTCCCCAATTACATCAGTATTGAAGAGCAACCCGCAATTAATTGGGGATACAACGGACAATCACAAGCATCAAGGCTGAACAAACAAGGAGAATAAAATGAAGTTTAATTCACCACCTGAGACAAATGACCGCATCGTAAAACTCGGTTTTTCATCTGATATTGAAATCTCTGATGAGATTGAATTTAGTCCGTATCAACGAGGGCTAAGAGAGGGGGTCGATATCGCTGTATTATTTGATGAAACCAAAGCAAACCCGACCGGAGCAGATTGCGCATTTTTGCGATACGAAGCTGGTGCGTATGTACCAGGGCACGTGCATATGGGGTATGAAACGGTACTTGTACTACAGGGTGACTATATTGAAAATGGTCAAACTTTTACACCCGGTTCTTTTATTGTCCGTGCGCCAGGAACCTGCCACAGCATGGCATCAGAAAATGGTTGTTTGATCTTAGCCTCTAGATATAAGCCGGTTAAGCAGTTGACGGAGAGTACATAGCATGGAAATCGTCACGGCGAATTATGTTGCAAGTCTAATCGAAAGTAATAGCACGGTGATACCGGGTGGGTTTGGATGCTGTGGGCACCCCGACTTATATACTGAAGCTTTGTATCGAAGATATGAAAACGAATCTCTTCCTAGAGATCTTACCTTATTTTTTGCTTCAGGTGCAGGTGATAAAAACGGTAAAGGCCTAGATAAATTATCGGCCAATGGGTTAGTGAAAAAGGCTATTGGCGGATTTTGGGGGTTTTGTCCTGCGTTGGCGAAAAAAGCTAAAACCGGCGACATTGAAGGGCACAATTGGCCAATGGGTGTCATTAGCCACCTTTTTAGGGATATAGCAAGAGGCGCTGCTGGCCACACAACCCATATAGGTCTGGGCAGCTATATTGATCCGTGTATCGAAGGCGGTGGAATTCATAAAAGTAAGGATTCGTTGGTTTCGAAAGTCGAGCTTAGGGGGCAAGAGTTACTTTTTTACCCTGCTTTATCGATTGATTTTGCGCTTTTACGCGGCACCAAAGCTGATAAAAAAGGCAATATTTGCATGAGTGAAGAAGTGGCTTATCACGACGCTTTACAACAAGCCATGGCCGCAAAAAATAGTGGCGGGAAAGTTGCGGTTCAAGTTAAAGAAATTGTCGAAAAGCTACCCTGTAGAGATGTGCAAATTCCGGCTCACTTAGTTGATTTTGTCACGCTCAATGAAGACGCAGGGACACATCCTTCGAGCTATGGTGAGTTGACTACACAGCCAGAGATAAAAACAATCAGCAAAGCAAAAGAGCGCATTGTATCTAGAGCTTTAGCCGAACTGCCAAAGCAAAAATCATGTGTGAATTTAGGCATTGGTATCCCTGCTTTACTCGGCAAACATATTAATGAAATAAATAGAGAAAGCAGCATTAGTGTTGAATCAGGCGTTTTTAACGGCGAACCAAAATACGATTTGTCATTTGGCGCAGCGATAGATCCAGATGCAATAATTGGTCAGTCTGACTTGTTTGCATTCTACGATGGAGGCGGGGTGGATATTGCTTTTCTCGGTTTTGCTGAAATTGATTCTAAAGGCTGTGTAAATGCAAGCTTATTAGGCGAGAAAATAAATGGCGTCGGTGGTTTCATTAATATTGCGCAATCAGCAAAGAAATTAGTGTTTTGTGGAACACTTACAACGGGCTCTTTAAATGTAGAAATAAATAACAATCAACTATGTATTTTAAATGAAGGGACGATAAAAAAGTTTGTAAAAAAAGCACAGCAAATAACAATAGATTTAACACACCCAGTGTATTGCAATAAGGAGATTTTAGTCATTACAGAAAGAGCGGTTTTCTCCTTTAAAAATAATCACCTTGAGCTTGTTGAAAAAGCAAACGGATTTAGTGAGCAAGATATACAAAGCTACATCGAATACCCAATCTATAGCAACTCATCACTCACAACAATAAATACTTAGCAGGGATACCATGAACTCTACACTAGCAATCATCGGCGGCGGAGCATCAAGCATTGCATTTATTGATGCATTTATTGAAAAGCATCAATCAAATTCATCGGATTTAATAAAAATAACGGTGTTTGAAAAATCCAAGGACTTGGGGCCTGGAAATGCATATCAAGGTGACGCTCAGTCAAATTTACTAAATACCAAAGCTGGCTATATTACCGTTTTTAAAGATAAACCCGGAGATTTTTTTGAATGGTTAAACTTGTATAGATATCGTTGGCAACCTCTGTATCCTAATTTAGAGATCAGTGAGCACACATATGCACCGCGACCTTTATTCGGTATGTATATGGCCAATGCGTTTGACCGCATTGTCAAAAAAGCATTCATGAAAAATATCATAGTAAAAGTGATAAGAAGTGAAGTTATTCAATTAAAAGAGAAAACCGATCAACTATCTGTAACATTAAAAACGGCAACGCAAAAAAATTACGAATTTGATAGTGTGGTTATCGCCTGCGGTACGCTGTCTAAGTCGCCATTCTCGCCACCAATAAGTTCAAAAGTGCATCATACGCCTTATCCAATTTCAACCTTATGCAATAAGGTCGAAAAAGACGATAACGTAGCCATAATTGGTGCGAGGTTAAGCGCAATTGATGCTGTGGTCGGTTTAATAGAAAGTGGCCACACAGGAAAAATTACCCTGTACTCTAGAAGCCACCTTTTCCCATTTGTGCGTGGAACTCAAGGGCGATATAAAAATACATTCTTGTCAGCGAAATATATAAGAGAGCGTTATACATCTTTGACACTCGCAGATCTGGCCGAATTATTTAACAAAGAAATTAATTTGTATCATCAAAAGAACCCTGGTGAAAGCAAAGAAAGTATCGTATTTCCGCCGCCCCCCATTAAAGACCTCGGTGAGTTTCTATCAAAAGAAATGAGCAAAGCTGATATGAATAGAGGCTGGCAAGCCGTTTTATATGATACGAATGCAATTTTAGCATTAGTATGGGAAATGCTTGTAATTGAAGATAAAGAGCTATTTATCTCAAGTATGATGTCAGCAGCCATGTCTATGCGAGTTTCAATACCTCGTGAAAATGCTTTGAAAATCAAAAGCTATTTAGATAATGGCCAACTGGAATACATTGGTGGCGAAACGCAAATAAATACCTGTATTGACAATACTTTATCTGTAACATCTCTGTCGGGCACGTCTTCTGTGGACTCTATAATTTATGCAGTGGGTAGCCCAAGAGACATATATTTATCAGACTCTGAACTGCTGCGTCATATGGTGGATAGTGGACTTGCAAAGCCTCATAAATTTGGCGGGATAGACGTATGTACTGAAACCTATGCTTTATTAAATAAAGATGAAGTCATTAGCCCTTCAGTGTATGCAATTGGGGAGGTTACTCATGGCTGTTTTCTATTCACTAGTGCACTAGATATTATTGTTAGGCACGCGAACAATTGCGCACAGACCATTCATAGCAAGTTGATAGAACAAACTGCGCCACTATTAGAAGTTTAAATTAATAAATACAATAAAGGAGAGTGTCGATGCTAGACACGTTTAACCCAACTTCACGTGTTTTAATGGGCCCCGGACCATCAAATGTTTCACCAAGAGTGCTGGGGGCTTTGGCTAAGCCTACGATTGGCCATTTAGATCCGCAGTTTATTCAACTGATGGATGAAATAAAGACATTATTGCAGTATGCCTTTGCAACAAAGAATGAGTTTACCATCGCTTTATCTGCTCCGGGCTCGGCAGGGATGGAAGCGTGTATTGTCAATTTAATTGAACCAGGTGATAAGATCGTTGTATGTATAAACGGCGTTTTTGGTGGCAGATTAAAAGAAAACATTGAGAGGGTAGGTGCACAAGCGATTGTTATAGAAGACAATTGGGGTGACCCTGTCTCGGTAGAAAAGGTCGGGTCTGCCTTTTCTTCAAACTCAAATATTAAAGCGCTTGCTTTTGTGCATGCCGAAACGTCAACCGGTGTTTGCTCCGATGCAAAAGCACTGTGCGAAGTGGCTAAAAACTATGGCGCATTAACCATTGTAGATGCTGTAACGTCGTTAGGCGGGAGCGAATTAAAGGTCGATGAATGGGGTATTGATGCCGTTTACTCTGGCTCGCAAAAATGTCTGTCATGTGTGCCTGGTTTGTCTCCAGTTAGCTTTAGTCAAACCGCCGTTGAGGTCATCAAGACACGAAAGTCAAAAGTACAGAGTTGGTTTTTAGATCAATCTTTAGTTATGGGTTACTGGTCTGGCGATGGTAAACGAAGCTACCACCATACCGCACCTATAAACTCTTTATATGCATTACACGAAGCATTGCTCATGCTTAAAGGGGAGGGGTTACGCAATGCGTGGTCACGACATAAGAGATTACATCAACGCCTCAAAAGTGGCATAGAGGAATTGGGAATTGACTTTCTAGTGGATGAACCACATCGATTGCCCCAACTTAATTCATTGGTTATTCCGCAGGGAATTGACGATGTAAAGACCAGAAAATACCTACTAGACACCTATAACTTGGAAATTGGTGCGGGTTTAGGAAAGTTAGCAGGCACCACTTGGAGAGTTGGGTTGATGGGTGCAACAGCCAATGAGCAAAATATAGCCTTGTTATTGTCCGCATTAAAAGACGTTATCAGATAAAGTCACTTGACGTATATGCCCAGATAAGTCTTACCAAAGAAAGTATATATGCTGTTGCTTTCTTTTTTCGTTCTACGATGGCCTTGTTAATCAAATAGGGCATTGCCTTTGAACAAACTTACCATTATCGCCATTTCATTTTAACGGTAACCAGCTACGGCCAGTGACCGTGCCGCAATAAAAAGGGTTTTACAGACACAAAAAAGCCAGTTAAAGAAGTTCTCTAACTGGCTGTTTTATAACACTTAATTTGGTGGGGCTGGGGGGGTTGAACCCCCGTCCAGAAAGCGTTGATAATCGAACACCCATAATAGAAACAATGACTTACCTATTTTTCAATAAGTTAGAATCTTATCGGTTCCATCTATTACTAGCAATTACTAGCTAAAGTGGATGGAAATTGGATGTTTCCAGTTTTATCTGACTAACAGAAATATGTAGTTGCAGTTACAAACCCGCCTAAAATGCTATTCACGCTTTATTCATCTGTAGGTATCACTTCAGGGTGTATTGCTGCATATGTGTCAAATGCGTCTGATATCTCTTCAATATTATTCGCTCTTATTGCTCCATCCGGCAGGCTGTCGTCGTTGTCTAAAACAATTGCATTAAGCAAATTTTTTACTGTTTGATAAATGTTGGGGTCTTTAAGCTTTTCATGAGCATTTTCAGGTTTTCCGCTAGAAACCCTTTCACCAAAATAGGCTGATTCAAAATCTATTTTTGATGAATACACTCGAGAAAATTCAGTTTTTTCTGCAAATATATTTTCATTTACTGTCCAAGCAGGATTTTTGGTTATTTGTTTTCTCGTTACTCTTTTTCTTTCCTTTGTTTCCTCATTAGTCTCCATTCTGCTAACGCCTTTTATAATCTGTTTTGTATCAATGTCATGCAGAACCATATAGTCTTTTTGGAAGTGGTTCAGTATTTTCATAAACATAACAATTTGCGTTTTGCCGTTACACCTTAAGAGAAATATTTTATCGTATTTAGTTTCTCCTTTAGCTTTGGCATCGGAGATAATTTTACCGAATGCGGTAAACTCTGTATCACCTTCAATAAGTAGTACCTTATTTCCAAAGAAGAACTCAAGAACATCTGGGTTTAATAGGTTCAATAGTTTTAGAGATTCGACTTCGTCATCGGAAAAATTAATTTTCTCGGGCTTAAAAATTGTAGTTGCTTTAATGCTTTCACCTATTTGCTCAACGCGAATGATTTTGGTGTGATTGCGAGTTAAGTCAATGAAAGTTGGTGAGTGTGTAGTAACCATTACTTGCCAATTAGGGTTTGTGTCTGCAAGGCTATATAGCATATCTCTAGCTGAACGACTCGCAGCGGGGTGTAAACTCAATTCGGGCTCATCAAGTAACAAAACGTGAGAGTTGGCTCCTTTAATTGGTGCGAACTTTTTTCCGGAAGATTTAGCTTCATAGCCTAGGTCAGCGATTTTTTTGAGTACAGACCATAATAGTGTTCTTCTTGCTCCACTTCCGTGATTTTCAAGAGGGAATTGGCTATTTTGTCTTCCAAATGTGATATTAACCTCTTTGTCTGAAAAAAACTTAAATGGTGGAAGGTCTGTGTCTTCTTCTGTATTCACAGAGATATTAAGTTTATGTTCTGGAATAATATCAGCACTATACGATGAAATGTCTTTAGCTATTTCAGTCAAATCGTCTTTAGTATTGTTAGAGAATTGCTGCTTAAGTGTTTTCAAACTGTCCAGCAGTGTATCGTAGTTGGTAAAATTATTGTCAGCATCATTCTTATAATGTTTTATTTTTTCTTCTAGGAAAACCTCAAGAATGATTTGTTTGATGCTATTTGATTGTTCACTTGGGTCAGCAAATGTTCCAACTAAATGACCTTTTGGCTTTTTACTACGAGCGACATTTGGATTTGACCAAGGCATTCTAGGAGTGTCATTTTCCGTTGCCCAGTCCTCTGTATCGTTTCTCTTTCCGACTCTTTGTGGTTGCTCACCCGGTTTCAGCCAAGTGTATTTTTCATATACCCTATACTGTTTTTGCTCATTACCTTGGTCATCTATTATTGAATCCACTTCAAACTTGAAGTGTTTGCCTGGCAAGTCTTCACCTGAACATATGTATGTAATTTCAATTTGAGGAATATTCTCTTTATTGCAGTTGTGAAAGTCCTCAATTTTCAACCTTTCCGAGTTAATCGCGTCATTATATGCTTTTAGGATTGTACTCTTTCCGAAGTTATTCCCACCCACCAAAATAACAATGTCGTCAAGCTCAATTGTTACGGCCTCTTCACCTATAGAGCGATAGTTCTTCACTGTGAAGCTCTCTAATCTAATTGCCATTTAAATGTTCCTTTTACTTATATTTAACCTAATTAACATGGCAATATATTCTCAATTTCGCATTAAGTACAATTAAATAATTCCTTTCTGTGGTGGTTGTGTGTATGAGAGCTTTGATTTGATGATCTAAATCAAGCAACTCGTTATTGTTTAGGAAGAGTATTTAAAAGGTTAGTTGTCTAGTCTATATACTCTATGAGATGTAAACCAGCGGATTCAACCTAACAGCATCCTCATAGTGGCTTGGTGCGAAGTGTGCATATATCATCGTCTGTTCGATTTTAGCGTGGCCCAAGACCTTCTGAAGTACCAAGATATTACCGCCGTTCATCATAAAGTGACTTGCAAATGTGTGCCTCATTACATGAGTGCATTGGCCGTCTGGTAGTTGGATACCGGCTCTGTTAATTGCTCGTTCGAATGCTTTTCTACAGTCGGTGAAAAGTGGGCCTGTCTTTTTGGGTATCTCTTCGTAGAGCGATTGACTGATTGGTACGCTGCGGTTCTTTTTGCCTTTGGTGTTTACGAAAGTTACTTTGTACGTATTACCTGATTTAATTACATGAGAGCCGTGTAAACCACATACCTCTGATATTCTCGCGCCAGTGCTTAAACAGATTTTTGTGACGATATCTAAGTTAGGGTGTCTCGCGCCTTCAATCGCTTTGAATAGCTTTGTTATGTCTTCATGAGTTAGGAACGCTAGCTCTTGCTCCTGTACTTTTATCTTTTCGACATTGGCTATTGGGTTGGGGTATCCGATATCTTTTAGGCTAATCAGTTTGTTGTATACGCCTTTCAACAGCGTTAAATCGTTATTAGCTGTTTTTGGTTTAACACCTGATTCTAACCTTTTACCTCGGTACTCACTGTATGCTTTTGGGGTTAACTGCGATGCAATAGGGTTGTTGAGTGCAACGGCTATAGCATCTAATTTTCGCTTGCTCGACTCTGGATCTGTGTAGGTCTGTCCATGTACTTCATACCATTTGTCAATCAAGTCATTTAGACGTCTTTTATCTTCTTTTTGTTTGGTCCAAGGTTTTTGCTCGCCATTAGTGACAACGTAATTTAAATATCTTTGAGCTTCTGCTTTAGTCACAAACTTTTTTTGTATCCTTTTTCCCTTGGAACCCCATGGTCTCTCGTCTAAAAAGTAACCGCCATCTATTTTTTTAATAGGCATACAATTCAATCCTGTTGACAAAAAGTTACAAAAAATTAATATGTTTTCATCGCATACATAAGGAGGTTATAGCGATGTCTAATAAAAAATCAATCCAAAAGCTCGAAAACAAATATTTTAATATGGTTTCAGCGGGTCGTGATGGGGGGTTAGTTGTCATCCCTAAAACACAAGCTGTTCCAGAATATCCTATTAATAAAACCCGAAAACCTTAATTAGTTATGGTCGAAGTATTCCATTTTAATGATTGGGATTTATCGCTAGATATTGGCTGGTACATATTTGTTTTATTTGTGTCAGCTTGGCTAATATCATTCAAGGTTGGTGCGTCTAAATCTTCTCAAATAGCCTTGGCTGTATTCACTGTCTCTCATGGCCTAAGCAGTGCAACAGG
Source organism: Pseudoalteromonas luteoviolacea S2607 (assembly GCF_001625575.1). GTDB lineage: Bacteria > Pseudomonadota > Gammaproteobacteria > Enterobacterales > Alteromonadaceae > Pseudoalteromonas > Pseudoalteromonas luteoviolacea_E. The sequence continues at coordinate 44,218 of NZ_AUXV01000018.1, forward strand.
TAGTGTTGATTTTGATGGTGTAAGCTATTTTGTTTTGGACGCATACTACTTGAATTGGTCTTTGTATGATTCAGCCACAGTACTAGCCATCTACTTTTTGCACACTAACTTAAAGGTTCGACACTCGGGTGCGGTGAAAGTGGCTTACACACTTAGCATAATGAATATGTTGAGTTATTTAACAATGCATTATTTGGCCTTCGAAATGCGATACCCGTCTCACTGGTTTTACCCAATATACTCCACTGGTATTAATGTCACTGCTGTACTGATAGCAATATCTTTAATAATCAATATAGATACTATTCGAATGAGAGTCTTATGCAGTTTGAAGTCATGATTGTTGTTGTCTTCCTTTTCTTCTCTATTTATGTGCTTTACAAAGCGTGTAATGAGAAGTGTGATGAGGATATTCCTTTAGAAGAATTGGCCATGATGCTGCTTGCAGATTATAGAGGTATATTAAAATTGCCTGTTAGCTCAAGAGTAGAAGCGATGGAGAGGTGGAAAGGGCGTTTTAAGGTTTATAGCGTAAGGTTAGATGCTGCGGGCGTTAAGTATTCTGATTTTAGCATACAGCTTGTAAAGTGACAGCTAATTGATGGTGTTTTGGTTTTTTATGCTTTTAATGTGAGCTTTTAATTTTATATGTTAATCAAATATTTTTCTATAAATTTATTTTAATTGTTTTTTTTGGTGGTTTTAATGATTGAGTCAATAAGTGCAAAAAATTATAAATCATTTGATTTTGTTGATGTTGATGTAAAGAATATAAATGTATTTTTAGGTTCAAATAGTTGCGGTAAGAGTTCGATAATTAATCTCCTGTTAATGATGTCTCAAACTGCTGAATCTTATACTACTTATGATAGTATCCTGAAGCTCAACGGTGGGAAAAGTAGCTTAGGTGAATCAATTAATATATTTCCAAACAAGAATGAAAATGAAGTGATTGAAATTGGGTTTAGCCTGACGAGTAAATCTATTACTTCCCACGTTCGGAGATATAGCATATTTGAACTAATTCAAGAATTAGAGCACTACACAAGAAGAGGTAACTATATAAAGAGAAAAGAAAGTGGTGAGTGGGCGAGAAAAGGTTATATAGAAATAGCAAAACTTCTAGATAAAATGTATGAAGTTCATTCAAAAATGGATGGGGATAGACTTAGAAGAAATGAGTTGAATTCAGTAAAGTCAATTGTTTCGAAGGTTATCTCCCCAGTGAACAGATACTTGAAGTTAGACAAAAAACTGAGCGATAAATATGACGTTTCCCAAGTGTCAACAAAAAGAGCTTCTGAGTTCATTGAATTTGCTTTTGGTGCAGGATTAATAGAAACCACACCTAAAAAAGTAGTTTATAAAATAGGTTACAACTCAACAAGGTTGGAATGTGAGTTAAAAGGGGTTTCAATATTTAATGCCAAAGGAAAGGTTATCTATGGGATATCCATATCTAAATCTAATAAGATTGACTTGGAAAGTGATATCATAGACAAGTCTGTTCTTGATAGGTCTAGGCTTGATATTATTAGGGGTATTAATTTAAAAGATATAACTTTGTTTAATGATGACTTTACTATTAACTGCCCAAATCCTTTTGCTCAATTCATTAGGGACCAAATTAGTGCAATATTAACAATGTTTGCTTCATACCTGTCTGAAACAAACATAAACCATGTAACGCCCTTAAGGGCTTTTCCTCAGCGTTATTATTTACTTGAAAAGTCAGCACATCACACCACATTAAGTAGTGATGATGGTTCTCAGTTGGCTGAGATATTAAAGAATAATAAACAGATATTAGATAAAATCAATGTTCTTTTAAAAGATTTTGATATAAAGGTATCAACATCTAAAACAAATGACATAATACATAGGATTACGGTAAAGCAGGGGCCCGTAACTCTCGAGTTAACGGATGTTGGTTTTGGTATATCACAAGTTCTTCCTATTTTAGTTCAAGCCTACCTATCACCTGAAGAGTCCATAACTATAATTGAACAGCCCGAAATACATTTGCATCCAAAAATGCAGGCATGGCTTGCATCAGCCTTAGTTTTCATCTCAATGAAGGAAAATAAAAAGTTTATTATCGAAACTCATAGCGAAACGATAGTTAAACGACTTCAAATACTTATGCTTGATGAAGAGGTCGATTTTAGTTTAGATCATTTGAATATATATCACTTTGAAAGGGTTAGGGGTGGAAAAACCACTATAAAGAATGTGCCTTTTACTGAGTATGGTGATATTGAGTGGCCTCAAGACTTTATGGATATGGAGATTTCAGATGCAATTAAACTTCAGGAGCTTAAAGTTAAAAGAATTATGAAGGTTAGAGGTGAACAGAGTGTTTGATTTTAATTCATATTGCTTTTGCCCTAAAATAATTGAAGAAAGGTTCTCTGATTCAGAGTTTTTTCACTTAACCTTGATTCCAAATACAATTAATTCATCACATCACGTGATTGTGGATATTAACGAGGAGCTTTGGGCAGAGTATACGAGAAGGGTTAGTGATGACGTAGTTGCTTACACAAATTTGAAGACGTGGAGAACACTATTAAACACAAAGAAAAATAAAATACTTTATTCAAGAGTGGGTTCAGTTGGCAGTGTATCGCCAGAATTTTTGACTGAGCTAACTCTAGATGCTCCCATTACATCAAGGAAGTATATTGTTACAAATCATAATGATGACTACAAGAAGGATATAAGCAAACTAAAGGAAAATGGTGTGGATCTTTTGTCGGATTTCAATATATCCAATTCAGCAGAGGATGAGACTAGGGTTATTGCCTTTAAACCTAGTAAGTTTTACATAGACCTAATTCATGCCCTTTCGATGGTAAGTTGCAATCGTGCTAGTAAACTAGAAAATGAACATAATGATTACTTGAGGAGTTTATTGGATTTTAAAGGATATATTATAAAGGATCAAACGAGGTCTGGGTTTTCGTCGTCAAGGAAGGGGATGGGAAGTTTAGATTTACAGGTTATGAGCAATAACTCTCCTGTTTCAATTATAGAGTCGTTGCGTCTAGCTAGTGTTGATAAAAATAACATTATTGAACATTATAATAAGCTAATTGATAACTATAATAGCTTGAGACTTTCGAATGTTCACATTGTTGTTTACTTTAACAAATCTGATCGATTCTTTTTGAGTTTTTATGAAAAATATAAAGAATATATATCTTCTTTAAGTAGTGGAGATTTTGATTCTGATGTGGAGTTTACTTCATTAAAAGAAGTTGATATCAAAGATTTCAGCGCAATGAGGGCATTTGAACACAAGGGACAGATAAACGGTCACTCCTTTACATGTTCACATACTTGTATAAGTTTTAGTAGTTAAATTGGGTAATGAAAGTCGGAGTGCTCTATTGAACCCTTCGACTTTCACATTCCTTTTTTTCGTTGGAAATATTGAAATTGACTTCAATTTTTTAGTACTAGTGCTGATGTCGCTTTTAACAGAAAACATATGGGACAGGAACATTTTTATTGCCTAAACTAGACTCTTTTACTACTGTTTAAATATCCAGTTTTTGGCGGGGTTAGAAAAGAATGGCACGAGCAAGGAAAGCTCAGATAGATTTGTCGTCGACACCTTATTATCACTTAATAGCACGGTGTGTACGCCGTGCTTTTTTGTGTGGCGACGATAAGTACTCAGGTAAAAACCTTGACCATAGGCGTACATGGTTAGTTGAACGCATAAAACAGCTAAGTGAAGTATTTGCGATAGAAATTGCTGCGTATGCCATCATGAGTAATCACTATCATTTGGTCGTGAAGGTGAATAGACGACAAGCACTGGATTGGTCAGGTGATGAAGTGATATCACGATGGTATCAGCTATACAATGGAAGCCCTGTCATAGATGGGTACTTGAGAGGAGAGCCGCTCAGCGACGCAAGTAGAGAGTTAGTGGTTGAGTTAATAGAAAAATGGCGAGCAAGGCTCTATGACATCAGTTGGTTTATGAAGAACCTCAATGAATATATCGCGAAAGAGGCCAACAAAGAAGATAATTGCACGGGTAAATATTGGGAGGGGCGATATAAATCGCAAGCTTTATTAGATGAAACGGGTTTACTCAGTTGTATGGCGTACGTGGATTTAAATCCGATACGAGCGGAGATGGCAAACACGCTTGAAGGCAGCGACTTCACGTCGATTCAAGCGCGAATAAAGCACTTTCAATATACCGATATAGTTAAGGAAGAGTCAAAACTAAATGGGGAAGAGCACCAAACTGCGCTATCTAAGTGGCTAAAGCCATTTGGTGGCAGGGTGCATGAGTATGCATTACCATTTTCGTTACTAGATTACCTTGAACTGGTTGATTGGACGGGCCGACATGTTCATCCCAAAAAGAAAGGGTATATACCGAAAGAGACACCCAATATACTTGCGTTACTCAATATTGAAGAGATAATCTGGTTAGATAGGATACAAAATTACGCAAAACGGTATGCGAATTTTGTAGGCTCTCAGTCAGTATTGAAAGCACATGCAGCCAAAAATGATGTGAGTTGGTACAAGGGGGTTGGCTAGGTTTGATCTTAGCTTAGCTTTCTACCATTTGGATTTTTTAGATGCTTAATGATTATGAGGATATTCCTAACTCGAAAGTCCTTCTGGTAGAGAGCTGAATTAGAGTTAATACTTCGAATTTAGTTAGGTTATAGAGAACGTATATAGTTGTACTCTAACTAGGTTTCTATAAATGTGCCTGTCCTAGTTTTTATATATCTCCATTTGGATTTTTTAGATGCTTAATGATTATGAAGATATTCCTAACTCGAAAGTCCTTCTGATAGGAAGCTGCATTAGAGTTAATATTTTGAATTTAGTTGGGTTATAGGGAATGTATATAGTTGTACTCTAACTAGGTTTCTATAAATGTGCCTGTTCTAGTTTTTATATATCTCCAAAAATCATTTCATGACCATATTCGGTTCTTTACCAAACAAAGTACAGCAAACGTAACTGTACTTTATTTACTACTGTAATAAATCGTGTGTATTTTGTTGTGAGGCTGTTTGTGACAGCAAGCGAGTGTCTAAAAGGGGACTGTTTTTTTGGAAGTTGGATGTTTTCGCTTTACTTAAAAAAGTAAATGGATGGGCTCTTACGCTCTGTTGGTAGGCTTATGTTGTATTCGTTCATCAATTAAATCTGACAGTGGAAATTGTGTTTAATTCGACCGTTTTAGAGTTGGTTGACTAATACTAGTGGGCATCGAAAAATGAACAAGTGTGTGAGAGTATTTCTGACGTAATTTTTAGATTTCGAAATAAATCTGGTTGAAATTATAATCATGCATAAATGTAAACATGATTCTATCAATTATCTCTTTGTCATCAGAAAATATATTTATAACGCAATATTTAGACAATTTAAAGTGGTTGTTGTGATAATGTACTTCTGCTAAAAAATCACCATTATATATGATGTTTGTAATAGGCTTCCCTCTGGTTTGTGTAGTTTTATTGTAATATATTTCTGAGCCATCCTTGAACTTGAATGATTTCGGTGCTGAAATTCTACTGACTTCAATTTCATGGTTGTCGTAGTAGGTTTTTTTAAATACATCCCCAGAGAATATTGTTTTTTTATTTCTCTTGAGTTGTATTTGAAGTGATTTTTTTATTGAGTAGTCTAATCCTGCACTATCATTGATTTTATATCTTGTATGAAATAGTAGCCAATTTGCTTTTCTAACCTTTATTTTTATCATTTTTAGTCTGTTGATTTTTAAGTTGTAAAAATGGTTTTATTGTGGTTTATATTTTTTCAAAATTATAATCGTGCATGAATGAAAACATTACTTTGTCGGCGATTTCTTTGTCATCAGAGAATATTTTTATATTCCATGAGTCATGTAACTTTAACCAGTTGTAACGATAACTTACTTCAGCTAAGAACTTGCCTTTATATAAAATCTTTCTAGTCAGAGTGCCGTTAGTTTTTGTCGCTCTACAATAATCTATATCAGAGTCATCTTTAAATTTGAAAGTTTTAGGTGCATAGCGTCGACTTACTTCCACTTCGCAACCTTCAAAGTAGGTCTTTTTTAATACATCGCCTTCAAAGATTGATTTTTTGCCTCTTTCAAGTGTGGTTTCTATTGAATCTTTAATTGAGTAGTTCAGGCCTACATTATCCTCTACTACATACCGGGTAAAAAACCAATCCATTCTTCGAATCGTAACATTAATCATTCTTATACCTAGCTGATAATTATCGAGACCTTGTGAGATTTATAAAATGATAACTGTTATTTTTCGCTAAACTTTAAAAAAATCACTGAATTAAAAGGCTGAAAACCTATCATGAGTAACTTAGTTGGATTATATTTTTTTTCATTACAAATCAATATTGATATGCCGTCAACTGATTTAATATCACTGCATCTTCACAATGGCTTGCAAATGTATGTCGCATGACATGAGTGCATTGGCCATTTGGTAGTTGGTTACCAGCTCTGTTGATAGCTCGCTCGAATGCCTTTCTAGAGTCGATGAATAGTCGGCCTGTCTTTTTGGGTATCACTTCGTATAGTGATTGACTGATTGGTACGCTGCGATTCTTTTTGCCTTTGGTGTTTACGAAAGTGACTTTGTACGTCTTACCGGATTTGATTACATGGGAACCGTGCAAACTAGGAAATATATGGGACAGGCACAGTTTTGTTCAATTTTGTTTTGGAAGTTTGGGCTGCTAAAAAGAGCATAAAGCTTGAGCTTATTAAGCTAGGGAGTCCTTATCAGAACGGTTTTGTTGAGCGATTTAATTGCAGCTATCGAGAACAAGTATTGGTTTATATCTGTTTGAGTCACTTCGGCAGGTTCGTGACATTACAGATAAATGGTTAGATATTTATAATTTGAACGGCCTCACGATGCGTTAGGAGAGTAAACTCCAATGGGCTATCTTGAGGCAGCATAACTCTACTAATGAACTCTACTAAAGCTGGCAACCAAAACCAGCTTCTTTATGGTCTGGCTAAACAAACCTAATTGCTACAAATGATATCGAAGTAATGTTGATTGAATACTTCAGGTTTCACGTTGATTGCGATTGTTTGTTTTGGTTTTGTAGCCCATTCATCAATTGGAAAAACTCGCTCTGAACTTTTATATAAAGTGTGACCTTTTGCGGGTCCTTCAGTTATGACTCGTATGTGTCCTTGCTTTGTCGTAAAAATTTCGGGTGTGACTAAGTACATGATTGCCGAGGAGTCATGTACGTAAAATCCATCTAGGCCAAGGTCATCATAGTAAAACTTTGCATAAAAACGTGTAATGTCATAAATAAATTGGCCGTATGTTGGACTGTGAGTTCTAACTTTCTCTAAATACGCATTTGACATCAAGGTTTGTTGAGTAACATCTAACCCAACAATGGTGACAGGCCAATCTGCATTGATAACGATGTCTGCCGCAAGAGGGTCTCCGTAAACATTCGCTTCTGCAAATGGTGTCAGATTGCCAGTATGGCCATTATGTCCAAAGGCACCACCCATAATGATGACCTCTTTTACTAGCTTTCCGATTTCAGGCGCTTTCTGAATTGCCAGCGCTAAATTCGTGAGCCTGCCTACTGCAACTAACGTGATTTCTCCCGGGTGTTTTTTAACTGTTTCAATAATATAATCATGTGCGATGAGGGGTGATAAGTTTGTATTTATGTGGTCTGGTATCTCAATATTACCCAAACCATTATCTCCATGCACAAGGGTTGCAGGCTCTGTTTTAACTTGATCTAGCGGTGTATTGACGCCCTGAGCAACCTCAGCAAGCATACCAAACTTTTGTTTTAAATAAAGTGCATTGCGGGTTGTGTTTTCTATACTTGCATTGCCAAAAGTTGTTGTAATTCCAACTACTTCAATATCCTGACAGGCATGTGCGAGTAGAAGTGCCATTGCGTCGTCAATACCTGGGTCTGTATCAAATATTATTTTTTTCATTAGATTCCTCATGCATTTAGAACGATACAAAAGCTATCATAACATTACATGTGTCAGCATATCACTTACATCATCTTATTATTTAAATCGGCAGAACAATACTAGAGTAATATAGGGCAGGCAGGTTCTTATCTTGCTGACTTTGGTGATGTGAGCTTTACAGCTTTCGATCTAAAAATGATGGGATTCAACGTTAACTATTACAGCCCTCTCAGGTGCGCATTTCGAAGGGTCTTTTGTGTATACCGCTTTTTGCAAGCCAATTGATTACAACAAGATGCCTTTGCCTAAAGAGAATATGGAACACCGAGAGGGTGGGTTTGATTTGGGCTTCGGTTTTGGTTCAAATAAAGAACAGAAAGGAGTTTAGCAATGGATAAGGCTATTGAGTTTTCGAGAGGAAACATTGTGGCGCTCGTTTTGTTTTTTTCATTATGGACATGTCTATATGCTGGAGTCGAATTATTCAAAACAATGGCAGACATTAAGTTTTTTACCAAGTGTGTTGATGAAGGCGCAGTGCAAATATTTGATGAATCTAAGGGGCGCGAGATTAGGGTGGAATGTAAAGTAAAGGGGGTATCATCAGAGTACTAGGAGAATAATCCATTTCTGATTTAGTGTATTTGCAGCCACACAGTGTTGTTTTTTTTAAAAATGCAGGGTCTAATTTAGATGTGGCTAATTAATTCTCCAAAGCAAGGAGTGAGAATGGATATATTAAATAATTCTTGGTTAGTAGGGATTAGTACTGGAATACTTAGCGGGATTATAGTTTATTGGATTGTAAACTATCTATTTTCTCAACGAGATGAAAAACTATTAGCACAGAGTATTTTAAGTGCTAATAGAGAGATCTTGTATGCTCTTCGTCCAGAGGTTTCGGAAAAGCATATGCCGAGTTCTGAGGTTGTAGATTCATTGAGGAATGCAACAGCAAGGAAATATAATTTAGAGTCGTACCTTCTCTATGATATTAAAAGTATCTCGGAAGAGTTAATAAAGGAGATTATGGACTCTAGCTTTATTTCTTCAGAAGTAAAGATACAGCACTGTAATGCTTTAAAGGAGCTGTCAAAGTCGGCTAGAGAGGAGGAAGTATCTGAGCAACAAAAAAATGAAAGGCTTGTAAATGATGTTGTGTATAAAGATAAACTAGTAGTTCTTTTTAGTTTAATTATAGCGATGTTTACTGGTCTATTCTCTCTTTATGCATACTTATCCACTTCTATGTCTTCGCCTTCACCTTTGACTTTAGTAGATTTAGTTTCTAAAACTGTACTTCCTATTGCAATTATAATAGTAGGTGCAGTCATGCTGTTGAATTTAGTGATAGTTGGATATGACTTAAAGCACAAGAGGCTGCGTAAAAACCTTCGTGTTCAAGAGCCCGGCAATAGTGAAGGCAGTAGTAAATAGTGATAGAAATTAAACCCCCCAGAGAAAGAGAGCTTTCAAATGGCCTGCAAAGGCAACGAAGAAACGTAATTTTGTCTTCTGTCGCTGTTGTGTTGTTTTTATCCCTCGGACTAGAGTTGGAGAAAATTAGCATACTAGGCAACTCTGCAAAAATTGTTAACACACAGTCTGTACCAATGTTTCTGATTGCCATTCATTTATATGTAACACTTAGATATTGGCAATATGATAATGAGGAAAATAAAAGAGGTAGTGCAAGACTCGTATTTAACATAGATATCATAAGGTATGAGCTTAAATACCTTTATAAGGCCGCTCGGAAAAAGTTTTTAGTTCTAGACTGTGTAGATGGTTTTAACTTCATCTTTCCTAGATATGAGAACCTTTCACTTTATAGCGGTTGTAAGGAAAAAGGTAATAGTATTAGCAACCTATTTTTATCTAAAATTATTGTGATTGCTCAAATATACGGTGACGGTAAAAACAAACTATTTGAGAAGAATATAGAAGGATATAGTTTTGTTAAAGGTAAAAATGAAGGGTTATGTTGGAAGGTTATTGATAAACCAAAGCAACACCTTGATAGATCTGGAGTTTTTATTGAAAGCCATATTGAATTAAATATTTGGCTACTTATCTATTGTAGGGCCAAGGCTGTACGTAACTTTTTATTTGTAAATACTTACTTTTCAGATTATTGGCTACCTAAGATTCTTGCTAGTGCTGCATTGTTGCTAGGGATACAAAAGGTAGTTCAAACAGTTTATTTTGTGTAGCGTTTAAAAGTAGTATGGCGAAGCCATGGCAAACATTCCAGAAAGCTAAAGGGGGCAGTTTGGATCTCTAAAAGCTTTGGTAAAAATTGGGTTCAATACCAACCTAAAGGTGCAGCTAACAACTGCACTTTCTTTCCCTGTTATAATTACCACTCTGACAAACCACTTGTATTTTTGTTTTAGCGACAGCCTGTCACGGCGAGTGACCGCCCCGCGAGGGAAGGGTTTTGAAAATATGTGGTCAGAATGTGGACACTGTTTCGCAGGCACAAAAAAGCCAGTTAAAGAAGTTCTCTAACTGGCTGTTTTATAACACTTAATGTGGTGGAGCTGGGGGGATTTGAACCCCCGTCCAGAAAGCGTCGACCCTCGGTCCTACATGTTTAGTATCGTCTATTAGTTAACCTTTAGCTCTCGGACGAACACGATAGATAAAGGCGAGGCCGCTTCAATTTAACCCTTCAACCCCGGCCAGGGTTTCCGTAGCGATCTTGTGTGGGGTGACACTCCAGAACCAGAACCACAAGCATTTCTTGGAGGAGTGCTAGCGGGCTATTATGCCGCTAGAGCGTAGTTATCGTCGTTTGCGATTACTTTAAATGCGGCTTTTTTACGAGGCCAACCGCCCCTCGACATGCACCTCAGGCTTCATGAATCCTGTCGAATCCTAATCAGCCCCTGAAATCTTTCATTCAGTACATAATAACTTTACTACACTTTTGAGCAAAGTTGTTATTTTCCGGCATTGTAGCCCTAATATATTGGCTTAGCAACAGTTTTTACGTGCAATGCGGTGTAGATGGCGCTGATTGCTGGTTTACTGACCGCTTTGACGTCAAAGTATTCGGTTTGGTTTATCCCTTCTGTGTTTAAGCTTGAATTTTGGTCGCGCTATAGTGGGATTCTCATATTGTTTTTCGAGTATAAAACGACGGGGGTTTGAAACCCCCTAGCTAGTCTGTGTTTTTAATGGTTTTGTAACAGCTACAAGGCGTGCTGTTTAAATCGGTTAACCCAATCTACGTTATTGAGTTGTTTAAGCTGAGCATCAGTTAAAAACTCGCTAAGTTGCTTCGACTTTAATTGGTTGAGTTCTGCTATTTTATTAGCTAAATCATCAAACGTCGGGTAGGTCTCTTGGTCGGTGATCACGTGCGCTACTTCGATAAAGTTATCCCTGAGCGTAGAAAACAGGCGCTGTTGTTGTGTACTTGTCAAATCATGACTTTGCGACACATGGTCGACCATCAATTGTGCTTTTTTATCAGCGTCTTCGTAAAGCGTCGAGAAATACTTTTCCTCCCACTGTGTTCGACCGGCCAAAAATGCTAGGTGTTCTCTATTTTGTTTTTCGATACGTGTATTAATAGGTGTTATGGCTTGTGAGGGTTTAGCAGCAGAGTTATTAACTTGCAGTTTTTTCACTAGGTGTTCGATGTGTGACACTCGGGTTTGTATAGCTTGTACTTCATTATTTAAGTTTGTTTGTGCAGGAGGCCTCAACAGTTCTGCGTGTTGTAGCATGTTTTCGAGTGAATTAATTCGTGTAGAAAGGGCTGTTACCTGAATATGCGTGAGCACATTGGTTAAGATCAGAGCTAAGATAGAAAATATAAATAGGTATCGTATTTTGTTGCTGAGCATGAAACTTCCTTGATGGCGCATCGATACATAGTATCGATGCTGGCAGGATTATTTACCGTGGCCTTCTTCTTTTTGATAGATATAACCGCCAGATGCGGTGGCATTGAGCATTTCCACAACATCAGTGGTATAAAAGTGATTATCAAGCTCGCTGTGATATCCACGGTAAATAGTTTTAGCTGTTGACTTGGTTGTGTAGCCCTCAGACTTCTCATACACGTAACCAAGTGATTTTATGTTCAGTGCTTCCACAACGTCAGTGGTATAAAAGTGGTTGCCAGCAGGGCCTGCATCTTTGTTATATAAGCGATAAAATGCTTTGTGCGCATCGGCGTCTCCATATTCAACCAAGGTGACGGTAACCCCTTGATACTCATAACCACCAGAGGCTTTGGCATTGAGCATTTCAACAACATCTGTGGTGTAAAAGTGATTACCATGCTTGTAGCCTCTGTACAGAGGTTTGTCTGCACTAAACGCGTTTATACTGGCTGTACCAATCAATGCTGCGACAATTGTCGACAGCGTTTTAGCTTTTATTTTCATATTCATTCCTTGTTTGGTTTGTTTTTTGTATCGGTAATTACGTTAACATAAAGTTTAAATTTGTTAACGTTAAACTTTCGTGTAATACAAACGAAGGGGTTTAAAGCGAAATGTAGGCTTGAATAATGACATTGCTGTGAGTAACTACAGTGCACCCAAGGCTTTCACTCTATATTAAGCTAAAATTGTATATAAATTTGATTTGTCATAATTTTTCGCGCAGCGATGGCAATACGAGTTTAAGGAGATACAAGTGATTGAAAGGTCTAAATTCATAGGGTGTTTTAAAGCCGTCGCAATTGGTGATGCGCGAGGGGCTGCGTATGAAGGAGGGCCACTAGAGCGCGCTGCTTGGTGGTTTTTAGGCGTAACATCCGACGGCAAGCAAAGATTTACAGATGACACACAAATGTCGATTGATGTGGCCAATTCATTTCTTGCGAATCAACGGATTGATCAAAACCACCTCGCTGAAGAGTTTGCTAAAAATTATCACTGGTCAAGAGGGTATGGGCCAAGCGCTGCTAAATTATTGAAAGGTATACAAAGTGGGCAAAGTTATAGCGCACTCAATAAAGCTAAATTCAAAGATGGGTCAAAGGGTAATGGCGCTGCTATGAGGGCGTCGGTGGTGGCTATGTGTAACTTAGTAAGTCGCGAACAGTTGCATCAAGACATCATCAAAACGGCCGAAATCACGCATGCCCACCCAGAAGCAATCGAAGGTGCTTTCTTGATTGCGCGTACAACGCAACTTGCTATGGGTGGTGTTGATAAAATAGGAGTAATTCAAACGTTATGTAATGAAAGCGATTTGGCCGTATATAAATCGAAGCTTATAGCTTGTTATCATGCGATTGTGAATAATAAGGCGCTCACTAAGTCTGAAATAAAGCGTTTGTTTGGCAACGGAATGCTCAGCACGGACTCTGTGGTTACCGCGCTTTACTTTGCTTTTAAATACCGTCATGAACCGCTCCTAGAAATGCTATCGAGTATTTGCCAATTAGGTGGTGACACAGACACTATTTGCGCCATGGCTGGTGGAATTTGGGGCGCATATAATGGTGATGATGGCTTAGAGGTCTTTACTCAAGAAGTCGAAGGGCTTGAAGAAATCGGTGTGCTCGCCCAAAAGCTGTATGACATGTATTCCATAGGTGCTATTTAGGGTAACTCACTTCACGTTTATGGCTTTTGTTTGATGTTTTGCTTTTTTAAATTGAAGACTGTATAAATATACAGTCCCGTTGTTTATCATTACGTTGAACACGAGACAAAATAAAACAAAAATGGAAGGGGCGAAATATGATAGGGAGCTGCCATTGTGGCAATATCGTTATCGACCTATTGACAAAAATTGACCAAGTGACGAGTTGTAACTGTTCAATATGTCACCGTTATGGTGCTATATGGGGTTACTTTAAACTTGATGAGGTCAAAATAGAAAGCAACACTGGGCGTATTGACAGTTATAAACATGGAGATGAATATCTTGATTTTCATCACTGTGCGCACTGTGGATGCGTTACACACTACACGCCGAGAGAAAAAGCACAATCAGAGCGCATGGCTGTTAATCTGCGTATGTTCGAAAAAGGCCTGCTTGATGAGGTGTCTATTCGCTATTTTGATGGTGCAGATTCTTGGGAGTTTAAAGCGCAAAGTGCAGATAGGTATTTTGTTTAGCGCTGGAGTGTAAATATAAATAGCCCCAATCACTTGGGGCTATTGGACTAGCTATGCGTGCATGGATTCAACACGCGCTCCTGGGGTTAAAAATCGTAGTCGATGCCAATGTAGCCAGAGCGACCAAGGATCGTCCAGCCGTTGTATCCGCCTCGGCTCGTCGTCCAGTGATCGCCACCGTTGTTGTCAGTGACATTGTTGATACCAATATAAACAGATGCGTTGTCTGTTAACTGGTAATCAGCACGTAGGTTATGAATGCGTGAATGAGACGGTGTGTCTGAATCACGATAACCGGGCGCGTCATCATCTTCATAGCGACCAGACATTTTAAACTTAAATGTCCAGCTAAGCGTCAGGTCATTCAATTGATATTTGGTAACTAAGTTAGACGCCCATTTAGGTGTACCTAGCTCACCCACTTCATTGTCTGTTTCATCTAGCCCTGTTGCAAAGTTACGGGTAGTTTCAGAGTCTTCAAGCAAGCGAGAAGCTTTAAAGTCGAACGAGAGTGAATTCCATGTGTAATATGCTTCTAAATCAACACCCCTTACACGACCGGAGTCAAAGTTCAGGCTCAGTGGTTTTACGTATTCCACGTCACCATTGTCTTTTCTGAAAGCCAAATCACAGAACATGTTGTCGATTGAGTTTTGAGACAAGTCAACACAGTTCTTTAACACTTCAGTGCCTCTAAACTCAGAGATTTTGTCTTTAAGCTTAATGTCAAAGTAATCGATCGAAATAGTTAAATCTTCTACCAAACTTTTCGGTGTTAGCACTAATCCCACTGTTAGCGTGTCGGCTTTTTCTTGTTTTAAATCAGGGTTACCTGAGCTTCTAGATTGGCCGCGCTGAGTTTTGATATTTGATGTCCACCCCGGAGAAATGCCGAGCAAGGCACAGTTAGCTTTGCGTCGACCATCTGCCGGACCGCCATCAATTTCATCAGCATCACATGGGTCTGTAATGTTTGCATATCCAATCGACTCACTTCTAAATTGCTCGTATAGCTGAGGCGCTCTTACGGCTTGAGAGTATATGGAGCGCAGGCGAACTTGATCGTTCAGCATCCAGTTCACAGCGAGTTTACTACTTTCAAAAAGGCTATCGTTGGTGGAGTAATCCGCGATACGGTAAGCCGCTTCAATGTCTAACTGATCAACAAAAGGTAAATCGCTTAGTACTGGGATTAATACTTCAACATATGCCTCTTTGATGTTGCGACTGGCATCAAGTATTTGCATTGTCGAAGACAACTTACCAGATGCCCACAATTCATGTGGGTCAAAATAAATGCTTTCATAGCGCGCTTCTACACCGCTACTCATTTGCATAGTACCCGCAGGAAGTTCATAAAGATCGCCAGACAGGTTTGCGGTAAACGCGTGGTTTACGGTATCTGTTGTTGATGTGAATGAATCAATTACATAATCCATAAATGCGTCAGATGAGCGCTCAAACGGTGAAAAAGTAGGGCAGTTACCCGCTTCAACACACTCTCCAGCGACTTGCATCTTACTGGTGAAGCGGTCTTGGCGCATTTCAGTATGTCGGTCTAGTGATGCCATTGACTTACCAGTGACGAAGTTTACGTCCCAAAACCAATCATCAGCGTAAACACCTGAAAAAGTTAAAGATGAAGAAAAGTAGTCCCTGGTATTAGTATGTTTACGTCCACCACGTTCGTAAAAGGTGTGGTGGAAGCCAATCCAGTCTTCATCGTCAAAGTTATCGGTGATTGAAGCTGGTGTATCAAAAAGCTCCTTTACCTCTTTAACTTGCATCCAAGCACGTTTAAATGGTGGATCTATAACGTTATTGGACTTTGTGCGTGCTAAAGTCACATCAAAATTAACGTCAAAACTGTCGAATTGATAGTTCAATGAAGTGAAGAGGTTAATGCGTTCAAACGGGTCTTCAATGTGACCCCATGCCGTCCCTTCGTAACCTTTATCGGCGTCGACCAACCAACCGTCGTACATATCGCGATAGCGTGCGCGAAGCGCGACTTCCTGTGAGGCCTCATCAAAATCATACCAGTCGTAGCCCCCATCTTCATTGTTATAGACTGAGAAAATAGTCTGAGGTACACCCCAAGGGATAGGTGACACATTGGTCTTCCAAATTTTATCCGGCTGACCTTCACCTTTATTTGGGTTCGTTACAGAGCGCTGGTAGTTATATGACTTTTCACGATTATTTTGTGTGAGAGCTGACTCTGATAAGTAGTCAAATGCAACGGTTACATTGCCATCATCGTTAAAAGAAAAGCCATGAGTAAAGTTAAAACTTCTTGTACTATGCCCGCCTTCTTCTGTGCCCGAAAAGTGTGCATTCGCTTGCGTACCCTCAAAATCCTTTTTCAAGATAAAGTTTACAACACCCGCAACGGCATCAGAGCCATAAATAGCGGATGCGCCCCCAGTCATGACTTCAACGCGCTCAATCAATGAGGCCGGAATAGTGCCGACATCAGCAAACATACCTTGGTAGTCTGTAGCCACTAATGCTGGCCGCTTACCGTTGATTAGTACGAGTGTTCTCTCTTCGCCCATGTTACGCAAATCAAGAATATTGAGGCCCGAGTTACCAAAAGAGTAGTTGCCTGATGCAGAATCAAATCCATCCGCAAATTGTGGCATACCAGTGAGTATGTCATTGACATTGTTTGCACCCGTAATTTTTATGTCTTCTGCCGAAATTACAACAGTAGGTGATGGTGCCTCAAAACTAGCACGCATTATACGAGATCCCGTTACGGTGATGCGCTCTGGTGCTTCTGCCTGATCTTCGTCATTCGCATGTGCGATAGATGTGATGCTTGCTGAAGCGATTGCTAGAGCCAATAAGCTCCGATTTAAATTGCGCTTCGTTTTTTTGTTGATGCTCATGGTATTCCCCTCTTTACCACAGAATTATTATTGTATTTCTGTATCACCCAGTGTGTATGCAAAACCATTCTATGAAGTTATAAGTAGAATTTATTTGCATAAAGAGCTGATAAATATGCGCTCAAATCACGGCGTGACAATTGTATACAATATACATTAAATTTAATTAGGCAAGGGGTAATATTGCAATCATGAGAATTTTTTGTTGCTTAAATTGCAACTAATGATGATGTTTTGAGCAAAAATTAGGTGCAGCCTATTTTATTAAATGCGGAGAGTGAGTATGAGCGATACTATTGTAGATATATCAATATCGCTTAGGGTAATAGTCTGCCAATTAAATATTTCATAAAAATCACGCTCTTTAACATCATTTAATTAACATTTGGATGTGTTTTTATTTTTTCTGTTGCTTTAAATGCATTAAAAAGTTTGTCTAAAAATTTGCAACAGGCGTGTGCAAGAGTAGTTGAACCCTGTGGTCATTGTGGCTCTAGCGCAACCAGCCAAAATGAATAAATCATTTTAAATTTATCCTCAACATGATAGTAAGTATAACTAAATCAATTATCTAGTAGTGCTAAGGAAAGAAGGTAATATGTTTAAATTGCTAATAGCTTTGTTATACGTGTTCAGTGCATCAGCACATGCAATTGTAATTCGACATGACGTCGACCCTACGCAGTACTTAGCTAAAAGTACCGACTTTTCGCCATTGGCAACATTTTATTTTGACGGTGCCCATGGCACTTTGATAAACCCCAAATGGATTGTCACTGCGGCACATGCAACTTTTTGTGTACGGCCAAATAGTTTTGTAAAAATTGGAAGTAAACTACACAAAGTAAAGCAAACATACATCCATAAAAGCTATCAACCAGGTAAAAGTCATGACATTGCACTTGTTGAATTAATTGACCCTGTCACTGCTGTAGAGCCGGCGCTGCGCTATAAATCATCTGATGAGCAAGGTAAAAACATTTGGTTTATCGGTATCGGGGGAACTGGCACTGGTAAAACAGGACAAACTATTGATAGTTATCAAAATAAACAAACATTACGCAAGGCTCAAAACACAGTATTGGAGGCCATAGGCCCGTTGCTAAAGTTCAAGTTTAACGAAGGCGCACAAGCTTTGCCGTTAGAGGGCGTATCAGGTGGAGGAGACAGTGGTGGGCCGGCTTATTATAAAGACGCAACGAACACTTATTTGCTCGGTATTAGTTCTCGGTTAGAGGGAGCCGGAATTGGTAGGTATGGGATTACAGAAATATACACTCGTCTCTCGTATTTTAACGCATGGATCGACCGTGTGATGAATAAAAAAAGTAACGCAAATCAAGTTGTGACAAAGCTACCGCCGGCTTCTATGCCAGCAGGGATAAATGAAAATAACTTGCAGGGTGTGTGTGAGCAAATAGGTTTAGTTCCGTAATAACATTTGAAGTAATAAGGCGTGCTATGAATATATGGATTTTGAGTGCGGGCACTTTGGCATTGTTCACCACTGCCGTGCATATTCTAGCGGGTCAAGTAGACCCAATTAGGCCTTTTTTGAGATCTAATCTAGACGAAGTCCCCAAGGCGACGCTGCTAGCATGTTGGCATATGGTGTCTGTTATGTTGTTTTTTTTTCGGTGTTGTACTTAGCTTAGTCGGTTGGTACGCTGCCAGCCAATACTACCTCGTCTCCTTGTTAATCGGTGTACTTTATGTGTTGTTTACAATAGTTTTTGCGTTAGTGGGGGGATATTTCTTTCAAGCCCGCGCATTGATTAAGCTGCCTCAGTGGTGTTTGCTGTTACCAGTCGGTTTGCTCGCCATTTTTGGGAGCTATTCGGCTTGACCTTCTGCCTGATAAACGGGTTATACCGAATAGTATCGTTGTCGTGTTATTTTGTGTGTTTGATGGCGTTTAGTGGATTTAAATGGCATTTTGGAGATGTGCAAAAATTTACCTGAAATGGGTCATAATGGGTTCATTTTATGTGGTATATTGTGAGAAAATAACTTAAGTCAGTTTTGTATCCTTTGATTACAAAGATTTAGAGGATGCGAATTTAAGAGCTTTGCAATTAAAGGGACTTCAAAACAATCTTGGAGTGAAAATGTACTCGCTTCGAAATTGCGTTGAATTTTTAAAATAAGGGAAGACCATGAATCTAATTTCTGCGCTGATTTTAACAGCGGCATCATCTCAAGCGGGTAACGCACTAGATGTTGAGACCGAAGACTTTTTAAGAGAAACCATCATCAATGCGGTGCCTATTGAAAGGACTCCTGCAACCTTTCCGCGAAGGGCTGCTGAGCGAGGCCAAGAAGGGTGGGTGCAACTTAGCTACGTGGTAAATGAAAAAGGCGAAGTTGAGTCTGCTGTTGTTGAAAAATCATCTGGTATTCAATCGTTTGAAAAGGCAGCATTATCAGCGATTAAAAAATGGCAATTTAAACCAGCCTTACAGAATGGCAAACCAATCAAACAATGCAAAAACCAAATCCAAATGGATTTTCAATTAAACAATGGCCCAAAAGGTGTATCCCGCCGATTTTTAAGCCGTTATAAATCATTGGTCGCTAAAGTTGAAAACAACGAGCTAGAAGGTGTGCCTTCGAAGCTCGAAGAGCTAAGAGCGTTGAATTTAGGCAATTTCACCGAAGACAGCTATTTCTGGGCGCTAGTATCTAGGTATCATTTAAAAGCAGGGAACGAATTCGACGAACTTGAAGCGCTGGATAATCTCGTTCACAGAGGGAAAAAATACCTTAATAAAGAAATGTATGTTGGATCAGTGGCGCGTGCAACACTGCTAAACTTGAAGCATAACAGGCTTAAAAACGCTATTCGATATTTTGATATTTTGTCAGAAATAGAGGGCGCAGAGGATGTTACGAAACAGGTCTTGCCTTATATAGATAAAGTGCATGCATTTATCGAAGATGATAATAAACAGATTTGGGTACAAGGTCAGATTTCAGATAAAGATTTGTGGCAGCACGAACTGGTACGAAATGCGTTCACAATTTCTAATATAGAGGGAGATTTAACGTCGCTAGAAGTTAGGTGCTCAAACCAATATTCTGTCTATGATGTTCAACAGGGACTACAATGGAATATTCCAAAGGAGTGGCGTGGTTGTCGAGTTTACATTCATGGTAAAGAAGGCGCTTCTTTTAATTTGATCGAAACTGCGAAGTCAGAAATAAAAGCATAACCCATTTTATTGTGTGCTTGGTTTAAGTTTACCGACTAGGCACACTCCATCATAAAACCCTTTATACTTGTATCCGTAGACCTTTCAAACATCCCAAAAAGAATAAAACAGCAATCTAGGACACTTTTTATAAAACGAAATTAGTGATACTTCGGCTCTAGCAGTATTTAGGAGTTAGATATGTTCACGCAACCCTCAATTTCACTGTGGTCTATTGTGAAATTAAGCCCAGCCAAAATTGCCATAACTTGGTCAATGGTTATTTTGGAAAATGTTCTACTTATTTTGTTGCCACTGTTTATTGGTTACGCAATTGACGGCGTATTGGCTAATGACACAACACCATTGTTTTGGTTTGCGGCAAGCCTATTTGGATTGGTGGCCGTAAGTGTTTTGCGCAGATTTTACGATACGCGCGTGTATGGTGGCATTCGTGTAAGGCTTGCTGAGAGAGTTGCTCACAACCTAAGGGAGGCGGATGTATCTTCTAAAAGCGCACGACTAACAATGTCTAGGGAACTTGTGGACTTTCTAGAAAATGACTTGCCAGCTTTGATGACGGCTGCAATTCAGCTTGTCTCTATCGTGATAATTCTCGCGACTTTCCACACTTATTTTGCTTTGAGCGTATTAGTAGCAAGCAGCGGCATGTTACTGGTTTATGGTTGTTGTCATAACACCTTTAAGCGTTTAAATGGAAAATTGAATGACCAAACAGAGCAGCAAGTTAAGGTACTAAGTGGCAAACCATTCGCGGCACTTAGCGCCCACCTCGAAAAGTTGAAAAAACATGAAATAGCCTTGTCTGATACCGAAGCCCTTGTTTACGGCTTTATTTTTGCGCTGCTATTTATATCTGTTCTATGCAATTTATGGTTAGTGAATATTTTACCGAGTCCGAGCACAGGTGAAGTGTTTTCTATTTTAACTTACTCACTTGAGTTTGTAGATACGGCAATTATGTTGCCAGTAACGCTACAAGTCCTCTCACGACTAAGCGAAATCACGCAGCGATTAAACCGTGACAATGACACACAATTAACTAAGGAAGGCAGTTATGAAGTTTAAAAATATCTTGGCAATTGGCGCGGGGGTGTTAGCCATTTTTACTGCGCTTGTGATTGTTGATGAACTGGCTGTTGCAGAGCAAGCTTATCAGAAGAGCGAGCCACAAGCCCAACCTGTTTCTGTGGTTATCGTGCATCCCGAGCGCCATGCTCCAAACTTAACCTTGTTGGGAAATACACAAGCGCGCTATGTCACGCAGCTTAGAGTGTCTAGTAATGGGCAACTTAGTTGGTTAGATACCGAAGCTGAGCCAGGCACGCTTGTGCCAAAATCGACGCCTTTGGCAAGACTTGATATGACGCACCTTGCGTCGGAACTCGCTCAGGCACAAAGTCGAGTTCGTCATGCGGAGCTAGCTCTAGAGCAACAGCTTCATGAACAGTCGGTTGCTGTCAGAATGTTATCAAATAAAAATCAAAGTCGGTACGCCAGAAAAGAGCCGCAGGTCGCGGCAGCCAAGGCTGACTTGGCTCATGCAAAACTTGCGCTTGAGAGCACCAGTAAGTTGGTTCAGGAAGCACAAATTATTGCGCCATTTGACGCTGTTATCCTATCTAGAATGGTAAGCCCTGGTGACTGGTTAAGCGCCGGAGAAACCTTATTTCAGATTGCGAGTAGTGCAAGTATAGATGTAATTATGCCTGTATCTGAGTCGACGTGGCGAAAGCTTGCGCCACAGTTAGCATCGCAACAAATAACGTTGCACGTGATTGACCGCGCTGGTACGAGTTGGCCTGCGGAAGTTAGGTATATTGCCCCCAACGTGGATGTAAACACCCGCCAGCGACAAATCGTATTAAAAGTTGCCAACCCGTACAGTTCTGTTGTTTCGCTCATGCCAAATCAACCGGTTCAAGTACACATACAGCTCGCTGCTGAGTCAAACGCATTTAAAGTGCCTCAAAGTGCTTTGACAAGGGGTGGCATGATTTGGCTTGTTGATGAAAGGGACACTTTGCACAAAGAGCACGTGGAGGTGCTATCTAAAAATGATCAACACGCATTTATCCGGTTCAATTCAGCGCTAAAAACAAGCCGAAAAGTTGTGTCATACCCGCTGTTAACCATGTTGGTAGGCAACAAAGTCTCCCCTGTTGTAGCGCAAATAAGGTTGGCGAGTAAGGAGGAGAGTCAATGAGCTGGTTAACTAAGTGGTTTATTGATAATTCGGTTGCGGCTAACTTATTGATGTTTGCGATTATTGTCAGCGGCGTTTTAGCATTTGGGCAATTGAGAGTCGAGTCTTTTCCGCAAATTGCACCATCCAGTATTTCTATCACTGTGCCATACCCAGGTGGTACAGCTGCGCAAATAGATAAAGGCATCACACAGCGTGTCGAAGAGTCTATCAGTGGTATAGCGGGTATTAAGCAAGTCGTCAGTCAGTCAACGGCTGGGCTATCTACCGTCATGATTCGCAAAACTTCAGAAACGGACATTGATACGTTGCTCAATGAAGTACGTAATCGTGTAAATGCAATTGTTGGATTTCCTGAATTGGCAGAGCGCCCAATAGTAGCCAAAGATGAATTCACTAACTTAGCCGCGTTTGTAGTTGTATCAGCCCCAAGAACTGACAGCCACTTGCAGTTAATCGCTAAGCAAGTAGAGGCAGAGCTGAAGAAACATGCTGATATCTCCAGAGTAGATAATTGGGGGAGTCGCAGCCCGCAACTGGTTATTGAACCAGAGCCGGTCAAGCTGGCGCAACTAGGTCTGACTTTAGAGGACTTGTCTTCAGCTATCGAGCAGTTTTCTCAAGAGACTCGAAGTGGAGAACTGACAAGTGACAGTGGCCGTTTGTTATTAAAAGGAGATGGCTACGCTGACAGTGTCACAAAGCTCAAGCATATTCCCATTATTGTTAAAGCAACGGGCACTGTACGTGTAGGAGACATTGCAAATGTATATCGCGATTTTGAGCAAAGTGGCTCAATTGTGCGTAATAATGGGCAAAATGCCATTGCTTTGTTAATAAGTACAAGTAGGTCAGACAACTTGCTTCATGTGAGTGCAGCCATCAAAGAAACACTAGAACAACTCAGCGAGCGACTGCCTGCGGACGTAAAACTTAATACGATGGCAGATATGGCTCCGTATATAGAGGAGCAACTATTTAGATTAGGCGACAACGCATGGCAAGGACTGTTGATAGTGATCATACTTTTGGGTCTTTTTCTGGACTTAAAGTTAGCTTTTTGGGTTTCAGCCGGTATTCCAGTTGCGCTGTTTGGCACCTTAGGGGCGTTGCAGCTGACCGAACATAGCATAAATGATATCACGCTATTCGGTTTTATTCTTGTGCTGGGAATCTTGGTGGATGATGCGGTGGTGGTAGGAGAAGCCATTCATGATAAACGAAGCCAATATAAACAGGGTCGTTTAGCTGCTTTCAAAGGGGTTCAATCAGTGTCTGTTGCGACCATTTTTGGTGCACTGACAACGATTGCAGCCTTTTCTCCAATGTTGTGGATAAATAATGAGTTAGCAAAGTTGCTGGCTGGGTTTTCGGTGGTTGTGATCATTGCGCTCTTATTTTCGCTCATTGAGAGTAAGTTCATTCTACCAGCACACCTTGCGCCTTTAGAGTACAGTAGCGCTAACAAAGGTGGTGTGATTCGTTCAGTGCAAACTGTTGCCCAGTCTTTGTTAGATGCTTTTAAAACTCGTGTGTATCAACCAACACTCTCTTTAGCGATAAAATATAAAGTGGCGAGCTTACTCTTTTTTGTTGCCTTTATAACGCTTGCTTATGGAATGTGGTCGACAGGCTCTATTCGCAGTGCCGTATTTCCAGAGATCCCTGGCCGTTATGTAACCGCAAAGGTATCCCTGCAAGATGGCGCGCCATTACCGCTTCAAAGTAAGGCCTTGGCGCAGTTAGAGTATGCGGCACATCAAGTTGGAGAGCAGCTGCAAACTCAATATCAGCTAGCGAGTCACCCTGTTGTAAATTTACTTGCGTGGTCTGACGGTTATGGGGACATTGAGGTCACAGCTGAATTAACCAGTGAATCTTTGAGTTTGCTTTCGAGTTATATGTTGGCAGACAGTTGGCGAGAGAAAACAGGAGCCATTGAAGGGGCATATTCAGTGCAATTCTCAGCGTCAGATGCGCCAGCTGGCGGGACCTTTGTTTCGATATCAGCACAGGAGAAAGAGATTGCCAAGCGTGTTAGTGCACAATTATCCGAGTCTTTAGCGGCACAGGCTGGTGTTTCGGATATTTACGATGATGCGGATGGAGGGCAAGTACAAATTCGAATCACCCTCAATGAATATGGTCAACAATTGGGTTTAACTCAATACAACATTGCGAAGTTGGCGGGTGAGGCGTTTGGGCACAGAGAGCTGCATCGAATACTCGACCAAGGACAAGAAACAAAAGTACTGGTGCGATACGCAAAGCATGACCGCCAAAACATTGAGCAGCTTAAAGCAAGTCTTGTAACTTTTGGAGCAGGTCAAAGTGTTAGGCTTGAAGATGTCGCCTCATTTAGCTTTGAACAAGTGCCAGAGATTATCCATAGGCGCGATAGAACCGAGGTTGTAAATCTCTACTGGAAGCAAAATAGAGATATACAATCGCCAGAAGAAGTACTTGCACACCTGCAGGGCGATATAGAACGATTAGCGCGAACTTACCCAAGTGTAAAAATAAAAGCAGGAGGGGAGTTTGAAGAGATCACTGCGGTGTCAAAAGGGTTTAAATCAGCAATGTTGATGACGCTTATTCTTATCTATATTTTGTTGGCTATTCCACTCAAATCATACTGGCAGCCGCTTATCATTATGGCTGTGATCCCATTTGGTTTTGCTGGTGCCATATTTGGTCACTTCATTATGGATTTGCCAATCAGTTTGCTCTCTATGTTCGGGATGATGGCAATGACCGGTATTGTCATTAACGACTCATTGGTTTTGATAACAAGGTTTAACGAGTATTATCGCGGTGGTATGACGTTGAATGAAGCCTTAATAAAAGCAGGGACGAGCCGGTTTAGAGCGATATTTTTAACTACAGTTACCACGGTTTGTGGCTTGCTACCGTTATTATTCGAACAAGCAGAGCAGGCTCAATATTTGAAACCCGCAGCGGTTGCTCTCGTGTTTGGTGAACTATTTGCTACTGTAGTCACGCTGATTTTGATACCGATACTGCTCGGTATATTTTGTCGCAAACAACCTAAACCGCAGATTTCTCTTCTGCAAGGGGAGACTGCCTAACTACAATTACTTACACGCTGGTATTTGATTTTAGAGATGTAGCGCGCGATAGTTGTGGCATTGGCCACAACTAGCTTGCTTATGTCTGAAAAAAAATCAAAACCCTATGTGATGGTGCCCGAATATGCACTATTGGATCCATTACCCGAGCACCTTCAAGCGCGTTTTATCAAAGCTCTAACATTAATGCACCAAGATTTGGCCGCGGGACTTTGTTGGGAGCAAATAGCCACACAAAGTGCCATTTCGCCATTTCACTTCCATCGTCAGTTTTCAGAGCTTTTTCATGAAACACCTGGACAATACTTGAGCCGAGTGCGTTTGCAGTATGCTGTGCATTATATTTTTGCAGAAGATGAATTCAAAATTACGGATATTGCACACGAATGTGGCTATTCGTCATCTCAGGCGCTTGGTAAAGCATTAAAAAAGACCCTCGGATGCACTGCCAAGGAGATACGCGCGTTGGGGGTAACGGGTACTCCAAGACAAACCGCGGAGTTGATGAGCAAGTTAGCACACCCAACAGCGTCAGGGTCGCTAGAAAACAAATTGGCAAAAGATTTGCCCTGTGAGCTGGTGTGGTATCCACAAAGAGGCATGAAACTATTACCGAATGCCAGCGAAGAATGGGACACCATCTTTGAGACTTTTGGTGAAAAGTCGACGCGTATGATGGGTATGACGCCTGTAAATCAATTAGAAAAAAGCTGGCGAGATATTGAAACTTACATGGGGGATTGGCAAGTTTGTGGGTCTGAATACACAAAAATATTAGCTGAAGGCTATTATTTTTGCTGTGATGTTTACCTTGTTTCAGATACGGCTTACATCGCAGCGCTTGAGCAGTTATTTAACGTGATAGAGTCTCAGGGGTATCAATTAGATACGCACGGTCACTTGGTTGAAATCATCCGAGATATTGAAATGACAGATACAGGTGGGGTGACGTTTTCTTTTCAAGTGCCCGTTCTTGTGTGAGTTAACAACGGTCAATAGTCTTAGAAAAGTACTGCTCTAAAAACTGGATGCATTGTATTACGGTTTCTGGTACAAAATGTCTCGCTGGGTAGAGCGCATAAAGCGTTAGTTGTGGCTTATTTGTGTGGCTCAGTATTTCAATGACTTCGCCGTTTTGTATCGCCTTGTTGCATACAAAGTCGGGTAAAAAACCTATTCCTTTACCCGCTTTTATGATTTCCAACATAAATGGGGTGCTATTTACCTTTAATGAGCCACTTATCGCGACCCCACTTTCGACAGGCCATAGGTGCTTATTTTTAAAATAGGTATATTCAAAACAGTTATGAGCTTGCAAATCTTTTGCTTCAACGATGGGCGTGTGGTTGTTTAAATATTCTGGTGAAGCGCATATTCGGTAGCTAAATTGTGCAAGTGGTCGGCCAACATAATTTGAGTCTAGTAGTGTGCTTGAAGCCCGAAATCCCAGATCAAAGCCGTGTTCAACCAGATCAATGTCTTCATCACTTAAATGTATATCTAAATGGATCTTTGGAAACGCAGCCATAAATTGATTAAAAACATCAGTCAGTATTGTGAGGCCAAGCGCCATTGGTAAGTTGATTTTGAGCACGCCTTTTGGCATGTGGCGCATTTGTTGAACTTGCAATTCTGCTTGAGCGAGTCGAGAAACAATGTCTTGTGCGTGTGCTAAATAGGCTTCTCCTGCTTGAGTGAGCTGCAAATTTCGCGTAGTACGATGAATTAAACGTGCCCCCAAGCTTTCTTCTAGTTTGGTGATCTCTTTACTTATCATTGATTTTGATGTGCGCCTAAGTTCTGCAACACGTGTGAAGCTGCCTAGCTCGGCAACGTTAATAAATACCTCAATGGCACGTAATTTATCCATCTGTCTCTCTTTATAACTGTTTCCTTGAGGGAAACAGTGAGTTCGTATTGTGACTATATATTAGACATAAGACTTTTTCTACACTGATGTTGTTAAACGCTCAGAATCCTAAGTTTCTGAAATTACGAGTACTAATAATGTGTAGGAGAAAACGATGTATACCCTTTATTTCATACCGAGTGCGTGCTCGCTGGCAATTCAAGTCATGCTGCGAGAACTCAATCAAGCATTTACACTAGTGAATCAGCAGAGCGCGGAGAACTTTATCGCGGTAAACCCGGCCAACGTGGTGCCAGCGCTGGTGGAAAATGGCAAAGTATATACCGAAGGTGCAGCGATTATGCTGCATTTGCTACGTACACATCCGAGTGAATTGTGGCCATCGTCTGTAGGACTACAACAGCAAACAATTGAGGACCTAATGTTTGCCAACGCATCGATGCATCCCGCCTATGGCAGGTTATTTTTCGCGACACATGCGATAGCCAATGAACAGGCCCGCCAATTGTTCATAGAAGAAGCTGCAAAACAAATCAACAAGTTATGGCAAGTAGTGGGTTTGCGATTGGCGCAACGAGAAAATGAAGGTGGATACCTTGGTGGGAGGACGCCAGGCGCTGCCGACATTTTTTTAGCTGTTTATGCGCGCTGGGGGGCACACTTTTTTGTTGATATTCAGATCCCTGAAAATGTGCAACAAATGCTAGAGAGCGTAATGGCAAGACAATCATTCAAAGCAGCATTATTGGCTGAACAGTCATCGACATAATATTGGGAGGTTTTATGCATCGCACCCATTTACGAGAGGTTGATGAGGTGAAATCGGTTGTTCATCGTTATTTTGAAGGGCTATATCAT
Source organism: Pseudoalteromonas luteoviolacea S2607 (assembly GCF_001625575.1). GTDB lineage: Bacteria > Pseudomonadota > Gammaproteobacteria > Enterobacterales > Alteromonadaceae > Pseudoalteromonas > Pseudoalteromonas luteoviolacea_E. Next base: position 72,411 of record NZ_AUXV01000018.1, read on the forward strand.
GGTGACGTCAATACGCTCAAATCAATTGTTTGTGAAAGTTTAGAATTAAAGGCCCCAAACTTGCGACGTACTTTAGCTCAGTGGTTGACGCTTGTTGCAACAAGGCCCACTCCAAAAGAGCAAGGGGAGCCGTTTGATTATCGGATCTTGTCTATTGACATTGAAGATGAGCAGGCGGTGGTTAAGCTCGTTTGCCCATTGCTTGGACGTGTTTACATCGACTATTTAGGGCTTTTAAAAGAACAGGGCAAGTGGCTGATAGTGAATAAAATGTATGCGGATATTGGATAGAAGGAGGTCTTATGCCTTATATCAACATTAAAGTAACCGACGAAAATGTAACAAGTGAGCAAAAGCGTGCTCTTATACAAGGCGCAACAGCACTGGTGGTCGAGGTGCTTAACAAAGAGCCCAAAACAACCTTCGTGTTGATTGATGAAGTTAATACGGACAATTGGGGCATTGGCTATGAGCAAGTGTCAGAAATTAGGCAGTGCATTGAATAGTCGTATTTGATTTGCGAGCCGAATTTCAGGCCTGCTAAGAGCAAGTGAGGGTTTTCATTAAAGCCCTCACTTTGCGTCGTCCGCAAGCTAAATTTTTTTGTCGCTTTCGCGTTATGGTTATGGTGCAACAATTAAAGAAGGAGCTTGTAATGAAACAGAGTACCAACCTCACATCAGTGCCAGAGACCATGCTTTGGACACTTCATAACCGTGCTGTAGAGGCAATGCGCAGTGACGGCATCATTCAGGATGAACACGCAACACGAATATATCAAAGCATTGACTATCACTTTGAGCAGAGCTTTGGTAAAGCTGAGCCATCACATGCAGTTCGTTCGCTAGATTTTGATCGGGAGATCAGTGCTTTTCTTGAGAGATACCCAGAAGGAACGATCGTTAACTTGGGTGAAGGGCTAGAAACTCAGCGGTTCAGGGTATCCAGTAACAAGGCGCTGTGGCTCAGTGTCGATTTACCTGAGTCTATCGAAATAAGAGAGCGGTTCATTCAGCCAGATGAAAACCATCTTCACTTAGCGTTTTCAGCTTTTGATAGGCAGTGGTTTGATTATGTCCCGAAAGACAAACCGTTATTTATCTCTGCACAAGGATTATTTATGTATTTCAAAGAGCAGGAAGTTGTTAAGTTGATTAAAGATGTTGCCGCAACATTTGATAATTGGCGTTTGATGTTTGATACCATTCCTGTGTGGCTATCAAATAAGTCGACGTCAGTCACTGGTTGGGAGAAAACGCCACACTACACTACGCCGAAAATGCCTTGGGGCATTAATCGTGATCAACTGACCTCGTATTTTAAAACGCAACTGCCAAATGGGTTACACATAACAGATGTGGGATATTCAAACTTTCCTAGGGGGGTGACGAAGTGGGTGTTCATGGCGTTGAAGTCGTTACCGATTATAAAAAACAATGCGCCAACGATAGTAAAAATTGAGCCAGTTAATTTTTCCAAGTAAGATAGCTTGGCTAAAATATTTAAAAGGAAGTACAGGTGAGACAGAGCCTTAGAGAAAAAATAATCAAAGTGTGTGAGCAGAAAATCGATAAAAAAGGAGAGGGCGTAGGCTTGTCGTTTTACGCATTTTTTGCAAACAAAAATGATGACCCAGAAGTGTTGATGGAAGCCGCAACTTGGTGGATACAAACCCATCAGCTTGACCATTTTGAAAAAGCGCAAAAAGTAAAAGAAATGGTCAAAAGCGGGCTGTGATCTTACCTCTCAGTCACCTCGTCTTGGTTACCCTGTCTTATAACCCAAACAGAGTCATTGCATGATACAACCTAACATTGAAACTAGACGCCTGATTTTGAGGCCTTTTTGCGATAATGATGCGCCACGTATAGCGGAGTTGGCAGGCCAGAAAATTATTGCTGACATGACCGCAAGTGTACCGCATCCATACGAACCCGATATGGCCATAGCGTGGATCAGCACGCATCAAAGCGCGTTCGAGCAAAAATCGGCCGTGGTCTACGCAATTACCTTACAGGGAGACAACCGTATTATAGGTGCGGTGAGCTTTCCTCAACTAGGCAACGGCGAAGGTACACTTGGTTATTGGTTAGGAGTGCCTTTTTGGGGAAATGGCTATGCATTTGAGGCAGCGAAAGGGCTCATTGATTATTGCAAGGCAAATTTAGGGCTGCGCGTAGTTCATGCGGTACATTTGACTGAAAATACGCGTTCTTAATCGGTGATAGAGAAGCTCAATATCCCATTTTTTGAAGAGACGACACATTTGGTCAAAGGCACTCAGTGCCCAGTACGGGTTTATAAAGGGAATGTTTAAAAGTTAGCCACTTTTCAGTGCACTTAATCAAGGTGCAACTTTATTTGCGCTTATTTGCAATTAACCCAAGACTAATGACACGAAAAATAAGATAATCACCCAGTTAAGATAATTTTGCTGCTGGGTTTTATCAAATGAGACTTTGATTTGGCCGAGTAGCTGTGCACAACTGTGGAAGAGTTCAATGGAAATTAAAGTTAATTTTCTCGATAATCTGAGACTTGAAGCCAAGTTTGATGATTTTAGTGTTATTGCCGACCAACCGATCCGATACAAAGGTGATGGTTCGGCACCTAGCCCCTTTGATTATTTCTTAGCCTCATCTGCACTTTGTGCGGCATACTTTGTTAAGGTCTACTGCGTTTCTCGTGACATCTCAACTGATGGGATCCGCATTTCTCAAAATAACATTGTCGATCCTGAAAATAGATACAATCAAATCTTTAAAATTCAAGTTGAACTACCAGAAAGCATTTCTGAAAAAGATCGTAAAGGTATTTTGCGCTCTATTGACCGTTGTACTGTGAAAAAGGTAATTCAGACAGGCCCTGACTTCCAGATTGAAGATGTAGAGAGCTTGGATGATGATGCACAAGCGATGCTTATGGTAAAGCCTGAGCAAGATGCAAACACATTTATCTTGGGCAAAGACTTACCGCTAGAGCAAACCATCGCCAATATGACAGGGATTCTTTCAGATCTTGGTATGAAAATCGAAGTGGCCTCTTGGCGTAATATTGTACCAAATGTTTGGTCACTCCATATTCGTGATGCTGCGTCACAAATGTGCTTTACCAATGGTAAAGGCGCAACTAAAGAAAGTGCACTTTGTTCTGCGCTGGGTGAATTTATTGAGCGTTTGAACTGTAACTTCTTTTACAATGATCAGTTTTTTGGCGAAGAAATCGCGAACAGTGAGTTTGTTCATTATCCAAATGAAAAGTGGTTCCAACCTGGGCCAAACGATGAACTTCCAGCTGAGATTTTGGACGAGAATACGCGCGAAATTTATGATGCTGAAGGCGAGTTAAAAGGGTCAAATTTAATCGATACAAACTCAGGCAATGTTGAGCGAGGTATTTGTTCGATACCTTATACGCGACACTCTGATGGCGAAACAGTGTACTTCCCTTCAAACCTGATTGAGAACTTGTTTTTAAGCAACGGAATGAGCGCAGGTAATAACCTTGCGGAAGCGAAAGTTCAGTGCTTATCAGAGATTTTTGAGCGAGCTGTCAAAAAGCAAATTATCGAGCAAGAAATTGTACTGCCGGACGTACCTGAAGAGGTTTTGGCAAAATACCCTGGGATTGTTGATGGTATCAAAGCTTTAGAAGAGCAGGGCTTCCCTGTGGTTGTCAAAGATGCCTCATTGGGTGGTCAGTTTCCGGTAATGTGCGTAACGCTTATGAACCCTAAGACGGGGGGAGTATTTGCTTCGTTTGGCGCGCATCCAAGTTTTGAAGTCGCATTAGAGCGCAGCTTGACTGAGTTGCTACAAGGTCGCAGTTTTGAAGGCTTGAATGATGTACCACGTCCGACCTTTAACAGCATGGCGGTTTCTGAGCCAGAAAATTTTGTTGAGCACTTCATTGATTCTACAGGTGTAATTTCTTGGCGCTTCTTTAGTGCTAAGAAAGATTACGACTTTGTAGAGTGGGACTTTTCAGGGACTAATGAAGAAGAATGTGACCAGCTATTTGGTATTTTAAAAGCGCTCGGGAAAGAGGCGTATATTGCTGAGTTTACTGACTTGGGTGTGGCATGTCGCATATTGGTTCCGGGTTACTCTGAGGTTTACCCAGCAGAAGACTTGATTTGGGATAACACCAATAAGGCGTTGCAGTATCGCGAAGATATTTTAAACCTTCACAGATTAAGCGATGAAGCCCTTGCTGATTTGGTTAATCGATTAGAAGAGAGTCAGCTAGACAACTATACCGACATCATTACGCTGATTGGTATCGAGTTTGATGATAATACAGTTTGGGGACAGTTGACGATCTTAGAGCTAAAATTGTTGATTTACTTAGCGCTGGGTGATTTGGAAGAGACAATGGACTTAGTTGAGTCGTTCCTTCAATACAATGACAACACTGTTGAGCGCGGCATGTTCTACCAAGCTATGCACACAGTGCTTGAAATTGCTCTAGATGAAGAGTTAGAAATCGAGGATTACATTCATAATCTAACGAGAATGTTTGGACAAGAAGTGATGGACAACGTAATTGGGTCAATCAATGGTGACGTGCGATTCTATGGTTTGACCGAAACAAGCACTAAGCTTGAAGGTCTAGACAGACACCTTAAATTGATCGAAAGCTACAAAAAGCTTCACACAGCACGTGCCGCAATTGCCGCAAAATAGTCGAGCTTAAGTGACTTATGACAAAGCCCGAAGTATGTCCTTCGGGCTTTTAAGTTTGTGTGCTTTTTGTTGCGTTATTCACCGCCTCCACCACCGCCAGAGTCCCCTCCAAAGCTGCCGCCACTACTATTACCATCATGGTGGCTATCTCCGATACCAAATAAAAAGATACTACTGTTGGAACGCGTCTTCGCACCTGCCTTGACGCTATCTTTCCTTGCGAGTAATAAATATAGCTTTCTTAAAATACTTAAAGTAAATATTAGAATGAGAAGAGGGCACATAATACCTGCAATCATCGATGGCGACTGAAGGTCTGTAAAATACCAAGATGCAAATAATCCTGAAGTATTAATAATCCAAAACATAACAACTCCTTAAATGGTTGTTTTTTCGGCTTTACAACCGAGTCCATATTTTTTTGTTAGTTCATGCGTTGTTTCAGGTCTGATTTAGGCTAACAAGATTATTGCATAATGGCAAATTGGGTAAAAATATGGTCAATTGATAGGTGTTAGTGAGCAGTTGATTATTATAAGAATAAAGGTGAATTTAATATTTTATACTAGGCTTTTTCTCAAAGCTACCTCTTCCTCTTTGCAAGTAAGATCATAAGTTCCCCGATACTGATCACAGTAAGCTGGCCCGCAATGAGCACCAGCACTGCTGCGTCATAGAGATGAATTGATTCAAATTTAAAATTGATCGCATAGCAAAACGCAATGATTAAAGGCGTGTAAATACTGCGAATATAGCGAGTTTGGCCATTGGACTTTTCTACCATTACCATGGTAAGCACAAAAAGGTATGGAATTGACAATACGACAAGCTCGGTGAGTCCTCTCGCCCAGTACTTGTAAAGTGTTCCTCCCATTGCAATAACCAAGAGTAGTATGGCAATAGGATATATTTTTTTGGTATTCATCCTTGGAACCGTGTGTTTTTATTTTTTTATGTACTTTGGGGCTTTTATCAATTTTAAATGATAATTTAAGGTTGATAAATTTGTTTAAATATACAGTTATTTTAACGCTGGTGTAAGGTGGCTGAGATGGTTTTTTACTTCATCATTGTAACGTTATATGAATAGCTAAAAGTGCTAATTAAAACGAGGCGCTTCTAGCTGAATTTTATTGTGATTAGTGACTATGAAAAGGTTATTTATTAAAGTGTAAAACCAGAAAATATTAAAGGAGTTTTAAGTTGATAAAGCCAAAGCCACTGAAGCCGGGAGACAATATCGCAATTTTGTCTCCGTCAACTGGCTTGCCATCTGTATTTCCGCATATTTACGAATCCGGCATTCGTAACTTAAACGCGCTAGGGTTAAATGTCGTTGAATTCCCTACTGCACGTATGGATATCAATGAAGTATTTAACAACCCGCACCTGAGAGCACAGGACATAAACCGCGCTTTTTCGGATAGCAATATACATGGCATTATTGCAACTATTGGCGGCAATGATTCTGCGAGGATACTTAAGTATTTAGATCCTGACGTGATTAAAGCAAACCCGAAACTCTTTATGGGGTTTTCCGATTTTACGGCTGTTTCAGCGTTTGTAAATCAGCTGGGTTTGGTTACCTTTAACGGTCCTTCCATCATGGCTGGCTTTTCACAGTTACATAATTTTCAATCTGAGTACCTGCGTTATTTAAAGTCATTTTTATTTGAGCCTTGGCATAGTTTTACCTTGCCCACCTTTGAGTGCTACAGCGATGGGTACCCAGATTGGGCTATAGCCAGTAATGTAGGGCTTTTGCATGCAGGTAAAAATAATGATGGTCCCAGGTTTTTGCAATCAGCAAGAACGCAGCAAAAGAGTGTTACTGGGCAGCTATTTGGTGGGTGCATTGAAGTGCTGGAAATGCTTAAAGGTACGCAGTATTGGCCAAAACCAGATTTTTGGCAGGGGAAAGTTTTGTTCTTCGAAACATCTGAAGAAAAACCGTCTATTGACTACGTTAAGTACTGGATGAGGAACTACGGCGTTATGGGGGTTTTTGAACAGATTTCAGGATTGTTGTTTGGCCGGGCTCGCGATTACAGTAACAATGAAAAAACAGAGCTCGATGACGTAATTTTGTCCGTAGTAAAAGATGAATTTGGCTGTAACGAGCTCACTGTTGTGAGCAACTTAGATTTTGGACATACAGATCCTCAATTGATTATGCCACAGGGAGTGAAGATAGAAATTGACAGTCAAGCTCAACAAATACGTTTGTTGGAATCTCCTTTTAATTTAGGCTAACTTGTTTTTAAACTTTAAAGCATGGCTGTGTTAGAGCGAATTTGCAGGGTAGGGAAAATGGAAATAGCAAGTTATTGTCAGCGACATATTTTAGTTATTCCTCAAGCTTTAGGGGCATTGTCGGATGTGAGTAAAGTTGTCAGTTATAACGGCTCATCACTCTATTTCAAAGATCTAAAACAGGACTTAATAGATGTTGAGTTTTATACAAATCAGTTGTGTTTAGTTTTTGTAGAAGAAGGAAGCGAAACGCTTACAGGCTGGCAGAATAACCAGATAAAATTAACAGAAGGCCAGGGCATATTACTCTGTCAGGGGCAGAACTTACATTCAGATTTTGTCAAAAGCACCCAAGACCTCAAAGCTTGGCTAGTGTTTTTTGATAAAGCACTCATCGAGCGTTTTTTGTTGTCAATTGCAGTCAGTGTGAATAGGCCTAACACACCTACAGGTAGTTTTTTGACAGTGGATCATACAGCTGTCTCGGGGTTTTTTCGGCAGTTAAGTAGTTACCTTAATCACGAAATTCGCCTAGATAACATGCTCGACTGCAAGCTAACAGAGTTGCTACACGTATTATATGCTGTATGTGGTGAAGAGCTGCGTGCTTTACTTCAGATGTCAGAATTGGCACTACCGGCAAAACGCAATCTATATCGGCTTTTAGAGCAAGACCATGTGTTAAAACTGTCTGTCTCCGATTTGGCAAAGCTCTCAGGCAGAAGCCTATCCGGTTTTCAAAGAGATTTTAAACAGCTTTATACGCAGTCGCCTAAGCAATGGTTGATCAAAAAGCGCATGGAATATGCCAATAGATTAGTTTCGCAAGGGCAAATGTGTATCACGAATGTTGCGCTTGAAGTCGGTTACAATAATGTTTCGCATTTCATTAAGGCATATAAAAGCACATTTGGAGAAACGCCTAAGCAACAAGCGTTAAAGAGCTGACTTAAAAAACGTACTTTTCGGAATTTTGCGGAGTTATTTGTTGGTTATTGCGTAAATTGACTTCCGACTAACAAAGAAGGAGGCAATATGCCCGTAAGAGTACAAATTACTTGTAGTTTGGAGCCGAGTAACTACCCATCCCTTAAAGCTTTTTTAGCGCAAAACTTACCTAACGTAAGAGGTTTTGAAGGGTGCGAAAGAGTCAATATACTGTTTGATGAAACCCAATCTCAGATGCTGATTGATGAAGATTGGCAAAGTATTAATACTCATCAAAATTACATGATGTTCATCAGTAATAATGGCGTGCTTGAAACGCTGAAAGCATATTTTAGCGAACCACCTAAAATCAGTTATTTCTATCTCAGCAATCTTTAGCATTTATGACGTGTATTGTCTGACAATATGCGTCACGCAATACATCGCTGAAGTAGATGAGATACTTTCTTCTTAACATAGTGATTAATATGGGCTACATTATGGGTCCATGGAAAATAAAAAAATATCAAAGTACTTGAGCCTTATTCTTAGGCATCAACCACAATTAATAAACCTCGAATTAGACAGTCACGGTTGGGCTGACATAAATACGCTCATTCTAAATACTAAAAAATACACACTTACGCCAGAGTTAATATATGACCTTGTTAGGGGCAATGATAAACAACGTTTTGCAATTAGCGACGATGGAAAAAAGATTAGAGCTAACCAAGGGCATTCAATACAAATTGATTTAGATTTAACCGCAATACAGCCACCTAAAGTTTTATATCATGGGACAGCAAGCCGGTTTTTACAGTCAATACACGCAAAAGGCTTACTCAAAGGAGAGCGCCATCATGTTCATTTAACCGAGTCAGCAGATACTGCCCGCATGGTTGGCAGTCGCTATGGCAGCGCCGTAATTCTGACCATAGATTCTGAGCTGATGCATCAACAAGGCGCACAATTTTATAAAACAAAAAACGATGTTTGGCTGGTGGAGTATGTACCAGCGGACAAAATTGTGAATAACGATACTTGAATTAAGGTGCCGCTTTGAAAGGACCAAATCCGAATGATAAATCACCGCTTGAAGGCTTTTCGCAAGTTGGGTTTTTGAAAAACTTTATCACTTCAAACAATATTTTAGTTGGGGATTATACTTATTACGATGACCCGCAAGGGCCCGAAAATTTTGAGAAAAATGTACTTTATCATTTCGATTTTATCGGAGATAAATTAATAATCGGTAAATTTTGCGCCATTGCCACGGGTGTTAAATTTATAATGAATGGCGCCAACCATAAAATGTCCGGGTTCTCCACTTATCCATTTTACATTTTTGGTAAAGGTTGGGAAAAGGCAATGCCAAAAGATGGAGAGTTGCCATTTAAAGGCGATACGGAAATTGGTCACGATGTGTGGATAGGTTACGAGTCAACGGTCATGGCAGGTGTTAAAATTGGCAGTGGTGCGATAGTGGCCAGTAAATCGGTTGTGACCCAAGATGTACCGCCATACAGCGTTGTGGGTGGTAACCCTGCAAAAGTGATTCGAATGCGATTTGAGCAGCCCGTTATCGATGAGCTATTAAATATTGCTTGGTGGAATTGGACTGCAGACAAAATAACAGAAAATTTAGATGCAATAGTTGGCTGCGACTTAATAAAGTTAAGAGAGGCCGGTTTATGAGTTCGTTACATGCCACACGAAAAACGTCAAAAAGCTATAAAGCGATTTCGGTTTGTTTATGGGTTTCGTTGCTGTTTTCGTTGGTAACGTTTGTTCTGTATGTTTCTGACTCAAGCAACTTTGACCATGTTTTTAGTTTTGTAAAATCGGGCTATATGTTCTTTTTTGTGGCGCTATATAGCTACCTCACTTGGCGGTGGGTAAAGACGCCTAGCGCTATTATTAAGCCGCTGTTTTGGATAAGCTTATTAGAAATAGTGACATTGCAGTGGGGGCAGTGGAACATTGGCTTGAATCCATTTTCAGTAATTGGTGTGGCGTTCGCCTTTGAGCAAGTTTTAGTTTCGGTGAATATTATTGCTATCGCACTGCTAGGGTTTACATGGCGCAATAAACAAAAATTGGCTATTGCAGAGTAAAGGAGTATCTATGGAACAGTTAAGCACCATTAGCTTGCAACCAGTGACAAAACAAAACTATGAGGCCATTTGCGACCTTGATGTGAGTAAAATACAGCAGGATTTTGTGGCGTGTAATATGTGGTCACTGGTTGAGTCACATTACAACGATCATTATCAGACTCGCGGGATCTACTTCAACGATGAGCCTGTTGGATTTTTTATGTGGGTACCCGAGTCAAAGGAGAAGGTTTCAATTTGGCGTTTTATGGTGGACGAAAAGTTTCAAAATAAAGGCATAGGGCGGCAGGCACTACAGCTTGCGATTGATGAAATTAAGCACAGCTATTCTATTGAATTCATTGAGATATGCTACGATCCTAAAAACGTCACTGCGAAGTCATTTTATGCCAGTTTTGGTTTTGTTGAGTACGGCTTTGATGAGGAAGAGGAGGAAGTTTTAGCCAAACTAGTACTTTAGCGATAAGCAACTCCTCAAATAGGGGGATGGCATAAACGTCAGTGTTGGGTGCCATTCCCTTTAATGTGTACAATCACACCGAAATTAAATTAACCAATTGAATTTATTTATATATCTTATCTTTTTGTGGAAAAATTAAGTATTACATACTTTGTTACACTATAACACTTAACCCTATTTTTTGTAGTATGAGCGATTATTTACACACCCATATCATATGTTAGGTTAATGTTTAACGTTGGGATGCAAATAAAATAATATTTGGTGTGAAAATGAAAACTCTCCTCAAAACAGCCATCGCAGTATCAATTGCTTTGGTTACTTCTCAAGCACTGGCTAGTGGAACAGAAGAAGAAAAATCAATCTTTAGTAGTCAAACTTTTGAAGCGATGAAGCTTCGTAATATCGGACCTGCCTACATGTCAGGGCGTATCGCTGATATTGAAGTCGATCAAAAGAATCCATCGACTTGGTATACTGCTGTAGGCTCAGGTGGTGTCTGGAAAACAGTCAATGCCGGCACAACTTGGACACCTATTTTTGATAAACAAGCCGTTTATTCAACGGGTGATGTCACGATCGATCCGAGTAACTCAAATATTATTTGGGTTGGCACTGGTGAAAACAACGGTGGCCGCCATATCAGTTTTGGTGATGGCGTCTATAAGTCAGTGGATGGTGGTAAGACATGGAAAAATATGGGATTAAAAGAGTCAGAGCGTATTTCTGATATTGTTGTACACCCAACTGACTCTAATACTGTATGGGTCTCGGCACAAGGCCCGCTTTGGAGCAGTGGCGGTGAACGCGGTTTGTATAAAACGACCGATGGTGGCCAAACTTGGAAACAAGTACTTAAACCACAAGATGAGTGGACGGGTGTAACCTCTTTGCTGATTGACCCACGAAACCCTAAAAAGCTGTATGCAGCAACTTGGTCTCGTCAACGAACCGTCGCAACATATGTTGGAACGGGCCCAGGAGCAGGAATTCATACTTCAGATGATGGTGGTGAGACTTGGACTGAACTTAAAACCGGACTACCAACAGGCAATATGGGTAAAATTGGTATGGCAATCTCGCCAGTCAACCCAGATATTGTTTATGCGACGATTGAGACTGATAACCGAAAAGGTGGTTTTTACCGTTCAGAAAACCGTGGCGCGAGCTGGACGAGAATGTCTGATGAAGTTGGTGGTGGTACGGGCCCTCACTACTATCAAGAAATATTTGCAGATAAACATCAACTAGACCGTGTTTATATTGCCAGTAATTACAGTAAAGTATCTGACGATGGCGGTAAGACTTGGATACCTATCAACACAAAACGCAAACACGTAGATGACCATGCTTTTGCGTTCCACCCAACAGACCCTGATTTTGTGCTGATTGGTTCAGATGGCGGGATCTATATGTCGCACGACCGCATGGCAAATTGGCGCTTTATGGCGAACTTACCGCTGACGCAATTTTATAAAGTTGCGCCGGATGACGCTGAACCTTTTTATACGGTTTATGCAGGTGCACAAGATAACTCGACGCAAGGTGGGCCTTCACGTACTCGCCGAGCAGAAGGGATTAAAAATAAAGATTGGTTCTTAACACTGGGGGGAGATGGTCACCAACCAGCTGTTGAACCAGGTAACCCCAATATTATGTATTCGCAATGGCAACAAGGTAACTTGACTCGTCATGACCTGAAAACCAGAGAAGGCGTATATATCAAGCCACAGCCTCGTCCAGGCGAGCCAGCAGAGCGATTTAACTGGGATGCACCAATCAATGTCTCTACACATGATCCAAAAAGGCTTTATTTTGCTTCTCAGCGTGTATGGCGCTCTGATGATAGAGGTGATAGTTGGACACCAATTTCTGACGATTTGACCAAAAATGAAAACCGTATGCATATGCCAGTCATGGGCAGAACTTGGTCAGTGGAAGCTGGCTGGGACATTTATGCGATGTCTGAGTACCATACCATTGCGAATTTCACCGAAAGCCCAGTGGACGACAAAATTCTGTGGGCAGGCACCGATGATGGCCTGATCCAAGTAACGAAAGATGGTGGTAAAAACTGGAATAAGATTGACTTGAATAGCATTGAAGGTATTCCTGCAATGGCTTACGTTAATGATATTCGTGCCGATTTATTTGAACCGAATACGGTATATGTCGCTCTGGACAACCATAAATATGGTGACTTTAAACCTTACTTAATCAAATCTACTGACTTAGGTAAAACTTGGCAGTCGCTTGCTGATGATCTGCCAGAAAAGCATTTGGTGTGGCGAATTGTACAGGATCATGTAAACAAGAACTTGATGTTTATTGGTACTGAATTCGGTATTTTCTTTACCGTTGACGGCGGTAAAAAGTGGGTTGAACTAAACGGCGGTATGCCAACAATTTCTACGCGTGACGTCAAGATCCAACGTAGAGAAAATGACTTAGTTGCGGGCACTTTTGGACGCGGTATCTACATCCTTGATGACTATGCACCACTAAGACAATTGACAGAAAAGTCGATGGAGCAAGAAGCCATGCTGTTTGCGCCTAGCCGTCCTGTGAAATGGTTCAGTTTAGATGGTAACCATACCGATACCGATGGAGATGACCGCTTTGCAGCCAAGAACCCTGAGCATGGCGCTACGTTAACCTATTTCTTGAAAGACAGCCTGCTGACTGCCAAAGAGCAGCGCCAGAAAGCTGAAAAAGAGATGGTTAAAAATGAAAACTACCCGCTATATCCTGCGTGGGGCAAAGTCGAAAAAGAAAACCAAGAGCCGAAGCCAACAGTGTATCTTGAAATAACGGATGACAAAGGTGAATTTGTTAACCGTGTTTCGGGTAAGACTACAAAAGGGCTTCATCGTATAACTTGGGATATGACTTACGCGACCGGAAAAGCAGTGACGGGTATAGAGGAGTCGGGCTGGAGCCCATTTGGTGATGGACTAATGGCAATTCCGGGTACTTACTCAGCGACACTTTATAAACGTGTTGGAAGCAGAGTGTCACAACTCGCAGAGCCTGTAGAATTCGAATTAAAGCCTATTACTGGTAATTCGCTGCAAACGGCTTCGGCCAAGAGTGTACTTGAATTTGGTAAGAAAATCGCTAATGCACAAAGACGTGCAAGTGCGGTAAATGCGGTAATTGCTGAACTTAACAAGTCAATGAAAACGCTTAGAACAGCAATTGACCGTACCCCGGGTAACATAGCTGCATTAGAGGCAAACTACGCGGAGATTCAGACTGAGATCAATGCAATAAACTTTGAACTCAATGGACTTAAGTCACGTGACCGTATGGGCACGAAACCAGCGAATATCTCGAGTAGATTATTCTATGCGATGACAGCTGCGTGGTCGACATATGGCCCGACACAGCAACATAAAGAGCAGTTTGACTATGCAAGCAAGCGTCTTGAAAGCGTAAGTGAGCGAGTGAAGTCGCTGCAACAAAATGAAGTTCCAAAGCTTCAACAGTCAGTGATTGATGCTGGCGGACCTTGGTCTGTTGGTGCCCCATTAATGACTAATTAAACTAAGGGTTAAGCGGTGCTTGGCTTTCAAGCACCGCTTTATCCAAGATTAGACTAATCTTTAATATGTCGCTTATAAAAGGAAGTAGGTGAACCTGATTCAGTGAGCGATATGTTTGCTTCGAACTGAATAGTGACAAAGGTGCAATTTTTGTGACTATCAGTGGCAAATTCAGTAGTAGGTACAATGAGTTTTAAAAGAACGAATAGAAACATTCACAAGTGGGCAAGTATCGTTATCGCGTTACCTTTGTTGGTAATTCTGATTTCCGGTATTTTGTTGTTGGTCAAAAAGGAATTCGACTTTATTCAGCCTCCTTCAACCAAAGGGCAAACCTCACAGCCAACCATTACTTTTGCGCAAGTTTTAGCCGTGGCCCAGTCAGTTGAATCTGCCAAAATATCGAGTTGGGATGATATCAATAGACTGGATGTGAGACCTGCAAAAGGGATCATAAAGGTGCGCAGTCACAATAGCATCGAAATTCAAATCGATAGTCATACAGGTCAAGTGTTGCAAGTCGCCAAGCGCAACTATGAATTCATCGAAAGTTTGCATGACGGCACTTTTTTTGAGAAAAACGCAAATCTTTGGTTGATGTTACCAGTCTCCTTTATTCTACTTTTTATGATAGTGACGGGGGTTGTTATGTTTGTTCAACCATTTAGAACCAAGAAAAAGAATCGACTCAGATTGAGGCGTAAATAGAGCTTGGGTTTGCCTCAACCTTGGTCGTTGCGTGTCACCGATTGCTTTATTGCGAAATAGAAGTAGGTACATGATACAGCATTACTTTTTTAGGTATCGTAAAAGTCTTGCTAAAGGGCTCCTGATCTTGCCAAGAAGGTCTCTTTGACAGTTATAAATGTTTGCTTTGTGTTTGTTTCAAGGCTGTGGTTGAATCAATTACTTCAGCCAATTGATGAAATTGCGACTTACTTCTTTCATGGGGGGCGAATTTAGGGCTGCAAGAAGTCAGTATATTCATCGCACAAATTAATTGTTTTTCTTCTTTGTCATTTAGTTTTTGCTGTGCAAGCAACATATTTATATAGTCTATTGTGATTTCTTTTTTGGCAATATCTTCTGGCAGGCCAGTACGGGTGCAGAGCCCATAGGTGCCTTCTAAAAAGTGTTGCCACTGTATTTCTATAAACTTTGCTTGCTCTTTCGTGCCGTTTTTATAATTTGACGATATGCCTTTATTAGATAACGCCTGTATGGTTTGCTGCATGCGAGTGTTAAAGCAATGAAAGGCGTCTTCGCGTTTTTTGTTGAGCTTCATCTTATTTAACCACTGCTTATACGTCTTAGGATAAAAATTAATATCGGCGTTTTGCTCGTGGTTGCCAAAGAAAGAGCGACACCCGATATGGGCATTTAAAATGTAACTAGGTTTAGGCATAACACCTAGCGCTTGTAGCTCGGTAAATCTCTGTTTGGTTACGTCACAATATTTAGTTAATTGCGCTTCAGAGTAAAAATGGGCGTATAGGTAATCAAGTAGTTCCATAGCAAAGACCTTGTGAGCTGCAAACGGCAGTTAGGCACCGTTGCAGCCTGTTTAGTAGAAAAGGGAATTACAGGGTGTAATCCCTGAATACGTCAGCAACGCGCAATCGGTAATCTTTGAACAATTCGGTTTTACCGATATGCTGCGCATTTTGATGCATTATTTCATTGCGCCAGCGCATAACGGACTCCTTGTCTTGCCAAAATGATAGGGAAAGGTAGTGCTCAGGGTTATTGACGTTCTGGTAGCGCTCAATGGATATAAATCCGCGTTGTTGGACTAAAATATCTTTAAGTTCAGCAGCAATATCAAAATATTTTGGCGTGGCATTCGGCCTGAGGGTGACTTCAAATATAACCGCTATCATTATACGTCTCCTGAATCGAACTTTAGCGTGTCAGGTACGCCTTTTAAAAAGTAGCGTTTTTCATGCAGTATAATTTGCGTTTGTTGTGCAAATTGGAAGTTTTCGACGGCGTCTTTATCGTTTTTTAGCCTATGTCTATAGCGTTCATAGTCGGCTAGGCTATCGAATGTAATTAATCCATATGCACGTTTATTATCTCCTTCATGTGGTAAGAAATAACCAATAAGGTTGCCGCCACACTGTGGAATGATTTTCCCCCAGTTTTTAGCATACTGCTCAAACTCTGTGTGTTTAAATGGGTTAATCTCGTATTCAATAAAACATGTAATAGACATAGGGATTGCCTCCTTTATTATTTTGAGGCAGTCTACCAAGCCAAAAATAGAATGCTTCGATGGCCATCGAACTATTGGTAAATATATGGAACCAAATATCTCAGTCGTGGCAGGGTTAATTGCAGATCCTACCCGAGCTAAAATCTTGACCGCCTTAATGGGGGGGAAAGCGTTGACTGCCACCGAGCTCGCAATAGAAGCAGATGTGACGCCGCAAACGGCAAGCAGTCACTTATCAAAGCTGGTGGAAGGTGATTTATTGCAACTTAGAAAGCAAGGCAGGCACCGTTACTTTCAATTAAAAGGGTTAGCTGTAGCTGAATTACTGGAGCAACTTTTGGTGATGACCACAAGTGCGCAGTCTAGAGTGCAGACAGGCCCTAACGATACACGGCTGCAATATGCTCGTGTATGTTATGACCACTTGGCAGGAGAGTTGGGCGTCACGCTTTATGATGCGTTAGTTGCAAAAGGTATGCTAATAGATGCGGGTGAGCAAACGCAGCTCACAGAAAAGGGAAAACTATATTTCGGAGAGCTGGGTGTGGATGTAGCACGACTCCAATCCAAAAAGCGTCCTGTTTGTAAATCTTGTTTGGATTGGAGTGAGCGTCGTAACCATTTAGCAGGCAGCCTTGGGCAGTGGGTCTTAGATTATATTTTTGAAAAAGGTTGGGCTCAAAGAGATTTAGATGCGCGTTCGGTGAGCTTTTCAAAAGCGGGCCTAAAGGCGTTCAAGCGTGTGTTTTTAGTTGAGGGTTGAATTAAGTCGCGTGGATATGTATTCATCACCTTGTTTGGAAAATGAGTAAAGTATTAGGCCTTCTTGAGTGTCTAGCGAACCCTCGCTCCAAATGATAAAGGTTGCCGCTTTTCCACCGAGAAACGTGTATTGATAGTGAGCTCCCCATGGGTCTTTAGGTAAGATTTGTATAATACGGGGGTCGGTGGATGTGAGTAAAGATAAGTCTTTTAATTGACTAAGGGGCTTACCGAGTAAAGTTTCATAAAGTGATATTGCCTTTCCGAGCTGCTCTATATCTGATTCAACTAACATTTTTTTGGGTATTGGGCCACAGATGAAAGTTGTGTTAAGCGATGAAAACAGGAGTACACTAGCTACTATACAACTTGTTCCTACGAGATATCTTTTCATACGTGTTTAAAACTGCTCCATCAAGGTGCATATATTAATATGTTGCGTATGACTGGAGTATGAATGAGCTGATCGAGATCAGCCTTCCTGACGGGCTAAACGCCATTTGCTTGGGGTAGTCCCCAGCTGCTTTTTAAATTCATTGTAAAACGAACTTTTGTTGTTAAACCCACTGTCTAATGCGATTTGCGTAATGCTGGCCTTGTTTTTTGTGTGTTTCAGCAGTTGGCAAGCGTGTTGAACACGATGCTCGTTGAGTAGGTTATAAAAACTCGTATGCATATGCTCATTGAGCAGCTCAGATGCTTGATGTTGTGTTATTCCAAGCCTAGTCGCAAGTTGCCCTAGTGTAAGTTGGTTGTCTAAGAAAAGTTGTTCATTTTGTAGTAAATGGTCCAATTTTGCTATGCAATCTTGTGCCAATGAATCGCTGAGCTGAATGGTCCTTTGCTTGGCTTTTAACTCCTTCAAACTATGTTCTTGGGTATCTAATTCTTCAGTGTCAATGTGTTTTAGGTGGGGCTGGGGGCTTTGAGTTGAACCCTGTTTAATACGATATGCAGCATAAAAAGAAAATGTCATTAAGTATAAGCAGATACTGACATTAAGGAGCGACCATAAGGGGTAAGTCCAGCTCGATTGGCTTAAAAATGATATAGCAACAGAGCCGTTCAGGGCTATCAAGTAGGTGATTGTAAGTACGAGCAATTTACTGCATTTAAGGGAGTTTTCTGTGGTTCTGGTCGCAGATTGCCAAATGCATGTTACATAGCTAAACATCAAACCAAAGTAGATAATGTACATCAATTCAGTTTGCGTATGAAAATCCATTACTTTTACAGTTAAAAAGAATACAAATGGGGTGCAATGAACTAGCACATCCTTTGCCCTCGGATAGGTTGAACTGCAATAGAATAAGTAAGTGAATGCACAGAATAATAAAATGCAGCAATTTGCGATTTGCGAGATGAGTGGTGCATTAATGTAAAACTTTAATTGCACATAGCTAATAAGTGGAATGAGCATTAGAGCTAGATTTGCGAGACTGAGATAATGCGCGCTTTCATTAAAGCTTCGCTCATATTTAAACATGAGACCTGCACAAAATAGAGTCAGCACACAGCAAACTAAATAAAACTCCCTTTGTAATTCAATCCACATAAATAAAGTTACTCTTAGCTAGTTTTATTCGAATTTACTAATCGCACTGTCAATTTAGTTAAATGGACAATGGCTAATTAGTTGATTGGTATCGATATTAATTCAAAAAAATCCTCTTTTATCAAGGTGGAATATTTTTACCCAAGTAGTTAGGAGACTGGAAACACGATAACAACAAGGACTAGGAGTCATTATGAAATCTATTCAAGCAGCAATTTTATTAACCAGTTTAAGTTTTGCCAGTGCAAACAGTGCCGCACAGCCGTTAACTGAAAGCGAAGTAAAAATATTAAAACAAAATGTCATTACGTATATGAGTGCCTGGAATGTTTTGGACGAGGGCGAACGAGTCAGTATGTTGGAAAAGGCAACTAATCTGGGTTTTGTATATCAAGATCCAAGCTCGGCGGGTTACATGCTCAACAACGCTCAACTGGTAAGCAACTGGATAGGTGGTTTTCAAGGGCAAATGAGCGATTATGGGCTATGGCCTTATGATGCCACTTTGGTGTCAAATATCGAAGTACACGGTAGCGTTGATTCGGCAAACATTAGATTCAACTGGCATATAACTGCGCTTGGTGGCGCAGTATCGGTTGCAGAAGGTGTCGACTATGGCACAGCGTCCAATTTAAAGCTCAATAGCATTACCGGGTTTTTTGGTGCACTTACACCTAAATGTCAGTCGCCTGATTGGCAACTTGGTGAAACCTATGTGAGCGACAGCTTGGTGACTTTTAAAGATGCCATTTATCAAGCTAAATGGTGGACTCAAGCGTCACCAGAGGAAGATACTGAAGTTTGGGTTAAGCTGCACGATTGCACCAACTCAATCTAGTCAAAATTCTAGTTAGCACCAAGGGCGGCACAACCAGCTGCCTTTTTTGTGCTTTCAGAATAATTTGAAACTTTATTTTTGAACGCTACTATATAGTTTTAGCAATAAAAATATAAAGGAATATTGAATGGCTAATAAATACTATGTTGTCGATCGTTCATTGCATTGGTTCGCCGCATGTTTAATCTTGTTTATATTGATGAACATGAGCGCTCAAATTCATACTATAAATTATCAAATCAAGGGACAGATCTTGCACCGTCAGGATGCTATCCAAACACATGCATTGATGGCGTTAGGTGTATTTGTCTTAATTCTCGCGCGATTTGTTTGGGAAAAGAGCTTTATTGCAAAGCTCTCTAGGCAATCTCTTCACGGCAAACGTCACCAGTTCTTTGTGCAATCTGTACATGCATGCTTTTACCTCGTACTTTCAGGCTTGGTCATGACAGGACTAGGTATGGCAGTTAACGCTGAGGTAGCGATACAATTATTCGGCGTTCAATTGTCTGATGTTGTGAACAGTGATGGGCAGCTCTACTCAAAGTTGCTGGATGTACATTTACAGTTGATATCCATACTTTGGTGGCTGATAGCTTTTCATTTTGCAGGCGTGATATACGCGCGCCGATGAGCCTGCTAAAGTACAAAAGAAAAAAGGTGTGATAATTGCCCACACCTTAAATAAGGTTCTATTAACCTAATGTATCTTCTAAGGCTGCGAGGAACAGAGCGATGTTCTGTTCTTGCGCAGTGGTGCCCATTAAGCCTATTCGCCATGTTTTTCCAGCGAGTTGACCAAGTCCTGCACCAATCTCAAGGTTATACCTATTCAAAAGGGTTGCGCGCACATGGGCATCATCAACGCCGTCAGGAATAATCACAGAATTTAACTGAGGCAAGCGATGCGCCTCATCTACTAAAAATTCAATACCAAGGCGATTAAGGCCAGTACGCAGAGCTTTATGCATTTGAGCATGTCTATGCCAAGCATTTTCTAAGCCTTCTTGTCTGAGCATTAACAATGATTCATGCAGGGCATAAAGCGAGTTAATTGGAGCTGTGTGGTGATAGCTGCGCTTGCCCTCACCGGACCAATAATCCATAACAAGCGACTGATCCAAAAACCAGCTAGGTACTTTTGTTTTTCTTTGTTTTAGTACGTTAACTGCTTTGTCACTAAAGCTCACAGGAGAAATTCCGGGTACACAGGACAGGCACTTTTGAGAACCCGAATAAATTGCATCGATACCCCAGTCATCAACCTTTAGCTCACAGCCGCCCAATGATGTCACGGCATCTACTATCGTTAATACATCATGTTGTTGTGCCAATTCACAAAGAGACTTGGCATCACTGCGAGCGCCAGTGGAGGTTTCTGCATGAACAAAAGCAAGGGCTTTGGCATCTGGGTTTGCTGCGAGGGCGTCTGCGACTTTCTCTGTGGATATTGGCTCTCCCCATTTATCCTCTACAACAATTGGTTGAGCACCGACTCGCTCTACGTTCTCTTTTAATCGATTTCCAAATACGCCGTTAATACACACAATGACTTTGTCATGCGGCTCTATTAGGTTAACGATACACGCTTCCATACCCGCAGAGCCAGGAGCCGATAACGCAATCGTAAACTCGTTCTTGGTGCAAAATGCGTATTGCAAAAGCTGTTTTATTTCATCCATCAGGCCTATGAACTGCGGATCTAAATGCCCGACTGTGGGTCTTGCAAGGGCCCCTAATACACGAGGGGATACATTTGAAGGACCAGGCCCCATCAGGGTACGAGGTGTTGGGTTAAATGATTCGTACATAAAATTCCCGTTTTAATTTAATTAAATATGCGCACCAAGAGCTGCGTAGATTGAGCCCTCCATTGTGCGCATTGTGTCGCTTATTTTCCAGTCTTGAGATCAAAAAACCAGCGAGCATGCAGGTGTGTTTGGCCGAAGCCTTCTGCCTGATGTTACTTAATCGAATTGCGCTTTTAGCCAATTAATGAACTGTGTTTGATTGTGTGTCAGAGAAGCCCCTGCGCTTACCAAATAGTAACCAAGCTGTGAAGGTTGCGCACTATAGTTAGATTGAGTGAGTACTTGACTTGAAATTGCGCTCTTAACCAGTGTGCTTGAACAAAAAACCAGCCCTAAACCAGCTATGGCCTCGTGAATACAGTAGGATTCTTGGTCGAAGTACACAATCTCGAACGCATTGACGTCAAGCTCGTTATTCTGCAACCATTGCTGCCAAGGCGGCTCCGTTAAATTAGGGTTCTTCCATTTGGGGATATAGACTCTAACGCGCTCTGTGTTTGCGCACTTTCTTAAATTTTCGGATGTTCCATATACGTTAAATAACTCCAAAGTAAGCCGAGCATGTTGGGCAATATTTCGAGTATCGCCAAAGCGAATAGAAATGGCTTGAGGATCATGGCTTAATTGTTCACCACTGGCGATTTCTATTTCCAGTTCGGGATGGCTCTTAGTAAGGGTACGAAGCTGCGGTATTAAAAATTGCGCTGCAAATGACGACGTAGTTTGTATTTTTACTTTGTGATTTTGTGTCTCTAAAGCGTGTATTGCGTTTTCAATCGTACTGAAACCCGATAATGTCGCGCTTGCCAAAAATTCCCCCGATTCAGTCAACGAGACTTCCCGTGTTTTGCGCACAAATAATTCAATAGCCAGCCGAGACTCAAGGTTACTGATGTGATGTGAAACAGCCGTAGCGCTGATGTTCAGCTCTTGTGCTGCCATTTTAAAACTACAATGACGCGCTGCTGCATCAAATACTTTCAGCGCTTGCAACGATACTTTACCCATCTTCAGCCTCTTCTTAGTTAATGATTGCAGTATACATGAGTAAAACTTATTTATAAGTGTTGTCTATTCATTTGTCAGTTACGAGCGCTAAACGCACAATGAGTTACACATAAACGTTATGAGAAAATTAAAATGACTCAATTACTTCATATAGATGCCAGTATTCGTAAGCGCAAAAACGACAACCCAAATCACGACTCAATTTCCAAAAGGTTAGCGCATAGTTTTGTTAAACAGCTTAAAGAAAATACACCTATAGAAAGTTACGTCTATAGAGATGTTGGTGCAAATCCACCTCCATTTACTGATCAGGATTGGCTTGGAGCGGTTTTTACACCTAAAGAAAAGCGTACCGAAGAACAGCGGCGTCAGTTAGAAGTATCGGATACCCTCATTGATGAGTTAAAAGGGGCTGAAATTGTGCTGATATCAACGCCAATGTATAACTATGGCATGCCTGCTCAATTGAAAGCTTGGTTTGATCAAATTATAAGGGTCAACGAAACCTTTAGTTTTGATCTAGCGCGAGGTGATTTTCCATTGTCACCGACTTTATCTGGGAAAACGCTCGTGCTCCTAACATCATGTGGGGAATTTGGCTTTGAACCAGGTGGTATCAGAGAGAGCATGAACCATTTGGCTCCACATATACGTACCTTATCCAAGTATCTTGGGTGTGAGCAGGTATTCGAAATAGCATCTGAATATCAAGAGTTTGCTGATCTGAGGCATCAAGCTTCTTTAGAGGCTGCATTTACAAAGGCACGAGATCTTGCAAAACAACTTGCCTAGCATTTGAATTAAACTGCAAAAATTGATTTTGCTGTTTACTTACGGTCGTGACTAATTCTATCATCTTTTTAATTCAAAATGGCTCCAATAGGAACAGAGACTTAAATGGATAGACACAGACACCCGTCAGTGAAGGCTATATGCGAAGGCTATTTTAATCGAAATAACCAGCCAGCTCACCACGTAGAGAGCTGGCATTTTTGTGATAATGAACAAGACGCAAACGAGTGCTTGTCGCTTGTGTTGGCGGGCATTAAGAAAGCCACTTCTCCCTCACTTTGGTGGTATCAAGCCAATAAGTTTGAATTACCTAAAGTCGGAGATCTCAACGTTGTTACTGACTGGGCTGGAGTGGCTGGTTGCATTATTAAGACTATAAACGTAGACATAGTGCCATTTAATGAGATCGACGCCACTTACGCATCCTTAGAAGGTGAAGGAGATAAAAGCTTAGATTATTGGCGGCGCGTCCATTGGGATTATTATCACCGAGAATTGGCAAACACTGATTTTTCACCTACTAAAAGCATGCCAATCATCTGCGAGGAGTTTGAAGTAGTATATCGGTTAGGTGATGTATGATTGAAGCTGTCATTTTCGATATGGATGGGACCTTGCTCGATTCGGAGCCTATGTGGAAAGAAGCAGAAAAGGCCGTATTTAGCGAGTTAGGTGTTGACGTCACTGAACAACTAGCGCAACAAAGTGCATCAATGACGACTATTGAGGCGTCTGAATTTTGGTATCACCACTATCCTTGGCACGGGCCGAGTATTGAAGAGGTAGCAAATAGGGTGGTGACTCGTGTTGGCGACTTAATTTCAATGCGTGGTTCGGCTCTTGAAGGTGTGTCTGACACACTCGCATTACTTGAAAAACATCAGGTTAAGATTGGCCTTGCGACCAACGCCCCTCAACGGTTAATTCCCATTGTGCTAGACAAATTGGGAATCGCTGCTTATTTTTCTGTTTGTTGTTCGTCAGAGCATGAACTAGAGGGCAAGCCTCATCCTGCGATTTATTTGTCGACAGCTAAAGCATTAGGTGTGTGCCCGGCGAATTGCTTAGCTGTGGAGGACTCTGGTACTGGGGTGTTAGCCGCAAAAGCGGCCAATATGCGCATACTCGCCATTCCCCAAGATAATGAGTACGATCATCAAAAATTTGATTTATCAGACTTTAAGCTCAGAAGTTTGACGGAGTTTGAACTTGAGTATTTGGCTTGATATATGCATTCAAAATAGGTGGTTAAATCGTATTTTTGCGTCAAAGTCTGTACATAAGCGGCTGAAAGCATCCGTGAACTTTGCTTTTATAGCAGGGTGTGACTAGCATAAATCATTGTTGGGCAAACAACTTGCAGTATAAAGGAAAGGACATGAGGATTTTAATCGTTGATGACACTTATTTTATGCGTGAACTTATTAGTGAAAGTTTGCAAGAGCGTGGTTTCAGAGAATTGACACAAGCAGCTAATGGTGAGGAAGCATTAAGTGCTTTGTCTGATAAGCATTATGACTTGATTGTTACTGATTGGAATATGCCAAAAGTAGACGGCGTCGAGTTGATAAAAAAGATGAAACGTGAGCCCGCTTACAGTCACATTAAAATCATTATGCTAACAGGGGACACATCTCCTGAAAAAGTGCAGCAAATGAGTCAGCTTGGTGTTAACGCATACATATCTAAACCCTTTACTCCAGAGTCTTTATCAGATTTGGTCGTTAAACTCGCCTAAACTAACGACCAAAATTAATTCCCTTCAACTGTCTTAAACACTTGAAAAAGTTTACTAACGCAGAGACTATAAGCGCACTTTTATTCATTAACCAGAACGGAAATTATCATGACGAAAGTTTTACATACAGAGTCAGCACCTGCGGCGATCGGTCCATATGTACAAGGCGTAGATTTGGGCAATATGGTTTTGACTTCAGGCCAAATCCCAGTTAACCCAGTGACGGGCGATGTGCCTGCAGCGATTGAAGATCAAGCACGACAGTCTCTTGAAAATGTGAAAGCTGTGGTTGAGTCATCGGGCTTAACAGTGGGCGACATCGTTAAATTGACTGTATTTGTAAAAGATCTCAATGATTTTGGAACGGTGAACGAAGTATATGGACAGTTCTTTGACGAGCATAATGTTGCCAACTATCCAGCGCGCTCTTGCGTTGAAGTCGCTCGCTTGCCAAAAGACGTAAACATTGAAATTGAAGCAATTGCCGTACGCAAGTAGTTTTAATTTAGAAAAAGGAGCGTAAGCTCCTTTTTTAATTCAGCGAATTAATTTTATGACACGCAATTATCAAGGAGTAGTCTGATGATTGAAAGAAAACGCGGAATATACGATGGCCGCAATAAGTCTTCAGCGTATAAAGATTTAGTTTGGACGGTTGCTACCTCTTTTGATACTCAAGTTGATATGGCGCAGCAAACGCAGCATACCTTAAATACAATTCAAGATAATTTGCTTGAGCTTGGCTCAGACAAAAGCCAAATTGTTTCGGCGCAGGTGTATATTGCTAATATGAATGATAAGCCGGTTATGGACGAAATATGGAAAGCTTGGTTAGGCTCTAACCCCGAACATTGGCCTCAACGCGCATGCTTAGGGGTGAATTTAGAAGGAGATGTGTTGATCGAAGTGACAGTTACGGCTGTAAGAACTCAATAGACCAGCAGAGAACCCCGATATGATTGAACTACTTCAATCCCACCCTCAAGAGGTGGACGCTTTTGTTGTAATGGAACAAGAAAGCAGTACTTTGGCACATATAATTCCATACACGAAAGAAGCACATTTAGAAGCCATGTCGCATGAGTACATTATCTATTTATCCGTTTATGCTGAGCAAAAATTAGCTGGTTTTATGATTCTGGCAATTGACCAAAAGAATAGTGTGGAATTTAGGCGCATTGTTATTGCTAACAAGGGGGCTGGGGTTGGCCAAAAAGCAATTGCATTAATGGAAACATATTGCATTGAGAATCTTAAACGTACGCATGTATGGCTTGATGTATTTGAAAAAAATACTCGCGGTATCCATATTTATACAAAGCTTGGCTACAGTCAATTTGATGAAGCAATGCACGCGGGCAGTAAGCTGATACTTATGGAAAAGTCGCTTGCTTAGAACCCTGATAGGTCTTTCCTTGACTTCAATGTGCTTTGGAGGCAAGGTGGAGCAATGAACCCAATGAGATTCAACTTTATGCGTCGAATTATCAACATCATTCCTTAGGAATGGTGGGGATATGCAGTGCGTAGATATCAAACCCGCCCTAGTAGGCGGTTTTTTTATTTCTGCCTCTAGGGAGAGTATTTAATCAAGGAGGTAGCATGAAAAAAGTAATGGTATTCGGCAAACCGGGGAGTGGAAAATCCACGTTGAGTAAGCGCCTAGCGAATAAACTAGGGTTGCCTTTACATCAAATTGATTTGATGGCATCTCAACCCAACGGATTGGCTGTTGGACGAAGCCAATTTGAGCAGGTGCATTCGCGCTTGCTATGTTCAGAAAGTTGGATCTGTGACGGGCTTGGGCCAATTAGTGCATTTAATCAAAGGCTGGAGTTAGCCGACACGTTAATCTATATCGACTTACCGTATAGTATCAGTTATTGGTTGGTGACAAAGCGCTTATTTAAGAGCATTTATAAAAAGCCAGAAGGGTGGCCCGAGGGCTGCTCTGTCTTAAAAGGGACAATTGAATCTTATAAATTTTTAGGCCGCTCCCGAGCTTTTTGGAATGACGATTTTTTTAACGCTTTACAGCAAAAGGGGCAAGGGAAAAGTATTTATCGAGTAAAGTCTTTGACTGAGCTGTCCGAACTTGAACACACACTAAAGCAATAGCAATTGATGACAATCAAATGGGCGATAACCTGCTTAAAGTATCGCCCTAATCAGATAGGTCAAGCGGGTAGATAATGGCTTGAGCGTCAATCATCTTGATCTAATGTAGCTTGCAATAATGACTCAGTTTGAATCGCAATATCTTTCATCTTAATCGCATATTGCTCCAGCGCTTTTTGTTCAGGGTTTTCTGCTACAAACTTGGGCACAGGTATTGGATAACCCGCTTGGTCCATTGCGATAAAACTGATTATGCAATGATTGGTTTCAACCATATGCTGATTTTGCGGGTCTCCACATCGTACTTGAATAAAAATTTGCATACTGGTTTTGCCGGTGTGTGCAATTTTTGCCGATACTTCGACAATTTGACCGACTAAAATAGGGCGATGGAATCTTACACCCGCAACCGACACGGTGACACAATAAGCGCCGCTCCAGCCAGCTGCACAAGCGTAGCCAGCTTGATCTATCCATTTCATAACTACGCCACCGTGTACTTTTCCGCCAAAGTTAACATCGGTAGGTTCTGCTAGGAATCTGAAAATGACTTCTGATTGATTGGCCATACACGCCTCAATTGTTGCTGAGTATGGTCTAAGTATAGAGAAAAAGGGGCATTTCGCCCCTTGCAATTTGAGAAATAGTAATAATTGGTTGGTTATTACATATTGGGGTAATTTGGACCGCCAGCACCCTCTGGTGTTACCCAAGTGATATTTTGACTTGGATCTTTGATATCACAGGTCTTACAGTGAATACAGTTTTGCGCATTAATCACAAATTGTTTTTCACCTTCTTCATTTTCATTCACTTCGTATACACCTGCTGGGCAGTAGCGCTGAGCAGGTTCTGCAAACTTTTCTAAGTTCACACTAATTGGGATCGTCACATCTTTGAGCTGTAGGTGGCAGGGCTGCACCTCTTCATGATTAGTGTTGGACAAGAACACCGAAGATAGCTTATCAAAACTCAACTTACCATCAGGTTTGGGATAGTTAATTTCAGTTGAATCTTTTGCCAACCTGAGTGACTCATAGTCTTTGCTGATATCTTTGATTGTAAATGGCAGCGAACCCGAGAAGAAGTTTTGATCAATCATGTTGTATGCGCCGCCTAAATAGCGACCTAGTTTGTGCATAGCTGGACCAAAGTTTCGAGATTGATGAAGCTCCTCATGTAGCCAGCTAGCTTTGAATTTTTCGTCAAAACTATTTAATGAAGCTGAAGGCTCTTCACTTGCTAGGGCTTCAATGATGGTGTCAGCTCCAATTATCCCTGACTTCATTGCCGTGTGATTACCTTTAATTTTTGCAAAGTTTAGCGTACCAGCATCACACCCTATGAGCAGGCCACCAGGGAAGTGCATTTTGGGTAAGGCATGTAAACCACCTTTAGCAATGGCTCTGGCACCATAGGCGACACGTTCGCCACCTTCTAACGTCGCTTTGAAAACAGGGTGGTGCTTCATTCGCTGGAATTCATCAAATGGGCTTAAATAGGGGTTTTTGTAGTTCAAGTCGATTATAAGGCCCACTACAACCTGATTGTTTTCAGCATGATACATGAATGAGCCGCCATGGGTTTCGTTGTCGAGCGGCCAACCGGTACCGTGTACGACTGTACCTTCTTTATGTTTTTCAGGATCGATTTGCCAAATCTCTTTGAAGCCTATGCCATAGTGCTGTGGTGAGGCCTCTTTGTCTAATTCGAACTCACGAATCAGCTGCTTGCCGAGGTGGCCTCTACAACCTTCTGCAAAAACGGTATATTTTGCTCTTAGCTCCATGCCGGGCATATAGGTGTCTTTTGGTTGGCCTTCTTTATCTAAGCCCATGTCACCAGTAATAATGCCTTTTACTTCGTTTTCTTCAATAATCAGCGAGTGAGCACTGAACCCCGGAAAAATCTCCACACCCAGTTGCTCAGCTTGTTCGGCTAACCAACGGCAGACATTACCCATAGATACAATGTAGTTACCGTCATTTTTAAATGTTTTAGGTACAACAATATGAGGTAAGTTTGTTGCGTTCTGCTCATCTTTAAATAAATAGATATCGTCATGGGTGACTTTGGTAGTGACTGGTGCGCCTTTCTCCACCCAATCGGGGATTAATTCGTCTAATGCTTTGGTTTCAAACACGGCGCCAGACAAAATATGAGCGCCTACTTCTGAGCCCTTTTCTACTACACAGATCATCAATTCTTGTTCTTTTTGCTGTGCTTGTTGGGCGAGTCGAATAGCACATGATAGGCCGGCAGGCCCTGCTCCCACTATAACGACATCAAATTCCATGGTTTCACGTTCGACCATTTTTACCTCGTATACATTGACGGTAGATTAACTTAAACTCGAGTTAAGTTTTTTTTACGTTAAGCTAAGGTTATTTTAGGTTGACGTTTACGTCAACAGGAAGTAGGCTGGTTTCATTAAATTGTTTTATTGACGTACGCGTCAGCTACACAAATAACCAGATGATGGAGTAACCATGAAAGTACTTGTACCAATCAAACGCGTGATTGACTACAACGTCAAAGCGAGAGTCAAGGCAGATAACAGCGATGTTGATCTTACGAATGTAAAAATGGCCATGAACCCGTTTTGTGAAATTGCAGTAGAAGAAGCTATAAGACTAAAAGAAGCGGGCAGTGCGACAGAGGTTATCGCTGTCTCTATTGGCGATAAAGCATGCCAAGAACAGCTTCGTACTGCGCTTGCTCTTGGTGCCGACAAGGCGATCCATATCGAGACTGACGCTAAGCTAGAGTCACTACACGTAGCAAAATTACTTGCGAAGTTGGTTGAACAAGAAAACCCTGAGCTGGTTATCTTAGGTAAACAGTCTATCGACGCAGATAACAACCAAACAGGCCAAATGTTAGGTGCGTTAACCAAGCGCGGTCAAGGTACATTTGCTTCAAAACTTGTAATTGAAGGCGAAAATGCGGTGGTAACTCGCGAAGTTGATGGTGGTCTACAAACTGTTTCATTACCCCTTCCTGCGATTGTTACAACAGACCTGCGTTTAAATGAACCGCGTTATGCAACATTGCCTAACATTATGAAAGCTAAACGTAAACCTCTAGACGTGGTAGCAGCAGACAGCCTAGGTGTTGATTTAGCTCCTCGCGTAGAGCTCGTTAAAGTTGAAGAGCCAGCCAAGCGTGAAGCTGGTGTGATTGTAGAAAGTGTTGAAGAGCTTGTAACTAAACTTAAGACTGAAGCGAAGGTGATCTCATGAGCGTATTAGTAATTGCAGAACATGAAAATGGTGTTTTAAAGCCAGAGACTGCCAAAGTAGTTAGTGCTGCGGTTAAAGTTGGCTCACAAGTTGACGTTTTAGTTGCGGGTCATAATGTGGCAGGGGCTGCCGATGCGGTAGCTAGCATTGCTGGTGTAAATGTTGTAAAGCTGGTTGATAATGTAAGCTTTGAACATCAGTTAGCAGAAAGTAGTGCAGATTTAATCGTAGAAATTGCGGGTAGTTACAGTCACATTTTTGCGAGTGCTTCGACGACAGGTAAAAATATTCTACCTCGCGTTGCTGCGCTTCTAGATAAGTCGCAAATCTCAGAGATCGTCGATGTTATCGATGCAGATACTTTTAAACGCCCAATCTATGCTGGTAACGCAATAGCGACAGTTAAATCTCTCGAATCTCAAAAAATAGTCACTGTACGTGCAAGTGCATTCGACGCTGCAGGTGAACAGGCGCCAGTCGCAGTTGAATCTCTGTCGAATGATAATGCAAATACATTGAGCAGCTTTGTAGGTGTAGAGCAGACTGAGTCAGAGCGTCCAGAACTTACCGCTGCACCTGTGATTATTTCTGGTGGTCGCGGTATGCAAAACGGCGAGAACTTTGCACTCCTAAACGGCGTAGCAGATAAACTTGGTGCGGCGATTGGCGCGTCACGTGCTGCAGTAGACGCAGGCTTCGTACCAAATGATATGCAAGTAGGTCAAACGGGCAAAATCGTAGCGCCTGACTTATATATCGCTGTCGGTATCAGTGGTGCAATTCAACACCTAGCGGGTATGAAAGATTCAAAGGTCATTGTCGCAATCAACAAGGACCCAGAAGCACCTATTTTCCAAGTTGCTGATTACGGTTTAGTGGCAGATCTATTTGATGTCCTGCCTGAGCTAGAGCAAGCTCTGTAACTCATTCTGGTTGTTAAAGCCGTGTGCAGTGTGCCGCGGCTTTTTTGTTTCTATGACCCGCCTCAAATTGATACGTATTGTTTAGTGATTTGTGCGTGCAAAATCACTTGGCATGCCTCAAAACCCAATCAACTAGTAAGCAAAGTATTATATTCTCTAAACAGTTTCCTTATTGTAAGCGCCGTGAAGCTGACATAAATTGACGGTTTAGCTGTCAAATAAACTGCTATTCGTTGATCGATATTTTGCATAGATTGGCAAATCAAGCTCAACCAGTGATTTTTAGAGGTAAAAAAGGGGTTATACTTTAGTCTTATTTTGATTGTTGCGCTCAGTCTGAAAGGCGAACACGGAGTGAAGCGTGTGCAGTGCTGTTATTTTGTCAATTTTCATTCGATTTCCCAAAAGTATAACAATTGTACTTGTATGATTTTTATTCATTAGTCACGACCAATTCTAGGATAGTAAAAAATCCAAGTCATAAATTTGCAATAATTTTTTGGCCACTCAATCTTTGCAGCAAGTTATTTGCTCACGAAAAAGCTGAAGAATTATTTACGCAGTGAGTTTTTTCTAACAGACTGTATACACATGGATGGTATTTTTATTGTTTCTGTTCTTTATTTGGGTAATAAATTATTTGTAATTGGGTAATTATTTTTCATAGGATGAGCGTGCAGTATCTAATTTAACTAAAACAAAAGGACGTTACAAAATGAAAAAATTACTAATGGGACTTTCTCTTTTTAGCACGTTTTCTGTTATGGCAAGTGAGCTACCAAAGTTGGATACTTTGGTTCAGGATCCAGCGTTTGTAGAATATACAGAAGCGCTTAAAAAGGAAGTTATCAGTACGCACGAAAACTATCAGTTGTATTTAGATTCATTGCAGAGCAAAGGCGAAATTGTGCCGATGGCACCAGCACCCAAATTAACCTATTTGGAAATCCGTGGCGTTTTATCAGCACTTTATCCACAATGGGATTACGTAAATCCATCTTCATTCTCAACCAATGAAGACCATGGCGGTGAGTTTTATGCCGTTACAGTGGAGTATGGTTATGCGACTCCGTCTTCACGACGTTTTCAAGTCAACGGCTCGACTTTATCTTTAGCACTCTCTGATCCGATCAAAAATGCAAGCAATGTATTGATTGGTTACATTAATTACTGGCACAACACGCAAACCAGTTTTACTGGTGGCACATCAACGTATCAGGCGACCTCAATCAACTTCCCTTATAACAAAGAAGATGACCGCTTATACATTCGCTAAGTAAGGAATGTGATACGAGTGCTTTTTGTTAGGCACTCGTATTTAAACCATATTGGTATACCTCTAGTTTTCTGATCATGCTTTCATAGTTTTTGACAACATCATCTGTCGCCACTCCTTGTTGTTTAACAGTCGCCAAGTCATCTTTCATTTTCGTAATGACATTAAATTTTTCACTTTGTGCCTGCGCGAGTGTGGTGCCTCCCAGCTGCCCATCATGCTCAATTAATCCATATCTACCTGTCATAAAAGCCATTTCCCCCATGCTGAGCACCCCCTGATCATAGAGTGTGTGAGCGGCGTCTGATTGCTCCTTAAGTGTCATGTTTGTAAAATCAAACTGTCGGTCGGGCATTGAAGGTGCCTTGGATACTTCTGCCGTGCTTTGATGAGATTGAGCTTGACTCGCCTTATTTGCTTGCTGGCTAGCAGAAGTCACTTGGTAGTAACTGTTAATTCCTACTGAGTTAATCATTGTTAATCCTTCATATGATGTTGTGTGACAATTGAGCAGCAAGTAACATTCCAGTTTGAGCCATTATGGACTATTTAATGGTGCTAAATTTGGCGTTTTTTTAACGTTGTAAGTTAACCTTTTTATAATTAGTAACTTAATCGTCACGCTTTATATTTTTCAACGAGGAGTCTCAAGAAGTGATAAGGGGAAGTTGCCTCTGCTCGGCAATTAAATTTACGATTTTATGTGAACCGAAGGCTGTGACGGCGTGTCATTGCCGCATGTGTCAAAAACATCACGGTGCATCCTTTGCCGTATTTGGCAGTGTCCCTAAAACGCAGCTATCTATTGATGAAGGTAAAGGCTTGTTGGCTTCTTACAATTCCTCAAACGCCATCTATAGGCAATTTTGCCAAAAGTGTGGTTCAAGTTTGTTTTGGTTTGGCAGTGAGGAGTATTCTGATTGGATTTCTATCGCGTTGAGCAGCTTAGATGACACATATACAGTCGAGAGGATCAAACATATCCATAAAGCCTCTAAAGTCTGTTGGTTAGCTAAATTGGGCAGAGATCTTTAAACTTTTCTGAGCTCAGAGGGGGTTATGCCAAGCCATCGCTTAAATGTCCTTCGAAAGTTTGGTAAATCATTAAAATGCAGTAATTTTGCTACTTGTGCGTTGGAATAGCCTTGTTGTTGAATGCAAAACACGGCCTTTTGACTTAACAACCGGTCCTTAACACAGCCGAATTGACAGTTATGAAGTGCAAACTTTCTTTTTAGTGTTGCGGTACTGATGCTTAAGTAATTTGCTAAATCATCTTGTGAGGCTTTCGGATGAGCAATCAAGTAGCTTTCGATATGGGATAAAAAGCCAGCCCTTGGCAAGGATTGCAGCTGGCAAAATGGTGCCTTCAATGCTTCTATCGCGGCATGTTGCTGAGTGTTCATCATTGAGTGGTGTACTACAAAACCAGCGAAGTGCTGGGAGAAGGTAAGGGGTTGATGACAAAAAGCACGAAACTGCTCTGCATATTCAGGTTCAGGAAAAGGCAATTGAAAAGAAATTGTGGTATCAGGCAGTCGCCACTTTAAGAACCCACACACCATACTCAGCCATACTTCTAACAAAAATTGGTTTGCGAAAGGTTGGATTTGGCTAATCGCTGGGTTCAACACAAAATGCAATGTCTGCTTTTTTCTAAATATACGTGCATTGAAGTAGGGGAATATGCAGTTTTGTAATTGATTACATGTGACGAGCACCGATTTTAGGTTTGCACAGTGAAAAAGGTAGGGGGCGTATTGAGCTGATATATTGTGCAGCATATGCTGCCCCAGTACAAAGCTAAGATCTTGTCCCAGATGGTAATGGGTCATATTTTGTAGTACTTGAACAAGTTGCTTGAAGCTGGAGCGATGCCCTTGTTTTTTTAAATCATCGTAAAACAATTTAGTGCCTTTAAGGGCTTTATCAGGATGAACTCCTCTTTGCTTTACTAACTCAATTAACGGCAGTAATAGCTGGTTTGTAGAGAGGGCTTCATGACCTATTTCAATGTAAGGCACTATGCGGCCTGCTTGTTTTGTTGTAACAGAGAAATTAGCTGCTCAAATACACCTGAATTTGTAGTCCGTGAGGATATTTCGATACAAGCAGTGCTTAGGGTCATTGCATTAATCGTTGTAAGGTCATCATCGTACTGATAATGCTTTTTGGCAGCTTCGCAAACTCGCGCTGTGATCGTGTGTGCGGTTTTGTATGATGTATCGGGAAATAGAACGACAAATTTATCTCCGGCGTACCTGCACGTTAGATCACACCCTCGAGTATGCAGTGTTATCAGCTGACCCGTATTTCGTAATAGCTCTTCACCTTTAGCAATACCATATTTAAAACAAAATTGGCTGTATGCATTGAGGTCAAACATGGCGACGCAAAATGGCTTGTCTTTACTTTCTAACATCCCAAATTCGTTATTTATTTGTTTTTCCATGTAGCGGGCACTGTACAAACCCGTGACATAGTCAGTGAAAGTATGTTCCCTAAAGTGACGTTCTTTTTTAAGTAGGGTTAAGTTTAAGTAGGTTTGCTCTTGATACCACCAATACATTGCAAAGCTCATGACTATCATGCCTAGGAATGCGGGAAACGCTTCTAAGCTGCTCAAGGTCGGATGAATGTGATCAAAAGTTAAAAACTCATCTAAGCAGTCCAACAGTAGGGAAGTGTGCATGAGTGTTAACCCGCATGACAACGCGGTTGTCACTCTCCCCGCAGGGCGACTAAGCAGCGTCGCAACAAGCCAAATTAAAGACATGATGGCTAATCCGCCTTCTCCTACGGCGTCAAGTATTTCTATTTGGTCTTGTGACTTCCATTGGCCAACAGTGATGGCCGTGGAAATGGTTATGGACACTGTGACGGTAAGCAAAAGCCAAAGCTTTGAATGTTTGATATTTTTCGAAGCGTTCATTGTTCAATTAGGTTTAGGTTTTTTTCTATGTTATTGCAGTCAATTTTCTTTAACAGGGTCAATTTAGCTCATGACTTTGACAGTTTTTTTAACTTTATTCGTAATATCTGAACAAATTAGTAATGGCGTGGCAGTTTTGGCCATTAAAAGGGGGTAAAAATAGCTCATTAGATGAAGAAAAACTCGAAAAAACCAGTTATTTCATGGGGTTTGATTTTTTCTGAAATAAATAATTCATATTTTGCCGATAAGGTTTTGCCGATTTTTTAGGGTAATCAGCCATCACAATCTGTGCGAGATAAATATGAAACATACACTACCGTTACCTTTTTCAAAGGCCTTTACAGCTATGACTTTAGCTTTGGGCATGACAGCGTCGGGCGTACAAGCCAATACATTGCAAGGGCAAATAGGTGATACACAGAACAAAGCGCTTTTCGAAGGGGCTCAAGTTTCGCTTGTGGAGCTTAACAAGCATGCTAGCTCTAATCGCGATGGTAGCTTTGTCTTTACCAAAATACCGGCAGGAAGCTACACACTAAAAGTGCGCTACATTGGTGCTCAACCCAATGAACAACTGGTGGAAATTCGGGACAATCAAACTACGCAAGTTAAGGTGCAACTTAAGCCGATAGAAAGCGAAGTAGACAATATTATTGTTGTTGGTCAGCGTGCGGGGCAAGCAGGCGCATTTAACAGACAAAAGAATGCTAATGGGATCATGGCGATTGTCAGTGCTGACAGCATCGGACAATTACCCGATCAAAATGCAGCGGAAGCATTACAGCGTTTGCCTGGTATGTTTATACAGCGAGATCAAGGGGAGGGGCGTTTTGTGGGGATCCGAGGCATTGATCCTGGACTAAACAATGTGTCTATTAATGGCGCAAATGTACCTTCGCCAGAAGCTGGTATACGCAGTGTTGCTATGGATGTTATCCCCAGTGAAATTATCCAAAGTCTTGAAGTGAGTAAAACAGTTACTCCCGATATGGATGCGAGTGCCATTGGCGGTAGTATAAATGTTAAAAGCCTCAGTGCATTTGATAGGCAAGGACAAAGTTATAGTTTTACTGCGCAGGGGTCGTACAACGAGCAAGTGGATAAAACCAGCCCCAAGCTGTCTGCGAGCTTTAGCGACATTTTCGACATCTCAGGTCAAACCCAATTGGGCATTGCGACCGCTGTATCTTGGTTTGAAAGAGAGTTTGGCTCGCACAATATGGAGACTGACGGTGGGTGGATGGCACTAGAACAGGAAAGTGGCGATACCACTGAGGATGTTTCATTTTTTGGTGCAGAAGAGATTGAACAAAGGCATTACCAAGTAACACGAGAGAGACTTGGTGCGGCATTAAACCTCGATTTACACCAAGGGGGTCTAAATAAATATTACCTTCGTACACTCTATAGCGAGTTTTCGGACGATGAATTTCGTTTAAGAAACGAGTACAAATATGACAAAGGTAAGTATTTAAGTGAGCAGTCAACAGATACCACAGCGTATTTCACCGATGCTGAAATGGACAGAGATACCAAAGACCGATATGAAGAGCAAAGTATTTTATCTGTTGTTGCTGGTGGCAAGCACGTAATACAAAGTTGGTTTGTTGAATACAACTTAGGCTACTCAAAATCAGATGAAGTGGAGCCGAATCGTCTAGATGTAGACTTTGTAGCTGAAGAGCTCTTATTGGGTTATGCAAGTTTGGGCGATACGCCCGCTTTATCTCGCTCGGATGCAGCTCACGACCTTACTAATTTTGCGATGGATGAAATTGTTTCGGAAAACAATTTGAGTGAAGACGAGGCAACTAGCTTTAAGCTAGATATAAGCAAGGATCTGATACTTCAAGGCCATAATGCCCAAATAAAGTTCGGACTGAAGTATAACGATAGAGAAAAGCTCAATTTAGTAAAAACAGTCGTTTATGACGGTGGTTTCGATGATGTAACAGCTAATCAATTTGCATCGAATGAACCCAGTTTTGAATTAGGGCAGTTTGGTCCAGGTTTATCGCGCCAAGGTATACGAGGCTTTTTCGATGCAAATAACGCGACCTTCAATGCTAATGAACTTGAAAGCGATATTGAAAGCAAGGGCAAAAGCTACACTTCTCAAGAAACGGTTAGCGCACTTTATGGGATGTTTAGTATCGATATCGGTAATCTAAACATTATTACTGGCTTACGCTATGAAGACACAGACTATGAAACCTCGGGCAGTCGAGTAGAGCTTATAAAGAATGACATTGAAGACAGTGAGAGGGTTGCAATTACCCCTTGGCAAGTAAGTAAAGGTTACGATCATCTCCTGCCAAATTTGACGTTACGCTATGCCCACTCAGATTCACTTATCACCCGCTTTGCATACACGCAAACGATTGCCAGACCAAGCTTTGGCGATGCAGCTGCTTTTCAGTTACTAGAAAGCGAAACATCAGTTGAAGATGATGTCGTTACCGTAGAGCGAAAAGGGGAAGTTGGCAACCCTGACCTCAACCCATACGAGTCAGCAAATGTAGACCTGTCAATTGAATATTACCCAGGAAAAATCGGGATTATCAGCGCAGGGGTCTTCCATAAAAATATCGATAATTTTATCGCCAAACGACAAGTGCAAGAGAATGGTAGTTGGGATGGGTTTGAAGAGGTTATCCAATCGGTCAATGGGGGTGAAGCAGAGT
Source organism: Pseudoalteromonas luteoviolacea S2607 (assembly GCF_001625575.1). Taxonomy (GTDB): domain Bacteria; phylum Pseudomonadota; class Gammaproteobacteria; order Enterobacterales; family Alteromonadaceae; genus Pseudoalteromonas; species Pseudoalteromonas luteoviolacea_E. Next base: position 110,292 of record NZ_AUXV01000018.1, read on the forward strand.
TAAGCGGTGTGGAACTTGCGTACTCCAAAAACTTTGACAGCGGCTTTATGTTTTCGGCCAATGGAACCTTCATAGATGCAGACGATAATCTACCAAATCAATCGGATACCGTCGCTAATATTATGTTTGGCTACGAAAACAGCAAGGTAAGTGCACGATTGAGTACAAGCTTTAAAAGTAAGGCGTACATTATGACTGAGAATGATGCACGTGTTTATCAAGATACGCATAACCAAGTTGACTTAAGTCTTAAATATTACCTCAACGAGCAGACGCAATTTTACTTCAATGCAGTTAACTTAACGGATGAACCATTTTACGTATATCACGGTGAAAAACGCTTTAACTATCAATATGAAAGCTATGGACGCTCATTTGAGCTTGGCATGACTTTTACATCTTTCTAATTATTACTACGCAATAAAACAGGGCTGCCAAGGTAACTTGGCAGCAAATAACTATGACATTAAAAACCACTCATGCACTATTTACCGCGCTATTAATAGGGAGCGCAGGTAGCGTATATGCAAATGACACCATTTCTTTTCTTGCTTTCGGCGATGGCGGGTATCACCCTGATTACCCGAAAACAAAACACATAAAAAAGCCCAAGAATAAAGCACAATTTATTGCGGCCGAAAAAGCAGAGTGGTTAGAAGAAAACAGACCAATTGAAGAGTTTAATCATGCCCCCATTTTTGTATATCCTGGCACAGAAATAGCGACGGAAGATACAGGCGCTGCTGCTGTAGGGATGGCGATGGCAAAGTTGTGTGAAAGCAAGTCATGCCAATTTGGTATTCAATTGGGGGACAATATTTACCCAGATGGTGCAGATGCAAATGATGGCAAAGACGACCAAAAACGTATGGATGACCTTATACTTGGGCCTTTAAAGCCTTTGTTTCGCAATAACAAAGACCTTGTGGTTTATTCTGCATTAGGTAACCACGATTGGAAAACTTCTCGTAAAGGGGTCAAGCTGCAAACTGAATGGATGGCAAAGCAACCCAATTTTCACATGGACAAGCGTGGTTACTATAGTTACACGATCGGAGCTGTTGGAAACGATGTAGAATTTTTTGTACTTGATACCAACATGCTGCTATCAGGCCAGCATTACTATGAAATACCACTCAAAGAAGATGGCAGTGAGCAAGGGCTGGCATCAGCATTGGCAAGTGGTCAAGCGGAAGTAGAAGACATTGAAGTGCATGAGTCACCAGTTAATGGCGAGGATCATAAGCAACTTGCATGGCTAGCTGACGGTCTGAAAAATTCAAAAGCCAAATGGAAAATTGTGTATGGACATCACATTCTTTGGTCGATCGGTGGGACCAAATACGATGAGGGGCATGTACTGCGGCGTTTAATTCTACCTGAATTATGTCAGTATGCGGATGCATATATAGCCGGTCATGAGCATGATCTAGAGTTATTAACTGACGATTGTACTCGTGTATTACCCAATAATACTAAACCCAAATTGCCTTTAATTATCAGTGGCGCGGCATCAAAAATGCGTGGTACACATTCTCCTTTTGCACATCAGCAGGAAAAGCGCTATGGCGAATATGACTTGGTATGGGCTAAAAGTTTCATTTGGGGTTTTGCACATATCGAATTAGATAACCGCAGTGACAGTCTAAATGTGAGTTTTTACACAACACCAAGAGATAAATCTGGTGCCGTTGAACCTGAAGTGAGCTTTTCATTCAAGCACCGAAGTGAATAGCTATCTTGAGCACCTTTAATAGAAGGTGCTCAAATTACTAAATAATCAACCTTTAAGTATATGCTTTAAGTCATCAGGAATTGGCATAGGTTTGATAGCGCTGACATTACTCCCGCCTGTATTCCCAACAGGTACCCATAGTCTCGAAAATAGTAACGATGCAACAATACGCATACATTGACCTGCTATTTCTTTTTTATTAGCAGTCTTCAATCCCACCTTCAACATCCACCAGTGACTTAATGTATGAGGGATCGTGTATTTTTGCGCAATAATATGTGCTCGCTCAAGGTGCTTGAAACAGAGAGTAAAATGCTTTTTGGTATATAGCTTCTTAGCGACCTTTATCTCGTAGTTAAACGCGTCTTTAAGTTTCGTATTCATCAGTTTACCTGCTGTTGGAAATATATTGAGGTTTTATAGTACAAATTGACGTAATGAAAAAATTGAACAAACTGGCTATGGCTTGCTTTGAAGCACACTTTTACACTATTTAGTTGAGAAAATTAAAATTGTAACGACCGAATATCGCTTGCAAATCTACTAAAAATTAACCAATTGAAGTTGGGATTGAACGTGTTTTCAAGATAATTATTGTTATTAATGCATTTTTCAGGAGACAATATGTAAGCTTTTAAATCTTATGGAGATTTCATGCTTACCCAAGAAGCTTGCAGCCATTTTTTACTACATTGCCAATATGCTCGTAAATTGTCGCCACACACGCTTAGAGCCTACAAAAAGGATTTGGACACATTTGTTGAGTTAGTCGAAGAAAAAAATGTGCTCAAACTGAACAAACAACACTTTAAGGGTTACTTATTCGATCTACATCAAACTGGACTAAGCATTCGAAGTATAAAGCGAAGGATTGCCTGTTTAAAGTCAATGTTCAGATGGTTGGAGCAAGAGGAGGTTATTGACGCCAACCCTATGCTTAAAGTGGATACATCGCTAAAGGTGCCGACCTTACTGCCGCGAAATATTGCTAAAAAAGATTTACGTAAAATGCTCAATACAGCAAGGAGCGAACTTGGGCTCGTAAAAGGTTCCTGTTATGACCTATCTAGCTTAAGTGCGTTGGTGAGCTCAGCAAAAGACTTAAATAAGGTCACCTGTATCCTGTCACTTGAACTACTTTTTGCTACAGGTGTTCGAGTTAGTGAATTGGTAAATATAGAACTAAACCATATTTTGATAAAAGAACAAAAAGTAAAAGTGCTAGGAAAAGGTCAAAGAGAGCGCTTTGTATTTTTGCCGAATGCAGAGGTAGTCGGGTTACTAAATACTTATGTAGCGTTAAGAGACAGGTTAAACATTGAACACTTGTATTTACTTGTGAATAGTCGAGGCAAGCAGGCATCCCCCCACTTTATTCGAAAGTTAATTCGGCAGACTGCAGAAAAAGCAAACATTGAGAGAATCACGCCACATATGTATAGGCACTCGTCAGCTTGTCAATTGCTAGAATCAGGAGTTGATATTCGCTATGTACAAAAACTACTCGGGCATCAAAGTATTTTAACAACTCAACTCTACACCCATGTTAATGATAAAGAGCTGCAAAAGAAGATAACTAAAGCAAATATAAGAAGTTTTATTACTTAAAAAGTAACGATAACTAGGAA
>NZ_AUXV01000019.1 GCF_001625575.1 Pseudoalteromonas luteoviolacea S2607
TTTTGATTTAGGTGGCCACTCTTTGTTATTAACTAGGTTGGTATCAAAAATACAGGAGCGATTCGCAATTGATACGCTGTCTGTTAAGGATCTTTTCGAGTCTCAAACGATTAGTGATCAAGCTGTAGAAATAAGCTATCAGCAAAGCATGCAGGTTATACAAGAGCAAGCACACCAACTAGTTGAAGAGGAGTGGTAATAACGTTAAGTGTGCCCTGAACTCATCATAATTATTGTGTTGGCTTAGTGTTGGTTTTAACACTAAGTTAGGAAAAGCCGCAGTATAAATAAGTATGCTGTGGCTTTTTTAGTTTTGAGAGTGAGTTCTTCTCCTATACGCTTTAAATATGGTTTTATAACCTCAAAAATTCAGGTGCAAAAACTAAAGTTATTAGTGACTTTTTATTTGTTAAGATAAGTTTTATGGTATTGATTTTGGAGTCAAAAAATAAAGAGTAACCTCAATTTAGTATATTTATTATAATGTTTTTGAGTTCGTCTAGGTAAAGCCATATAAAAACTATGCTTTTTGTGGTTTTTTTGTTCTAAATAAAGCTTGTAAATAGTAACGCCATCATAACTTTTTAGATTTTCCCTTCCCTTTGATGCTCTATTTACTAGATATGATAGTTGTTGATTTAACTTTTCATCTCGTGATTTATTTTTGTTCATTGTAAGTTTACGTTGTCAGAAGGTTTTAGTTATAAGTCGATCTTCTTATAAATCCATGTTTGATATACTTGTTTAGGTTGAAATTGGGTTTTTTTTGAGCCAATTGCTTAAAATTAATGGGTTTTAATTTTTTTATTATCCTTATTAATGTAATATTAAAGGAGTCTTAAGTTGTTATGTATAAATTTATAATTGCATAACGTTATGATGTATTTTTTTATTTTTTGAACTTTAGTTAGCGGAAAGGAAATTTCTCCTGCTAACTAGTTTTATGGTTAGACAAAGAATAAGTAGTTAAGGAAAGGCATGAGATTCAAGAGTGGGCAACAGACGCTCTCTAATGAAAAGGTTGTATCTAAACCGTATTCTGGATGTTACACATACCGGAAAATACCAGTAGATAATAAAAAGAAGAAAAACATGCTTTCTATATTATGGGGCAAGGAAGTATGCCTACATATATGAATTTTATATCATTTAAAGTCAATGCTTTATGTTTTATATGTCTTGTTTTCAGTGTGCTGGAAGGTTTACTTGTACAATCGGTAGTTGATGAATGCGAAAGTCTAGAAAAAGCGCGAACCTTAAGAGGTTGTTCTAATTCTTTGTCTAGTGTTTTAAAGTGCAGAGTATTGCTTCTAATTATTGAAAGTTATCAAAGTTTCTTGCTTACTTTTTCAAGGGCGTTTATAGCTATTCGAGCAATAAAAAACATATTAAATCGCGACTATGCTAACCCCTTTGGTATTTCACTTAGTGCAACACGTCAAAAATTGGCTCACTTATATATTTTCTTATTTAAGTGCTTCACAGATGATTTAATCTTATCTATAACTCGCTTTGCATCTATTATTCTAAATTTTTTTGAGTTTATCCTATTTAATATTCTATTAAGTTGGGTTTTTTTGTTGGTAGTTAAGATTAGAAAGCTTAAGCTCGATACTAGGGGTTTCTATCTTTTGTATAAAGGGGGTCTCAGTGTGCTACCTCCAATATATGCCCTGCGCAACAGGGGTTTTATGAGTTTTTTCCCACCAAATAGTATTGGGCTTTATAGTTAACTGAGCGCCAAAGTGTCATTAAGATATAAGAAAAACATGAATAAAGGAGTGGTAAATGACCACATTGATGAAATTGTCAAAATCAGAATTAAAGAAGTTTTTGATTGACGCTAAATCACGGAAAATTAATTTTAGTGTTAAAGATGGCAGATTAACATCTAGTGCCCCTGAGGGAGCAATTAAACCTGAAGATAGGGAAGTGGTCAAAGGAAATAAGGATGCATTAATCGAATTACTTTCTACCTCGGGTCTTTCAAGAAAAATTGAGCCTAAGCCGAGGGGAGAGGATTTAGTCTTGTCTTCGGCACAGAATAGGCTTTGGTTTATAGATAAACTACAGGGCAGCACACCACAATATAATATCTCTGTTGCGTTGGAATATACGTCGAATCTAGATGTTGGGCTTCTTACCGATGTATTTACAACCATTATTAACCGTCATCAAGTACTCAGAACGGTATATCGAGACCGCGGCAAAGATGCGTTGCAATATGTCATCCCCATGTCAGAGGTGAAGTTTGCGATTAATGTAGTGGATTTAACATCCGCTACGGGTGATATATCCGACGAAAATGTACAAGAAGCGATTTCTGAAGAGGTTGTTCAGCCATTTAATTTGCAACAAGATCTGATGTTGAGGGTGAGTTGTTTCAAGATGGCGGAAGGTGATAATACTAAAGGAATACTCGTGTTGAGCATGCACCACATTGCCTCCGATGGGTGGTCTATGCAGCTTCTCATGAAGGAATTTTTCGGCCTTTATCGCGCTTATCAAGATGGCAAATCAGATCAGTTACCTCAATTGCGAGTGCAATATAGTGATTATGCTGATTGGCAACACAATATTTTAAAAACATCTGCAATAAGTCAGCAGTTAGAATTTTGGAAAGAAACTTTACATGACTTACCTGCTATACACAGTTTACCGCTGTGTTCAGACCGTCCACAGGTAAAAGAATATCAAGGCGCTAAAGTAGCAGGTCGCATAGAGGCAGGCACCACAGCTAAACTCATTGATCTAGCAAAACAACATCAATTGACTCCGTTTATGTTGGTGCACGGTGCGTTAGCATTGATACTCTCGCGTCATAGTAATGATGCCGATATCGTGATAGGTACGCCTTTAGCAAATAGGCTTCAGATGGAACTAGAGCCGCTGATAGGTTGCTTTGTAAACACACTGGTTCTTCGACTAGATACAAACAAAGAGACTATTAGCGATTATTTTGATCATGTAAAGGAGGTACATTTACAGGCGCAATCTAATCAAGACGTGCCATTTGAACTATTAGTTGATGCGCTTAAAGCTCCGCGAAGTACAGCACACAGTCCTTTATTCCAAGTTATGTTAACGACAAATACTGACTTTGGAATTAACGACAATTCGTTACTTGATTTGGCAGCTACAAGCGGCATCGATATTAAGCCATTCGAAATAAACAGCACGCAAACGAAATTTGATTTAGATATTGATATAAATATCAGTGAAGACGGTATTGCAATCAATTGGGTATACGATGTTAAGCTGTTCGAAGAGTCGTATATAAAGCGATTAAACAGACATTTATGCAATGTGTTACTACAACTAAGTCATTATCTCACTCTAAATGACACATCGCCATCACAACTTCAGATGCTTTCAGAGCAAGAGCAAGAGCATCTTGTTAATGGGCTAAATAATACCTTTGTTGATTTTTCTCCTTCTGTTTGTATTCATGAGCTCTTTGAGCGGCAAGTCGCTCGAACTCCCAATAGAATTGCAGTTTCATATTCTGACGTTGAATTCACATTTACGCAGCTTAATGCTCGGGCTAATCAACTGGCACGCCACCTTAAAGAGAATTTGCAAGTGCAGCCAGGTTCATTGGTTGGTGTTTGCACAGAACGCTCCATTGGCATGGTCGTTGGTATGCTTGCTGTATTCAAAGCAGGCGCTGCTTACTTACCGCTGGAGCCTAGCTTACCAAAAGAACGCTTGAGCTATATGATCAGCGATTCAGAGACAAAGCTAATCCTAACTCACAAAAATATAGAATTTGTATCCGACAACTTTAATGGTCAAGTATTGTTTCTTGATGAGTTTGATGCACAACTTGCTGAAGGGGAAAGTGAGCTGTTCAATGATTACGCTGACGATGACATCCCATGCTCTGAAACTGGTATAAAACCATCCGATCTTGCTTACGCATTCTATACTTCTGGGTCAACGGGTAGGCCAAAAGGTACGCTCAATAGTCACGCTGGCTTAGTTAATCGACTACATACATTGCAGCATCAGTTTAACATGCAGCCTGAAGATAAAATCCTACAAAAAACACAAATGAGTTTTGATGTGTCATTAGGAGAGATCCTATGGCCATTGACATCGGGAGGCCAACTCGTTTTGGCCAAACCTGGCGGTCAAACTGATCCTAAATATCTGGCTGATCTAATAATTAGCCAAAATATTACGATCATTCATTTTGTTCCCTCAATGCTGCAGTTATTTTTGAATCATGCAGAAACAGCGCATATAAAGTCACTGCGTTTGTTGATGACCAGTGGTGAAGCGCTTAGTTACAAATTACAACAACAAGCAATTGCAGCTTTTGAAGATGTCGATTTGGTGAATCAATACGGTCCAACAGAGACCGCGATCGAGGTATCTTATTGGTATTTCAATAAACTCAGGCAGGACAAACGAGTTCCGATAGGTTATCCATCAGCCAATATGGAACTTCACATAATGGATCATTATGGCAATTTGGTTCCTCAGGGCGTTGAGGGAGAGCTCTATATAGCAGGATGCCAAGTCGGCATGGGCTACTTGAAACAAGACGAGCTCACCGCAGATCGATTTGTCACACTAGATTTGATGGGCGTTAAGCGCAGGGCATATCGTACGGGAGACTTAGCGAGATGGTTAAGTGATGGAACCGTTGAGTTTTTGGGACGTCTAGACAATCAGGTTAAGCTCAGAGGAATGCGCATAGAGCTAGGCGAAATTGAAGCGAGATTAAGAAGCTTTGATGCCATCTCCGACGCTGTGGTCATTGTAAAGGAGAATTCAGACAATCAAACATTGTGCGCCTTTGTGGAAGTAAATCAATCTATTGACAATGAACTTGAGTTCATTAGCTCCTTGCGACAATCTCTTTCACGCACTTTACCTTCATACATGGTTCCTAATGCCATTTCAGTTGTTGAGTCCTTTCCGTTATCAGCAAACGGTAAAGTGGATCGCTTAGCGTTGATGGCAAAACCGGTATCAAACAGAAAGCGCGTTGCAGCAAAAGATGATGTAGAACTTACCATTCTTGAGGTCTGGAGTAAGGAGCTTGGGCTTCAGCACAGTGAAATAAGTATTGACGATAATTTTTTTGAAGTGGGTGGAAACTCACTCAATACAATTTCTGTGTGTAAAGAAATCAATAATCGTCTCAATGCTTCTCTTCAAATCGCTGACTTATTCCAATACCCAAGTATTAGGCAGCTCAGTCAATTTGTAAAAAAAGCAACTCCCAAGAAAGTTGAGAAAAGAAATCTAAGCGGCGCGAAAAATAGAATCATGTTGGCTAGAAAAAAACTGAATAAGAATAACGTTTAAATAGAAGTGGTACTCATATATGAAAGCTTATAATGGATTAGAAATTGCCGTCATAGGAATGGCTGGAAGGTTTCCTTCTGCACAAAATACAGAACAATACTGGCGGTTGTTAAATGCAGGTGCAGAGGGCATTAGAGAGCTTGAAGAAAGTGAATTAGTTGAGCAGGGTTTAGACAAGAGCATTATCTCTAGAGATAATTATGTAAAACGCTCAGGTTTTATTGACAGAAAAAAGTTTTTCGATGCGGAGTTGTTTGGTTACAGTGCGGGAGAGGCAAAGTACATGGATCCGCAGTTTAGTGTGTTCCATGAGGTTGTTTGGGAAGCATTAGAAACAGCGGGTTATACGAGCGAAAAATACAACGGACAAATTGGCTTATATGGCGGTGCGAGCAGTAACATGCGTTGGCTGCGTAAAGTAAATGAAAGTCTAAAAGGCGGCTCAATGGCTGATGGCTATGCACTTGCGAGTGTCAATGAGTCTGGGTATTTATGTTCTCGCGTTTCACATAAACTGAATCTAACTGGTCCTGCAATCTCTAACAATGCAACATGTGCTACTTCTCTCGTTAATATTCACTTAGCATGCCAAGGCTTAAACATCGGCGAATGTGACATTGCATTAGCTGGCGGGGTATACATTGGTGCATTAGCTAATCAAGGTTATTTATATCAAGAGGATATGATTTTATCGCCTGACGGTGTGTGTCGTCCATTTGATGCGCTTGCGAAGGGCACCGTTCCGGGTGAAGGTTGTGGTGTATTAGTTCTTAAACGTTTAGATGACGCGCTAGAAGATAACGACAATATTCTTGCTATTATCAAAGGCTCCGCCATTAATAATGATGGGGAAAACAAGGTCGGCTTCACAGCCCCAAGTGTGGAAGGGCAAGCACAAGTAATTGGCGATGCACTTCAAAGAGCTGAAGTTGAACCTGAATCGATTAAGTACATAGAAACACACGGCACAGCGACAAAATTAGGGGACCCGATTGAAATCTCCGCATTAAAACAAGTCTTTGCTGATGTCAATGAAAGTAGTATTGCGCTCGGCTCGGTAAAATCGAATATAGGTCATGTGGGCGAAGCAGCTGGTGTTGCTGGCGCTATCAAAGCTATCTTAGCTATGCAGCATAATACACTACCAGCAAGCTTGAATTATACACATGCCAATCCACTACTTAATATTGAAAATAGCCCGTTTTATGTAAATGGTGCTCGTAAAACTTGGACTGGTTCAGAAGAAGAACCTTTGCGTGCAGGTGTGAGTTCGTTTGGTTTAGGAGGCAGCAATGCCCACGTCATTTTCGAAGAACATCAAGAAAAGGCATATTCAGGTCCATCAAGACGCAAACATTTAATTTCATTATCTGCTAATACCGAATCGGCGCTATCAGGGATTGAAAACAACCTGCTCCAGTTTTTACGAACCAATGCCAATGCAAACCTAGCAGATATCGCTTATACACTGCATTTGGGTAGGAGAAATTTAAAAGTTAAGGCTAACTTTGTCGTTGAGAGTATCGAAGATCTAATGACTCAACTGGAAGGCAAAAGTAAGCATACTCGCACAGATCCTCTTACAATAAACAAGCTCTGCTTCTTATTTCCAGGACAAGGCGCCCAATATGTAAACATGGGTCGTGAGTTATTTGATAGTGAACAAGTATTTAAAGATGCGATGCTTAGAGGTTTTACGCATTACGAAAATATCACTGGCGTTGCGTTAAATCATATACTCTATCCAGAGGACGACTATTCAGCCAGCGAGCTTGTAGCGACTGAGTATGTTCAACCTATTCTTTTTATATTCGAATACGCGCTAGTCGAGCTATTGTCACATTGGGGGTGTATAGCAGATACTTACCTAGGGCATAGCTTGGGTGAATACGTGGCAGCCTGTGTTTCGGGTGTCTTGAGCTATGAAGATGCATTGGCCATTGTTACGAAACGCGGCCAATTAGTGGCGGGCATGCAGGAAGGTTCAATGCTTGCTGTTGCGACCAATGAAGAAACTTTACAAAGCTATTTAAGCGACGAGCTTTCTATTGCAGCAATAAATGGCTCTCAAAGAATAGTTGTTTCTGGTGACGTTGAGCTTATCGAGCAATTGCAAAGCACGCTACAAGCGAATGAAATTAGCTGTACTTTGCTGCACACTTCACATGCAATGCACTCATCTCATTTAAACCCAATGCTCGAAGAATTTGAAGAGTTTGTATCTGGTATTGAACTAAAGGCTCCTCTAACTCCGTACCTGTCTAATTTAACTGGTGATTGGATTGACGGTGAGCAGGTACAGTCGCCAAGTTACTGGGTACAGCACCTTCGTCATGCTGTAAGGTTTAAAGACTGTGCTCAAACATTGTTAAGTAGCAAAGAGTATATTTTCCTAGAGGTGGGCCCTGGCAATTCATTGTGTCAGCTTATTGCACAAAACCATGACGGACATAGTGTTCCACCTACATGTATTGCGACTACCGATGGCGCAAAAAGGCATCAAGCACATACAGAATTGGGCATGCTACTGAATGGCCTTTGTCAATTGCAACGCAACGGTTATGAAATTGACTGGAAGAAGTATTATGAAGGTGAAACACGTTGCAGAATTGCATTGCCTACATACCCGTTTGCAGAGACGTGTTATTACTCAGAAGAACTATCACGAATTAGTTCAAGCGCCACGCCAAGTGTCAGTGATACGGCTGATGAGCAGCCAAGTAATGTTGTGTCAGATATTACACAAAGTGACATCGCAATAAGCGACGAATTAGGTTTAACAGAAGTTCAGAGCAAACTATTGGCGATATGGTCGAAGTATTTATCAAATGATACTCTAAAAGTAGACGACAACCTGTTGAACTTGGGAGTTGACTCGCTAATGTCAATCCGAGTTATTACGGAGATAAGAGAAACATTTAAAGTAGAAATGTCGCTAGATACCATTTTCTCTCTAGTATCGGTGGAAGAGCAGGCAGAAGATATCGAGAAGAAACTAAACGTAAGCTCTGATGAAATTGTGTTACCGACAATTTATGCGACGGGTAAGACGGAGTTATCTTCTTTATCCACATCTCAACAGCGTTTATGGATGATCTCTCAGTTAGAAGGTAAGCATTCAGCATATAACAATGCATTTAGTATTTTCATTAGAGACGTATGCATTGACTCACTTAGGAAAACTTTAGCTGAAATCGTTAACAGACACACAATCTTAAGAACGCGTTACGTCAATGTGGATGGCAAACCTATCCAGCAAGTAACTGATAACTTAGATGTTGATATAGTGACTCAAGATATTAGTCATTTGCCAGAACATGAGAAAATGGATGTCGCTCAAGCGCTTTACAACGAGTTCTTACTACAACCAATTCCTCTTGAAGAAGGCATGATGGTTAGGGCGTTCTTGATTAAATTTGGTGATCATCGAGATCTACTGACAGTGAGTCAGCATCATATTTGCTCAGATAACTGGACGGTCAATATCCTCATTCAAGAAATGAGTAAGATTTATCTATCCTACTTAAAAGGTGAAGAACATACTTTGCCGCCTTTACCAATACAGTATCTTGATTATGCAGACTGGCAAGCCCGGTGGTTAGGGCAAAATGGTCTTGCCGATCAAATTAAGTTCTGGAAAGAGTACCTTGCAGGTGCACCAGAGGTTAATAATCTGCCGACAGACTTTAAGCGACCAAAATACCAGAGCTACAGAGGCTCTCAATATATTAAAAACTTGGATAACCGAGTTCTTGGTGGCCTAAATCGACTAAGTCAGGAGCAGAGCACGACCTTGTATATGACTATGCAGGCAGCTTTCTCTACATTTATTGGTCGTTACAGTAATGAAGATGACGTCATAATCGGCTTCCAAGTTGCAAATAGGTTGCAAAAAGAAGTTGAGCCACTTATTGGCTTCTTTGTCAATACGCTGGTATTACGCAGCGATCTATCTGGCGATCCATCGTTTGCAGAGTTTTTAACCAAAACCAAACAGAACTTACTTAAATGCTACTCTAATGCCCATTTACCATTTGAGACGCTTGTAGATGAATTGAATCCAGAGCGTAGTTTAAGTTATGAGCCAATAGCACAAATACAATTGGTCTACATGGATCAAAGCCAAGAGGCGGGTGGTCGCAGAAGCGACTATGTAGATGAAGAACTGCAAACCTTCGAGAGTGTGTCACTGACGGCACCGTTTAGTAAATATGACCTAACACTATACTTCCGTGTGAAAGAAAATGGCATTGAGTGTGTTTGGGAATATGCAACTGATCTATATAAAGAAGATACGATAAAGCGTATGGCAGATAACTTTGAATGCTTGTTATCAAGTATTATCAAAGAGCCTTCTCAAACTGTTAGAACATTACCTATGTTGTCGCAGCAAGAAAAGGTAACGCAATATTTAGATTGGCATGCACAAGATACAAACAGTCTTTCGAACAGTGTTTATCAGCAAGTGATTGCAAGTGAGCAGAGTGTTCAGCAAAGCGATGAAACAATGAGCTTTAGCTTATTCTACTTTGCGAGTGATGCTGGGGATAGTCGTGAGGGTAAATATGACCTATTGAAGCAAGGGGCCAAGTTTGCTGACCAAAATGGTTTCGAGGCAATTTGGACACCAGAGAGACACTTCGATGCATTTGGTGGCTTGTATCCTAATCCAGCCATTACCGCAGCCGCCATTGCGGGAATGACAGAGAGAGTAAAAATTCGCGCGGGAAGCTGTGTTTTACCTCTGCACAATCCGATCCGAGTAGCGGAAGATTGGTCTGTTATCGACAATATTTCAGGAGGTCGAATTGGACTTGGCTTTGCAGCTGGGTGGTCACCAAAAGACTTTACATTGGCACCTGGGCGTTACGATAAACGCCGAGAGGACCTACAAAAAGGGATAGCAACAGTCAAGGCACTATGGAAAGGTGATGTGTTAGAAATGCCTGTTGATGAAGGTAAAGTAGAAGAGATTAGTATCAGGCCCCTACCGGTCCAAGCAGAGATCCCTATTTGGACCACAACAGCAGGTCATGTTGATGCGTTTGTGCGAGCTGGTGAAGCAGGTCAAAATGTTTTAACGCACTTATTAGGACAGTCTTTGGACGATCTTGCTGAGAAAATCGCAGCTTACCGTGAGGCTTGGCGCCGTTCGGGCCATAAAGGGTCAGGAACCGTGACGCTTTTGGCACACACATTTATCTCAGATAACGAAGAAGTTATCTATGAGCATGTCAAAGAGCCATTCAAAAGATACTTAGTGATTTCAGCGGGTTCACCGCAAGCGATTGCTAGGCTTGTAGGTGAGTCGGCAGATACAGTCTTATCGGGCGATATAGAGCAATCTGATGAGTTAAATGCCATCACTGAACGCGCATTTAGGCGCTATTATCATTCAAATGCATTACTTGGCACTGTAGAGAAATGTACTCCTACAGTAGAGAGAATTGCAGCTGCCGGTGTAAGTGAAATCGCATGTCTAATTGACTTTGGAGTTGAGGAATCGCTTGTCCTCGAAAACTTAGAGAATCTAAATCAGCTAAAAGAAATATTCTCAGAATCGGTTAAGAGTCAGGCAGAGGAAATTCACGCACAGAGTGAAGCTGTATCAGAAACGCAGCTTTGTCTGCATCAACAGTTTGAAAGAACAGTTGAGCAATCTCCTGAGGCAATTGCATTAAAATTAAATGGCCAAGTTCTTACATATGGTCAATTAAATGATCGGGCTAATCGCTTAGCACACTACTTAACTGATCATCATGGGGTTTCTTCAGAACAAGTGGTTGCGATCTGTTTGGACCGCTCTTTCGAAATGTATGTTGCGATTTTAGCCATTTTGAAAGCAGGTGGTGCATACTTAGCGATTGATCCAGAAATTCCGCAACAACGTATGCAATTCATTCTTGATGAAGCGCAAGTGAGTGTAATTTTGACCCGCTCAGAGGATGCAGCAGCGATCAAGCTTGAGAGTGTAGCTACACTTTGTATAGATAATGATGCACTTTTCGAAAGTTGTTCAAATAATAACCCTGAAATAACCGTTTCTCCAGAGCAGCTGTCCAATATCATTTATACGTCAGGTAGTACTGGCACACCAAAAGGCATTATGATTGAACATCGCAATATGACGCGCTTGTTTGAACAGTGTCCTGAAGCAATGAAGCGAACAGCGCAAGATATTGGGTGTGCTTTCCATGCTTATGTTTTCGACGTTTCTGGTTGGGAAATGTGGGGAAGTTTACTACATGGGGGCCAGCTAGTAATTATTCCTAAAGCGTTCATTCAAGACATGCATTCACTTTACAACCTTCTGGTTGAGGAGAAAGTGACGCATTTATCTATGACTCCTTCTGCGTTTTATACCTTGCAGTCACTCTTTGAACTTAAAGATCACAAGCTGTCGTTAACGAACGTAAACTTAGCAGGTGAAGCGCTACAATTTAAGATGCTTAGCGATTGGTACGCCGATGATATTGAAAACAGGCCTAAGTTTTTCAATGTTTGGGCGCCAGCTGAAGTAACTGTTTACGCGACAGCACGAGAAATTTCTAAGCAAGATATAGAAGTTGGTATCAGTAATATTGGTGTGCCATTCAATGATATTGCGCTCAGTATATTAAACGAGAAGCATGAACCTCAGCCAATAGGTGTACCTGGAGAGTTATATGTTGGTGGTGAAGGTGTCGCAAGAGGGTATTTGAATAACCCTGAATTAACGGCGAAAAGCTTTATACCAAATCCAATAGTAAAAAGTGAAGATGATATTTGGTATCAAACAGGAGATATTTGTCGTTGGTTACCTGATGGTTCTTTAGAGTTTCTTGAACGTAAAGATAATCAAGTCAAACTTCGAGGGCTGCGAATAGAGTTGTCAGAAATCGAAGTTTGTTTAAATTCTCATTCGGGTATTAAAAATGCAGTTGTCTTGGTTGAAAATTCGGGGGCGAGTCAATATCTGGTCGCATATTTAGTAATTAATGATGATGTAAATAGAGAGTCGTTGCTTATTGATATTAAGCAGATTTTAACTAATCAACTTCCTGCATATATGATACCTCAATCATACGCTGTAATTGATGAAATTCCTGTCAACACAAGCGGTAAAATAGATCGTAAAGCACTGCAGTTACAAGTTAAAGAAATGCAAGACGAGTATATTGCTCCAAGAACTGAAACAGAGCATGTTGTCCATGATATTTGGAGTGAAATTTTGGGTGTTGAACGCATTAGCGTTAATGCAAATTTCTTTGCTTTAGGTGGGCAATCTTTACTTGCAATAAATGTAGTTAATAAGTTAATGGAAAGGTACGGTTTTGAGATAGAGACTAAGTTGATATTTGAATATAGTAGTGTAGAATCGCTTTCAGCCTTGATCGATAGTATTAACATTATTGAAAAAAATGAAGTCAAAGAGAGTGTTTCACACAACGAAAATATAGTTGAATTAGAGCTCTAATTTAATAGATAAAATCAGACGGTTGCGTCTTTAGATTTTGTTTTTAGCCGTTACATTAACTATGTGACGGCAATATTTTCTAAACTAAGGTTCAAAAGGCGCAGTACTTATTTTTCCATTTTGCAGTATGAGGTAGTTATTGTATGGACACGGTTGTTCAAAAGAAAACTAATTATAAAAAGTTTTCTACTAGGATTGTTGGCGCGATTATTTTATTCGGTGCTTGCGTGGCGGTATATAATGAATATAACTTAGGAGACTATTCATCCGTTAAATCTAATAGGGTGTCTACGTCCACAGTTATAAAAGGTAGCTTTGAAAATGTAGCTCCAGTAAGTGGGGCTGCTGAATCTTTAAATACGGTTTATTTAGATGCTATACGCGGCGGTATAATTGATAAAATTTATGTAGAAAAAGGAGATTTTGTCGAAGCTGGGCAGAAAATAATTGAATTCAAAAATACCGCATTCCAGCTAGAAGTGTATTCGCAAGAAGCACGAGTAAGTGAGCAGTTGGATATAAATACGAATACTCGACTTTCAATAGACAGTAAACGTCTTAATCTAGAAACTGAAAGAAACGAAATTGAGTATGATATTACACGACTAAATCGCAAGCTGAAAAACTATGAGCGATTAATCGATCAAGGCCATGTTAGCACGGATGATGTTGCGGCTATAAAAGAAGAGCTGGATTATAAAATTACCCAGTTAGGCATTATCAGAGAAGAACAAAAAAGTGAAGATAGTGTCAGGGGTGAGAAAATTGGTCAGCTACAAGAAAGTGAACGCAGACTAAAAGAGCACCTAAATATCATACGCTCGAGTTTGGACGATTTAGTAGTGAAGGCGCCTATTTCCGGACAAGTTACATCCCTAAATCTCAAGCTGGGTGAATCTAAACCTCGTGGCGAACACCTAGGTAAAATTGATCAAATAGATAGCTTTAAAATTGTTGCTGAAGTCGGTTCATTCTATGTCTCCAAGGTAAAGGAAGGTGTAAAAGGCAGCATTGATTATCAAGGTAAATCTTATAAATTGTCTGTTGATAGAGTCTATCCAGAAATTGTAAATGGTACTTTTAAAGTCGACCTTGCATTTGTGGACCCTCAGCCTGAAGACATTACCAGTGGCCAGAACTTCATTGTGAAACTCGAACTTTCTGAACCTGTTTCATCTTTGATGGTGAGTAACGGGGCGTATTATCAAGACACTGGTGGTAAATGGGTGTTTGTTCTTGACCCTGAAACCAATACTGCAGTTAAAAGGAATGTAAAGCTCGGCCGTAAAAACGATAAATATGTCGAAGTTATTTCTGGATTAGCGGTTAATGAAAAAATCATTTCTTCTTCTTATTCAAATTTCCTAAATTCCGAGAAAGTAATACTAGAGTAACACTAGTAATTCAAACGAACTGAGCTGCAAGCTTTGAGATAAGAATTGAACAATTTGCTAAGCCAACAGGTTTGCAAATGGTGAGGTTCTTATCTGTGCTTGTACCTAAAAACAAATATATATGTAGTATTCAAATGATAAAACTAACAAATATCTCTAAACACTATCGTACAGAAGAAGTGTTAACAACGGCTTTGATTGATATCAACTTTTCTCTTCCACAAGGAGAGTTTATGGCAATAATGGGCCCATCTGGTTGTGGTAAATCGACACTGTTAAATATCCTTGGCATGTTGGATGCACCATCAGAAGGACAGTATGAATTCATGGGTGAGGACATTGCTAATCATAAGGAAAGTCAGCTTGCCAAGATCAGGAAAGAAAATGTCGGCGTTGTATTTCAGGAGTTCAATCTGATTGATGAATTGTCAGTACTTGAAAATGTAGAAGTCGCGCTGCTTTACCACAAAATACCGAAATCAGAGAGGCGTGAATTGGCGTTAGAGATGCTTAAGAAGGTAGGTATGGACCATCGTATTAAACACTACCCAGGACAGCTTTCTGGCGGTCAGCAGCAGCGTGTTGCAATTGCGCGGGCTTTAGTCAATAAACCAAAATTAATCGTAGCAGATGAGCCAACCGGTAACCTCGACAGTAATTTAGGTAGAGAGATCATGGAACTGATTTCCGACATTAATAAGAGCGGAACATCTATTATCATGGTAACGCACTCAGAGGACCATGCTAAATATGCAGACCACATTTTGACGTTGCTGGATGGTAAGTTAGTTTCAGGCTCTCTTGAGCAAAGCATCGCGTCTTGAGTTGGGTGAAATATGATTTTAGATACCATAGTATTTTCACTTAAGCGGCTTGTACATAGCCCGTTATACTCACTGATTAACATTGTTAGTTTAGGTATTGCATTGGCGTGTGTCTTATTAGTTGGACTCTATGTCAATGACGAGTTTGAGTATGATAGTTTCTGGCAAGACTCAGAACAAATGTACAGAATTGAGATGAACCGAAGTTTTCAAAATGGTGATCAGGTTCATACAGCTTATACTTTCGGCACGGTGGTTCCTTTAGTGGAAACTAATTTGTCTGAGATTGATAGTGCAACGAGATTTGGGCATTTTAGCTTTCTGGTGTCAGCTGATAACAACCGTTTTTATGAGAAGTTGCTGTTTGCAGATCCTGGCGTTGTAGATGTTTTTGGGCTTGAGTTTTTAGAAGGTGATGAAACAAATGCATTTAGTCAGCCAAACTCGGTGATTATAACAGAAACCATGGCTGATAAATTGTTTCCAAATAGCCATGCATTGAACCAGATGGTTTGGTTGGACGGAAAGCATCAAATGCAAGTTGCAGGCGTCATTGCGGATATACCTGATAACTCTCATTTAGAGTTCAGTCTATTTGCACCGATGGAAAGTGCTAAAAACATGTATGGTAACGGTATTATAAACTGGAACTATTCAAACCAAAGTAGTTACGTGAAACTAAAAGAGGGCGTTGACCCTCAACTACTAGAAAGAGAGATTACTCAACTCATTAGTATGAATGCACCTGAGTCACTTTCCACGAGAGTAGAATTTGAGTTAAAACCTGTAGCAAGTATTAATCTTCACGCCCAAGATGGCAAAGGCTTGCAAATAATCTATATTATCTCGGCAGTAGCACTGGCTATTTTATTGATGGCCTGTGCCAATGTGGTCAACTTGGCGACAGCGAGAGGCGCAGAGCGCGCGAAAGAACTTGGTATTCGAAAAGCGGTTGGTGCTAGTCGCGGCGATTTGTTTTCCCAATTTATTATTGAATCCTTCATACTTTCATTTTTTGCGTTGTTATTCTCTATCTTGATTTCTTATTACTTGCTTCCAATAGTGAATTCAATTACGCAAAAATCGATGACGTTAGATCTGTTGAATAATGCAGGTCAAATTGCGTGGTTGGCATTGCTATGTTTGATTACGGGCCTATTATCAGGTGCTTACCCAGCATTTATGTTGTCCAAGTTCCAACCAGCACATGTTTTGAAAGGAAATATGACGTTTGGTCAAGGCTCAATGTTGGTGCGAAAAGCAATCGTTGTATTGCAGTTTGCAGTTTCTATTGGTTTGGTGATTATGACGCTAATCATTTACAACCAAGTTAGCTTCTTGAAAAATATGGACTTAAAGTTTGATAAAGAAAATGTTGTCGTTATTAAGAATATCAATTGGACTGATATTGCACCGCATTACAAAACACTGCAAGCTGAGCTTGAGAAGCACCCTGATGTGTTAAGTGTAGGTGGTTCAACTGAAGTTCCTGGAGTGGATTATAACGTTGTAGGAACGTACACTTTAAAGGGACAAAGTGAAACAAATTCGATTTCTTTAAATCGTTTAGATATGGATTATGGCTTCTTTGATAGTTACAACGTAAAGCTTTTAGCTGGCCGTTTATTCTCTCGACAGTATCCTTCAGACTTGGTTAACCCAAGTTCAGAAGGTGGTGCGAACCAGTTTAACATTATTATCAATGAGTTAGCTATGCGAAAGCTAGGCTTCGAGAATGCCAATGACGCATTAAATCAGAGTATTGAACGCATTCAGCCTTCGCGTTTACCATTCTCCTTCAAGATTGTTGGGGTTGTTGAAGACTTCCATATGCTTGCTGGTCATGGACCTATTAAGCCATATGTATTCATGGTGAGAACAAATGGGTTTGTACATGCTTCGGTAAAACTGTCTGAAACAGGCTTCGCCGATGGTCTTGCACATTTAGATCAAACTTGGAATAGCATTTATCCTCAATACCCTATTGTGAGGTCGTTTATTGAAGATGATTTGGATCTGGACTTCGAGCAATGGGAAAGCTACCGAGTAATGATGGTTACACTTGCTATTGTGACGACTATAATTTCATGTTTTGGTGTGTTTGGCCTTGTGTCTTACTCAACGAAACATCAGAAAAAAGAGATCAGCGTCAGGAAAGTCGTTGGCGCTTCTGCATGGGATATTACTTTACTGTTTAATCTTGGTTTCTTTAAGCTATTGGTGATTGCAAACTTGATTGCATGGCCTGTAGCTTACATGTTTTCAAGTCGTTGGCTAAGCGAGTTTAGCTACAAAGCAGGCCTCGATCCAACATTATTTATTGGGGTTGGGGTGGTATCAATATTATTGACATCACTGATAACTAGTTACCACACTGTCAGGATTGCAAACACAAAACCGGCTCTAGTATTCCATACCAACTAACCGTTTATACAAAATACAAGCATAGGAATACACTTCATTCCTATGCTTTATCTATTATCCTGATCTTCATGCTTTGAGCCTTTTAACTCCATATAATATATCTCAAACAAAATAGTTTTCACTAAACTATTATTAATTCAATGCTTCATATAGCAGCCTAATTATAGCTTTGATGTGTTTTTCATATTAAATTCTTTATGAGGAATTTTGCTTTTCCACTCTGGTTCTTAATCCATTAATTTTATAGAGGGTGGTGAAATTAATAACTTTTATATGGCATTTCTTAAAGGGCTGAGCGAAGTTGTTTAGATATTCATGTCGCATCATAGATGCATTGTAAAAGTGGAGGTGTTATAGAGAAATATTGAAAATGTCTGGTTAATCTTAAAGGGGGTTAGAAAGGTATTTCCTTATAAAAGGCTAAATTTCAATTGAAACTTCACGCTGCACTAGACTTAATATCGCTTGGTAATTTAATACTATCCTGTTAAAATCAATAGACTATTGATGAGCTTACTACTAACTTTAAGAAACTATATATATTTCAAGTTTTTGGGTTTAATTATTATTGATAATTTATAAAGTAAAAAGAGTGGTTCGTAAAAGTACAAAATACAGATATAAGGAATGTAAGTCGTAGTATGCAGCATGTCTATAATTTACTTTTGGCGCAAGGGGTTCAGCTTTATCTTGATGGAGAAAAACTCAAAGCTCGGTCACTAAAAAAAGAAATGACTAGAGAGTCAATTGAGCTAATAAAAAAGAATAAATTGCAACTTATGGAGTTCTTGCGCATAAAAGAAAGCGTAGATTCTAGAGAGAAAATATCACCTATTGAAAAAGTGAATTTACATGAGTACCGAGCCTCTTTTGCACAACAACGTTTGTGGTTTATAGATAACCTACAGTCGGGAACAACAGAATATAATATGCCTTTAGTGTTCGACTTTAAAGGTGTATTAAATCTAGAGGCCCTTACCGAAGCAATTAATAAAATAGTTTTACGTCATGAAATACTGAGGACGGTATATCATTTGATTGACGGGGAAGTTAATCAAACAGTTAAGCCTTTCTATGCTGATAAATGCAAACCTAGCCTGTTTGATTTGACACAAGTTAGCGAGGAAGAACGCAAAATAGAGCTTGAAAAGATCATAACTTCGGAATGTGAGAAGCAGTTTAACCTAAGTGAAGATGTAATGCTAAGGCTAAGTTGTATAAAGCTAAGAAATAGTAGCGGTAAGCTTATTTTAAATACGCATCATATCGCCTCAGACGGTTGGTCTATACAGATCTTAACGAGAGAGCTTTGCGAGCTTTATAATGCTTACTGCCATGAAAAAGCGTCTTCATTGCCCGAACTTAAAATTCAATATATAGATTATTCTTACTGGTTGGATAACTATCTATCAGATGATTTATTAGAATCAAGAATAAAGTATTGGACGGAGCATTTAGCAAATGCCCCTACAATACACAGTATTCCACTGGATTATCCTCGCCCAGATGTTAAGCAAAATAAAGGCGCATTGGTTACTGGCCAAATTTCAAGCCGAACAACACAAAAGCTTATCGAGGTTGCAAAGCAACACAGATTAACTCCGTTTATGTTACTGCATGCGATGCTGTCCTTATTGTTAGCGCGTCATAGTAACAGTACCAGTATAGTGATGGGCACACCTACTGCTAATCGTCATCATGAAGATTTGGAAGCTCTGATCGGCTTTTTTGTCAATACCTTGATTCTAAAGATCGATGTAAAGCAAGGAACAATATTAGACTATTTGAGCCATGTGAGGCAGACGCACTTAGATGCGCAATCAAATCAAGATATTCCTTTTGATAAGTTAGTTGAGCGTATGCACGTTACCAGAAGTGCTTCACACACGCCTCTTTTTCAAATTATGGTGACTAAAAGTGAAGACTTTGCCGGCACAAATAAAAATGCATTGCAATCTATTTCACTTCACGAACTAGACCTGACGCCCACTAACTCGGGTTTCATACCTGCTAAATTTGACTTAGTTGTTGACTTTAATATTAAAGATCATCATATCGATATTGAATGGATTTACGACTGTAGTTTGTTTAATGAGCAACACATTGCGAAGTTGAATGGGCATCTATGTCATTTACTCGACGCCGTTAGTGAAGCAAGTGAGATGAGCCTTCTATCTCAGCTCGATATGTTATCTGATAGTGAAAAAAATCACCTCTTATACACACTAAATGATACGTATAAACCCAAGGAAGACGTCGATTTTGTACATCAGCTATTTGAGCAGTATGTGGAGTCAAACCCTGAAAATACTGCAGTAGCACTATCTGATAGAAGTATTACGTACCGACATTTGAATGAACGAGCAAACCAACTGGCCCGCTATTTAAAACAACAGTATGGGATTGGCCCTAATGTACTCGTGGGCGTATGCTCGGAGCGAACGATTGAAATGGCTTTATCAATTTTAGCAATTTTTAAAGCCGGTGGTACATATGTGCCACTTGACCCTAAATATCCACGAGCACGATTAGAGTACATGATTGCAGACTCTGGCTTAGAGCTGTTACTGGGTTCAGAGCCGCAGCTAAACAAGCTCAACGAGTTGGTAACGAAATGTCAGCCCGTAGAGCGCTTTTTAACTTCAGATCACGATGCGGTGTGGCTTAGCAATGATAAACATAATTTAGAAGCAAGCGATGTAGCATTATCGGTTGATGATCTCGCGTATGTGATTTATACGTCAGGCTCCACAGGCAAGCCAAAGGGCGTAATGATAAAACATTCAGGCCTAATTCACAGTATATTGCACAGTACACGCTGCGCACCATTCAAAGATGGGTCGAATGCTGTTATTTATCACGCTACATCTTTAGCGTTTGATGCTGCCTTATGGATATTTTGGTGTGCCTTGGCATCTGGCGCAAAACTGAGACTCGCAGCCTCCTTAGACTTTCAGCAAGAACTGGAATCGTACTCCGATGTGACACACTTATTTTTGACACCGTCAATTTTAGAGTGTATTGAACCAAGTAATTACCATTCGCTGAAAGTTGTAGCTACGGGAGGAGAAAGCTGCTCTTTGGAGTTAGTTAACAAGTGGCGAGCGCAAGGCATTGAGTTTTACAATTGCTACGGCCCTACAGAGATTTCAATTTGTAGTTCTGTCGGAAATATTACAAACAGTGAACAGCTTCATATTGGGCGGCAAAATACAAATGTTCAGTACTTTATTTTTGATGCGCAACAACAATTGCTACCATTTGGGGCAATAGGCGAGCTGTATATTGGTGGAGCTGGGTTGGCGCAAGGCTATTTAAATCAGCCTGAGCTTACAAAAGATCGTTTTATTGCAAACCCTTACTACGATCCTAGTAACTCGAACAGCTGTAAAACTCTGTACAGAACCGGCGATTTGGTGAATTATTTGCCTGACGGGAATGTTGTGTTTCGAGGCAGAATAGATGATCAAGTTAAAATTAGGGGCGTGCGAATAGAGCTTGGGGAAATAAGCGCGTGTTTATCTGCAATGTCTACCGTTGATTCAGCCCATGTTATTCTTAAGAAGGTCAATGGTAATGACATTCTAGTGGGCTATGTAAAGTTATCGTGTAACGATGATGATGCAAACAAATCCCTAGAAAAAATTAAGTTGGATATAGCACAGCAGCTTCCTGAGCACATGAAGCCTTCTGCGTTTTTAATTGTTGAGAGCTGGCCAACAACTGCAAATGGGAAAATAGATACTACAGCCCTACCTACACCTCAGTTAATTCAAGAAGAGTATATTGAGCCAGCCACTGAGAACGAGAAAATGTTGGCACTGGTTTGGTCCGAGCTTTTAAACATACCCAGTGAGCATATAGGTACTAATGCAAATTTCTTTGAGCTTGGTGGCCACTCATTGCTATGTGTGCGGCTATTGACGGTATTAAGAGCGAAATCTGATGCTGAAGTATCAGTAAAAGACATATTTGAAAATCCAACTTTAGGCGCATTTGCAACTTGTTTAACCCATAGCCAACAAGTGGATAATAACGTGTTAGCTCATTCGTTAGTGCAAGAGGGAGAAGCTGTGCCTTTATCTTTCGCGCAACAACGCTTATGGTTTATCAATAAACTGCAAGGGGAGTCACCAGAATATAACATTTCTTTAGTGTTTGACCTTGAAGGGAAATTTGATTTAGATATCGCGAACAAAGCGTTCTTAACGATAGTTCAACGGCACAAGATCCTACGTAGTGTTTATCAAGAACGCGAGGGGGAAGCTGTTCAGTACATTAAACCGTTTAGTCAAGTTGAATTCTCAATTTGCAATTACACGCTTCTTGATAAGGATGCTGAAACTCGACAACAAGCTCTTGAGCAATTAGTAGCTGAGCAGTGCAGTTTACCATTTGATTTATCGCAGGATCTTATGCTTCGGGTGTGTTTTATCGAAAGGGATCATACGATGGGGACACTCATTGTTAGTATGCATCATATCGCTTCCGATGGTTGGTCAATGGAGATTTTAAGAAATGAATTTACTGCGCTGTATAACCAGTTGCGAGTGAATAATATGCACTCATTAGAGCCGCTAAAGATTCAATATGCTGATTACGCGCTACGATTGCGCTCTCAACTTGCCCAAGGGCATTTAGCAAAGCAATTTGAATACTGGCAAAGGCAACTTGAGTCGGCTCCAACACTCCATAGCTTGCCACTGGATTATAAAAGACCAGAAGTTAAGGGGCGAACAGGTGCGGTGGTCAGCGCAACATTGTCCAGCGAGGTAACAAGAAAGCTTATATCTATTGCGAACGACAATAAGCTTACAACATTCATGCTCTTGCACAGTGCCTTATCATTGTTGCTGGCTCGACACAGTAATGAACAACATATCGTTATTGGTACTCCTATTGCTAATCGCACAGCACTTGAAGCTGAGCAGTTAATAGGATTCTTCGTCAACATGTTAGTGCTTAATGTAGATACGGAACATGCGTCTTTATCTAGTTACTTTGAACATGTGAGAACAGTGAACATTGATGCCCAATCTAATCAAGATGCGACAGTTGACCAGCTTGTCGAACGGTTACGCGTACCAAGAAGCAATGCTTACTCACCTCTATTTCAAATTGTTATGGCCCTAAACAATGACTTTAGTGGCGCTGCTGGCAATCGCATTGGCAATGCGCTGCATGGTATTGAAATGTGGCCTAGAAGCACAAACAATATTCAGTCCAAATTTGATTTAGAGATCGACTTTGAAGTGGGTGAATTGGGTATGACTGTACACTGGACGTATGACGTTGAGCTATTCAGTCAAGGGCACGTTGAGCTGCTATGTAAACACTTATGTCAGCTACTCGAACAACTTAGTCATTCAAACCCTGATGATTCTTTGGCTTCACTGAGTTTACTATCCGAAGGTGAATCTCAGGCATTGTTGTCGAAAATCAATAGCACGCACGTACCTTATGATACGCACCAATGTATTCACCATAAATTTGCAGAGGTCGCGGCACGTTATCCGCAAAGTACCGCGCTTATCTATAATGGTGCAAGCCTAAACTATGCGGAATTAAATGAACAGGCTGATTGCCTAGCCGCGTACCTAACACTTGAATGTGGCATACAAACGGGTAGTTTTATTGGCTTGAGTACACACCCGTCACTAGAACTGGTAGTCGGCATACTTGCAATTTTAAAGGCGGGCGCTGCGTACATCCCGATTGAGCCAAGTTACCCTGATGAGCGGGTCGAGTTTATTTTACAAGACTCTGGCACTTCACTAGTGCTTTGTCAGGACGAGTCGGAGAAAAATCTGATTACTTTCTCGGGGCGTGCCGTCTCGATAGCACAAGGTTGCAGCCTAGGAAAAGCGCTTAAACCTCAATGGTATGCGGCTTCTAAAAATGTGGTTACCTCTGATGATTTAGCCTATGTTATTTATACCTCAGGCTCAACTGGGACTCCGAAGGGCGTATTGATTGAGCACAGATCAGTAATAAACTTAATAACATCACAAAACGAAAACTACCAAATCAAGCCTAATAGCGAAGAGGTCGGTCTCCTTTTATCAACTTATGCGTTTGACGCTTCAGTTGAACAAATGTTTACGATGTTATTAAGTGCCAACACGTTGGTGATCCCCAAAACGCAAAGCAAAGTTGATGTTAAAGCGCTAACGAGCTTAATCGCGACCTACAAAGTAACGCATATTGATAGCACTCCTTCGCATTTAATGAGCATATGCGACTTACTCAACGCCTCTTCAATTAAGCGTGTAGTATCAGGTGGTGAGGCAATGCTGCCAAGTTTATTAACGCATGTGAAAGCCGATGTATTCAATGTATACGGGCCCACAGAAGCCTGCGTGACCAGCAGCTTAGCACTTAATAGTGAAACGCTTGGTAATCCATTGAATAATACGCAGTACTATGTCTTAGGCAAGGATTTACAATTTACACCATTCAACGGCATTGGTGAATTATATATTGGCGGGGATGGATTAGCCCGTGGGTATTTAAATCGCCCAGAGCTTACTCAGCAGCATTTTATTGACAATCCATTTTACGATGAGAGTACCCCATGGTGTTCCCCTCGTTTATACAAGACGGGAGATTTGGTGAGATACCTACCAGATGGTAACTTATCATTTGTTGGTAGGGTGGACGATCAAGTTAAAATTAGAGGGTTTCGTATCGAACTTGGTGAGTTAGAAAGTCGAATAGCGGCGATAGATATGATTGACTCTGCCGTTGTCACGGTGTCTGACATGTCAGGCACTCAGCAATTAGTAGCTTATGTTAAGGCTACAAAAAGTGTCGAACAAGATCGAGAAGATGAGTTTAGAGAAGAAATAAAAGGAAGATTAGTACAGCAGCTTCCTATTTATATGATTCCATCAGTCTTGATGGTCGTACAAGCATGGCCGTTGACGGTGAACGGCAAAGTGAATAGAAGATTGTTACCTAAGCCTGATTTAAGTGCAGTGCAGAGTGATTATACCCCACCAAGCACGGATCTAGAGCATCAAATCCGAGTTATTTGGGCTCGTATTCTGGATCTCGATCCTGAATCTATCGGTACTAATTCAAGCTTCTTCGATCTTGGAGGACACTCTCTTCTAGCTGTAAAAGTTTTGTCAGCTATTCAGTCTAAATTGTGCTCATCAATGGAGCTGACCATGCTGTTTAGCCACAACACCATAACTGAGCAAGCCAAGTGTATATCGTCTTTAGGCAACGAACAAAACAGTGAATTGCTTCATAAGGTCACGTCATTTGAGTCCAATGCACCCGCTTTGATATTTATCCCTGGGGTTGCAAGTACCGAAAGAGATTTCGAACATATAATCGAAAAATTAGATGTGGAAGGTTATGAAATTGGAGTGCTTAAACACAAAGGGTTACGTGAACAAGAGGCCTATTTTAATTCGTTAGAGGAAGCAGCGATAGCCTATGGTAACTTATTGATTTCGAAAAACCTCACTAATATTAAGCTAATTGGGCATTCTTTTGGCGGGGCATTAGCAGTAGAGATCGCATCTTATTTACAACGTCACAATTGCAAAGTGAATATTGCATTGTTAGATACTTACTTTTTGAAAGGTTCATTTATTGACCTCAATAAATATAATGATGAGGTTGAAAGCAGTATAGAACATAGCGGAATTCCCTCGCATATGATTGCGCTGTACCGCCACCAAAGCCAATTACACGATGAATACATTCCTGCCAACAAGATAGATTGCAAAGTTGATTTAGTATTTGCCAAGAACTCTCCCATAGAGTTGTCTACCTACAAGCAATATCTAGATAGCATTTCCAACTTCAAATATGAGCGTATTTTTTCAGTTGAAGGTGATCATAAAGGTATATTACAAGAAAAAGGTGCTAGTAAAATCGTGCGGTTATTAACTGGTAATTAGAATTGGTTGTTATTTAACTTCTTTAAAGACTGATAAAGCCCCTATTTGGGGCTAAGTATTAATTTGATTTTTATTTATATAGTTGTTTTTAAGGGCTGTTCATTAATATAAATTAATTAATAATTTAAAGTTGCTTGCTTTGTAAAAGGAATTATTTAAGTTGGGTAGTTATTTTCTCCTCTTTTTGATGTTTTCATGTGGTTATGTCTTATTCTTGGGCTTTCTGCTTTGTTTTTGGTCTGTTTTTTTATTGGTTTTGTTTAAAATATATATATTCTTCCCTAAGTAATTAATTCTAATTTTTATAATGTGTATTAATGTACCTATTAGGTTGAAAGTGTTGCTATTTCTTGTATAATTTTGAACTTAAGTCAGGCGTTTCTGGATCTTGTTTCGACTTTGTTAAGTCAAGGTGATTGATCTGGGTAATCTTTGTTCTGGTTTTGGTTTGTCTTAATAAATCAAAATGCTTGGTTTTTATATAACAAACAACTTGGTGTTGTTATTTAGTGAGGTTATAGGGAGAGATAATGACGTTAAGTTCACTATTTGGTGCAGATTTCAATTTGCAAGATAAGGTAAGAAGCTTTATTGATATAATAAAGTATTATGCTGAGGTCCAACCTGAAAAAGACGTCTATATTTTCCTAAAAGATGGTGAAGTTTTACAGCAAAGTATTACTTATAAAGAGTTAGACCTCCAAGCACGTTCAATTGCAGCTACATTGCAAGCGTCAGGCTCGGTTGATAGAGCTATGTTGGTATATAGTCCCGGAATAGAATTTATAAAAGCATTTTTCGGTTGTTTATATGCTGGCGTGACAAGTATACCGGTATATTTACCCTCTGCAAGGGCTGAGAGTTGGAAGCGCCTTAGAGGTATTATGAATGATGCAGAAGTTCAGGCGATTTTGCTTGATTCTTCTTGTTTAGAGTCAGTTAATAAGTGGTTGCTTGATGAAAGTGATGCTGAAAAAACTCATGTAATAACAACTGAATTAGTTGATACTGAAGCGGCGAAAGAATGGATTGAGCCCTCAATTCACGCCGATAAACTGGCATTTTTACAGTACACATCAGGCTCTACTGGTGACCCTAAGGGGGTGATGGTGAGTCATGGCAACCTCCTGCATAACCAAGCACTGATCGGTACCCGCTTTTGCCATACTCAAGATTCTGTCGTAGTGGGTTGGCTCCCTCAATACCATGATATGGGGTTAATTGGAAACATACTTCACCCAGCATATATCGGTTCAACATCAATTTTAATGTCGCCAGTATCTTTTCTACAAAAACCTGTTCGATGGCTACAAGCAATTACTAAATACAAGGCAACAACCAGTGGTGGTCCTAACTTTGCCTTTGAATTGTGTGCTCAACGAATCACTGAGGAAGATAAAAAAGAGTTAGATTTAAGTGGCTGGGACTTGGCATTTAATGGTGCTGAGCCTATCCATCCTGACACGCTAGAAAACTTTTACCAGGCATTTAAAAGTTGCGGCTTCAAGAAAGAAGTATTTTATCCATGTTATGGACTAGCTGAATCTACATTATTCGTCAGTGGTGTTGAAAAAGGGGAACAGCCAGTCGTTAAGCACGTTGACCGTAAAGAACTAGAAAATAATAACGTTGTTATAAAGCTACAGGCGAGTGAAAGCACCTTTTCATTGGTGAGTTGCGGAACGACTGAGTTGGGAGTTGATATACAAATTGTGAACCCAGATACCCAGCAATCGATTCACGATGGCTCGGTAGGTGAGATTTGGGTGAGTGGAGAGAGTATCGCTCATGGTTACTGGCGTCGAGATGAGCTCAGTAAAACAGCCTTTTATTCTTTTTTAGATGGGAAACCAAATAGGTTTTTACGAACAGGAGATCTGGGCTTTATATGTGACGGAAATTTGTACGTATCTGGCAGGTTGAAAGATTTAATTATTCTCAGAGGGAAAAACTATTACCCTCAAGATATTGAAGCTAAAGCACAGGAAGTCAGCGCAGCTCTTAAACCAAGTAGAGGGATTGCCTTCTTAAACGATGATAAAGGGGCTGATCAAGCATCGATTGTGTTAGTACAGGAAATTGAGCGCACATCAATTAGAAAAGCCGATTTTCAACAGCTTGAGAAAGATATAAAGCAGGCAATTTTTAATATTTTCGAATTAAATATTGAGGTTGTGATAGTAAAACCTGGCCATGTTCCCATTACTTCAAGCGGCAAAGTTAGGCGCTCATTGTGTAAAAGTACTTATCTACAAAACGGATATCAAGCACTTAACGCAGCGGCAGTATCTACAAATACATTGGATGCCAAGCAAGAATGTGAGGAACTTATTCCCAAAACTTCTGTAGAGCACTTTGCAGCAAAATGGATAACATCACAATTTATAGGACAAAAAGTTGATCTAGGCAGGCCGTTGCTTGATTATGGCCTTGATTCAATGAAAGCTGCTCAGTTGCAGTATGACATTGAGTCGGAGCTTGAGGTTGTTTATCCAATGGAAAAACTGCTGAATACGTCGAGTTTGAAACAGTTAATTGATGAACTGACCAGTTATGTTTCTCAAAAGAAGACGGTAATTTCACAATCCCAAGTAAGTGCATCAGACTTTACTTCATCCAATCAGAATCGCCTGTCCAGTCAACAAATGATGTTTTGGCAGCTGAATAATAAATCCAACAATACTGCTGCTCTAAACTTATCAGTTGCTGTAGAAATAAAAAGCATTTCAGAAAGCGCATTTAGTCTTGAAGCCTTCAGAGGCGCATTTGATGCGTACCTTGAACAACAAGCAATATTGCGCACGGTATATATAGAACATTCAGGAGAACCTGAATGCGCTGTTAAGCCGATTTCCGATTTCAACGACGTATTAAGTGATGTTGACGGGTCAAGCCTTGCACAAGACGAGCTTAATAAGTTGATTGAGCACTCCGCAAATCAGCCATTTGATTTGAAAAATGGTCCGATATGTAGAGCTACAATATATCAACTAGCTGAAGGAAGAGTATTGTTCCACTTCGTGGTTCATCACATCGCTATGGACGCGTGGTCATTACAAATAAGTTTGCAGCAGATAGCTAAAAACTATGAATTATTAGCAAATGGACACAGACCTCCTGAAACACAAACAAAGTTTAGTTATCAAGATTACAGCGAATCTCAATTGAATGATCTTTCAAGGCAAGATCAAGAAGAGTCGCGTAAATTCTGGCAAAGCCAATTTGAGGGCTTGACTGAAATAACCGAACTACCTACGGATAAAAAGAATCCGAAAGAGTTTGATTTTTCTGGGGCTAACCATGACTTGCAGTTATCACCAGAGCTCTGTAAGCAAATTAATATGCTTGCTAAACGCAAAGGGGTGACACCTTATACGCTTATACTTAGTGTTTATAAGGTGTTGCTTCACAAATTTATGGGTAATGAAAATATTGTTGTTGGCACACCAATATCACAACGCCCAATGGTGGACTATGCTCAAGTTGCAGGCTGTTTTGTTGATGTAAAACCTGTTTGTACCCGAATTCAGCCAAATATGTCTTTTGATACATTGCTAGATAATGTTAAAAATACATTCTTATCAGTGTTAGAACACAAGTGCTATCCATCACAGCAGATTCTACAAATACAACAGTTAAAAGAAGTGCTTTCAGTTGCAAATGCATTCCCAAATGTACGATTTGCTTTGCAAAAGGCACATGAACTTGAGTCTATAGGAGAGTTTTTCTTAGGCACAAGTGGTGCAAGTATTGACCTTCATGGGTTGCAGTTATCATCCTATGATATGCCCAGTCAAATTACTCAAGCGGAACTAGCGCTCACAGTTGTCGAGTCAGAGCAAAAAATGTGGCTTCGTTTTAACTATAGCTCTCAGCTTTTTGAGACGGAAACGGTTGCTTATTTAGCTCAATGTTGTCATGAAATTCTCTGTGCTGTTATTCGTGACTCAGGGCAAGATATTTCCCATATCACGTTACCTAGAAGAGGTAATGGAACAATTCAGCCAGAAGCTGCCAGCGGGAAAGTGGTGCCACTTTCTGTTCGAGGCGTGCATCAGTTATTTGAACAACAAGCGGTTAGTCAGCCTGACGCAATTGCGGTTGTGTGCGCACAGCAGAGCGTGACGTATGCAGAGCTGAACCAAAGAGCGAACATCATCGCGCATAAGCTACTGGCTAATGGCGTGACGTCAGGAAGTAACATTGCGATATATATGCACCGCAGTGCAGAAATGGTCGCAGCATTTTTAGCGGGCCTAAAGGTTGGCGCATGCTGTGTCTTACTAGAACCAGATATGTCACCAGCGCGATGTAAATACATTCTGGAAGATTCTAAACCGCGTTTTGTTCTAAAAAATGATTCAAGTTTGAGTCTAGACTTGGATGAAGGTGTGGTTGAACTTGTGGTTGATGAAGAATTATGTCGCAACTCAACTGAGCTACGCAACCCAGATTTACCAGTGTCTGATTTAGATGCGGCATATGTCATCTATACATCGGGCTCAACGGGTGAACCTAAAGGCGTGATTGGTATCCACAAAGGAATGATTAACCGAACTCAGTGGATGATTGAAACGTTCGGAATAACATCAGATGATGTGATTCTTCATTGCACACCAATGAACTTTGTTCGTGCAGAAAGAGAAATCTTTTACGCTTT
This sequence comes from Pseudoalteromonas luteoviolacea S2607, assembly GCF_001625575.1. GTDB lineage: Bacteria > Pseudomonadota > Gammaproteobacteria > Enterobacterales > Alteromonadaceae > Pseudoalteromonas > Pseudoalteromonas luteoviolacea_E. Next base: position 29,994 of record NZ_AUXV01000019.1, read on the forward strand.
GAGCGCTGGTGCACAGTTGGTTCTATTACAACAAAATGCACTGAATGAGCCTGCTTCATTCCTAAAAGCGTTGCAGGCACATAAGGTTACCTTTACAGCGACGTCTCCTGCTCATATAAAAACACTGCTCGATTATGACTTAGACGCATTCTCTCGACTTGATGCGCCAAGAAACTGGTTTATAGGGGCAGACGTTTTAGATCAAGCACTAGTCTCGAAGTTGCAGGCTATGCACAATGAAATGACACTAAGTTATTTTTATGGCTCGACTGAAACAACATCAGATGTTAGCTGTTTCACGATACCAAAAGACTATCAAGGTGGAGCATTCACCACGCCGATAGGACATCCGCTTAATAATACGGATTTGTACATTTTAGATGAAACTATGTCACCCGTACCTTGCGGAGGGAAGGGGGAGTTATTTGTCGCAGGGCATCAGATTTCAAGAGGGTACTTGAATGCAGATGAACTGACAGCACAAAAATATATTGCAAACCCTTTCTCATCGACGAAAGAAAGGCTTTATAGGACAGGAGATCTAGCAAGAAAATTGAGTAATGGTGACATCATTATTCTTGGCCGTAAGGACTCTCAGGTGAATCTAAATGGATTTAGGATTGATTTATCTGAAGTTGAGCATGGCTTATACAGCCATAAAAACGTGAAGGATGTTGCTGTACGCATATTCAAAGAAAATAAAGAGAAACAATATATTGTTGCTTATGTTGTGTTAGCCGACGGAGTGAGCTCCCGTGAGGGGGAGCTTGAGCTACGTCAGCATGTACAAGGTGCATTGAGCGACTACATGCAGCCTGGAGTCTATGTTTTCGTAGATAAATTACCACGCACTGAACTTGGTAAACTCAATCACCGCCTTCTTCCGGACCCGAAGGAGGCAATACAAAATATGCTGGCCGCCAGTTATGTCGAACCAGACAATGAGTTAGAAGTCATTCTAGTTGCGATTTGGGAAGATATCTTGCAGGTTGAACAAGTTGGCGTGGAAGACAATTTCTATCAATTAGGTGGAAATTCCCTTCTTAGCGTGAAAATTGTGGCAGAGATAGAAGAATCAACCGGTGTCAGTATTACTTTGAAAGAGTTTTTTGAAGCGCTAACAATTCGTGCACTGGCAGAGAAAATTCTAATGATTGCTATGCAAGATATGTCTGAGGAGAATGAGCTTTAACGCTTGTTCTTTCTTCAAGGGAAAACAACACTACTAATTCAGTACACAAAGGTTAGGCTTCACTTTTTCAGTCGAAGTCTAACCAAAGTGAATGTGCTGTTGAAGTATCAGATTGAAACGCGAATATATAAATGACAGATACTAAAAGCTTAGTTGGGAAGTTCTCTGGTTTATCAGCTGAACAGCAGAGTAAATTCTTAGCAAAACTTAAAAAAAAAAGCATTTCGAAAAAGCAGGCTGATTCAGAGCCTAAAATTTCGAAAGTGCCTCAAAAACAATTAGAACAAGGTGTCCCACTTTCACATTCTCAACAAAGACTATGGTTTTTAGATCAGTTAGGGGAGAGCAATAAAGCGAGCTACAACATTCCTATTTCGGTGATGCTCAAAGGGCAGCTGAATATAGATTCTGTGCTTCGTGCTTTTGAGTCTATTATAAAAAGACATGATGTTTTGCGCAGTCAAATTGTAGTTGAAGGGGGTGAACCGAGACAAGTTGTTCGTCCAAGTATTGATTTCACATTACCTATCACAGAGATTGAGCAAGCGCAGTTAAATGACGCTTTACATGCTCAAGCTAGAATCCCTTTTGATCTTGAAAAGGATGCCTTGTTCAGGGCTAAACTCTTTAAGTTAAATGCACAAGAGCATGTATTGTTTTTAAACATGCATCATATTATTTCTGATGGGTGGTCGTTAGAAGTTCTTAAGAAAGAGTTTGCTCACTACTATAGTTCACAAACCCATTTGCCGCCGTTAGATGTACAGTACCAAGATTTTGCGAATTGGCAGCGAGATACTGAACATGAAGCAGGCTTCAAGGAGGATTTACGATATTGGGAAGAGTCATTGGCGGGTCTACCAGAGTGTTTGGCATTACCATTGAGAAAAGAGCGCCCTGATGTCTTAACGGCTAAAGGTGCAATACTATGCGATGCTTTGCCGCTCGATGTGCTCCACACAGTGGAGCAGTTTAGTTGTGAAAATCAAGTATCTACTTTTGTAACTTTGATGTCAGCGTTCAATGTACTAATCAGTAAATACACGAATACATCCGATATTGCAGTTGGAACACCTGTTGCCAATCGCCATAAAAAGCAAATTGAAAGCAACATAGGTTTGTTTGTCAACACTTTAGTTATCAGGAATGAAGTTAAGCAATCAGACTCATTTATCGAGTTGCTACGAAGCGTTAACAAGGTTGTCAGGGCTTCATATGAGCACCAAAAGGTTCCATTTGAAAAGGTTGTGGAGCATTTAAAGCCTGTAAGAAGTAAAAGCTACGCTCCGCTTTTTCAAGTAATGCTTGTATATCAAGATTTTCCTTCGTCTATACAGTTACATCTTGATGGTATTTCAATGACAGAAATACCTCTTTCAAGCTCTACTTCTAAGTTCGATCTAACCTTATATGTCCAAAGAGAAAATACTGGTTTTAACTTACGAGCTGAATATAGTTCAGAGCTTTTTGAAGAATCAGATATAGAGCAGCTGATAAGCCACTATAAACAGCTTTTGGTTAGGCTATGTTGTGAGCCTCATGTGCAGATTGCTGCAACCCCTTTACTAACTGAGCGTGATTATGCGCAATTATCGCAATGGCAGGGGGTACAAAGTGATACCTATAAAGAACATACTTTAGGTTCACTGATTTTAGAGCAAGTAAAAAATCAACCAAATGCCGTCGCTGTGCAAGGGGAATCTTCGAGTATCACGTACGCAGAGTTATACAGACAGGCTTTGCTTATTGCAGAGCAGCTCAAAGGTACAAATCTGGCTGAAAAATCGATAGTGGCTCTAGTTATAAAGTCGACGTCGCAACAAGTTTGTGCAGCGGTTGGAGCATTGTTGTCAGGGCTCGTTTTTGTGCCAATTGATGCCTCTCAACCTGTGCAGCGTCAAAAGGTGCTGCTTGAATTATCTGGAGCGAGCATCATTTTGAGTGATGAGCCTGGACAGTTCAACAACATTCCCGAAATAGACGTAAATGGACTTAGCGGCAGAATTACAACTGCTGAACTGATACATACAGAAATGACACCTACAGAGCAAAATAATCTAGCCTGTGTGATTTTTGACGCCATAGATCAACAATCAATGCCAACAGGTGTGCAAATTTCACAAAGTAGTATCGTAAATGCCGTTCTTGATATGAATGAACGGCTTTCAATTACTAAAGAAGATAAATTGTTAGCTATTTCAGAATATGACACAGAGCATTCAATATATGAGCGCTTCAGTATTTTGGTAGCTGGTGGATGTATTGTTAGTGTTGAAGAGGCGCATCAGACATCAAGCGAAGTGTGGTTCAATAAGCTGATCAAGCACGGAATAACCATTTGGCACTCATCTTCATATCAAGCAGAAATATTATGGCACTATTTAAAAGAGTTCCACAGTAACGACAAGATCTTATTAAGCCGAGTTTGCTTGGTTGGGCAAAATGTAAACCGAACATTACTTGAAAACATCCGTAATTGGGATGAAAAGTTAGCGATCTATTGTTTTGAAGGTGTTGCTGAGTGTGGTACTTGGTCTGTCATTAGCCGTTACACAGATCAGGATGCTTTTGACACCCAAAGTGTGATTCGAAATCAGAAGGTATATGTGCTGAATACTGCACTGGTCGAGTGTCCAGTTCTTGTTAGCGGCCATATATATAGAAGTGGCGTTGAGCTTGCGACTTCGTATTGGCAACAAGCTGAAGGGGAGAACGAACGGTTTGTTACCCATCCTCAAACAGGTGAGCGATTATTTAAAAGTGGCGAAATTGGCCGAAGACTACCCTGTGGCAGAGTGGAAATACTGCATTACGATGAAGAAAGAATCAGCTTCCGTGGTAGACAACTGAGCTTGAATGAAGTTGCCTATGCACTGAGAACCAATCCCAGTATTGCTGACGCTAGAGTTGAAATTATACGCAATAAGCAATTGAATGAAGCGCTTGTGGCTAAGGTCGCAACAAACATGGTAGTGACAAAAGCTGAATTGTTTCAACACTTACAGAAATTACTTCCCGCTTATATGACCCCTCGGTATTACGATATTGGCGGTTCGATAAATACTGATGCTGCTAACTATAGTGAGCAGGCTCTCGCCAACTTACAAGTACACAATCAGTATGTTTCTGCGCGTACTGTTCTGGAAGTCCAGTTGAGCCATATTTGGTGCAAGGTGCTAGGGGTGCCTTATATCGGTGTTAAAGACCAGTTCATTGAACTTGGCGGTTCCTCTTTGCAAGCCATACAAGTTGTTAATGAAATTAATGATGCTCTAGATATTAAGGTGACCATGAAGGACATATTCTCATGTGCCACGATAGCGGGGTTATCAAATAAGTACCGTCGTACAGAGCACAATTCATCATACAAATAATGAATTTCTTATGGATTTGAGCCGCTTTATTTAAGGCGATTGATTATAAAGGTTATTGATTTGTTTACTTCACTAAAAACCAAATATCCACTTTTATCACGATTATTTATATGGTTGATACTGCCGATAGTGATAGCTTTTCTTGTGAGCTATTTTTGGCTAAAGGCGAACTTACCGTCATCAAACTCGATAAAGCATATACAAGGAAAACACGATTCAGTTTCTATCTCTAGGGATGAATGGGGCGTTCCGCATGTTGACGCTAAAGTAGACATGGATGCATTCTACGCATTGGGTTTTGTGCACGCGCAAGATCGGTTGTGGCAAATGGACTACCAACGCAGACTTGGTAAAGGTCGCCTTGCTGAAATTATTGGGGTATCAGCGTTACCAAGCGACAAGTTGATGAGAACGCTTGGGTTAAATAAAACGTCGACCACGGCCCTCGATAGTTTATCTGAGCGAACGCTTTCAATTTTGCAGGCTTATTCAGATGGTGTTAACAAAGGTATATCGGCGATGAGCATATTACCTTTAGAGTTCTACTATTATGGTGTTGAGGCTGAGCGTTGGTCTCCATCCGACTCTTTATTGCTGATTAAATTAATGGCGATGAATCTGGGGGCGAATTATCAAAATGAATTGTCAAATTCTATCTTAGTTAAACATTTAGGGTTGAATAAAGCACAGGAGCTGTTAGCAATTGATGCCAGCCAAGCGACTGAAACTCCAGTGTCTGTGCAAGAACTCGCTGCGATGAGCAGCTTTTACAAAAATATCGAGCAGCAGTTCCAATCAAAGTGGGAAGGGATCGGCAGTAACGCTTGGGTTGTATCTGGGCAGCATACACAGTCAAAGCGACCAATGTTAAGTGGTGACCCGCATCTAAGAATGACCCTTCCTTCAACGTTTTATTTGGCTAAATTACAGGGGGCCACTTTAAGTGTTTCGGGCGCGACTATTCCGGGTGTACCTGCGATTATTTTTGGACACAACAACGACATTGCTTGGTCGGGAACCAATTTAGCGGCTGATGTGCAGGACATTTACTTAGAGCGTCAGCACTTGGTAGATGAAAACTTATTTGAGCATAACGGAGAGTGGGTCCCAGCAGAGGTCAGTGTAGAAAAAATACTGGTTGCCCAAGAGTTTCCATCGTTTTTACGTGCACCTTACAAGCCTATAGAATGGGAAGTCCGTACGACAAAAAATAGGCCTTTGATTAGTGATGTTTTTGGGTCTCAAAGTAGCTTTTCATTGAAATGGTCTGCATTGGATCCAACGGACCAAAGCATACAAAGCTTCATTGATGTCAACTACGCAACATCTAAGCAAGAGTTTAGTACCGCATTGGAACAACATCATGCACCAGCACTGGCTTTTGTTTACGGTGATGTGCAGGGTAATATCGGTTTGTATACAGCAGGTAGTATCCCTAACAGACCATCGGCGAATGGCCAGTTACCTGTTCCTGGGTGGACTAGTGATCACATTTGGCAAGGGTATGTTGCTTATGAAGAGATGCCTAAGCAAATTAACCCAAGTTCAGGTGTCATTGTGACGGCTAACAATAAGATACATGAACAGGAATACCCATATATTATTTCCAACAACTGGCAACCGGATTACCGAGCTGATCGCATCTCTCATTTACTTCATAAGCAGATAGAGAGGGGGGCGAAGTTTTCACTTGATGATATGGCTGCGCTTCAATCAGATGTCTATGATTTACACGCTGAAAAAATCGTTCCTTTCTTGCTTAAATCTGATGCTAAAACTGATACAGAACAGGCTGTTATAGAGGTATTGACCCAATGGGATAAAGAGATGTCTGCACAGAGTGCAGGCGCCGCAATTTTTAGAGTTTGGTCTCGGCATTTCAGCAATCGTATTATAGAAGATGAGCTGAAAGTGGAATTAAATTATCCAAATAGGCTGTCTACGCTAGAGGTGCAAAGTCAAAGCTACAAACCTGAGTTTATAGCTGAGGTGGTGAATGGGAAATACAAAGCATGGTGTGATAACTCAAGGACTGAAGAAGTGGAAAGTTGTCAAAAGATAGCGCATTTGTCTCTGCAAGATACGATCGAAGAGCTTGAGTTATCGAGTGGCGGTAGCGCTGAAGATTGGCAATGGGGAGAAGTTCATAAAGTTAAACTCCCACACACCACTTTTGGATCACACCCAGTACTAGGAAAGGTTTTCAATAAAGAGCATGCTGCCGAGGGCGGATTATATACCGTGAATGTGGCAGGAGGGAGCTATTCAAAAGATGATGGTTATGTAAAAAGCTTGGGTGCAGCATACCGACAGCTAATTGATTTGGGAGATCTGTCTTCAGCACGTTTCATCGTAGACACAGGTCAATCTGGACAGCTATTGAGCCCCCACTATGTGGATATGGCCGAGGTGTTTGAGCACGGTGAATATATTCTAATCAATCAAAGTGGACAGGGCGAAAATGGAACTGTCAGGGAGAAGTAACGTGACGAGTAAAAGTAACATTCAAGAGGTCAATAAAAGCCTTTTTCACTTTTTGGTTACACAAGGTGAGAGCCGAGTCTTGCTCTCCATTATCTGTGGCATACTTGGAGGGTTGTCTTACGCAGCTTTGATACCATTGATATTAGCCTCAGTAAATACAGAAAGCGCACTCATGGCCAACTTTCTAGAAGAGGATAAGCACTTTCTCTTTGGCTATGAAATAGTACAACCAAAGTTTGCAATTGCCTTTTTAATCGTCTGTGTTGGCGCCTTGCTATTGAGGGCAATATCGCAAATTTTATTAGACAGTATCGTTGTGAAGGCGGCGAGTGCACTCAGAGTGTTTATGAGTGATAGGTTATACAAGTTACCTATACAAGATTTAGAAAAAATAGGTCCTTCTCGTTTTGTTTCTGCGATTACTATGGATATTCCAAAGATTGCTGATAGTGCAGCGTCTGTGCCTAATTTCGCTATTAATATCAGCGTTGTATTGGGTGTTCTAGGCTACATTGCCATATTAGATATAAACATGCTGTGGGTTGTCATAGCAGTCATATTATTTGGCATTGTTTCTTATCGTATCCCAATGATTCTTGGTCAAAAATTCTATGCAACATCTCGTGACAGTTATGATGAAATTCAAGAAGGTATGAGAGGGTTCATTTACGGTGCTAAAGAGTTAAAACTTAACCATAGGCGATTTCAAGAATATAGAGACAAGAAATTAATTAGTGCGGAAAACCACTATGTAGACACGAAAATATCGGGTGGCCGCATTTTCTATTTAGCGCTTCAGTACGGAAACTTAATCGGCTTTTTAGCGATCGGTGTGATCGTTTATGCCGCAGGGAACTACTACTCGCTCTCTAATACTGCGTTAGTCAGTGTCGTTGTAGCGACATTGTACCTAATAGGTCCATTGGCAAATATCATGAATGAAATCATGCCTTACAGCCAAGGGGTAATCGCACTGAAGAAATTACAGGCGTTGATCAATGAAATGCCGCAAGAGTCTCTCAATCATAATTTTGAGCCACTTCCATGCGACCAAATTGATATAAAGGAACTTTGTTATCAGTATCCTGGGCAAGAAGGTTTTAGCTTAGGGCCGGTTAGCTTTTCACTGAAGCGTGGACAAATCACATTTGCTATTGGCGGAAATGGCTCAGGAAAGTCAACGTTAGCTAAGCTCATTTCGAATCACTACATAGCGACACAAGGTGAAATTGCATTCAACGATACTTTAATTAATGAAGAGAATAGATGGCAAGCACGAGAGAGTATTTGCGCGATTTACACCGACTTCTTCTTATTCACCAAGCTATATGGTTTTGCGCAAGAAGACTTAAATAAAGTTGAACGATACCTTAAGAAATTAGCTTTACACGATAAAGTTTCTCTTCAGGGCGACATGTTCTCAACTATTAGCTTGTCTGATGGGCAAAGGAAGCGGTTGGCTTTGCTAGTCAGTTATTTAGAAGACCGTAGCCTGTATGTTTTTGATGAGTGGGCTGCTGATCAAGATCCAGACTTTAAAAAGGTTTTTTATACTGAGTTACTTCCTGAGTTGAAAGCAAATGGCAAAATTGTCTTTGTTGTTGGTCACGATGAATTGTATTTCTCTCAAGCAGATCAGTTGCTTACAATGCAAAGTGGGCGATTAGTAAGTATTGAAGAACACCAATGTAAAAGGAAAGAAATGAGTTATGCAATATAACTTAGTTGCATGAGACTGTTTTTATCAGGTGTGCAGAATGTAGTCACAACGGTCTCTGACTTCCTCTGCTGAGAACGGCACCTTTATGGAATTAAAGTAATTAAAAATTTATTTGGTAGTAAGAATGAACAATCTAATAGTATCTCTTTTATCTGAGCTTAGTAGCTTGGGGATTCAGTTGACTCAAGAGCAAGGAAAGCTAAAACTAAAAGCCCCCGAAGGTGCGGTAACAGAAGAACTGAAGAACAAAATATTAAAGCATAAAGGAGACATCATATCCCTGTTAAAGCACCAACAAACGGGTTTTGCCAAGTTAGATAAGATCCCCAGACGCACATCCAATCAAGAGTTAACCCTGTCAAATGCACAGCGTAAGCTATGGCTTATTGACATGCTTGAAGGCACGAGTATCCACTACAATATGCCGGGTATTTTAAAGCTTGAGGGCGTGTTAGAAGTTGATACATTGCACCGAGCGTTAGAAACAATTATACAGCGTCATGAAGTGCTTAGAACAGTTATTAGGGTGGATGACTCTGGTAAGCCCTATCAACATATTTATGATAACTTTGATTTTAAACTCCCATGCGCTGATTTAACTCATTTGGGAGAGCAAGAGCAAAGAGATGAAGTGCTTAGATATCATGTGGAGGATATAAATAAGCCTTTTGACTTATCAAAAGACTTAATGTTTCGTGCTGAATTACTTAAATTGAATGAGCATAGTCACATATTCTTATTTGATATCCACCATATTTCAGCAGACGGTTGGTCTTTTGAAGTATTCTACAAAGAACTCGGAGCTCTGTATCTGGCTTATAGTACCGGTCAGGCAAACCCACTGCCAGAGCTGCCAATTCAATTCGCCGATTATGCTTTATGGATGGACGCAAAGCTTAAGAATAATGAGCTAGACTCGCAAATGGCATTTTGGGAAGAGCACCTTGCCGATATGCCCGCAGTTCACAAACTACCTTTGGACAAAGTAAGACCTGAAGTTCAAACATTAAATGGAAAGAAATATGGTCGCGCTTTTGACTCCGATTTTTACAAACAGTTGAAGCAGTTTGCAGAGCAAAGAAACGTTAGTTTATTTATGCTATTTCAAAGCGCTTTCGCCGCATTGCTAAGCCATTGGAGTGGCGAAAGTGACATAGTCATGGCAACGCCAAATGCAAACCGTGCTCGACCAGAACTGGCGTCTTTGATAGGTTTCTTTACAAATACGCTGGTACTGAGAACCCAGTGTGATTTGGGTCAAACATTCACAGAATTATTAGCTAACTCTAAAGACACGCTACAAAAGACTTATGAGAATCAGCTGATCCAATTTGATATGTTAGTTGAAAAGCTGAATCCGCCTAGAGTTATGGCGCATAATGCGTTGGCTCAGATCACTTTCTCTCTTGAAAGTACAAAAACTGGCCCTGCGGATGCATTAAGCTCTTCTATATTAAAGACTTTACCTGCTATTGATGAAGAGCAGTCGCCGAAAGAGATCCCCAGTAAGTTTGATTTAGAGTTCTACATATGGGAATTGAAAAACGGCTATAAGTTTGAGTGGACTTATAATAGTGATCTATTTGAATTGGAAACAATTCAAGCATTTGATAGAGACTTTGAGCAATGCTTGTTAGGGATTCTGAAAAACCCTGATGTGCCTGTGCACCAATTATTCTCTTTGCAGGCCGAGCAAAAAGAGAAGATTGCACAACTTAATAGAGAACATGTCGCATATCCACAAAGTGAAACCCTTTTTGATATGCTAGAGAACCAGTTTGAGGAAACACCGGATGATATAGCGGTTATTTTTGGGGAATCCTCGCTCACATACCGTCAACTGCACGAAAAAGCTAACAGACTGGCGCATAGCTTGCGACAAAATGATGATATCCAGCCCGGTCAATTAGTGGGTTTATACGCAGAACGTTCAATTGAAATGATAATCGGTCTATTGGCAATTATTAAGGCTGGTGGTGCCTATCTACCTCTTGATCCAAGCTTACCGAAACAGAGATTGGATTATATGTTAACTGATGCCAAGTTATCGTTGGTGCTGGCGCAGTCATCTTTGCTAGAAGAAATCACTCTCACGGAGGTTAAGGTACGTGAGATTGTTGCGGATGAAGCTTATCCTGACACTGCTCTTGCAAATACAACCTCATCAGACTTACCCATATACGCAATTTACACTTCAGGCTCAACTGGGCAACCCAAAGGTGCGGTTAATTCTAATAGGGGTCTTTGCAATAAGTTACGTAGCATTCAGCAACAGTATTCGCTTGCATCGGGCGAAAGCATGTTACAAAAAACACCGAGCCACTTTGATGTATCAGTTGTTGAGATTTTCTGGCCACTCACGACAGGCGGTACTACGGTGCTTGCTGAGCCTGAAGCCCATAAAGATCCTCAACGTCTATATCAGCTTATTCGTGCAAATAATATTAACGTTGTCCACTTTGTTCCCTCAATGCTTAGATTATTTTTGAAAGAAGTTGAAAACGGCAATTTGAGTAGCTTGAGGTTGCTTTTTTCAGGCGGTGAAGAACTGAGTTATGACTTACAGTTACAAGCAATAAACGCCTTTCCTGGTGTCGAGCTTGTTAACCAGTATGGCCCTACTGAAGCCGCTATTGATGTGACTTACTGGCGCTTTAACACCCCTCGTCCAGACAAAAAGGTACCGATAGGGTATCCCCTACCCAATGTGCAGTTACACATATTAAATGAATGGCTTCAGCCAGTCCCTGCTGGGGTAAGTGGCGAACTATTTATTGGTGGGCCTCAAGTTGGCATAGGCTACTTGAACAATGACAAGCTAACAAATGAAAAATTTATTTCGGTAGAAATAAATGGCAACAGTGAGCGAGTATATAGAACCGGTGACAAGGTTAGGTGGTTAAAAGACGGAACACTAGAATACCTTGGACGTCTTGATGAACAAGTTAAATTGAGGGGCTTTAGAATTGAGCTTGGTGAAATTGAGTCAGGACTCCTGAAGGTTAAGGGCGTAAAATCAGCCGCTGCAATGATAAGAGAAACCGAACCTGGCGTTGCACATAGCGCCATACTGGTTGCTTACATTACCACCACAGAAGAGCAAATAAGCGATGCAGAAATTAAAAGCGAGCTTAAAAAACACCTGTCTGAATACATGATCCCAGCAGCGATTATACGCTTGCCGTCTTTGCCATTGACGCCAAGTGGTAAATTGAACAAACGCGCGTTGCCAGCGCCCGATTTTGCACAAGAGCAAGAAAAAATCGTTTTGCCGATCAATGATTCGGAAGAACAAGTTCTGGAAATCTTCCAAGAATTATTAAATAGAGAGAGGGTGTGCACCACATCAGACTTTTTTGAATTGGGGGGTCATTCTTTATTGGCGACTGAATTGAGAATGAAGCTGCAGCAAAGATTGAATGTTGATGTTCCACTAAGGACGATTTTTGAAAAGCCCACAGTTAAAGAGTTGTCATCTTGGTTAGAAAACACTGGTAGTGCCTCAATTTCTGTAATTGAAGCGGTACCAAAAGAGCAATGGGTTCCATCATTTGCACAGCAAAGTTTGTGGTTTGTCTCCCAGTTTGAAGGGGGATCAAAATACAATATGCATGACAGCTTTAGTGTGACAGGAAAGCTTGATATTACCGCTCTAGAAAGCGCATTTACGGCTTTGGTAGAACGTCATAGTGTGTTTCGTCAAATATTCCCAGTTGTAGAGGGAATGCCAAAATTAGCCTTGTTAGAGAGCTACTCGCCATTAACGGTTGTGTCACTGGAGCATCTAAAGGGGGACGAGCAAGCGGAGGCGTTAGAGAAGTTAAGTAAAGAGCATGCTTTGTACCCATTTGATGTTGGTTCGGATGCATTGATGAGAGCACAGTTAGTGATCTTAGGTCACGACAAATACAGACTTATGCATACATTGCATCACTTGGTCGGTGATGGTCAATCATTCTCAGTTTTTATGCGAGATCTTACGTGCTTGTACAATGCAGCTTGTGGCAAAGAGCTATCATTACCGAATATGAGTATTCAATACGGTGACTATGCAGCGTGGCAACAATCGAATGCGAGTACAGAAGAAATCTCAAAACAAAAGGAATATTGGTTAGAGCAATTAAAAGGGGCTCCTGAGCTGCTTTCTTTGCCAACGGATTATCCTAGACCTCCTGAGATGTCATTCCGTGGCGAGACGCTAACGCTGGAAATTCCTGAATCATTAGTTGCCCCTTTAGAAACATTCAGCAGGAAATACGATTGCACACTATTTATGAGCCTCTTGACTGGGTTCAAAGCATTAATGTCTATTTACAGTGGTGAAAGTGACATTTGCATTGGAACGGCAGTAAATAATCGAAACCACCATCAGTTAAAAGATCTTATCGGGATGTTCGTTAATACACTTGTATTACGCTCTCATATTTCTCTAGAAGAAGGGCTTAGTGGTGCTGTAAAGCACGTTCGCCAAACAGCTTTAGAAGCATTCAGTAATCAAGATCTGCCTTTTGAACAGTTAGTTAAAGAGATAAACCCTTCACGTAGCTTGAGCCATAATGCATTATATCAAGTAGCATTCCAGCTTGAGCAGGAAAGTACATCGTTAGAACAGGAGATGAATACAGGTCTGAATGGCTTAGAGATGAGTAAAGAAATTGTCGCCGATGACATTTCCAAATATGACCTTTCTTTGTATGTACTTGATAGCGGTAATAAGCTGACTTGTAATTGGGAGTACGCAACGGATTTATTTAAACGTGAAACCATAGAGCGTATGCATGCTCATTTCTGTTGTTTGTTAGAGTCAGCGTTAGAAAATCCTGATATTGCATTAGGTCGCCTGTTGCAACCAAGTGAAGAAGAACTGATAACTTTAGAGCGTTGGAGCAAAAACTCAATCTCGTTTGATGAAAGTGCTACTTTGGTTGATCTACTTGATGCTCAACTGCAAAAAACACCGGACAATATTGCACTAATATACGAAGAAGAAACGATTAGCTATCGAGAGCTACATCAGTGGTCAAATCGCTACTCACATTACTTAAAGTCTAATTGTGGTGTATTGCCAGGACAAAAAGTTGGCGTTTATGCAGAGCGATCAATTGAAATGGTGGTTTCACTACTGGCAATTTTGAAAGCTGGCGCTGCTTATATACCGTTGGATCCAAATTTACCAATACAAAGGTTGCAGTATATGGTCTCTGATAGTCAGCTGACATTGATAACATCACAGCCACAATTAAGTAAAAATTTAGCTGATATGGATCTCAATGTTGTTTTGATTAACGGTGCAAACGACTACGCAGATAATACGCCTATAGTAAATGTTGATACGCAGCAACCTGCTTACGGTATTTATACATCAGGCTCTACAGGCCACCCCAAATGTGCTCTAAACAGTCATAAGGGCATATGCAATAAATTACGCGGAATACAGAGTCAGTTTAAGCTCCAGGTAGGAGAGCGCATATTACATAAAACCCCAGCGAACTTTGATGTTTCTGTTGTGGAAATATTCTGGCCATTGACTGTTGGTGCAACAAGTGTCCTTGCAGCACAAGACAGTCACAAAGACCCTGCACAATTACTTCAGCTTCTGATGGATAAGTGTATAAATGTTGTTCACTTTGTACCGTCAATGTTGCGTTTATTTATTGACCAAATGGGTGAGCAGCGTCTTGATAACCTAAGGTTGTTATTCTCTGGGGGAGAAGCACTAAGCTATGATCTTCAGAAGCAAACTATAGCGGCATTTCCTGACACCGAGTTAGTAAACCAGTACGGACCTACAGAAGCTGCTGTAGATGTAACTGCATGGTGTTTCAATGAGCTACGAGATGACTTAAAAGTACCAATTGGCAAACCATGCCCAAATGTCGAATTGCATGTACTTGATCAGTGGGGTACCCATGTACCTATGGGGATCAGTGGAGAGCTCTATATAGGTGGACCACAGGTAGGGTTGGGTTATTTGAATCGCGATGATCTCACAGAACACAGTTTCATAACGCGAAAGGTTGGTAAATATTATCAGCGTCTATATAAAACAGGCGATAAGGTGCGCTGGCTTGCAGATGGTCATTTGGAATATCAAGGAAGATTAGATGATCAAGTTAAACTCCGTGGCTTTAGAATTGAGTTAGCAGAAATTGAGCACCATTTAAATCAACACTCGGTTATAGACTCTTCTTTGGTTGAGATAAAAACGAATGAGGTAAATGAGAGCCAATTAGTTGCTTACATAAAACTATACGACGAGTCTTATAAGCAAAACTCAGAGTTTGATCACGGTCGCGCAATTCAAGCGTTAAAAGCCAGTTTGTCTGAGGTCTTACCAAGTTACATGGTGCCGGATATCTACTTACAAGTCGAACAGTGGCCGACCACGTTTAATGGCAAAATTGATAAGCGTGCTTTACCAAGTGTAGAAATGATGATGCAGCATGAGGAATATGTTGCGCCAGGGACCGATGCTGAACTCAAAATGGTAGAAATTTGGTCGCAGTTACTTGGTATAAAAGCAGAGCAAATAAGCACCACTGCGAACTTTTTTGAGCTGGGCGGGCATTCGTTGTTGTCTATCCAGCTTCTTTCAGAGATCCGAAAAACATTTGATATTGAAATTGCATTGCAGCAATTGTTCACATTGAACACGGTTAAAGAGCTAGCGCAATTCTGTGACATGCTCAATATCGAAAAGACATTATCATCGTCGTTTTCGCAATCTGATGAAGTCAATGAGTTTGAGTTCTAGTAAGCAATTTTAGCCAAAATAAAACAGGGGGTCTTGGTGTATTACAAGGACCTCCTACTTATTGATGGTAGTGGTCACTCAGAAATTGGCCTTTGCTACTAAGTGGATGCAGATTTAAAACGTAAAAAGGCCAATTTCAAATTAATTTAAATAACAAAGAATTTATAATGAATAATGATTCAAGCAATATCGTAAGTAAGCGCATTGTTTTAGAACAAGTCAAGGATGGCCTAAAAACTGAGCAGACATATTTGAATAGCTCTTTGGTTTTGGAGTTTGACTTTAAAGTTGACGGGGTAATAGCAGAGAAAGCCATTAATGAAGTTGTTTCTCGACATGAGACATTGAGAACAATATTTCAAGTGAAAAAGGGTGTAATTTGCACGGATGTTTTGTCTGACCGTTTTTTAACATTGAAGGAGCAAGTGCTTTCTCACTCTAATGTTTCAAATCAAGAACAAATTAATACAATAATTAAAGCTGAGCAAAGCCAAGCTATAGATATATCAACAGAGCTTCCTATTCGAGCCGTACTTCTTCGCAATGAGGAAAATGATACAGGCCCCAAATCCGTCATCATATTTCTTTTGCATAAAGTGGTATCAGATCCCATATCGCGGAATATTTTACTCAAAGAGTTTTGTGTAATTTATAAAGGCTATACTACCGAGTTATCCAACTCATTAGAGCCGTTGCATACGCAATACTCTGAACTCAACCGCTTTTTATTGCTCCAGCTTAATAGGTTGTCTTTAGATGCACTAGATATATGTGTTCAGAGTCCGAACTCGCAGACTGCTTTAAAACAAGAGAAAAATATTAAAAAGCAGTGTGATAGGAGCCGTATTCAGTACAGTATTGATGTGAATATAGTGAATAATTTGAAAGCATTTGCCTCTACAAATAATGTAACTTCTTTTATGGCATTCAAATGTGCTTTTGATATTGTGCTTATGAAAATGGGGTCTAGTGAGTGTCGAGTGGGAATTCCAGTATCAACCCGTACTACCACATACAGTAATGAGCTCATTGGCCCCTTTGAACATCTAGTACAAACTCGTCACGCAGTAAATAGCAACGCAACTATTAAGTCGACTCTTGATGCATCTAGAGCGTCTCTATTGAACGTATTTGACGATGTGAATGCTGTCATCAATCAAGAATCAGATATCTTAATTAGTCATCCAAGCGATACTTATGATGCGATTTTATCTTATGAAAAATGGGCCGGTGATATACAAGTGCTGCAAGATATCGAAGGAACTCTGAGCACTAAGAGCTGCCTTGCTGCATATGTCCAAAGTCATTTATTATTCAATATCGTTGAATCACGTCATGGCATTTGGGTAGATTGTTATTTTGCACCTGAGCACTATGATAGTAAGCAGATCCAAAGTATGTTGTCCTCATTGGATTTAATATTATCGTATATGTGTGAAAACCCAGACTGCACTGTAGAGAGTGTGCCATTTATCAGTAGAGATGATTGGCAGTTTTTAATGCATGATGTGAATGAAACAGCAAGTGATTATCCTAACACTCAGTGCGTACATGAATTCTTTGAACAAAAGGTGCGTGAAACCCCATCAGTGGCTGCGATCGTATTTGATGGTCAAAGTATGAGCTATGCAGAGCTCAACACGAAATCTAACCAGTTAGCAAACTACTTACTAAATGAACAGAGTGTAAAACCAGATACATTGGTAGGCGTATGTATGCATCGCTCTTTTGAAATGGTAATCAGTGTTTTAGGTATATTAAAAGCGGGAGCTGCTTATGTACCTCTGGACCCTTCCTACCCAGAAGAGCGTTTAGCTTACATGGTGGAAGATGCGCAACTTTCTGTTGTACTTGCTGACGAAACTGGCGCAAATGCGCTAGCTTCCACGAATACAACACTGGTTGTAAAGCTTAATAATTTTGCTTCAGATATTACTCATTTCTTATCGAAATACAGCGAGGTTGATATTGCCAAGAGCACAATCGCGTTAAGCTCAGACAACTTGGCATATGTCATTTACACATCAGGCTCTACTGGTAAGCCTAAGGGCGTAATGGTAGAACATAAAACGGTTGCTAATTTTATTAATAGTATGTGTAAAACCCTATCGGTATCACACCGTGACAAAGTGCTAGCGCAAACCTCTATCAATTTTGATATACATGTACTTGAGTTATATATGACCTTGAGCGTGGGTGCAACAATGGTCGTTGCAAGTGATCAAGAGCGTAGAGATCCTACAAAGCTTGTGCAGTTGATAGCAACAAATGAAATCTCTGTAATACAGGCCACACCAAGCTTGTGGAAGGCATTGTTCGATTATGGTTGGAGCTGCCAAACACAAATGAAATTGCTGTGTGGTGGTGAAGCATTGTCTATTGATTTACTCGAGACCTTCCATGAACGGTGCCCAAATAGTCAAACCTTTAATATGTATGGCCCAACAGAAACGACTGTGTGGTCCGCAGTGGCATTACTTAACTCATCAAACTGTCATTTAGGTAAAGCAATTCACAATACACAGCTTTATATACTGGATGACTCAAAGAGGTTACTACCCAAAGGCAGCTTAGGCGAGCTTTATATTGGTGGTGAAGGGCTCGCTCGTGGTTATTTACATCGTCCTGAAATGACCGTCGAACGGTTTATTGATAACCCATATTACAATGCGTGCCGATCAAACAGCTCATTAAAGCTGTACAAAACGGGTGACCTAGTGCGTTATTCAATAGATGGTAACCTTGAATTTGTTGGACGTGCGGATGACCAAGTAAAGATTCGTGGGTTTAGGGTTGAACTGGGTGAGATAGAAAATGCTTTAACGACGTTGCCCGACATAAACTCTGCGATTGTGACAGCGCTTACTGTTGCGGGCAGTCAACAACTCGTCGCATACCTAAAAATGAACGAAGCATCTAAGCGTGAAATGTTGATTGAAAATGCCAAAATATCTTTGGCTGAAAGGTTGCCTGATTATATGGTGCCAAGTTTAATGATGATTATTGAAGATTGGCCGCTTACACCAAATGGGAAAATTGATAAGAAATCTTTACCGAGGCCAGAAAATGATATTTTGCACAGTGAATATACAGAACTGACAACTGTAACAGAGAAAGAGCTTGTGAAAATCTGGGCTAGTTTATTGGGGCTGGAGGCAACTAAAATTGGCGCAACCACTAACTTCTTTAACTTGGGAGGGCACTCGTTAATGGTAAATCAGGCATTGCAACGAATCAAAGAGTCATTTGAGGTAGAACTTCAATTAGCGGATTTATTTGTCGCTGTGACAATTCGTGAGCAAGCCGATTTGATTGATCTTGCATTTGCTGAGCTAAAGCTTAACGAAGCACTTGAGGACGAAACCGAAGTCGATGTGTTAGAGTTCTAGCAGCGTAATATAGTTCTCATATACACAACGATTTTATGGCTTTTTATAAAATGTTATTAAATTAGTTTTTTGATATGTAATTATATTTTTATATCAAATGATTTTTGAACTAAAGAATAAATAAGAATATTAAAATGAGGGAAAACACTCTTCAAGTAAAAAGTCAACCTAGTTGAACTTATAAAAGTTGTTGTTGGCCAAGTTGAAAACTAAGACTATCGTGCTGCTAACCAAGTTGCTTCTGAATATTACGCAATTCACTAATCAGTAGTGTGGAGCCGAGGCTTAGCTAGCTCATAATACGGCAGCTAAGCCTATTTAAGTTTTTAAGCTTTAAGGCCTGCTTTTACTTCTTTAAGTAATGCTGAAACGTAGTAACCAACTATGTGCTTACTCATTTTATAACACCTACCTCTAATCAAGAAATTTTACGTGATATAGAGTTCGTACCTTATTAAGGATAATTAACTATGGACCTCATTCTGACTTCATCTATGCTGTCGAAAAGAGATTTACTAGAATTGACTACAAAGCTTTTTGTAGCTGAACCAGCCGAATTTATCCAGCGGTATTTTTATAATTATAAAGTTAAATAGTGTTATAGATAATGTAACTGACGAAAACAATAAAGTTGGTGTCGAAAAAGTGCAAGACAAAGCACTTGAACAGCAGGCTCAGGGCTTTTGTTATAATCCGTGTCTTAGATAGCCGAAACAGGAAGTATTAATCCTGTTGATAAGATGGCTATACTGTTTGAGAATCTTAGTTGTCAATGCCATATTGATTGATGCGCGCAATTAAATGTGTGCCCGATGGCATATAAGACTATACGCAGTATATATTCCCGGTTAGATAAAGCTAACTTCAGTCAATGCGATTTTTTGCCGGTCGTTAAGGCATTCAAAAGTACCCAAGTTACCCAAAAATTGACCTTTTTGTTTACTGATGCTGCGGCAAGCAATGAGGAGAAAATGTGATTATATGACTTTGCATCTCTGCCAATTGCAAATGAGTCTGTGTTTACGCAAGATGCATTTTTTGGGGGATTGTTTGTGAAGTGTAGATGTATGTGATGCCTGTAGCATCACTGACCCGTATCGCCTCAATAGTGAACTCTCCCGCAATTGGATTTGCAGCTGCGAATACTGGTAGTAATAGCGTGATTATAAAGAGTAATTTTTTCATAATTGATCTTGGGTTTAGTGTTTTGATTTTATGTGAGTATGGGGCTTAGGGTTATACTCAAATATCGTGTTGGGTCGAAGTTTGGCTTTGAGTGTTAGCTTTCATCAAGCAGCTAAAGGTAAAATGCAATATAGGCTATTTGGCAATGCGGTGAACCACTGTTCATAAAACTAATTATAATGCGAGCATACGTGGGTTTATTTAATCTTGCGCGAAAACTCTTGCAAAACTTTTAAGGAGTATGACTTCTCAGCTTATGCAAATCCCCATGTCACCTTTTGCATATTTTGTGTCGTGAATTGTCAGTGTGTGGCGTGCTTTGATTGCATATACTGTGTGACATTGGTCAACGGGGTTTATTAAGAAGGTAACACACATGGCAAATACGGCACTTATAACGGGCGCATCGGGCGGCATTGGTTTAGAACTGGCGCATCTGCACGCGCAGCAGGGTGGCGATGTGGTGTTGGTGGCGCGCTCTGAAGACAAGCTTAAGGCGTTGGCGAGTGAGATTGAGGTTAAATATAACGTGTCGGCGACAGTTATCAGCGAAGATCTATCGGACCCGCTTTCAGCGCAGCGCATTTTTGACACAACAGAGGCGTTAAATTTGCAAGTCGATGTGCTCATCAATAATGCAGGTTTTGGCGGCCATGGCATATTCTATGAGCGCGATCGCGCAGCAGATCAGCAAATGGTTCAAGTGAATATCACTACTTTGACAGATTTAACGCATTTATTTGTCAAAGACATGGTGGCACGTAAGTCGGGGCGGATTTTGAATGTTTCGTCAACGGCTTCGTTTTTACCGGGCCCGCTTCAAGCGGTATACTATGCAACTAAAGCCTTTGTAACGTCTTATACTCAAGCGATTGCTGAGGAGCTTTCGGGGACGGGTGTTACGGCAACTGCACTTTGTCCGGGTGCCGTGGATACAGGGTTTGTGGCAGCGGGTAATTTAGATGGCGTAGATGTGTGGAAAAATGCTCGGTCAGCGCGCTCTGTGGCCGAATGTGGCTACAAAGCCATGCAACAAGGTAAACTCGTGGCCTTTAACGAGCGCAAGTTGCAGTTTTTATTGAACTGGATAACGCCACTACTGCCAAGAAAAATGGTGCTTAAATTGTCTCGCCAATCAATGGAAAAGTAACAAGATATGAAAATATCCAGCAAATTTAGTATTTATGCCAATTGTAAAATCTTACTCAAAGATATGGATATTGATGTGCAAGCGGTTGTGGCATATTCCAAATTACCAGCGGACATCTTAAATCGTGAAATAGCCTATTTGACCCCACAGGAATACTTTGCGTGGTGGGCTGCCATTGAGCAAGTGGCGGAAGGGCGCGATGTACCGCTGCTGGTTGCAGAGCATTTGTCTGTCGAGGTATTTGATGCCCCGCTCTTTGCGGCGATGTGTAGTCCGCATTTGCTTACCGCACTGAAGCGCATTCAGCTCTATAAGCCTCTGAGAGGCCCCATGAAAATGGATTTAGACAGTGACGACAAAACCACCAAAATGTCACTGTACTGTTATGGTTTTGATGGGTTTGTGCCAAACGTGTTGGCGTTGTCTGAGATGGTGTTTTTTACCAAGCTTGCCCGAATGGCAACACGTCACCATGTAGTGCCGGTTAAGGTTACTTTGCCTGAACTGCCTACAAATATGGCTGCTTATGAAGCATTTTTTGGTTGCAAACCTGTTTTAGGCAATGAGTTGTCGATCACATTCAAAAATGAAGATGTTCAGCGACCATTTCTAACCGCTAATTCCAGTATGTGGAGCTACTTTGAAGAAGGGCTCAAAAAGAAGTTGGCTGATCTCTCTGGTACAGCGACCACTGTCGAGCGGGTGCGTGCTGTGTTGGTTGAGTCGCTGCCTGCGGGTGAAAGTGCGATTGATGTGGTTGCCTCCAAGCTCTCAATGAGCAAGCGGACCTTGCAACGCAAACTATCGGATGAGCAAACCAGTTATCATGAAGTACTACAACAAGTACGCTCTCAACTGGCTGAGCACTACTTGTCTAAATCTCATGTGACTTTAGGCGAAATTGCCTTTTTGTTAGGGTATCAAGAATCTAACTCGTTTATTAGAGCTTTCACTGGGTGGCATGGCGTATCACCCGGCAGCTATCGAGAGCAATTAGCAAGTTGAAGACAAACTATGCCATATTGGTTTGAATGATTTCATTCTAAACATTTGGTTACGTTATACATTTTGTTGTTTGTATAAGAGTGTGCTGCAATGGTTTTGAATCCAAGCGATAGGGGAAGCTATGCCATTCACGGACCAAGAAATCAGCGCTATTAATAAGGTTGTCACCAGTTTTGCGCCTAACACAGAGTTGGCGGTAGCCAAATTTTTTGAGGGTGAACATCAGTACTTTGGCACAAGGTGTGGTGTGCAAGGTGCTGAACCCGTGGAAAATCATTGTTCCGTATTTGAAATTGGGTCTTTAACCAAATTGATGACAAGTGCGGCATTGGCACAAATGGTCTGTGAGGGAAAAATCATACTGGATGACGCCATTAATAGTCAGTTAGATATTCAGATCCGTGACAATCAATTTATTTCCTATGCAGCGCTGGCAACCCACACCTCAGGTTTACCTCGTTTACCGCCGGGTTTATTGTGGCAAGCGTTGTTTAAGCGCAAGCACAACCCGTATGAAGCCTATCTGCGTGACGATTTAATGCATCATTTAGCATATACAATTAGGCTTGGTTCGCAAAATAAAGTGCACTACTCCAATCTTGGTGCTGGTTTGCTAGGCCATGTTTTATCTGAGTTGGAGGGCTGTGATTATTCAGAGTTACTGCAAAGTCGTCTCTTTAAACCTCTTAATATGCGTTATTCGTTCATAAATTGGCGAGATGTTGCCGGCGAACTGGTGATCGGCATTGGTAAAAATGGCGAATCAACAAATAACTGGGATCTGGGAGTTTTGCAAGGCGCAGGCGCTGTGCTTTCATGTGTTAAAGACTTAGTGCAGTTTGCCAAAGTCCAATTTGCTCAAACCGAACCTTGGGTTGAATTGCAACAGCAAATTCAAGTTGAAAAAGGGTTTGAGAAAGTCGCGCTAGGTTGGTTTGTACTTGGCAGTAAATCAAAAGGCGACCTGCTTTACTTTCATGATGGCGGCACAGGAGGTTACAGCTCCGTTATGTTGCTGGATATGGAGTCGCAATCGGGGTATATCATTTTATCCAATATTTCTGGGTTACATAAACTTAAAGGCCAAAAGGTGACAAAGTTGGGCTTTGAACTTATGCGAACGTTCAAAGGGTTTTAGAGAATATGCAATTTTAAACCGTCAATCTGAGTTTGTTATAACGATACTTTTTAAGCCCTGATGCACTTATCCAGAAACGTAAACAACAGGTCAGGCTTGTGCTACGTCCCTATTTTAATTTAAATTGTTGGTTTAAACCTTATTTGGGTGATTGCGCGTTGTAAAGCGGCGCAATTTAAACGGGAAACCAGTGTGATTCTGGTGCTGCCCCCGCAACGGTAACTGTGAGCGGTAT
Source organism: Pseudoalteromonas luteoviolacea S2607 (assembly GCF_001625575.1). Lineage (GTDB taxonomy): Bacteria > Pseudomonadota > Gammaproteobacteria > Enterobacterales > Alteromonadaceae > Pseudoalteromonas > Pseudoalteromonas luteoviolacea_E. The sequence continues at coordinate 53,620 of NZ_AUXV01000019.1, forward strand.
ATCCACTGTGAAAACGGGAAGGCTATGCCAGAGCTTTGATCAGGAGTCCGGAGACCGGCCTGAATAACTCGAATACTGCGGTGGGCGGTGAGTTCCGAGATGTTCATGCCTACATGTCGTGGCGTTATGGCGCTTGGGGTCCCCCATCCGTTGAAACTATTTCACGGATTAAATCATGTCGAAATTTATATCAATACTAACTTCTCGGTTGGCGGGTTCTCGCCTACTTACTGTAGGGGTGTTTGCATTGCTCGCACTTTTGATGATTGCAACACGCCCATACCACTTTGCCTCGGTACTCACCCTTCCCAGCGCTAGCTTAGCAGTGTTCTTTATTTGCGGGTTACTGCGCAGCTCTCACCGTATGTTTGCGGCATTTTTTGTTTTGAGTGTCCTGATTGATTTAGCAAGTAGTTACGCAAGGGGCGCCTTTGGGGATTGCATTACGCCATCTTACCCATTTTTGGTAGTGGGTTATTACGTCATGTGGTGGGCAGGCTTGAAGAGCTTTAATTTAACCCAAGCGATGACAGTAACGGATTGGACACGTCAATATGCACAGTCCTTGTTGATGTTATGGCTTGCATCATCGATTGCATTTTTAACTTCCAATGGCAGTTATTATTGGCTGTCGGGTAAGTTCGCTGAGTTGTCTGTAGCGCAATATGCTGAAAGGGTTGTCCAGTACTACGTGCCTTATGTACAAAGCCCGTTTGTATACGTAATTTTCGCTATGATGACTGCAACGGGTTGTTATTACCTATTGCCAACATGGCAGCGCCGTGAGCAAAGTGATGAGTAATGCTAGCAGCTGCCCTGCATTGATGGTGACGGCACCTAATTCAGGCTCGGGTAAAACTACGGTGACAGCTGCGATTGCTCGTTACTTTGTTCGCCAAGGTAAAGTAGTGCAGGTTTTTAAAGTTGGACCAGATTTCATTGATCCGATGATTTTAGAGGTTGCCTCTGAGCGGCCTGTGCATCAGTTAGATCTATGGATGGTGGGTAAAAAGCAGTGCCAACAAATGCTTTTTGAAGCTGCAAGTACTGTCGATCTGATCTTAATAGAAGGGGTAATGGGGTTGTTTGATGGTAGCCCCAATAGTGCTGATTTAAGCAAAGAATTCGGTTTACCTATTCTTGCTGTGATAGATGGTAGCGCCATGGCACAAACTTTTGGCGCATTGGTTCATGGCATGGTGAACTATAGCTCTGAGTTGTCTTTTTATGGGGTAATAGCAAACAAAATAGCGGGAGATTATCACGCCAACTTAGTACTCGAAAGTATCCAAGAGTGCGCATTAAAAACCCACTTTTTCACCAGAGATACGGCGCAGAGTCTGCCTGAACGACATCTGGGGCTGATGCAACCTAGTGAGCTGATAGATATCACCGAGCGATTAGATCTCGCTGCAAACCAAGTTGCGCAGAGTGCGTTTGCAGTCATGCCACCAGCAGTGACGTTTTATGAGCCAGAGCGGACTTCACCTGAAAAGGATGAAACTGCAAATTTACTGCTCAACAAGCGAATTATCATTGCGAAAGACGCGGCTTTTGGCTTTTTGTATCATGCAAATATCAAAATGCTCACTCAGGCAGGTGCAAAAATTGTTTATACCTCGCCGCTGTGTGATAAGGAGTTGCCAGAAGGAGATGCGTTGTACTTGCCTGGCGGCTACCCAGAGGTGTATGCCAAGCAACTGAGTGAAAACAAAGACTATATTGCGTCTGTTAAACGGTTCGCAAACTCGGGAAAACCGGTGCTAGCCGAGTGTGGCGGCATGTTGTATTTGTTGGGTGACCTTGAAGCTGAAAACACCAACTTTAGTCTGTGCGGCGTACTTAATGGCACGGCCAAGATGAATACGCGTCTTAGCGCTGTGGGGCAGCAAGGGGTAACCATCACGGCAAACAGAGCGCGTTTTTCGCTGCGCGGTCATAGCTTCCACTATTCCAGTGCTGATATCGCCCACACGCCAATCGCTCAAAGTTTATACCATCCTCATCAGCATAAAGGCGAGCATGTTTATCATAGCGGCTCCGTCTTGGCTTCATACATGCACTGGTATTTTGATAGTTGTCCGTCATTCTTTATTCACTTTTTCAATCAAACTTTACAGTTGGAACATCATGACCAAGCCCAGTAACCCAAATGCTCACACAGAGCCGTTAAATGACTTTACACAGTCCAAATGGCCAACGCGGATTATTTGCCTAACCGAAGAAACTACCGAAGCTTTGTATTTAATGGGGGAAGATGCGCGCATTGTTGGGGTGTCGGCTTACGCTATGCGGCCTGAGCGTGTTAAAAAAGAAAAGCCTAAGGTATCGGCGTTTGTTGACGCTCGTATAGAGAAGATCCTCGATTTAAAACCCGATCTGGTATTGGCATTTTCCGACATTCAAGGAGATATTGTCCGTGATCTGGTAAAACAAGGCGTCGATGTGCATTGCTTCAATCACCGCAGTATAGCGGGGATCATGCAAATGATCCGCACCCTATCTGCACTGATAGGTGAACCGCAAAAAGGCGAAAAACTCGTTGCCCAATTGAATGAATCCCTGATGCACATACACAGCGGTGCCGCTGAACTAAAGGTGAAACCTCGAGTGTACTTTGAAGAGTGGTTTGATCCTTTAATTACTGGGATCACATGGGTGAGTGAGCTGGTCGAGCTTGCTGGCGGCATAGACTGCTATAAAGAGTTTGCCTGCGAATCTTTGGCCAAAAACCGTATCATCGCAAATACAGATGAGGTGATAGATAAGCAGCCGGATATCATTATTGCTTCTTGGTGTGGTCGACGTTTTAACAAAGAGAAGCTGGTGAGCCGCGCTGGCTGGAATAAAATTCCGGCAATCATAAATGATGATGTATATGAGATTAACTCTACCGATATTCTTCAGCCTGGGCCTGCGGCGCTCACCGATGGCGTGAGAGCTATTCATGAAATCATTGCAAACTGGGCTCAAAAACAAGCTCAGTGAATCTATACTGGCTGTACTGTTGTAAGCGCAAACCACCCGCAACATGGGTGGTTTACTTCGCTGTATCACTTCGTAATCCTCGTAAGTATTTTGATGGCGAAGGGGATGACAAGATACGAAATGACCGGCACTATCAGCGCCAACACAACCGCAACATGTACCAATTTATTTTTGCCAGTAAAAGGCGCAACCAAATCAGGTATAAAGTACACCAGTGGCAGTAAAGCAAAGTAGTTTATGGCTGCCATGATATGTGCATTAGGTGCTGATCTATTCATTGTACTTTTCTCCTATACCACTGTATTAAACGTGAGAGATAACGAGTAACTGTAAATGTGTGCTGGCGACCACTTTTTGCTGCTTATTTCTGAATAAGTCGCCCTCAGTAATAGTCACTGCATTACTGTCGTGATGAAGCTGCGCATCGCCTGCAATGACATAAACTAAAGCCTCATGCTCTAGCGCAATATGCTCATCAGTATCTAGATGCACTATATCCATGGTCGTTTTACTGGCAAAAGTGTCTGATTGCGCTCGGCTGCCACCATAAATACGTGTTGCCCCCTTGGGTTTTGGTGTGTATGACTTATACCCTGCTGGTTCACCTGCAACTTCTGGCAATGCCCAAACTTGCAACATACGGTTTGGTTGATCGTCTGGGTTAATTTCATTGTGACTAAAACCTTCTCCACCAGCGCGCTGAACTTGTACATCGCCTGCGATAAGATCTTTACCATGCTCTAAAGAGCCCTCATGACTCACTCTGCCTTCAAGTACAATAGAAATTACATCGATTTCGCTATGTGGGTGCATACCAGATTCACCTTTGGGTAAGTAGCGCGCGTCAGCCAGATACACCATGTTGCCGATGCCTTCAAAGGTCTCTGGTTTTTTGCGTCCTGCAAAGACACGGCTGTCGGTGACGAGCCTATGTTCTGTAATACCTGCAAAGCCGCCCATTTTCAGTGTGTCTCTCGAAAGTATGTTCATGTTTAATTCCTCAAATTTGCTCAATGTTTTACTTGATGGAATCAGTCTAAGAAAAGCTTGTTGTTTTATATATACCTATAAATTAGAATTTCTTTTCCATTTTCAACAACAATTGGTGCGCTATGCAAAAGCATGATGTGAATACCATGCTGTTATTTTTGGCGGTGGTGGAAGCGGGCAGCTTTACTCTGGCTGCGGAGCGGCTCAACATGCCGAAAGCGAACTTGAGCCGTAAAATCTCTCAGCTGGAGGCTTCTCTTGGGATCACACTGCTTGAAAGGACCACGCGTTCGCAGCATTTAACTGAAGCTGGTCACACATATTTGGCACATTGCAAAGAGATAAAATCGCAAGTGGAATTGGCGAATGCCGCGGTTGCAAAGGCATTGAATAGCGTATCTGGTGAGCTAAAAGTTGGCGTTTCAGTTGGTATGGGCCATGAGATTTTAAAACCTGTGCTTGGCGAGTTTATGCATGAGTACCCGCAAATCAGTTTATCACTAAATTTGCTAAATCGGCGTGTAGATGTCATTGAAGAAGGCTTCGATTTGGTGATCCGAATTGGTGAGCTTGAAGACTCTCGACTAGTTGCGAAGCGATTGGGCAAGGTCACTAGACACTTATACGCGAGCCCCAAATACGTTGAGAGACATCCGTCCGTTACTGAGCCTAGGGATATCTCGCAGCTAGATGTACTGTTGATGAGTAGTATTCAAAAGGCCGAATTTATGACGCTTAGAAACGGTGATTTAGCGTGTGAAATCGCTTTTCAGCCAAGAATGCGCGTAGATGATTACTTAGTGCTTAAGCAAATGGTCATTGAAGGTATTGGCATCGCGATGCTACCAGACTACATGTGCCAGCAGGCACTTCATCAAGGTGCACTGACTAGCGTGCTGGCTGACTGGCAATTACCTGAGGTTGAAGTGTACGCACTTTACCCCAAAAACCGCTTGAACATTCCTAAGGTGCGTGCGTTTATCTGTTTTATTCAAACGATCTTTACCGAGCGATTAGATTTAGTTTAATCACTAAAATAATGCTTTACCTCAAGTTAAGTTGAGCTTTTAAAGTGCAACTCAATTTATAGAAGGAGCAGATTATGTACTTAGAGCATGTCAACTTAGTGGTAAAAAACATCGACGCGTCACTCCAATTTTATCGCGCTGCATTTCCGCATTGGAAAGTAAGAAGCGAAGGCCATAGTGAGTGGTATGGTAAACCAAGGCACTGGTTGCATTTTGGCGATGACTATCATTATTTAGCGTTTAGCGATCATGGTGAAGGTGAAAACAGAGTTTTGTCAGGCCATCAGGTGGGCTTTGGACACTTTGCTTATGTGGTGAATTGTATTGATAGTGTGATTAACCGGTTATCTGAGGCGGGTTTCAAGGTAGATAAAGATGGCCAAGCACACCCGCACAGAAAAAATGTTTACTTTATAGACCCTGATGGCTTTGAAGTTGAGTTTGTAGAGTATATGAGTGATTTGCCTACTCAACGTAATAGTGATTAAGTGTGCTTTTGAATATTCAAAAATACTTAATTTACTCAAATTGAGGAGTATGAAAAACTAACCGTACTGCTGAGTGCGTGTGGTGCAGTCAGCAAATATGTTTAACAACAGGAAAAGGATCCTTTTGGTATGTCAGACATTACACTCTATAGTTTTACACTTTCTGGTAACAGCCACAAAATCAGACATTTTTTGTCTATTCTAGGTTTGGATTACGAGTCAAAGCTGCTAGATGTGCACCAAAAAGAACATAAATCGACAGAATTTATGGCACTAAACCCACTTGGCCAAGTCCCTGTGCTCATCGATAACGATGTGGTGATCTGTGACTCAAATGCGATTTTAGTTTATCTCGCTGAACAATATGATAAGACGGGCCGTTGGTACCCCACAGGGGCAAAATTAAGAGCCGAGATACAAAAGTTTTTATCTATGTCTGCTGGGGAAGTATTGAATGGGCCCAACCTTTATCGCGGTATTAAGCGTATAGGTAAACCAGGAGATCTTGAGTCGACGTATGACAGGACCATTAACTTTTTTACATATCTAAATAACTTCCTCAGTGACAAGCGCTATTTAGCCTCAGAAGAACCGACAATTGCTGATATTGCGCTCTACACCTACCCTAAGCTTGCCGTAAAAGCGGGTGTTAGCTTAAGCGATTTTCCATTTATCTCTGCGTGGTTCGAGCGAATTGAGTCGGGTAAGTACTTCGTTGCAGAGCCTGAAAAGTAATTTTACTATTTTAGCAGGGTACATTTAGCAGGGTACAAATGTTGTGCTCTGCTCAGTAAACGTCGGTTTGTTTGCTGCATTTGGTCACGCTCTATTGCAAAACCTCGCTGATTAACACCACTTTCTTAAGTCTAAAACATTCAATTTTTTACTTTTTTATAAATGAGAATTACAGACTGAAAATATAACTATTTATTTCAATTGGTTATGGTTATTTGCAGAGTTAGTTATGAATTGAAGCCTGCAAAAATAAATAAGTAAAATTAATTGACTTATTACTTTTTGTCGTCATTATTGAAAAGCACACAGCAAATTAGAATGGCACCTTACCCATGCTGTGAAGTGCAAAATTGGTCAATCGAAATCGCTTTATTTAATGGCTTTAGTGATTGTTTTGACTCGTAGTTATAGGTTTTGGATACCCCAATTAGCGCGGTTGGTATGAAACGCTGCGCTTATAATAATTAGTAAAAATAATTGACTTATAAGATCGTGTATTTTCAAAGGAGATAGTAATGAAATTGGTCTATATCATGGCTGCAAGTATGTTAACTGTTGGAAATGCTTATGCATTAGAATCTATTTATGACGCGGATAGTAGCGCTGGTAGAACAACACAATTCAATTATGGCCCTGTTAGCTCTGTGAGTGTACAGACAAGCTCGTCACATTATTTAGCGGCCTATGTCACAACACGTAATCAGGCGACTTGCACTTCAGCGGCTCTGTACGATGAGGCGGGTACCAATTTAGTTTCTCAATTACAGATCTCAGATAACAAAGCGGTGTTTGGCTCGATAGATATGGGTTATGAAACGCTGCCTAAGGTTTTAAAGCTAACATGTTACGACAATAATCACAGTTACCTTGTGCATCATAAAGTTCCTGCCGCACCCAGCATCAATTATGATAGAACTCTAGACGTAGCTAATTGGGTTTCAGCGGGCGATCGGACACCGGGGTATTATGCTGATGTCACGTTATCGCCTCAGTTGGCAATCAACACTTTTGTTGCAGACGGCCTTTGCAATATCGTTGAGTTCAATGCGGTAGGGCCAAAATTGTTTAATGGCGAGTCTCAAGTAAATAATATCCATAGTGATTTTTACAGCCATCGCGCAAATACGGGTTATGACGCATATAGTTCTACGCTAGTGTATGGCATTAAATGCAGTAATGCGGGTGGCACAACCTTATTAGTGGATGAGTGGCGTGTGACCGAATCAAATCAATCGGGTCAAATAAGTACCTCTTACCATTAATCCCTTTTCTCAGGTGGCTAATTCGCCACCTTTTATAAGGCAAAATGTTTCAACTTGTAATTTATGTAAACAAATTCTTAACAACCCCATTCAAGTCCATTATGCTATTGGCGATATTTCATCCTAGAAATTTTTAAATTAAATAACGATAAATCATTATTCTCAGGTAGGAATTATGCTGAAGACAACCAATAAAGGACAGTGGGTAATTAATCATCGGCAGTTAAGCCTAGAAAATGGCATAAAAGTGGTTGAGCTTGACTCAAAGCAATATGCCTTATTGGTGCTACTTTTGAAGTTTAAACATCAAGATGTGAGTAAAACTCAAATTCTCACAGAAGTATGGGGTCAACGTGTAGTCAGCGAAGATGCTATATATGTCGCCGTAAACGGGTTGCGAAAGCTCCTAGGAGATGATGCTAAATCCCCTAAATATATCAAAACTATTTCAGGGGTGGGCTATCGTTGGGTTGGACCGCCAATTGTTGAAGCGCTTCCTTCCGTACTGGATAGCTACTTATTAAAAGCAGTGTTTGGTCTGTTGGTCGTCGCATTAATATTATTTTGGCAACTGCCCAGAGCACCTGTCTCAGAGCAGATCCCCGAACATCTGGTCGAGCCATACAATCAAGCACGTTATATCATTAACAACCATCCTACAGAGTTAGATACGGCAATAGGTTTATTACAAAACGTAAGCGTCGATAGCCCAGATTTGATTGAGCCCTTGTATTGGCTTGCAAAAGCACAGTTTATGCGCCTCAACCCACAAGAGAGCAATTATGCTCGTGACAAATTACAGCTAGAATCGATTTTACAGCGCATCCTAAAGGCGCAGCCGAAGCACAAGGCTGCAAATTTACTGTTTGCTAAATTGGTTTTTATGGGTGGTATGGATGTTGCGAACGCAGAGTCTTACTTCCACAAGTCTTTACCCAGTAGTGAAGGACATCATATGTACGGCCAGTATTTGCTGGCGCAAGGCAAAGTTCAAGAAGCTTTGAAACATATCAAAATATATCAGTCTCTTGACCCAAATGGCTTTTCAAGTGAGAGCGTTGCTTGGGTATATATGATGAGTTCAGAGTTTGAACAAGCACATACAGCGCTTGAGAAGCTAAGGCCCTATTCGGATAGTAATCGTTTTTACCACGTGTGTTTGAGAGCGATTTATGAGCAATTAGGTGAGCACGAGTTGGCGCTCAATGAGCTTATGTGGGTCATGAATTATGAGGGATATAGTGAGGAGGAACTCAATGCTGTACGTCATCAATTTAACGATCATGGCATGGAGGGAGTTTATCAGTGGTTGCTTTACCAAGACACGCGAAGAGCAGATGTTGGCCATTACTCAGCCCCGATGTCACTGGCGCGATATGCAGTCGCGATCGGGGATAATCAGCTGGCACTACATTATTTGGAGCAGTCCCGCTTAGCCGGACAATATGCCTTTATGTGGGTAGGCGCAGACCCCCATTTCTCATCGTTAAAAAAAGACAAGCGGTTTAATGAAATGATCGATAAATATATTTTAAAATCAAATAAATCATAAGTTTAATGATTTTTAAGATTGTTTTAGAATTGATTCAGGACATATTTTGCGTTTGTGTTTAGTGTGCCTTTTATTCTAATAAGGAGCACACAATGCAACGACAAACATCTTTACATTTTCACCTCATGGCAGCTTTTTTATTTGTCATGTCCTTTCAACTCATTGCCAAAAGTGGCGACTACTTATACAGCTTTCAAACTGGCAGTGAGAATTGGGGTGGTGTATCCCTCAGGGGCCATCTTGCATATTTTGGTAGTGATAATGGTAAGTTATACTCGCTTGATATCGACAGAGCTAAACTGCGTTGGTCATTTTCGACTGGAGACAAAGTTCGTTCAAAGCCATTAATCGATCAATATCGGGTGTATTTTACCAGTGATGACGGTTGCTTGTATGCGCTCAACCGTTGGACGGGAAAGCAGATTTGGCAGGCTGATTTAAACGATGGTGACTATGTACGCGTGTTGCCAGCAAATCATGCGCCCTGGGAATTTGATTACACTAAATCAAGCCCAATATCAGATCGAAATAACGTTTATGTTGGTAGCGCTGATGGCCATTTCTATGCTTTTGTGAAACGCTCGGGAACATTGCGTTGGAAGTTTAAAGCTGATGGTAAAATCCGATCTACTGCCTCACTTTATCAAGGGCTCGTATATGTCACTACTTGGGAAGGGACTGTATACGCACTCGATAAACATACTGGTGAGGTGGTTTGGCAGTATCAGACCCAAGGTGCAATTCCATCAAGCCCCATGATTATTGGAGATGTTTTAGTCGTTGGCTCAAGAGACACATATTTATATGGTTTTGCGCCATTAAACGGAAGCATAATATGGAAAAAAGCGCTCCCCGGAGGTTCTTGGGTTGAGTCTAGCGCTGTGGCAGGCAAAGAAAACGATTACTTCTATATTGGCAGCTCAGACGCCAAGCTGTTATTCAAAATGACGACTCAAAGCGGTGAAATCCTTTGGCAAACGGCGACACCAGGTTGGAGTTGGGGTCAGCCTGTGGTCCACAAAAAACACGTATATATTGGTTCAACCGGTCATGATGAGCCAGGCTGGTATATCACAAAACGAGGCTTTTTAGCTGTTGATACTGAGTCCGGTGACATTGTTTGGGAATATCAACCGAACCAAATTTCAGGTTTTGTTCATGGCGGCGTATATGCGTCCCCGGCCGTAAGTAATCTCAAAGTTTTGGTGCCTGATCTTGACGGCTATATCCATATATTTGAAAAGTGATTTTGGTTGAAAATTCAATGCGCAATCCATAATTACCAAAGCGTGATGGGGTTATTAGGCGGTTTTCTGAGAGAATAATAATTTAAAAATTGCATTTCAAATTATGATTGCAAGCGTTCACGAGCATGTGGATTGCAATTCTTTGTGTAAGAGACTGAAATTTAACAGGAGCATCATTGATGCTCCAATTTCGGGAGAGCTTAGACACAGCTTAGTATTCTTAACCGGTGTCGATACTGACTGTGCCTAAAGGCGTTTAGTAAACAGTCATGTAGTTCACTGTTACATTGCCCTCTCGGTAAACGCCATGTTCTTGATTAAAGTTTACGTCAATTTTCACTGTCGCATAGTCCGTTTGTAGTGAGAAGTTACCACCACTTGGCGTTGAGTAAGTGCATTCTGCTTGTGCATAAAGATATTCAGCTTGCATTGGAGTCACAAAGTAATAAATCACCTGCTGATTGCAGCTATGGAATCGATAGCCTACATCTTTTAAATGCGCCTTAATAGACTGATACTTACGACCATATTCCAACACTTCTTGAACACTTGCGTAACCGTCTTGAGAAGGCAGCTCTTGAGCTGAAACGTTAGCAATGGCAGCAGTAGCAATCAGTGAGAATAATACGCCAGTTTTCATAGTTTTTTCCTTTTCTGAAGAATGAGAGCCTAGTTGGCTCGATTAATAAAATTTTTTGTGCGATTGCGTCCTCATCGTGCTATTTCCTTCACAAGTTCGGACTGCGTGACATTTGTCTCGCGTTGCACACTATTATTAAACGAGTTAATGAATATAATATTTATGATTAAAGTCAAAAAAATGAAGAAAAAATTTAAGAATTGAAATTTATGTGTATTAAATAGTCCAAATATTCAGTTAATTGGATTAATGTTTCATTTCTTCTGTTGCGACTTTTCTTACCATTACGGTTTTGTGTTTAAACTGCGGGTTACTTGCTCAAAAAATAACGTTTTTATTTAAAAGTGTAAATTTTATGCTAAGTTGAGGAAGAAGGCGTCAAGATGAGGACATTATGCGTCATATACTTAGCTTAATCGTGATTCTATGGGGTTTTTTCGCACGAGCTGAAACCTATACAGTATTGGTGTATCACGGGGCAAACCCACCTTATAATTTTATTGCTAACAATGAGCAAAGTGGGATCTTCAAAGATCTTTTTAAGCGACTCGGTGAGTTAACCGGACATACCTTCGAGCTTGTACCTTGGTCTGTTGCCAAAGGTCAAAAGTTGTTCGACGAAGGCAAAATTGATATTGAGCCGGGCGTACACCCTAGTTGGCGATTACAAAGAGGTATACCTGGGATATATACAAATGCTTACGCCAGTTCAACTGAGGTGATATTGGGGCGACAGAGTAATGTCACTGTGACAAATCCTGCTCAGCTATACGGTAAGGTGATTGGTCGCGTTCGTGGCTATCGTTACGGTGATTTTGAACAGCACTTTGGACGAGATAAAATCCTAATATACGACAATATTTCAGAAAAAGAGCTGCTGTCACAACTACTCTATAAAAGAGTAGATTATGTCATGTTAGGCGACACGACCGCTGACTACTACAGAAGTACTGTAAATGCCTATAAAAACTTCGAAGTCGTTTATGAGATAAGTACATTACCCGTATACATCAGATTGCAACCCAGCTTGACCTTACTCCAATTGCAGCTCAATAAAGCGTTAGCACAAATGCTGCAGCACGATGAAATCTCAGCAATATATGCTCGCTACGGTGCGACGCTGAAACACTAAAGTTAATATTGTTCTAAGTGTTCACTGAGCATGTCGATAAAGTATCGTACTTTAGGAGACAGGTGCCTTCGACTAGGGTACACAACATAGACGTAAACTGGCTTTTGTAGATACTCCTCAAATAAGATCTCTAGTTCTTTGCTATTTAATGCGTCGCAGAGGTAAAACTCGGGAAGCCTAGTAATGCCTAGCCCATCAATGGCCATTGCGGCTTGCATTCGACCATTGTTGCAGTTTATACGCTTGCGCACATCGACAGTAAATGATTTGCCTTGTGGATCTGAGAACTCCCACCGTTCAGGGTTTTTTAAATTGCTATAGCAGATACAGTGATGCTTAGCGAGTTCACGCGGGTGATAAGGCCTACCGTATTGCTCAATATACTGTGGACTTGCAACGACCAGTGTTCGGCACTGATAGATACGCTTACAGATTAAACTCGATTCTTCAAGCTGGGCGGTTGCCCGAATTGCTAAATCGTAGCCATCCCCGACAACATCGACTGAGCGATCACTGATGTCCCATTCAATTGTGACATTAGGGTATTTGCGGAGGTATTGCGCAACTGCTGGGCGTAAGTAATCAAGGCTAAAAGCGACGGGACAACTTATTTTAAGTACCCCTTTGGGCTTATCATCTCTATGAGTCAGCAATTGAAGGGTTTGCTGAGCATCATTGATCAATTGCTGGCAGTGTTGAAAATAAACTTCGCCATCTGGCGTCAAAGCCAAGGTACGTGTTGTTCGATTAAGTAATCTTAAGCCCAACCTAGCTTCTAAGCGATTGATCACCTTACTGACATGAGATGGGGAGTGTCCAAGTTGTTCAGCGGCTAACGCGAAGTTATTACATTGTACGACTTTAACAAAGACCTGTATGCCTTCAAATAGATTATAACTCATATGGAAATAGTTACTTTATAATTGCCCTATTAATGTTTATTAAAACTTAATCTACACTGTTTGTCATCAAGTCGAGAGACACTAAATAGACTTAATTACCCGAACATTTGGAGAGCATCATGAAAGTACTCGCATTTGCAGCAAGCAACAGTCGTCAATCAATAAACCAGCAGTTGGTAAAATATGCTGCATCAAAAATTGAAAACGCGGAGATAGAAGTTCTAGACTTAAACGATTTTGAAATGCCTATCTACAGTTCAGATCGTGAAAGTGAAAGTGGTATTCCAGATCAAGCGCAGAGATTTTACGACAAAATAGGAGCCGCTGATGTCATTCTTATTTCGTTTGCTGAGCATAACGGATCTTATACTGCGGCGTATAAAAATATCTTTGACTGGACTTCTCGTATTGATATGAAAGTTTATCAGAACACGCCAATGCTATTGATGGCAACTTCTCCAGGCCCAGGTGGCGCACAAAGTGTACTGGGTGCGGCGGTGAATTCTGCACCATACTTCGCAGCTGATGTAAAAGCTAGCCTATCTGTTCCGAGCTTCTTTGATAATTTTGATGTTGAAGCTGCAAAGCTAACCAATGATGAGATCGAAGCTTCTTTAGAGAGCGCATTAAAGCAACTCGCTAATTAAGGTATGAGCTATGCTCCAAACCCCATAAGTGTGTAGCGATAAGGTAATGCTGAAAAGTTACCCGTTGAATTGACGAGCAGGATCGCTACCACTTGTTCTAAAAACCAGCAAAAACGACTTTACAAATCTAAAAGGTATAATAAAATCAATGTGTTTTTTGGGGCTATAGCTCAGCTGGGAGAGCGCTTGCATGGCATGCAAGAGGTCGGCGGTTCGATCCCGCCTAGCTCCACCAAACTTTTCAATGCGCACTCCTACTGACTAGATACACGATTCGTGCTGCACATGAGGCTTTTAATGCATCTAGATAAACACAACCTATTGCAAGCAATTCCGGTCAATTTAAATGACGAGTTTTTTGAAGTTATTGCAGGAAATGATGATGTAAAAATTGAACGAATTGTTTCAAGAGGTCACACTTCACCAGATGAAGGGTGGTATGATCAAGCGCAGCATGAGTGGGTGATGGTGCTTAAAGGGGCGGGGGAACTCACTTTTGAAAATGGCCAAGTTGTAAGGCTACTTGCAGGAGAACATATTAATATTCCTGCGCACTGTAAGCACAAAGTCAGTTGGACGCAGCCTGATGAAGAGACGGTGTGGTTAGCTGTCTTTTACTCGTAGCCACTTGCTCAATACCGACTCTAATTTGGCTATTTCAACAGGCTTGCCAATGAAGTCGTCCATACCTGAGCTGTAGTAAGTAGCGATATCTTCCAAAAAGACGTTTGCTGTGATCGCAATGATGATGAGCTTGTAACACTCAGGCTGAAGTCTCAGCCTTTTGGTTGCCTGTATGCCATCCATGTTGGGCATGTGAATATCCATTAGAATTAAGTCAAAATTCGACTGGGCAACTTTTTCTAAGACTTGCCTACCGTCGGTAGCAAGTTCGACACTTAATCCCAGTTTTTCAAGCATTGTACAGATCACAACTTGGTTAATGGCATTGTCTTCGGCCAACAAGATATGTCCAGCTAGCTGTGTACTACGTGGTTTTTCATTGGATTGATTGATCAGGCAGCATGGCGCAAATGGCCAATTAAAGTAAAAAGTAGCGCCTTTGCCGTGAATCGATTCACACGTTATTTCGCCACCAGCGAGTGAAACCAATTGTTTGCAGATACTTAATCCAAGTCCCGTGCCGCCAAAACGTTTTGTGGTGCTGTCATCCTCTTGACAAAACGGGTCAAAAATCTTTGTCTGCTTGTCTTGACCTATCCCAACCCCCGTATCGCTGACGGTAAATTGCAGAAAGTGCGGGTTTGCTTTGTACACCCGTATGTGTAAGGTGATCTTGCCTTCAGCGGTAAATTTATAGGCATTATTGAGTAAATTTAGTAGCACTTGCTGTAGGCGATGCTTGTCACTGACTAACTCGGTGGGAACATCAGTGTCAATGTAGCTGCTCATTGTAATGGGCTTACAATCCACTTTGGACTGTGTCAATTGCATGAGGTGGTCAACGGCTGTCTGTAAATTGAATGGTTCTTCATACAACCTAATTTGTCCTTGCTCTAGCTTCGATATATCAAGGATGTCATTTATGAGTGTTAATAGGTTACTTCCTGAAATGCTTGCTAGCTTAAGCAAGTGCTTCTGCTCTTTGTTAAAGTTTTGTTCTTGTTCAAGTAATTGAATGGTGCCTAAAATGCCGTTCATGGGTGTGCGGATTTCATGACTCATATTTGCTAGAAAACGACTTTTGGCTGAAGCTGCCAACTCGGCTAGGTGCTTAGCTTTGACCAGCGCTTGAGTCCGTTTCTCAACGCGATACTCTAAATCACTTTCACGTTTGGAAATCATATCGCGCATCGACTCGAACGTGCGGCTCAGTTCTGAAATTTCGTCGTTCCCTTTTGGCTTGAGGTGAATATCATACTGGCCTTGCGCGAGCGATTGCGCGGCGTTGGTGAGTTTAGATATAGGGTAATATAGGCGGTAGGCAATCCACCAAGCAATGCCCATAGTGACAAAGGTTGCGACAACCAATATCCAAAGTAACTTACCCTGTAAGGCATAAACCGAAGAAAAAACGACTTGCTCTGGCAGCACGACTGCAAGGCTATAATTTGCAGATTTGATAGGGGCAAAAAATGCAAACGCAGTGGATTTATCGTCTAGGTAAAATCGACCATACCCTTCAAAGCCCGCGATCATTTTAACGCCAATGTCTCTGAGTTTGGGGTCTCGCTCCCTCGTGATTTGATATACTGTACTGGCCTTTTCACCTATTTCATTGAGTACATGGCGGCCATCTACATGTTTATATTGAATGTTCTTTGCTTTGGTCCAGTGATACATATAAGTGCCCATGCTGGAAACCAGCATGAATTTAGCTTGCTCTCCAAATTGTTGCAAAACATGTGCTTTGGCACGCGCCACGAGGCGTTCCACTTCGATCCAAGGAATACTGCCACCAAGTAACCCGACTACTTGGTTATCGGGATCAATAATAGATGCAGCAACAACAACTTGAGTTACGCCGGTTGTATAGGAGATCATTGGTTCAGAAACGTATACTCTTGCCGATTGCTCTATGTTATTACTTATGGTGTATTGCCAATAATCTCTTTTGGCAATGGTTTTGGGTTTTGCACTTGGGTTTTTATCATCAAATGTTCTGAGCATGTTTTGATGAGGGTTACCGCCCTCCGTGTTGTGAAAACTGCCGTCTGTTCTGCCTAGAATAAACTTCTCATATGTGTCTTGATGAGCGAGCTTTTCGCTCAATAAAATGGGTTTAATATCCGAAAATTGCATCGATCGGAGCGCTGTGTGACGGGCTAGTGTCGCAACTTCAGATTTGCGAAGAGAAAAGTAGTTATCAAAAATAGCTGCGGCATTGAGCACTTCTGATTGTGCTGCGCGAATACTCATTTCCTCAGCCTGTTTTGCACTATGTAGCATGGCGATGAAAAAAATCACTAGCATAGGCAAAAGTGCTGCAATTGCCAGCACAAGAGGTAGTCGAGTTTTTAGTTGCATAGGCAAAAATGGCTGTCAATTTACACTTAAGTTTAGTCAATAATTTGTGTAATTGGCTTTAAAAGCCACTTTTGAACGCGGGTCTACTGTGGAGTGCCATTTAGTGATGTATCAATACTTATTTCAATTTAACGAAAGGTTTGTCATTTTATTATTCTGAATCAAAATGCTTGTATTTTAGTAGTGATAACTTGTCCTCGTGGCCATGGTTAGTCGAATAAAAATAGCAACACAAAACAAAAGCTAGCAATGGCGTATCAGTCAGCGATACAAAGATACTTTCACCAGCCGTAATGGGTGAAAGACGTCGTCGCTGACATGACTCTTCGCCTACTTTGCGAAGCGCACCGCCGTTTCTGGTTCGAGGGGGGTAAAGGCACGCCTATGACAAAAAGAGTTAAATGCACAATTGGTCGCGTAGGTGATGATGTAGCTTTGATGTTTACTAGGTGGTTTAACGGCAAATTGCGCCATTACTTTGAGGTAAAGTTGGACGACATAATCGCGAGAAAAAGTGTGTACTCAGTTGGCAATGTTGTTCTAGTTGAGTGCTGTTATATAAAGTGATTTGGCCTTGCTGTACATAGTAAAAAGCATTTTGGCGGCACCTTAGGGCTATTTTTTGGGCCCTAGCTAAAGAAGCATCGATTGAGACGCTCAACTCTCTGTAGGACATGTCTGCATTGCCGCCATATAAGTATTTTAGTGATTTATTTTGTCGGGAAATTAGTGAAATATGTTTCTTCGCTAAAAAGTTATTTTGTTGCATATTCATAGGTGTTCCATGCGGATTCCACAAGCTGATGATTGCGCCATTTAGATAGTGGTGCGCCGCATTAAAAGGCGAAAAATAAACCGCTTGATATATATCCCAAAGTTGCGAGGGAATTTCAGCTGTTCTAAAAGTTCCGCCTATTTTTTTCATTGAATAATTGCCATTTTAATTTAGTACATTAAAAGTAAAGTAATCTCGGGGAGTTAATTAACCAATTTTCTTATACTTTTTGTCTTCTTTTCTCATTCTACAACTAGATTTTCAGTTTACCTAGCGCTCATAGGTCATGCCTTATTAGTTGAAAAAATGTAATTTATGTCCTGTGTATCATTGCGAGAAACTTCACATCACTTTCACATCTAACTTTGTATCTTTGAGGTCCCAACCAAGAGGAAGATGTTATGAACAAGCTACTTACCCTAACCTGCGCGGCTTTAGTAAGTACCGCATCAATCGGCAAAGAAGCACCTCAAGTTTTGATGGTGTTAAGCAGCTATGGAAAGTTAGATAACCAACAAAAACTCATTCAGCCCGGCTATGAATTTGGTGAGTTGAGCAAAGCATACCATGTGTTCAACCGCCACGGCATTGAAGTGACTTTGGCGTCACCTGCTGGTGGAGAACCTGTTGCAGATCAATATGAAAAAACCGTGCAGTATAACCAAGCGTTTTTGCAAGACCCTCAGGCGATGAAAGCACTTAAAAATACACTTACCCTAAACAGCATTGATGCCAGTGAATTTGATGGTGTTTTTGTTGTTGGTGGAAAAGGTCCTATGTTTGATCTATACCAACATCAACCATTACAGGAGATCATAGCTGAAGTATATGAAAGTAAGGGAGTTGTTGGTGCGGTGTGCCATGGTCCAGCTGCATTGGTAGATGTAAAGTTAAGTGACGGAAATTATTTAGTTGATGGCAAACGTGTCAATGGTTTCACGAACCAAGAAGAGTCTGCATTTGGCAAAAAGTGGCGAGATAAATTTGCGTTTTTGTTAGAGGATAAGTTGATTGAACGAGGTGCTCGTTTTGAAAAAGATGGCCTAATGCTCAATCAAGTGACGATCGATGGGAACTTGATCACCGGTCAAAATCCATTTTCGACAGTCGACACCGCCAGAGCGGTGGTAGCAAAGCTGGGTATCGAAACACTGCCGCGAAAAGAGTACCAAGATGATGCCAGTGTTAAACTTTATGAATTGTTCTTGCGAAATCCAGAGCTTGCCAAGAAAAATTATGAGTCTTCTACTCAGGAATATGATTTAAACATGCTGGCTATGATGAGTGTACTCCAAATTAGGCATGCTGAAACAGAATTCCAAGTGGATGCCAGTGCTCGATTTTTATCTTATATTCTGACCAAAACTTCTCATCCGGTAATGGAGTTAACTTTAGCGAAAGCTTACGTGCGGTTAAACCAACGAGACAGGGCGATAGAGGTACTAAATAAAAGTGCTAAATTGTACCCAAAAAACCAACAAATTAAATCTTTCATTGCGTCTCTTTAAAGAAAGGTTGGGCCAGTTTTGCTGGTCCACACCCGCAAAAATATTAAAAAATTATGACATCATGAAATTTACTAAAGTGCATGAAAAAGGCCTAAATTAAACACTGTCATGTTTACCTAAATAAAGAGTGATCTATTAAAATGAAGCGTAGGATTTTTATTCGCTTATGTGTATTTTATGTATAAATACTGTTTACTTGTGGTTTACTGTTAAGGTTTTTTGTCTCTTTTATGGGCAATTTAGTCATATATTGCTATTAACAAAAGTCATGTGAATTTACGCTTAAATTCGTTCCAAATTGGCTGTATGGACGATAAAATATACCTGCTTTTAAAGTCATATATAAAGGAAGTATATTGTTGATCATGAGTTTAAGTGATAAAGAAAATACTGACTTTACCTTTGCGGTATTTGGTCATTATGCACTGAATAAAAGGAAACGTTCGTTAACATTTTGTGGTGAAAGGGTAAAAGTTGAACCTTTGATCTATGACCTGTTAGTTTACTTTATTCAGCACAGAGATCGCGTTATCAGCCGTGATGAATTGTGTCGAGAAATCTGGCAACAAGAGTTTGTCGATAACAACGCGATTAATCGCGCTGTGTCGGAACTTCGTCGTAGTATTTCAAAGCATAAGTTCGAGGGTGAAGTAATCAGAACACATTACAAAAAAGGGTACAGCTTTAATCTGGAAGTCCAATTGGATCCTAGGCCCAGCTTGTTGAAATGGCTATCTAAGTTTTTCAGCCAAACTCTATTAAATAAAGGAAAGTTAACGTAATAAACCCTAGGTTATGAGGGAGGAAAGAGCGCATAAGCTCTATAAAAATAAGAATAAAAATAAATAAATTCATTAGTCGTGCTTTGTATCGCGGGTGAGCAAGCAAGTTGCTCACTCTTTAGCCAAACTTGTAGTACTTCACCTGAGCATAATTTTGTAATATGCCCTCAACAGATTACAAATGCGTGCTCCTATGTCACTTCGTTTCTGCCTTTATTTCACAATCGTTTCACGATTTGCCATGTTAAGCTGTGCCAAAACACATAACCACGGAGCGCGCAGTGTCTCAGTCTAAAGCACCCAATGCTGAAACGGAGTTACAGTTTAAAATATTAGTTATTGAAGATAATCAAGAGATAAGCAGTAATATTGCAGAGTATTTTGAGCCGTTTGGTATGATAATGGACTTTGCTTATGATGGTGAGCAAGGCGTTGATTTAGCGCTGAATCATTACTATGACTGTATTATTCTAGACATTATGTTGCCTAAAATGGATGGGTTAGCCGTATGTAAGTTGCTCCGAGCGCAGGCAAATCGACATATACCAATTATCATGCTGACAGCTAGAGATGCCTTGGATGATAAGTTAGTTGGGTTTTCTTGTGGCGCGGATGATTACCTAACCAAGCCTTTTGCATTAGAAGAGCTTTTAGTAAGGTGCTTAGCGCTTGCCAAGCGGCATATGTTGCACAGCGAACGGACGCTTAAGCTGGGTGAAGACAAAAAGTTAATCAGTCTCAATTTACAGACTCAACAGGTCAGTCGTGCAGGTCAACCTATTGTTTTACAACCAATCCCATTTAAGATTCTACAACTTCTTATGGAGCACCACCCAAGGCCGCTGAGTCGCAGTGAGATCAGTGACAAGATATGGGGCGATGAACCTACAGATTCGGATGCTTTGCGCTCTCATGTTTATCAGTTGCGCAAGTCGATTGACAAACCATTTGATGAGCCGGTAATTAAAACAATCCACAGTGTTGGCCTTGCCTTAGATATTGAGTAGCCTTATGAAAGCACGTCAGTTACGTACCCGAATTATTGCCTATTTTGTAGGTGTTTCTCTTTTCATTAGTGTATTATTTGGCTTTGTTTGCTTTTTGTTCGCTTATACAATCGAAGACCATTTGTTCAACTTTTTGCTCAAAGATGAAGCATCTTACGTTACGGAGCAACTAGCAGCGGGAAACCAGCCCGTACCTAGGTTAGAGTTTATAAAATACCTTGAGAATGAAACCTTACTGCCTGATTTTATAAAGAACTCCCTGTCTGAAGAGCCGCGTGCGAAGGAGTTTGCCGCAGCGGATGGCAAACACTACCACATGGTAAGAATGGAACAAGGGGTGCTACTTGCAGAGGTAAGTGAACACTTAGTGGTGCGAAAAATTAAAGTGGGCATGCTCAACTTTTTATTGGTTGCTTTGGCAGTTGTGTTGGTGGTGGCCGTGATCCTCGCTTATTTGTCATTGGCAATGGCTAAAAAACTACTCAAGCCTCTAGACAAACTCGTCGACATCGTTGCCGAGGCCCCGGTGGAAAAGCTTCCTCAAAATTTTTCCAAACAATTCGTAAATGATGAAATTGGTGAGTTTGCTCAGACACTAGAGCAAGCGCTTGACCGGATACGTCATTTTATAGACAGGGAGCAGGCATTTACTCGAGATGCGTCCCATGAATTACGTACACCCATTGCAGTCACACAAGGCGCATTGACGTTACTAAATCAGTCTGAATTAACCAGTAAGCAGCAACAATTGGTTAACCGTGCAATGTCTGCTCAGGCACAAATGGCCCAGAATGTAGAAACGTTACTGGCATTAGCTAGGGAAGAAACAATCACCCAAAAAGAAGTGAAATTGTTGCCCATTGTTGAAAACTGTATATTGCAGCAAGCGGAGCAAATCGCAGAGAAAGATATTGAGATAACGATTGAAGTACCAGCGAGTGCGACGATGGCCATCGGCGAAAGTGCATTAAACTTACTGTTGAGTAACCTAATTGGTAATGCTTTTGTTCATATACAGACAGGCCAAGTGTGTGTGCGATTTAAAGCTGGGGTGTTAAGTATAGAAGATACTGGGCCAGGTATTCCAAAAGAGATTCGATCGCAGCTATTTGATTCTGGTATCAAAGGAGTTCGCAGTGAAGGCTTAGGGATGGGACTCTCGATAGTTCATCGCCTGTGTCAGAGGCTGGATATTACGCTTGATTACGACACGAGCGAAGCTGGCACTCAATTTATGATCACTTGTCCTTCTCAGTGTCGTTAGGCTGCATGACTCTTTTGCTTAGACAGATTTGAATTGCGCCTCGCAAGGCGCCCCCAAATCTGATAAGCCATCCGATTTAAATTAATTGAGCCATTGATTGAACTGTTCAGCCATAAAGTCACGAATGATTGGCTGAGCTTTTTCATTAGGGTGTAAGTTGTCATTTTGCATCAGGGTTTTATCTACCGCCACTGGCACCATAAAGTAGTCCATTAGATGTGCACCCGTCGCTTTCGCTACTTTTTGATAGTTATTGGTAAACATGTTTGTGTAACGTGGTCCAAGGTTAGGGGGTATTTGAATTTCCATTAACGCGACTTCTGCACCGCTGTTTTTACTTTTTTCCACTAATTGAGTGAGGTGAGAACGGATCAGCTTAATCGGAAAGCCGCGGATCCCATCGTTACCACCTAATTCGATTAAAACATGGCTTGGCTTGTGTGCTTTGAGTTGCGCGTCGATATTCAGCAGTGCATTATCGGTAGTTTGGCCAGAGACGCTCATGTTGATAAGTAAGATCGATTTTTTTTCTGCAACGTACTTATTTTGTAACAAATTAACCCAGTCTTGGTCTTGTTTAAGTCCGTAGCCCGCACTTAAGCTATCACCTATGATCATAATTTTAGTCTCGCTTGCATACGCAGCAATTGGTTGGTAAAGGCAGGCGAGTAACACCACAAGTTTTAGGAAAATTCGAATCATGTCAGTACTTTCTCAGTTAAATATTATTCAGGTCAAAGGACTTAATAAGACAGTAAGTACCTTTGAAGGTGACTTAGATATCCTTAGCGATATAAATTTCACTGTCAAGTCGGGTGAGTCTGTGGCCGTTGTTGGTACGTCTGGTTCCGGTAAGTCAACCTTACTCAGCTTACTCGCTGGTCTAGATACCGGCTCTGCGGGCGAGGTATTCCTAGATGGTGAGGCACTTCACAAGCTAGATGAAGAAGAGCGAGCGAGGTTACGAGCTCAAAAAGTTGGCTTTGTATTTCAGTCTTTTATGCTCGTACAAAGCCTAACAGCATTGGAAAATGTAATGTTACCCGCTGAATTAGCGGGAGATCAGTCCGCAAAAGAACAAGCCATGTCGCTGCTCGAAAAAGTAGGTTTATCACATCGCATAGGCCATTACCCGTCACAGTTGTCAGGGGGGGAGCAGCAGCGTGTAGCGATCGCTAGAGCCTTTATTGGGTCACCAAAAATTTTGTTTGCTGATGAACCGTCAGCCAACCTTGATAGCAAAAATGGTCATTTGATTGAAAAGTTGCTTTTCGACTTAAACAAACAAAATGGGACGACACTTATTTTAGTTACGCACGATGAAGCGCTAGCAAAGCAATGTGATCGCATTATTCATATCGAAGGGGGTCAGCTGGAAAAGATCCGTGAAGGAGAGGGAGCTAAAGCATATGTGGTTTAAGTTGGCGCTCACTCTCTTTTGGCGCGAGTTGCGCCGAGGAGAGTTAACAATTATTTTTGCTGCTATCGCACTTGCGGTTCTAACCGTGTTCAGTTTGTCCTCTGTGACGGAGCGGATCAGGCTGAACATCGAACAAAAATCGGCGGACTTTATTGCGGCTGATAGGCGACTGGCAAGTAATCACCCAATCGATCTTGCATTTTTAGAAGAAGCCAAGAGTGTCGGACTAAATACCGCACAGCAAATGTTTTTTGACTCGATGTTATTTGCCAATGATGAATTGGTTTTAGGGTCAATTAAAGCTGTTTCGCAGGGTTACCCTTTGCGTGGCAAAGTTACGTTAAAAGATGATTTTTTGGCATCTGAGTATGAAGTACAAGGTGTACCTAAGTTAGGGGAGGTTTGGATCAGCGAAGGGTTGTTTTACAGCCTTGGGTTGTCAGTGGGAGACGAAGTTGAAATTGGTGCTGGCGTTTTTCGAGCAAGTAAAATCTTAGTGAGTGAGCCAGATGCGCCATTTTTCTCGTTGGCGGGTAACAAGCGCGTGCTATTAAATTACGAAGACATTGCAACGACCCAAGCTGTGCAACCAGGAAGTCGTGTTTTCTATCGTATGTTATTTGCTGGTAGCGAGCAGGCACTGACGGACTACTACGGGTGGCTCAAACCACAGCTAAGAGAAAATCAAAACTGGCAGGGCATTAAAGACAGGCAGTCTCCGCTCGGTGAAAACTTAGCTCGCTCAGAAAGCTTCCTACTGCTGGCCGGGTTGTTTGGGATCATGCTGGCTGCGGTGGCAATGGCTGTGTCCGCAAAGCGCTACTGTGAGCGTCAATATGACCCTGTGGCCATGATGAAAACGCTGGGAGGAAGCCGGTACACAATACGCAATATATTTTTGCTTCACCTGTCTCTGGTTACACTGTTTTCTTTGGCGATTGGTTTGATAATCGGCTTTATTTTGCAGTCTGTTGCAACGGACTACTTGGCGAGTTTTATGAACGCGCAACTTCCGCAAGCAGGATTGAAACCATGGATCTTGGCCATTTCAATCGGAGTTGTTTGTGCTCTGATGTTTTCTTTGAAGCCGCTTCTTGATCTATTTGATATACCACCTCTGCGTGTATTACGTCGCAATTTAGGCGATAAGTTAGCGATAAGCAAAGTACATATGGGGCTTTCTGTACTGACCATTTTTTCATTGATGTGGTTGTTCAGTGGTGAGCTGAAAACAACGTTACTTTTATTTGGTGGTACAGCGGCTTTAATGCTGGTTTTATTTGGCCTATCTCGGCTGTTCTTTAGTGCAGGCAGAAAACTCGGGTTAAGCCCAGGTAGCAGCTGGTCATTGGCTATCGCTACGTTACAAAAACGCGCAAATGCAAATGCGGTACAGTTGATCAGCTTTGCACTGGCAATTAAGCTGATGCTGTTCCTATTTGTTTTAAAAAATGACCTTAT
Source organism: Pseudoalteromonas luteoviolacea S2607 (assembly GCF_001625575.1). Taxonomy (GTDB): domain Bacteria; phylum Pseudomonadota; class Gammaproteobacteria; order Enterobacterales; family Alteromonadaceae; genus Pseudoalteromonas; species Pseudoalteromonas luteoviolacea_E. Next base: position 78,436 of record NZ_AUXV01000019.1, read on the forward strand.
ATCTGATTGGCAAATGCAAGTGCCTGAAGACGCACCTAATGCATTTTTAATTAATATCAATGAATCTGAAGTGGCAGATATTGAGTCTTTCTTTGCAGAGCATAAGATTGTCCATGAGGATATTTTTCCAATTTTCCGTGGTCGTGCCAATGGCTTGAATGGTGAAACATTCGCGCGTAGAACGTCGAAACAAGAAGGAGAAGAGCAAGATGAGGAAGCCAGAGAAGGGGTTGGCAGGGAGCTCAACCTTACTTGGATGACTGAGTTACCGTCTAGCAATGAAGTGATAGATGGACAATGGTTTAACCCTGATAGCACAGAGCTTGAAGTGTCAGTTTCTAAAGGATTAGCTGAGCGGGTTGACATTAAAGTGGGTGACACACTGACTTACTTGGTTAATGAGCGTACTTTCGATGCTAAAGTGACGAGTATTCGCAGTGTTGACTGGGGTTCGCTGAAACCCAACTTCGTGATGATTTTCAACCCCGTTGTAGCAGGAAAATTCCCTGTCACTTATTTTACAGCTGCCAAATTTGCGATAGAAGATGCTAGGTCGGTGAGTGAATTGTTAAAAGCCCACCCGACAATAAGCATGATTGATATCAAAAGCCAACTTGAGCAAGCACAATCTATGATAGCGCAAGTTTCACTGGCTATTAGCTTTGTGCTGGCAATTGTATTGACCAGTGGTGCTTTGGTATTGATCTCTCAGGTACAAGCGAGCCTTGCAGAGCGTATGCAAGAAATCGTAATACTGCGCACGCTAGGTGCGAGAGGACGCTTGATTAAATTGGCAACATTATATGAGTTCTTATTGCTAGGCGCATTAGCGGGGTTCGTCGCTGCACTGGTAAGTGATATTACCTTGGTGATCATTCAGCGCGAGCTCTTTGATGTTGAAGGAAAGCTACACCCTTATATTTGGGCATTGGGACCGCTAAGCGGTGCGGGCTTTGTTGCCGCAATTGGTTACTTTATGGTATCTAGTACCATGCGTCAAAATACTCAGGGCTTATTGCGCAAGCTTGTATAATGGGCTGAAAAAAGAGTGGGCACAACTAAATGCCCACTCACTTACACTCTAAAGTATGTCTAATTGTTCAAGTGTTGCTTGGGCCTTTTTGACTCGAACCTTCACCATTTCTCTAAAAGTTGGCGCATACATATTAAATGCAAAGTAATGCGTGCCTTGCGCATTTTCAACCTTGCCTACATACCAACCAACATAGGTTTTTCTCGCGATTGGTCCAGTACCTGTTTTAGCGTAGAGTTTGTACTCTGGAGTACTTTCTTTTAAAAATATCGATTCGAAGGTCTGATAAGTCTTTTCACTGAGGCCCAGTGATTTGTCGTCTAATCGACGTAAAAAGTCTATTTGCTCGATTGCCGAAAGCTGTAGGCTTGAATTCAACCAAAAGGCATCTAGTGGTCCGTTGATATCTTTATTTCCGTAGCTAAATTTGTCCAAATGCGCTTGTATTTGCGACTTTGTCAAAGTATTAGTCCAGCTTTGATAAAGAGGTAAGGCTGAATTGTGAAAAGCATCTTTGAGGCGAATATCATCACTTAACCATGTTTTTGGCCACCATTTTTCGGGTTTATATTGTGCTGTATCCACTTGGTACGTTGACGTCGTATCGACTTTACCTTGCTCCAATAAAATTAGGGTATTTGGGATTTTATAAGTTGAAAATGGACTAAATGCGCGCTGCGCACGCGCTTTATTAATGATTTTCCATGTATCAGATTGTTCACTGTAAACGACCATGGTGCAGCGCTCATCTTTTTGACAGCCTTGCTGTGCTAATAAAGGGGCCGTTGTCGTTAAAAGAAGACTGCAGAAAAATAAATTGAGTGATGAGCGCATGATGTACCTGTTTGGTTATTATTGTTGCATGCATACTATAAACATATATCTGACTGAATGCTGAATTGAGAACTTCGTATTATGCGTCAGTCCACTAAAACACTAATACAAATTAAATCAATGCTTTGTGTTGGACGCGTGCTCGAAACTGACTTGGAGTACACGACTTTAAGGCCAAAAACCGGCGGTTAAAATTAGATAAGTTGTTGAACCCACACTGATCACTTATCACTGTGATAGGTGCTTGGGAGTTAATAAGTAACTTGCATGCTTTAGCAATGCGTAGCTGATTAATAAACTCTGTAACGGTTTTTTCTGTGCGTTTTTTAAAAAATCGATGGAAGTGGTTGGTACTCATATGTGCCTGTTCAGCCAAAATATCTGCGCTCAGGTGTTCCGTATAATTCTCATAGATGAAGTTGATCACTCTATCAAACTTGTCTTTTGCGGGGTCCTGTTGGTTCGAAAAATTAAACTCCATACTTGATAGCGTTTGATAGGTATTACAGGCCATCAGGTTGAGTAAGTTGAACAATAAGACATAGCGTTCAAGCGGGGTTGCATTGCCCATTTGGATAAATTGCAATTCAGCTTGTTTGGCGACGTAAGTATCAAATTTTAAGCCGCACTTCGCTTCATAAAGCAAAGAACGCAGACTATCTAGCTCTCGGTTGAGCCTTAATTGTTGCTCTAGCCAAAGGGCAGGGATCTGGGCAACATGAACTTGTTGTGTACTACCATCTATATTTGGCTTTGACTGCCATGTATGAGGCAGTTCGGGACCAAGTAAAACCAAGTCATAGTCACCAAATGGTGCGATATAGTCGCCAATATGGCACACGCCCTGACTATTCAGGGTTAAGCAAATTTCGTACTCTGGGTGATAGTGCCAATTAAATGGTATTTCATTAAGTTGATACAAGCAGTATCGCCATGAACAGTTGGATGATGGAATTACCTTTTCACACATCGCTTTCATAATATTATCCTTAATTATTTTTATCTTTATAACGGCAACCGATTCAAGGTTCAATTTAACGACTTTTTCGTTTTTTATTAATAATGCAATGGTTTCTACTTGTTTCTAACTCGGATAAAACGGTTACATATAGTTAAAGTTTTCATCATATTTAGATGGCGAAGTAATATTATTCAAATTGATTTTGGTACTAACCAACTTTGTTCTCAAACCTCTCCTTGCAACCAATGACAACGCTGTTACTTGATAGATTTGTACCTACATGAGATAGAAATTGCAAACACCTTGTCGCTCAGGCTGCTCAAATAAGTAACGGATGAAATTAGAGTTGTTAATTTTTGGTAGCGCTTTTTCTGAAAAGGGTTTCAGTCTGGTTGCTCATTACAGCGGCAGATAAATGTGGTTACTAAGTCTTAAGTCGTATGGTCTTTCTCTAATTTTCTTTTCGAAAACAGATATAAAAATAATCAGAGAGAATAATGATGAAACATAGATTGTCCCCATTTAAATTGTCCCCCTTGGCGTGCGCTGTTTTAGCGGGTGTATGGTCAACTGGCACTTTGGCGGAGTCGGTAGGCGCTCAGCAAGAGCAAGTTGAAGTGATTGAGGTGAGAGGGATCCGAGCTTCAACGGAAAAAAGCCTAAACACCAAACGTTTTGCAGATGGGGTCGTTGACTCTATTACAGCAGAAGACATCGGCAAATTACCCGATATCACAATTGCCGACTCTTTGCAGCGTGTTCCAGGGATCCAAATTCGCCGAAACGCGGGTGAGGGCTCCACGATTAATGTACGTGGGATGCCTCAGGTCACTACATTACTCAATGGTGAACAGTTTTTAAGTGCTGGCTCCATTTCAACGGTTCAGCCTGATTTTACAGATATTCCTTCTAGCCTAGTTGGTGCGATGAATGTAATGAAATCACCTACTTCAGACACGTTAGCAGGCGGGATTTCAGGTACTGTTGATTTATTGACCCGAAATCCATTTGATTTGGAAGAAGGCTTTAGTGGTGCGGCGCTGGCGGAAGTGTCATCAGGGTCTTATTCGGAAGAGTCCGACCCTAAATTCATGGTTTCAGCAGGGTACAATGGGGCGCGTTTCGCTATTTTAGCGACAGTTTCCTATGACGAAGTGAATCTGGCCAACTATCGGCTCGGTACCCTCAATGATGGCTGGGCTTATGCGCCATATGAAAATGATGAGGGCGCAGAGTGTTGGTTTTGTCCTAAAACCGACATGACAGGCGATGGCGACTTTGACGACGCCGAATTCACCTACGTCAACTACGGCATTATGAACCGTTTCACAGAGCGAGAGCGGACAGGGGCTACAGTCAGCTTTCAGGCTCAACTGAGCGATAACTGGGTGCTTAGCAGCGATGTTTTTTATACCGACATGGATGATGCTGACAGACAAATGGGCATAACCGCTGACAATGCTTGGGGCGGACATTGGGATTGGCAAGAACAGCATGATCCAATCAATCGCGGTAAGCTATCAAACGGGCATAACCTCTTTACCGCGCAAGACATTACGCTGCACTCTCCACGTGTGGTATCACACTCCGAGAGCCAAACCAATCAAAGAGAGTCGACGAATTTTAATTTTGAGTTAGAGTACAAAGGTGACGGCAATTTCTCGGGTAAAGCAAGATTTATTACCGCAGATGCAGAGCGCAGTCATACTGAAAATGTGGCACAGGGCTATATGACAAATGGTCTTGCCCATGGTCTTAAAAGAAATGATGGTACAGGCCCCACAGCTGTAAACCCCAATGGTTATGGTCCGGATCCAATACCTATGAGATTAAATTTCACAGGTAAACATCCGACATTATCAGTGCCAGGGGTGGTGCAAGGAGAGGTGTTTGGCTCAAATATCGATCGCTATGCCATTGTATCGACGTATTCAGAAAACAATTACGACGAAGAGGCAAATCTAGATATTTTACGATTTGATGGTGAATATGTTTTTGACCTTGGACATCTGGAGAAAATGACTTTTGGGATCAGGGCTAGTCAGCGAGATGTTACGCGAAATCAATATGTCTTGTTGGCTCCTTTTTCTAATCCTGTTGGAGAAGGCAGTGTCAACGTCATGTGGAAAGACCAAGGTCTGGCTGCATTTGATACCGATGGTAGCGGTGGCACTCCCAGTGCGTCGGCAGGTGATATTACTATGGGTGCAGACACCCCGTTCAATTTTAGTGGTTTGCCCCAAGGCTGGGTTAAAACAAATAATGATTTTGGTCCCGTTAATTTAGGGGAGTACTACTTCGTTGACCCCCGTCAGTTAGACGACCCTTTTGCTTTCCAAAATAGTCTGTATCCAAACAATATTAGAGGTGGCGTACCGGGCAGTTCTTATACGGTTGAGGAGAAAACACAGTCTGTTTACTGGCGAGCAGATTTTTCGAATGATTTTTATCGTGCTAATGCAGGCTTTCAGTACATTAAAACAGAGCTAGATATCTTACAAAATCAAGTCGGCGCTTCAATTTGCAGTAATTGTCCAGCAGAAGTGGCTGAGGACGATGGTGATATCATTTCAAATCGTTCTTTTAATGACTTTTTACCGTCTGTCAATGTGGCGTTTAACCTGCGAGAGGACTTAATCTTACGCGCATCTTGGGGTAAGACTATGACCCGTCTTGATTTGAAGGAGCTAGCTGGTGGGTTAACAATCAGCCGAGCGCGTGCGGGTGACGAGCTGGCTGCATCAGAAGGTATAAGCCCAGATTTGCTGATAGCAACCAATGCTACAATGCAAGGCAATCCAGATCTCGAACCATGGCGCGCGGAAAATACAGATGTGACACTCGAGTGGTACTTTTCACCGAGTGGGCTGTTGAGTGCGGCTGTTTTTAACATTGATCTAGAGTCGTTTATCGAGTCAGCGCAGTGGCAAATTCCAGTTGAAGACGCTGATGGGGTGCTACGTAGAAACGTAACGGTAAGAGGCCAAGTGAATGGTAATGGCGGCACAATGAAAGGTGCTGAGCTGAGCTACCAACAAGCTTTTGACTTTTTGCCCGGTTTCTGGAGTGGGTTTGGTACTGCGTTTAACTACACTTACTCAGAGAGTGAAAGTGGAAAAACAGGGTTTGGCGGTGAATCAATGCCACTTGTTGATAATTCAAAAGAATCAGGTAATGCTGTGCTTTGGTATGAGCGAGATGGTTTTCAATTCAGATTGGCGGCAAATTACCGGTCTAAGCGCTTGCATGTCATCTCAACTCCGGGCGGTATGAACGATATAGGTGTTTGGACAGAGCCAACGACCTATATTGATCTGTCTGCTAGTTATGATGTGACTGATCATTTCACTGTGTATATGTCTGGCAGTAACTTAACTGAGGAGTATGAATCTCAATATGCGCAGTGGAAAGATAATCGCATGGCGCAAAATATTTATGAGCGACGTTTAACATTTGGTGTTCGTGGACGCTGGTAAACTAAGTATATGTCAAGAAAAAGAAAGGCCTTGTGTGGCCTTTCTTTTTCTTGGTGCATTTGACGTATTGTTGCTATTCCTAAAGTATTAATTCCTACATTAATCATTCGAGCATGCTGTTTGATTATGCGAGCGCATATCGGCTAGCTTTATATAATCACCTGTACTAAAACCCATAAACACCGCTGACAAATGATCACCCGCAAAATTAGCCCTACTTTTTGAATACTATAAAATTACACTTTGTGTTTTATTTTGGAATAATTTGGCGTTAGAATGATTCTCTTTTGCGTGGATATATGAACTAAATTCACGTCGATAAACGTAGTATTTGAAGCACTCCTCAAAGTAGTAAATTCAGACGCTATGCTTAAAAAAGCACAGACGTTAAGCTGTAGTTATTTGATCTCTCTTAAATAGTCTTAGTTTATTACACGCTTTTCTTTGTACACGTTTTAGTACTAAGTTATAGACCCTTAGCGAGTTTACTCGTGAGCTTGAATTGTATTGATAAAGGATTGAAAAGTGCCGCAAAGTCATGCTATTTAGCGGCAAACTAGCCTTATTTGACGAGTTAAGGTGATGGCGGATTCCCCTTGGATCATTTGTCTGCCAACAAACAGATCCTATTTTTGCCATCACCTTTTTATTAAAATAAGGTGCTATAAATGAAAAAGAATTTACCTGCTGTGGGCATGGTACTCGCAACTTTCTTTGTGATTTCCTTTTTTACAAACATTCTTGGTCCAATTTTTCCTGAGTTAATCCAAAGTTTCGATATTGGATTAGCGCTAGCTGGGTTTTTCCCATTTGCATTTTTTGCAGCTTATGGTGTGATGTCTATACCAGCAGGACTTCTTGTTCAGCGCACAAATGAAAAAATTGTCATTTTGTTAGCGTTTACTCTTTCCGCTTTTGGCGCACTGTTATTTGCTATTTTCCCATCTTTCGAACTTGCGATGATCGCACTATTTTTAATCGGTAGCGCGATGGCACTATTACAGGTTTCTATTAACCCATTGTTGCGACGTTGTGGTGGCAGTCAACACTTTGCTCTGCTGTCTGTGGTGGCTCAACTCATGTTTGGTGCGGGCGCCACTTTATCACCTGTTGTGTATCTTAGCCTTTCTAACTTGGCAGAAAACGAAAGCACCCTGCTCGGTAAAATAGTACCAGAGACCATGAGTTGGCTGAGTATGTACTGGCTTTTCGCACTGATGAGTTTTGTGATGTTGATTTGGGTTGCTGCAACTCAACTAGAGAAAACGCATGCAAGTACAGAGCAACCTCGGTTCACTTGGCGAGAATGTGTAGCACTATTTAGGAACACCACCGTGGTTAAGTTCTTTTTTGCGATTGCAGCATATGTCGCTTTGGAGCAAGGCATCGCAAACTCTATAGGTGTTTTTTTACATCAAACACATGGGCTTGATACAAAGCTCGTGGGTGCAACAGTTGTAAGTGAGTTTTGGATGATGCTCACTGTGGGGTGTTTTTTCGGTTTGGCGCTTATGAAACTGTACGACGTAAGAAAGTTATTATCTTGGTTTTGCGTCGGCGCAGTGGTGAGCTTATTGTTAGCCATAACAGGTACTGCCGAACTTGCAGTTATCGCGTTTCCGATTACGGGCTTTTTCCTCTCAATTTTGTGGTCTGGGCTGTTTTCTTTAGCACTAAACTCTTTTGATAAGGGACATGGCGCAATCGCTGGCATTTTATGTACAGGCATCATCGGTGGGGCATTTGCATCTCCAATTATAGGTTTGTTTGCGGAAGTTTTCGGCTCGTTGCAAATGGCTCTATTCACGCTTTTGATACCGACAGGGTACATTTTGTATGTCGCCGTTGTGGCTCAACCAATTGTAAACAATCACACGATACGTTTGTTTAGTAAAAAACCGTCGGAGCAGGAAGCATAATTGATGACAGGTAAAATTGTTTGTATTGATTTAGGTGGTACCAAGGCGCTGTGTGGATTGGCTTTTCAAGGTACTGTAGAAAATGTTAAGCGTTATCCAGTACCTGCTTGCGCTACTAAAAGCGAGATGAATCGCTACATAATTGATTTGATAGACCGAATAATATCAGACGAGTGTGTAGGCATTGCCATTGGTATTCCTGGTGTGGTTGATAGTGATTCTGGTTATGTCTTTGAAGTGACGAATATTCCAAACTGGCGAAATATCAATTTAGCGGGTATTTTGAGAGCACGGTTTCAGATGCCTGTGATGATACACAATGATGTTAATTGCTTTGTATATGGTGAATATAAGTTTGGTGCGCACTTTGACAAAGGTCTACCATGCCAAACGATTTTAGGTGTTTGCCTCGGAACTGGGCTTGGCGCGGGAGTGGTTATTTCAGGCAAGTTACACGAAGGGCGAAATGGACTTGCAGGAGAGTTTGGCAGTGCCCCTTATTTGAAAAAGACACTCGAGGATTATTGCAGTGGCCAGTTTTTTCGTAACTTAGGTACGGATGGCGCGAAAGAATATGAGTTGGCACTGATAGGTAACCAAAACGCACTTAACCTTTTCGAACAATTGGGCAATCACTTAGGCGTGGCAATCGCTCATATGCAACTTGCCTATGACCCAGATTTAATTGTGTTAGGTGGGTCGGTTTCTAACGCCTATCATCTATTTGGATCGGCGATGCACGCTCGTTTTGCTCAGATTGAACAGTGCGAAGAGCTGAAAATATGTATTAGTTCGCTCCCTCATGCTGCCTTGGTTGGTGCATGTGAGTTGTTTTATCAGAGATACGCCTCTGAATTAAAAAACGTTCAACCTGCTTGATGGGACAAAAAGGGTATGGCTCACCGCCATACCCAAAGTCGGTGGGAAATAAATGTTAATCAACCGTCGTTATCACGGTATCGATCAGGTGTACGACGCCATTTGCAGTATAAATGTCTTTTTGTGTGACATTGCTTCCTTCTATTTGCAAACCAGACGTAGGCAAAGATACTTGCCACCAAACATTGTTGACGCCATTCCCTGTGTTTTGGCCTGCCTCGGTGTCACCGCTGAACATATACAATGGCCTTCCTAAATAGGCTGCTTGCATTGAACCGTCTAGCCTTGACATGAGTGACAAACCAGGGATATTCGAGATGTGTTCTGCTGTTGCAATAACCGGTGGCCAACTCGCCGCGCAAGCATCGTTACATTGGCTTTGAGAAAAAGTAAGATCGTTGTCAAACACATACAGGGTAAAGCCGGCTTTGGCTAGGGCGTTGCCGGCAATGAGCGTTTGTGTGGCCGCACTATATGCTACCGCATCGGCATCGGTATTAGCAGTACCAGCAAAGTCAACCACATTAATATCTAGCATGTTGGCAGCAAGCGTTTCTACTTGTTTTCCGTTGAGCTTTAAAGCCGTCATTGCTGGCGCTTCAAGTCCTAAGACATGTTGAGTAAGCACTTGAGTCAGCGCGGGGACATCGGCTAACAACGCATTCAGTGTCGCTGTCGGTATTTTTTCAAAGGCGCGATTAGTTGGGGCGAATACGGTAAATTTCTTGCTAGTATCAGATAGTGTCGTGACTAAATTTGCAGCCGTTAAAGCGGATACTAATGTGGATAATGACTCTGTTTCTACTGCCACATCGACAATTGTTTTTGCGGTGTCTGTTTTCTCCACAGGTGGCATGATCACTTTATCTAGTACGTGTATCACACCATTATCGGCGTTGACGTTTGCAGTTCTAATGACCGCGTCATCGATAAACAGCTTGCTATCAACCATACTCAGTGCGGCGCTGTCAGAGTTGGCCATTGATACCATATTACTGTCAGATGAAGCGACCGCAGCAGCGGCGTCAGACATGATGCTTTGTCCCGAAACGACGTGGTACAAGAGGATATCTGACAGCATCTGCGTATCCGCCGCTAGCGCGTCAAGAGTGGTTTGGCCTAGAGCAGCAAATGCTGCGTCGGTTGGCGCAAACACCGTGAATTTAGTCGTCGGATCTGAAAGCGTTTGGTCTAGCCCTGTTGCACTGAGCAAGCTAATTAGGGTGTTGAACGACCCTGCACTCTGAGCAACTTGCGGGATCAGACCTAAAGATTCTGGAACGGTAACATCGGCTACAATGACGGCGTCGATGACGTGAATGATACCGTTAGACGCAGCTATGTCCGTTTGAGTCACCGTAACGCCAGCAAATTTCAACATGTCTTTTGTTGCATCTATTGTGACAGGTAACTGATTATTAAGCAGGGTTGTGGCATTTTTGCCATTGAGCGACATCGCAGTGACCGAGTCCACGTTGCCAGAAACAATGTGTTGTTTCAAAATATCACCGAGTACATCAGGGTTGGCAAGCAAAGTGTTAATGGTGTCAGTACCCAGTGCGGCAAATGCAGCATCGGTAGGCGCAAACACGGTAAGTGGGCCCGCACCGGTTAGTGCACTGCTGAGACCTGCGGTTTCAGCTGCCTTGAGTAAAGTGCTGAATGACCCTGCAGCGGTTGCGACTTCGGCAATGTTTTGAGTAGAGGTTGTTTGGACTGGTGGCATCAACACCGCATCGATGACATGAATGATGCCGTTATCGGTTATGATGTCTGTTTGTGTGACGGTCGCGGTGTTAATCAACAAGCTCTCGCCAGACAGCGACAGCGCGATTTTAGCGCCATTAACCGTTTCGGCAGTTTGCCCTGCAAGTGACAGCGCCGTTTCTGCATTCACCTCTGAGCTTAGGACATGGTACGTCAAAATGCCGCTGAGCGTATCGGTGTCAGCCAGTAAACCGTTTATGGTCTCTGCGCCTAGTATTTCAAACGCTGCGTCAGTTGGTGCAAACACGGTAAATTTGTTGTTCGTATTATCTAGCGTTGCGTCCAATCCCGTTGCGTCCAAAGCTGCAACCAGCGTAGTGAATGATCCCGCAGCTTTGGCTGCGTCATACACAGAGTTTTCTGGTTTTTCTGGGGCTGGCGTGATAACGGGGTCGTTATCATCAGAGCAGGCTGCGAGTGTCGTCATTGCAGCGGCGAATGCGAGTTTAGCAATAATATTCACGATCATCTCCGTTGGAGTGGTTAATTTTCCGGCAATACGGCGAAGTTTTAAAATAAGATCATGATTTTTTAAACGGGTATTGCTTTTTTATTGCAAAACTTTACATTTTTGGTTTTATCTGAAATTGTCTTTTACAGTGTAAAGTTTTGATTTTTATTGTTTTATAGAGGATTGAGGGAAAGTCGCACTTAGTTGTACTTTTAAAATTGATTTGTGTAGATTGATGATAAAACATTGCGATATTTCCCCCTGCTTTTCTTTTAACCATGCCATTGAGAAGTAAAGAGTGCAGAAGCATTCATACTCAATCTGCCAAGTGTCTAAAATGGTGTCCAGAGGTGTGTCCAGCCCCGTACTTTTGTGACACGTTTGGACATTTGAAGTGTCCGTTCGGACACAGAATAAAATAGAAAATATAAAAATGTTATTATTATCAATAATTTAAAATTTATTGAATGTTGGCACTGTCTTCGCTTTTATCTATGCATAGAATGTCAAAAGGTGAAAACTATGATAGATGGAACGCAGTCTCAAGATGAATTGATTACGCCAGATAAATCCAAAGGTAAGGTGAAGTATGCGTTAATCGCTTTACTGATGACCGTTATGACCGTTGTTTCTATTCCTGCAATTAGCCAGTGGTATGCAGGAATTAAAACAGTGTCCTATGAACAGCTCCTGACCGCAAAAGTAGTACGACAAGATTTAATTCGCGATGTTTCCGTATCAGGGCGCTTAGTGGCTGCCAACGCTCCGCAAATATATAGCCCAGAACCGGGTCAAGTAACATTGCTCGCTAAGCCGGGGGATTCAGTGGATAAAAACGCACTGATTGCTCGTATTGAGAGCCCTGAATTAGATGCTTTGATTGAACAGCAAATGTCTTTATTGGCGCAGCTCAAGCTTGAAGCCGATAGAGGGCTACTGGCTGATGATGAAGCTCAATTGGATTTAGAGCGCAGTTTAGATGAAGCCACTGTGCGCTTAAACGCCGCAAAGCGGGAGCAACTCCGTTCGCAAGAGTCTTATGAGAAGCAAGTGATTAGTCAGTTAGATTATGCACGAAGCAAAGATACATTGCTCGAAGCTGATTTGATGCACCAACATGCTCAAAAACGTGTTGAGCTGGCAAAAAAGCGATTAACTTTTGAAGCGAAAACCAGAGATTTTGCTGTAAAACGCCAAAAACAAATCCTAGATGAACTAAAACGAAGAAAGCGTGCTTTAGAGGTTCAAGCACCCGTGTCCGGCGTTGTCGGTAACTGGCTAGTACAGCAAAAAGAAGCGGTGTCAGATGCGCAAGCGCTTATGACCATAGTGGATTTATCTGAATACGAAGCGGAACTTCACGTACCTGAGTTTTACGCTGATGACTTGGGTATTGGGCTCAATGTGGAATTGACGTTAGCGGGTCAGTTGCTAGACGGGAAGATCAGCTCTGTTTCACCTGAAATTGATCAGAACCAGATCGTTGTGCGTGCAAAAGTGGCAAGTAACACAGGTGCAAAGCTACGCCAAAATCAGCGCATCAATGGTCGGATTGAGTTTGAGAAAAAGCCGCAGGTATTGCAAGTGAAAAGAGGCCCTTTTCTTAACGCTTATGGTGGAAAACAAGCCTTTATAATCGCCGAAAATGTTGCGAATTTACGCGAAATTAAGACCGGAGCTAGTAGTGTAGATTACATTGAGCTAATTGCTGGCGTAAAAGAAGGGGACGAAATTATTATCTCGGATTACGAGTCGTTTAGCCAAAGTCAGACATTTAATATTGATAAATAAGAACAAAATTTATAAAGGATAAGATCATGCTTTCAATGAAAAACATTAGCAGAGTATATAGAAGTGAGACAATTCAAACGCATGCTTTACGGGATTTTAGTTTAGAGGTCGAAAAAGGCGAGTTTGTTGCTGTCACTGGCCCGTCTGGCTCGGGCAAATCAACATTCTTAAACGTGGCAGGCTTATTAGATGGCTTTACACAGGGCGAATATACCTTAGATGGGACAGACGTGAATGGTCTTTCTGATGATGATTTATCGCGTTTAAGAAACGAAAAAATAGGGTTTATTTTTCAAAATTACAACCTCATTCCGGACTACAGCATTTTTGACAATGTTGACATGCCACTACGTTACCGTGGGCTCAGTGCGAAACAAAGGCGTAACCGAATAGAATATGCGCTTGAGTTAGTGGGTCTTGCCAGTCGACACAACTATTTACCGAGCCAATTATCTGGTGGTCAGCAGCAACGTGTCGCCATTGCGAGAGCGTTAGCGGGAGAGCCAAAAATACTATTAGCAGATGAACCTACGGGTAATTTGGACTCGTTAATGGCTAGGCAAATCATGGACTTACTCAAAGAAATCAATGCACAAGGGAGCACAATTATCATGGTCACACATGACCCAGATCAGGCAAGGGAGGTAAATCGTAATATTCAAATAATTGATGGCCAAATCACCGACTACAGCATTTACGCGCCAATGCAACCAGACTCAAGCATTGCACTTGATAAGCAACAGCCAGCATAAGCAGGGAGCAAATTATGGAAATGTTTTTGTATTACATACATTTATTTGCGCGTAATGTTAAGCGAACGCCACTCTTTTTTGCGCTTGTGATTTTAACTTTATCTATTGGTATTGGCACATTATTGGCAAATTTATCAATGTTGTCTCTTATGTCTACAGATCCAATCCCCGGGAAGAGCGAGCAGATCTTCAACGTCAATATGAATACTTATGCGGGAGCAAACAATCGGTTTGGAAGCATGCATGTATTGAGATACAGCGACGCAAAAGCGATTTTGGACTCAAAAGTTGCGAACAATGCGACCATGCACTATTCCAGTATGGTGTATAGTCGCAGAGCAGACTCCCAAGATTTAACCCGTTATGCCAGCCCAACGCGCGCAACCACGGCTTCATTCTTTGAAGTAATGGGCGCACAATTTGCCCATGGTGAGCCTTGGAAAAATGAACATAGCAATAATATTGTGATTGGTCATGAGCTAAACGTTAAGCTGTTTGGTGGAGCGAATAGCGTTGGGGAAAAGCTAGAACTGCAAGGTAAAATTTACACCATTGTCGGTGTGCTTAAGCCCTGGGAAATGCGCCCACTGTTTTATCATGCGTCTGAAGGAAAAGCATTTGATAAGACAGATGATATTTTCGTACCCATTGAAGTGGCCATCGATAATAATTGGGCTGTATTTGCTCGCACAATGTCAACCGACAGTTATACAACGCTTGACCAAACACGTCAGATTAATGCGTACTACATCCAAGTCTTTGTTGAGCTATTAGATGACAAGCAACACCTCGCATTTCAGACCTTCATTGATGGTTATGCCAATCAACTGAAAGAAAAAGGTAACCACCGCCACGAGGTAGATAATCGACTTTACAACGTCAATGAGTGGTTAGATAAAAACGAGGTCGTCAATAAAGATCTATTGGCTTTCACGATTGCGACAGGTTTGTTTTTATTAGTTTGTATTTTCAATGCCAATAGTTTGATGCTATCACGATATCAAGCGAGTCAGTTTGAAGCGAACTTAAGGCGCGCTGTTGGCGCAAGTAAAAAGCAAGTATTTTTTCAAGGTGTTGTAGAAAGTATCATACTTGGGATTATCTGCGCGTTACTTTCCTTTGTCTTAGCATTTAGCTTACTGGCGCTTTATAGACAATTGTTTGATGAGCTCGCGCCAGTAGCGGAGTTGCCGCTGCATATGCTTGTCATTGGCTTGGGGGTTGCCTTGACCTCTAGCCTCTTGAGTACAGTATATCCATTAATTCAAGGTACTCGCACATCACTTGCAAGCATTTTAAAATAGGGAATAGCTATGAATATCAAAGCATTAATTAAGTCTATGTTGCTGAGAAAGTTCGCCACCGGATTGCTGGTATTTCAGCTTATTTTAACCCTTGGATTAGCTTGTAACAGCTTATTATTAAGTATAGAAGCGAACGAAAAATTGTCTCGTGACGTAGGTTTCGACATGGATAATGTGGTGGCATTTCAAATTCGCCCCACTTCTGAAGCGTTTCTTGATGCAGACTTTTTCTTGTCTATTGTTGATGAAGATATGGCTGCGTTAAAAGCGCTACCAGAGGTTTCGTTCGTCTCATATACGAATCAACTACCTTTGATGCGTGGTGGTAACTATCATTCTATTGAAGACATCAATCACCCTGAAGATGTGCCCACTGACGATCAGTTTAGTGGCATACCGACGTATTACACGGGTAAAGATTTCTTTCGCCTTCTAGGTGCAAGCATGTTTCAGGGGAGAAATTTTGAAGCGTCAGACGATGCAACCCGAGGCTATTTAGAAAATACCGATTTTGAGGCAAACATCATCATAACGCGCTCGCTTGCAGAGGCTTTGTACCCCAATGAATCTGCTGTTGGAAAACACACAAATGAAGGTCGTGTAATTGGGGTAGTATCAGATATAGCGATTACACCATCACGACAATACGCACATCATGGCATTTTTAAATATAGAAATATGGCGCGTGCGCAAAGTCGAATGTTCTATCTGTTAAAAGTGGCGCCTGGAAAATTACAGGATACTAAAAACAAAGTCCTTGAAGCGTTAAAGAAGGTCCATCCTGAGCGTGACATTAAAGATATCTTCACAATGACACAGCATCACAGTGACTATTATAAAGAAGCAACGAGTTTGGCGATTTTGTTTAGCTTATTAACGGCATTTATGTTGTTTGTAACTATGATAAGCAGCTTTGCTCATGCACATTTTCATGCCTCAAAACAGAAAAAATTAATCGGAATTAGACGTGCATTAGGGGCGCGAAAAAAAGACGTATTACTCTATGTAATGAGTGAAAACTGGTTAATTAGTGTGATAGCCGCAGGGTTAGGTATTGCTAGTGTGATTGCCATTAACATGCTACTGGGTAAGGTAATTTCAATGCCTAAGCCCGATGTTACCAGTTATTTAAGTTGTGTTATTATCGTGTTTCTCTCTGGTACACTGGCAACTTGGTTACCAGCTTGGAAAACAACAAAAATCGCGCCCGTTACGGCTACCCGAACGGTATAAAGAAAGGATAGATACCCTACTTGTATTTCATCAAGTAGGGTTAGATAGCAAGCTATGAACACAATTCTCGTTGTCGATGATAACCCCGATATTTTAGATGCATTAGATCTATTGCTGAGCATACATAATTACAAAGTGATAAGTGCCTCTAATGTGAAAGAAGCCTTACTGAGTGTTTCTCGGCAAAAAATAGATCTTGTGATTCAAGATATGAATTTCAGTGAAGGCACTACATCGGGTGAAGAAGGCAAACAGCTTTTTTATGCGATAAAAGCACTTAACCCAGCGTTACCCATTATAGTTATTACGGCTTGGAGTCAGTTAGAAACCGCCATAACGTTAATCAAGTCAGGGGCTGCTGATTATCTACCCAAACCTTGGGACGACCACAAGCTTCTTGAAACAATAACAGAACATATTTCTGCCTCAATCCAGCCGGATGAAACAAATGCGCTTATTTATCAGAGTAAAGAGATGGCTGAGCTTATCTTTACCGCTACGAAAGTAGCGAGTGCACAGATAAATATATTAATCACAGGCCCCAATGGTTCTGGAAAAGAAAAGTTAGCTGACTTTATTCACCAAAAATCAAGTCGAGCGTATGCACCGTTTATAAAAGTGAACATGGGGGCAATTCCGCAAGAGTTAATGGAAGCGGAGTTGTTTGGCGCTGAAAAAGGCGCATTTACGGGGGCTAACCAAGCTCGTGCAGGGCGCTTTGAAGCCGCTGATGGTGGCACGTTATTTTTAGATGAGATCGGCAATTTAACATTATCTGGCCAAATGAAATTACTGCGCGTTTTGCAAACAGGGGAGTTTGAGCGATTGGGGTCGAATGTGACGCAAAAAGTGGATGTAAGAGTTATTAGTGCAACGAATGCAAATTTGCAGGTAGACATTAAAAGTGGTGCTTTTAGAGAGGATTTGTATTATCGCTTAAATGGCATGGAGTTATCCATTTTGCCATTGAACAAACGCAAAGGCGACATTTTACCCCTTGCTCAGCATTTTATAGGCGTTGATGCGGCGCTCTCAAAAGACGCAGAGCAGTTTTTACTGCAACATAGTTGGCCTGGCAATGTGAGAGAGTTAGAAAATACTTGCAAGCGTGCACTGATTTTTGCCGAGGATGGGCAAGTGACGGCCAGCAACCTAGCCGGCCAGACCCAATCAGCGACGTTGAGCGAGAAAGAGCATATATCAGCGGTGTTAGAGAAGCATGATTGGACGATTGCGCATGCGGCGCAAGAGCTCGGTTTAAGCAGACAAACGCTATACCGACGTATAGAAAAGTTTAAGCTGGTCAAAGGTGAACAATAACATGCTTTGGGTAGCCTTTATTGGGCAGGCATTATTCTTTGTCGCAACTTACTTGTTTATCAGTCAATACCCTTGGTTACTACTCGCCGCAGGCGTTAGCTTTAATGGTGTGATTGGGTGCCTGATTCATCAAAGGTCTAAACAACTGCAAAACGCAGATCGCAGCCTAGAGCAGGGGTTGCTGAGTCTTATGGATTCGGACTTTTCTGTCAGCATCCCTACTGCTAAAGATGGTAATCGAGACGCTATTTTTGATCTATTTAATCGATGTGCGGATAAATTGAGAAAAGAGCGCCAACATTTATATCAACGAGAGATGCTACTAGATAAGGTGCTTAATACGTCTCCGGTTGTGACCTTTCTGGTAGATATTAATCAAAGAATCATTTTTGCCAATCGCGCCGCAGAATTGATGTTCAACCACGGAAACTCAATATTAGGTTACAGCTGGAGTGATGTTTGCGCGAAGTTAGCCCCCGATTTTGTGCAAGCTTTACAACAAAGTGGTGAGAGCATATTCACTTTAAAAAATGCGCAAGGTGAAGAACAAGCATGGCATTTAGCGAAGTCTGGCGTACGGATACACCAAGCTAATAACACTTTGTATTTACTTAAGTCCATTACCAATGAATTGAATCGACAAGAAGTTCAAACGTGGAAAAAAGTGATTAGAGTGATCAGCCATGAGCTCAATAACTCAATAGCACCTATTAGCTCAATGTGTCATTCGGGACAGTTGTTGGCTAAGAATCTAGACGAGCCGAGGTTGGACCGAGTATTTAGTTCAATATCTCGACGAGTTGATCACCTAAATGAGTTTATTAAAGGCTATGGTGCGCTGTCTAAGTTAAAAATGCCAGACAAGCGCGTCATAGATTGGCAGGTGCTATTGGAGCAAATCAGCGCGTTATATACATTTAATCTGGTCACCGACATTCCCAAAACTGATGTCTATGCAGACGAACATCAAATAGAACAAGTTTTAATCAACATATTAAAAAATGCACATGAAGCTTATTCAGAATTTGAGTCTATGGGAGAGGTGTGTCTGGCTATTAGTGAGCAGAGTCAAGGTGGTATTGGTATTGAAATCTCCGATAATGGACCAGGCATGGCCGCTGAAGTCTTAGAAAATGCATTATTACCATTCTACTCGACTAAACATTCAGGGACCGGCCTTGGCCTGGCATTATGCCGAGAAATAATTGAGGCGCACCAAGGCAAACTGTCTTTTTACAATCGCAAAAGTGGTGGATTAACGGTACGTATTTTCCTGCCAGCTCGATTGTTATAATTCTAAGCGCTACTTCAGTGATGGTCTACGAAATCAATTTTCACAATTAGTTACAAAACAATCGCTTAAGATGCTTGTTTGTTTTTCTTAACGGGACTAAATTGGGGCTTAAGGAATAAACCAGAAGCGTGAGTGGTTTGTTAGGTAATGTGTTATTTCAACTTTTACCGTCTACTGCCTCGCACTTTTGGTGGCTGAGCCCATCTTCCTGATCAAGGATGGATATGGTAGATGGACACATAAAAAAGCCTTATTCTTTAAATACACCGAGAGTTTTAATGGGGTGACCCTTTAGTTTGTATCGGCAGTACAAGAGTAAATTGACAGTATTTACCCTCTTGTGAGTCAACGAGTAATTTGCCTCCGAGCCTTTTGCTCAAATTATAGCTGACGGAGAGCCCCAGTCCCGTCCCTTCTCCCACAGCCTTGGTGGTGTAAAATGGATCAAAAACATGCTTTTGCTTTTCAAAACTGATACCGGGACCATTATCTCGAACAGCAATGTGAATAGCCCCGTTGGTTTCTTCTGAGCTGACTTCAATAATGTGTTCGGTAGATGGGTTAATTGCCAAAGCTTGATAGGCATTTTTGATTAAGTTGGTCAGGATCTGCTGAATGAACCCTGCATTTGAAACGATTTCGCTCTGATGCGTGAAGCGAGTCTTGATAGGGATATCGCTAACATTTGTTGAGCGAAGGAGTGTAAGGCTTTGTGATAACAGATCTTTTAAATCAAGTTCTGTGCGCTGAGCTTTACCATTGAAAGATTGTAAATCTTTAATAATTTCACTGACTCTAGTTAGACCCATCTGAGATTGGGCTACAATTTCACGCATATCGTCGTAAATAAAGTCAATTTCCGATTGGCCCCGGTAGTGGGTTATCTCATCTTTTATCTCATCCCTTCTATTTTGGTTGCCAACTTCTACAGCACTTAAAAATTGGTCATGCAAATTTTGCAGATTTAAAATGCTATCAAGGTAGTTGTCCATCGAACCAAAATTACTGAGGACAAAAGACAAAGGGTTGTTGATTTCATGGGCAATACCCGCTGCAAACTGCCCTACTGTGGCCATTTTCTCGCTATGCGCGAGCTGTTCTTGTGTCTCTTTTAGTTCAATTAAAGCGTGCTTGAGTCGTGTACATTGCTTTTTGAGCCGCCTTTCTGACTCTTTACGTTCTAGCAGCATAGTGAGCTGTTCGGCAGCTTTGCTGATCACATCGATTTGACGCATGGAGACAGACTCCATCGCATTCTCATCTATGAAGAACACCATGAGTTCCAAGACTTTACCATACACAACGATTGGGAATATAAGATAACTACTCAGTTTTAATTTGAGTAACCGGCTCAAAGCGGAAAATGCGTCAATGCTTGGCAGTAAGTCAATTTGCGGTTTTTTTTCACTGAGGGCCCGTTGCAAGTAGGGGGGTAAAGTGGGAAGCTGAAACGCTTGGTTTAACGTACTTTCTAGTTCGCCTAAGTCAGGAGAGCAGCTGGTTATAGTGCCTTCTCCCTGTGCATTGATTTTGATTCTGCATTGAACAGAAGCGCAGGCAATACTAGATAGCGCTTGCATAAACTTAAGCATGACTTCGTTCACGTTGTTATTATTTCGGTGTAGGTGCGCGACACTCATTAATAAGTTGCTCTCAGCTTGATGCTGTTCAGTGACTTGTACAAAGCGTCGCCAAGCTTTGACATTGCGATCAATAACGCTTTGATTAAGCGCTCTTTTGTCTGTGGTTAAAGTAATAAAGCTCGCAATGCTGTATTCCTCTATCCAGTTTAACGCATCCGGCATATGTTCTGGTGGGTGTGCGACAACAAAAATAGCGTCTTTGTCTTGCATGGCATGTCGGACATGCGATAAAACTTGGCTGGCCAATTGCTCGGATTCAGTATCATGTACATACAATACTAAAACGCCGGGGCGGTGCTTTCTATAGGCTTTTTTAAAGAGTTTAAAGTTTTCAGCATTATGCTTTTCACATTGTGATTGCGCTAAAATGACGTCTAACTCTTCAGAAGTTGATTCAGATACCACGACTATTTGGTTGTTTAAATTGTCCATAACTCAGCGCACCTTGCCTTGTTTTTTGTTTAACTATAGCCAATGATTAAATTTTGGGCGAAAGTTCAGTTGCGTCAATAAATTACTAGGAGAGTGATAAAATGAAATTGGTTAGATTGGTGTATTACAGTCAGGCTTCTCGGTCCATGAACTTGTCAGACTTACGCAATATTTTAGAGACCGCTCGCTCTAATAATAATGAATTAAAGGTTTGTGGCATGTTGTGTTTTGAAAACGAGTTTTTCTTGCAAGCGCTTGAAGGGGATAGAGAAACAGTGAATGAGTTGTATTTGGATATCGCGGATGATCCGCGACATGAAGGTGCGACCATACTAAGCTATGACGAAGTTGAACAACCAACTTTTGAGCTCTGGAAAATGGGGTATGCTGCTGGTTCCGAAGCGTTTTACGAGCTGCTGCGTAAAAATGGGCAAGTTGAGTTCGACCCAGAAGAGATGTCTAAAGAACAGGCTTTATCGTTTTTGAAAGGTATGGCCGCGTGTCAAACAGAGGTTTAGATACGTTTCACGCCATCGACAGCTTTAAGCATTAAAGCCTTTTTAGACGTCAACAAGTTATGGATTGGTTTTTAAATCTTGCTGTAAAAACATGCTGCTTTTATTGAGGGGCAGGGGCTGATAAATATAGTGAGTTAGGCAGCCTACAGCCCTCAATGCCCTAGCAAAATTGCAGATTCCTGTTAAGCCTGTCTAGTTCATATCAGCGGCAATTTATATAATAAAAGCTTACCTCTCTTATATCTACCTATGCCTAGTTAGCGACGAGTAAGACTATGGCCATTTACGCTTGAAAATACACAAGATGCTTGATTCTCAATAGATGAGCGCAGTATTGTTTATTGGAAAGTTAAATGGAATTTTAAATCACATTTTGTATATGTTTGAATGTGGTTTTATTTTTAATTAGATAATTAGTTGTTTATTATTTTAATTGCAATGTATAAATTTATTATTCTGAGTGATGTATTTTATATTTATTGAACTAGTTTGTTTTAAATTGAAATGTGCTAAACGGTAATAGATGAGCTACGCGGAGTTAGCGGTAAGAGATGTGTTGTGTCATAACAAACAGGGCTGCCATGAATCGCAAGAAAGTGTGAACACACTTAGAATGAAAAAGAGCGAACTGTAATAGTTCGCTCTGATTTTACAGTTTAGGCAGTATAGATTAAGCCATAAACTCTGCTGCCTAAATGCTAAATTAGTTAGGGCTTACAGTTACAGTGATTGTATCTGAGTAAGTACCTGCGTCATTTAGGCCGTTTGACTGCGGTGTAATTTTTAGTGAAGTTGCTTTTGTTTCACCTGCAGTACCAGTACCAGCAGCAGTTGCTTTAGAGTGCTTATATGCACCTGTTTGAAGGTCGATACCCGCTGTGTCACCAATGTTAAGTGTGTATGCGATTTTGCTGCCTTGAGCATTGTTTGCAACTAAGAAGCCGCCATTTGCTGAAGTATACTCAGTTGTTGCATTTTCACCAGTGTTACACCAAACATCTAAAGTACCGATTTCTTGAGTTTGTTGAGAAGAGTCAAGCTTTAGGCCTGTAACACTGTTGTTACCGCTGCTTGTTTTACACATTGGTTGAATAGTACCTTCAAAAGTGAACTTTGCTTCAGTACCTGTTGTATCTAAAACCGCTGCTGCAGCGCCCATTGAAGTGATTGCAGTTGCAGCTAGTAGTGATTTAAGTAGTGCGTTCATGGCTTTTCCCCTTAACAAAACACAGAGTTGGTTTTTTATTTAGTTTTCATGGTTAGGTGTTATCACCTTAGTTGATATTTTAAATGCACAGGGCGTGCCAATAGTGAGAAAATATTTCGTCACATTTTGTTTTTTGTGAGTGAAGTTTTAAATATCCATTTATTATCAATTGCTTATATTTTTAAAAATATTTATTTGATTTCAATGTTACTCTCCGAATTACTAATCGAGCTTGCTCAATGATGACATCAAAACTCGTACCACCTATTTTTTGACGCGGCAAAAGTCGCTGATAAGCGGCGATTTATTTTAAATGACGGCATTTTGACGCTGGTGGAGCGTGATGAGTGAATTAATTATGATGCGCGTTAGTTTTATGACGCTATTCATCAAGTTACCGAGCAAAGTGGGCTTTTTTTGAGCCGGTTGACTGAAATGCACTCGTTTTGTCCGTTTTCTGACGTTAAGCATGCGTATTGTGTCAGTTGGTTTGATTGAAATTGTGGTGTGTGCCAATAGATTGATAGGGAAGTGCCAAAACACCACTTCCCCATTCGTTTTACGTCATATATTTAGATGATGAAGAAATTGTAGTGTGGTTACCTTGGGTAAACGGTTAATGATAAATTATCCTGATAGGTGCCAGCTGGCATAAGTTCGACATTGCCAAGCTGAAATTCAAATCCATACCACTTGTTTTTAACACCGGGATAAAAGTTATAACTGCGATGGAGCCTTCCGGATGATGAGATTTGTGTATTATCAAATCGAATCGAGTAGTCAATGAGTGCTTGGGTGTTAGTTTCGTGTCGTAGCCCATTGTACTCAGAGTCTACGACTATATCGTATGAGCTGTTACTCAGTATTTTTATGCCCCAGTTAAACCGCATATTACTTTTAAGCTCGCCTAAATCAATGTGGTAATTACCATTGCTGCCAGATACCTTGCCTTTACTGGAGTTGGAAAGGGATATTGCAACTTGTGGTTCTGAGTAATAGGTTAAATCGAGATACTGCTCATCAATGATTTCATTGTTTTTGACGACAGACACAATGACATGGCCAGTATATGCGCCAGCTGGGAATAGACTGTAGTGTCTTAATCTTACCCACATTTGCGTAGAACGGTCTTTAAGATCAGAACGCCAAATGCCGTTTCTTACTTTTATCTTTTTGAATTGAGAGTCGTACAGCTTAGCATATTTGTCTTGTGTGGGTCCTGAAAACACCATTGAGTAGTAGTAGACATCTTCAACCCATATCTCGTCAGCACAGTCCAATAAACTGTCAGACACCTTTATTTTTATTGGTATATACACAGTTACACGGTTGTTATGCTCTTCGATTATTTCTGAAGGGTTGGAAGTGGCTAACATACTGCCATAGCAATCATTCCATCTTGCCATCGCTTTGGGTGCGGCCAGCAAAAAGCTTAAAATCAGCCAAGTATAGATCACGGATTTCATTCGTTTTCGCCTCCTTCAGGCTGACTTTTGGTTAGTGTAAGTGCCCCGACTCTTATAAAGCGTTGTTCTTTATCAGAAATGCTAAATTGTCCAGTCATACCATTAATTTCAACAACATAATCGCCGATACTGATCCCCTCGACCACAAATCGCCCTGTGCGGTTGGTAAATATTGGTACACTCAATGATGCTAATTCATTGTCACTTGATACCTGAGTTTTTACAACACGCCCGCGTTTCATTGCAATAGGCATGCCCTTGTCGTCCAAAAGGTTACCGATGATAGTGTAAGAAAGCTCTGAACCTATTTGAATGTGGTGGCCTGTGCTGGCTCCACCGACGACGACATACATGCCTGGACCCCAGTCATAGCCAAGTGGTGCATCAGGTACGTCAATGTTGAGTTGAGAGTTACTGTATCCAGTCCCCAATTCAATTAGGGCGCCAATTTCATCGCTTGGCTTAGTTTGCGCGCGACCTTGGCGGTCCACATTTACTAACACTTCGGCATCTTTCAAAGTTTTATGCTTAGTGATAACGGCAAAGGGGGTGGTTGTCGTGGCACCCATGCCTATATAGCCGTCGGCTACACCTAGGCTGGTAGAGAGGTTAATACTCGCACTGCTGTCAGCGTGCTGTTGTTTACGCGTATAATTAGTGGCGCTGACGTCTGCTCTGACAAACGCGCCGGTATAACTGGCTTCTAGTTGCTCCTGCCTAAAGTCACTACCTTGCTCTGCGCGTACCTCGTAACCGTAATCGTTGACAAAGTTATTGTTTGTTTTTGCATAGCTTGCACTGGCTACTTTATCTCGGCTGCTATACTGGGTGCGAGCGCGATTGCTGGTGTTTCTATCGTAATGATTCCAAGTAAAATTTAAGAAAAACTGGTTGTCAGAAACAATGCGGGCATCTTCACTGTCGTTGTGTGTAAAGCCTGCGCGGATCCTTATTTCATCATAGCGTAAATTAAGTTCAATGGACGCGTTATCAGTAACAAAGTTGTCGCTGTCTTTGACACGAGACGTACTGAAGTTGAAGTCTAAATTGTCATTAATAAAGTAGCTGTAATCCATAAATGCTCTGCTGCTACTTGAGATAGTGTCAAACTCCAGCCAAGGTGTGTTGGTGAAGTCGCTTCTTACTTCATAACCCAAACGCAAATTGGGTGAACCAAAATTGCCGTGCCCAAAAACACTATGTTCTGTTTCGATAGAATAGATATCACCGTATTGATTGCTGGCTTTACTTTTGGAGTAGCGGGCTGAAATATTACCAATAGGGCTATTTACAGTGGCAATCGCCCCCAACACATGACCACTTGGGTGTGTGACACCATTTACGCCCAATGTGAGTTTGTCAGTGACCCCATATTCATAATTACCAGAGACGAACAACTCATCGTCATATTCATACCGTCTTTGCTCCAAGGTCGAAAGCTTTCCCACTGCAAGTGAGTAGTCACTTAGTCCTTTTGCAAGTAATCTCGCGTTGTAATGTGTTGTAAAATAAAACTCTTGGGTTTCACCATTGGCGTAAGTTGCAACTACTTGGATATTATTTACCCCTGATGTAAGTGGTAAATCACTCAGGTCATAGCGCCCTGCTTTCAACCTGATCCGTGAAATTAGGAAGTCATTAATGTAAATCTCAAGGTTCGCTGCCCGGGGTAAAACAAACTGTTGGCTGTTACTTGGCGTGATCCTGCGCTGTGGCTGAAGTCTTGAATAGGCTTTTTCGAAGCTAATACCTGCAAGCTGTGCACCTGCAAGGTGCCCAGAACTATTAATCTGTGTGTCCCCAAGCGTAATACGCAGTGGCTTGTCTGGTCTGTCATAAAACAGGGCGATGTCCCCGCGATATACATCACTGTCTTGTGTGTTGCCGTTTTCCCAAAAAAGCGCCCCTCGCATGTTTACGCCATCGCCACCACCTAGATTCGCATTCATTAACCACTCTAACTGAGATTTATGGTCATGGCTGTTGTTGCTTCGTTCGTGGTTTAAATTAAAGTTGTTGAGCATGGCCCAACTTGCTTCATCTTTTGGTTTATCAAAGTGTTTTTGTCTGCCATAGGTGAGACTGTCAGTGGCCATTGCCGCTTCGGTCAAAGTCATATCAATGGTTAAATCTTGCGGCTGCATCTTAAGTTCGATGCCTTTGGCTGCAAACTCTTCAAGTGTAATAGGGGTGTCACCTTTGCGAGTCAGCCAATCATTTACACTGTCACTGAGTACAGATTGTAAACTGCTTTTAAATTCAACAGCAGTGATTGAAGCTAATTCAAAGCCATTTGTGGCGGCAGAAACTTGCCCCACCTCGGCAGAATTTAGCCGCACCGGAAAGTCCATATCGAATGTAGCGGCAATGGATGTACAGGCCCAAAACAAAAGTAGTGAGAAAATGACACACTTATACTGAGCAGGCCGAGTATATAAGCCCGTTTTTAACATGCGTTGTCTTACTTTTTGTCAAACAAGTTGATAAGCGCCGCGCTGGGTGTTGGCTTGTCTTCTAACAAAGATTTGATGTCAAGCTCCACTTTATGCCCTGGCATAACGAAGCGACCCGGTGTTACTGACTGAAACTGAGCCCAGCTCACTTTAGTTTTGCCGTTGTGAAAGTGGTAATCAAAATTGGAGAGGTCCAATACACGCTCGCCTTCGTTACTTATAGTCAGCATACAAGAGTCTATTTTTTCACAGTTTATCGTACTTTTTTGTTGAGCCTTGATACCTTCAGGGCTAACAAACACTAAAGTCGCGAAATTAAACACCATTTTTACACCCGACTTTTCATCTTCGTTTGGTAATGGCAGCTGCTTGAAAACAATACGGTATGAAGTTGTTTCTTTAAGCTCCGGTGATCCCAAGTATTTGGCGCGAAATACTTGGTAGCTTTTAGCTGGTACTTCTACTTGAGGGGGTAGAACGATAAAGTCATCTTCCGCAGGAACTAATACTTCTGTTTGGTTTTCATCAAAAGTACGCTTAAATACTTCGATTTCAATTGGCAATGCGCTGTCACTGGGGTTTTGTAGGCGATAAGTGACAAGTGAGTTCTTTCCATGCGACGCAAGGTCAACAATCATTGGTTGAACTTGGTAGGCCATCGCAGGGGTCGACAACCACAAAAGTAATAACAACAGTTTACGCATCTGAATTCCAATTAAGAAACGGGACAAAATTTTGCTATACGATACCCTGCTTGTCTGTTAATACAAGGGTAAATTTTGATTGAACAGTTATATTAGGTGTTTGAGTAAGATTTATCGGCGTAAGTGAGGTTTT
Source organism: Pseudoalteromonas luteoviolacea S2607 (assembly GCF_001625575.1). Taxonomy (GTDB): domain Bacteria; phylum Pseudomonadota; class Gammaproteobacteria; order Enterobacterales; family Alteromonadaceae; genus Pseudoalteromonas; species Pseudoalteromonas luteoviolacea_E. The sequence continues at coordinate 106,006 of NZ_AUXV01000019.1, forward strand.
CAACGCCTAATGCCAGTTAAACTTTGCGCTTGGTTGCATATCGATTTCGACTTGTCTATTTGGTCTATTGTGGCGCGATAGATGTACTCACTATTCTTTGCGTTGTGCTTGGTCGTTGCAATTTGGTTGTATCTTATGAGTGAAAAGCGCAGCGGGATATCGAAATACCCCCATGTATAGTGACAAATGACTTTATTCAAGCGTTTATCGAAAGCGACCCAACAGGCATCATGTAACAATGTTTTATATTTGGTCGTTGCCAAGACGCCTCGCGATCAGACAGCCATACTCCGGTGTTAGCTTAGTGAATTATAGAATCACTGCCGCGATTTTGAAGGCGATGTAGAGTAGGTGCTTGCCAACAGCCATATAAAGGTATTGGGCTTACATCAAGGTGAGCTTGTTCAATTGGCAAAATACAATATGACTAAGTTTACTAAGGAGCAAGATTCACAGCACTTCTCATTTCATCATCAAGCGTGTGGTTTTGTTTCTACCATTGGTGCATATGAGTTGTCAGTTATTCTTTATGAAGAACATATAGAAGAACCCCCTCGGGTGGGAAACCGCATGTTTATGCTCCAATCACCACTGTCTTTATTTTCACAGGTGAACCATTCCAAGTAGCAATGGATAAAGCAAAATGTCCTGAACAGGGTTTATATACTCAAAGTGAAAATAATCTCACAATCAAAAGGCAGCTGGTTTGATTACTAAAATGCAATATACCTCGCTCTCTATTTATAAATCATATATTTGGTTTTAATCTTTTATTGTTATGTCTTCATTATTTAAATAGTAATGTGTGTTGTATATTATTAAATAAATATGGTGAACTTGATTTTTTATCCGCTCTGTGGTGAAAAAATATTTAAATGTGGTGATTTTTTCTAGAACTTGACTATCCTTACGGGCTGTAATGCAGCGGTCAGGTTATGCCCTGCCAACTGCATACAAAGGTGTGTTTAGGTATGTGTTTATGAGAGTAGAATCTTCATATTATCTCTGCACACCTATATTAAAATGCTTACCATCAAGGCCAATGCAGCACTGAGCGTGTGGACTGGCTCTTGAAACGGGCTACGCTTTGCAGTATTCGGCTCCCACATATTGCCAACTGTTTAGTCCTTTTTGGATGTGTAAAGCTGCGGACTGCACTGACTTACCGCCAAATACTTGCTTGATAGCCTCCGTGACAAGTTGCTGGTAGCCTGGTTTTCCTTGGTTTAATGATGAAGCGGTGAATAAACTTGCGCTGTAGCTATGCTCATTAAGTAGTCGTGCTTGTTTTCTCACGTGTTCGCTGCTGATCTGAACATGCCCACCATATGCGGGTACTTCGTTTAAAGTATTGGCAAATAAAGTTGCAAAGGCTTGTGTGGTTGTAAAGTTCAGTACTTTTTGTGCAAGTGCGTGATGTTGGCCAAGTGCATTCGCTTGATAGGTGCCATCTGCAAACCCATAAAACTTACCACTTGCCCCTGGAATTGGCCAAAACTCCACTTGATAGTCTTTGTCTACTTGATAAAACACGGAGTTTGGACCTGCTCGCCAGCCACCATCTAGTGCTAGCGCCGCATTACCCAGTGCCTTACTTGTGCCCATACCATGGTAATCTTGCTGCAGTATATCTTGATTGATAAAGCCTTTATTGTGCCACTCTTTTAGGGTTTGCAGTACAGTGATAAATTCGTTAGAAGTAAAGCACATTTCACCTTGGATAAGTGCCTCGGCATTCGAAGCTTCAAGTAATCCCGCGGCCATTACCTCAGCAACAACCTGCGACAAATACCATTGGTCGCTTGCCATTTGTAGCGGTGTAATACCTTTACTGCGCAGTTGTGCGAATAAGTTTTCTAACTGTGAGAGAGTGCGAGGCTGAGTTGCTAAGCCATGTTTTACTAAGAGCTTTTGGTTGACCAATAGCCCTTCAAGTTGCATTGCAAAAGGTACTCCGTAAATTTTACCGTCGGCGCCAGTAGCAGCAGGTAAGGCATTGTTATTAATAGTGGACAGCGACTCTATTTGTGGGGCAATTAGTCCTCGTTCAACAAGAGGTGCAAGTGCCGCTGGGCCCGGCGACCATTGAAATAGGTCGACGCGCTGATTCTGTATCGCTAACTGTATATGTGCTTGGTAGGTATCAAAGTCTATGACTTTTACGTTAACCTTAATGCCTTCAATCAGGTTTTGCTGGTTGACCTTTTCCCACAATAGTTGCTCCTGTTGCCGCCATGTGTACAGGTCAAGCTGCTGCTGAGCAAAGCTAAAGCTTGGCCAAAGCAGCACAGCAATTAGGGGAAATAAATACTTTAACATAACAACCTCTAATTCACTTTAAATTGTTCATTCATCGCAACTAACGCATCACAAGCATTGTCGAGTTCGTCTGTAGCTGCATTATTTTGCTGAATTTGCGCAAGGGTTTGCAGTGACAGAGCATCAATGTTTTCGATACTTGTACTGATCTCTTGTGCTGCTATATGCTGTTGCTTTGCAGCCTCTGCAATAACTTCATTAAGCTGATGAGCATTACTTACACCTTGTGCGAACTCTTTTATTTGTACATCTATTTCTTGAGCCATTTGGGAGCTAGATTGCGCATTTGTAAGCGAGCTGTGTAATGCTTTAACTGCCAGCCCCGAAGATGCCATTAACCGATTAATCTTGGTTTGAATTTGCTCTGTGGAGGTTTGCGTTCGCATTGCCAGCGTACGCACCTCATCTGCAACCACAGCAAAGCCTCTACCGTGCTCAGCTGCCCTAGCGGCCTCAATCGCAGCATTTAGTGCGAGTAAATTGGTTTGATCAGCAATGGTATCAATAACGTTCACGACTTCTTCAATTTGCTTACATTCCTGATCAAGAGAAGCGACGGCCTCTGCTGCTGAAGTCATTTCGTTGCGTAATTGTTCACTAAGTGAGTGATTTTGTTTAACAAGACCTTGAGACTGAGTTGCCAAGCTATCTGCCTGTGCCATTAGATTGGTGGCTTGTTCTGCGGTGTCAGATATTTCGCTGGATGTTGCAGTCATCTCTAAAACCGCACTGGCAACTTGGGTGGTTTGATCTTTTTGTTGGTGTGCAATAGTAGTTGTATGTTGAGCGCTGTGAGATAGCGTTTCAATCGAAAGGTTTATTTGCCCTGACTGGGTTTTAATATCCGCGATAATATTCACAAAAGCAATGCGCAAGCTTTGCAATGACTGACGTAGTTTTGCTATTTCGTCTTCGCCTTTGATATCAATTTCACAAGTCAGATCTCCCGTGGCAAGTTTTTCTATATCAGAAACAGTTTGTTTCAGTGGTTTGCTTATACTTCGGGTAATAAAGTAAGCCATGAGTATGCCCAATAGCAGGGTTGTGGCAGTGGCGAGTGAAATCCATACGAAGCTTGACTCGACTGACTTTGTTGTTTGCTTTTCCACTTTGGCACTAAAAGACTGGCTCAACTCGCTAATTCGTGTCATGTCTGATTTCAGTTGTTGTAAGCCAGACTCAACTTGTGAGAGGTTACTAATAAGTACATTTTTGCTAGACAAATAGCTGCTTTGAAGAGATTTTATGCCGTCTTGCTTGCCTAGTGTCCAAGCGAGCTCGGTAGCGATATTGCCCAAAGGCTGCAGTATATTTCGTTGCAATATACTGTTGGCTTTCAAAGTTTCTAGCTGATAGCCAGTATTTACGTAGTCAATCAACCAAGATTTATACTCTGCTGATAGCGCCTGTAAGTCTTGTAGATCGTTAATCAGCAAAAACTGTTTCGCAATGGATACGCCGTATCTCAGTTGGCCAAGCGCAGTGGTGATAAGCTGAGATTGTTTGTAACCTTGATAGCGCTTGGTTAAATCTGCTAATTGTTTATCAAGTGTATCGATGCGTGCTTGGTATTGCTGTAAAGTTGCCTTGTTTTTCAATGCAGCACTGGCCACAGTCATTGACTTACTCTGGGCAATAAAAACTTGAGTCTTGCTGCTCTCAAAATCTTCTAAAACACGTAACTTTTCGTCACTGTCTGGTATGTTCGCAAACAAGACTGACATGGCGTCTAGCTGCTGTTGGATGGCATTTTTGTAATTTTTGATGGAACCTTCCAATTTCAATTGTTCAGAAATACTTTCTGTGTAGTAGTGTTGATAGACAAATAAGTTGAGCTGATCTAGTTTACTTTCGATGGAATTTACTTTTATATCAATAGGCTGAGCGACCTGCGTCACTTTTTTTAAGTTGCTATTTACTTCTGCCATTCTAAACAGAGAAAAAATGCTTATGGCAACCATTGCCAGGAGAACTACCGTGTATCCGATTGATATTCTTGATATTACGGATGATTTGAACATGGTATGGGTACTTAGGTTTAAAATTTGCGAAATGGTACCACTTATGGAAACTTAATCATCTAGTCATTATTCAGTATATTTAAATAATTAAATGTGATTTTGCGTAGCTTAAGTGTTGAAAAAGTGTGGGCCCTGTTGGGTAAAGGTAATAGGTATGAGCTAAGTTACGTTTCAGTGATAATGAAATAGTTTTAAAGGTTGTATGTGCGTTAATATATTTCAAAGAGATGGCACAAAGACACTTGATGTGCCTTTGTGCCCGCGATATATCTAACTACTTTTTGTAAATGACTTCGCCGTCTAACAGCGTCATCACCACATTCGTTTCGGCAATTTCTTTGATTGTACTGTCAAAGAGGTTTCTGTCTAATACCACTAAATCGGCAAGTTTTCCCACTTCTATACTACCAACGAGGTGGTCTTGTCGCATGGCATACGCGCTGTTTAAAGTATAAGCCTCAAGTGCTTGTGCCAAAGTGATTGCTTGTGGTGTTCTCGAAATTGCGTTGCTTATGCCTATAAAAGGGTTGAATGGGCTTACATTCCAATCGCTTGAAAGTGTCAAAGTAGCATTGTTTGCGACTAAACTTTTTATTGGAACTAACTCCTGTGAGCGTTCATTGCCAAGTAACGGGATATTCTCCGGCCAGTGACTGGGATCGGTAAAGTCGCCAGCGACTTGTGCATCTGCAATCACGCCTAATTTGCCAAATCTTGCGTAATCAGCCGGATCTACCACCTCTAGGTGAGTCAGTCTATGGCGGGAGTTGCCCGCAGAAGCATTTTCAATAGCATTGAGTGCCTCGTGAATGCCTCGGTCGCCAATGGCATGAATATTAAAGTCAAAGCCTGTAGACTCTAGCGCTTTAATATATTGCTCTAGTCTTGCTTGAGTGAAATAGTTTAGACCTTTGTTACCTTCAAGCTCTAGCCAGTTCTGGTGATAAGGTTCATGCATCGCTGCGGTTGTATTGACTAAAATGCCATCAACATAGAACTTAACTTGGTTTACTTTGAGTAAACTATCTGGCTGTGCTTGGTATAACGACTTTAGCTTTGCAATCTGGCTGGCATCGTTCATTTGTGGGTAAGCCCACAAGCCTAAATGTACGCGCAAAGTTAACTTATCTTCATTTGCCACGCGTTGCCATGTTTCTAAGTGTCCACGCTGCCAATATGTACGCGCGTCACTTATAGATGTGATCCCGGCTTTATTTAAGGCGGGCATTGTATATTCTATGAGTCCCAAATAGTCATTTTGTTGAGCATTACTCAATGACCGCATAGCCAATTCCATGACCTGATTACCCGCATTGTCATATAAAATACCATCTAGGCGCATTTGCTCATCTCGGCCTATTACACCGCCGATTGGGTCTAAGCTATCACGATGAATACCTGCAAGTTCTAAGGCTTTGCTATTGACCCACATTGAATGAGAAGTCTGTTCCATAATAATGACTGGGCGGTCGTTCACTGCTTCATCAAGTACATCTAAAGGGCTATCCTGCATTTCGAGTAAAGTGCCGATATTATGACCGTATCCTATTAGCCATTGTGCATTCGGATTTTGCAATGCTGCTTCTTCTACTAAAGCAATATATGTGTCTGTAGATGCAGCTTCAGGGATGGTAAATTGCGTGGCATCTGAACCTGATTCAAGCGGGTGCATGTGGACATCGTGAAACCCAGGCATCATCATTTTGCCTGCCAGATCGACCACTTGCGTGTTGTCACCCACATATTGCTGTGCATCTTCACTGCTACCCACAAAAACGATTTTATTGCCTTTAATTGCGACAGCCTGAGCCCACGGTTTATCCTCATTTACGGTATATATATTACCGTTAGTGAATAATTGTGTAGCAAACTCGCCTGCTACTTGTTCTGTTGTTGTTGGGGATTGCGTATCGTTGCTTACATTCGTACTGTTTGTCGGGCTACTTGAATCTGAGTTACATCCAGATAAACATAGACCAGCTAACAATAAAGGAAAAATAGGCATATTTGTTACTCGCATAGTTGACTCCTGTTAGATGGCGCTACACTATCAAAGGCATGGTAACCATAAGGTAACAGTGTAGAGGGTTTATGCTGGTTTTGCTTGTTGAAGACGATGCTGCGCTCGCCGCTCAATTGATTGACTTTTTGCAACACGAAAATATTGAAGTGGATTATGCCGCGTCTGTTAGCAGTGCGAAAGAGATCGCTGCGCAAACAATAAAATATAGTCGTTATGACGCGGCGATTTTAGATATGGACCTGCCCGATGGCAATGGTATAAGTCTGATAAGCGAACAAATATTAGGTCAAGGTGTGCCAGTGTTATTTTGTACTGCTGCGACTGCTTTGGAAGACAAGCTCGCTGCTTTTTCTGCAGGTGCTTTGGATTACATAACCAAACCCTTTGACCTTCCTGAATTAGCTGTACGGCTAAAATTACTGGCCAAGAAACAAGGTGCACATGCTGAAAATACCTTTGAGTTAGATTCGTTATTGATTGATTTCAATACTCAAATCGCCAAACGTGGTGAACGTATTCTGGTGCTATCGCCACAGCAATGGTTGCTACTGAGCTTGTTGACTAAACATGCGCCTAACCCCGTAAGTAAGGAAGATATTTTATGTAAAGTTTGGCCCGATCAAGATGTGAATAACAACATGTATAAGTCGTTACTTACTCGGTTGCGGAAAAATATTAGTAGAGATAGTGAACGAGAATTGCTGCATACAATTAAAGGTCAGGGCCTTGTGCTGAGGAAGCATAGTGAGTAAAAAGCAAAGTATTACCGCATATTTAGTTAAACGAATAGGGGTATTGTTTGTTCTGTTTGTGTTGATATGGACGCTCGTGGCAAAGTGGGTTTATCACTATGCGTGGGATGATACGACCGAGTTTTACTTGCATCAGGACTTAGCACTAGCATTGAGTGGGCAATTGTCTTTACCTTATCACTTCGAGGGTAAATATATTGGTGCACTTGAGCAGATGCCCGCAGAGTATCGTTCAGCAGTTGAAAGCACTGAAATCATGTTCGCGCATACGGCGTTGTTCGCCACGCAATCTGGAGACATTTATATCCTTAAGGAGCAAGGCTTAGATGAAGAACCGCTATACGTTGTACATTATTTTTCAGCGCAAGACTCACCAAGCTTAATGCCCATTTTTTTAATCTTAGCTGGTAGCATGCTGCTGCCACTTGGGTTCATTATCTGGCGTATTGGTGCAAGTGTTTCAAAAGAGGCGGACAATGTATTGGAAAGTGTCGCAAATAGGGAGATTAAACCCTCTCGGTTTTCAGAGTTTGAACAGTTTGCCGCGGTGTTTAAAACCGCCCAATTTGCCCAGCAGCATGCGCTTGAGCAAGAGCGGTTGTTTGCTGCGTTTTTAAGCCACGAAATACGCACACCATTGACAAAGATCAGCCATAGTATGAGCAGAATACAACAGATAGATGATGTACCTTTGGAAGCGTTGGATGTGCTGGATACGCTGGAGTCAAGCCAGCAAGAATTGTCACAAATAGCACAAGGCATTTTATTGTTAAGTCGGCCAAATTCGAGTCAATTACAAAGCCACGTCTTGAACCATGAACTAGAGCAATGGTGTGCTAAGTGGAAACCTCACGGATTGAATATTGATTTGAAGGCGGTACAGCAGCAAGTAACCCAAGCTATACATATTACCCTGTTCAATTTGATGCTCACGCAAATTGCGAAAAATGCACGACAACATGGGCAAGGGATGTTAGCAGCTTTGGTTACTGATACAGGTATGCGATTTGAAAACCGAGTGGGTACCAGCGACCTGTCTAGCGGTTATGGCCTGGGCAGCAAGATTACTAAACAGGTATGTGATTGTTTCGGTTGGCGTGTGACTACCTCCTCGAGCAGTGAATGGTATGTGCTCGAAATTACCTTCTAGCTAGTGTGGTTTAATTTGGATATCTGTATGAACAGAGTTTGCGAGAAAGCAGGCTTCATGCGCTTGATGGTGTAAAAGGTTAAGTGTTTTTTCAGTCACACTGCTCCCTGCTTGCCATGTGACTTGCGGTTTGAGTATAACCTGTGTCATGGCTAGCTTACCTTGCGCATTGTTGCTCATGATTCCTTCTGCGCTATCGACATAGCTATCTACGGTGAGTCCTGCTTTGGCTGCAAAATGCAGAAAAAACAGCATATGGCAACTGGACAATGAAGCGACATAGGCTTCTTCAGGGTCGATATGTGCTTCATCAGAATAAGGTAGCGGCACAATGGTTGGTGACGCAGACGCCTCAACTTTTGCGCCTCCATCAAATACCCAAGTATGTACTCGGCTATATTTCTGATCGATAAAAGCGTCATGTTGAGAACGCTGCCAAGAAATTTGTGCGATATATTTTGCCATGATAGATACTCCCTATATTTCGATTATGGGCTACTTTTCGGGTGAAACTGAGGCTTAGTATGCATTTGACAAGCGCCCGAGAGAAGCGATAATACGTCAAACTGAGTTGAGCAATATTCACATCATGAGCAAGCCAAACTATTCAATGACTGCACTCCAAACATTTTCAGTTGTTACTAAAGTTCTCAATTTTTCAAAAGCTGCGCAAGTTCTTAACATCTCCCCTAGCGCAGTGAGCCATCAAATGAAGCTATTGGAATCACAGCTTGGTATGAGCTTGTTTCATCGTAAGTCAAAAGGGGTAATGTTAACCGATACAGCCAAGCAATTGGCTAAACAAATCAACAAGGGGTTTGAATTAATCGACTCTGGCGTGGGAGCTGCGACACAAACTGAATCGGTGCAACGCCTAGTACTCGCTGTGGTTCCATCACTGTTGGAAAATTGGTTAATACCAAGGTTGAATGACTTTTACGATTGCTTTCCAAATATTGAGTTGCAGTTAATAGCCGCTGATCAATTGGTCGATTTCAATCAACATCATATTCATGGGCACCTCCACTTCGGCCATGGTCAGCAAACAGAGGTGGAATGTGTTTTTATGGCACATGAATATGTATACCCAGTCGGTGCGCCAAACTATGTTGGTGAAATCAACGCGCTTAGTACCTTTCTTGCATATCATAGCGGTGTTGAAGATGCGCCAAGTAATATGAGTTGGAAAATATGGTTTGAAAGCCAAGGGTTGGATTTACCTAAGCAGCTAAACTATCGGCGCTTTAGCCAAGTAAGCCACACCTTAACAGCGGCAAAGTACGGGCAAGGTATCGCGCTTGGGTGGCATCATATTGCTACTGGGTTACTCGGTGACGGCACACTGGTGAGGTTACCCTATAAAGCGATTCAATTACCGTTTTCATATCACCTCATGATGCCAAAAGACGTTGCTAAACGGCCATTGATGCAACAGGTTAGTCACTGGTTAAAGTCTCAGTTTGCATGCACTCATCCCGCTGTTGAGCAGTTACAAAGAGGTGATATACCCAAGGGAGCTGAATAATGAGTAAGCTTGAACTGATATAGACAAACCAATTAATAGTTCTTATGAGGGGAAAGTAGCCTTGCCCCTGATTTCCAAATAGCCAAAACTGTCCAATTAATGCGTCTGCTAATGTTGCAAGCAATAAGCCTATGACAGGTAAATAATAACGCTTTGTCAGCTTTATCTTAGTTGCTTTGATAAGCAACAGCAAAGCCACGCTGGCGCATTGTGCCACTAACAAGGCGTAAAAGCCCGCCAAAATAGATACATAAGCACCTGTTCCGGGCAGTCGCATCTGCAAATATGAGAATAGCGTCACAATGCTCACAGCCGAAACCACTCCTATTACTTCAAGTTTAGACACCGACAGCTGTTTAAGAAATAAAAAGCCACTCCACAATATAAGCCCGTAGCCGACTGAAAATACGTAAATGGAGTCAATTAAATAGTCATGTTTTATTAAAGGGTCGTAGCGATATGTATGTTGTAAAAGATTGAAGTTAACGATATCTCCAAATGCACAAAATAGGACGCCATACGTTAACAGCTTAGCGCTAAAAATCATTTCTTTATGTGCAGCTTGATTCTGAAGAGTAGCCCAAGTGGCGCCTGCAATCACGACGATGGCGGCGGTTGTTAGTGCTTCTAGCCCATGATGGTAAAATCGAGATTCGACAGAGAAGGGCCACACATCAGATAAAATTAACATGGTTTGCACTGCACAGATACCCCATATCAAAATACTTGCTCGCGACAAACGTGACTTATATAAGCGCATGATTTGCAATTTACCCCTAATGTATGGCTAAATTTGTTGTACAACTTTTAACAGTTTTTTAGTGCCAAATAAACTACATTACGAAATCGAGTTTTGGTCAAGGAAGCAATTTCAATTTTAAAGCCTGAAAAGTAGGTATATAGGTACGAGATGTCTCAAACTAAAAGTAATATTGCCATAGGTGTTGCCGCTGCAGCGCTTGCACTATCTATTTATAATCAAGTTGTTACGAATTCACTTCCGCAGTCTGAGGTGGTTGTGTCTCAACAGTACAATACAGTGCAACATTCGCGAGCAGATACCTTGAAGAACTCTACGGATGACCAAAACAGTCGCGATCTTAACTCGATGGATAAAGGTGCGCTTATCGAGCGCATTGAATATTTAGAAGAGCGCATTCTTGAAGTTGAAAATAGAGCTTTCTCGATTACACCTTCTGCTGACAATATGGAACAGACCATCTTGGCGGTATTAGAAGAAAAAGAGCGAAAAGACAAAGAACAAAACCGCGAAGATAATCCGGTATATGGCTTTTATGATGATTTACCAAAAGACTATGATCTCAAATTAAAAACAGACCCAGAGTTTGCAATGAAGGTCAGTCAGGATCTGCGCAGTAAAGTGCTTGATGAGAGTTTATCTCCTACAGAGCGCTTGTCTGCTATGGGTCAATTGCAAATGAACATGTATATTCTTAATCGCACTCAAGGCGAAATGTTTGATTATGAAACCGTAGATGCAGTGCTTGAGATCAGCCGAAATAGTCAGGATGAAAAATTAAAAGTGCAAGCATTAGAAGTGGTCGCACACTCACCAGTGGTTGACACGCGCATCGCTAAATCATTGCAAGATATTATTGAGAAAGAACCAAATAAGTACATGAAAACGATGGCTGCGGAAGGGCTCATCGGTCAATACTATCAGTCAGGTGAAACTTCACCAGAGCTTAAGCAGCAGCTAGCAAGTGACATATTAGATTTGTATAACAACTCAAACAGTGCAGAAGCGCAATTGGTTATGCAGCGTCTGATCCGTGATGATGAGCTGCTTGAGCAAATCCGTAGGGATGCAGGGCGATAACTGTGTTTCGTTTGAGTCCATTAAATAAACGTCATTAATCTCAAATGCTTTATGCACCCAGTTACGCTTGAGGGTTAGGTCGTGATAGAGCAATATTGGTCAAGCTTATGGCGTTTATAACACTTAATATTGCCCTTTTGAGGGTAATATATGTCTAGGATAAAAGAAAAGTTTATAAAGGTATTGGAGTATATCGAGGCGAACCTCGATAGGGATCTCGATGTTCATCAGCTCTGCCAATTTGCACATCTATCGAAATATCACTTTCACAGGCAGTGCTCTGCTTATTTCGGGATGCCTGTCGCATCATTAGTAAGGTTGTTACGCCTTAAGCGGGCAGGGTACCAACTGGCATTTAGACATGAGATGAAAATCATTGATATAGCCTTGAACGCCGGCTTTGATAGCCATGAAGCCTTTTCTCGGGCATTTAAAAAGCACTTTTGCTCGAGCCCTTCAAATTTCAGAAAGTCGCCAGATTGGAACTTGTGGCATCGTAAATACGATCCAATTTTATTACTTAGACAAAAAAGTAAGCGTATGGGTAGCGTGCCAGCAGTAGAAATTACTTCTATTGAAGAGACCTTAATTGCGGTGCATCAGCATCGCGGTGATCCAAGAAAGCTAGGCATGAGCATCAAACGGTTTATAGACTGGCGGCGAGAAAACAATCTGCCGCCAAGCGCGAGTAAGACATTTAACTTGCTATACAACGACCCAAACTTAGTGGGCGCAGATGAGTATCAATTGGATATAGGGTGCGCCATTGATTCACCTGTAAAAGAGAATGCTTTTGATGTTGTCACCAAGCGAATTCCAGCCGGTGATTGCGCTGTATTAAGGCACATTGGCAGTGACGACACTTTAGGGCTGTTGGTCAACTATCTGTACGCGACTTGGCTGCCGGAGTCTACATATCAGCTTCGAGATTTTCCAATCTTTTTGGAGCGAGTGTGTTTTTTCCCTGAAGTGGCTGAATGTGACGCGATAACTGATATTTATTTGCCAATCACAAAATAATCGACCAATAAATTACCCTGAAAGGGTTATAGATTGTAATGCAATGCTCTTTCAGGTTTTTTGAGGCGCTAAGTCACTACTTAGTGTGTTTATCTATATGTCCTAAATCGCGATCCGGGCAAAGTAAATCCCTGACACGGCGCTTTAGTTCTTTGGCCTCTGGAAAGCCGCCGTCTTTGATTCTGCACCAAATTAGCTGGTCATTGTAGTAAACCTCAAAAACACCTTTAGAGGCTGGCGCAAGTGCGACCTCTCCTAAATCCTGACCAAATGTAGACAGCAGCTCCTGAGCAAGCCAGCCACTTCGTAAAAGCCACTGGCACAGTACACAGTAGTGAATTGTAATTTTGGGTTTATTCATTGCTGTTATTTTCATATTGCTTAAGCTTGGATCACTCGTCTTTTTGCGCATTTTGCACAAACTCGGAATAGATTGAGTCCTTAATAAGTCTATCGGGCGTAAAGGCATAATAATGTTGGTAGACATTTTCTATGCTGCCAATAAATGTGACATCATAGTGCCTTTCAATTTCAGCCTTGATTGACAAGGGCGCAGGAAAGATACCAAACCCTTGCTGTCCAAGTGATTTCATCAATGCACTGTCGTCAACATGTCCTGCAACTGACATGTTTATCTCTAAGTCTTCCAGCCAATACTGAATGGCATTTGTGACTGGACTAGACTTGGCTGGTAAAATAATTGGCATATCTTTGAGTGTATTTGGGTAATCCTTACTCAACTTTGCGTAGTAGTTTGAGTTGCCATACAAACCAAGTTGGCTTTTACCTATCTCATGACAAAACGCTTTAAATGGCGTAGAGCTATCAAGTGGTTTGTCAGCGAGTACGAGATCGATTTTATGGGTCGCCATTTGCGCCAATAGCTCTGATTGCTGGCCATCAATACAATGTAAATTAGTTATGCGCTCATGCTTAATAAGTGGAGATAGCCATTTGGAGACAAGAGATTTGGGAAGAGAGTCTGAAATACCAACTTTCAAAGTGCGATTGAGGTTATCTAGATCACCTCTTGTCGTCTCCAGCCACTCTTCAGCAACATTAAACATGTCATTTGCATACTGCTGGGTCAATTGACCATATTCAGTAAGCCGTAGTCCTCTTCCTTCTCTGACAAACAAGGCTTTACCTAGTCGTTGCTCAAGGCTAGTGATCTGTGCACTGATAGTTTGAGGTGTAAGGTGTAGTACTTTACTCGCTGCTGCGATACTGCCTAATTTACTGACCTGCCAAAAATAATACAGGTGGTTATAGTTGATATTCATAATACTTCGTAAATTTCGATGACTAACTAAGAATTAATCAGCTTTTATCTTTGATTCCACCTTAGTAGATTTAATTCATCGACGCAATCAGTAATTTCGAAAGAACGTTACTTTTGGGCGTTTAATTGAACGAGGTCAAGAGATATGAAATTAAATTTACGTATGACAGGCAAAATATTAGGTGCAAGCGCAAAGAGCAAAGCCACGAAGCTGATTGCAAGTAAGTTTGCTAAATACGTTAAGAACATTCGTAAGGTTAAAGTACACATAGATGATGTCCCTTCGAAGCTTCATGGTACTTTGACCCAATGTAGCATTGAAGTGTTATTGCCAGGGTTACCCAGTATTGTGGTTAAGGCTAAAGGCAAAGACTTTGCTCAAGCAATTAAACGCGCAGTTACGAACAGCGAAACAGTATTGACGCAAAAGTTGTGATGTTACTGTTAAACCTCTTGGGTGTGCAGTGTGCGCTCAAGAGGTTTCAGTTATATCGATGATTTTATACTACTAAGTATCACTCCCAAGCACTTGCTGCGGCACGGAAGCTGCACTTTTTATCCTAAAAAAGACATTATTATTTCTAATAACCGCACCGAATTGTTAACAAATAACTCTTAAACCTGACTTTGAAAATTGTTTACAACAGCAATGATTCTTTTAATAATGATCAAGTAAATCAATTAAAAGCCCCGTAACTGTCTATATTTTGGCTAATTTTCCAAACTTTCACCTAGATATTTCAGTGATGAAATTCTTTAACGAAATGTTTATTATTAGTGACAAACAAAGTCAGGTTGTGTATTTTATAAAATGAAAAGCTGTAACATGATTCTCAAGGAAGTAAAAAATGACCTATATTTCTGATACCAGTGCTCAAGACACGCAAATAGAGAAGAAAAGGAACTACAAACTCTATTTGGCTATTGTTGTAGGTATCATCATTTTCTTTGTGTTAGTTGTGCCGCAATTATCGATTTGGTTCAGTGGCAAAGGTGCAGTCCGTTTAGAAAATATACGTGTTGCCGAGGTGCAAAAGGGCCAATTTGTTAGAGATATTTCTGTCCAAGGGCGGGTCGTTGCCGCAAAAAGACCCACTCTTTATAGCCCAGCTCAGGGCACTGTTACATATCTTGTTACGCCTGGAGATACAGTGGAAGTTGGAGAGCAGTTAGCAACGATAGATAGCCCTGAATTAACGAGTTTATTGGCACAAGAGAAAGCGGATTTAACGCGCTTAAAAACCCAGCTCGAGCGTGAAAAAATTCAGGGAAAAAAACAAAATCTTGAACAAGAAAACTACATTGGCAAAGCACAAGTTGCACTTAATGCCGCAAAACGTGAAATGAGACGAAATGAAGAAGGCCATAAAAGTCAGGTTGTCAGTGATATCGACTTTCAGAAGGCTAAAGATGATCTTGAAAATGCGCAGAGAGAGCACCGGTTAGCGATAAAAGAGGTTGCGCTTCTTAAAGAGAGTCAAAAATTTGAAATTCAAACACGCGCATTAGAACTGGAGGCGCAACAAGTTATAGTGGACGAAATTCAAAGGCAAGTAGCGGCGCTTTCTATTACTTCACCGGTATCAGGGATTGTAGGGAATTTGGCTGTAGAGCAGAAGAACACCGTCACAAAAAATCAGCCCCTATTGAGTGTGGTTGATTTGTCCCAATATGAAGTTGAAGTCAACATACCAGAAAACTATGCGGACGATTTAGCTCTGGGTATGAGTGCGGATTTAATGCTCAATGGCAATACATATAAAGGCGAGTTAACGGCTATTTCTCCTGAAATTGTTAACGGCCAAGTTGAGGGGAAAATTAGATTTAAAAGTAAAAATATTAAAGGCTTAAGACAAAATCAACGGTTGACAAGTCGTGTAGTTCTGGAAGAAAAGAGTGACGTTTACTTTTTACCTCGAGGTCAATTTGCGGAAACTGGTGGAGGTCGTTATGTGTACGTGGTGCAAAACGATACGGCAGTGAAAAAGGCAATTAAGTTAGGTTCGAGAAGCCTTGGTCAAGTGGAAGTGATATCTGGTTTGGCAATGGGTGAAAAAGTAGTGATTTCTGATCTTAGCGTGTTTAAAGAAGCGGGTAGCGTAAGAATCGTTCAATAAAGGAGTGAGTATGTTAAGAATGCGTAAGCTGGCGAAAACTTACCGCACAGATACCGTCGAGACGCAGGCATTGTGCCCGTTTGACTTAGAAGTGCAGCAAGGAGAGTTTGTCGCCGTGGTGGGCCCGTCAGGCTCAGGTAAAACAACCTTTCTTAACATAACTGGGTTACTCGAAGCTGCTTCTGAGGGGGAGTATTGGCTTGATGGTGCCGATGTCTGTTCACTGAATGATAAGCAAAAGTCTCGGTTGAGAAATGAAAAGATTGGTTTTGTCTTTCAGAGCTTTAATCTCATTCCTGAACTGAATATATACGACAACGTTGAAATGCCCTTGCGCTATCGCAAGCTTTCTACGGCTGAACGAAAAGCACGTGTTGAGCATGCTCTGGAGCAAGTTGGTATGGGTAGTCGACATACTCATTTTCCATCTCAACTCTCAGGGGGACAACAACAAAGGGTCGCTATTGCTCGGGCATTGGCTGGTTCACCAGCTTTTTTACTGGCCGATGAGCCAACCGGTAATTTGGACTCAACAATGGCTGATGGTGTGATGACGTTACTCAAAGAGATAAATGAAGCGGGGACGACTATCATTATGGTCACCCACGATTTAGTACAAGCAACCCAAGCAAGCCGTGTAATAGAAGTTAAAGATGGCGTGATCAATGAAGTAAGTAGACAAACCCCGGCAATAGCTTAGGGGGGCTTATGATCGTCTACTATATCAAGCTGGCTTGTTTAAGTTTATGGCAAACACGTTCTTTGAGTCTCTTGGCTATTTTAGTTATCGCTGTAGGGATTTCCGCTACGATGACGACCTACACGATAAACTATATGATGACCAAGGATCCTCTCCCGTCTAAAAGCGATCGTGTTTTTCTTGTTAGGTTGAATAATTGGAGTCCCGAAGCTGCATACCGAAACAGAGTGAAGGAGCAGCCTCCAACCTATATTTCTGTGCAAGATACCGTTAACTTAATACAGCAAAATAAAGCGTTAGGGCATGTTCCTATCGCTGGTTTTAAAGACATGTTAAAGCTTCCTGAGCAAGGGGCTATTGACGCTAAAATGACTTTTGTGCGTGCAACTTCAAAAGATTTTTTTAGTACCTTTGAAGTGCCGTTCTTGTATGGATCTGGGTGGCCTCAAACCAGCGATCAGAGCGGTGAGCTGGTTGCTGTCATCTCAAAAAAAATGAACCAGACTTTATTTGCTGGTGAAAACTCGGTAGGTCGTTCTGTGATGCTCGGTGAGCATCAATTCAAAGTGGTAGGCGTGCTGGATGATTGGTTTGCGCTTCCTCGCTTTTATGGTGATTCCATGCGCGCATTTAAGCCCCCTCGAGATATTTTCGTACCGTTTCAGACACAGATAAACTTAGAGTTGTGGACCTCAAACCTTCAATCTTATGAATGCTGGAAAGAGCCTGAAAACACCACAGTAGCGGCGCTTTGGGCATCTGAGTGCATTTGGGTGTTCTTTTGGGTTGAACTCAGTAGTCGTGAACAAAAGTCAGAATACCTAGCTTTTTTGAACGCGTATGTACAAGAGCAACAAGCACTGGGACGCTTTCAAAGGCCGATTGTAAACGAGTTACAAACTGGGTCAGAGTACATGCATGAGCGCAGAGCGTACTCAAGCGACAGTAAAATTGCGGTATGGCTCGCTGGTTGCTTCTTAGTTTTGTGCCTGCTCAATGCAATGAGCATTATTATGACTAAGTTTCAAGGGAAAGCCGCTGAAGTTGCTTTGCGCCGAGCCGTCGGGGCAAGTAGTTTTGATTTGGTCCAACAATATGCACTTGAAACCAGCATTATCGGACTTTTAGGTGGCGTACTAGGGCTAGTTATGACGCATGTATGCCTGTATGTGTCTAGTCAACTTTATACTCATTTGAGCAAAGACATTATGAGTATGAGTGTTGAGCTTATGCTAGTGACCGTGATTTTGTCAGTTGTGTCGAGTTTGCTATTTGGTCTATTCCCAATAATACGGGCCATAGGTGTACAACCAGCTAAACAGCTCAAGAGTTTGTAGAGGCAAATATGAAAGATTTACTGCCAATATTAAAGTCCTTAAAGAGCAACTACGCCGCAGCATTGCTCTTTATTCTACAAGTGGCTATTACGTTTACGATTTTGGTTAACGCAATCTTTTTGGCGTTCGAAAAGCGCGCGGTCATTGCCAGAGCTTCTGGGCTAGATGAGCAAAATGTTTTTTATGTCGCGACTAATTTGCCAGTGGAAGATGCAGAAAAAGAAGTAAAGCTTGAACAAGACTTATCAAAGTTGAATGCCATACATGGCGTTGAAAGTGCCTCGGTATCTACTGGGATCCCATTAACTGGTTGGGGACGCTTAGTGGAGGTCGCCATAAACCCTGATACAAAATATGATACCTTTTCTGGTTATTATGGGGGTGACACAAAACTGATTGATAGCTTTGGTGTGTTACTCATTGCTGGTCGTACTTTTTTAAAAGAAGAAGAATCAACAACCAGAGTCGACGGCTACAAAGTAGCCTCTGAGGCGGTCGTAACCAAAGCTTTAGCTGAGTCGTTATTTGATCAAAACTGGCCGGGAATTGTGGGTAAAACTCTATATATCAACAACAAACCGCAGCGTGTTGTGGGTGTAGTAGATATTTTACAGTCAGCTTGGCCCTCATGGGTCGTCGTTGAGCATGGTGTGATTTCTGCGGTCAAAGAAACGGATGGCATTGTAAATTTTGTTATTCGCACCAGGCCTGGGAGTCAAGCTGATGTGATGGATCAAACACTTTCCTACCTGATGGAAACGTATGGTCGTAAAATTGATCAAGTAGAGACTTTTCTAGATGTCAAAAATCGTGCTTACAGTGCTGAAAATGCGGCAAGTAAAACGCTATTTGGCGTAATCTTCGGATTATTGTTGGTCACCACTTTGGGGATCTATGGTCAATCTCGTTATGGCATTGTAAAACGTTTTAAGCTAATCGGCCTCAGACGTGCTATGGGCGCGAGCAAAGGCGAAATAGTACGTTATTTTATGCTAGAAAACATGCTCCTAACCTGTTTCGGTATTGTGCTTGGCGTTATTGCGGCGGTTGTACTCAGTGTTACTTTCAGCAATGTATTTGAACTGGGCACAGTGCCGGTGAGCTACATGGTCTATGGTAGCTTGTGTACTTTGTTTTTAGGTCAAGCTGCTGTTCTATATCCGGCGTATAGAGCTGCGCAACTTCCGCCAGCGGTGGCTACTAGAATTGTATGATATTATCCCAGTTATTTTCCTAATGCGGGTATTTAAACCTTCGAGTTAGATCGCAGCACTGGTCAATGCAGAGGCGACATTGATATAATACCGCTGTCAGCTAGCATTATGTGGCGCTTTGTTGGTAAGTGGCAGTAATGGGTGTCACTAGGGCCTGCCAATTTAAAATTCTTTTCTGTAATGTTCAATATGCTGTAGCACCTTAAGTTATGGCCAGGTCTTCAATGGCTTGGTATTAAGCTTATCTGTATGAGGTTAGGAATAAGATGTTGAGACTTTCAAACAATGTTGAGTTATCTTCTTGGGAGATAGAATTAACCGCGATCAGAGCGCAAGGCGCTGGTGGCCAAAATGTAAATAAGGTGTCTTCTGCAATTCACTTACGTTTTGATATTACTCGATCTACCTTACCTGTATTCTATAAAGAGCGATTACTTGCGTTGTCAGATAGCAGAGTTAGTAAAGACGGGGTCATTATTATCAAAGCTCAAAATTTTAGAACGCAAGAGCAAAACAAAGAGGATGCGCTAGCGAGGCTAAAGCAGTTGATTTTAGACGCCGTTAAAGTAGAAAAAAAACGCAAGCAAACAAAACCAACTAAAGGGTCGCAAAAAAGGCGCTTAGATGGTAAAAACAAACGTGCACAGACCAAAGTCCTAAGGCGTTCAGTTAAGTTCTAATTTTGTAATCGTGCCATAGTGACGTTGAATGTTGCGCCGCCTAGTTCAGAATCACTTATCCAGCAATGTCCCTCATGCCAACCAAGGATCTTACTGACAATCGCGAGGCCAAGCCCAAAGCCACCCGTCTCTTTACTTCTGCTTTTATCTAGTCTTATAAACGGGCTAAACACGTTCTCGCGTTTGTCATGTGGTATGCCGGGGCCGTCATCACTTACCTGAAGGTGTATGTTGCCATCGCTAGTCGCATCGAGACGAATACGTATTTCATGCGCTCCGTATTTATCTGCATTTTGCAGTAAATTTTGTACAATACGAGAAAGGTAGTGACCATTACCAAATACATGCAGATTATTTTGAATATTGCATTGTATCTTTTTATTGGTGCTACTTTGAGCCTTACCTATAGACTCATTAAGCAGTTGACTAAAATCTATTTCACTTTTTTGCATCTCTCTTTCAGAAAACTCAAGTCTTGCATAACTGAGCATTTCGTCGATTAGCTGCTCCATTTCCAATACATCATTATTCATTGCTTTTACTTGTTTTGGGTCCTTTGCCGCGAGCATGGCGAGGGCAAACTTCAATCGTGCTAGTGGTGTTCTGAGTTCATGGGATACCGCGTTGACAAGGTGTTTTTGATTTTGCATAAGGCTGGCAGTTTGCAATGCCAGCTTTTGGATCTGTTGGGTTAATGTCGATATTGCAGAAAAACGAGAAGGCTTTGTTTCAATATCAAGCTGGCCAGTTGCCAGTTTAGTTGTGATGAGCTTGAGCTGAGTAAGATCTCGCCACAAGGGCCTTAGCCACAACACGAGTAATAACGCTAAGATAGAAAAAGAAACCAGTCGAAAGCCATACTGCGCGAAAAAAGAAGCCTGGTTGGGAGCATATGGCCCAAGTTGCACAAGGTGCTGACCGTCATCCAATAGCATACTGAGCTGATAGTGATCGTTGGCATCGAAAGAGACCACAATTTCACCTCGGTATAAAATCTCTAATTGTTCGGGGAACCAAGCAATGTCATGAATGTTGATGATATTGAATTGATCACTTTGTTCATAGCGCTCAATACCGACATCATCAAGTACTGCTTTTAAATTTAAAGCGACTTGCTTGGCATAATTAAGCTCATTAGGTGTTTGGTTTCCCCAGTTTTTCCAAATATACTCACTGCTTTGGTTGATAAATACAATGCTGACGAACACAAAAAGATAAAGGCTAGCGAGTAGTCTTAGCATGTAGCATTTAATCCCATGCAGATTTAGAGCAAAGGTAACCTTTACCCCATACAGTAACTAATCGAAATGGCTGATCTGTATTGTCTCCAAGCTTCTTGCGCAGACGAGATATACGCACATCCACACTACGATCTAGACCATCATATTCTCTGCCGACTACACACTTGTATATATGTTCTCTACTTAGGGTTTGCCCTGCATTATTTGCCAGCTCCCATAGCAGGTCGAATTCGTAACTCGTCAGTTCGACTTCATCCCCAGCTAAGTATGCCTTTCTAGCTGCCTTATCAACTTCTAACTGGCCCAATTTAATGGTGTCGGTACTCACAGTCGGTCCGCCACCTCTACGCAGTAGGGCATTTAATCTCGCTAATAAAACATATGGTTCAACGGGTTTGATCACATAATCATCGGCGCCAATCTCTAACCCCCTAACATGATCAAAATCGCTGTCTTTGGCTGTTAAGAATAGTACAGGTCCTGAATATGAGTTTCGGATTTCGCGGCAAATAGAAAAGCCATCCATGTTGGGTAGCATGATGTCGAGAATCACGATATCGGGTTGCAATGAAACGATTTTTTCAACAGCCTCTGCGCCATCATGTACCAGCGTCACTGAAAAGTTATTACTTTCAAGAAACTGCCCGGTGAGTTGCGCAAGTCTTTCGTCGTCTTCAACAAGTATTACTTTGGCCATTAGAAAAAACTCCAGTCAGATTTTAGTTTGCGTCTATATTTTCTGCTTAAAGCAGCGTTAATCTTCACTTTTTGAGCAGCGAGCGTTTCCATACGCGCATTTTTGAGTGAAAAGGTCATATCTTGCTCTAAAGAGATATTTAGCTTTGCTTTTGCTTGTTGAGTGCCTTGCCAACACTTTAATTGTTGTGTGTCTTGATAAAGGCAGACATCTTGAGCCGTTGTTGTTTGCCACTGAATGGCAATCGTCATTTCACAGATTTGTCCAATCGACTTAACCATGCAGATCATGGGTTTAACTTTTAGCGCTGCTTTACTTTCTGGAACGGCATATACATTACTTGCTTTTGTTGCCACCAAACAGGCTGAAACCATGAGCGCATACGACCACTTAAAATTCATACAAGCCTCCAATAAAGATGTTGGAGGTGTACTTTTTGTCAATTAATGGGCTGTCGGTTATTCCCGAGTCCAACCAAGTTTGTTTTGCACTAAACTTGATTTGCCAGTCGTCATTGAGACGATAATTAAAAGCAATGCTGACAAACGGATTGATAACCGCCTTGCCATTGTATAAGTGTCGTTCGGACTCTGTGTCTATTGAACTAATACCATAATAGTAGTCCACCAGTTTCTGATCTTTGTATTCGGCACCTATTTTAAATTTAAGTCTGGCTAAATTTGGCATACTCAGTGGCACGTTAAAGCTATAATCTATTCGGCCGTTGTGGCCCTTGTAGGTACCTGTAACATCATGCAGCCAAAGTATTGAGAGTTTGCCATATTCCTCAAAATACCAGTGTGCCAATATGCCCCCATCCAATGCCCAGTCACGTTTTGAAATATCATCGATGGTAATGACGTCTGGAGATTGCTTATCATTGTCCCCTCCTGTTGCATCATCCGGCTGGTCTGAATCCGTGCCCGTATCTGGGTGAGGGTTTGTAACAGGGCTTGAAGGCGTGCTTGACTCATTTGTGAAGCTATTGCTGACCAAAATATTGGATGGATGGAAACGCTCGAAGTATGCGCGCTCGGTGTTAAGTTGTGCTACGAGGCTGAGATCATATTTGGACTGTTCTACAAATGTGTAGCCTAGGCTCGTATTGTCGACAAAAAACTTGTCTCCATAATAGCTAATGTACGGCAACACAACGAGTGGGACGTTGTCGCCCCCTCTGACTGGATTTGTAATCACACCTGCCCCGAGGGCTACAGCGAAATCCCACCGTCCAACTTCAATACATTGCTCATTACTTTCCTCACAACTCGCCTTGCTGTGTGGGCTCACTAATAGCAAATAGATGGGCAGCAAAAAGAAGAAATATTTCAATCAATCGACTCCTGTAAAAGATAGGCTTAAATTTACCAGTAATTTTATCAATTGCTAGAAGTAGTTACATAAAATAACAAATAGATCGAGCTAAATAACAGAAGATTGACCTTGATGCATTAAAGTTTAATTACTTTCAGTCAAGGAGAAAAACTATGTTGTACTCTAGAAGTTCCCACCTCATTGCAAGGAGCAGTCTTTTTATTGTGGCACTGCCTGCGCTTGTAGCTTGTGGAGGAAGTAACAATAGTGAAGACAAGCCAGGAGAGGGAAATTCCAATGTGC
The DNA here is from genome assembly GCF_001625575.1 of Pseudoalteromonas luteoviolacea S2607. Taxonomy (GTDB): domain Bacteria; phylum Pseudomonadota; class Gammaproteobacteria; order Enterobacterales; family Alteromonadaceae; genus Pseudoalteromonas; species Pseudoalteromonas luteoviolacea_E. The sequence continues at coordinate 129,541 of NZ_AUXV01000019.1, forward strand.
CAAAATCGGTGCCAGAGTTAAATTGGTTGGCGGAGTCGTCATCTTCATTACGCAAATCTTCATCTAGTGAATTTAATCAACTGATTAAGAACGGTATGTATTTAAGCCAGTGGCAATCTGGAGTGGATGATACCGATAAGGTAGCCAATGCGGCCCCTGAAGCTGACAGCGGCTCTTCCAATTTCTCGACAACGAACGTGCAAGAGTCGGGTGTGGATGAAGGTGACCGCATCGAATATGACGGTACCTATTTGTACATTGCAGGTCACTCTGAACAAGATGTGGTTATACAAGATGACTTTCAACAGTTTGTGCGTGTAATGCAGCGTACCGAGGAAGGAATTGCAGAAGTTGCGAGAATAGAGGCATCCGATAGTTTATATAGTCATCAAGAGCTGTACTTGGATGACAATAGGCTTGTCTCGGTATTTAAATATCCGGTTTACTCCATGGATAGCTCGCCTGTAAATACAGACAGTGCAGTTGCTAATTCAAACGCATCAACAACGCCCATAGGGAGTGTGTACCCTAGTACCTTTGAATTGAGCGTAGCTGATGTGACGTCTCCAGAGCAAGCATCTATTATCAAGCAGTACCGAATCGAAGGCGATATTGTTGATAGCCGAGTCATTGATGGCAATCTTTATGTTATAAGCAATTACAGCGCGTACTTTGAGTTTACGCAAACAGATGCTTTAGCCGCTTATCAGGCTTTATATCAAGCTGACATTTCTCAATTACTGCCAAAAATCACGGATCTGACCACAGGATCCACATCTTCGCTTTTTGAACCGAGTAATTGCTACATCCCTGCAGACGCGACATCATTAGACAGTGCAAACCGTATTACCACGATAACAAAGATTTCATTAAGTGACCCAACACAGCTTCAATCAACCTGTATTAATACACCGAGTGATGGTATTTATGCAGCTAAAAATAGTATCTATTTATACAACAGCTTTTGGCCGAGTGAAGTAGCGAGTGTTGAAGATATAACGCAAACTGCGGTGCACAAATTTGATGTGTCAGCAGACAGTATCTCTTACAAAGCATCAGGGGCCGTACCTGGTTCGCTAAGTTTTAGCGGTGGCAATTTTATCGAACCGGCTATCATTGGTGGCGTCAGTAATGCCGTATTTAGGCTCAGTGAACATGAAAATAGGCTAAGGTTACTGACAACTCGCTTCAGTGCTACAGCTGGGCTTGTTCATCAGTTATTTATTCTAGAGCAACAAGGAGATGAATTAAGTGTACTGGCTAAATTACCCAATGAAGATAAGCCGACGCCAATTGGCAAAGTAGAGGCGAACGGACAAGTTGAAGAAAATGTGTATGCGGTACGTTATGTGGGAGACAAGGCATACATTGTGACCTTTAGAAGAATTGATCCACTCTATGTGATTGACTTAGCCAACCCATCCAGTCCGGCTATCGCTGGAGCATTAGAGATCCCTGGTTACTCGGCGTATCTTCACCCAGTATCAGAGTCATTGTTAATTGGTATTGGGCAAAATGTTGATGAGTGGTTTTGGGCTGCGCCTGAAACCGATAATGCGCCTCAGGTAGGTGCCAAAGTCAGCTTGTTTGATGTGTCTGATATGAGTGCTCCTAAGCTATTAAATGAGCATGTTTTTACGAACGGTTATTCGCCGGTAGAATTTGATCATCACGCTTTGAGTTTTCTAAAGGCGAGCGATGAGCAGTTTAGAATGACTCTGCCTGTTGAAACTTGGCGCACCGAGCAAGAAGCGGGGGGAGATATGATTTGGAGTAACAAAAATGAGCTTGCGGCGTTTGAAGTAACTATCGGAGATTCGCCTAATTTGACTTATTTAGGTAGTAGCGTTGCAACTTATGAAACCCCGTCACAAAGCGTTCCTTATGTACGAGCTTCCGACGACAGAGGCGTTATTCATGACAACACGATTTATTATGTGCATGGTAACTTCGTTTGGTCTAGTTTATGGCAAAACCCAGCCCAAAACGCGGGCCCGTTTTAACTCGTACATGTCAAACCTTTGAGTTAACTCTCTAAGGGACCAAGCGTCACCTTTTTACGCAAGGTGACGCTTTTTTGTTTTGGATTTATTCCTGATCTAAAACGAATAGTAAATCATCGTACCATCTGCCATTAATTTGGTAGTTGCTTTCAATGGTTTCTTTGAGAGTAAATCCAAGTTTTTCAAGCAATTTAGTTGAAGCGATATTACCGGCTGTCACAGTCGCATAGAGCGATTCATATTTTAACTTTTTAAATGCAAAATCTATTACGGCTTGAGTTGATTCTCGGGCAAAACCTTTCCGTTGAAAGTCGGGGTGAAGCAAAAAACCAATCTCAGCGTGTGCCTTATGTTCATGCGTTTCTCTGATGCCATGCAGTCCAACCATCTCGTTTGTATCAGCCGTCTCAATCACAAAACTAATCCAGCCATCTTGGTCATTTTTCCTAGCTGTTATACGTGATTCAAATAGCCTAAACAAAGATTGTTCATCTACTATGTCGGCAACAAATTGCATGACTTGTTCATGTTGGTTTAGTTTTTTAAAAAATAACCAATCTTGGTAGGTTAATAACCTTAACTTCAACCTCGGTGTTAAAAGTTCCATAAAGCATCCTTTTTACTACATACGACTTTAGATTCTTTAATTGGCACCTGACAATATCTCTTTGATCTGCTTTATTTGGGCGATAGCGGTTTGATTGTCTCCGTGTACACATAGTGTCTGGGCTGGAAGGGATAAAGTCTGACCACCTGCTGTTACTACGCAAGAACGATGGGCTAGGTGCTGCACTTGTTCAATTAACTTTGTTTCACTATGTACGGCATTCGGCTTATTTCTCGGTGTAAGTAAGCCCTCGTCAGTATATAATCGGTCAGCAAAAGCCTCCAGAATCAATGCGACATCATATTGTTTTGCAAGAGATTTATGATACTCAGCTTGCGCAGTGGCTAATATCATTAGTTTTAAGTTCGAAGGGTATAAGCTGATTGCTTCAATAAGGGTCGTTAAAATTTGCTCATTGCGCATCATATCGTTATAAAGCGCGCCATGTGGCTTAACATACGACAGAGTGAGCCCCGAAACTCTTGCCATGCCTTCTACGGCTGCAATTTGATAATGCATACAATGTATTAGCTCTTGACGAGACATGTTCAAAGAGCGACGGCCAAAACCTTGTAGATCTGGGTAGCTCGGATGTGCGCCTATGGTCACATTGTGTAATTTGGCCAGCTTTAATGTGTTAGCCAGTACGCTTGGATCTCCGCCGTGAAACCCGCAGGCGATGTTCGCCATATCAATATGCGGCATTACTTCGCTGTCTAGGCCCATTTCCCATGCGCCAAAACTTTCCCCTAAGTCACAATTTAAAAGCATATACCCAACTTATTTTACTGTATTAATAGGTCCATATCTGGTCGGTCAGTGACCAACATATGTTGTGGACTGTTTATAATACACAATTCTGGAGCTGCGCGGGTAATTGCAAGATGGGCGGTTAAGCTGGTGGTCCAAAACACCGGCTGTTTGTCTTCTTGAAAGAATATTGGCTCGCCGAAGTTTGGCTTGCTCAAGTTTCTAATTCCAATTTGACTTGGGTCTCCAAAATGTACAGGGATACCATGGGGCACTCTACTAATACTGCCTGCTTGAATAGCCTTAATGATTTCTTGCGTATCCATTGGTCTTAAGCACACGACTTTATCACCTGCAAATGGGCCTACAGGTAAACTGGGTATGTTACTAATATACATAGGCAGCGTATGAGCTGGGCTAGTCGTCGAATGTGTAAAACCAAAGCTATGCAAAACGTAATCAAAGGCAACGTAACTGGCGAGTGCAAAAGTCACAAAGTCTTCTCGCCATAATTGATGAATATTATTGACTTCATCAATAAGTTGCCCGTCTCGTAAAATACGATACTTGGGTACATCACTGCGGATATCGATATTACCACCAAGGGCATCTAAATGGTGGTCACCCGCCGTAACGCTGGTTGCTAACAGTGGGCAACAGTCATGATTTTGTAAGCAATATTTTTGAAAGTCAAAGGCATATACTTTGGGTAAAATGACAATATTACACTGGGTGAACCCAGGCACAAACCCGTTGGTAGGGCCCGAGTAGTCACCTGCTCTTATCATTTCTCGAATCGCATTAGGTGCCGTTAAGGACGCCTTTGGATCCATAATTCCCCCACGTAAGATACATGTCATTATTAGCGCGGGCAGAGTAAAAGCGAATTACTTTTTCAAACTTTTCATATCAATACTTACGGGCAAGCGTCCAAGTGCTTCAGCGTTTCCTAAAATCACATTAGCGAGTGCCGTGTAAGCAGGTCCGCGCACATCATTTTCATCAGTTACATCCACATTATAGGCATAGCTTGCTAAAACTGCCTGATTGTATTGTGCATATTTCGAAATTTCATAGGGGGCTCGCAAACTAATAAATATGCTCGCTTTTTTACGTGAATGTGCATATTGCATCAGTTTTAGTAAAGCTTTGGGTTGCGCCTGTTTTGAAAGCTCATAGCTCTTCAATTCTGCGACATCATCCATGCCACCAATTTCAGCTGCGCTCTGCTGAGGTGATGCGTGTGCGCTTATCACAATATCAGCATCTGCAATAAATTGTTCTGCCCGCTCAGGCTTATAGGCTTGTAAACTTGTGATGGTAACTTTAATTGACTCTGATGTTGCTTGTTGCAGGGCTTGCTTCAATGCTGTGGCTTTTTGCCTGTCAGGCATAATAAGGTGAATGTGTTGGCCTGCTTTAGGCTTAACGGGTAGTAAATCGTCATTCTTCACATTGGTAATTGCAGCCAAAGCAAGCTCCGCTTCTAATTGACGATGCTGGGGGTTACCTAAGGTTGCTTTTGCGATAGCAGTGGTCGGGCTGGACTGAAATTGCGCGATGCGAGCTTTTAAGCGCATAATTCGGTGGTATGAAGAGGCAACTTCCTGTTGTTGTAGCTTTCCTTCAGAGACGGCCGTTACAATCGAGTCAAAAAAGCGCTCAAACTTCTCAATATCTGAAGGTGTGCGCACTGCTATTGGCATCAACGCGATATCGACGCCTGCTTTAAATGTTTCAACGACCGCATCAATAGGTGTGAAGAAATCACTGATCCCTGCCATATCTAGTGCATCGGTAATCGTGACACCTTGATACCCCATCTCTTCACGGAGCAAATCGTGCATGATGGCTTTTGACATGGTGGCCGGGCGAATCATTTGCTCGCCTTTACTATTGACTATAGTGCTGCTGTCCAAAGCTGGGTACTGAATATGTGCCGTCATGATCATGCCCGGTTGCTGGGCCTGAATTATGTGTGCAAATGGCAGCAAGTCGCGCTGTTTAATATGAGAAAGAGTATGCTCTACTTTTGGCAATCCGGTATGGCTGTCAACTTGTGTATCACCATGGCCTGGAAAGTGTTTTAAAGCTGAAATTACACCTCTGTCTTCAAACGCTTTCACTTGGGCAGCCCCTAGTTTGGCTACCAGTTTAGGATCCTCGCCAAATGACCGGACATTGATCACCGGGTTTAACGGGTTGGCGTTCACATCTACGGTAGGCGCAAAGTTTACGTTAATTCCTAGGCTAGACAACTCTTTAGCTATGACCTTAGCAACCTCTGTTGCATATTTCTCGCCGTGTTTAGGGTAGGTAGCACCGATGCTCATGTTTCCGGTGAACGACGTTGCTTCAGATCTATTGATACGTGCGACTCGGCCACCTTCTTGGTCGATTGATATAAATATCGGAGTTTGGCTGGCTTTATTTAAATCTTTGCTTAAATTAACAATTTGTTCGGTATCTTGCACATTTTCAGCAAACAATATGACTCCACCTATTTGGTATGTTTGTAACAACTTTTGAAGAGATGGAGGCAACTGTGTCATTGGTTTGCGGCATTTACTGGCATCGCCCGTTTCGCAAAAGTAACGGAAATCCAGCATAAGCTTTTGGCCAATCATTTCACGCAAACTTGGCTGTGCATCATTTGCACTTAAAAGAGGGCTGACTGTCATAATCGAGATGAAACCTAATTTTTTGAAAAATTTTAAAATACGCACGAACTTTTGTGTTTAGAGTTTTTGTTTACTTTATCATGCTATTCAACGAGGTGAAGGAGAAAGCGTTAATTAGCACAAGGTTTGTGAATAGCACCTGTACTAGTTTTTTAGCACAGCACAGGCGCAATGTAGCTGATTTGTCCGGTCTAAAAGGATGTGCATCATCTATTTGATAGATACTGCATCATCCAAAAATGAGTTCTAAGTAAGGGATTCATTACAGACCCACTTTTTGTATATGCCTGATATGTGTATTTTTGATATACGACTTAGCGCACTGCGCTTCCAACATCTAACTTAGCAAACCAATCTAAAAACTCGTGCACTTGGTCGCCTCTGTAAAGCTTACCGTGATTGGGTGCCAAAATATCGATGTCTAGCTCTTTTACTCTTGCTATCCAGTTTTCTTTTGCTTTGTTTGAAGGCATCCAGCGTCTGTGAAATTGCTCGATATGCTTGATGTGCTGAGCGAAATCTTCAACAAACTGAGTGTTTGATTCTGATTTTATCGCTGAGCCCACATTTGCTGACATAAGTATCTTAGCTGCAGGGTCGTATAAGTGAAAATTGCCTGCAGAGTGCAAGTAATGAGCCGGTAATAGGCGTAACCTTACGCCACTGAGTTGGATTTCGCCGCCATCATCATTGATGCCCTCATAGTTGAGGTTATCCAAGTCAAAATGGTCTATAAACCTATCCCACAATGCGGGTGCATATAAAGTCGCATTGGGGACCGCTTTATCCCACAGGCCCAGAGTAGAAATAATGTCTGGATCTTGATGTGATGCGAAAACTGTTGTGAGTTTGTCGAGCTCCGTCTGTTGCAAAATGGCGGCAAGCATAGGAGAGAACAGCTCGATACCACCGGGATCCATGATCATTGACTCGTACTGGGAATGGATAAAATATTGATTGACAGAGCCAAGAGTATTGAGCATCTCGTCATTGCGCTCAAGTATTAACCAACTGTGAGTTTTAGCTTTGTGTAGTTCTGTTAGTTTCACCTTAATAGCCCTCGCAATGTATGAATTTCACTTAAGTTATAAACTACAGCTGTTTTGATGGTTTTAGCAGCACTGGCGATAAAATCAGAAACTGATTGCAAGCTATCACTAAACTCCCCTGCATTTGTTGCTTCAACACGACTAGTTACCGCGATGTATTCAGCGCTTTGCATCTGTTTTTGAATGTCTTCGAAATGATTTTCAAGTTCACTTAAAGCCTGAGACAAATGATTTGCAGCAAGTCGCTGTGACTTAACGGCCTTTGAATACATACTTTCTACTTGATGGGTACTGACTTGGTTTCTTAATCTACAAATCTGTTCGTAATATTGGCTGCACCTAACAAGTTCTAACGCGACTTTAAAAAGTTGGTTAGACAGGTTAGAAATCTTGGTAGTGGAAGAAATGGTTTGTTCAGAAAATTCGTCAATAAAATTGGTGATGGGCTTGAACCCTAGAGCCGCATCACCGGCTCTCAAGGCGACGACTCGCGCGTTTTTCGCTGTTAACGAAAGGTTCTTTGCTTGGCTCAAAATCGCTTCTAGATTGGCAATGATCTGTGCAACTCGCACAAAGTTCTCTACCACTTTAGAGTCATCGCTTAAGCTCATCATAGTTGGTTTCCAAAGATTACACCCTTATTAGATGTAGGACAAAAAACCATTTAATTCCAGAAATATAAACAATCTCTTTGTTTGGCCTTAACTGTCCAATTTATACGACTTTGTCTAATATTAAATTTGATAAAAATGAATTTATAAATCTCGTTTACTGTGGACGCCTAAATGAATCAAGTGACCCAAAAGCTCTTGTTTAGCTCTTTTTTCCTTTTGGTTGGTTTATCTTTTGGGATTCAGATTAGCCAGCTTATTGAAAACCTGTTATTTGCAGAAGCCGGAATCTATGGCAATGAAGCACTGATTGAACTGTTTAACTATTTCTCATTAGGAATAATTGGATTTGTCATGGCGATTGTCACGGGTGGGGGTGTAATTTTCCTAGCACGAAAAAAACAACAAGAAATTGGCTTTGGGGAACATGGCGAATTGTATTATGAAGTTTTCAAAGAGTCTTTAACTGCACAGTTTTTAGTGTGTGAAAATGGTACTTTTTATGCTGTCAGCCAAGGCATGTGCGCGCACGTTAATATGTCCGAGGAAGAATTGATCGAAGCTGGAATGGCAAAACTTGTAGACGAACAAAGCTTTCAAATGTTCCAAAAATGGCAAGACGATGGGGAAGAATTTGAGCAACTCGATCTGCACCTGAGCTCTCTAAGCGGCGATCTAGACCATTTTATTGTCAGTTTGAATCATACCCATCTCTCTGGTGTTTTTCTCGGCCAGTTAATAAATATTACCGAACAAACTCAAATACAAAAACAACACGAGCTACTAGCTATTACACTGAGATCTGTTGGTGATGGTGTGATATGTGCAGACACCGAGGGCAATATTTCATTCGTGAACCCCGTGGCTGAAGCTGTACTAGCTTTGTTAGATCGAGAAGTTGTTGGAAAACCTTTTCATAAGGTGATGCCGCTTATTGACGAAGAAAATAAAGAGCCGATATGTGACCCTATGGAATCTGCTATGGCTCAAATGCAGACAGTCTCGCTGACTCAACTGGCCTGCTTTCGCAATCATTTGGGCCTCGAGTTTGCCATTGAAATTTCTTGCTCTCCCATTTTTCTGGGTTCTGATCAGATTGCAGGTGCGGTGCTGGTTTTTCAGGATGTAACGGAATCTCGATTAATGAGAAAGAAGATGGCACATATGGCACATCATGATGCATTGTCTGGGTTACCCAATAGATTACTGCTTCAAGATAGATTGATCCAGGCATGCAAGCGGGCTAAGCGTCATAAACACCAGTTTGCGGTTATATTTCTGGACCTAAATAAGTTTAAATTAATCAATGATACTTACGGGCATGACTCTGGAGATGAGTTGCTAAAGCAAGTCGCCAAGAAGTTAACATCGACCATTCGTGCTTGCGATACGGTTTCTCGCATTGGCGGTGATGAATTTGTGCTACTCATTGATGCAATGGAAGACAGGCGTAATGTCAGGCATGTGATCGATAAGATCTTTGCGGCAGCTAGTGGTGAGTATGATATTAAAACCACTTCAGTAAATATTTCATTTAGCGCTGGAATTGCGCTGTACCCCAATGATGGTGACAACGCCGACACGCTCATGAAGTGCGCAGATAGCGCTATGTATCGCGCGAAAAAAGTCGGCCATTCAAACTACCAATTTTACTGTACCATGTTAGATAAAGAAGCCGAATATTGCCTAGAGCGTGAAAAAGAGCTCGTCAATGCCCTCGCTCGTGGTGAATTTTTTCCTTATTTTCAACCCATTGTTAATGCACAAAGCCATGAGGTAGAGAAGCTAGAGGCGTTAGCGCGCTGGCGACATGGTGCTGATGTTGTGGCGGCAGAGCAATTTATTGAAACGGCCGAAGAAGCTGGCATTGGCATTCAATTGAGTATGCAAGTTTTTGAGCAGGCAATCGATGCTTTTGCTGACTTGGTCGCACACAAGCCATCACTACAGTTGTGCTTAAACCTGTCGGTACGACATTTGTTAGATGGCTCTTTTCCAGAGCAAATCATAGAATTAATAGAGCATCACCAGTTAACTCCTAGTCAGTTCGAACTTGAAATTGCGGAGCGCCCTTTACTTGAAAATGCTGACGAGTTATCCGACAGATTAGTATTACTGAGTAAGTTTGGGTTTAAACTGTCCATTGATGATTTTGGGTTAGGGCAAACAAACCCAGCACTGTTAAAAGAACTTCATTTTGATTCGATAAAAATAGACCCGAGCTTTGTGAGTGAAATCTATGGTACTGAGCAACAGGATGACTTGGCTTTAGTGATGATTAACATCGCTAAGAGTCTAGGCGTGAATTGTATTGCAGAAGGCGTGGAGAGTGAGCTCCAAGCTTCAACTTTGGCGACGCATGGCTGCAACCAATTACAAGGGCACTTTTTTTCGACTCCCCTCGCGTTAGATGAAATTGAACGTTTACTACGTAATGACTAAATTGTCTGTCTCACTTGCTTTGTTTATTTAAAATCGCAGCGATGCGAGGAGCTATTTTATTCGCTATTGCGGCGTGTTTTTTGTGTACAACATGATAAGCTGGTGTTTCGAACAATGTATGCCGATTTAGGTGTTCTAAGGCTTGTGGTATAGGCCACGAAGAGGACATCACATAGATGGCATACTCAAAACGCCTTTCCTGTAGCAGGTGAGGCAACTTGCCTAATTGATTTAGTTGGTAATACCTATTTCTGCGAGAGGTTGGAAATTTGTTGAGAATGACCCGCATTGACTCATCGGTTGCCAAGATAGTTTTTGGGGAAGTTTGCAGTACTTGCTGGTTGCAAGGGACATCTTCTACACAGAGCAAAACAAATTGCACGTGCGTTAGTGGCGGACCAACCGCGATGAGTTCTTTATAGGGCGAAAATATTTCTTTAGCGAGAATGACGTCACCATCAATATGTTGCGCCTGAATCTCATTGATTAAACGGTGTGATGGGATAGCGACAAAATCGACATCAATGTGCTCTGCTTGGTATGCTTGCGCAATGAGTGGTAGGGCTTGATGCAAAACGCTTGGATGATCAATATATGAAATTGTCAGCTTCGCTGGCGGCACTTTATTATCTGTTGCGTAAGATGCAATGCTGAATGTCAAAATTAATCCGATTATAACAATATTCAATTATGCTATTCCCAAGTAATTTTCGGCAAAAATGATTATACATTTCTACTTTAAGAAAAGTGATTTTTTTGACATTTTTGTGCATAAAAATCAATAAAGATTGAGTTGTGTCAATCTCGTCGCATGCCGCATTTTTAGTGGTGTTATAGAACTGTATTTAATTGTTCACATTGCTTATGAGAATATGTCATTAAGCATTCATAAATATGTTTAAAAATTAGTTGACTTAGAGGGGCATCCCTATAAGATGAACATAGACAGAATTTCGGTCAGTGTTTATAAATCTCCATTACGATGTTGTATAAGTGTTAGCTTGTAGTAGTACCGTCCTGAAGTTTTATCACCGGCAAAATTTAGGTCTATGCGCCCACAAGGGCATAGGTTTGCCAGTTTTGTAAAAATAGATTCTCTTTAAGCAGTTTAGAGTTTGCTTTTAAGGATTGGCATTTATATTTTTTATCAGGATTTATTATTATGTCTAATACTTTAACAGGTACAGTAAAGTGGTTTAACGAGTCAAAAGGCTTCGGTTTTATCGCTCAGGAAAATGGTCCGGACGTATTTGCACACTTTAGTGCAATTAAAGGCGACGGTTTCCGTACATTAGCTGAAGGCGAGCGTGTAGAGTTTAAGCTTACTACAGGCCAAAAAGGTCCTCAAGCTGAAGAAATCGTTAAGCTGTAACTGTCACAGTTTAAACACCTAAAAAAGCAAGCTACGCTTGCTTTTTTAATGTCTAAAATTTACTTTGACCCACTTTGTCTTTTCCACTCATATGATCTGCCTTTAACTGCTTCATTTGCAGTACTTACATTTAAACCATACAAGTGCAATTAAATCGACAAATTGCGAACCTATAATGGGTTCACAAGGCCTTGTCGTGCGCGTATCTACATAGAAGATAAATGATGTGAATAGTCTCTATAAGTAAATTGTCGACAATTTGAGGTTTATTAGGTTGACGTTAACGTAAAGTGTATCTATATTGTTGGCATTAACAGATTATATATACATAGGTTGATAATGAGCTTTTTCCAAGAGCAGGCAGTAACATCCTCAGACAAAACGTTTTTTCGCTTAAGGGAAGAAATTGTTGAGGGTGAAATACCTGCAGGAGCTAAGCTCAGTGAAGTTGAATTGTCGACAAAATACGAAGTAAGCCGAGCCGTTGTTCGTGAAGCAATAAACCGTCTAGAAGCATGCAATATTGTAGAACGCAAAGCAAATGTTGGCGCGCGAGTTGTTACTCTAACCGCCGAAGGGTTACTTGAACTCTATCAGATCAGAGAAGCTTTAGAAGGTATGGCCGCGCGTCTCGCTGCGCAAAATATGCCTGAAATAGAAATAGAAAAGCTGTCTAATTTGCTAGACGACCAATTTGAGCTTGTTAAGCAAGGCCAGTCATATTATCAGGAAGCTGGCGACTTAGACTTTCACTATCGCATCATTGTTGGCAGCCAAAACCAGCAACTTATCACTATGTTAAGTAATGGTATATACCACTTGGCAAGAATGTACCGAGTTCAATTAGGTATGACAGGCCCTCGTGTTACAACCGCATACGACGAGCATAAACATATAGTTAAGGCCATCGCAAATCGAGATGGTGAATTGGCGGAAATTTTAATGAGGCGCCATATTCAATACTCAAAAAATAACATTGCCGTCAAATTATCCAAAATGTAATAGATCATCACAGGAGATAACACCACCATGAGTGCAGGAAAAAAATTTCGTGACGCTTTAATCGCAAATCAACCATTGCAAATTGTAGGCACTATCAATGCGTACAGTGCGATCATGGCAAAGCAAATCGGTCACCAAGCTATTTATCTTTCAGGTGGTGGTGTTGCCAACGCTTCTTACGGGCTACCTGATCTAGGTATGACTTCATTAAATGACGTGATTGCAGACGTTCAGCGTATTACTTCGGCATGTGACTTACCTTTAATGGTAGACATCGATACTGGGTGGGGCGGGGCGTTTAATATTGCAAAGACTATCCGCGATATGGAAAAAGCGGGTGCTGCGGCCGTTCATATTGAAGATCAGGTTGCACAAAAGCGCTGTGGTCACAGACCAAATAAAGAAATAGTTTCAACAGCAGAAATGGTGGATCGTATCAAAGCCGCTGTAGATGCGCGTACGGATAAAGACTTTTTCATCATGGCTCGTACTGATGCGTTTGCTCAAGAAGGCCTAGAAGCCGCTATTGAACGTGCAAAAGCATACGTTGAAGCGGGTGCCGATGGTATCTTTGCTGAAGCAATTCAAACCGAGGAACATTATCGCGCATTCTCTGAAGCGCTTAATGTGCCGATTTTAGCTAACATGACCGAGTTTGGTAAAACGGAACTTTGGAATAAACAAGAGTTGGCAGAATGGGGAGTTGGCATGGTGCTATACCCACTCAGTGCATTTAGAGCAATGAATAAAGCGGCTGAGCTGGTTTATAGAACTTTGCTAAATGACGGTGACCAAAAAGCGGTTGTCGACACAATGCAAACGAGAATGGACCTATACGATTACCTTGGTTACCACGATTACGAACAAAAGCTTGATGCGCTATTTGCAGAAGGCAAAAACAAATAAACAAATAAGAAAGGGCAAGCCCTAAACTGCTTGCCTCATACTAAACTTTATAAATTCAGCAGGTAAAAATTTCAGGAGAATATCATGGCTAAAGTACTAAGTGGCGCTGGCTTACGTGGTCAAGTTGCAGGGAAAACCGCACTTTCAACAGTTGGAAAGTCAGGTTCAGGCTTAACTTATCGTGGATATGATGTAAAAGACTTGGCAGAAAACTGCCAATTTGAAGAAGTGGCATACTTGATTTTAAAGGGTAAATTACCAAATCAAGCAGAGCTAGATGAATACAAAGCGTTGCTTAAGTCTATGAGAGGTTTGCCTTTAGCACTTAAAGATGTGCTTGAACGTATTCCTGCTGAAGCTCATCCTATGGATGTATTACGTACAGGTTGTTCAATGCTGGGTAACCTTGAAGGTGAAGCGAGCTTTGACGAGCAAGCTAAAGTGACAGACCGTATGTTAGCTTGTTTCCCTAGTATTATTTGTTATTGGTACAGATACAGTCATGATGGCGTGCGTGTTGACGTTGAAACAGATGACGATTCAATCGGTGCACACTTCTTACATTTATTGCGCGGCGAGAAGCCTTCAGAACTTCACGAGCGTGTTATGCATGTTTCACTTATTTTATATGCAGAACATGAATTTAATGCATCAACGTTCACAGCACGCGTGTGTGCATCAACACTGTCTGACATGCACTCTTGTGTGACTGGCGCAATTGGTTCTCTGCGCGGCCCGTTACATGGCGGTGCAAACGAAGCTGCAATGGAAATGATTGAGCGATTTGAGTCTGCTGATCATGCTGAACAAGAAATGATGGGCATGTTAGAGCGCAAGGAAAAAATTATGGGCTTTGGTCATGCGATTTACTCAGAATCAGATCCGCGCAACGAGATCATTAAACTATGGTCTGAAAAGCTGGCAGCAGATGTAGGTGATACAGTACTTTACCCTGTTTCAGTGCGTTGTGAAGAAGTGATGTGGCGCGAGAAAAAGCTTTTCTGTAACGCGGATTTCTTCCACGCTTCTGCTTATAACTTCATGGGTATTCCAACTAAATTATTTACACCAATCTTCGTGATGTCACGACTGACGGGATGGGCTGCACATGTCATGGAGCAACGTGCAGATAACCGTATTATTCGCCCTTCTGCCGAATACACAGGCGAAGAGTTACGTCCAGTACCTGCTATTTCAGAAAGATAAGCAGGAGATAGGCCCACATGTTGGGCCTTTGCATGCTTGAAGCGTTGTCTGATTCAAGCGGATACATACCGTCACACCTCAGTTGGAATAAGCAGTTATGAACACCCACTACCGTAAACGATTACCTGACTCAACTCTTTGCTACTACGATACGCGAGAAGCCATCGAAGCAATAAAGCCTGGCGCATATGAGGGTTTACCTTATACCTCAAAAGTGCTGGCAGAAAACCTGGTTCGTAAAGCCGAGCCGGAAAAACTAAATGATTATTTAACTCAAATTATTGAACGTCGTCGCGACTTAGATTTCCCCTGGTTTCCTGCGCGTGTGGTTTGCCATGATATTCTTGGCCAAACTGCATTGGTTGATTTAGCAGGGTTACGTGATGCCATTGCCGAGAAAGGTGGAGATCCAGCCAAAGTAAATCCGGTTGTACCAACGCAGTTAATAGTGGATCATAGTTTAGCGGTGGAACATGCGGGTTACGAAGAAAATGCTTTTGAGAAAAACAGAGCGATTGAAGACCGCAGAAATGACGATCGTTTCCATTTTATCAATTGGACCAAAACTGCTTTTAAAAATGTTGATGTGATTCCACCTGGTAACGGCATTTTGCACCAAATTAACTTAGAGAAAATGTCTCCTGTTATTCAAGCGCGTGATGGTGTTGCATTCCCTGATACTTTGGTTGGCACAGACAGCCACACGCCACATGTAGATGCATTGGGTGTCATCGCTATCGGTGTGGGTGGTTTAGAAGCCGAAAGTGTGATGCTCGGACGTGCGTCATACATGCGTTTGCCAGATATCGTGGGTGTTGAGCTAGTAGGTAAACGCCAACCGGGGATCACCGCGACAGATATCGTATTGGCGATCACCGAGTTTTTGCGTAACGAAAAAGTGGTTTCGAGCTATTTAGAGTTCTTTGGTGAAGGTGCTGATGACTTAACTCTTGGCGACCGTGCAACAATTTCAAATATGACACCTGAGTATGGCGCTACAGCTGCAATGTTCTATATCGATCAAAAGACGATTGACTATCTGAAACTTACAGGTCGTGACGATGAGCAAGTCCAGCTTGTAGAGCAGTATGCCAAGCTAACAGGCTTATGGTCTGACTCCATGACACAAGCGAAGTATGAGCGCGTACTGAAGTTTGATCTATCGAGTGTAGGTCGAAATCTCGCTGGGCCATCAAATCCACACCGCAGAGTGGCGACACAAGACCTTGCAAAGCAGGGGATTGTTGCTGACTATGAAAAAACAGAAGACCAAATGCCAGATGGCGCAGTTATTATTGCTGCCATTACCAGTTGTACAAATACCAGTAACCCTCGCAACGTTGTTGCGGCTGGCTTGTTGGCACGCAATGCAAACAAACTAGGTTTAAAACGTAAGCCTTGGGTTAAAACGTCATTCGCTCCCGGCTCAAAAGCTGTGCGTTCTTATATGACCGAAGCACAGTTATTACCTGAATTGGAGGCATTGGGCTTTGGCATCGTCGCATTTGCGTGTACTACCTGTAATGGCATGAGTGGTGCACTCGATCCAAAAATTCAGCAAGAAGTGGTCGACAGAGATTTATATGCAACTGCGGTTTTATCTGGTAACCGAAACTTCGACGGACGAATTCATCCATATGCCAAGCAAGCATTTTTGGCTTCACCTCCTTTGGTGGTGGCTTACGCGATTGCGGGTTCTGTGCGTTTTGATATCGAAAAAGATGTCTTGGGACATGATCAAAACGGCAACCCTGTTACCCTTAAAGACGTATGGCCAAGCGATGAAGAAATAGACTCAGTTATTGCACAAAGTGTTAAACCGGAGCAGTTCAGAGAGGTATATGATCCAATGTTTGACTTAAGTGTCGACTATGGTGAGGACAATGACCCTCTGTATAACTGGCGAGAAATGAGTACGTACATCCGTCGTCCGCCATACTGGGAAGGTGCACTTGCGGGTGAGCGCACCATGAAAGGAATGCGTCCATTGGCAATTCTAGGCGATAACATCACAACGGACCATTTGTCTCCATCTAACGCCATCTTAGCTAGTAGCGCGGCGGGTGAGTACTTGGCGAAAATGGGATTACCGGAAGAGGATTTCAACTCTTATGCGACCCACCGTGGTGATCATTTAACAGCGCAGCGTGCGACATTCGCAAACCCTAAATTGCTCAATGAAATGGTCAAAGAAGATGGCGTTGTGACGCAAGGCTCGCTTGCTCGTGTTGAACCTGAAGGTAAAGTTACTCGCATGTGGGAAGCTATTGAAACCTATATGGAGCGTAAACAGCCGCTGATCATCGTTGCTGGTGCAGATTATGGCCAAGGTTCATCAAGAGACTGGGCTGCAAAAGGCGTGCGCCTTGCTGGTGTTGAAGTTATCGTCGCTGAAGGCTTCGAGCGTATCCATAGAACCAACTTAATTGGTATGGGTGTATTGCCGTTAGAATTTAAAGGTGGAACGACTCGTCTCACCTTAGGCTTAGATGGTACAGAAACGTACGATGTAAAAGGAGAGCGTACGCCGGGTACCACGCTAACGCTTGTGATAAACCGACAAAACGGTGAGGTTGTTGAAGTGCCAGTAACATGTAGATTAGACACGGCTGAAGAAGTGTCAATTTATGAAGCTGGTGGCGTATTGCAACGATTCGCGAAAGACTTCTTAGAAGCAAACGCGTAACACTGTCATCAATTAAAGCCCAAGCAATGCTTGGGCTTTTCGTTAGGAAACACAATGAGCTTTAAACCACAAATCAAAATACCCGCGACATATATGCGCGGAGGTACCTCAAAAGGGGTCTTCTTCAAGCTGGATGACTTACCGCAAGCTGCCCAAGAGCCGGGTGAAATTAGAGATCAAATACTACTTAGAGTGATCGGCAGCCCTGATCCTTATGCTAAGCAAACAGATGGTATGGGCGGTGCGACGTCTAGTACTAGCAAAACGGTTATTTTATCGAAAAGCTCGAAACCCGATCATGATGTTGATTATTTGTTTGGCCAGGTCGCAATCGATAAACCTTTTATCGATTGGAGTGGTAATTGCGGCAATCTAACCGCTGCGGTTGGGGCGTTCGCAATCAGCAATGGATTAGTTTCAGACGAGCGGATCCCTCAAAATGGCATTGCCGTAGTCCGCATTTGGCAAGCAAATATCGGAAAAACTATCGTTGCGCATATCCCCATTACAAATGGTGAAGTGCAAGAAACAGGTGATTTTGAGCTAGATGGTGTGACCTTTCCTGCTGCTGAAGTCGTTGTAGAATTTTTAGACCCAGCTGATGCAAATGCTGACATGTTTCCTAGTGGAAACCTTGTTGACACACTTGAAGTACCAGATATTGGGAACTTTGATGTCACCATGATTAACGCAGGGATCCCAACCTTATTTTTCAGAGCACAAGATCTTGGCTTTAAAGGTACTGAATTACAAGAAGCTATTAATGGTGATGCGCAACTATTGGCGCGCATGGAAACTATACGCGCTCATGGTGCCTTAAAAATGGGGCTGATCTCAACACTGGAAGAGGCGAAAGTACGACAACATACACCAAAAATTGCTTTTGTTAGTGGACCTCAGCAGTATTTGGCATCGAGTGGGAAAGCCATTGATGAGCAAGACATCGACTTGTGTGTACGTGCGCTTTCAATGGGTAAATTACACCATGCGATGATGGGGACGGCGGCGGTAGCAATTGCTACCGCAGGTGCGATTCCCGGCACATTGGTCAACCAAGCTGCAGGCGGTGGTAATAGAACACAAATCACATTTGGCCACCCTTCAGGTACTTTGAAAGTCGGTGCTGAAGCGCAATTACAAGGAGAGCGCTGGCTTGCGAAAAAAGCGATTATGAGCCGCAGTGCACGTGTTTTAATGGAAGGTACCGTGCGCATTCCCGATATTTTGTAATCAGCCTAAACAATTATTGCTTGGGGGCACAACTCTGTGTCCCCTTAAAACATCCACACTCATCACGCACCAATAAATTTGCAATTTCGTAAGGAACTTTTGGAGATGTATTATGCATGAAGCATTACTGTCTTTGGCACTCACAACATTTTTTTTGCTTGGCTCTCCCGGCCCTGCACCATTAGCACTGGCTGCGGTTGGGGCAAGCGTGGGAGTACGTGCAGGCCGACCATTTTTATTTGGTATTCTGACGGGGCTTTTGGTCGCAATTATTGCGTCTGCTACGGGGCTGGGCGCGTTACTGTTAAGCTTTCCCCAGTTGACCAAAGCTTTACAGATAGGCGCGCTTATCTATTTATTTTACGTTGCCTACAAAATCGCGACCAACGAAGGTGGACTGGCAGAGCTTAACAGTCAGCCTTTAGGGTTTAAAGATGGATTTATTCTCAATTTATTAAATCCTAAGGCATATGCAGCATGCATCGCGATTTTTGCCAATACGAATATTCCGATGGAGTCTGCTGCTCAGGCTAGTGTTGTTGCAGCGTCCACGCTATTTGTAGTCGCAGTCTTCGTTGATACGTTGTGGTTATATTTAGGTGGACTGCTTCATCGAGTGGTAAAAACAAATAAGCAACTTAAGTATTTAAGAGTATTTTTTGCGAGTTTACTGGTTTTACTTTTATTCTTTGTCACTCTATCCTCAGAATTAATATAAGACAAACTTGTAGGGATACTATGTGCCAAACCAAAGCACAATTTGTTGAGACGGTAAACAAACTATTGCACTGTCAAAAGGGGGCCATTAGCAAGTCTGAAATCAAGGCAATGGTGACGTATCTAGGTGAGGTTACGCAAGTGTTTACTGATACGGATATGAATGACTCGCCGAAGACACAAACGGCATGTGGTGTGGCCATTTCCCCCGTACAGGCTGCAAAGTGCTTTGAAGAAACAATACGCACTCAGATGTTTGCTCAAGGCGTGGCAAACGCCATTGCAGACAAATTAAAAGTTGAGATAAAACCGGTCAGAATACTCTATGCTGGCACAGGTCCCTACGCCACTTTACTCTTACCACTATTGGCTGCTAGCACAGAGCAGCTTAATGTGGAAATTACTTTACTGGATATCCATCAAGAAAATATCACAGCTGTTGAGGCGTTGATAGCGCATTTTGGCCTAGAGAGCTACCAAATTGAATTGGTCCATGGTGACGCAACACAGTGGCGACCAAATCGCGAGCAGCAATTCGACATTATTATTTCTGAAACTATGACTGCGCTGTTAAAGCGCGAACCACAAGTTTTTATTTTTAAGCACTTAGTTCAGTACTTACGGTCTGATGGGGTACTCATACCTGAACAGGTTAGCTTAAAAACTTGGTTAACGCCTCAGTCGAAGCAATCTAAGGGAGACTTACTTATTGGAGAGTTTTTTTGTTTAGATAGAGAGCGTGCGCAGGCACTAAATAGAGGTGATGATACGTGTTTCTGCGCTGAGCTAATCATTCCTGATGGAGACTGGGCAGAGCATGTTGTGAAACTAACAACAGACATTCAGGTATATCGTGACTTATCCTTACATGAAGGTGATTGTAGCTTAAACATAGCCTTTGCTTTTAGCCCTTACGATGCCGTTTTAACGGCAAACCAAGCCATTGTATTTAAATATGTTCAACCTGATAGCCCTGACTTTTCAGTTATTTTTCCAAAGCCTGAATGGAAGCAAACAAATTTTAAACTCCCACAGCCCAGTGATACGGGCGCACTGGGTTTAGTGCAAATTAAACGCTCTTTTCAGCGTGCATATTTAATAAAACGAGGCGAGAGAGCAGCTACATCTGAACAAGAGTGGCAAGCGGAGCTTTATTTATACGATGCACTGTCACTCAACTCTCGAGAAGTAATTGGTAAAATGTATGAACTTGAACGCTTTACAGATTTTGAAAAGTGGCTATCAGAGCAAGTAACTCCTTTGGATAACGTCACGATTAATGCGATAAACTATCAGTGTCTAGCGAAAATCACCGATGCTGGGACTTGAAGGTATTGTGACTCTAGTTAGTTTAGAACTGTGCCTGCATGGACATTTCTAAAGATTGTTCATCATCGCTTTGTTCTTGATAGCGAGCCTTAACAAAAAAACTATGATTCACAAAATATTTACCCTCAATTAGAAGGTGGGATGCATGACTGCCAACACCCAGTGCAAAGTGTTGATTAAAGTAATAATTGGCCAAGAAATCATTGTGGTTTTTAGTCGTTTGATTGTGATGAGACAAATCTAAAGTAAAGAACTTTTCCCCGCCTAAACCCCTGAAATATCGTACCTCGACAGTCCAATCATCTAAGGAATCATCACTGTTTGCTGTGATACCAACATACGCATCATTGTTTAAATCGATATTGAGTTGACCTTGAACCCATGTAATGTCTTCGCCATTCTTCAAGCGTTGATGTCTGACACTTGCTTTAAAGCTATCGTAAAATAGGTGACCTACACCGATTGAATAATCGTCATCAGTACTACCTAGATCTGCTATGCCTAGAGGGATAAACCAATTGCCGAAAAAAGCTTCTCCTTCAACGCCTGTGTATACATCCTCATCATTGTTGTATGTCAGCAAAATATTACTGTCTGTGTCCAAATAGCCGAAATCATCCCAGACCCCAAAGTAAGCTTGAGGGGCGAAGTAGTAATGACTGCTTACTTGCCAAGATTGGACATCTGCATCCTCAAACTTGGTATACACAGCTTGATTGAACCACGTTTTGTCGGTGTTAGCAAAGCAAAGTGAAGAGCACAGACTGAATATCAATATTATTAGTATTTTCAAAGGCTTTTCCTATTTTTAAAGCATAAATTAGTTGTTATCGCTGACAAATACCTAAGTTTAAGCATAGACGATTTGAATAAATGTGCGCGATTAGTCATTTTGAACTATTTTAAAATAATGCGTTTTGTTTACTAAAAATTTACTTGGGTGAACGGTTATTGCAATGAATGAATTCCACGGAATTTCGGTCACGACTGAAGTGAGAGAGTCGGGTTTATTACTGAGTTTTAAAGCGGTCGGTAAACTGACACATAAAGACTATCTGGTTATATTGCCAGTGGTGGATCACGCTATTGCTAGAAATCAGCGCCATGCCGTTTATGCACTTATTGACATCACTGAGTTGACTGGGTGGGAGATGGGAGAAGCACTCAATGATATGAGAATTGCATTCCAATATAGTGAACAATTTACAAAAACTGCAGTAATTGGCAATAGTCGGTTGCATCGCATTACGTCTACGATTGGTGGGTGGATACTTGGCGGACAAACGCGTTATTTTTCTAGAAATAACGCGGCTAAAAGCTGGTTAGAAGCCGCCTCTTAGGTTTCTGATACCATTATTAAACTTTGTTGTGCGATTTTATTTCTTCGTTAACTTGAATAGAATTTCTGCCTTATTCAAAATGCATTATAAGAGCGATATGAGTAAACAGAATAGAGGGCTGTATGGCACGTGTAATTGTCACAGGAGCGAATAGAGGTATTGGGCTTGCGTTAACAGAGTTATATTTGGCAAATGGCTGGCAGGTGTTGGCTACAGTGAGGGATCCCTCAAGTGCTGAGGCGCTAATAAAGCTGAGTGAACAAGAAGCAAGCGGTAGTCTGGCGATATACGAGTTGGATGTTGTTAATTATCAACAAGTGAATGCGCTTGCTCGGACATTGGCTGATGTTCCCATCGACGTAATCATCAATAATGCGGGTCTATACGGGCCAAAGGGTTATGGCTTTGGCAACTGTGATGTCGAAGCATGGAGAGAGGTTATGGAAGTCAATGCGATTGCGCCCGCAAAGTTAGCTGAAGCGTTTTATCGTAATTTGCAACTGGGCGAAAAGAAAATATTTGCAGCGCTTTCTTCAAGAGTTGGCAGTCACACAGAAAATACCAAGGGAGGCGGTTACATTTATCGCAGCTCAAAAGCAGCCTTGAATTCTGTTGTCAAAAGCTTGTCTAATGATTTGCACGCAGACGGTATCAAAACTGTTGCGTTACATCCCGGTTGGGTTAAAACTGAAATGGGCGGACCCAATGCACTGATTACGGCCCAAGAATCAGCAATAGGGCTGAAGAGCGTAATCGATAATCTAACAGATAATGAGAGTGGCAGCTTTATCAGTTACGATGGCAGCAAAATTCCGTGGTAGTGAGTAGCTGCTTTTGCAGTAGTTTAATGATGGCCTCATTCGCCGATTATTTTGCAAATCAAATAAGTATGGACTGTGACAATAGACAATTCACATCGTAATTTGACTTTTTATAGAGTAAATCAATATTACAGTAAAGAGCTTACTAGGTGTGGTGTATAACTGATGTAGATCAAGGATGATTTTTGTTCATTGATAATAATGAGAGTAGACCAATAAATAACTCATAAGGACCTGCCAATGAGCATTGAAAAGCACGACTTATTACATGAATTCCCAGACCATCATCACACCATTCGTCACCTAAAAATGAATGACACACACTTTGCTAAGTTGTTTAATAAGTACAATGAGCTAGATAAGGAAGTACGCCGTATTGAAGATGGTGTTGAAAATACAACAGACGAGTATCTAGATACTAAAAAGATGGAGCGTGTACATCTAAAAGATGAGCTATTTGGGTTGATCAAAAAAACAGAGTCAGCGATTTAGACTTTATTAAACAGTCGCTTTTAACGAACATCCTACGCTTAAGTGTTGTTGTAAAAAAAGCCCACTAAGTGGGTGGGCTTAAAGTAAGTGCTGGTATATTACTGGCACTTAATAGTTGCATATAGTTGGTAGCACTGATTCTTGCTGCCAGTGCTTTTATAAACCCAAGACTTTCCGTACCAGTCGTAGTTAGCGTAAGATGACTCATCTTCACCACATTTAATAGTGCTACCACTTACTTCTTGATTGTGGCCACGTTCTTCACAAAACTGGTTACCGTTAGTTGGACCAACGAAGAAGCTTTGTAAACGACCATTAACCCATACACGCGGGCTGTAATAAGTAACAACACCAGAAGCAAACACTCCTTGGTTAGCAGCGATAGTTACTTCAGCCTTTTCAAAAGCAACTGAGCCATTGTCTACATTTTCAAGATTTATTGTTTGTGCAGAAGCAACGCTCGATAGGCCAGCTAGTAGACCCAAAACAATCATTTTGTTCATTTCTTTTCCTTAGTTAGTAGTTGTTTCAAGTCCATTTAACGTGAGCAATGTTGAAGATTAATGTACCTTTTGTGTATTTTTTGTTCGCTTTGGGTTTAGTTAAGCTGATCTTTCAAAATAGCCAAATTATAAAATCCGAATTGACCTAACCTACTCAATGTCGCAAAAGGAAACTTTGGTGCAGGTCTTTGATAGATAGGTAAATCAGGCACAGCCTGGTCACAAACCATTTGCGCTAACCGATAGGCTGCTTGTGCACTATAGGCAACGCCAGAGCCACAGTAACCAATCGCGTAAGCGATATTGTTTTCACAAAATATGTGTGGATGATCGTCTAAGGCAGCGGCAATGTACCCATGCCAATGGTGCTCACATGTTGTTTGCGATAATCCTGGAAAGCTCTTGTTTAAAGCTGCTATTAAATGCATCCGATACTTTGCTTTATCTTGGTCTTTACCAAACACAGCACCTCGTCCGCCAAATAGCAGGCGGTTATCAGGTAATAATCGGTAGTAGTATTTTAGCGTGCGAGTGTCCATCATGACTTGGTGAGTTTTTAGGCCTGTTGTTTGTAGTTCGCTTTGAGTCAACGGGCGAGTAACTAATATGCTGCTTAAGATTGGTAAATAGCGATTATCAACAACGGGGTCTGTTTGTTTACTATTATAGGCATTACCAGCGATGATAATTTTACTTGCCGTTAATTGTGTCTCATTGACTTTAAGTTGATAGACCGAGCCGTGTTTACTGAGCTGCTGTGCTAAGCTTTGCTCGAAAAGATCGACACCAGCTTGCTGTACTAACTTTTTATAAGCGAGCAGTAATTTAAGCGGGTTCAGTCCAAATCCATGTTCTGTTTTGACTGCCCCAAAACTGTCCGGCATATCAATGTATGTTTCGCGCAATTCATCTTTTGAAATCAAAGAGAGGCTGGTATCTTTCATTACTTTACGGCTGTACTCAAACCCATTTTTGAGCATTGCGAGTGCATTTTCTGAATGTGCAATTTTTAAATAGCCATTTGACTGACGGTCACAATCAATTTGATTGCTTTCAATCAACTCATGAACGCGTGTTACTGCGTTATTATATTCTTGATAAACTTGTTGCGCGGTGCCTTCTCCCCACTTTTTGCTCATTTGTAGGACGCCCAAACGGCCGGAAGATGGTAAAGCGAAGCCTGCGTTTCTAGCACTGGCCCCAAAACCTACTTGGTTTGCTTCTACAACACACACCTTTTTGTTGAACTGTGTCGCGAGATAAAAAGCGCTCAATAAACCTGTAAAGCCTCCGCCAATGACAATAACATCATAGGTTTGATCTTTTTGTGGGGGAGGTGTTGGCATGCCCAGTTGCGCTGTAGTGGCCCAATAACTCGGTGCAAATGCCTCGCCTTGGCAGTTGGGTGCGTATAGCGGATCGTAAATACTCATGACAGCGTTAATACCATTTCAGCGGCTTGGCAGTGACAATCATTGCCACATATAGGGCACTCATAACCTTCATTTATACAGTTTTCTAGCCACCTGTCTTCGTGAAGCTTAACTAACACGCCTCCTGCCTTAGAAAAGTATTTCACGGCTCCATTTCCTGGGCTTTGTTTCCACAGGTGCGCTATTCCAGCCTTCGCACCTTGCTGTTTTAATATACGTATCGAAGCGCTCAAAAGCTTTGGGCCAATTCCACTTCCCTGTGCGTCTGGATGTATTGCAATGCATTTGAAATAAGCCATCTCAGCACGATTAACAGGCCACTTTTCGGGGGTACACCATTTGTCAATTGGCCATTGGCCTGCGCTGTAAGTGAGCCTGAAGCCTATCACTTGCGCCTCTTCATTCACTGCAACAAAAGAGGCGTTCAGTCCGCTTTTGAGACCCATCTTATAAAATTTTTTCAGTTTGTCTTTGTCTAGATAATTTTCGCCGTGTACCAAATTTCCTAACTGAATTACTTGGGAAAAATGTTGTGCTTCTAATTGCTCAATTTTCATGACGGTAGTTTGTTCTTTTTATTAATAATATTTCCTTATTTTGCAGTACAAATGGCAGGAATCAAGTTTCCATTTGTATAAAAATTAGGTAAATCACATTGACAGCGATGTCAATGTGTAATATTTGTTAAATTGATGATTTTTGATATTCATCAATTTAACAGCCAATAAGCAACCGCAAATTGGTAACTGAAAACGATAAAAATTGACTTTCAAATTCAATAATTTCAACAACATGTAAAGGTAAATTATGAATAATTCAAATGCTAAGGTAGGCAAGTTTGCTAGGCTCGCGATGCTTTGCGCGCCTGTATTGTGTGCAAGCACCTTTGTTCAAGCTATGAACGTGCAGCCTGATCCAAATAATCCAAATGGCTATCTTGTTTCTCGCGCTGACCTAAATGCGGCCGAACAAGCTCTAACGTCTGACCCTATGTATGCAATTTGGTCAAAAGCGCTCGAAACACGCAGCAATACGATTGTAGAAGCTATTGTGCCTGGTGCCGCATCTAATCCTGAGAATGTAAAACGTGTAGAGCGTGTGTTTGGCCAGGCCCAATGGGACTTCTTAACGCAAATGGCTGCACCAGAGTATACTTACACTCGCTTCTTACGTGCTATTGGTAAATTCCCTGCATTTTGTGGCACTTATACGGATGGGCGTAATTCAGACGCAATTTGTAAAAAGTCTATCGTGACTGCATTTGCTCATTTTGCTCAGGAAACCGGTGGCCATATCTCTAAGGACAACACTTCAGACAATCCAAACGGCTTAGAAGAATGGCAACAAGCATTGGTTCATGTTCGAGAAATGGGATGGTCAGAAGGTCAAGGAGGTTATCGCACTGGATGTGGCCAAAATGACTGGCAAAACCGTCGCTGGCCATGTGGGGCTGGACAAGGGTATTTTGGCCGAGGTGCGAAGCAGCTGTCATATCATTTTAACTATGGCATGTTTTCAGAAGTGATGTTTGACGGTGATGCGACTGTACTGCTGAATGATCCTGGTCGAGTCGCTGATTCTTGGCTTAACTTAGCATCGGCTATATGGTTCTTTTTAACACCTCAAGCACCAAAGCCTGCAATGCTACATGTAATAGATAGAACATGGGTCCCTTCTCAAGTAGAACTTAATGCAGGAATTGGCTACGGCTTTGGTACTACGATTAATGTAATTAATGGCGGTATTGAGTGTGGTGAGCACAATCGATATAAAGGGCAGCCCGTAAACCGTATTAGATACTGGGAAGGGTTATCGCACTATTACAACATACCTATCGAAACAGACGAAGAAAACACATGTTGGCAGCAAACACCGTTTGGTAGCCTTAATCTAGATGGCGCCAATGGCGTACTGTATACAAACTGGGAAGCAAACTGGGCGCATTATTCTGACAGGCCAGGAGGACATTCGTTTGAATGTAAACTGGTCGGTTATCAAACTGCATACTCTGCTTTGGTACCTGGGGATTATGAAAAGTGCGTCACCAATTTTTATCAATCTCATACAGGCTGGCCAAGTGTAACTGCCGTAGATACTCTACCGCCGGTTGATGACAAACCGCCTGTAGGAGGCGTCAAAGCTTGGAGCGCCACTAAGGTTTACTTAAAAGGTGACAAAGCCAGTCATGAAGGCCGTATATATGAAGCTAAGTGGTGGACGAAAGGTAATACGCCAAGTCCGACTAATTCAAATGGCCCTTGGAAGTTAATGCCTTAATAATATTAGGGGGAAACCAACAGGTTTCCCCCTAATTTAGTTTTTAAAGCTCTTTAGCAATTATTGAATAAATTGCCGCGCCATCATATAGTTTTGACTCTACACGCTTTTCAAAGCTCTCTTGGCCTTGTAGCATGATCTCTCTCATATCTTCAAAGTTCAGTTCAGAATTCAGGGCAAACAATGTCACATCTAGAGAAATACTCAAAGGTGTAACGCTATCTTCAGGGACAATGTCTCCAAACATTAAGTTAGGTATTGTGTCATCACCATCTGTAATAAACTGCCATTTTGCCGTGCCTTGCTGTGCGTCTTCCCAGTCTAAAGTAAAGTTAACGGCGTTAATCCTGTCATCTGCATCACTAAAGTTAATCACCGCAACATCGGTGCTGCTTTCATCAGCCATTGACTCAGCCAACCTTAGATAACCGCGAGCGAGTGACTCATCATCGGCAATATGAGATGCAATCGCAACTTTACCTTCATTGTCTACCCTATTGATCGCATAAGAGTTTGTTGTCACTGAAACGCCAAACCCATTCGATTCATCAATTCTAGACGTCGACAGGTAATTTACGGTGTTAAGGTCTTTGAATATAACAAGCGCATTTTGGTCTTTATAAGACGCGTGATTATAGCGCGCTTCATTGACGTGTTCGTTGTACACGCTTATGTTACCAGCATACGCAGACAATGATATCAGCTCTCTTGGTTCAAAGGTGTGGTCACCAAAATCTATTATTGTCCCTTCAGCTGTAAACTGCGCATCTGAAAGGGCAATTGTGGCGGGCTTGGAAGTATCAAAAATGGCACCTTTGCGCGTATCTTCATATCGAGTAAATAATAATTGTTGCTGATCTTCTACACACA
The DNA here is from genome assembly GCF_001625575.1 of Pseudoalteromonas luteoviolacea S2607. Lineage (GTDB taxonomy): Bacteria > Pseudomonadota > Gammaproteobacteria > Enterobacterales > Alteromonadaceae > Pseudoalteromonas > Pseudoalteromonas luteoviolacea_E. The sequence goes on from NZ_AUXV01000019.1 coordinate 157,868, forward strand.
GACTGGTTTCGTCGTTTGCCTGGCCAAGAAGTATCGGCTCTACACTCGCACCATAAAGTTCAGAATCTGGTGTCTCAGCGCGCAGCGTCTCTAGATTGTAATTAATCGCATTACAGCCGCAATCATCGTAATTCTTAAAGACCAAGGCATCTACTTCAAAACCATTGCTAATATTTAATACGGACTGTATCTGCAGGTACTTGTCGCCTTTATCATCAACGGACCTGTACACAAAAGAAGCATGCTGAGCATCGGAAGGGATTGTGGATTCTAGCGTTCCATCAGCTTGCGTTTGTGCGCTGGATATAAACTCTCCATTGGCTCTGTGAAATACAACATCAGCGACAATGGGTGAATTACCGCATGTATTTTGTTGGAGTGCTTTTAATGAGAGCGTTGAAAAGACGATAGGAGTGGGATCCGGCCTATCAATAGTTGGTGGCGTTTCACTGTTATTGCCGCCACCACATCCTGTTAAAGACAGCGCAGCAGCTGTGGCCAAAAATAATCCGTTGTATTTTAACTTCATGGTACAGTTCCTTTCGTAGTAATTAATTTCCCAAATTGGAACCATACATGAAGTTGGATTATTTTTGAACATAAATCAGATGTTTATAAAAAATAACATATAATCTGAACTTATAAGAGCCAAATCTAACTCGCAAAATTTGGCCCGAGCTCTCTGTGCTATTTAATTTAAGAGTGTTTCAAGCCGCACATGCCCAGCATCATCAGCATACTTGAATATAAAATCTTCTTTTCCGTTACCGTCGATGTCTACTAAGACGATATCATTGGCATTTTCGGGGAGTTTTTTGTTGATTTTCTTGCGCTCTGCTTTGAGCAAATTTTCACTCGCACCGTAGTAAATATTGAGTGTCTTATCTCCTGATTTGAAGACAATGTCGTGTTTTTTGTCGCCATTGAGGTCGCCAGTATAAAAGGGGATCCCACGCATAGAGCGTTTCATGTCTATTTCTAATTCCACTTCTTTTTCTGTGCTTGGCTTTTTTGCAAACAGAGTATGTGGATGCTGTTTAAAAAAGTGCATTTCCACATCAACATCAGCCTTACCTCCACCGAGTGCCATCGCAGCAATTGTAGTGAGCCCAATATCGACACTGAGTGTTTGTAAATCGAGTAAACCGTCTCCGTCAAAATCATGCTCTATTCGCATTCCTCCCGCACCAATAGTGTGTGGTAGCTTGATTGCTCCTGAATTAAACCCTTTTGGTTGACCTAAATACAGGTCATAATCAATTTTGGCTTCTAGCCCTGAAATCCCCTCCGTAATTGGGCGGGTTCTAGTAATAAGATCTAAATGACCATCTTTATTAATATCAAGTAGTTCATGGGTTGTACGTATAGCATTATTGTCTGTTTTACCGAAAGAAGTAGGTAGGTAAATATGCTCTACCTCATTGTTGAAGCCCGTCTTGTTTGCATAGAGGACCGAAATATTCTCACGAGTTCGAAATACCAGATCAAGCTTACCATCTTGGTCAAAGTCATGAACGGTTGGGAGGGAGTTGAAGTTTGTGCTTACTTCCATTCTATCGCTGTAATTATGAGATCTGAGAGGCAGTAAGTATTTAAAGTGATGTCTGTTAAATGTACCGTCAGACTGCTGAATATACAATTCACTGTGTGTAAACCCAGGAAGATAAATATCACTTAGGCCATCGTTGTTTGCATCCAACATAAAATCAATTTTTTTGAAGTCGTCTACTTGTAAGCGGGTTAGTAAACTCTCTGAATTGACAATGCGTGTCGCATCTTTATGCGTAGCGAGATAAACACCTTTGTCATCAATAATAAAAGCCTGCACATTTTGATGGCCTGCAATACGACCAAAATGAAACCCTTTAGAACTTTTATTCGCTTGGATCACCGTCGATTGGCCATTGTTCAATTCAATACGCTCTAATTGCTTGGCGTCTTTATTTAATGCAAACACAATTTCTGAGTCTGTAAGTTGTAAAGGGCTTTTAGTTTTTAGCTTTAAAGACATAGGGGACGCATGTAACTGGCCGGCGATGATAAAGCTAACTGCAAGTAGCAATTTTGATTTCATGGATAAGTTCCTCAAAATCCTGTTGATTTTATATTGGTTTATTCTCTAAGTTGAGATGCCACAAACTTGCTAATTGGCGCACGACGTTTGAGGTAATTTCCTCGTGATGTGGGCCAAAGAGCCAAGCTAGCTCAACTTATCTATTTATTGTTTCACCCATGCTATGGGAGGAAGGGAATACGCTCAATGTTGAGGATGTAAATTTTTGTGATTTAATCCGGTCAAATATAGGTCATTAAGTGGTGTCATATAGTGAAAAGCGCTACAATTCGCGCCTTAAATTTGTAAAGAGAGAACATCCGTGACTGTGACCCGCCAATTGCTAGATTGCTTGCATACAGCATTCTTACAAGCAGTAACTTTAGAGCAATACGCTGATAAAGTCATTCAACAACATTTGGCTGCCAATGGCGGTTGGACAATAGAACAAAGAGCATATTTTGTTACAACTCTATACAACCTCATTCGTTTTAGCCGAAAACTATGCTGGATAACTGGACATAAAATGCGTCTAGATGCCCTCGAAGAATGTACTTTAGAAGAAAGTTGGCATTTTTGGGGAGCCTATATGTTTTTACAAACAGGGCAGATACCTGATTATCCTGAATTGGAATCGCTTCAAGCGAGCGAACTGCAACAAGCACTTGATGACGCACCACAAGACATCCAATTGAGTATGCCGGTGTGGTTGCATGAAAGAGCAAAACAAGAGTTGGGTGATGACTGGCCTACAGTCGCTCATGCACTGAATCACAGTGCAAGCAACTTTATTCGCGTAAATAGCTTAAAGGCTGATAACAACACAGTTGCAAAATCACTGTCAAAACAGGGCATCTCAACGTCACCGGTAGAGGCGATTACTGATGCGCTGGAAGTGCAGCAAATGGGTTACTTATTCCGCACAGATGCATTTCAGACTGGGCTTTTCGAAATGCAAGATGCCGGCTCTCAACAAATTGCCCCACTGCTTGAATTAAAGCCCGGTATGAAGGTAGTGGATGCTTGCGCAGGTGCTGGTGGCAAGAGTTTGCACATAGCTGCACTGCTCCAAAACAAGGGGCGAGTGTTATCTTTAGATATTCATCAACACAAATTAGATACTTTAAAAAAGCGGGCTAAACGTGCAGGTGCACATGTTATCGAAACTCGATTGATTCAAAATAGTAAAACCATCAAAAGGCAAAAAGAGAAATTTGATAGAGTGTTACTGGATGTTCCTTGTTCTGGTACGGGGGTGCTGCGCCGAAACCCTGATGCGAAGTGGCATTTGAGCGAGCAAAGTGTGGATGACCTAATTGTACTACAGCAAGATATTTTGCAGCGTTATAGCCAAATGTGTCGTATTGGTGGAAAGTTAGTTTACGCTACTTGCTCTATTTTTCCGTCAGAAAACGAACTGCAAGTGCAGCGATTTTTAGCAAACAATCCAAACTGGTCTCTGGAGCAAGAGGTAAGTTTATTACCTGGCATCAGTTCTGAATTTGATGGGTTCTACGGTGCCGTTTTAGTGAAAAATAATGCTGAATAATTAATAGGTCTTGAAGTTAAAGCGCTAAGTCCCAATAACTACAGCATCATATATAGTTGATTGAGTGCAGTACGAAATACTGACTCATTATAGGAACGAAAAGGTTTAAACATGAATCCAATTATTGCTTTGTTAAAAGAGCACAATATTTCTGACGAGAAAATTAAGGAAGTTTTCCAAGCCCTTACAGAAAACCCCCTTATGGCTATGGCCACAGTGCAACAATTAGCTATTCCACCTGAGAAGTTGCAGCAACTAATGGGGCTTGTGATGCAAAACCCACAGCTAATTAAAGAAGCTGTTACCGAGCTCGGCTTGGACTATTCTAAAGTGGAAGAAGCAAAAGCGCAGCTTAATAAGTAATATGCGTTATTTTAGCTGTCAGGTTGATGTGGGTTAACTCCATAAACCTGACAGTGTTTTGGCTGCTTTGAACTGAGTTTACGGTGAACTACTTAAATCAAGTTGCTCATCAGCTATTTATATATGGCGGCATGGATTTTATCCGCATTAACCCTAACGACAAATCGCCCTAGTTGTTCTAATAATGTGAAGTAGTAGTCGTCAAATTTATAGGTGGTTTTTCCAATTAGGCCTGATCTATAAAAATTATTTACGGCGCAATCTTGGCTCCAATGCTTTGATCTAAGTTCAGCTGTGTCTAAATAGGTCCCGTCTACCGCGAAACAATTAACATAGTTTTTAGCATGCTCTTGAAGAATATCTAGTCCCTCTAGTAACCCCAGCTTTTGAACTCGACTGAGTTGCTCATTTGTCAGGGCTGCACCATAAAAGTCCAATACAATAGGCATAATCCCCATCGCTTTTGCGGTCATGTTAAAAAGGCGATTGAATGAAGACGTTTTGCTGGGAAAGCCCGCCTTAGTCAGTGAACCAAACCCAAGGCTAAAATTCCAAGGGTCACTATTATTGGTGAATGGGATCTCGGTATCAGCGTTCGAATCAATGACAATCAGTGTTTTGTTATTTGTGCTAGGCGCAGAGTTAAGGATTTCGAGTGCACTTTGAAATCCATAGTTATCATAAACCCCGCCATCGACTAGCACCAGATCACTTAAGTTGTTTTTTCCACGGCTGCAAAAAGAAGATTTAAATAGTATCGGGTCATTGCAGATATTTGTTGCCGCAGAACTATAGTGAAATCCGGGCACACTTCCGCTCATCGCGACAGCATAAGAAATTGGCAGTAAATTGCCTTGTTTTGTTACACGATGAGTCTCACCTCGACCACATGCGTAAAAATCAGAAACGTGGTAGTAATTGATATGCTTTGGAGAAGGGATAAATGGTGATTGATTAGCTTCAATTGTCGTGTTGATAAACAAGTAGGGGAGCTGTGGTGAGTTTGTGTTCGTATTCGTGTTTATTTGTCCAATCTTTATACCGGTTGTAATGTGCTTTTCGATACCTCGTGTTAAACATGAATCATTTTCCGACGAGAATTTGAGAAATTTTTTTTCGATGTCTGGGAGCCGCTCATTTAAACTATATTTTGCAGTGCCGGATTGAATTCTGTCTGCTAAATAGGAAGCAGCGCCCCAACCGCCCCCCGAAACTGTAGAAAAGTAATCTATTTCCATAACCGCATTGTTATCATTAGGTGCCGTTGTCCATCGCCCAAGGTATTCGAGCTCCGCCAGTACGCCGAGTGAAAATGCAGCTGCTCTTGCTCCACCGCCAGAAATAGAGACCATGATTTCTTTATCACGCATTTTCTGCAACGCACGTTTAGACTGTGGTGAATAGTCTTTCAAGCTGATAGTCGGAACATCACGAATGAAGTTTACAGCATGTTGATCTAGTGTCTCAAAATGCGTGGGGTACGGAACAGAGCGAATATTAGAACATGCGCTCAGAAAAATGGTTACAAATAGTGTAATTGCGAGTTTACTCATAAAAATTCCTTCTCCTAGAATAGGGGCAGCCACTAGAGTATGTTTATTTTGGTCGGTGCTAGTGACGGATTGCAGTTATTCTTGTATTTATCACGTTTTTTATTGGTATTTTAAATATTGAGTCGATTTATGTCTGAAAATAAAATCGGTCATATACATATATTTATACAAGACCCCATTAAACAAAACTAGCAATCTCATCAGGAAATGTTTAAGTGGTTTACTAACATTCGAATTTAGTGGAATGAATGGAGTGAAGCGAACACTCACGTGGAATAGGGAGCGCTCAAGGTTTATGTTTTATTGCGAGCTGTCTCACTGAGAGGGCATATTGTACGTGATGTAAATCAAGCCAACTTTAAGCTGGCTTGATGATGTAGGCTCAGTTGGCCTTATTAGAAGGTGTATTGTGCCCCTACGAATGCAAATCGGCCCAAGCCACCCCCATATGCGCTGTTATAATTACCGGGACCAAAGATGATAAACGGGCCACGTTCATCAAACAGGTTTCTCACTCCACCGTAGAGGCGTAGCTCACTGTCATTACTCATTGGCATGGTGTACGACATACTCAGTCCATGAGTCGTTACTGAAGGCAGGTCACCTCCCCAAAGTGACTCTGGGTTTGCGATGCAAGTATCGGCTTGCGTGGCACAACGTTCTTGGTTTTCAGCCATCGCGTCTAGCCACTTTTCGTAATCATCTTTGTCACGTTTTATAGAGCCTTTGTACTGTGTACTCCAGCGAACGCGCCAGCCATTTTTACGCCAAGTAAGTGACGCTGAGCCCTTGTCTTCGAAAACATCTCTATCTAAGAAGCCTTCTTCAAAATCTTCAAATTGACCGTCTGGCCCAGTCGATTTTATCGAGTACTCAATGACGTGGCCCCAATCCAACTTAAATGTTAAGTCACCATATTCACCAATGTTATAGTCATATTGCAGGGCAATATCATAGCCTTTAGTACGTATTTCATCGGTATTGATCAAACGTTGTTGAACCTCGACAATTTGACCTTCTTCGTCACGACGTATGTCATTACAAAATTCGTTGCTACTACCGTATGCGATGGCCGAGTTGTAACAGAAAGTGATGATGTCATCGTTAGAAAGTGCTGTAATGGCATCTTCTATCTGTATGTCGTAGTAATCAATGGCGACTCTAAGACCCGGTATAAACTCTGGTGCAAGAGAAACCCCTAGTGTGTAGGTGTCTGCAGTTTCTTCATGCAATTCAGAATTACCTGTGTTAGGCGAATAGCTGCTATTTTCATCCTCAAACACACCTTCTGCGGCAATGGTTGCCAGTATGCCCGCTTCTTGTCGGCAATTGTCATGGCCTGGATTATTTGAAGTAGCTGTTACCCCATCGCAAAAGTCACTGAATGTATTGTAGTCTCCTCGTGGAGGTGACATTAACTCAGTGATGGTTGGAGCGCGCATTGCTCTTGCCCAGTTAGCTCTAATTGAGTATCCCTCAATTGGCTCGTAGATGAAACCAGCCTTGTAACTTTGGATCATTCCGGTTGTAGACCAGCTGTAATCAGCAAGTCGGGCTGAAAATTCAGCACTTAAATGTTTTGCAAAAGGGGCGTTGTTTAATAGCGGAACCGATACCTCTGCAAAAGCCTCGTATACGCTGACATCACCCGAGAAATTTGGGACGTAGTTAAATGTGATACCACCTTGTGGCACATTGGTTGCGACACTTTGTTCATCCTTTCTATACTCAAAGCCAAATGCCGACGCGATTGGGCCCGCAGGTAACGTATATAAATCACCAGTAAGTACAGCTGCAAATGTTGTTTGTTTTATATCAGTATTTATTTGCGCATTGACTCTCAGGTAGTCGGCAGCTTCTGGCGTGATTGACCCTTCTCCAAACAGGTTGAGTGGCACACAGCCTGCTGCGCGAGCTGTAGCATCTTTACAGCGAATGGTACCATCGTCAAGCTGCTCAGCATTCAGTGCGTATTTAGCGTGAGCAACGATAATTTCATTGGTACGGGTTTGTTTTTGCGTAAACTTGCCATAACCAAGCGACACATCCCATTCCCAATCTTCCCACACATACCCTCTTAGCCCTGTCCAAGATCTAATTGTGGTACGGTCATTACTATTGACGATATTACCCACTTCTTGAAAGAGGCGGTCCCACTTTACGCCGCGTTCACTGGCTTGAGCACGAATTGCCTCTGGCATATATGGGTTATCGTACGGGATTCTGCCCATACAATCTGAGCCAAATTGATCATTTTGTGGGTTATAAGTGACGATAGGATCGCATTCATCTTCGCTTTCAGGCGACTTTGGGTTTGTTGAGTCATTTTGGCTGAGATGAAATTGGAAATAAGCTTGAGTGCCGGACTCAAATTCAAACTCGGTTTTGAGGGCTGCGCTGAGGGCTTTGTCTGGTACTTTTAGCATTGTAAATTGATTGAAATGGATACCGTGCTTTTCTTCTTGCCAGTCATCTCGTAAGGTTGTGCCATCATACCAAAAGCCAGCATTCGGCCTAAAGCTACTCGCTTCGTCAAATACACCCCCAGGTATTGAATCGCTCAACGATCGCCAATCTGATTGCTCAATGTCTCGCATACACTGAAATGCGGTCTTGTTCTGCTCATCATATATGGCCGTGAGCATAGTGTTACACATGCGCTTTTCGTCATAGTCCCAGTAATCTTGTTGCTGCGCGCGGTCTCGGTCCCAGTACTCTAAGCCAAATTGTTCATCATAAGAGGCGCTGACGAACAAGTAGCCTCGGCCATCTGCGTAACTGGTACCAAAATCAGCGTCAAATGTGAGCTCTCGACCACCGCCTTCGGTACTTTCACCAGTTCTCACATTAAATGATGCGCCCTCTTTATCTTGTTGGGTGATGATGTTTACAACACCGGAAATGGCGTCAGAGCCATATGCTGCAGATGCACCGCCAGTGATGATTTCAACCCTTTGAACCATGCCCGTTGGAATGGTAGAGAGGCTGACATAATTACCTGAATAACTATTAGAAACAACGCGGCGTCCATCAATTAAAGTGAGTGTGCGGTTTATTCCAAGTTCTCTTAGATCTACCGTTGATAGGCCGGTGTTTTGTACACTGCTTTGCGAGTTACTGTTGCTTGACCCTTCTCCAATCTGTGGCATTTGATCGACGAGGATTTCTGATAGTGAACCTAAACCTGCATCGCTTAATGCGTCTTTAGAAAGTGTTGCAATAGGGGTTGCAACAGAAAAGCTGTCTCGCTTAATGCGAGATCCGGTTACAACTATACGTTCCGCTTTTTCGCTTTCTTCGGTTGTGGGGGCTGATGCATTGGAGTCTTCAATTTGAGTGCGGCTTATATCTTCGTTGGCAAACCCTGAACCGCTCAATATTGCGGCTACGGATATGGCAAGCAAACTGCGCTTGTTGCTTAGTGACACTGAACTTTCCTTAATTAGTTTTATTGGTTTTGGAAACAATCAAATAGAGGGGGTGAGAATGAATAATGTTCTCTTGTTTCTATTTCTTCCCTTTTGATTAATGCAATGATATTTCTTTGTGTATCAAATGTAAATTAAAATGAAGTTGTGACCTTGTTGTTTCATAAAGGTTGGTCCAGTTGTATGGGAATGGAAAATTGATTATCAATAGGACTGTATACCAAGAGGAAATAGGAAATTGTGGGGGGGTATTTCATGGTGTTAGAAACGATAAAAGGGCCATAAAGGCCCTTTGGTGAAGTATCGTTCAAGTTAGTATGGCTACCCTAACCCCTTAAGGTAACCAACCAATTGTTTTGCAAAAGCGGCATATCTCGTTAAGTTTCTAAGCTAGCGAGAGGAAAAAACCTGCTATTGCTGCGCTCATTAGGTTAGCCATTGACCCTGCTAAAACCGCCCTGAGCCCTAAGCGTGCGATATCCTTTCGACGACTAGGGGCCATACCGCCTAGTCCACCTAGTAAAATTGCAATCGATGACAGGTTAGCAAATCCACATAACGCAAATGTGACAATTGCTTGAGTATGAGGACTTAACCCATCTCGATAATTCATAAAGTCCAAGTAAGCAACGAATTCGTTGACTACTAATTTTTGGCCAATAAAGCTACCAGCCGTTGTGGCTTCTGCCCATGGTACACCAATCATCCAAGCGACAGGTGCAAAGACATAACCTAAAATCTCTTGCAGCGTTAGGTCTGGGTGATTAAACCAGCTACCAATACCGCCTAACAAGCCATTCATCAGCGCGATTAGTGCGACAAATGCCAAAAGCATTGCACCTACATTCAGTGCTAAATGCATACCGCTTGATGCGCCAGCTGCTGCTGCATCAATTACGTTTACAGGCTTGTCTTCGCCGCTGTCTACTTCGGCTAAATTCTCTTTTGTCTTCTCAGTTTCTGGCACAATCATTTTTGCCATCAAGAAGCCACCAGGTGCCGCCATAAAGCTCGCCGCGATCAAATATTTCAGATCGACACCAATTGCTACATATCCAGCCATTACAGAGCCTGCAACAGTGGCTAGACCGCCCACCATAACCGCAAATAACTCTGATTGTGTCATTTTTGGAATAAACGGTTTCACTATTAAAGGCGCTTCTGTTTGACCAACGAATATATTCGCAGTCGCAGACAAAGACTCTGGTCGTGACGTTTTAAGTAGCTTTTGTAATCCACCACCTAAAATTTTAATTATCCATTCCATGATTCCCAGATGATATAAAACACCTACCAACGCTGAGAAAAATACAATGACAGGTAAAACCTGAATTGCAAATATGAATCCGATGGACTCTTGAGCAGCCAGAGGGCCAAATAAAAAGCTAATACCGTCATTGGCATAACCAATCACTGACGACACGGCTGATGACATCGCAGCCAGTGCGTTTTTACCCGCTTCTATAAATAATACAAAGCCGCCAATGACGACCTGCATAAGGAATGCGATTCCCACAGTTCTTTTATTAATTGCGCTGCGGTTCGTTGAAGCCGCGAAAGCAATACCTAGTAGCATCATCATGCCGACTAGGCTCATTATTGTTGTCATGCCAAAATGTTCCCGTTTTATTCTTGCAGCAAATATTTTATTTTACTTTTAATAATATCAATCGCAACGCGATTCATACCGCCACGGGTCACGACCAAGTCGGCATTGTGCTTCGATGGTTCGATAAACTGGTAAAACATCGGTCTTACCGTTGCCTGATATTGCTCTACAACAGAAGATATACTTCTGCCTCTATGCTCGATATCACGCTGCATACGGCGTAATAAACAAATATCAAGTGGGGTATCAATAAATACCTTTATATCAAATTCTTCTATTAATGCTGGGTCGCTTAACAGTAAAATCCCTTCGACAATTAAAATTTTTGCCGGGTTTACCGTGCGTGTCTCACTACTGCGTGTATGTTGAGCATAATCATAAGTTGGAACTTGTACCGATTTACCTAGACGCAACTGTCCAAGGTGCTCTTTCATCAACGCATGCTCAAACGCATCCGGATGGTCATAATTGGTTTGAGTTCTGTGCTCAAACGGCAAATGCGATTGATCTTTATAGTAAGCGTCTTCTTCTATAACGGCAATAGCACCTGATTCAAGTTCATTTACTAATTCATTATATATTGTTTGACTAAAAAGAGACTTACCGGACGCAGAAGCGCCAGCTATGGCTATAATTGTTCGTGTCACTAAAGTTCACACCCAGCTATTGTTAACGTTGGAAGATCACAATAGCAAAAAAGACACGATTAATCTCTTTTGCCTCGCTTAAGGATCAAATTTAAATGTTTTAGGACTCTCAAAACAGGACTTATGTCCTCTGGTATAACCAGATTTTTATTTTAGGTAAAATAGGTACGGTGATTATTATATTACTGTTTTGTGACAGCGGACTAATGTCCTGTACGATATATTTAGGTAGCAATAAAGTAACGTCCTCTGGGAGCTTAAATGCTTTATAAAAACAAAATATGGCCCAGACAAAAGATGAGAGGTGATATATGGCAAGAGCAATTATTTTAATGGCAGATAGCCTTGGTGTTGGTGCAGCGCCAGATGCTGATAAATTTGGTGATGTAGGCGCCAATACACTTGCTCATCTTTTAAAAGCTTATAAAGAGGAAAAAGGTGAAGCGTTAGCAATCCCGAATCTTAGCAAGCTAGGTCTAGTCGATGCATGTGAAGCGGCAGGGGGAGAACCTTGCTTAGTTTCTGAGCGACAGCAGCCTAATGCGGCTTGGGGTTATGCTAAAGAGCTTTCGAGCGGAAAAGACACGCCTTCAGGTCATTGGGAAATGGCGGGTGTACCGGTGTTATTTGACTGGGGCTATTTTCCAAATACGCAACCTTGTTTCCCACAAGAATTTATTGATGAGCTGTGTAAAAGAGCTGAAATCCCTGGAATTTTAGGGAACTGTTACGGTTCGGGCACAGTAATTCTAGAACAGCTGGGTGAAGAGCATGTCAAAACGGGCAAGCCAATTTGTTACACCTCAGTTGATAGCGTCTTTCAAATAGCCGCTCATGAGCAATCATTTGGCCTTGAAAAGCTTTATCAAGTATGTGAAATCGCACGGGCACTGCTTGATGAAATGAACATAGGTAGAGTGATTGCGCGGCCGTTTATAGGCACTTCGAGTGCCGACTTTATTCGTACAGGAAATCGACGTGATTATTCTGTATTACCACCAGCACCTACTGTACTAGATAAGCTAGCAGGTAACGGTGGTGAGGTGATCAGCATTGGTAAAATTGCAGACATTTATGCGCACCAAGGCATTACCCAAAAACATAAGGCTCCAGGTTTGATGAACTTGCTAAATAAAACCAGCGAAGTGATTGAGTCAGCACCTGATAACAGCCTGATATTTACTAACTTAGTAGATTTTGACGAAAAATTTGGTCACCGTCGCAATGCTGTTGGCTACGCTGAAGCGCTGGCTGAGTTTGATGCATACTTACCAATAATTTTAGGTAAGCTACAAGACGACGATTTGTTGATTATTACAGCGGACCATGGATGCGACCCAACTGCACCTGGTACCGATCATACACGAGAATATGTGCCAGTGTTGGCATACCGTAATGGAATGAACAATACTCCATTAGGTGAAAGAAACAGCTTCGCAGATATTGGTCAAACCCTTGCCCAGTGGTTTAACCTTGAAGCATTAGAATATGGTGACGGCTTTGCCGACAAGTTGGTTACAGCTTAAGTTAAAGGAAACATGTTATGAGTACTCCGCATATTAATGCAAACCCAGGTGATTTTGCTGAAACGGTATTGATGCCGGGTGATCCACTACGTGCAAAGTATATTGCTGAGAACTTTTTAGAAGACGCTCGACAAGTTACAGATGTTCGTAACATGTTTGGATTCACGGGAACATACAATGGCAAGCCTGTAAGTATCATGGGTTCAGGTATGGGTATCCCATCAATGTCTATTTACGCTCGCGAGCTTATTGTAAGCTTTGGGGTTAAAAACCTAATTCGTATTGGTACGTGTGGCGGTATCAGTCAAGATACTAAGATCCGCGACGTTATTTTCGCTCAGGGTGCAAGCACCGATTCAAATGTAAACAGAGCGCGTGTTCGTGGGTACGACTACGCAGCAATTGCAGATTTTGGATTGCTTGAAAATGGCGTAAACGCAGCACGAAAACTTGGTATTGAAGCAAAGGTTGGTAACGTGTTCACAACGGATACCTTTTACCAAGCCGATGGTGAGTTTTATAACGAACTAGATAAATTAGGTGTATTGGCTGTTGATATGGAAACAGCGGGTATGTACGGTGTTGCTGCTGAATACGGCGCAAAAGCAATGGCATTGTTCACGGTAAGTGATCACGTAATCACTGGTGAAGCAACACCACCTGAAGAGCGTCAGAGCACGTTTAACGAAATGGTTAAAATCGCGCTTGAATCGATTTAAATTTTAAACAGTACTGTTAGTGCTGTTACAACAGTTCCTTGGTAACGTAATCGCAGAGTTTTGGAGACACGCCTAAAACAAAGCGAATCACACCCAAAAAGCCGCACGTAGTGCGGCTTTTTTTTATCTTCTGATCTGTCCTAAATAACGTTGATACTATTTCGCAACCTCACGGTCGTGCCGACGACATATCTTCTAGGCAGTCGACTCGGAAATTTCTTTGCTGAGATACGACGTTAAAATAACACCTAATAGAGCTTAATAAGGTAGCAGCTTTTCGCTTTGCAGGTATCTCACTGAGGCTGTCTCGTCTACTGTATTCTGTATTTGCACAAAGTTGAGCCAATTGTTGTATAAATTTGTATTCTGGATCCGCGGTTTTTCTGGGTGTACTATGTTTTAAAATAAGCACAGGCTGTAAAGAGTAAAGTAGGTATGATTCGAAAAATGTGTATCAATACAGTGGTTGCGATAATGCTGCTGAGTCAAACCTATGCTGCGGCTGGCAGTAAACCTGTTGCTGATGATATAAAGTACCTTGCACGTAACAAGCCTGATGAGGCAATAAAAGAGTTCGAAAAAATTGCCAAGCGGCTATTAGACCAAGACAACACCGAAACGATCTTGATATACAAAGATGTACTCGTTGCTGCAAGCAGCACAAAAAATATGCCACTTGTTGAGCAAATGGTAAAGTTACTCTCTGCACCGCGTCTTGCCCCCTACATCACACCATACTTATTCGTGGTAACAAATGCCATCGGCGTAGCATACCGAAGAAATGGTCAGTTTGATGAGGCAATTTCTGCATACAAATGTACGTTTAAGTATGCATTTAACGACATTGATAAAATGACAGTAAAAGTCAATTTGGCCATTGCCTATCGCATGAAACAGCAACCTGCAATTAGCTTTCAACTGTTGCAAAGCATTGACGAAGCAATTCTCAATGGTAATCGTAAAGCTGGATTATTGGTAGTAAAAGGAAACACAGCCGTCGTACTTGGCAAGGCGGTAGATGCAGTCAAATTTTTCAGTGAAGCGCGCAATTATTATTTGAAGGTTCAGCATAAAAGAAGCGCCGCGAGGGTGACCGTGAATCTGCTAGGCGCAGCGCTTATTTCGAGGAAACTCGATATTTTTGATCACTACCGCACGAAATTAGCAGAGCTGCCTGATAATTATTTACCAGATAGCGATTTGGCGTACCTAGCGTGGTTAGACTTAATGCATGAGAGTGTCGTCAAAAATACGATGGCAGCTGATGTTATCAGCTACACCATTCAGCATGTGCCGAAGCTCATAGAGTATGGGTATGTTGAGCATGTTTCGCAGTTACTTGAGAGCCTTGATGCGGGAGATTTAGTGCCCAAAAGAACCGTATTTTTACCACCCGAAACTAAACTAAAAAGCGGGTTAGCAAGCACTTGGTGCCAAGATCTTTGACAAGCTTTGATTCTATGCCATTGTTTTAGTATATGCATTTTTTATGGTGCGACTATGTCGAATTGGGTAGAAGGAAAAGTTGTTGAAATTAATTGGTGGACACCGAGTTTATTTAGCCTCAAAGTCGCCGCTGATATCGAGCCATTTTTTGCTGGACAATTTACTAAGTTAGGCCTTGAGATAAATAATAGAAAAGTGGCCAGAGCATATTCATTTGTTAATGCTCCTGCAGACCCATTGTTAGAATTCTTTTTAATAGAAGTGGATAAAGGGGCGCTTTCAAGTCATCTTGCGCAGTTAGGGGAAGGCGACAATATATGGGTTAACACTAAACCGAGCGGATTCTTTGTACTTGATGAGGTCCCAAAAGCAAACACGCTCTGGATGTTGTCGACGGGTACAGCCATTGGGCCATTTTTATCGATACTGGCTGATGGTAAACTATGGCGAGATTACGATCGCGTGGTGTTGGTTCATGGCGTAAGGCACAATACCGACCTTTGTTATCAGGACCAAATTAAAGCAACGGAAAAGTTGTTCCCGCAATTCAAATATGTACAGCTCGTAAGTAGAGAAACGCCAGAAAATGGTCTTCACGGACGTATTACCCATGTTTTGAGCAATGGTGAATTACTGTCATACTGCAATATAGGTGAGTTCGCACAAGATCACCACTTTATGCTGTGTGGCAACCCAGCGATGGTGAAAGATACAACAGCATTATTGTTGGAAATGGGATTTAAAAAACATCGCAGAGCCGAAGCAGGGCACATTACAGTAGAGCAATACTGGTAATTTAAGGCCTTAGTTTGTTCACTGTATAAAAATGTCTAAACTTGCTATAATTCCCGTCGAATGTACCAAAATGGGGGAATTATGAGGTACTTATTGTCAATTATCTTGCTGTTTTTTTCTTGTATCGTAGCAGCAAACCCTGCTTTTGAAGGAACGGCTAGTCAATATAATCTGGAAAAGTCTGATGAAGAAAAAGCCGCTGAAGCTGTCGTAGATGCGTTAATTTCTGCTTATAACAGGCAAGATATTAGGAAGTTCATCTCCTTGTACGACGAAAATGTCGAGTTTTATATTTACCCACAAACGCTTATGTTTAAAGGGAAAAAGCAACTCATTAAACGCTATGGGCTGATGTTTGAGAAAATGCATTGTCTCAAAGCGACCTCTATAAAACGTATTACCAATGGCAATATCGTTATTGATCACGAAACTTCGGAAATATGTTCTGAAAAACCAGATGTAGTGGACAAGCGTTCTGAGTTTGTAACTAGTTATCAGGTTGAAAATGGGAAAATTCAAAAAGTGGTATTTTTTCGCTAATGTGACTGGGGTGACCTAGTAAAGATGGGATCTCAATTTAAAGGTACAAGGATGATAAATCATACTGCTTTTACATTTTTGTACTTTTACTTTTAACGATTCACACTAAGCGTCTATCCTAATATTTATAGGGTAATAGCCTTAATTAGGGTGCAGTGTGAAGCGGAATTGTTGGGAGGTCTAAACGTGTTTAGCATACCGACACGGTTAGTTATATTGTGTTGCTGTTTGTCCGTAAGTGGGTTGAGCGGTGCCATGCCGAAGCTTCAAGTGGTGACTGAGGAATGGGTGCCCTATAACTATGCAAATGAGCAAGGAGTTATTGTCGGCCGTGCTACAAAAAAGGTAAGAGAAGTTTTAGACGCAGCAGGGGTAGAGTACGACATTAACCTATACCCATGGGCACGTTCTATGAAGCTTGCCAAAACGCAGCCTAATACCATGATTTATTCAATATATAGAAATGCAGATCGTGAAAAGCAGTTTGAATGGGCATGCCCATTAATGCGCCCAGTCCGTCAATACCTATTCAAATTAAAGAGCCGCACAGATATACAAGTTGCATCGATAGAAGACGCAAAAAATTATGTTATTTCTGTGGTTCGTGGCAGTGTTGTCCATGAATTTCTTGTAAATCAAGGTTTTGAGGCTGGGGTGAACTTAGATATCACCGCAGACCCTAGTGCTTCTCAAAAAAAGTTGGTAGCGGGTCGTATCGACTTTTTATTGACGACAGAGTATACAATGTATGAGCGCTTGAAATTGATGGGGGTAGACTATAGTCAAGTTGATCCTGTGATAGAGGTGCGAAACTCATCTGATAGACGTGCTTGCATGGCCTTTCATTTAGACACAGATAGAACGCTCATTAATAAAGTTAAAAGAGCGCTCGCTGATCACAATAAAATGTTTGTCGGGCCATAGAACGCCATTAAGGCTTCAATAAAGTAGCAATGACGCTCTTAAATCTAGCTGATTTAGCTACCAAGGCTTTAGGCTGCTTCTATCTCTTTTAGGTTTGTCGACGAGGTATTTATCGAATAAACGCTTTCCATTTTCATGCTCCACTGGCGAAGCCTTCGTACCTGGATTTACTATGAAGGCGAATATTGCCATCAGTGCGGTGTATAAAAACTCCCCTTCTATCAAGTAAATTAGTGACAGAGTTGTCATTGCGATACAACTTATCCATCTTATTAAAAATATCATTGCGTTTCCCTTTGCAAAGTTAATGGACTGCACTCTAGAGTTTTTGCTTGATGGTTTCAAGAGGTCTGATGAGTTTTTGTACACTATTACAAGTTGTTACATGTTTAGCTTACACATTTTGTAAGAAATATCTCACGGAAGTCATACTTTTGAAATACAGCCTATCTAGCTTTAAAAGTGTGGGTAAAAAGCGGTCTGATCTCGTGGGGTTTGATCGATGTTGCACTGCTTTATCAAATGCGCGTTTTTAAATATAAGGCTATTTTCAGGCAATTGGTCTTAATATGACTATGCTGTAATAATTGAGTGCAGATAATTGGTGACTGTCATGGTAAAGTCTGTTGCTGTTTTTGTCTTGTTTTTTATGGTTACTTGTCTTGCCCAAAGTGAAGAAACTTTGTGGTCATTTCAATATAACAAATCAGCGAAAGTAAGCGATGTTGGCAGTGTTCGCGCGCATTTAAATGCTGAGCGCCTGTCAGAGTCTTTAGCTTCCCAAAGCATATTTCTTGATATACCCAGCCCTGAAGGCACATTACTGCGTTTTAGACTAACACCTTACTCGGTGATGCCAAAAGAATTACAAAGTCGATTTCCTAGCATTAAAACGTATCTAGGCCAGCAAATTGATAATCCAAGTGTTAATGGCGTATTTGATTATTCCCCTAATGGTTTTTTTGGTGTGTATGAGCGCGTAGGGCGCACAATATATATTGACCCAACTACCAGCTCGGGTGAAATCGAACAGTATCGAGTGTATTACAAAAGTGCGCTGGCAAAACCTTTAAACGAGAGACAACATACTTTCCATGAACCTATAAAGCACGAGAGCCTTCAGGGGCAACGTGCTGTATTGAGTGTGACTCCCCGCTTTTCAACACCACTTACCGATGATCTGAAATACCGTTTAGCTATTACGGCGACAGGTGAATACAGTCAGTTTCATGGTGGAACTAAATCAACAGTGATGGCTGCCTTGGTGACATTGGTAAATAGAATTAATCAGGTTTATTTACGAGATTTGTCCACGTCATTTGAACTGGTTGCAAATAATGATGACCTTATTTTTCTAGATCCGAATACGGATCCGTTCGTGAACGATGATACAGACATAGATGAACTTACCACGGTTATTGATGGTGCTATTGGTGCACAAGCCTATGATATTGGCCACCTCGTAGGAACCGGAGGGGGTGGCTTGGCTGGCTTTGGGGTTGCGTGCAGTAGTGCCAAAGCTGAAGGGGTAACAGGCAACCCACAACCAATTAACGACGCATTTTACATCGATTATGTCGCCCATGAAATTGGCCACCAACTTGGGGCTGATCATACCTATAACGGGCTAGCGGGCGCTTGTGCAGGCAATCGCGTTGATTCTGCTGCATTTGAACCTGGCAGCGGGTCCACGATTATGGCTTATACCGGGATCTGTGAATCACAAAACTTACAGACTAATTCAGATCCGTATTTCCACGTACATTCTCTTGAGCAAATGGCTGCTTTTACTCGTCAAGGAGGTGGCAGCACTTGTGGTACTCGCACAGCGAAAACAAACCAAGCGCCTGTGGTCAATGCTGGCGCTGATTTTACGATACCGGCACGAACGCCGTTTACACTTGCAGGCAGCGCGACAGATAGTGATGGAGATACGCTGAGTTTCAGCTGGCAACAAACTGATTTAGGCAATGCAACAAGCAGTGCGCAGGATGATGCAACAGACAGTGGTAGTGGCCCTCTATTTAGAGTGTTCAACCCTGTAGAGAGTGGGTTGAGAACGTTTCCAAAACTTGCTGACGTTTTATCCGGTCAATCTAGTTATGGTGAGGCACTGCCAACAACGACTCGAACACTGTCTTTTAAGCTACTAGTGAGAGATAGCGAAGGCAATATTGCTGATGATGCAACCTTAATTAATGTGATTGGTAATCAGCAAGGGTTTTCAGTGACTGAGCCCCGAGCAGATACGCAATGGGCTCTGGGTCAACAAACGGTGCAATGGGATACCGCGGGTACTCACAATGCGCCAATTTCATGCCAACAGGTTGATATCTTGCTGTCACTAGATGGCGGAGCTTCGTTTCCTACAATTGTTGCTGACAATGTGCCAAATGATGGAGAGCAGGTTATTACATTGGCACAATTAGCCAGTTCGTCTCAGGGAAAGTTGAAGATAGAGTGCGTAAACAACATTTTCTTCGCGATGAGTAGTGGTTTAATTTCGATTAATGGGTCAAGTGAACCCATTGCACCAGATATTACAGCACAACAAACACTGGAAGTGGCAGAAGACAGTAGTATCACGCTTTCAGTAAATAACTTTAATTATGCCGGTGGGTTTAATGCCGAATCACTCACTATTCGAGCTGGTGAAAATTACACGTTTACGGGACTTGAAGTCAGGCCAGAGGACAATTTTAATGGCGTGTTATCAGTCCCTTTGACTGCCACTCGTGGGGCTTTGACCAGTAGTGTCTTTAATGCGCAAATTACTGTTACGGCAGTAAATGATGCACCACAAGCTGCAAATGACACGTTTAACGTCATACAAGACAGTGATAACAATCTGTTGAACGTGTTGTCTAATGACAGTGACGTGGATGGTGATGCTTTAGCAATTGGTAGTATCAGCTATCAGGGTAATGGCAATGTGTTTGTGTCTAATAATCAAATCTCTTACACACCTGCTCAGGGGTTTATTGGGGCAGAGCAGCTAACGTATGTGTTACGCGACTCAAATGATGCTGAGTCAACAGCACAGGTATCTATTACGGTTTCAACGCCACCGTCAAGTTCAGGTGGATCTTCAGGTAACTTATACTACCTGTTAGGACTCTTACTATGCTTTTTCGCAGTTAGATGTAACGCGGGGGTAAAAACATGAGAGTACTTCTTCTATTGTGGGTTTGGTTTGTTGGAGGCTGCATTGCTGAGCAGCGGAAAATGGATAGTACTGATACGGTGCAAAAAGAGATGAATAATGATGTAGATGAAGCTATAAACCGAGCTGTAAAGCAACAGGACTATCGTTTGTATTTAACTCAAGGCAGGCGCCCTGTGTTACCAGGTTTAGAGCAGACATCAGTTGAGATGATAAAAGGGCGTTGTGGGACAAAGTACCTCTCTGAAACAGGAGATGTGATTAGAGGAGAAGATGCTAAACGAGCGCGTATTTCTCGGTATAATTTTGCTAAAGCATATAACGTTCAAATGTACGAGGTATGTAAAAAGTTACAAAAAGACAATGAGTTGTGAGGTGGGGTAATCAAGAAGGCCACTAAAAACTCTGTTTTTACCTTGCAGCTTAAATAGCAGGTAGGTCGTGTTTGTTTGCATTATTTAAGGGTTATTAACAGCGCTTTGATATTGGTCTTTACATTGTCGATATCACGGACTATGAGCTCTACCGACTGATTGCTTGTTGCTATGCTTTCCCAATTGTTAGACCAAGTAGTGTGCAGGGTGGCCGCCTTGTTTTTAACTTCTTCATTTGTTAAATAGCTAAAGTCTTGAATCAAGCCCACCTTTATCCAGCCTTTTCTGGGGCTTGCCGTCACCATGTCACCGTCATAGTGGGCGATATAAACCAGTTGCTCTAACGCTGCCAGTTCTTTCAGAATCTCAAAACACGCTAACCTAATATTACTGTTGTGCTCAGTGACCTCAAGGCGCCATGTGTTATAGCTGAAACCAATTAAGGCAAAAACCATACTGAATATAACGCTTATTTGATAAAGCTGTAATTTTTGCCTCATTCTCATCGTAAACACCTAAGCTTGCAGTAGGTTAATATCACTTTGGAACCAACCCAATTCAGTTCCTTTTTGGAGGAGTTCCATAACTTGCATCATACCTTGCTCTTCTGATTCTGTATGGTGGGCGGCGGTTTCACAAACAAAGCCAAAAGGAAGTTCAGATTGTATGCTTTTTAGACATTCGTAATGGCACCGTGAAAGTGCGTAAAACCCAGTGCGCTTATCTTGTTCTCGCGCAATAATCCAGTGCCTTTCAGTGGGGATCTCTGGAGAAGGAGGGGGTTGCTCACTTTTAAGTGCTTGCCAGCTTTCAACAGCAGAGTATTGACAAGTAAGTAACTGAACACTTGCATGTAGTTGAAATTGGATATTCGGCCAACTCGCTTGCGGTATATTCTGGAGCTGACTGAATTGTAATATGTCACTATCAGCAGCATCGAACGCACGTAGTAAGAGCCTTTCAAATAGTGCTATTTCTTGGAGTATGCCATGCTCTTTAAACGGGTCGTGTGAAGATAAAAAGTGTGGCAGTCTGTCTCCAAACTCTCTTAACGAAGGTGCGCATGAAGGATATGTTGCTAAGTAACCATTGACCATTTCTTCGAAGAGGTCGTCTCCTAGGTATAGCCCCAGCATCTCATGGTCTTGCTCCAGTACTTTGGTTAACCGGATCCGGTATGCATTTTGATAAATCTCTGCTCGCTGGCTTGGTGCCAGTCCTGATTGCGCAGCGATATGTGTTTCAAACCTTGTTGAGTCTTGGCTGAGCATCTCGACAAAGTCTTTTTGTAGTTGCTCAAGCGAAGTCATGCGTACTCCATGTTGCAGGTGCGATAGCTCTGGCATGATCCAGCTCTGCCATCAACTCTGAAAATGGCGGGAAATTGTCGTCTCGCTCTATCATGGTATTTATTGGGCCGCGAGTTTTGGCAAAGTTTTCAAACAGGCGCCACACATGATCGCAGATCGGTTGATCGTGTGTATCTATGATGTGGCTACCAAAATCGCTATGCCCGGCCAAATGGATTTGTGCAATGGCTTTTTGTGGAATCGCATCAAGAAACGTCTCTGGTTCAAATTCATGATTTCGAGCACTCACATAGATATTGTTAATATCTAATAAGTAACGACAATCTGTTTTACTGTGCAGCTCAGATAGAAATTCCCATTCGCTCATCTGGGATGCTTGGTAGGTTAAATAGCTTGACACATTCTCAAGTATCAATGGCCTTTGTAAATAGTCTTGAACAATGTTCAAACGCTGTGCCAGATGGTTGAGTGCCTCTTCGGTATATGGCATTGGAAGCAGGTCATGACTATTAAAATCACCTAAAGATGAAAAACAGAGATGATCTGAAATCCATAAGGGTTGAACCCTATCTATGGTTTTTTTAAGATTGTCTAAATAGTCAAAATTGATATCAGAGGTACTACCAATTGACATAGAGACACCGTGCATCACTATGGGGTATTGCTCTTTAATTTGATCTAAGAAATGCCAAGGCTTGCCACCGTCAACAAAGTAGTTTTCTGAGATTATTTCGAACCAGTCGACATTGGGTTGTGTTGCTAAAATCTCTTCAAAGTAACAGGTACGTAAACCAAGACCAAATCCAATATATGGGTGGGGTGTATTACTCAATATTTACTCGCTATTATCAGGTTTGGGTGGCACTAACTCTTAGAGTTGAGCCACCCTAGAAATATTAACTGCCTACTTTGCCACCAATATCTTTACAAGCTTTCGCTGGCATATTTACAAACCCAGTACCTTTGCACGATGCTTGTGCTGCACACGCATTGTTTGCTGTTTTACAATCGTTGTGTCCACCACAAATATTGACATCATGACAGTGTACTAAGTCTGCTTTAGCAATACTGCCCACCCAATCATCTTTGCGCTTTCCGCCAACATCTGCGCAAGCCTTTGAAGGCATACCAACAAACCCAGTGCCTTTGCACGAAGCATGTCCTGCACAGGCATTGCTTGCTGTTTTACAGTCATTGTGACCACCACAAACATTCACGTCGTAGCAGTGGACTAAGTCAGTTTTTGCTCCGCCAGCATTTGCTGAGCTCGCATTGCTAGTTGCACCAGAGTCACTTGTTGAATTACAGCCAACAAGTCCCGCAACCATCATTGCCATAGCGGCGCCTGTTAATGCTTTCATTGTATTTTCCTCGTGTTTTTGGTTATGCCAAAGTTGTGAGTCGTGCTGGTGTCTGTGCTTTATCACAGTTGTTAACCAGACTACTCCTTTTTATTGGCTTTTTTTGCAAATGCGCGCGATACAAAAAAAGCAATTTTATTGCGCTCCGGACGACTTGCTGAAAAAGACCTTGTGAGTCGCAGAATAATTTCAGTGTAGACGAAAATTTTATATTTAGGACAACTTGATTGCTTTTGAAATTAGCCTTAACTACTGCTTTTACTTCAATTATTGTTTTGTAATTAACAATTCTAGTAGCCATAGAAAAGTGGGGGGAAAGAGTGTGTAAAAGGATTAAAATAGAGAAAGAGCGCACTCTTTTAGAGATGCTTTGTTTGATTAAAAAGTGTGTATGAACCCTCTATTCTTTTTTGTTCATCTTAAAACAAAGCAATACAGCACTATTTCGCTGTATTGACTTTCATTTCCAATAATGAAGGCTCGAATCCTAGTTTTTGATAGGCATTGATAGCGGCTTGATTGTCGTTGTAAACATCCAAATAAAAATCATAAATGCCTTTTGATTCAGCCCATGCCATCAAGTATTGAATGACTTTTTGGTTTAAGGCTTGCCCGCGAAACTCTGGACTGACATACATAAAGCCTAGGTATCCGTGTTTGCTATGAGTTAGCGATGGTTTTGATTGCCTTATCTGAACATAGCCAGTTGCGATGATTGCGTCTTTATGTTCAGCAACCACAACCTGAGCGTTTTGATTGGTCAACAGGTCGTCCAAATCGTAGTAGTGGGCAGCTGTTTTTATTTGCGCGTTGTATGGCCTCTCCGCTTCGACAACGGCTTGCTCTAAATGTAATAAACTGGCTTTGTCTTTAATCGTTGCAGCTCTAACGTGAATTTCTTTTGTGAGAATGGTCATTATAACTTATTGTCTTGTTTTCATTATAGGGTCTTATTTACGTTCCTTTATCTTAATAGAAACTAGCCTGAAAAATCACCCCCTCATTCGTTACGTTAAAGTGGATTTAGTGTCATCTACTTGAAATGCATTTTGACATTGTCGCGGGTTCTTAGCTTTCAAAACGTCATGTGAACTACATATTTGTGCTGTACATTTATTGTGCATTAAAAGTGCAAAGTCGTACTCACAAATAACGATTATCATAAAAATTAAAGGAATATCATGAAATCTTTGACTAAAAAATTAGCTTTCGCAGCTGTTGCTGTGGCCTCATCATTCGGTGCTTCTGCTGCAACGTCTTGTGTCGCTGAAATTCACAGTGTGACAAACACCTCTCGTGGTGTCGTCGTTAAAGCTTACAATCCGACAACTTGGCGTTCGTATGATACGCTGACAATTTCTTATCAAGATCCAAACTTGGGTTCTATGCTTGATAAGCTTACGACCGCAAACAACTTTCAACTCAAAGTCCGTATCTATATTTTAGAAGAGTTTGATGGCGACGATGCACGTTCATGTACAGATGGGGTTGCAGATTATATTGGTTCTGTTCACTCTGCATAATACAAAATAGTCAGTGTCAGGGCGTATTCAAACTTAGGCTTTGGATACGCTCTATTGTCAAATTGGTCTAAATTCGCAATAAGGCTGAAAGTTTTACCGATTAACTTTTGCTGGAAATAACAAATTAGCCAACCAAGGTGACGTAACTTGTACGCGGACCTTGTCTTGGTGAACCGCTGAGCAATGATTGAATGCGTCAGAGGCTAACCCTAACCCAGATTAGTCCCCAAGGAGTCACATTTATTTGTTGATGAATTAGCTAAAGTGATAAAACCAGAAGACCGTGCAAGTATAGGCAGGCTTCAGTATTACAAACGTAAAAAAGCGTATGCAGAAGCACTTCAGTTGTTGAATAACGCACCAGACATCATTAAAAAGATCCAATTTATATCCTTGAGAAAAGTTTAATTCACTTGGCAGTAGGTGACTACTTAGCTGTATGGCGTGGCATTTATGATTTGTTTTATTTGGGTGGAGAAGACTTTATAAATTACGTCTTTGCTGCACAGCTTGCAATTAACATGAAAGAATTTGAACATGCTGTTGAGATTTTTAGGGTGGCAGAAGAAAAGTATGAAGTAAACTTGCTCACGCAAGGTTTGACTGAATTGGATGATGAGGCTGAGTTTGTTAATTCGGCAGCGTTCAAAAAGTGGCACGGTAACAGCAAATTCCACAGTATCGACTTTAAATCTCACAACGTAAATAGTGTCGAGCTTCACCGCTCGACCTATAAATCTATCTTTTATGCGTACTTTTTCATTTAAGTAGACTATCCTCAATAATGTTCTTACTCTAAATATGAACTCGGTAAATTGTGCTTGGTGATTAAATAGCTGAGGCTTTTTAGTGTTCAAAGAACTATGGTTAATTAATTTAAGGAACGAAGCAATGAAACTAGTGATCAATAAAAAAAAGATGAAAAACCTTTCTCTTGAAAACAAGTCTTTACCAGTAAAAAATACGCCACAGATCGGTGGTGCTACGGGCTATAACTCTTTTGATATTTGCCCAACATACGATGCGAGATGTACCAGTAATTATTTATCAAAAGCTTGTTAAGTGACAGATATAATTGGATTTTAATTACTGTTAACTGGCGCGTTATAGAAATATGATGTGCCAGCAATGGCTTATTTTTTCTAACAGAGGCATGTGGGTGACATCTAGACTTCTTTAAAGCCTCTATCTTTTTATTTTCCTCACTGTATTGAGTAGTTTATTACGCAGCTTTTTTTGTTTGTTTCTTTCTCGCTTAAGTATGAATAAATTCATCATCAGCTGCGTGTAAAATGCATTTTTTCGTTATTACGATTGGTCAAAACAATTATTTTCTAAGTCGCTATTTAACTTGAAAGCGCTATTTACATGGTATATGCATTTAAAATATATATATATACCAAAGGATAATTTTTGGAACGTTCCTATTGGTGCTTAAATAACAATAAGCACTGCTGAATTAGTTATGCTGTGCAGCCGTCAAGTAGTGGGATTCCCAAAAAATAGAATATTAGAAGGGATTTTCATTGCTGATTTGGAACGTTCCGGTGAGAGAAGAAAAATGAAGAAAACATCATTCTTATACAACTTGATATCCTTAGCTATATTTAGTTCATTTGCGCCTTATGAAGCACAGGCAAATGAGAATGCAGAAGACAACGAAGTTGAGAAAATAGTCGTTACAGGGTCACGCATAGCACGAACAAATCTAGTTTCAGCTGGTGCCGTTACTGTAATAGACAAAGAGGCCATTAAAGCGAGCCCTTATAAAAACATTGGTGATATTTTACAAACGATGACGGTATCGCAACCTACTGAAAACTCGCTGAGTGCAAATGGGAGTGGGGCGGTCAGGTTTAACCTGCGGGGGATAGGCACGAACAGAACCCTCGTATTATTGAATAGCAAACGTTTACCATATGGTGGTAAAGGGGCAGACTCTTCTGTGGACCTTGGTGCAATTCCTACCAGCATTGTTGAACGTGTCGAAGTACTGATGGATGGTGCATCTGCGATTTACGGCTCAGATGCGATTGCTGGGGTAGTGAATATTATCACCAAGAAAGACTTTGATGGGTTAGAAGTGAGTGCCAGTTATGGCAATAATACCGACTTTGATGGTGCAAAAAAGCACATTGAGATGGTATCTGGCTTTGCAGCAGATAAAGGCAGTGTCACTTTTTCGGCAAGCTATTCTGAAGATGATGTGATTCACTCTAAAGACATTCCTTTTTCTGAAGCACCAGTTGCATTACAAAATGATGGTTCACTGTTACCTGATGGCAGTTATTGGTTGCCTTGGACAGCGGTGACAGATCCAGAGGGTAGACGACTTACTCAGGGCCCTGATTACGGCGAGTTTCATGAATATACAAGTGCAGATTCGTACAACTATTTTGAGCAGTCTTTTCTTCAGCAGCCTACAGAAGTCTATAGTATGTCGGCTTTTGCTAACTATGATGTCGGCCAAGCGTTTAAATCAGAGAATGTGGTTCTCGACTTTGAAGTCTTATATACACACAGAAATAACGATTCAAACTCAGCTGCGCAGCCTTTGATACCTTGGATAGGGGGTTATGACGACATTCCAATCTCAAAGGATAATTACTACAACCAGAAATTTGGTCCAAAAGATGCCAATGGTCAAAGCTATGACATTTACAAATGGTCCAAGCGAATGAACGAATTTGGCCCTCGTCAAAGTCGGTTCGATGCAAACCAATTCCACATTGCCCTTGGGTTAAGTGGTGACTTTGATGACGTATGGTCTTGGCAGACAGGCTACACTTTTGGCCGTTATGAAAGCCAAGAAACACGAGAAGGTGTATTTAACTGGGCGCGTGTAAGAGAAGCCGTAGGTCCAACACATTTCGACGAAAGCGGAACTCTGAGATGTGGCACAGGTCCTGAGGTGGTTAAATTTATTTCGTCAACGTGTGTTCCGTTAAATATATTTTTGCAGCCTGGACAAACTCAGCCAGAAGGCGCTATGGAATACGTGTCAGGTGATTGGGCAAATGTCAGTTATGGCTACTCATCAATTAAAACGGCAACGTTTGATGTAACAGGCACCGTGATGACGCTACCTGCGGGTGAAGTAGGAATTGCATCGGGTGTTAGCTATATGGAATTGGAAGGATTAAAGCAAACCGACAGTAATGCCGTTCATGCGATGACTACTGATGGTAATGGTAGGCCAACCGGTGGTGGCTACAATGTTTCAGAAGCGTACATTGAGTTAAATATTCCCCTCCTTTCTGATGTCGCTTTTGCAGACTCGCTAGAGTTGAACCTTGCCAGTCGATATTCAAATTACAGTACAGGTGCTGGTAACACAACAAACTCTAAGGCGTCTATTTTCTGGACGGTGAACGAAGACTTTAGCGTGCGTTCAACCATTAGCCAAGCATTTAGGGCTGCCAACATTCAGGAGCTATTTAAAGGGCAATTGCCTTCATTTGAGAATGGTACGGATCCATGTAAAACAGGTGCTGACGGCCCTATTAGGCCATTGACCCAAGAACATGATAGTGGGTGTTTAAAAACAGGTGCTCCAGCTTCTGGCTTTAGAGATGGATTAGACATGATCCGAACGAATACTGGTGGTAACCCAGATCTTGAGCCTGAAACAGCAGTGATCAAGACGCTTGGTCTGGTATTTACTCCGCAGGCTCTTGACGGTTTCTCTCTGACATTCGACTACTACGATATTGAACTTGAAAATACGATCTCGACTTTTAGGGCCCAAAGAAAGATAGAGCTGTGTAATGAAACAGGTGATTTCTGTGATGATATACACCGTTACCAATCAGGGCCATTAAAAGGTGTTTTACTGGGTGTAGATACTTACAATGAAAACTTAAATGCGTCCCACTATCGAGGTGTTGATAGTGAAGCATTCTACAAGTTTAGAACCTCACAATATGGCGACTTTAGAGTTGGCGTGAACTGGCACCGTGCGCTCAAACACGAGATCAGTATCTTTGATGGTGGCGTGACTGATTATGTAGGTACCGATTCTAGTAATGGTGGGTTCCAGCCCAAGAATAAGATGAATTTCAGCGTTAATTGGCAGTATGACAATATCTCTGCGAACTGGTTTACGTATTATTTAGGTGAAGCAGAAACAGACGGTCGCCCTGAGCAAGGTGAGCCAACCAAGCACACTATTGATGGTTGGTCATACTCGAATCTAAATGTGAATTACATCGCTTCAGATCAATGGGAATATGCATTAGGTATTAATAATGTGTTCAACACCGAACCACGGAGAGTAATGCGCAGATCAGCAGGAAACACGAACTCAATCGGTGCATATAGTGCCGCTTTCTTGGGCACGACGTTTTATATTCGTGCTAAGTACACCTTTTAAATTATTTTAAGAGCTCCCTGAATGAAGCGCGCAAGGCAGTTTGCCTAGCGCGCATCATTGTTTTTTACATAGTGGTTTAATATTCAGTGCTTGACTGCTGCTTCTGATGCCGTTTTATAGCTTTTGCGATGCGTTTGGCGGCACGTTGCATCGTTTTTCTATCTGGATGTAAGCCGTCGTCCATCGGTGTAAAGCCTTTCCAAATATTAAGAAACAGCGCCTCTGGCACTTCTTGCTGCAAGCGGCTTAACCTGATATCAGCGAATTGTTCATAGTTATCTTTACTGACAATCCAAGGCCAGTTAAAGCGCTGCCTGAGCGTTTCCCAGTCAATATTTTCGTACTTCGGCGGACTTGAAAATATGGGGGTGACACCTGCTGCGAGTGCGCGTTTTGCAACACTCACGAACGTATCAGTATATTGGTGCATTTGTTCAATACTACACTCTGATGTTTCGGCCATCGGAATACCGAATGCGTCTGGGTGATTACAGTCATTACCTCGAATGATTACGATGTATTTAGCGGTGTAATTTCCCTGTGCTGTTTTTACTCGGCTGAGTGCTTTAGTAAGCTGTTTTTCATAGCCTTCCCAACCAGGCC
Source organism: Pseudoalteromonas luteoviolacea S2607 (assembly GCF_001625575.1). Taxonomy (GTDB): domain Bacteria; phylum Pseudomonadota; class Gammaproteobacteria; order Enterobacterales; family Alteromonadaceae; genus Pseudoalteromonas; species Pseudoalteromonas luteoviolacea_E. The sequence continues at coordinate 187,726 of NZ_AUXV01000019.1, forward strand.
CCACACATTCAGGTCCTGGAAAACAAGTCAGTCTATCGAAAGTCGTTGCCCCTGCTTGACCTTCGTTAATCAAATGCCCAGACAATCGCCGTTCACGAATGAGTGCGTTACCCAAAGACAAGTAACGGCCCCCATTAATTGCAATGCCACCAAGAGGTGCTTGCAAGTTGTCGAAGTAGGGCATAGTTGCGTTGGCAAATGATGCACCAATTAATAGCAGTGGAGCTTCTTCAGATTTGTCATTCGCGAGCGTGGGTGCGGCTGTGCCCAAAGCGGTCAACATGAAAAGCAGTTTGGCCTTTTTTAAAAAAGTCATAACATTCCTTATTTTGTTTATTTATCGAGCTATATGTTAAGCACAATAATTAAACAATGAAAAATAAAAAGTTTAGAGAGTGTTATGAAAAATTGGGCAGTGCAAGAGTGGAGAGTGAGCATGTTAGTACATGCTCACTATCGATAAAGCATTTTTACTTTTGAAAATCAGCAATGATGTCAGTGATTAGACCTTGATTGGTTGCGTCAAATGTAATGTGCATTTGATACCCTTCGCCAAACAGAGCCTGGAACTCTTCAGGAAGTTCTTCACCAGCAAGTTCAGAACCTTTTTTGATCAAAGGTAATAGCTTTTCGGTATCTAAACCGAATGTAATCATGCCATTTGCTTCCACTGTTTGAGTTGATAAGGCATCAGCATGTTTTCCAGCATCTTCTCCTGTAAATAGCGCGATATGTTGCCCTTTTATCGCCAAATAAACAGGTTTGTCTAATTGGTAATCTACTGGCAAGAAGCTGTTTACCTCTACAGGAGATCCGTCTTCAGGCAGGTTCAGATTAGCAAGCTCGGGTACAAAGCTTTTTGCCATATTGAACAATGCAATCGCGTCATCAGCTGATATAGTTGCGAGCAAATCTAATTTAGAAAACTCAACTTCTTGAGATTGTTCGGCTTTTTCCGCTATGTCTATGTCCAATAAGCTTAAACTAACTCCCTGCAATGTCCCCAGCATGCCAGTGGCCATTGCTAGCATAGCGGGGTTGGTCTCTTTGCTTTTCGCTTGAGCCATAACTAGCGGTTGGCAAGAAAACTCTGCACTAGAGAATGCTGCCCAAATTGTGTTTACTGTGGGGGATAGTTGAGCTGCGTTCAATCCCAAACCGATTGAGAACAGGGCGTCTTCAGCGCCTTGAGTATGAGCAGGTACAAAACCTCGCATATTAGAAATCGCGGTTAAAATCTTTTGATCTGTTGAAGCTATGATGTTTGAAACTTTAAAATTTGCATGGTTTGCGCTGATACTCATACTTTCGGTGCCAGAAATAATAGCTGGCCATTTTTTAGCCATATCTGAAAAGTCGTTTTGGCATGCTTCATTTCTGATCATATCAAGTGCGTTAGTGCTGCCGGACAAAGCCAGTATGTTGTCAAGCATTTTTACACTGGTACTTTGTGGATCTTTAGCCGTTAAAGTGTCAACCAATAGCTTGTTGTCTAGATAGCTAATTGATTGACCATCAAGCTGATACTCTTTTAGATAGTGCTCTATTTTGCCTGTACTATTTAGATTTGTAGCCGGTTTTGCTATTGCTAGCGCGACTTTTAAATCATCGGGGCTGTTAAAAGGGGTGTCAGCTGACAGCGTAACCCATTTTCCGTGTGTGGCTAAAATAAGGTCAAATACTTTTTGGCCCGCGTGTTCGATGGCAAATTTGGTCACAGGCGTGCCATCTATGTCACTGTCAAGGTAACTCACGCCAGCTTTGTCTGCTGCATTTTTAAGAGTGTTATTGAACGCAGCGACATCTCCTAATTCTGCACGAATAACAGGAAGTAAACCGACTGAATAAACGAGCATTTTTAGCTCATTATCAACACCCCAAATATTGGCAAAGCTTTCTGAGGACTCCAGACTTTTGGCATATTGCTCCATCACATTCATGAAAAATATCGCGTTTTGGTCAGGTTCTTGACCCAGCGCTTTCATTTCTAATTCATGCGCCTTCATTTCTTCGACAAAAGTATTGATCTCATAGTTACTTTTGAATGCATTGGGTAACAGGTCTAAATATTTGAGATAAGGGAAGCTTTCAAGTTGCGACGCAAAAAATATGGTATCGGCAGGCACGTAATCTAACTGTGACATAGGTGTGTAGCCGTTGTCTTGTTGCGTGACCACGTATGCACCAGAGGCAATCGCTGCACCGGTAACTGTAGCGAGTAAAAGCTTTTTCATTGTTGACTCCATTTTGTCGTCTTTTGTCCAAATTATAATAATGATACCAATTTATAGGGTAATAAAATACACAAAAGGGATGTTCAGTATGATTTGGATAAGGCTGTGATAACGCGATAATTTCTCTCGCCGTTATAACCGTTTGGGGGGAAGTAAATGTATAGATAACATGTCTAAGTTGGCGAGCACTGTTTCAATGCACCCCAACAAAGTGTAGGTAGTACCTTAACTGTGCAACTTTTCTACATACATTGGCAGTTGAACCCCAAGATGCACACCTATTGGAGTTTGATATTACTACATCTTTGGCTGAAACTTGTGCTGCTAACAACATAGAGCACATTCTATCTCTTCGGCCTGCAGGTACGTCGGCACTTAAGATAAATCCGCTTTTATTTGAGCACAGTTCAACTGGCATACCTTGTTATTGAGCTCAACAAGTATGGCGTCTCTATGTTGATAAAGCATAATATTCTTCACTGTACCAGAAACATCTACCCAACTTGCATATGTACTAGTGAATATAAACAAAAAAGCAAAGGCAAAAAAAGTATCTCAAGACGATTACTCTTCAATTTGAAGTAAAGCAAAGGTTTTAACTGGTTTTATTTCTATAAGTTAAATAATGGATAATTACCATGAATAATGGTGGTTAGCCTTTTAAGCCTAAGGTTAAATAAAAATTGATGGTTTTTATTTTGTGATGTAATAGTTCAGGCTTGACTGCTGCTAATCCGTCAAAGTAAAAAGCTATTAAATATATAGAAACGGTACTTATAACTGTAATTTGCCAAATAGGCGTTATCTAATGTTTGCTTCCTTACGGAGCTCAACTCCTACAGAAGAGGGCCTCTGAGCAGTTATCTTAACCCGCTCTAGACGTTGTAGCAGGTATGAAGCAAATATTTCCTGTCTAATTATCTATCAATTTTATATTGTTTTTTTTAATTGAATTATAAAGTTACTCCCTTGATTTCTCATGTGAATTCGACTTGGATATTTTCATTGTTTTACGAAGTAAATAATGAGTTTTAATTTTTCTATTTTAAAAGGTGATGTTTATATAACTTGCATTTTTTGACCTTGTTAAAGGTTATACATCATGTTAGCTTGCCCACGGTTTTTATAAGCCTTTTATGGCTTTTTTATATTTTGCAATATTTAATTATTAGTGAGGTGTATATGAATGTCTCAAAGAGAAAGGACTCTTTGCGTATTGTTGTAAATTGTGTGGTATTTTCTTCTTTGCTGTCTGCTTGTGGAAGTAACGATACTCAGACTGTTATTGAAGTGCAAGAAAGGGAACAGCCTCAGGCTGTAGAAAATCAAGCCATTGTAGTTGGTGCTGGTTTGTCTGGTTTGACGGCAGCCTATGAACTAGAAAGTGTAGGCTACTCTGTAACCATACTGGAGGCAAAGGATCGCATAGGTGGTCGAATTGGTACGGTACAAATGGGCAATCAGCATGGTGAATTGGGTGGGGAGTTTATTGACGGTCCCACAGTTCATCAAGAAATCCACCGCTATGCGAACTTATTTGATGTAGAGTTGGCTGATACTGGTTATTGGGGAGACATTGAAAGTGGTGCGTACTATATAGAAGGTAAACTAGTCAGTTATACAGATTTCGAGAGTAACTTTGATACTGCGATCGTAAATGATTATAACCGCTTTAATGATGCATTAAGCCTGCTGGTGGATGCAGTACCTGACTCTAGTGATCCTGCTATGTTAGAAATTGCTAAGAAGTACGATCTAACCAATGTACAGGAATGGATTAATGAGATGCAGTTGCATCCTACCGCAAAGTTAGTCGCAGAGCAGTTTGTTCGTGGGGAATTTGACGAACCAAGTGATTTATCATTATTGCACTTAGCCCATTATGCTCGGGTGTATGAAAATGTCTCTGAAGATAATGTCGAAAGCCACCGGTTTCTAAAAGGCGGCAAAGCGATGGCGCAAGCATTCGCAGATAACATTGCAGGTTCTATCCATCTTAACCAAGCTGTAAAACGCATTTCTGAATCGGATAATCGAGTCAATGTTGAAACTCTAGCAGGCGAGAGTTTTCAAGCAGATATTGTCGTTGTGACCGTACCTTTGCCCGTGCTCAATAAAATTGAATTCAATCCTCGTCTTCCGCAAGCGCTATTAGATGCTGCAAGAAACATAAACTATGGCTCGCACTCGAAAGTTTTATTGCAGTACAGCAAACGCTTTTGGCTAGATCAAAACTTGGGTGGGGAAACGATTGTTACCGGATTGCCAACAGGGTGGACGTGGGAAACAACAGAGCGTCAAGACGGGGATGGAGGCATTCTTATTGCGTATACTTCTGGCGACTACAGTTTGATCCAAAAAGATTGGACCGATCAGCAAATTATTGATGCGCGACTGGATGAAATGGAAGTGATGTATCCTAGCTCTAAATCATTTCTGGTCGATGCCAAGGTGCAAAATTGGGTTGCTGAGCCGTGGACTCAAGGCGGGTTTATAGCTTATGGTCCAGGTCAAATAACCAAGTATTGGAAACTATTTCAACAACCCGTAGGTAGAATATATTTCGCAGGTGAACATACAGACACTCTTTACCTAGGTTATATGGAAGGCGCCGTAAGAAGTGGTATTCGTGTTGCTGAGCAAATCGCCCAGCGCAAGTAAGACTCTGGTATATCGAACAATAAATAAGGGCGTGCAATACGCCCTTTTTAGTGTGAAAAGGCTGTGCAGGTTCAGTTTAGCCACAATTTTTCTAGTCATTTCTTCTACTGCATTTAATGGTGTACATGTATCAGATCGAATGGGAATGAGAAAAAATAGCTAGGGTTTCTGTTATAAACGGCGTTTTATTTAGTGAGGCTCCAGTTTTTATTCAAAAATTCAAAATAATAAGCCATTGGAGTAAGCTTTTAGCTAGTAGATGTGTTTAAAACGGTTGGCTTTATAGTTGTGTTAATTCTGCTTTTTACAAATAAATTGTGGGGATTAATCGTTTTTTTTCAAGGGTTTTCCTATTAATTTAATTATTTTTTTGTCTTAAGTTATTTTTATAAATATTTTTCGTTTGTTTTTTTAGGGCGTCAAGGACTAAATCCATGGAGTACCGCCCTTTGGCTGACAATTAAGAAAAATAGGAAATAATAATGAAAATACATATGATGAACTCATTATCCGTGGCTGTTATATGCGCTTTAAGTGGTTATGCAAATGCACATTCTGTCAATATAAAATCAGAAGAAAACACTACAATTGATCCCTCACAAGTAGTAAAAATACAAAATGATGCAAATTTACACCGTAATCTTTCTGCTGACTTCGCTGCGCCACTCGTTCTAAATCAAGAAGCACTTGCATCACAAGAGCGCGAATGGCACGGACCGGTAACAACTCGAAAAGTACTTACTATTCTGATGGAGTTTGCTGATGTTCCACATAATTCATTGAAGCCAGATAATGCGCCAAATAGGCATTATTATGAAGATTATAACCCTGAGCACTATCGTCAGATGAGCTTCTCTAAAAATGGTTATGCAGGTCCAAATGGTGAAAAGTTACCAAGTATGAGAGAGTACTTTTTAGATCAAAGTGGCGGCTCTTTTGATGTGGATGGTGAGGTGTTCGGCTGGTATAAAGCTCAGTTCTCGCACCCTCACTATAAGGCGAATACGCACGATCTGATAAAGGAGGCTGTTTACAACGTCCTTGCAGATGAAAATTTCAACTTGAGTGACTACGATGCTGATAAAGACGGTCAAATTGACCACTTAAGTATCATACATTCAACATTGGGCGAGGAATCTGAACCGAGACACTTAAGAGAAGATCCGAATAGCCCTTATAATAATTACATTTGGTCTCATAGACATGTTGTGAACCAAGATGTAGTCAATGAAACTACTGGTAAAAGCGCGCGAATAGGCAGCTATGTTATTCAGCCAATTGATGCAACTATCGGTCTGCTGTCACATGAGTTGGGCCACGACCTTGGCTTACCAGATGAATACGATACTGCTTATTCAAAAGATAAATTTGGTGGTGCGGGTGAAACTGTTTCTTCATACTCTTCAATGGCCTCAGGCAGTTGGGGCGGTGTTATTGCCGGTACTAAACCGACTGGTTATAGTCCATACGCGAAGCTATTTTTACAGAATAAGTTTGGTGGTAATTGGATTATCTCTGAAGAAGTAAATGCGTCAGATTTGAGTGCACAAGGTATAGAAGTTACCTTTTCACAAGCAGGTATAAAGGGTCAGCATAACGACTTGATCAAAGTTAATCTAGCTGAACAAACGAAAGAGATTTTTGAGCCGCTGAACAATCAAGCATTTGATCTTACGAGCTACGGTAGTGTGTCGTTTACTCAGTCAGTAAAAGATACCAAATCTGCAACGTTAAGTTTTGACTTAAACTCAACATTGTCACTCAATGCCGCTTATGGCTTAAGACTACGTGTTGATGTGCCTAGTGCGGGGATCTCTGGTTCGCTTTCACCTAGTAATACTGCAGATTTGGTGATGGGGTCGGATAACTCTAAAATCCGTTCAACAAATTCACAGTGGACAAAGGTAAACTACGATATCTCGTTCTTGGCGCAGTTTAACGATGTTGTATTTACGTTGGAAAACTATGCAATTGGTGGCGATTCTACATACGTTGCTGTCGATAACATTAAAATTTCAGATGGTGGCATAACGCTCAACGAAATTACGTCGAATACACCTGAAAAAGTAACGTTTGCTCACGCAGCAGGTTTATCTGATGGCACTATTCAATATACACCTTATTACTTACTGGAATGGCGCCAACATGTTGGATTTGACGCGAGCTTGAAAAATGCAGGTATGGAAGAGGGTTTACTTGTATGGTATGTCGACCCGTCATATGTAATTGAATTCTTTGAAGTACCAAGTGCTGATAACCATGTGGGTGCGCACCCTGGTGAAGGTTGGATTGGCATTGTAGATGCGGATCGCAATCCTATTCTTGAATATGAAACAGAATACAGCAGTACTGGCCAATGGGTTGCAGATAGAAGTGTCACGCCACTTAACAGCCGCAGACAAATTAAAGATGCCGCTTTTAACACATTGCCTCAGTTAGGTGACGAGGGCAGGACTGAACGCACCGAGTTGGCTAATGGTGGTTACCTAGAGCGTAAATGGATGGACCCATTCACAAATGCGAATCCAAAGTTTGCTGATTGGGATGATTATACGAATTATATTCGTCCAGCAACTGGTAAAAAACTTCCAAAACTAGGCCTTGTATTTGAAGTTGTCGATCAAGCAGCTGATGGTTCAACTGCAACTGTAAAATTATCAAAAATGTGGTAATTAATATAAAAAATCGACTTAAAAAGCCCGGTTAGTATCGGGCTTTTATATTTTAATAAGAAAATTTAGATTTATTTTTTAATTAAGTGTTATTTTTCTTTAAATATTTTGTCATTTTTATAGGTGGCAATTTTTGGTTTGCCATTTCTATAATCTTTATTAATGAAAGGATATTGATATGAAGAGAAAAGCACTTTCTTTACTAGTTTCTAGTATGTTAATTACAGCTCATGCTCATGCCGATACGTCGGTGCAAAAATTAGTCAGTCTAATTTCTGGCCATAAAAATGTTGATTATATTGTAAGTCCAACTCCAGCTAGTTCATTACATGCACAATCAGTTAGTTATTCAGGTGTTTTACCAAATAATAAAAATTATACACTTGAGTTTAATTTAAGTGATATTGATTCAGTTAACGGAACATTGTATTTGCGAGACACTGAGGGCAATCAGCAAGGTGTGATCAGTATTGCTCGCAATGGTTTTGTACAAGGTGAAGTGAGTGTCGTTACTGGTGATTTTCGTCTTATAAGCAGCGGCACGAAGTTAGTCACAATGGAATCAAAACCGTCAGAAAAGCTAATTGAAGATTTAGAACATCAATTTATGCCAAAAAACAGGGCCGCAGAAGGTTATGCAACACTACCTGTTGAGCTTACTCGTCAGGGAGTAACTAGCCAGTCGGAGCCAAGTGTAGTGCGCGTATCCTTGTATTACACCAATGATGTGGCGAATGTATACCAAGAAGCAGGGATTAACCCAAGACAAGCTTTTGACTTTGCTATCGCTCAAGCGAATCAAGCTTATGCCAACAGTGACATCGACATCAAAATTGAAATAGCTAATATCGAGCATGTCGATTATAACGAGATTGATAGTATTGGTGTGCTAATCGATTTTTGGCTTAAAAAAGGCGAAAACTTAAATACCTTGGATTTTTTATTCGGAGACGAAGATTATATGTGGGAGTTTGATCACTTTGATGAAGAGTTAAAGCAAAGTGAAAAGTATGGCTCTGATATGGATATGCTAATTAGTCATAAACTTGAGTTTTACTGTGGTGTAGCGCGTACGATTGGAGCCAAAGAACGAAAGCATTCAACAGCTATCACAAATATGCAGTGTTTTGAGCAGTATACACTTGCCCATGAAATGGGACATCTATTTGGCGCCGAACACAACTGGGAAAATACTGCGGAGATCCCTTTTATAGCGCAGTATGCGCATGGTTACTATGATGCCGAAGAGTGGTCATTTAGAACTATCATGAGCTATCGTTGTAATAACAATGAGATTAATGGCCCTAAAGATTGCCCTCGGATCAATTACTTCTCTACACCGCGAAAGGAGTTTAACGGCAAATATCTTGGCACGGCAACAGAGCATGACAATGCGCGTCAACACAATGAGTGGGCACCTTTGGTAGCAAGTTTCTCTACAGGGGCTGATTGTGCTCAATTTGAGCCTTGGACGACTGATAAAGCCTATGTAAAAGGTTCTGAAGTAGCATACGAGGGAAATCTATATCAAGCAAACTGGTGGAGCTATAACGACAGGCCCAGTCAAACCAGTAGTAAAAGCAACTGGCAACAGGTTTGGCAATTGCTCACTAATTGCAAATAAGACATGTTTTTAGAGGCACACAGTGCCTCTTTATAGTTTGTTACAAGCAGATAAAAGGCACAAAAAAGAACAGGAGAGCGCCTAGAATTCTTCTATGCTTAGAGAATGTTAGCGATTACGTAATAAAGCGTTTATCGTCTGTCACATGAGAATATCGTATGTGGGTGTATAAAGCACTGAAATGGGCCTTTTTATTTAGCAACGTCATGTTGTTGATGGTATTTCCAAATACGGTAAAAGCTGAAAATAAAATTGAAACTATCACAGTAACAGGGTCGCGAATAAAACGCTCTGTTCAAGCTGACTCTTCGTCCCCGATTACAAACGTAGGCGCTGAAAGACTCTCTAACATCGGTGCTAATGGTGTTCGGGATCTAGTCGAAGTCTTGCCATTCAATGCGGGTGCACAAAATAACTCTGACAATTTATCGCAAAATTACACCGTAGGGACTTCGAATTTTAATTTAAGGGGGTTGGGGGTTTCTTCCACGTTAGTGTTGCTCAACGGCAGACGTCAGGTAACTTCATCGGTTGTCACGGACCAAGGAGCGAGTTTTGTGGATACGGCCTCATTGATCCCCTCGCTTGCTGTTAAAAGAATCGAGATTTTGCGCGATGGCGCATCAGCAATTTATGGTTCCGACGCGGTTGCAGGTGTTGTTAACTTTATTAGTCGTGACGACTTAAATGGTGCGCAGCTGCAATATGAATATCGGCAAAGAGTCAGTGATGGTAGCCAAGACGAAACAAAAATTGATTTTGCATATGGCCTAGAGCTTGGTGAGACTGGGTACCTGCTTTTTGCGGCTAGTTTTCTTGAGCGTTCAAGTTTATTACTAGGAGAAGTTGACTGGTTCAAACCCGCTTTCAGTAGTTTCGGTAATCCGGGCAGCTTTGTAATCCCCTCTTTATCCTCGCCTCAAAATCCACAAGGGTTGACCATCGCAGACGATAATTGTGAAAACAATGGTGGGCAGCTTTCTGCGGGCAGTAATGGTAATTCGTTTTGCTTGTTTGACTTTGCACCTCAAATTACGGTGGTACCCAATGAAGATAGACTTCAGCTTTTTGTTAAAGCAAAGTGGGATTGGAATGATCAGATACACCTATGGTTTGAAGCGGGTCATGCCGACAATCAGATTTCAAGAGAAGTCTCACCTAGCTTTCCGGTTCTGAATGCGCCAAATGTTTTAGCATCGCATCCTGATAACCCTTATGCAGAAGATGTTTTTTTCCGGGGGCGGCCTTTCGGCTGGGGTAAGCCCACGGAGCAAAACTCCTATGAACATCAAACTACGCGAGTAGCTTTTGGCATAGAAGGCGATGTCGGACAAGATATTTATTGGCAGCTGGCTTATGTACATGCAATCAACGATGCGCTACTGAACCCAAGAGATGTCATAGCGGATAATTTTCAGCAATCACTACTTGGCTACGGCGGCGTAAATTGCGACAGTGCGCAAGGCGCTGGTGTTGGACTGTGTCTTTACTTTAACCCATTTGACCCCCTTGACCCTGACAATGAGCGATTGCGGCCGTTTATCATTGGGGATTATATCGGCAACCTTGAATCTCAATTACAGATGTTAGAAGGCTATGTCTCTTTTGATGAGGCATTTTCACTAGGTGAAGAGTTTGTCGCTGTGGCAATAGGTGCTCAAGTTCGAAAAGAGTCTATTGTTCAGCGCTATGACGCTTTAACTCAGCAAGACCGTTTCGCTTTTCTAATAGGCAACCAAAATGTTGAAGGGTCGCGCGAAGTTAGCGCCATTTTTGCCGAAGCTAGATTGCCTATTACCCCTAAAATTGAAGTGGGCTTAGCCGTAAGATATGAAGATTATGGACGTTTGGGTGGAGATACCACGAATCCCAAATTTTCAATATTATGGCGCGTAGCTGAACATTTATCGCTCAGAAGCTCTTACAGCACCTCTTTTAGAGCGCCATCGGTCCACCAACTTAAGGGCGTACAGACGAATTTCGCAAACATCACGGATCCTACTGACGGGTCAACCACATTTGGTGGTAACAGAACGATTGGAGATGACAAGTTAGTACCAGAAACGTCAACAGCCATTAATCTTGGTGCTTCCTTTTCTGATAACGCCATGAGTATTGATGTCGATTATTGGCGCTTTTCATTCGACGATGTGCTCACCAGAGAAAGCCATCAAGCGGTGGTGAATACAATGCCAAATGATCCCACTCGAGTGGTTCGCACCTCTGCTGGAACCATTTCAATTGTGAATACTAAATTTATCAATGCACAAGCGATAGATACGTCGGGTGTAGATCTCGTTGGACAATATAATGTCGATACGCAGTATGGTCTTTTCACACCAGAGGTGAGTGCCACTTATTTGCTGTCGTACGATTTAACGGACGATACAGGCGCTATGTCAGACGGTCTTGGAAAACTTAATCGTAATACTGTCGGTAACCCTGCACCTCGACTAAGGGGGAGCGCGGGTGTGCGCTGGTTATGGCGTAATCATCAGGTTAATGCATTTCTGAGGCATGTATCAAGTTACGAAAATGACGTCAGTGGTGAGAAAGTCGGGTCGTTTACGACGCTAGATACACAATATTCATTGAAATTAGGTGAGTTGATGCGGCTTAAAGCTCAATCGAGTGTTGCAATCGGTATATTAAATATAACGGATGACCCTCCACCCTTTGTGGATATAGCAGGCAGTTACGATCCTCGAACGGGTGATCCAAGAGGACGAAGGGTATATATAAAACTTAAAATAGAATTTTAAAAGGCACAGAGGCGAGTTCAAAACGGATCAACATGTTTTTTCATAGGATAAGCGACATAAAAGGTGCGTTCACTTCGCTCCTACTATTAATTTGGGGCGTTTTTAGCATTTTCACGACTGAGCTTGTGCATGCAAAGACATTGCGTATAGTGACGCTTGAATACCCGCCTTATCAATACCTTGAAGGTAACATGCCAAAGGGTATTGGTGTTGAGATAGTCACTGAAGTGTTCAAGAGACTAAAGCAACCCATTAACATCGAGTTCTTGCCATGGGGAAGAGCTATCAGAGAGCTTCAAAGTGGGCAAGCTGATGGCATATTTACCATTTATTTCTCTGAGAAAAGACAGCAAACCATGCTTTACTCTGAGCAAGTGTTAATTATGCAGTCGGTTTCTATTTTTACGCGAAAGGACTCAGGCATTAGATTGGCCGGTAATATCCGCGAACTTAGCGAATTGCGCGTTGGCCTAGTGCGCAATGTCAGTTATGGCACAGAAATAGATACTGCTATTAAATCGGGTGTGATTGACCAAATTGTAGAGACCAATTCTGGCACACAGAGTTTTAAGTTGCTGCTTGCAGATAGAGTTGATGTGGTGATCAGCAATAAACTGGGTGGGATGGATATTGTTCGACGCTTAGGGATCCAAAATTCAGTCTCCCCAACGCCCCTATATGAGTTACCTATCCCCAGTTACTTTGCGTTTTCCAAAAATACCCAAGGCAAGAATCTCAAAGCTCAGTTTGATAAAGTACTTCAAGCTATGAAAGCAGACGGTACTTATGATGCCATTATCAAGCAATCTTTTAATTGCCGAGCGGTGTCTTGCTATCAGATAGGGGAGTAAAGAAAGGGCTGACCACAAGCGTAGCCAGCCAGTGGTTTTTACAGGTTCGTTGTTTGTAAACCTCGGCGAGTTAGCAATGCATCAGTCGTTGGTGCTTGTCCCCTAAATGCTTTGTAGGACTCCATTAATGGTCTAGAGTTACCAACTTCAAGAATGTTTTTACGGTAGTGGTCACCTATTTTTCTATTTAAACCGCCTTGAGATTGCACGAATGCATAAGCATCTGCCGCTAAGATTTCACTCCACATGTAGGCATAGTAACTCGCCGAGTAGCCCCCGCCCATTGAATGAGAGAAGAATGCCGACTTGTAACGAGGATGAATGTAAGGCACGTAAAGGCCGTGTTTTTTCAATACCTTTTGTTCAAATTGCTCGGGGTTTTCTACTTTATCGGTTGGTTTCAGTGAGTGCCACTCCATATCAACAATCGCCGCAGCAACATACTCTAATGTGTCAAACCCTTGGTTGAAGCTACGAGAGCGTACAATTTTATCTAACAAGTCTTTGGGAATTGCTTCGTTAGTCTCGTAATGTTTAGCATAGTTTGAGATAACTTTAGGGTGAATCGCCCAGTCCTCTTCAAACGTAGAAGGGAATTCAACAAAGTCAGTCGATACGGAAGTCCCAGCTAGTGACGGGTAATTTACATCTGAGAACATGCCGTGAATACCGTGGCCTAGCTCATGGAACATAGTCGTTACTTCACCGTAGCTTAGTAGTGTCGGTTGGCCGTTTGGTGCTTTTGCAATATTCATGACATTTACAACAACGGGTTTTTGTCCCAGTAGATGTGTTTGGTCAACAAATGAGCTCATCCACGCGCCGCCACGTTTACCAGGGCGCGCGAAATAATCAGCGTAGAATATTGCAAGGCTGGTGCCGTCATGGTCAAACAGTTCGTAAGCTTTTACGTCTGGATGGTATACAGGTAAATCAGGACGATGTTTAAATTCAACACCGTACAGCTCCTTCATGGTAAAGAATAAGCCGTCTTCTAATACACGGTTAAATTCAAAATATGATTTGACCGTATTTTCATCCAGTGCATATTTATCTTGGCGCACTTGCTCTGCGTAATAAGCCCAGTCCCAAGGCTGCAGTTTAAATTTGTCACCTTTTTCAGCCATTTTTGCTTTTATTGCTTTGGTTTCAAGTTTTACATTTGTCATCAGTGCATCAGTCATGCCTGAGAACATAGAAAACACTGCATCAGGTGTTTGTGCCATTTGTGCAGACAGCCCATATGCTGCCCAGCTGCCAAATCCAAGCAAGTTTGCACGTTGAGCGCGGATCTCTGCAAGCCGCTTAATAATAGGCATATTGTTCGTCTCACCAGACTGAGCACGCTCTGCTGATGCACGCCAAATACGCGCTCTTAAATCTCTATTTTGGATATTTGCAAGAATAGGCTGGCGAGTTGTATTGGTGATACTGATTAAGTATTTTCCGTCTTTTCCTGCTTGTTTAGCGGCGGCCGCCATTGAGTCAATTTGTGCATCCGTTAAACCTTTCAGATCACGCTTGTTGTCGACTACGACCGCAATGTTGCTGGTTTCTTGAAGTAAGTTTTGACCAAACTGCGTGGTTAATTGTGAATGTTCTTTGTTTAATGCGCGAATTTTAGTTTGTTGCGCGTCTGTTAGCTTTGCGCCAGCGCGAATAAAGCGTTTGTAGTAAACCTCAACAAGTCGCTTAGATTCTGCATCTAAGCCTAAGCTGTCGCGTTTGTCATGAATTTGCTCAACGCGTTCGAACAAAGCTTTGTTTAAGTAAATATTATCACTATGTTGGGTAAAAAGAGGAGCAAGCTCTTGTTGTAGTGCTCGACGCTCTGGATTTGAGTCGGTGAGGCTAATGTTCCAAAAGTAATTGCCTACTCGAGATAAAGTTTCACCGCTTTTTTCAAGTGCGACGATCGTGTTGTCAAAAGTAACGTCTTTTTGCGCAATAATTTGTTCGATTTCAGCTAGGTTTTCAGTTATCCCTTGCTCGAAAGCTGGTTTGATATCACCGTCGTGAATTAAGTTAAATTCAGGAGCTTGGTACTGTAGTGCACTTTGTCGTAGTAATGGGTTATCAAGCATATTTTGTGCAACAACTTCCTGCCCTTCTTGAGTATATTGAGGCGCAGAGTTTTGACTGTTACAGCCAGTCAATAAAAGGACTGAACTGACAGCCAGTGCAATGGTTGTTTTAATCATAGTTAAATTCCGAGATTCTGTAGAGCTGAATAGAAAGCTCACAAATAACACGCTTTTTAATTAGCAATTGCCGTTTAATGAATTGGTTGGGTAAACCGAGTTCACACACCTGGCTTATTTATTTTCAAAGGAAAGCGGTCACTTGTGATTGTGTGTGATGTTATATTGTAACAAAATAAAAGCAATTCAAATTCTACTATAATTTGAAACATTTTATTAAGTGCATGATTTGAAATGGATTAAAATTTCATTTTTTAAGTTGGATGGGAATCGTATTTCTGCGATGCAGTACTTTTTAGTGAAAATTAATTCGCTGCATGGTGCAAAAAACGCGACAAAAAACTTGCAAACAGAATGGTGTTGATATGTTATATTATAACAAAAATAACGTATGGAATTATTATGTTTAAACTTTCGCCATTGATGCTTGGCTTGATAGCCCCGCTTTCAGTACAAGCTTACGCTCAAAATATCAGTGGACAAATTCAAGATCAAAATGGTGCAGCGATTGCAAACGCAACTATTTCGGTTATGGGCAGTCAACAAACGGTTAAATCGGACCAATTTGGTAAGTTTACTTTGCAAACCAATAAAAGTAGTGACGTAGAACTACACATTACAGCTTCGGGTTTTGCGCACCAAAATAAGTTGGTCAAAGCACAAGCAAATGGTGCTGCGAGCATTACAGTGAAGTTAAATGCATCTGTGATGGAAGTGATTGATGTTAAGGCTTCACCATTTCATGCATCTTCGATGGAGTCATCTATGCCTGTGAGCGTGCTTTCAGGCGACGCCCTCAAAGAGCAGCAAGCAGCCACTTTGGGCGATACGCTATCTAAGCAAGTAGGTGTACACACGAGCTTTCATGCAAAGGTTGCAAGCACGCCTGTGATACGAGGCCTTAGCGGCCCACGTGTACTCATCACACAAAATAGCTTAGACGTTAGTGACGCCTCGCGCGTAGGGCCTGATCATTCCGTGGCTTCTGAGTCCATTACAGCAACGCAGGTAGAAGTTTTAAGAGGGCCTGCAACCTTATTTTACGGCAGTGGTGCGATCGGTGGGGTTGTGAACGTTGTTGATGAACGCGTACCGACTAGCAGTGATACGTATGGCGAGTTTTTAATTGAGCGTGCGACAGGCGATGACCAAAAGTTGGCCGCAGTTAATTTAAATACAGGCTTAGGTAATTTTGCATTGCATTTAGATGGCTTCGTTAGAGAGTCCAGTGACTATGAAATCCCTGTACCAGCTGAGCTAGATCAAAAGTCAAATAGCTCTGGTGATTATACCGTTGAAAATAGCGCTGAAGACTCTCACGGTGCGACCATCGGCACCTCCTATCTATTTGAGCAGGGATATGTGGGTGTGTCCTATGGCAAAATGGCGAGAGAGTACGGTATTCCTGGTCACAGTCATGGTGATGAAGCGCCAGATGTTTTCGCGGACTTAGATCAAGATCGTTGGCAGTTAATTGGTAAATATAGCTTTGATAATGCCTTTTTAAGTGAAGCTAACTTTCGTGCGGCATACACTGATTATGAGCACAGTGAAGTGGAGCATGGTGAAGTTGGAACTATTTTTGCCAATGAAAGTCAAGAAGCTCGCATTGATTTAATGCATCAACCAATCGCAGATTGGCGCGGTGGATTGAGTGTACATTACAAGCGTAGTGACTTTTCAGCACAGGGTGCAGAAGCATTCACGCCTCCATCCGTAAGCACGACATTTGCGCTGGCACTGATGGAAGAGCGTCATTTTGGCGAAGTGTTAGTTCAGTTAGGTGCGCGCGTAGAGCGCGTTACTTTGGATGCGCCAAATGTATTTTTGTCTGGTAGTGACTTACAGGCGGATGAGCATGATGACCATGACCATGACCATGACCATGACCATGATCAGGTCATCGTCGATAGAAAATTCGCTGTGGATCATGAGTTCACACCAGTCAGTTTATCAGCCGGTGCGGTATGGGATTATCAACCAGGATATAACCTAGGCGTGTCTGTTTCTAGGGCGGAGCGTGCGCCAGCAGCTTCGGAGCTGTTCTCATTTGGTCCGCATATAGGTACTGGTACTTACGAGGTTGGGGCACTATTTAGACAGAAGGACGAGAGCTTAGCTTTCGAGCTGAACCCGCAGGATATAGATTTAGAGCGTTCTCATAACCTAGATATTACATGGCGAAAGCTCGAAGGCGATTTTGGATTTGTTTTGAACGCATTTTATAACAAAATCGATAATTACTATTACCAAACAAATACTGGATTAATGGCTGATGATGGCCACGACCACGACCACGACCACGACCACGACCACGACCACGACCACGACCACGACCACGACCACGACCACGACGATGGCCACGATGAGCACGGTTTACCTGTTTATGTGTTCAAAACAGGAGATGTCACAACCCATGGGTTTGAAGCAGAGCTTGCATGGCAGGCGACAGAAGCGCTAAATGCAACACTTTTTGCAGATATGGTTCGCGCGCGATTAAGTAACGGCGGTAACCTGCCTATGGTTTCACCTGTTAGGTTTGGTACTAAATTAAGTTACAGCCTTGATAAGTTCACTGTAAACCTAGATGTGGTGCGCTATCAAAAGCAGACCCATATTGCGGCACATGAAACAGTGACACCGGGCTACACATTGGTTGACGCAAGTTTGAATTATGACTTCTCAGCGCTTGGAAAAGATTGGGTACTTTATCTAAAAGGTCATAACCTGACAGACACAGAAGCGCGCGTACATACGTCATTCCTAAAAAATAAAGCGCCCATGCCAGGCAGAAGTTTTGCATTTGGTTTTAGGGGCTACTTCTAATTTTTCTTTTACTTCTCTCAGGGGGCGCAAGCCCCTTTTTAATTTTTTGGCTATGTTTCTAGTTTGGTCATCAACAAAAGCAAAAACCCGCTTCTTGTTAAGTTACTCAGTGAATGTCTTCACTGTTAGAATTAACAGTATAAAAATAATACTAAAATCAGCAGTATAAGCTTACAAAACTCGTTGTGTTGAGCTGGCTTATTAGCGCTAACATGCTCTTCATTGTATTTTATTGAGGTAAGTAATGAAGCTCACAGTAATCTCTTTTCTATTGGGTAGTTTGATAGGGTATGTTGTGGCTGTAGTTACCTTTGAAGAGGCAGTCGTCGAGTACAATACTCCCTCCGAAACAGCCCTGCTTATCTCCCAATTGGATCAACTTTCACAAGAGAATAAAAATTTACAGCTCCAGTTAAATCATGCAATAACGTCGGTCAAGCAGGCTGATATAAATACCGTACCTGCCGAACATCATGGTTTGGAAGAGTATGTTGTCGTTGCTACTGCACAGCAAAATAATGAGTCACGCCAATTGCGACCCTCCGCAACTTTTGCTCAAACAGTCAAAGCGATAGAAATGTATCAAGTGCTACCCATTGCGAAACGTCTCGAGATACAGCTTCAATTGAATGAAGATACCGCGAATAAGCTTCAGGCATTGCTTTTAGAAAAAGCTCAACAAGACTACCAAGTTTGGCTTAGCAACCAGAGCGAAAAATCGCAGCATTCGATCGATATGAGTAGCCTAACAAACGACCTTAATTTGAATAAACAACGTTACGAACAGTCTCTAAGAGAAATCCTGACGGATGATCAAGTAGCGGCGTATATTCAAGCTGAGCGCCAACAGGCTGAAGTTTTAGCACAGCAAAAATTAATGCATCTTCGGGATTCTCTGAGCAAAATCAGCTTAGATGAGTATCAACAGCAAGAGATTTCTAGACTTGCTTCGCAGCTCTATCAAACTGATAACGTTAGCATAGGTTCTATGGGGAGTCCTTATGGCGTAGGCAGTATTTCGGTCAATACGGAAAAGCTCGAAGAGATAAAACTTGTACTGACTGAAGAACAACTTCAGAGCTTGATACTTTGAAGATAATAAAAACCAAAAATAAGGAAAATCATGAAAACAATACTAACGGTAGTAGCCGCGGTTGTTGCATTGACGAGTGCTTCCGCTGAAGCGAGACCTAATTGCCCTGGTGGACAAGGGTATTGGGAAGAAGTGGTAAGGAATGTACGTGTATGTGACACACAGACTGAAAACTATACAGTTACTTTGAAAAACTGTAATTATGCAGGGCATGTGTATTTAGGGCACCTTTGGAATAAACCGGACTTCCCATTACCTCATGCTAAATACAAAACATCTTCACGCCGTGGAGTCGAGTCGTGTCCTGCTTCACAATATGCTACCGATTTTGAAATTTACTGGTACACCGACAGTGACGGTCGCCGATGGACTGGTCATGCAAACTACTCTGGCCATTTAGCAAAAACAAGTGAGCAAAGCTATACAGAGCAGCGCACTCGTACTATCGAAACAAATTGTCGTACAGAGCAACGTGTTACTCGTGTTTTCCGTTGTGGGTTTGAGCCTTAATATATAGCGAGTAGGCAACTAACAGGTGGTGGCCATTTGGCTACCATCATATTTAAGATCTATTGACCTGTGGGTTTATAAGTAACTTCAGGTGTTTCCATTGAGAATATCTCGCCATTATCCAGCTCAATTTTAATATAAAAGGTGATGTTGTTTGTTAATTGAGGCTCTTTATTGAGCACAAAGTCTAGGGCAAATCCGACATGTGCCATATCATTTTTACTATTTACTTCTATAAATTTGTTGACGTTAAAGTATGTTCTAACGTCATTATTGTAGGTATAAAATTGGTTGCCAATGCTGGTATTTGTAACAAGAAAGAATTCATTCAAACTACTACCTGAAGGGTACTCGTCATTAAAGTCATAAGCAGAAGTAATCGTAATAGATTTAATCGCCTCTTCAGTTTCTGGCGGCGCAGGAGATAGTGCATATGCTTTTTTTATCAATGAAAATAATTGAAAAGTAGAATTATGCGCTGTGATTTGTATAGACTCTGTTTGAGTATCAAGACCGATAATCACATCACGGTATGTTAATGGTGACCTGCCACTGTATACCTCCCCTCGCAAGAAACTATCGGCGTTTAAGCTGGTGGATTCTTTGCGTTGATAAATTTGGATATCAAACCCAAGAGTAATGAAATTGGTTACAACCTTAGGGGGGTCCGGTAAGTCTGGGTCAGATGAGTCAGAGCCACAGGCAATTAACGTGGTTGCAAGAGTTAGTATACTGAATAATTTATAATCCACCTTGTGATTTCCCTTTCACATTTCGCGTTAAACTTATCTTAATAGTTATAGCTTAGGGTACAACCAAATAAATGTTATTTAATGTTACCCAGTAGGGTGCGTGAAATGCACGCATGGAGAAAAATAAATACTCATGGGGTGAGTTTATCGCGTTGTTGAATAATCGACTTATTCAACAACGCGTATTAGTTATATTTGATTAGCAAACTGAGTTTCGGTTAATGCCTGCTCAGACTCCATTTCACCGCGGTGATCTTTGGCAAGCTTTTCATAAAGTAATGGCAATACAATCAAGGTGAAAAACGTCCCAATCAACATACCGGCCACCAAAATGATACCGATGCTATTTCGCGCCTCGGCACCAGCACCTGTTACCAGCACGAGTGGGAAGTGCCCTAACACTGTTGCACCTGTCGTCATTAAAATTGGACGTAGACGCGTTGCTGCTGCGCCTTTGACCGCATCGAATTTGCTTTTACCTTCGAGCTGAAGGTGGTTCGCAAACTCAACAATCAAAATGCCATTTTTAGAGATCAAGCCAATCAGCGTGATGAGACCTATTTGGCTGTAAATATTCACGGTTGTTAGCGATAAAAATGGCAGCATTAATGCGCCTGCTAAAGCAAGCGGTGCGCAGCCAAGAAGTACAACGAGTGGATCTCTAAAGCTATTAAACTGAATGGCTAACAAGAAATAAACAACAATCATGGCGACTAACAAAACCCCAACCATGGTGTTACCTTCTTTACGGAGCTGTCTTGACTCACCCGCATAATCAATCGAGTAGTGGGCTGGCAGTATCTCCGCTGCAATTTGCTCTATATTACTCAACCCTTGTTCTTTGGTGATATGAGGCAGCACACCAGCAAGAATTCTAAACGAGTTTTGCTGATTAAATGAACCCAGTACACGCGGGCTCGTAAAGGCCTCTAAGGTAGCAAATGACGAGATGGGGACAAGCGCTCCTGCATCTGTCCTAATCTGCATGTCTAAGATACCTTCCGGATTGTATCGCTCTTCGTCGCCTACAATTGGAATAACGCGGTATGCTTTCCCTTCTTTATTAAAGTAATTCACAAAATTATTAGACATCAATACGCTGAGCTGGTCGTTAACCTGCGCAAGGTTTAAGCCTAGATCGGCCACCAATTGACGATCAATTTTTAACTCAGCTTGTGGTAGGTCTATTTTTAGATCTGTGTTTACAAATAAGAAGTTACCGCTTTGACTAGCTTTTGCCATGATTTGATCTGCGTATAATTTCATGGTTTTAGCATCGTCGCTGGAGCGCAGCACGACTTCGACATCAAACTGACCTGCAGTTGGTAATGATGCCGGTAAGATAGGAAACAAGCTCAGACCTGTTACACTGCCCAGTCTTCCATACAAATCAAACAGTAAGTTATGTACAGAGTTTTCGCGCTCTTCAAATGGCGCTAACTCCACGCCACCAAAACCAGCTGCGGCAGTGACGATTTGCCAAGTAAACTGACCGCCCTCAGTTGCATTCATGACCCGTGCTGTGTCGTTCATTTTTTCAGAAGTGTAAGCCTGAGAAGACTCCGGAGGGGCCTCGATTACGACTTGAATACTGCTTTGATCTTCAATGGGCGCCAACTCTTTTTGCGACAGTAAATAAAAAGGCACAGACAGCAAAGAGAAGGCAATGGCAACAAAGAAAATTTGCGGGCGTAACTTAAATAGAGCATCCAGCGTTTTGAAGTAAAAAGCCTGTAGCTTGTCAAAGTAACTGTTTACTTTACGTGTAAGTTTGCCCTCTTTGCCGCCCTCTGGATTCACATATGCACTCATGATGGGAGAAAGGGTAATCGCAACAAGGCCAGAAATTAACACCGCAATTGCCAATGTAAACGCGAACTCACGGAATAAAAACCCTGTCAGCCCAGTTAAAAAGCCGATAGGGGCATATACCGCCGCAAGTGTAAGCGTCATGGCAATCACAGGCACGAGTAGTTGGCGAGAGCTGATCAGGGCTGCTTGAAGCCTTGGTTTGCCTTCTCTCATATGCCGAGCGACATTTTCGACCACAACGATGGCGTCATCGACCACTAATCCAACAGACAACACAATGGCTAAAATGGTCAATAGATTCAGTGAAAAGCCCATCGCATAAATCACGGCAATAGCGCCAAGAATAGAAATTGGGATGGTAATAAGTGGTACCATAGCGGTTCTAAATGAGCCCATCATCGCCACAACCACAATGCCAACAAGGAGAACGGTTTCACCAAGTGTGGTAAAAATTTCTTTAATGGAATCACGCATGTATAAAGTGCCATCGTAGCCGATAGAAATTTTCATGCCATTAGGTAAGATCTGGTTAATCTCATCCAGTTTGGTGTAAAGCGCGTCACCGATGTTAATTTCATTTGCGCCGGGTAAGGCCCAAACGGCTAAGAACACCGTATCGTGATAATCAAGTCTAGCCGTGACCAAACCCTCGGCTTCGCCAATTTCGATATTAGCTATCGCCCCTAGCTTGAGCTGAGTACCATCAACCTCTTTCACGACCAAATCTTCGAAGTCTGCCACACTTTTGAGGCTGGTATTTGCCATGATATCAATGCGCTGACGACTATTTTCACTGTATCCAATTGTCGCAATCGTGTTATTCGACTGAAGCGCATTAAAAACATCTGTGGCGCTTAAATCGTAAACAGCGAGTTTGTCGCTATCGAGCCAAACTCTCATTGCAGGGTTTCTGCCTCCTTCAAGCGTTACTTTTTGTACACCAGAAATATCAGACATTGAGGGAACAATATTACGTGTTAAGTAATCACTTACTTCATTACGAGGCAGTCCAGTTGATTCGACATCGAGATAAAATACGGCATATGGACTATCTGCTCGGACAATTTCAATCGCTGGATCTTCAGCCCCTGTAGGTAGTTCAAACTTGATTTGATTTAACCGGGTTGTTAATTCAGCCAACGCATCGGTTGTATTGTGGTTAAGGTCTAACCAAGCGGTCACCTTACTAAGTCCAGAAGTTGTGACTGAGTCTACATAATCAACACCTGGTACAGTCGACGCAACGCGCTCAATCGGCTCTGTCACGTAACCTTTTACCACGTCGGCGGCAGCGCCAGTATAAACGGTATTGATCACCAAAGAGGCACTTTCAATTTTTGGATATTGCTGCACAGAAATCTGTTTTGCGGCATTTAGGCCTGCCAAAATAATCAGTAAAGACAGTACAATAGCAAGCACCGGTCGATTGACAAATATGTCCATCACAGATGGTTTGTTTTCATGTAAAGCACTCATTACTGCGCTCCGCTTTGATCTTCACTTGATGCTGTTTGATCTATGTATACCAACAGGTTTTCTTTAAGCTTAAATGCACCTTCGCTGGCGATAAACTCACCACCATTTAGGCCTGACAAGACAATTTGATTGTCTTTGACTTTGTCGCCTAACGTCACTTTTACAGGCTTGGCGCGCCAGTTTTGCTCGTCATCCTTTTCTAAAACGTACACAAATTCACCAAAATGACTACGCGTAATAGCGTTGGTAGGCACACTGACCGCGTTCATATGGGCTGTGGGAACCTCTACCGTTGCCATTTGATTGTGACCATATTTGTTGTTCGGGTTTGGTAATAGGGCACGATAGCTTTGCTGTCTAGAGGTTGCATCTAGGCTAGGGGTTTTTGCGATTACGGTGGCAAAGCGCACTGTGCTCTTGGTGGCTTCTATAAAAGTGACATTTACTTTGCTACCAATACTCGGCTGTGTAAGGGTTTGCGGGATTTGAAAGTCAATCCAAATTGCATCATCTACGCCAACCAGTGAAGTAATAGCGGTATTCACATCGATAAACTGACCACTTTGGTACTGGTCTAAACCTGTTTGTCCTGTGAATGGTGCCAGAATAGTCTTTTTAGCGATTAATGCCTGTAAATTCTGCACGTCAGCTTCACCGACAGCGACATCAGCCTCTGCTTTATCTACTTCGTCAGGGCTGATGCGTTTTTGAGCGAGGAGTTTGACCACTCTTTCGTAAGTTGACTTAGCAAGTTTAACGCGTGCTTTGGCTGCACGTAAATTGGCCTCGTCAATACTGGTATCCAGCTTAAGTAAAACCTGCTCCGCTTGCACAATCTCACCAGGTTTAAAGCCGACATAAGTAATGAGGCCCGAGTATTCGTTACGTACAGTAATCGTTTGTCTCGCTTGGAGTTGGCCAACCACTTTTACATACTGGGTATGTTGCACTTCTTGTACATAGGTACTTTTTACCGTTGCAGACGGCTCAGGAAAAGATTCGCCGAATGCAATTGCAGCCTGCACCTGTTGAAATTTAATAAATCCTAGGCCAGCTATTACTGTTAGGACGATGAATATGGCACTTAGCCATCTTTTAATGTTCATAAGGCCTCCTAATTTGATTAGCGCAGGTTGAGCGCGATAAGTTGTTGCTCAATCTGTATGAGCGAATCACTGGTTAATGGCTTTTGCCAAGGGTAGCTGTTTAACAGGCGTACCGAACTTCGAATAATAGGGTGGTCGAGTTCAAGAGGCTGTTGTAGGGAATCTGTTCCTTCGACAATTTGTTTCGTTTGTTGAACACGCTGAACTTGTTCATACCCAACGGTCATTGCCCACCCACTAATTATGATCTCATCAATAACTTGGGCAAGGTTAGGCACATCTTTTAATTCTCCAGAGTTGATACCATCCGTTAGCGCGAGTTTAAAAGAGCTCTCGCAGCGGCTGCTTGCTTCAATGATTTTAGTTGTCCAATAGGAAGAACCTTTGCGGATCACCGCTTCATTTGTTGCATAGGTTTGCAACTCATAATCAAATTCAAAACATTGCAGTTTTTGTGGAGAAATAAGGCTGATAGCGAGAATTTTTTCAGGTGTACTAATAGGTAAGGCTAAAACTTGATCAAAAATCTTAGAGACATGTACAAATGATTGATAGGCAAGTGCGAGCACAATGTCCTCTTTACTTTGCACAAATTTATACACAGAGCCCATTGATAGCCCCGCCACGCGAGCTATTTTAGCCATGGTAAAGTCAGTCACTGAAGACTCGTTGATACATTGTTCAGCAGCATGAAGGATCATTTGCTGTTGAGTTTGTTGATCATATTTTGGTGCCGGTGCCATATTAATTCTCGTATTTAATGCTTCTTGAATTACATTCGAATGATATTCGAATGTCGTTATTGTAGTAGGAAATGCAGTGTTGTCAACAAGCTTTGTGAGTGATAGCGGGTGATTTTTACACGTTTCGCATTGCTTTTAGCATGATTTATTAATCAAAAAGTATTGTTTTAGATTGAATTTTGTTCTATTTTATTCGTGCATTTACAATAAATAAGGAAAATAACAATGAAGTTAAATAAAAAGCACCTAAAAAAACTAACTCACGAAAATGCATTGTCAAAACAGCAAACCCCTAACATTGCAGGTGGTGTTGGTAAATTTACTTATGGTGGATGTACCGCAACTGCGGGAGATTGCGCGCCAAATACTTATAATGATGGAACATGTCCTAGTCATAGTCCTGAGTTAACGGGATGTGCGTGTCCAACAACGTCGCCTATTATTTGTTTCTAATTCTTATACAGCCTTGCGCCAAGCGATTTTTGCTTGGCGTAACAACAAATATCTTCAATTCAAGTCACCCCTATTTATGCTCTCGTGCGTTTTGATATATATTGAACAAGCTAAATGCTGCTTCTAAGCGATTACCCTTTAGATCAAACATCGACAATTAAAAGGAACAATATGTTCAAAAAACATGCTTTAATCGGCGCTTTAACCTTACTTTTGGTTGCTTGCCAAACCACACAAAAGGCAAGTCGACCAGCCAACGCCAGTGACTACGAAAATGATTTAAAAGCACCTAAAATTGCGGGTGAGCTGCTACTGGTGGATAGGAAAGTGTTTGATCAACCTGAATACGGTATGTCTTTAAAGTACGTAGATGAAAGCTTTCCTGAAGACTTTGTAACCGTTTATATATATCCAATCGCAAAAACCAATTGGAGCGATACAGAAAAAGTGGTCGCTGAAGAGTTGCAATTCGTGATGGATGAGGTTGAAGCGGCAAAAAAACTTGGTAAATATCAGGATGTACAGCCAGCAACGATGCAAATGGTACAATTTGAAACTCAGGGTAAACAATTTTTAGGAAAGCAGGCTCAGTTTGTAATGCAAACCCATGATGGAGCAGAGTATCATTCTGAGGCGTATGTCTTTATTGCAGAAGACAAATACATCAAATTTAGGCTGAGTTTTCCAAAGCATACTGCCAGAGAAAACACGGGTATTGATATTGTGAAGTCAATATTACCTGAGATTGAAGTGCCGAAAGAGTCCGAATATATGTACGCCTTGCGCGAATCGCACAGAAAAGAAATGATTCAGAAATTAATGAAGCTTTTAATGGATAATGCAAAATCTGACCAAAGCTAGCGCATTGGATTAAATAATTTATGGTGGGGAACGTACTACATATATGAAAGAAAAATAGGTATGTAGTAATGGCAGTAGGTAATTATAGAAAAACACACGTACTCACCAGTGAACTTGTAACGCCAAACTTAAAAAGAGTTGTTCTTGGTGGTGCTGATCTTACAAGCTTTCCGTCGGGGTATGAAAGTGGCTACGTAAAGCTCCTTTTTACTAAACAAGGCAGCGCACTCAAAGAAGAAGAGGCGTTTGAACAGCTGAGTA
Organism: Pseudoalteromonas luteoviolacea S2607; assembly: GCF_001625575.1. Classification (GTDB taxonomy): domain Bacteria; phylum Pseudomonadota; class Gammaproteobacteria; order Enterobacterales; family Alteromonadaceae; genus Pseudoalteromonas; species Pseudoalteromonas luteoviolacea_E. Next base: position 214,624 of record NZ_AUXV01000019.1, read on the forward strand.
AAAAGAACATAATGATGCGTACGTATACGGTAAGAATGTTTGATAAAGCAACTGCTACCCTGACTATCGATTTTGCGCTCCATACTTCAAAAGAGGGAATGTCTCCTGCGTCTGATTGGGCGAAAAAGGCTACCGCTGGAGATGAAATCATCATTGGGGGGCCAGGCTCGACTAAGCTTGCTGACCCTGATGCCAACTGGTATTTGTTCATCGGAGATATGACTGCATTGCCAGCGATTAGCTGTAATTTAGAGCGCTTACCCTCAACGGCTCAAGGTACAGCAATAATAGAAGTTACCAGCGAAGCTGATATTCATATACTGAATAAGCCTGACAATATACAGGTATTATGGCTTGTAAATCCGACCCCAGGCCAAAATAGTTCGCTCGTAGCAGCTGTAAAGGCGTTAGATTGGTTGACTGAGAAACCGTATGTTTGGTGTGCTTGTGAATTCGAAACCATGCGCACTATCCGCCGGTTTTTAAAAAGGGAAAAACAGCTAGAAAAACAAGATATGTATATTAGTAGCTATTGGAAATACGGCCGTACTGAGGATCAACATAAAGTTGATAAAAGAGTGGATGCCGAACTTGACGGGTAGCTAATCCCTTTACAGCCACACCTATTTACGGGCTCAAATTTGGGGTGGCTGCCATCGGTAACTTTAAAATACCGCCTCTACTTGTTATTCATAAAACCCCAAAATGTAAATAACTTGATTTTTTTGGGGCGTTTTAATTGGTTTAAATAGCAAGTATCTGTAGTGAGACTCAATTTATATTGACGACATTAACTTAAATTTAAACGTATTCGTTCGGACCTAGAGAGCGGGCACTTTTTATGTTTTAAATTGGTTGTTTTTTTTGGCGTCTTAATCCTGTACCATTCTGTTGTCTTTTTGCGTCTAATTTATAGCCAGGAAATAATAATTGAAAAGTGCTCCTCACTTCCTTAGCGTTCTACTAATATTCTTTGTTGCCATGGTTTCTAACTTTAAGGCTGATGCTAGTGGTTACGAAGAAATTTATATTCCAAAAACTAAACTGAGTGTATTTGTTCCAGTCGAAGTCCTTGGAATTAATGTGCAAATACCCAACAAAAATTTACCAGAAATAAGTCGCGAGACAGATTGGGGGTTTACTTTTGAGACAGCGAGTAACGGTGATAAATATATTCGCTGGAGCACAAGTATTAATGCTGCACAGTTTGAAGTACAGGGGCTATTAGAAAATGGCAATTGGGTTAGTATTCGTAAGATAAACCAGTATGGCATCAAAGTAGATGATGAAATATTGAGTTACCCCAAAATCAGATTAGGTGTTTGTAATTACTCAGATTGTGAACAGTTGGGCCAGTCAAACGAGGTGTATATTAGCGCTCAAACTGGTCAATTCTATACAATTGCACAAATTACAAAACCTAAATATTTGCTCATAAAAGTAGGCAATACTTTCGCCATGGCGCCTCGTGCAGTTAATGCGTCAAATTCAGAAGACTTTTTATTTAGAGAGCAGTTTGTCGACGCCATAACTTATAGTAATCAGCTTTTGCTTTGGAGCACATCTATTGACGCAGTAGAGTTTGAGATCCAAGGTCTGACAGAGAGTGGTGAGTGGGTCAGCATTAAAACCGTCGCGCAATATGGTGTTGAAATTGATGAATATATGCGCCAGTTTTTAAAACTAAGAGTACGCGCGTGTGATCATTATGGATGTGGCCAGTTAGGCACATCTAGGGATGTAAAACCAACACCTCACTTTATCACGCCTGTGCATCAACCGATTGTAGAACAGCAGTTACCAAGTGTGGATAACGTCGGTGCGATTGCCGCAAAGGCGGGGGTTAACGGCGGTGCTGCTACTTATCAAATACCCATAAAATTGCCACCAGGGCGCGCGAAAATGCAACCTAACCTTGCATTGAACTACTCTTCTTCGTCCGGTGTTGGCATTGCTGGAAGAGGCTGGTCTTTGTCGGGTCTTCAATCGATTAGTCGATGTGACGCGACAGTGGCACAAGATGGTTACAAAGCAACTCCATCATATAGTGCTAGTGATAAACTCTGTTTGAATGGCCAACGCCTGATTGCTGTAAGTGGTACATATGGCAAAAATGGAACAACTTATCGTACTGAGCTAGATAGCTTTGTAAGAGTTACACAAGTGCACGATATTACTATGGATAGTACCTACTTTGGAGTGCGTTATAAAAATGGCCGTGTTGCCTATTTTGGCTTGAACGAAAACAGTAGAGTTGTTCATGGTGATAAAACTGCGGCTTATAGTTGGTTAATTGCTTATGAAGTAGATGCCAGTGGAAGGAATTTTATTCACTATGATTATGTCACCGCTGGCGCAGGTGAACAACTTATTAGCACTATTTCCTATACGGGTGATGCGGCTGATAGCAAAGGCCGAAATACCATTGAATTTACCTACGAAGATAAGCGTCAAAGCTCATTGCGTTATGTTGCTGGTGGTCGACTTGAGTCCACCAAACGAATGGCATTGATCACAACTAAAGTGTCAAACAACCAAGTTAATAGCTACGGCTTAACATATGAAAATAACAAAGCAAATAGTACTGAACTGTTGTCGAGCGTAACTCAATGTTTTGCCGCAAACTCTTACTGTTTACCCGCTACCAAAATCAATTGGCACAATAAAAAAATACATTATGGTGTTAAACCTGTATTGGATAAGTATGGTAATGAATTGGCTGATACAGGGGTTCATAATCTTGAAGTGCCAGATGGAGACCGCAATGGTGACGGAGTAAGAGATTGGCCTAAGCGTTTTGTAGACCCTGAGGGCAATAGCCGGCTCCATACTATGCCTATGCCGAGATGCAGTCACACGTTTAGTATGATGAAACCTCAATGTAAAACTGGTGATTTTAATCAAGATGGTTTAACAGATACATGGGAAATACATAAAGGCAAATTGAGGATAGGTATTTCTGTTAAAGCTGGTTCACCAGTCTGGTACACCACAGATATTGAAATGGGGAAGTATGACACAATTGTTAATATTGCCGACTATAACGGAAATAGCTACAGTGATCTTGTGTTGTATCGAGAGCCTGAGAACGGGGGAGGGGTTGCGACCATACACTTGTACACAAACTCCACACATGAAAATACATCTATTTTCCGTGAAGAACGGAAACAGTTGTTACACCAATGGGGTGTAAGGACGATTGATTGGGTCAGGACACCATCTGAAGGGGTCAGCTTTCCTGGTGATATGGATGGCGATGGAATCCCTGACATTGCAATAAATAAAGAAGTGGAGATAACGGGTACTTCTGCAAGATTTGTTTCGGTTCTAGATAAAATTATCTACTTAAACTGGACTAATGGCAATATTTCAACAGAAAAGGTAGACATTGATTACAGCGGTGACAAGTCGGTAACCGCATTTACCATGCTGTTTGACGTAAATGGTGACGGATTGCAAGATTGGATTGGTTGGCGTGATCCCACGGAAATAAACCGCGAGTTATACGTCGCAATGAACAAAGGGAATAGAACATTTTCAACACCATACTCTCTAGGAACTGAAGCGAATATCCCGATCCGAACTAAAATGTTTTGGAAAAATGGCGATGCCCCAGAAAGATACATTGTTGCCAAATTTCCAAGTGGTCTTGTTCCTTCTGATATAGATGGTGATGGTAAACCTGAACTGCTTGTTCCAGATTCTATCGACACTGAATATTGTGTTTATGTTGTCAGTAACACAGGAAACGGTTTTAGGTGTGGTAATGGGTTGTATTCTACATATGAAAATATCGGCGTAAATAAGCGTGGCATAATAGTCAATCTTTTAGACAACATCGATTGGAGCGTATACAAACATAAATCATATAGTTTTGTTTACGATACATCGTCAGGAAAATATTCAGTTAAATCTAAACCTACAGAGCTTTTAGGTGTGCCAGGTAGAACCTACGTGATAGACGGTTTTGGCAAAGGTTTAAATGATATGGTGTTTAAATATGCAGACTGCGGAAGTGGTAGAGAGGTTTGCTACTACAAAGATCCTGTTTCAGGCTCACAACTAACTGGCCAAGCGGTCAACAAAATGTACTACAACCGAAACAGCGGCTCGGTATCGAGTGCAAGTAGCCTGAGCACCTACCAACCTAACGCGATAGTTGAGTCCATACAGGACGGGTTAGGCCGTAAAGCCCGTTGGAAGTTGTTGCCACTATCAAGCTCACAAGGTGGTGTTGGCACAACACCACACTATGAAACAGACCATAGCTATATTGGCGCTCTAGACAACGCATTCCACTTTAGCTCAAGCATGTATACGGTATCACGCTTTGAACAAAGTAATGGGGTTGGGGGGATGTCAGCCACTGAATATGCATATAAAGGGGCGGTATTCAGTGCCGATGGTAGAGGCTTTTTGGGCTTTAGAAGTATCATTGAAAAAAATGTAGATAAAAACTTAATTACGCAATCAGACTTTTCGCAAGAGTTTCCACGTCATGGCAAATTAATAACAAAAGCAACGTTTAAAGCTGGGGACTTTGACTATAAAGCACCGCTGCTAGGAGATGCCAAAAATGAGACAAAGGCGATCAGCCACAGTGAATTTATATGGGGAGACAATCCATCACACTGGATTGCATCGGGCAAGGTATATCATAACTACTTGAGTAAGCATATTCAGGTTACGCGCGATATTAATAATTTAAACACTATTATTGGTACGCAAAGCCAAGAAACGCTCAAAATAGACCAGTATGGCAACCCAACTGAAGTTTTTTCGAGCATATCGGACAGCTGGAATACACGTACAAGTCGAGTCATCAACGTTTATGATAATGACAGCACAAATTGGTGGTTAAATAAACTGACTCGAACCAAGACTACTAAGTATGCAGCGACGAGCCGTCATAATAATGATGCGCTCACTCTTTATGGTGGCGATATTCAAAACTTGGATGTTGAAACTAGCGTTTTGCGTGTTATGAGCGATTTTCATACTAGTCGCAAACCCAGAAAGATCGTTGAAAGCGCCACATCAGGCGAAGGAAAAACGATAGCCATGGCCTTTAATGGCTACGGTTTACCCAACAACGTGACGACTACAGCGAAAATATTCACAACATGGGGAACTTGGGTTAACAATAATAGAGTAGAGCAGTTTAGTTATTCCGACGATGGGTATTTTGTTGACACAGTGACTAATCATAAAGGCCACAAAGTCATCACCGAGACAGATCCGTCTACGGGATTTCCTACATCAGTACAAACCCAAGTTAAACAAAATAATTACGTAACAACGAGGTATACGTATGATCGTTATGCCCGGTTATACAGCGAACGGACTAAGGGGCAAGCAACGACTTTCCAAGTAGCAAGCTCTCCTGATAGTAATGCGCCTACTTATGCAGTTAAGCAAGTCACTACGCAATCAGCGGGTAAACCGACTTCCAAGACGTATTTTGATCAATTCAACCGGGTATTAAGGGTTGCGACAGAAAACTATGCGGGGCAGTGGGTTTATGTTGACACCGGCTATGATAAACAAGGTAATAAAACGCGAGAGTCTAGGCCATACCTGTTTTCCAATTCTAGGTATGACATCGAATATAAAAATTTTGATGTGTTGGGCCGGCCTAAATCTAAAGTGACACCGCAGTATTGTGGTCCCAATAGCCATGGCGAGATGACCGCTGAATATAACTATGTAGGTTTAACCACAGAAATTAATGTGAGCGAAACTTGCTACGGTTTTGCGCTAGGCACGATGTCTAGAAGCTACAGTATAGATAAACAGCTGATTGAAACCAAAGATGCCAATGGCAGCTATACCCGCTATGCCTATAATAGCTTAGGGTTACCCATCGTAATTCGTGATGCTAATGGCAATAGCATAGTTGCAAAATACAACGGAATGGGTCGTAAAATACAAGTTATTGACCCCAACCAAGGTCAAACTACCTTTACTTACAATGGCTTTGGTGAAGTCGTTGAAGAGAAGCGTAGCAACAATAAAACAGTGAATTTTTACTATGACAGCCTTGGGCGAGTGATATATCGAAAAGCCACAGGTGAAGGCACGCAAACTTTTACATTTGATACCACAAGTTATGGGCAATTAGGGGAGTCTTCGGCAAATGGCGTGGTGCACAAACATCATTATGATGACTTGGGCCGCCATGTAACGCATGAGGTGATAGGCGACGGTCAGTACTTTGTTACGTACACCTTCTATGATGGCAATCATGGTCGCGTAAGTGGCATGCGGTATCCAAATGGGTTAACACTCGGCTACGAGTATAATGACCATGGGTACCGTAAATCTATTACTAACCTGCATACTGAGTACGTGTACCAAATCGTGACTAAACGTGATGTGCTCAACAATGTTGAAGAACAAACATTAGGCAATAGGGTAATAGATAAAACGTATTACAGTTCAGTAACAGGTCAAATGACAGGCCACTATACCGAGCAATATGGCCGTAACTTACTCGGCATTGAATATACCAGCTACGACGGATTTGGTAACTTAAAGGCTATGGAGGTGATTTCAGGTGAAGTGGGTAAGCAGCACAATTATCAAGAGACTTACCAGTATGATGATTTACACCGTCTGACATCTAATGCCATTGAGGGTATTACAACCGTTCGCTATGGGTATGACGCGATGGGTAACTTGCGCAATAAGTCTGACTATGCCAGTGATTATGATTACAGCACGCGCCAGAGCGGCCACTCAGGCGGTGGTCCAAACGCAGTTAAACGCGTTTTCAAGCAAGATAAATGGGTAGGCTTTAGCTACGATGCACGCGGCAATATGGTCAAAGGAGATGGCTTAACCTCTGCTCACTATAACGCGATGGATAAGCCGACACTCATTACCAAAAATGGCGTGACGTCAGAATTTATTTATGGCCCAGACAACATGCGCTTTATGCAGGTCAAAGGCGACAGCACCACCTACTATGCGGGCAAGCATTATGAGCTTGAAATAGAAAACGGCGAATTTACTGAGCGAGCGTATATTGATGGCGTGGCATTAGTGAGCAAAACTGACGACTATCAAGCCCAGATACGCTATATGCACAGAGACCGTTTAGGCAGCGCCCGATTGATGACAGACCGCTATGGCAATGTGGTGGTTGAGCGTAATTTTGACCCCTTTGGCAAACCTCGTTCCTCAAACGGTAGTTTAAAATTTGAAGCGCGGTTAGGAGACAAAGGTAAAGCCAGAACCAATCGCGGGTTTACCGATCATGAGCACTTAGATGAACTTGAATTAATCCATATGAACGGTCGGGTGTACGATTATAACCTTGGTCGGTTTATGTCGGTTGATCCTTTTATTCAGAGTCCAAAAAACTCTCAAAGCTTGAATCCCTATTCGTATATTATGAATAACCCACTCGCGGGGACGGATCCGACTGGGTATATAGGATGTAAAGTTGGGGAAATATGTACAACATCTTTTGAGAAAAAGACTGAGTTTGTCGGAAAACCACTTTCTAGAATACAAAGGAGAGTTGAGACTACTACCATAACAACCACGAACTCGGCTGGTAATGTAGTTAATGTGTCAAAAATAGCTCAAAGCGGAAATAACATAACCCATTCCAGTGTTTCATATAACAACAATGGCGACATAAGTCAAGTGGTTGCGTCAACTCATAACAGAAAAACTGGAGAATCAGCTAGTGCAGCTTACGACTTTGGTACTCAAGAGAGCATAGCCAATGCCTCACCGACAACTATGAGTTCTACAGCCCCCTCATTGCAAGCAAACTGGTGCTATAACGGAGCTTGTAGAACTGGTATTATGTCAAGTATAGATACTCGAACTATCGGCCAAATAGATAATAGTTTGAGGAGTTTGAACTCTGGCTTTTCTGCTCTAATCGGTGGTGTGAGTGGTGCGGGTATGTTCAAAGCCTTAATAACCGATGTAGCTGAATATGTTACAAAGAGAGTAGGGCCCAAACTGGGATCTGCGGGAGGCCCAGGAGCGGGTAAAGCTTTCTCTCGAAAGACTCAAGATGCAGCTCGCGCAGAGGCTAATAATACCTGTGTTTTCTGTGATGTTGAGACAATTAGATCGAAGAAGCCCCATCCTCAGCGTTCAAACATAGATCATGCTATTCCTAGATCTCGGAATGGTAATAATACTCTTGAAAATGCTCAAAATACCTGCCAAACATGTAACCTTGATAAAAGGGCTCAAACTACCCAGGAGTATTTGGAGCGTTTAAATGGTGGAGGTTAAATGAGCTTTGGGATAACTGATAAAGCATTACCATTAGTGAAGGTAGTGTTTTCTCTTGGCACTAATGAATGGCACGGGTTTCATACTGAATCGGTCTGGGCCGAAAAAATAGATAATAACCGTTGTCGAATTCGAAACACTCCTTTTTATGCCAAAGGAGTTAGTTGTGAGGATGTTGTATTTATAAAGGATGTGGATGGAGCTTTGTTCTTTGATTCTACATCAATGGCGGCTGGGCACTCTACTTATCGGATCCTCCTAAATAAGTCGATTTTGGAAGGGGACTTCCTTAGGTATTGGGGGCCCTTAGAAGGCCTTGGCTGTACATATGAGAGTTCCGATATAGGAAAGATGACTTTATATGCTGTAAATGTGCCCTCAAATACCAATATACACGAAGCCTATAGTTTGCTTGAACGAGCAGAGAGAGATGGTGTCTGGGAGTTTGAAGAGGGGCATTGTGGCCACCCAATTTAATTATAAAGGTCGCCACTTTAGATATTTTCCTTTTAAAGCTGCCTTGGCAGCTTTTTTTGTGTCGTCTAGTAAAGAATATTCTAAACAATGTTCTAAAAATTTTTGTGTTAACTGAGTAGGCCAGCCAGGGCTGGCTGCGGCAGCCCAAAAATCCACATTTCCACTTCCAGAGTTTTGGGCGTAGGATATTATTTTACGAATAAGGATTTCATCTGGGATGAGTTGGTTTGTGGCTAAAGTTCGAATTCCTCCTTCAATTAGTGCTTGGTTATTAGTATCTATCCACTTGCCTAGCGAGATTTGCTTGTGATTTTCTAGTAGTTCTAAGTTCGTCACTGCATCACCTATAGCCGTAAGAACCATCGTGGCTTCAAAGTCTTGTTTAGCTATTTGTTGTAAAAAATTTAAGCTATCGGTATAGCCAGACTCACCCAGCGCCATAATCATATGGTATTGTGTTTCCCAGGTGCGCTTATCCTTGAGTTCACTTTTTAAAGCTTCGAGCAATGCCGGGCCAGTATCTTTTGCTTTTAGTTTTCTTAGCTTTTTAGCTGCTGAACGGCGTTTAGTTGATGCTTTACTGTGTAACTGTTCAGTTAGCAGGTGAATATCTATGTTACTCATTTAACCGCCTGCCTACCCGAATCCCACCTTCTGGACTGATACTTAATTATCAGACTCTCCAGCACTTCCCGTATCACCATCTGCTCGCCCTCAGGCATCTGACTGATCGCCTCTAGCTGTAGGGCTAAATCATCACCAGGATCACGCTCATGTTCCTCAAATAGCAAGAAGTCGGTACTGACATGCAGTCCGACTGCTATCTTCTTGATCGCTTCCAGCGAAGGCTGGGCCTGACCTGCTTCATACTTCTTCAGGCTGTTTACATGTACGCCCAGCACATCAGCCATCTGTTGTTGGGTAAGTCCCTTCTCTTTACGCAGGGTAATAAGTCTCTTAGCTAGGCTCATCATCAAAAGTGTTCTGATTAACGTTGCCATGATATACATTAGAATGTACCATAATAATCCATTGTTATGGTCTTGACAATATAGAAAAATTAAAGAAGACACCCACCTTAAATTTGGCAAAAAACTGAGTGTCGCCTATCTTTAACTAACGGTTAAAAGTTAGGCGCACAATTCATGGCAACAGCACGAAGTCGGCAAGTTAGCTTGGTGGATACTAAGTACTATCACTGCATATCACGATGCGTAAGGCGTGCGTTTTTATGCGGAGAAGATAAAGCAACGGGCAAGTCTTATGAGCATCGAAGGGGGTGGGTTGAAGAGAAGCTACTCCAACTTGCTAAGGTGTTTTGTATTGATGTGTGTGCGTATGCAGTGATGAGTAACCATACGCATATTGTTCTATATGTTGATGATAAAAAAGCAAAACGTCTAACGGATAAAGCCATAATTATACGCTGGCATAAGCAATTTAAAGGGACTTGGCTGACTCATAAGTTTATCAATGACGAGTCACTGACCAATTCAGAGCGTTGTTTACTGTCAGAGTTAATAGACAAATACCGAACACGACTAGCTGATATAAGCTGGTTTATGCGCACGCTAAATGAAGATATCGCGCGCAAAGCCAATAGAGAAGATGGTTGTACAGGGCGATTCTGGGAAGGGCGTTTTAAATCACAAGCCTTGTTAGATGAAGCCGCGTTGGCAGCGTGTTTAGCGTATGTGGATTTGAATCCAGTAAGAGCCAAAATGGCAGAGACGCCAGAAGAGTCAGACCACACCAGTATTAAAACACGTATTGAAACAGCAAAAGCGAGTAAACAACCTAAGTCACTTATGCGCTTTGCAGGTAACCCAAGAAAACATATGCCAAAAGGGCTGCCATTTGAATTCAAATATTATGTAGAGCTTGTTGATTTAACAGGTCGATGTATACGTGAGGATAAGCGAGGGTTTATCACAGGCGCTCAGCCCATCTTAGCGAGACTCAATATCCAACCAGAGAATTGGTTAAAGCTCACCACTCAGTTTACCAAGGTGTTCAAAGGTTCAGTGGGTAGGCCCGATGCTAAACAAAAGTATTGCGAGCACTTAAAGCTAAAACGACGAGGCAGCCTCACTCAGTGTAGTGAGTTACTCGCTTAGTCTCTAATATACATTAACACCCCAATTTCAACGTAGCTTTCAAAAGTGACGTGGTTAGTCATGTCTGAAATCCCAACAAAGTTATCAAGTTAAGTAATTTATCAAAGGTTAAAAGCGAATTGCGCTACTTTTAGTGGTTTGTTTCTGCTTTGAAACATGTCGGTGTAGTTGTGGAAAAAATTAAAATGGGTGTCAAGTTTCTATAATGTATCTAGTATCATGATGCCGTGGATACCTTTAGACATACGGGATACTAAAGAATGAAAACATTAGCAGAACAATTTCAAGCGCCAATGGGCAAACCAGTAAGAGTTGGTGATAAAGATGTACTGCCGATATTCACCGACCTAATTACTAACAAAACTTTGATTAATTTGCGTTGGATTGAAACCAACTCTAGTGTGAAACAAGGAATTCAAATTAAGTTGGATAAAGGTTCGATGGATATCAATGGAGAAAAACTATCTAACGTTGTGTTGTGGGAAGATACTAGCCCTACTGAAGTATCATTACTATGTACTCCAAAAAAGAGTTCAAAGTTGAAGATCTGGAATATTTGGGAGATCGACGGAGTTGTTCAAGCGTGGATTGGAAATGCTGGGATGTACATTGAAAACGAAGATAGTAAGACAGTCTTAAATTGCAGTGATGGCTTAGGAGATAGTAATTTCAACAATGTTAGGGTAGAGCTCTCTTTAACTGATTAACTAGATTTAATGTTACAAAAAGAATTAAAGAAGACACCCATCTTAAATTTTGCGCAGTTGGCCAAAATGGAAAAATATGGAAAGTTACCCAAGGGTTTTATTATTCACCACAAGGTTCCATTATTTAGAGGTGGTGACAACTCATTTAGTAACTTCAGAGTTATGAACTCTAAGTTTCACCAGAAATATAATAAGCGATTACACTGGTATGATGATGGCAAAAATATCTATGAAAAATAGAGGTAATATAAAATGTATAACCTAGATAATGTGTTAAAAAGTTTTAGCTCCAAAGATGGTTTTCGCTGTCATGGAGAACTTGATAGTACTTTGATTGCTTCGATGGAGTCCGATCTTGGAATAGCTTTTCCAGAGGAGTATAAAAAGTTTCTTATGCAGTATGGTTATATTGAGTGGTTTGGCCATACAATTTATGGGTATGCGACAGACGAAGATTATCATACAGTGCTGTGCACTAAAGAACTTAGAGAAGATGAATTACCTCATAACTTTAAGAGAATACCAAATGAGGGATGTGTATTAGAGAGTTATGGTGGTGGTGGGTACTACTTTTTGTATTCAGAAGAGTCTGAAAAAGCAGGAAGAGTTTCTCTATTCCTAGATGAGTTATACGGACAGGAAGCTCATTCTTGGGGAAGTTTTGGAGAGTTTTTAGAGTATATGTTAGGCCTTTAAATTTTAATCAAATTAAAGAAGACACCCACCTTAAATTTTTCAAGCAAGATAAATGGGTAGGCTTTAGCTACGATGCGCGCGGCAATATGATCAAAGGAGATGGCTTAACCTCTGCTCACTATAACGCGATGGATAAGCCGACACTCATTACCAAAAATGGCGTGACGTCAGAATTTGTTTATGGTCCCGACAACATGCGCTTTATGCAGGTCAAAGGCGACACCACCACCTACTATGCGGGCAAGCATTATGAACTAGAAATAGAAAACGGCGAATTTACTGAGCGCGCGTATATTGATGGCGTGGCATTAGTGAGCAAAACTGACGACTATCAAGCCCAGATACGCTATATGCACAGAGACCGTTTAGGCAGCGCCCGATTGATGACAGACCGCTATGGCAATGTGGTGGTTGAGCGTAATTTTGACCCCTTTGGCAAACCTCGTTCCTCAAACGGTAGTTTAAAATTTGAAGCGCGGTTAGGAGACAAAGGTAAAGCCAGAACCAATCGCGGGTTTACCGATCATGAGCACTTAGATGAACTTGAATTAATCCATATGAACGGTCGGGTGTACGATTATAACCTTGGGCGGTTTATGTCGGTTGATCCGTATATTCAGAGTCCAAAGAACTCTCAAAGCATTAACCCCTATTCGTATATTATGAACAACCCACTCGCGGGGACGGATCCGACGGGGTATACGGGGTGTACCGCGTCTAGGTTGAATTCAATTTGTGAAAATACCTCGGTGCATCATGGAGGTAACGATAACTTTGGAAATATGGGCGCCATTGCGACTCAAATGGGCGATGCTGCCATGTCTAAAGCGAGGTTTACTGCATATGCCAATTTGAACATGAATATCATTAAGTCTTGGATGAGTAAGCAGACCAGTGAGCAGATGGATATAGCTAGTCCGCAGGGTATTGCTGCGGGTGGAGTCGCTATTGGAAAAGCTACGGTAGATAGCGGTGCCGGAGGTTTATTAAAATCTGTGACAGATATATCAAAAAAATTACTTCCTAGTCTGGGAAAGGGCGGCATAACTGGAGTTGCTTTGATGCCCATGACCACTGCTACAGATGAGGAAATGTATGAACTAACCCGGAATGTGGTAGAGGAAAATATTCTTCATAATCGTGCGCTTGATCTCAAAGATGAGTTATCAAAAACAGATTTTGCTAGGCTAGAAAATGATCTTGCGGGCATACGTGCCAAACCTGATGGACCGAAAGGAGAGCAGTATGCTTTAATAGCAGAAGAAACTGGCGATTATGTTTGTTTTACGTGCTCAGGTGGTACCAAATGGCTAAACAAAGGTGATGTCTGGAAATATGGCGAGACAACTAATCCTTCGAAAAGATATTCAAACCCTCAATTACTCTCAGGGTTAGCTGGTCGAAGGCTAAGAAAAGTTACCCAGTATGAAGGCACAAAACGCCAGATTTTATTAGCTGAAAAATTAAAAATTTATACACACTTAGCAAAAACAGGTGTATTGCCACCGGGGAATAAGATTAGACGATGAAACTATTATTTGCTTACGAAACAGATGAAAACATAGAGCGCAATTATTGTGCTATCAAATCTCTTACAGATACAATTGAATTGAGGGCTGAGAAATTCGATACAATATTGGGTCTTGAATACATAGGCATCAAATTGATCATTAGAGCAGTACGAGAGGGTTATGAGGAGTTTTCAAAGCCTCAGAAGCCTAAGTATAGGAGAAAGGTAACTCTGAAAAACCCTTTATTGGGTGATGCATCATACCAAGGATACTTGACATTCGACTTGCTATTTTCAAAAGAGTCATACCAGCAGTTAGTGACTGCGAACGATAACTCACAGATTAAGAAAGTACTGGAGTTTGAATTGTTGCAATCAGAATCGGTCTTTAAAGAAATGAAGAGTAAACTGGGGAACGTGGATTCAAATGAGTTTAGTGAGTTGTTTAAAGGCATGCTTTAGCTATATAGATAGGCTTACCGACCTTGTAACAGATTCTGCGTAACTGCCATTTAGTTGATATGTTTTTCGAGGCGTCCCTCGAGCTCGATAATAAAACGACTCATTAATTTAAATGGACAGCCACCTTAAATTCTTTTGTGTTTGACTATTCACGTTGGCGAGCGCTTCGGGCACATTTTATCAGTAGAAGTGATTACGCGTGTCCAGCAACTAGCGCAATTTGTGCCAGCGCCACTAGTGCACTTCCATTTAGAACATGCAGGTGTAGTTGTGGTATAAATTAAAATGGGGGTCAAGTTTCTATAGAAAAACTTTCCCGAATAAAGATGCTGCTCGTACCTTTGAGGCAAATTTAATCGAACGTTATCGAAGGATGTACGGGCAAGACACGTTGCCGGGGAATAAAACGAATAGGTAGTGTTTTCGATGTCTGATCAAAGAATATTATTAATAGGTGGCGTCTCTTTAATAAAGGGGCGCGTCAGGGAAGCGGGTCTTGCAATGCAAGAAATTTGCGATGATCTGGAGCCGCTGTTGAATGAAATAGGCTATGTTGATAATGCGCCGTTTAAGACGGTTAGCATGATAATTAGGTTTGGAGAGAAAACGGATTTAACTCCAGACTATGATCCTATTAATAAGCGTCATAGTGAGCTGCCTGTTGCAGTCGAGATGGAGCTGGCAAGCTTACGAGTGGCTAGTAAGGATGTTGTCAAAAGTACTTTTGTGAAGGCTACAATTGATGTTCTCATTGATGTTGCCAAAAAGTATGACCTTCCTTCTGAACCGCTGGAGATGATAAAGGCTCAATAGATTTAAGTGTAAGCCCGCACCACGCGGGCTTTTCTTTATCCGCTATTTATTTTCCTTAGCCATTAATTTAAATGGACAGCCACCTTAAATTCTTTTGTGTTCGACTATTCACGTTGGCGAGCGCTTCGGGCACATTTTATCAGGAATTAAAGAACAGGAATTAAAGAAGACACCCATCTTAAACTTGATAAGTAATTTAGATGGACAGCCACCATAAGTTCTTTGGTGTTTTACTACGGCAGTCTCAAAATGGAAGTGGGTGTCTGCTGTATGTGTGTATGTGCCAGAACGTATAATGGGCGAAGTGATACAAATGATAAACAAGGTGTACCTCACAACGCTGATGAGCAATTGTAAGGTGAAATTTATAAAGATAAAATTTTCAATCGAAACTTAATAACTGGAGAACATGTAAAATATGACACTCAGTAACTTATTGATAATGTTGATAGTACTAGGCTGCAACAGTGTGGCATATGCTAATTCTGATTTGACCAATGAAGTCAAAAAGCTCTCTTATGGAAAAGACAAAAAAATTCAATTGCAAATTAGTAATGAAAAGACAATTGAGGTTACTATTTCAAAAACTATGAAGGGCAATGGAATTGTAAAGTTTGGAAGTTATGGATATGTGACTGTATTTGATGTCCACGATAATGGATTTGTTTATGGAGGAGAGGTCCTTGATATCGATGTATTAGATATAGATAAAGATGGTATTAAGGAAATAATAATATCCGGTGTAATTAACGAGACAAGTGATGAAGGTGAGGTGTTAGATTCATATAGTGCGGTCATTATATATAAATTCTTTGATGGTGAATTTGTTAAGGTTTTTTCTAAATCTCCTATAGAAATATCTTATTTTAAAGAAGGGTAGGTGACGATTTTTCGTTTTGTAATTGACAAGTGAGATATTTAGATTTTCGCGATGTGGTTAGGTGGTTCTTGTATATTTAATAATGTTTTTTAAATGGTGGTATGATTTTTATTATAATTAAATAAGGAGCGCGATTTTATTTGTAATGTGTTTTCTAATCTAATGTTGGGGGTGTTAAATTTTAATAGGAGATGAAATGGAGCTGGTATGGACTGAAGTACAAAAAGAACCTTATTGCGAAAAATACTTCAAGAAAATGGAAAGCTTAACTGGACTGCAAGGTATAATTGGGATGGTTAAAGATTTATTTCAATCGAAAATGCCAATTCCAAATCATTTTATCTTAAATATTAGCTTTCATTTTGAAACTTCTTTAATTTATATATATCTATGCGATCAAAATGATCTGCAAGAAGAGGTCGGTGTGCAGGTAATTTTACAACTGATTCCTTTTTCTTCGCACTTTGACGAGATTAAAGATAGTTATGATACTGACCTAGAGTTTAACGAAGCTGCTACCAAAGAACTGGTTTTGAAGTACAGGGCTCTGTTTGATAATAGCTGTATAGCAAAGCTTTCTAGTTTAGGGTTGGATATTAAGTTTTTTAACTATGGCTGGGATTGTTCAAGTGGTAGTGTTACATATACTGAAAATTGACTAAGTCTTCTAGCAATTAAACCCATTCATGAATAATGAAAATTTAATTGGGCAATTATTTTAAGTTTTTTGATGTTTTACTATTCACATTAGCCAGCGCTTCGGGCACATTTTAGTCGTAGAAGTGATTACGCGTGTCCAGCAATTATTGTAATGTGTGCCAGTTTCACTAGTTAAAAAACAGAGGGTAGATAACTCGGTATGACGACTTGGCTTAAAATAATACACGCTAAACTTATATTGATTATTTTTTTTGGTAGTAGCTTCAACAGTATATTTATCAACAGGTAGTGTTACATATAGTTTAGCGACCTTCCTAGCCGTATTTTTATTAATTTACTGGCGATTGATTGGGCCAATGCATTTAGTAACAAATAATGAAATTAAGGCTCTGATTGATTCTGGCTTGTTATATGATACTGAGATAAAACCTTATTCTGAATTTGGTAAGTTGTTGATAAGTAATAAATTGAATTCAGTTGTTGGACAGGACATGATTGGAAAATTTTCTGATAGTTATGTGACTTTTTCAATGAAAGATGGGCTATATGTATACAATCTAAATATTCCTTACATGAATATTTTAAGGTAAATTGGAGTAATATCGTTTCAATTAAAAAAGAGACAAAGGATATTGTTGAGAATAAAATTAGGGATAAAGATACCTATGAGATAAAACTCTCAAATGACAAATCAATTTATCTACCTATACTCGATGATATGATTATTATGTGGAGGAAAAATTACCCGAATTCAAGTTTCAAGTGCACCTCTCACATTATCGAGTGAAAAGGCTTCTTTCGGCGTCTGATAATCTAAGCTTTTTCTGGACCGACTATTAATTTTATGTGCTACTTTTTGTAGTTCATTATCAATTATAGAAGACATAAATGGAGTGTCCATATATGTCTTCTTTAACAGGGCGTCAATTTCAACCACGTCACCTAATAGTTCCTTTCACGATTTACCATATAGGAGCAAAGGACCGTTTTCCCCACACTATCATCGATGGCACCTAAACATGTTTTTACCTTCGCCCAACGGATACTATTATCTTTCGGAAATGAAAGGCGCCCATAGTTACGACAAGCAACAAGGCTTAAATTTGGACTATTTATTAATAGATATTTCATACTCTACTGAGTATATAGTGCGCGAATAACGCACTAATTAAGCTTTATTAGTCTATGCGTTGACCACGCATGTTAGATTTACATCAAATCAATACGATGAATCTGACAACCTTCTGTGCCATGATTAATGTACAGTCGAACATTATTACCGGTTGCCTTAGCGGTTAATAATACACTTAGCATATCTTGGTAAGTATCTGGTGTAGAAGACTTTTGTATATATGCAGTTTCATTGTTTGTTGGAAGAGTGCACATTCTAGTTTCACCAACGATACTAAGCGTTATATTTTTGGATGAGCTCTTGGGACTATGCACTTCTATACGCCCAACTTTCCCCGTAATTTGGGAATCCCAAGCATAAGCTAAGTTTGATCCGAGAAAAAAGATGCTAATTGCAATAATTGCTAGAGTTTTCATATCCTGCCTAATTGTGAAACTTTGTTTGACGACAACTCTAGCATAACTACAGTGTAAAATCTGTTGTATATTAACGGCTATTCATACTACTCGCTTCATTGCTCATAACCATAATAACTGCTAAGAATATAGTTAAACTTGACATAAATGGAGTGTCTATAAATGTCATGTTTAATTTTTAATATTGTAAGGTATTAAGAGTTATGAAAAGAGCGTCAGCATATTATAGAAAAGGTAAAATATTTTTGCATTCATCTTCGAAAACTGAACAAGGCGTGTGGATACTGTCTGAGCCAGCTGTTGTACTTGACTATAACGAGTGTGTTAACGAGTTGGGCGAAGTGCTTTTGGATGTACTATCCAAATCTAAGAGTGGAATTAGACACCCACAAAATTGGTCAGATCTTTGCTCCCCAGTTCTGAAATTGACGGGAGTAAAATCCTGGAGAGCTTTCAGTAAGTCTGCCAAGTGTGTTGAAATAGATCTCATTGGAGAAAATGTGGAGTTATTTCCAACGATAAATCATGGTGCCACAGAGGGATTTGAAGCAGTCGATAGCTTGCTAATAAAAAAGTGTGCGAGTGACTGCAACGACTTGGGGCTGGCTTTGCTTGAGGCGATAGAGTTATCAAAATAACGACTTCTTTCTAGTGAGTTAGAAACGCTTAGAGCACAATAAAATACAATTAAAGATTAAAGATGACACCCATCTTAAATTCCGTTCGTTTATCAGACAACTTTCACAGGAAAGTGATTCATCAAGCCGGTCAGATTATGGATGAATACAAAATAAATCATGTAAACTTTGTCCCTTATAAGCAGGTAATTTATGTTAATTGAAATTCCAATAGAATTTAAAGAAATTTTGTTGAGAATAGAAGGCCATAATTTAACAGAAGAACTATGGGCTGAAATTGAGTCAAGTGATATGTTTCAGTCGGAAATATTTTGCGGTGGCTTTGATGCAGATGAAAATGAATTCTGTTTCAGCTTTTATGAAAGGGATAGGAATGAATATTGGTTTCAATTCCCGCTTGATGAAGTCCGAGTTATGCTTGAGCTTGAAAAAATTATTGTAGAAACTTGCAAGGTTTAACTTTTAAACCATGCCCAAAGCAAACTTATTCATAATTAACAGAGTTTAATGTAAAGGGGAGCAAGTATTATTTACTGCAAACCCCTTACTAGCTCGTAAATACCCGAATTCAAGTTCCAAGTGCACCACTCACATTATCAAGAGAAATTATAGAAGACATATATGGACACTCCATGTATGTCAAACAGAGTGAATCTATCGGGCAGCTTTTGCAGCCTCGTTGTTTTTTAATACCTACCAGCTGAACTTCGATCATTAGTCACATGCAATAAAACGTTGCTCTGACATATATCCAGGTTTAACTGTTATTCAGCGCCCCTCATGGTCTACGAGCCTACACCCCTTAACCCGAACGCAACCAAGCGAGAGTCGTCGAAACCCTCAATATTTAAATAAAATCAATAGCATCAGTCTTAAGCGCCATATTTACAATGATGCTGTAGAATGGATTGATGCTTTCTTGAAAGGTATGGGGTTATAAGGGGCACAGATGACAAACATGAAGATTTTGAAAAAAAGTAAACAAAAGCCTGCTTTGGGAGATATTTTTTCTTTTCAAATACTCGAAGGTAAATTCCATTGGGGGAGAGTCGTCAGTTTAACTGCTAACGTGGGCGGTTTTAATGATTGTGTTCTCATTTACATTTATGCTACTGAAACAGAAGACGGTCTAACAGTACCATCATCACTGACTGTGGATAATTTGTTGTTGGCGCCAATTGCCACCAATGAATTACCATGGAAAAAGGGCTATTTCCAGTTAGTTGATAATCAAGAGCTAACAAGTGAAGATTTACTCACAGTTCACTGTTTTTATGATGTTCTTTTTAAAAAGCATTTTGATGACAAGGGCAATCAATTAGACAAGGTCTACGAACCGTGTGGGGTCAATGGTTTGGATAGCTATAGGACGATAGATGATAAAGTTAGTGAAGCAATAGGTCTAGAACTAGCACCTGACTAAAGTTCAAAGAAGAAAAATTTTATTGGACTACCATGTTAAGCTTTTTGGTGCTTTATTAATCACCTCGGCCAGCGCTTCGGGCGCATTTTAGCAGTAGAAGTGATTACGCTGTCCAACAACTGTCGCAATGTGTGTCAGCATCACTAATTGGTGGCACTGATAAAGTTGCTTCTTTCTACTGTTTTGGCGTGACAAGTTCTTTTGCATAAGCGTGATCATCGTGCTTGTTTGAGTCACTCAATTAAGTGAAAGAAATGGTGTGGTTCTGGTGATTGGATTACAACGAAGAACGCACACATGAAAGCCTTGGTAATCTGCCGTCTGCTGCTTACTGAGCTAAATTAGAAAGCTCTAATTTACTGGTGTCTCATTAACGGGGAAGTTGCAGGATGACACAAAAACAGTTTAACGACTATATTGATAGTAATCCTCAGTTTTTCCAGATTGAAGATCCTATAAATAATATGAGTCACAAATTTGAAAAAACGTGGGGCTGATGAGTTCACTAATTAAGTTTGTATATCAGAAAGATTTTAAAGAAATTGAGCGTTCGATAACTGATGGAGTTGATGTCAATATTAAAGACTCCGATGGGCGAACAGCACTAATTCATGCTGTTCTTGATTCTGAGCCAAACATTGAAATAGTTAAACTGCTATTGAGATTAGGAGCCAATGTTGATCACCAAGATGATTGTCAACACTGGAGTGCTTTACATTTTTCTGCACGTGATAATCATGTTGACATTGTTTTAGTTTTACTAAAATCCGGAGCTTCAATTGATTTGTTAGATGCATTTGGCAATACACCGCTATGGAGAGCTGTAATGTCTTATAGTGGTAATAGCGCTGTAATCGAAGCGTTACTGTCTTACAGTGCAAATCCAGGGAAAGAAAACAACATTGGCGTGTCTCCAAGAATTTTGGCAGAAACTATGGGGAAAAATGAACTGCTGACGCTTTTCCAATAAAATAGATTAGTAAGTTTATTGAATTTGCCATTAGACGACTGATAAGACTAGATTTTTGAAAAGTTTGGAGCTGCGGACAAATACGGTGCTGAAAATCTAAAGAGAATGCTCAAAGATAGAAGAAGCTTTGTTTCCGCTGGCCACAAGACCATGCCACCATAGATCCTTATAGAATAACAGGAGATAAAAAAGAGGTGAGCAATAAAACATTATCTGAAGAATTCCAAAGCTCAATGGGAGAGTCCATTGAGTATGAAGGAATGAGTATATCTCCGATATTTATTGTGGAACTAGCAGGTGAAAAACAGCTCGCAATAAATTGGCTAAGTCCCTTTTCTGAATATAAACAAGGAGTGCGAATAAAAATAGATAAGGGTACGTTACTAGCGAAAGGAGAAAGCTATTCTGAGACTACCCAATGGGAAGATACGTGCCCCAATTCAGTAATACTCAAATGTATACCTAAAAAGAAAGCAAAGTTAAAGAGCTGGAATGTATGGGATGCAAAGGGTCTATGTCATTCTTGGTTAGGAAATACAGGTATTAATATCTCAAAATCTGAAAGCCATTTTTTCTTGAATAGTAGTGTGGGGCAGGAGATGCAAATTTTCGGAATGTAATTTTAGAGCTAGCAATAGATTAACATCGTAATTTCTAATGAAATCCACCCCAAATATGAGTGGTAAACAATCTAAAGATTTATTACCCATCATAAACTTGGCAAAAAGCTGAGCGCAGCCTATCTTAAAATAAATATAAATGAGTCTCCTGTTTGTTATGTTTACTTATATGTTGAATTCGGATATTTGTTACTTTTATTAGTGCTTTACTATGGAAATAACAGGTAAGAAAGCTGACTAGCTAGCTGGCCAGATTCAAGAGTGTGTTTAAGGCGGCATACATTGCGTGTTCATATATGGCTATGCAATCTAACCGCCTGTTTAAAACTAATGGTTTTTAGTTAAGCGTGAAACTTTCATCGCCAAGAAGTTACTATTAATTGACAAGCGCGTGCTGTGTTAGGTTACTATTGCAAAATACAAAATAGAAATTTAAAAAGTGAGAAAGTTATGAAATACATGCTAATTACGCTAGCACTAATTGTATCTGGATACGCGAATGCCGCAGTGCATGTAAAAGATGCACAGATAGAGAGTATTTATTGCGGCTATGTAGATACCTATGACATGTGTTCGATTTTATTTACTTCGGATACAGTTTTACATGAACAGGAAGGCAGCTGTCATACTTTGCCTAGCAAACGTATGCAGTTTAAAGGGGATACTGCGATGGGGAAATCACTGCTCTCATTGGCGTTGGCTGCGCATACGACTAAGGCGCGAGTAGACGTCTATGCCACAGGTAAGTGCAGCATCTATCCTGGGTTATCAGATGTGAATTACATCACGATTAAGTAGTGGTGCGAGCATTACTATTTTATTCATGATATAGAAAATGCCCAGTAAACTTAACTGGGCATTTTACCGTTAAAGATAATAGAAAACGAAGTGGAACTGGCATATTATTATTACCTACATTAAGCAACAATCGGATCCCTAAACCAAAAATGAATACTTGTTTCAGCATTGTTTTTAATTATTGCCATCCTTGTTTTGGGTACATTACCTCACCACCCA
Organism: Pseudoalteromonas luteoviolacea S2607; assembly: GCF_001625575.1. Lineage (GTDB taxonomy): Bacteria > Pseudomonadota > Gammaproteobacteria > Enterobacterales > Alteromonadaceae > Pseudoalteromonas > Pseudoalteromonas luteoviolacea_E. The sequence goes on from NZ_AUXV01000019.1 coordinate 237,424, forward strand.
AAAAGTAGGCCTATCTAAGGGGAACACTAAAAAATCAATGCTTTGTGGCCTCGCTAAATCTCGTTTTATACTCACCAGGAGACATATCAAAGGTTTTTTTAAACTCGCGATAAAAGGTGTTTTTGTTGTTGAACCCAGCTTCTAAATACAACTCTGAGACTTTTGTTTTTTTGCTCGCTAGTTTTAGCATGCGCGCGGCTTCATAAACCCGGTATTTATTAACGAACTCGTAAAAGTTGGTATCTAGGTGCTCGTTGAGCAACTCAGATGTCTGATTATTGGTCAAATCTAATTCTTTAGCCAAGCAGTTTAGCGATAATTCATTTTTCAAATAAAGTTGCTCCTTTTCAAATAAATCGATCAATAGCTTTTTTTGTTGATTTGCCAAATCTGGTGCCAGTTCCAATACTCTTGTTGGTTTTGTCTGCTTTATTTTTACGATATCTATAAATCCTTTAGAGAGCATTAAAATATAAATAAAAGTCAATGTATTACTCAGGTCCCAAAGTAAACGTAAGTAATCCGAACCCATTTTATGTAGTGTTACTTGAGCAAAGTATGCGCTAGAAACGACCAGAAAAAATACAACAATTGCTTTTTGACCGATCAATTGCTGAACGCACGGATTGGTAGTGTGATCTTTACTAAACCACGTCTTTTTAACGAGCAAAAATTGATAAAAAAGCACGTGCAAAAAGTACAGTAAGGCTAAGAGTGTTGGGATTTCTTTTTGTTCTACCAACCTGCCCGTGTAAAAGATAACAAACGGGAACAAATGGAGCAGTAATTGCGCGTAATCAAATTGCGCTTCTGATTTATACGTGATGTAAAAATATATTGCAGGACCAAGCAATAACAGAGAAGAATGCACAAATGCGATAAACGGATACGGCATATAATTAAAGGCGATACCGATGTATTCCAGCATAGGAGTTGAAAGCAGCAACCAAAATATAAATAGCGCGATCTTTTGGTCTACCGCCAAGCGACCTTGTATCAATGCCAATGCAATGGTCACAAACACAACGTAAGCAGCTGAAACTATGTAAAGTATTTTGAGTGATTCTGCTATCACATTAAATCCTTTTTTATAAGCAACGAAGAAAATTGAGTGCAATACACTAACGCACAACAAAAGAAAGTAAAGGGTACAAAGATGACGGTTTCTAATACTTACTGCATACAGCTTTTGTAAAAGCAGGGAGGATGTTTTCATTTCCTTTGTTGCAATTACAAACAAAAATGAATGGGAGTTGACTTTTAAAAGCAAAGTAGCCTCTGATTATCAGAGGCTACTTACGTAGCAGACTACACAGGAGAGAGGTTAATCATCTAGTCGGCGCAGCCAATCTTCAAGTGCGCGGCCAATCGCGTCAGGCTGGTCTTCTGGAAGATAATGTAGCCCTTGTCCAACATAAGAGGTCTCTAATTCATCAATATTTTCAACATACCACTTAAGTACTTGAGGTGAGCGCTCTACACTCGGTGAGCCGTAAACATACAAAGTCGGCATGTTAGTTCTGCGCATGAAGCGTTTGATACCACGCATTATGCGGTCTGTTTGAGTAGGCTCACCCGCAATAGGAAGCTGATTAGGCCAAGCGAGCAAAGGCTTTCTAGACTCTGGTACAAGATATGGTGCACGATAAGCGTCCATTGCCTGATCGCCCAACGTCCGGTTAACCGAAGCAGGTAAAGCTTGTTCAATCCACATATTTTGATCTATTACTAACATTGGCCCCAACACAGGATCTCTCAATGCTCTAAAAAAATCTGCGACAGGGCCAAGACTCTCATAGCTTTCAGCTGGAAATTGTGGTGGCAAAACGCCTTCCATAAAGGCAAGCCCAGCTACTTTTCTTGGGTGTTTTTTTGCGTAGAGCCAAGCAATTGCCGCGCCCCAGTCATGGCCGATTAAAATGACTTCATCAAGATCTAACCGATTTATAAAACGGCTGAAGTATTGATATTGCTCTTTGAATGTATAGTCTATATCTGGTTTGCCCGAATCCCCCATACCGATAAGATCAACGGCAATGGCCCTATGCGTATCGGCAATATAAGGCATAATATTTCGCCAAGAATACGATGACGTTGGATTGCCATGAACGAAAACCACCGGTTTACCTTCACCTTGCTCTAAATATGTCATCCAACTACCTTTTACTTCGATTGAGTGCTGTTCAATTTGATGTGTTTCCTCAATAACTGGTAGTGGCAGTTTTACACTGCTTGTAGCCATAAATGGAGTCGATACTCCCAAGAGAGATAACAGTAAGATGCGTGCATAAGTCATTTTGTGCTCCTCAATATTGTTAAATTACCTATAGCGCGTACCCACTTTATAAGGTGTTGAAAGCAGCGTGTTCTCTTTAGCGCAAAATGAAGGATTTATTACATTAGTATACTTTTCATATGGTTATACTTGTCATTTTGATTAGGGGGATGGTTGAACTCTAAACTCAAGGAGCATCGAAAGCACATTGGGCAGGAATTAATTTGTCATGTTGGCCCCAAAACGCACTATAACTGCTGTATTCAAGCATCAAAACTTCTAAACAGAGGGTATCTAAGATAACCGCAAAGGAAGCGCGAGCGGGGAACTGGTTAATCAAACTAATGTAGATTTCTAATTAGAAAACAAGAACCGGTAATGGTTGTCGAAATATTGGGAGATATAAATCTAGGCTTTCATAGTATATGCCACATGCAAATATGGGGCGAATACAAAGAAGGGCACACGGTGACAAAGTGAGCGAAGCAAATTACAAGGCAATAGGAGTGCTTGGCTTCGGTGTAAGCGGCACTCCTTAGATAAGCTCGCAAGCATGTTTCTCTGCGCTATTTCCCACTCAAGCCAATTGGTCCATGCAAAGTAGATCCTTTCTTCTCTCTAGAGTAGCAATTGAAACAAACCCCTTAATCACATAGATTCATCATATTGAGGTTGTAATCTCCAGCCTTCAAATTTAACTAAAGACAACAATATATCATTGCTAATATTCGTAACTATGCCAGCTAATTTCATAGTAAAAACCTAATATTTAGATATTTGAATGCTGCAATATATAATTAGTATATTTCATATAAGTCGAGAAATAATACATGTAAACCAACCTATGACAGGCGATAAAAATTCTACTGTTATAGGCTTTAATTTACGACGCCATCAACAGGAAGTTAATCAATTATTTACTTGAGATATAAATAGTGTATGGGTTGTCTGGGTCTTCTATTGTGGGATTAAAAGCGAGATAAAATTTCAGTCTTGAATATAAAAGCCAAGAGTAGAAAATCTCCTCAACGGAGAGTTGTAGCATAGCAGCCGTTCGCTCTATAATTCCCTAACTATCACCAAAGCATTAGGCACTTATTTTATGGCTCCTGTAGCTCATCTTTTATTTAGCTGGTTGACGACAGTTAAAATTATAAAAAACAGAAGGGAGCGAGCGTTAGTCGCTTCAGCTGGAGTATTGCCAGATTTAGATGGTATGGGTTTGTTTGTAGATTGGCTAACAGGAAAAACAAACTTTTATTTAATGTACCATCATTATATAGGACACTCAATTTTTGCTGCGATCTTCATTTCAACTTTGCTAGCTGTATTGTCCAAAACTCAGAAGCGCTTGGTCTTTTTGCTCTCTTTCCTTGTTGTTCACTTTCACATCCTATTTGACATAGTTGGTTCTAAAGGCCCTGATGGATATCAATGGCCTATTTTTTATTTCTTTCCAATTAATTCAAGTTTCAGTATTACATGGACAGGTCAATGGGAGTTGAATGCATGGCAAAATCAGCTATTCATGTTGATGCTATTGAGCATTTCTTTATACGTGGCAGTAACTAAGAAGTTGACATTTTTAGAGGTGTTTAGCGTACAGCTAAACAAAGCACTTTTTGACTTGTGTAAGCGGTATTTTTATAAGGCAAGATAATTAGAGAATATATATTTTGAGGGTAACGTGTGTTTGTTATCTTAAAATAATACAAATTGATTATCGCTGATAATTATTTTGTTAATGTGTAATCTCCTTTTTATGGCTTGGTATTATATTGATAGATATATTTACTATGAATATAATAAATAAGGATAGTTAGTGAAGTCGTTATGAATAAAGCTATTTTGGACTTTGAAATATCAGAAACTGGTCATCAAATTATAGAAGCTAAATTGAACTCAATAGCCTCTAGTTCTGGGCAGCTTTATGTAGGCGCTTAGCGACAGGGCCTGCTTTTCTCAAACATGACCCTGCAGCAACGAACGACGCACCCTTGCTAGACTTATTTTTGCCGAGAATTGATGAGCAAAAAGCGGCCAGAAAGTATGCGTCCGTTTTTATTGTTCGTATTATGAGTGTACTGGCTGGACTTTACGGGCTAAGGTCAATAACCCATTGTTTTGCATATCTGTGATGAAGTTAAGTATGACTTGCTCTACAACAGAACCAAAAGCATCTGCGGGTGAAGTTGGATTAACATTTTCGAAAGGTGCCTTTTTGTTTCCTATTGTTGTGTGTAATGCATGTTTATACTTTTTTGTTAATTCCTTTCCAGAATTGTCTATATATGTAATAGACACCTCATAGTAGTCTGTAACAAGTGAGCCAGCGGCTCCAAAAGTCAAACCTGTACCAAATCCTTTCGCTGCGGCTGCACCCAGATCTGCTAAATTATTAACGACAATTTTAAGTGAAAACTCGGGGTTTTCGCTTGAAGGAATAATCACTCCCGTTGCTCGCAGAGTTCTTTCAACATGATTTCTAACTTCTTGATGCGCTTTTTCGAATACCTCTCCATTCCTTTGAAACTCTACAATTACATTAGATGAATATTTTTTTTGTACTGATTTTACATCTTGATATGATGCTTTAGAAAATGAAGGGTCTACGTAAGTCTTAGGAGAGATACAACCTGAAAGTACAACGACTGGTACTAATGTAAGCAACAACTTTTTCATTTTATTCCTGTTTTTTATTAAATTTATTCCGCCATTACTGGCTATTCTTCAAGTATCCGTTTATGCATGCATGACAGAAAGCGAATACCAGCAGTTAAAACTGCTTGGCTCTATGATACCTGATTTTTAGGATTTATTTAAATATAATCAACAATTTGCCACTGCCCGATGTTATCTGTTAACTCAAAGTCGAGCACATCTTGTTTTGGGGTATTTAGTTAATGAGTTAAAAAAGTGGCTTTATTCGCCCATTTCAATTTGGAATACAACGTCGTTCAACAATACGCAGTCTTATTGCGATCCTGTTGCATACCTTATTCAGACTGTTGCGGACTATATGTGTCCATTATTTTTTAATAATTGAATTGTTGCTTCTTCACTTAGTTTAGATGACGCACAAAGCACATAACCTCGCGACAAAGAAACTTGAATCGATTGTTTCTTGAGAGTCGGAGCTCCAAAAACAAATGATCCCTTATTTATCAAGAAGGGCTTTATATTGCCCACCATTAGAGATTTATAGTCCGAACCTCTGCACAGTTTTATAGCTCTAGCGTGCCATTCAGATTGTGTCGAATCATTTGCATAGAAAACACCATTAACTACTTGCATATAAAACAGCCCGTCACTAATGACTTCTGTAGAATCTTTTGGTGGTGGTCTATGTTCTTCGTAAACTCTTTTGAAATGTATGGCCTTTTGAGTATCAGGGATCAGCCCTACACAACCAGTCCTATAGCAAAGTTCTAAAACAAATGCTGCACGCCAGTTATTGAGCTCTCCAGCCTGTAAAAGCCACTTTATTGCTTCTGCACAATCTGCGTGTGTTGGCTCGCAGCCTCCTTTTTTTCTTTCATATAACAGCAAAAATAAGGAGTACATTGCTTCAGCATCACCTGCGTTAGCAGATAACAATAGTGCTTGTTCTTGCTTAACTTCCTGTGCATATACATACGTATTGATACAACAGATTGTGACTATTATTAAGACGATAATTTTCATCAATGAGTCCTATGGCTTGCTTAACCGACGTAAAAAGCAGACTAACTTAATCGAAGTATGAGCGCAGGTTTTAACTTCTGCTTTGTTTTTTTGATAACTAGAACCCCTCGTCACTGAATTAATGCTTGCTTCCGAAGTACCCACTTGCAGCTATCCTAGCAAAATTAGGAATCGCTAAGTTGAAGGTATGTTTTAAATGAAAACATGGACATTTTTAGGACACCTAAATATTCGGATAATTGAAAGGTTTACACACGTTTTTTGATGCGCGATTCATCTAAAGTGAGCAAATAAACAGCGACCTTATTTCAATTAGTATCTATTTTATTTATAGGTAACAAGTTTCTAATTAATAAAGAGTTATTAGATAGAGACTCAGAGTTTTGTATGGCCTTTTAAAGCGCTACAGGGCGAAATGTGCAAATACTGTGAAAGTTGCTGTGAGGGCTTTGCGATTATTGCAATTTTAAGCTAACTTGCTTTAACAGGCTTAAAATAGCAAACCTTTTGAAAGAGAGGGACGCAAAGCTTCCGGTCTAAGGTGAAAGCTAAGATAGCGGGGTTGCTGAATGCCAACATTTATATTGCTCAAATGAGGACATGATTGTGTGTGCTCATTGCGAAGCTGATCGGTATTCACTTCCATGGCAGGTATTGCCATACCTCTAAATCATGATCTTTCCTCATACCTGAACTTGCTCTTGCTATAGCGGCCTGTGAGCTCTGGTCAACGCCAATTTAGCGATGAACAGCAGGGAATAACATGTCAAATGGCAATGTTTCGGGGAATTTTCATGAGACAACGTAGATACAACAGCAAGCAGCACCATTTTATTAAAATTGGTCTGTGCTTTATGGCTTTGGGGCACTCCATACACAGCTTAGCTGCACAATGTGAGTTCAAGGTTAAAAATGAATGGCAAAGTGGCTATACCGCAGAGGTTACGGTACACAACACATCTAATGTAGCGATTGATGGTTGGGAAGTAGGGCTAGAGTTTACGCAGGGAGAGTCAATAAACAATGCTTGGCGAGCGCAACTTACTGGCAACAGCCCATATCAATTTGAAAGCCTTAATTGGAACCGCACTATTAATCCGAGTTCATCTCAGTCTTTTGGTTTTAACGTCAAGAAAAGTAATGGACAAGATGCAGTTGCGCCAAGGATGTTTGGTATTTGTGAGGGGGGTTTACAAGATGACCATGATGAGGTCAAAATTGAAATTACCGCATCAAACACTCAAGAAACAGCCCCTGCCACAATCAGTTTTACCAGTGAAGCGACAAACTTACCGTCAGATAATGTGAGCTACCTGTGGGATTTTGGTGATGGGCACATCTCAAATGACGTAAGCCCGCAGCATATATTTGAGCAAGCTGGCTCTTATCAGGTTTCGTTGACCATCAATGATGGTGCTACTGAGTATCATGCTGCACCTGTTGGGCTCATGATTAGTGAAGCTGAGCCAGAATCTGCGCAATGTGTTTTTGAAGTGGAACAAGAATGGATCTCAGGTTTCCGTGGCAAGGTAACCATCACAAATACAGAAAGTACTGCTATTTCAAGTTGGAAAGTGCTAATGGCTTTTGCAGATAACACCAAGTTGACGGGAGTTTGGCATGGCAAGCACAGTGGTAACAACCCCTATGAGATTATTAATGAAAACTACAATGGCACTATCAACCCTGGGCAGAGTTTAGACTTTGGTTTCAATGCACAAAAAGCGCATGAAAATGATACACCAACAACGCCATCACTTGGTGGTTTATGCTCGGTAGATGGCGGCCTTAATCATGCTCCATCCGCCGTTGCCTCAGCCTCTGTCACAACAGGAGAGCGCCCGCTAACTGTTAACTTTGACAGCAGTGGTTCTTCTGATCAAGATGGAGACGCACTGAACTTTAGCTGGGACTTTGGTGATGGAGCTAGTTCAAACGACTCTAACCCGACGCATGTTTTTGACGAAGAGGGTACTTATTCAGTCAAATTAACGGTAAGTGATGGGGTTAATCGCACCGTGAGTGAATCGATCAATATTCAAGTTTCAGAACCTGATGTGACCCCCATAGAGCAACCTTTCATTCTCGACTCCCAAAGCTCTAACCTTTACTTTGTCTCAACCAAAAAGCAGCACTTAGTCGAAGCGCACACGTTTGGCATCCTGAGTGGCAGCATTTCAACAGCAGGCGAAGCAAGTTTAACCATTGACCTGACAAGTGTCGATACAGGTAACGAGACCCGCGACGGCAGAATGAAGGAGTTTTTATTCGAGACCAGCTCATACCCAACGGCAGAAGTCCAGCTCTCTGTTGATTATGCAGCATTAATAGCACTCCCCATTGGCAGTGCTGAAAAGCAGTCGATATCGGCCACCCTTAACCTTGCAGGGGTTATAAAAGAAGTAAATGCCAACGTTGTAATTCGACGCCTTGCGCACAATAAAGTTTTGGTGCAAAGCCTGACACCTGTTGTGCTAGATGCAACAGACTTCGGTTTAGAGTCAGGTATAGAAACGCTTAAAACGTTGGCGAGCTTATCAGTTATCAGTTACGCGGTTCCTGTGAGCTTTAGTCTCGTATTCGAAGCACAGCAGTAAGAGGGAAAGAAGATGAAATCCAATAATTTACCACGCTTTTTTGCCTCTACTCATGCTTGGTCTGTGACACCCGTAATCGCTAAGTTTGCTGCTTGTATCAGTCTAATTGTGAGTGTGCCTTTTGCTCAGGCTGCACAGTGTTCATACACTATCCCAGATAATTGGAACAATGGGTTTAAAACCGAAATCGTCATTGAAAACGACGCAGACCAAAATCTCAATGATTGGTCAATCGAGCTCACTTGGAATCAAGGTATATCACTGCAAAATAGTTGGAACGGCCAATTCGATTGCAATGACACGGGGTGTATTATCACATCACAGGGCCATACGGTTCATGCCAATCAATCATTTGGTTTAGGTTTTGTTGCCAGTAAAAATGGGCTAGCTGAAGAGGTTGTAATTAGCCTCAGCGGCGATATTTGTACAAACTCGGGGCAAACCCCTCCAGATGCTGTAACAGAAACGGGCCTATGGCAGCTAGATAATGCAGAGTCCCTATTGAGTTATGTATCAGTAAAAAAAGACCACGTTGCAGAGCTGAATCAGTTTATCTCGCAGGGTAGTGAAGCGCCCGCGTTATCTGGCAGTATTGATGCAGATGGGCTTGTTAAGTTTGCTGTAGATCTGAATAGCGTGTCGACTGGTGTAGATATCAGGAATAGTCGAATTTTAGATCTGCTGTTTGAAACGGATTTATTACCTACAGCGTATTTCAGCACTCAGGTAGACCACACCTTGCTGAGCAGCTTAGAGATTGGCATACCAACCATTCAAAACCTCACGGGTGAGGTTAGCTTACACGGAGTTAACCAAGAAGTTAGCTTAGATGTATTGGTAGTAAAACTTGCTACGGGCAAAGTTAATGTCAGTGCATTAACGCCCATGATCATCGACAGTAAAACGTTTGACATGGATTATGGCATCGAGGCCTTACGTGTCGTTGCAAACTTAAGCAGCATCGGTGAAGCTGTGCCAGTGTATTTTAATCTGACTTTCTTAACTGCACAGCAAGACAGTTTTCAACCTGTTGTAAAGGCAGAAAAGCCAGCCACACCTACTCAGCTAAGTGCAAGCGTCCTTTCGAGCGATAGCAAAGCGCAATTAAATTGGAACGACAATAGCAATAATGAAACGCATTATTTAGTGCGTTTTAAGCCTCTTGATGGTAGTTGGCAAACTGCGGCAGAGCTGGCATCAAACTCGAGCTTTTATGAGTCTGGCTTACCAGAGTCAGGTGAGTTTGATTACAAAGTAATTGCACTCAACAATTCAGTACCTTCAGAGCCAAGTAATATTGAGCGTATTGTGGTTACTCAAACCGACCCCATCGCCCGAGGTATGCAGCTATATAAATCAGGTTGTGCAGGCTGTCACGGCTCAGAAGCTGGCGGGCTTGGTTCATTTCCCGCGCTTAATACTGAGCGAGATATACAAACCATGATAGATATCATTACCACTACGATGCCTTACGGTACCCCAAGTGCGTGTGATGAACAATGTGCAACGGACATTGCGGCATATCTACAAACGCTTTGGCCTGCGCCTTTAACTTGTGACGTAGGTGTTGCGCCCGTGGCATATGGGGCAAGGCAGTTGAAGATCTTAACGCAAACTGAGTATCAAAATACGGTCGAAGATCTACTGGGTGTGAATTTTGAGGTGTCTGACGGGTTGTCTCCTGACTCGCAGGTTGGCTTTTTCATTAACAATACCCACGCCAGTGTGCAGCCGTCTAATTACAGTAATTACTTGCTAGTGGCCGAGGAGGTTTCGCAATGGGTGGCAGACAATGACTTTTCACCTGCTTTAAGCTGTGCTGGGGTGGACAAAGACTGTGCGAATAAATTGGTTGATGAACTAGCACCAAAAGTATTCCGTCGCCCATTAACGCAAGATGAGTCACAAAATTACAGATTGATTGCCACTGGCTTTTTCCATAATGGAGATATTGAAGCCGGCATGCTGCTGGCATTGGAAGGCTTATTATCTTCACCGCAGTTTATTTATCGTCATGAGTTAGGTGAGCCCAATCCGAGCAACTCAGAATTAGACGCTGACGCTTTCGAGCTTACTTCTTGGGAAATGGCCACGTTCTTATCTTATACATTTACTGGTTCAACGCCAGATCAGCAGCTTTGGCAGGCCGCTGAGCGAGATGAGCTGCGTGATGAGGCCAATATTACGGCCCATGCCAATCGCCTTGCTGACAGTGCAAAATCTGTTCTAGGTGACTTTGTTGGTAGTTGGTTAGGCACAGGGAGTTTAGAAGTCGCCACTAAGGATCAAAACTTTTATCCAGGTTTTGCGCAATTGGTGCCTGCGATGAAGGCAGAGATGAACGAAACCTTTTCATACATCATGACCGAACCCGATGAGCGTTTCAGCTCGCTTTATACCGCAAACTTTACATTCGTTAATCAGCTGTTGGCTGAGCATTACAATATTGCAGGTGTGACTGGTGATGAAATGCAAAAAGTAGATACCACTGAGCGCGGTGGTATATTAGCGAATGGCGCATTTATGTCTCGTTGGGCTGAGGTTGCTGAGTCCCATCCGATTCTACGTTCGGTACGCGTGCGTCGTCGTATGCTATGCCAAGATCAACCCGATCCACCAGCGGGGACCTTTGAAGCCAGAGAGCAAAGGCTTGCAGAGCTGTCGGATATGTTGCAAGACCCAGCAACAACCAATCGACTCAAATACCACAGTTTAACAGAAGGTCAGCCATGTTCTAATTGCCATGAAAAGTACATCAACCCTATGGGATTCGGGATGGAAGACTTTGATGCTGTGGGCAAAATCAGAAGTAATGATAAAAATGGTAATGTGATAGATGCGTCGGGTATTCTCTATGCTCCTGAAAAATATGCAGAAGTCAGTGATTCTGTGGCATTTAATGGCGCTAAACAGTTAGGTGCGGTTATTGCCGATCTTTCCTCTGCTCAAAGCTGCTTACCACAACAAATGTTCCGCTATGTGATGGGTGTAGGCCATGATTCTGTCGACCCGTCTAGCGAAGAGGACAGGCGTCTTTCTGAAACAGAGCAAATTGGTTACATGTGCGAAATAGATACACTCACAGATGCCATGATGCAAAACAGTCCTAGAGCGATGTTAGAGAAATTTGGTTCGTTGAAGTCTGTGCGTTATCGCAAAGCTTGGTCAAGAAATGATTAGTGCGGGTCTCAATACAGAAGGTTAATAAAATGAAAGATGAACATTTAAATAACATGATGATGTCGCGCCGTAGACTACTGAAAGTATTTATGGCATCGGGGATCTCTTCCGCGTTGATCCGTACTTCGCCGTTAGTATCCGGTTTGCTGTTTGCAAGAGATGCGGATGCCCAAAGTGCTGGGCTGCCAAATAAAACAGTGTCAATTTATATACCTGGAGGTTCTATCGCGTCGCTTTGGAACCCAACAGGCAGCGGTGACAACATGCAGCTAGGTGTCATGTCAGCAGGATATGAACCAGTAAAAACTGAATGTAATTTTATGATCAACATGTCACATTCAAATGCAGGTCATGGTCGAATGCCAATTCTACTGGCGCAAAATTGGGGCAGTGACAGTTATGACGTAACCATGGGTAATGCCCTAGGTCCTAACCTGCCATTTCGCTATCTCAATTTGGGGGTTCATAGCAATGGACAAGGGCAGTTAACCAAAGATAATCGCAATCACTTACCGTTTCAGGAGAATCCTTTCACCGTATATAAAATGGTGTTTGGCAGTGCACAAGGCAGCAATAGCAAAACGCCTATTATGAATGCGCATATGTCAGCAGCCAATGCGATTAAGAACAAACTCGCAGGCTATGAGGTACAAAGGATGAATGATCATCTAGATGCGATTGCTGATACACAAAGGCGTTTAGATGATCTTTACGGAGGTGTTTCATGCGGTATTGCGCCCGATGATACTGAATTTCCTTTGACTTTTGACACATTCAGCCAACAAGCGCGCCTGCAAGCGGATATCGCGGTAGCTGCATTACAGTGCAACCTGACAAGCTCGGTATCATTGGCTTTTGGCAACCACCAAGCGGAGTTTCGGATCCCTGAGCTGAACTTTCAAGGGCACTATCACAATGCGATACATGGTGGGAGTAATGGTCAACCAAACTATCCATACTACACCGAGATGCGTAGTCATTTGGGTAGTTTAAGCGCGTACTTGATTCAAAAGCTCAAAGCGGCTGGCATACTTGATAGTACGGTTGTTTTAGAAACGTCAGATATGGGGCATGCAGATAAACATTCTGCAAACCCTTGTTCTTATCTCATTGCTGGTGGCGGTGCTCGTATTAACAGAGGTGTCGTCAGTGACCTCGGCGCTGGTTACAACCAGCACGATGTACTGCATACCGCAGCAAAAGCATGTGGCGTCGACCTTGGTTTTGGTAAGGAAATTCCAGGTATAATTGCATAGAAAGTAACGAAAGTAATGAGCCCCGTTGTTAGGGGCTTATTTTTATGGTTTGCCAACGAGGTATTACTAAAATCCGTCAACTTATAATTACTTGCTCAAAGCGTGTTATCGAGCATTGTGAGATAGTTAAATATGTTTTCATTTTCTTATCTTGCTGATTTCAATTGGCTTTAACTGGAAACTTTCGGTGGAGAAACAACAAAACCCCAAACCAATTTTGAGCTCATGTTGATGTGCACGTATTGTTAGAGCCATTTTCGGGCGCAATTGTTTGATTGGGCTGTGACGGTGTGAACCTAGACACAGTATTACTCTATATTTGCTCCAAAATAACATTTGATACAAAAGCGGGTGTTTCAATATGAATATCTGGTCATTAATTCATGCTGATAGCTTAGCATGTGACCAACAAAAAATGATAGTAGCAGCGGGAGTAAATAATAAAGGTTAAATATATTAAAATATTTATTTTAGTTAAATATTTCGTTTATATATTGTTTGTGTTGTTTTGGTGCTTTACAATGCCAGCCTTATATTTACATGGAGGTGAGTTTAAAGTGGTTTTTACTTTTTATTAAATTCACTCCAACAAATTTAACTCGTTGTTTGGTGATTTAAGAATGAAGTTACTACACTGTACTATTCTCTTTTTACTCTCCACGTTATTTATTCAATTGGCTAAGGCAAGCACTTTTGAGCAAGCCTTTACGCCAATTAGAACGGGCGGGGCGATTGTTTTCGTTCCAGTAGAATTGAGCCCAAATCATCCTGAATACTTCTCCATAAAGCCACAAGATGACAGCCATTTATTAGCTTGGCACTTTGAAAACGATGCACATTTTTATCAAATAGAAGCCTTAGTAAATGGCCAGTGGCAAACCTTGAGTCTCAATGTAACCACTGCATTTTATCGCGTGCCCCTCTCAACCGGCGCGGCAACCTATCGAATTCGCGGGTGTCATAATTATGGCTGTTCAGATTGGAAAGGGTCTAATCGTACAGTGACAGAAGAAACGGACATTAACGCGTTTTATGCTAACAACATCGCAGTTGCAAAATTTCAGTCAGTCACTTTGAACTGGGTGGTGCAAGGTGCCAGTGCAGTGTCTATTACAAGTAATCATGGCGCAAATTATAGTAATTTAAACCCTAACCATGGCAGCCTCAGTATTGATGTTTATAAAGAAACCACTTTCACATTGAGTATTGCTGACTTTAATGGTCAAAAAAAGTATACCAAGATCACTGTGGGTGTTATACCAGAGAAAGTGGTTAATAAAAGTGCGAAAACTGAGCATATTCAACCGCTGTATGATATTAATCAGGATATAATTCATAAAACACTAGTTGCTTTTGACGATGCGATTTATTTTGCTACGCATGATAAAAAGTTAGTACATTATCGCTATGAACCCGATGCTCAGACAGAGTCAAAATGGCAATTAATATGGGAAAGATCTCTCTCAGGCGAGATAAGTAACCCTCCAACACTATATAATAACAAGCTATATTACTCAGTGAGCATTTTTGGTGGTAAAAGTCAGGTGTGTAGTGTGTCATTGGTTTTATCTTCGCAGCATACCTGTACTCAAGTTAAACAAGCCCAACTCTATGCAAGCCCCATTGTTGTTGATACCACATCCTTGCCTCAATCTCATCTCAGCTGGTTACAAAAAATCGGCATTACGCCAATAGAAAGCCAAGCTGTAAATGGCATTTATGTGTTTTACGCAAATGGGGATATCGCACTCCATGCGCTTAATGATTTGAATGCGCAGCCGCGTAGTTTTGCATTTCCTCAATCAATACAAAACGAGGTTATTGATACCCCAGAATTATTCATTGGTGCACCAAATACCAACAGTGCCGGATGGTTGCAATTTGCGGTGCGAGACGGCAACCGACTGCATGGCTTACAATTGCCCATCGCACAAAGTAGTAACTCATTACTGGAGCGTGCAATGTCGCTCTTTAGCTTTGATGACGCTAAGACTTCGCAGCCACAGAGTGCACAAACCCTTAATCAAGCATGGAGCGCAGAGCTATGAGCGTATTTCAAACTATTATTGGGGTGATAACCTCGTGCCTGCTGTTAATTGCGTCTAATGTATCTGCCAGCAATTGTGTAAATATGGCCGATGGCGCAACCATTCAACAAGGGGATAGCTATAGCCACAAGAAAAACTTAGAGCGTTACAGGAATGAGCATCACTGGCGTCACAGAGATCCAAGAATAACAGGAGTGAGCCCTACGGTATTGGGTGAGCGTTTTTACATTACCAATACCAGTGGCCAACTTGTCTCTACTTCACGCTATAGTGTGGTTGGCCTCGATAGATTAGCCAACCCTGCGTATTTAGATGTGTGTATTACAGTACATGATTTGAAACCTGGCAATTATATACTAAACCTGTATCGCAAAGAGAGGTGGCATTGGGTTAACGAAAATTGGTTAGAGGATCCAGGTTATGATAGTGGATCAGGCATTATTATTTCTGAATTCACAGCAAGAACTTGGGTCAATGTCGTTGCTAAAACGCTCCCTACGGTCAGTGTACAAAGTGTTGTTCCAAGAGTAGGTGATAATAACCCTGATAACCCTGTCAAATTATCGTTTAAGGCAACCGATGCCGGTAAAGATATCAGCAGCTTTTATGTCACGCGCAGCTATACCATCACTAAAAATGGCACAACGACAACGACCAACGCCAATAAAGCATGTCAGGTTAGTGCCAGCAACAGTCTTACTTGCAATATTACCGATACTGTCGAAAGTGACTGTAAAACATGGGGCTGTGAGGTGCGTTGGCAAGCGTTTGTTGAAGATAAACTCGGCAACAAAGCGTCAACTGACGCGGTGCTCACAAAGTACTTGGCAAACAACACCGCACCGGTAATTCAAACCTTTAGTGCAAATAAAAGTAGTGTTGCTGAAAACGAAACCGTTACGCTAACCATAGATATTAAAGATGACGACAAGCTTGGCAGCTTACAGCTCAAGTCCGTTGATTTAACCGTCAATAACTCAGTTAACAGCCTAGAGAGTTTTAACTCAGACTGTACTGGTACGAGCCAGATCCAATGTACTGTGTCGGTCACCATTACTGAGCCCACTGACATTACCTTAACAGTATCAGACGACAAAGAGGTCGTCACTGCGGATTTAAGTATTGGAGTTGAGCAAGCTCCTATCTTTAATAGTTTTTTTGTGACACCAACGCGCCCCGCAATTGGCATGCCTGTTAATTTGCATGCTGATGTCGCAATCGGTCAGTTGAGTGAGTATTACTTTTGTAAATTTTTGAGTGCTGAGGTTGGTCAGTTTGACCCAAGGGCGGGTTGCGACTTTGATAAACGCGTTGGGAGCTGTGATGTCACTAAGTCGAATTGTTTCGGTTTTCATACTCATAACCAAACTGGCAGAGTTACCTACTCAGTATATGCAAAAAGTATAAATGGTACGGAATATGGCCAATCGTACAGCGTATATTACCAAAGTGCGCTTAATGTCTACATTTCGCCGCTGTCTGCTTCCGATGCTGTCATTAATGAAGGCGAAAAGTTCAGGTTTTCATTGAACGTATCATCATCGTTATTAGACCGACTAACTTCATTACAATCACTAGAGCTCAAAGTTGGCAATAAGGTAATTCCTCAAAGTGATTATACGATTTCCCCTGCACTGCCTGTAAACCTTGTTCTTCCGGGAAGTGGAAACGCAACAGTAATCGTTGAATGGCAACCGAGCCCTGAAGATTATGCAGACAATATCGCCCTAACTTTTGTTGCAAGTGACAATCATGGTAATCAAGTCGAAACGACGTATAGAGGCTTAAAAGTTAATTATATTAAGCGGCCTGAAGTCCCTGTCTTTACATTGGAGCCCATTAATACGCAAGGTCAGTATAACGCCCAGTTTAGTGCCTTTGCGAATACGGAGCACTTGCAATTTGAAGCGCACATTGGCGATGCTACTTTTACTCACTATGAAACCCTCTCCTTAGCCGATGTGGATGTTTCAGGGCGTGTAACGTACACCCAAAGTATCAATGCCAAACTTGAGCACCATGGTAAGACATTGCGGGTGCGCGCACGTGGTTACAGCGGGACTCCAGGCACAGAAAACTACAGAGAAAGTCAATGGAGTGATTATCGAAGCGCGGTTATCTATTATGAAGCGCCAGCTCCCCTTGCCACGGCCTTTGTGAATTACGAAGTACAAGAAGGCGGTGACTTCACCTTGCAGTGGCGCAATCAAAACGACGGCGCAACACACTACTATAAAGTTCTGTCTTGGCCTGGACTTGCCAATGCAAAAGCAACGGCAGCGGTGGTTGAAGAAGGTCAAACTCAGACCCATGCGCTTTCCATAAGTGCCCGTGAACAGGGGGTTAGAACTTATGAAGTGGTGTCGTGTAATAGTCAAGACGTATGCTTAGGTGGACACCAGCTAACGATTGAGCATATCCCGCCAGTGATAAGCTCAGCCTCATTTTCTAAGGCGGCGAATGGGTCGTGTCCAAACGAGAGTACTTTAACCATTAACGGCATGGGGTTTCATGCGACCCAATCTGAAGTGGAAGTGCGGATCCGTAAAACTGGATACAAGCAATTTTTGAGTAACAGTGCGTTAACGGTTTCGAGAAATAAAATTGTGGGCAAGGTCAATAAAGACATTTGTGAGGCCCTGAGCACAGGGGGCGTGTCGGTCACAGCGAGCAACGGTGTGACGCGTCAATCAGCCCCATTATTGGGTGGTATTCAAGTGGATGGCGCTGCATCAGATGGGCAAGTCTTATTAGATAGACCATTTTCATACAGTAATAACGGATACTTGTATATCGGTGATAGCCAAGGCCTAAAAGCTTATTTTGTTGATATGTCTAAAAATATCAGCGGGCTGATAGAAAAAGACCATTTTCAGGTGAGTAATCACCTAGGTGAAGTGAAATCAAAACCGCTGGTAGAAAGCTTAAATGGGAAGGACGCCATTTACTTCGGCGCTGAAAATGCCCATTTTTATAAAGTAGACCACCTATTTAATCAAAACCTGATGCTGTTAAAGTGGTTCTTTAAAACCTCTGGGGTTGCCAATGCGCAAGCACAGCTCGATGAGCAAAGTAACCTCTATGTAGGCACATTAAACGGGGTACTTTACTCCGTTAATCCAGAGTCAGGAGCTGTGCAGTGGCACTATAACTTCCCAAACAGCGGAGGCATTGTGGCACAACCGCAAATATTTGCGCCGCAATGTGTTGATGCGAATGGGGTGCCCGCATCTCCTGAGCAGTGTGATGAAGACCCGATTATTAACCCAACGATGGTGCGTGTTGTTACCGGCGACGAGCAAGTTCATGACATCACTAAGCGTATGATGGGGGCCAATGCCTTTAAATGGCAAGACCTACATAGTCATATTACGCAAACTTATTCTCGCGAGTACGAAAACTGGTTGGCTCATCAATGGCAACCGAGTGAGCACAGCGCATGGTCATTTGAAGTGACCAGAGCAGTATTCATGCTATTGCAGAAAAACCCGTCAAAAGCAGAGGTCAGCTTTTTGACTTACCTACTTGCCCATGGCCATATCTTTAATGAAATGGTCAATGCCATGATCAATGCCAATGGGGCATTGCCAACAACGCCGAACAGCTATGCACAGTTTGTGGCGCAGCTTTTTGAGTATGCAAGTGGGACAACGTTGACCAATTCACTGGCCGGTAAAACGCAGGCGCAATGGGTAAACGCGCTAGAAAGTGGAGAAACTCATGCTAATGTGGCCATTGAAATTTTACGCCACAGTGGTGCGCGTTACACCGATGCTGCCTATAACGCGTTACATTATTTTTATGGTGTGTGCACGGGTACCAGCGCGTGTCTATATGATACAGACAGTGACGGCGATGGGATCAGCGACTGGGTAGAACTTGAGGTGGGCAAACTCCCTTATGACGGCTCCGATGGGCTGCCTGCGCCAACGTTGACTTATGAACACACACCGGGCAAAGCGACTTTTACATTCTCATCGTCAGAGCAGGTCGATGGCTATCGTTTATACGAACGTGTGTCGTCAACAGGCGAGTTTCGTGAAATTGCACGTGTGAGCGCAGAGCAGGTTGGCGAGTTTTTAGCCTATTACAGCGTTCAGCATGAAACCGGTAGTTATCGCTATCGAGCAAGGGCGTGTTTGAGCGCACCGGCGTCTGCGCCTCAAATTACCAATGTGTGTAGTGCGAATTACTCTCAAGAGTTAACCATAGACTTTGCCGATAGTCAGGCAGATGGTGAAATTGGTATTGGTGATTTAGTCGTGAATGTGGCTGAACATAGCGCGATTTCTGCTGAATTAGCTGACACCAATGCGTCATTGGCGGCCACGCTGGGTAGCTTTAGAGTGTCCGAAGGGGGCAGTGCAAGCTATACCATTCCAATTACATTACCTTCAGGCATTGCTGGTGTGACGCCTGAGTTGAGCTTGAGCTATAACTCGCAAAGCCCACAAAGTGCTTTGGCTTTGGGTTGGAGCCTCAATGCGGCAGAGAGTATTGCGCGTTGTCGTCAAACAACCGCGCAAGATGGTGGGTTTAAAGCCATCAATTACGATGATGGCGACCGCTACTGTTTAAACGGCCAGCGACTGATAGAGATTACGGAGTCTGATCAAACCTATCCGGATCATTTGGCGCTATATAAAACCGAAATCGACAGCCACATTCGCGTATTGCGCCGTGCAGGTGAGCGCACTGACTTCTTCGAGGTTCATGGTAAAGACGGCTCAATAAAAACGTTTGGTGATACAGACAATTCGCGGGTAACCGTTGAAGCTTATGGGGGAGATGGTAATCAGACCCTTAGCTGGTTGCTGCGTGCTGTCAGTGACAATATGCGAAACCCTGATAACGAGATCACTTATACCTATAAACGTGTCTTTGATGCGGCCAACACGCGCGCTGACTCATTGCCGCTGCTTGAGAAGATTGAGTACAGTGGTAATACTGTGACCATTGCCTTAGACACAGCCCCATTTGTGAGAAGCATGTCGGTTAATGAAGGCACAAGGCTGCGTGACGATGGTCTAATTAATGGGATCTCTATCACAAATCATGAGCAAACAGACTTAGGGCGCTACGACTTTATCTTTGAAGACGCAGGCAATGGCGCACGCTTCCTAACACAAGTCAAACATTGTATTACAAGTAGTCACTCGAATTCTGAGGTTTGTAAGCAGCCTGTAAGGTTTGAATACAACGCGATTGATACAAGGTTTATGATAAACACCACTTATCATCGTAATGGATTGGCTGATAAACCGATTGCTGGTATGGTCTTTGCCGATACGCAAGGTGACGGATCCGCAGAGCAAATAACCCTAGAAAAGCTTGATGGCAGAAACTATCGCTTGTGTGCATACAGTGACGTCGGTGCTGAACTTACGTGTCAACAGATAAGACGTGGTGTGTCGGTAGGTGCGGATAAATACCACTCTGATGACCATTTAGGTCAAGATGATCATGTATCTATGCTGGCCATGGACATTAAAGGCGAAGGCAAACAAAGCATTTGGATTAACTTTGTGTCTGAGAAAATGGCGTCGACCAACGCCGCTTATTGGCAGCAATATACGCTTAGCAGCACGAATGCGTTTAGTGCCCCTTCTGATCTTCCGCTACTTAATAAAAATACGCCGATGTTTGAAATTAAAGCGGCGGATTTAAATGGTGATGGCTACCCTGACTTAGTCTTTAAAAATGACAAAGAGGGTAAAGATCTGCAAGTCAGCCTTTGGAACAAACGGTTAGGGCACTACCCGTTGGGGACCAATTTGAAAACTAGCCAGAGCAGTAAATGGGGACGTTTTACTCAAAAAGGCACAGATTGGCAGCTGCTTGATATGAACTTTGATGGCTTGGCAGACATTATGTCGCTGACTTGTCCAGTCACAGACAGGTGTGAAGAAGCCAATGCCAATACCATTACGGTGCACTATAACCAAGGCCTTGAAGGTGACTCCGAAAGCAACTTGAACCAGTTTGTCAGTGCGACGGTGGCTGATAGAGGCATGGCTATTGGTGGTGATAGCTTACAGTTTTTAACCCCTGTGGATGTCAATAATGACGGATTGGTCGATATTGCGTATATGAGCAAGCATGACACCACGGACACGCATTACTGGCGCGTATTGATTAACCGCAGTAACCGGGGAAATCACCCCTCATTTGAATCTGTGTTCACATTAGAAGCGGGTGATAAAGACAGCAATAAAGGTGACGTGTCGAATGCCTTACCGCCGCTTATTGCAGATACCGACCGAGACGGGTTTATTGATTTTTACTTTAAAAATAAAACAGGCTCGACATGGCAAAAATATGAATGGTCACCAGAGGGCTTTTCATTACTTAAAGACGATTCGAGTGAGTTGACCTTACAAGACTTTGATGCCGAGCAAGGTGATTATGCCTACTTTGCCGACGTGCAAGGGGACATGCGCTTGGACTTAGTACACAAGTCTAAACACGAAGTTACTGTGTTCACGGATGCAAACACGCGCGCAACGGATGGCATGCTCAAAGCAATTTACCAAGGTGGCCATGGTCAAACTCAGAATAAAACTGAAATTCAATATCGACTCACGACTGACGAGCCTGTAGATACTGCACATTTTGCAGATATTTATATAGATGCAGAAGAAGACCTTGCCACCGATACAGCGCGTTTTGACGCGCAAAAGTTACGTTTGCAGCCTTTAGTTGGGGCAATGGTCTTGGTGAGCAAGGTGACCTCAGACAGCCCTGCAACCAATAACACAAGTACGACGAGCAGTGTTGAATATCAGTACCAAGGTGCTAAAGCCCAATTTGGTGGCCGTGGTATGCTGGGTTTCCAAAAAATCTCTACGGCACACACAAAGCAAGGCACGACATTTACAACCCACACCCGCTACCACCAAGCTTTCCCGTTGACTGGCATGCCTTACGCGACAGAAAAGTGGATGAGTAATGCAAATATCGACAATACGCTCATCAGTAAGGCGGTTAATAGCTATCAAGTTGTTGATGGCACGGCAAACTATAAGCAAGTGTATAGTGACAAGGTCAGAGAGTGTCAGGCGCGACTAAGTTCAGCGCTTGGTGTCACAGGGTTTAACTGCTCTCAAACCACCACATTGCAAGATACCTATGGCAACGTGACCAGTACTCAAGTGGCGAATTATGACTATTTTGATGCCGAGGCGTTCACGGTAAATGGTGAGCAAGGGGAGGCGTTAAAAACGTTAACCACTACAAACACCTACAGCACAGATGTGATTGAAAAACGCTTGGGGCGTTTAGAGTCTACAGAGGTCACACACTCCACCCCAGATGCCGGCGATAAAACGCTCAGCAGTGCATTTACTTATTATGGTAGCGGCCATGCGCATGCCTACATGTTAAAAGATGAAATTGTCGGCTCAAACTTAGGGTGTGATGAAAAGCTGACTAAAACCCATACGTATGACGCGTGGGGTAATACGATTAGGGTGAAAAGCACCACCACAGACTGTGAAACGGGTGAATCACAATCCCGTATGGCACAAACCACGTTTGATGCTACAGGGCGATACGCAATTTATTCAACGCAGTTTGCACAAAGTTGTGCACTTGCCGTCGATGGCAGTGCCGACTCATGTGATGGGACGTTAAAAGGCGATGAAGTGGTTGAGCGAAATCGCTTTGGTCAGGCAACGCGCATCAAAGATGTAAATAACGTTGAATCAATCGTCACCTATGATGCGTTTGGTCAAAAGCTCGGGACCTATCACCCTTCTGGTGCGCAGTCGTATAGTTACCTTGCCGCGTGTGATGGCAGTGAAGCCGTGGCTTGTGCATTTATCTCTCATACTGTTGTTAATGGTGAAACGCTAGAGCGACAGTATATTGACCGAGTCGGCCGTGTACTTAAGCAGGAAAAACGCACCGTACTGGATACCTGGGTGGCCAGCCAAAGTTTCTATGATGAGTATGGCCGTGTTGTCACAGTACAAAAGCCTCATGAGGCAGGTAAACAGTCGGATATTAATACCCTGTACGACGAATTTGACAGAGTAATAAGTACCGAAGACACCACCTCTGGATTAACAACGACCCACACCTATGGTGACTTTGAGCATATTGCGCAAGTCTCTGGCACGGGTATCACAACACAAACAACTGCAACGTACACCAATGGGTTAGGTCAAACTGTGCGCGTATTAGATACGCGCGACAATACCTTGACCTACGAATATAGCCCTACTGGGCTGCAAACTCAGGTTTATTCGTCAGCGGAGTCCGGGGCGAGTACATTACTCATCAGCACCCAATACGATGCGCTAGGCAGAAAGGTCAAAGTGGAGGATGCTGATAGAGGGACTTGGTCATATGCTTACAATGGCTTTGGCGAGCTGGTTAAGCAAACCGATGCGCGTTTGGTGAGCACACATATGCGATACGACGGCTTTGGCCGTAAGATAAAGTCATGGACCTCGTCACCAAGCAGTGACGCAACATTACATATCGAAGGTGTCAGCAGTTGGGAGTACGGCAATACGGCAACCGACCGCCACCAGCTAAAAGTGGCTAAACAAGGCAATGATTGGGCTGAGTATTATTACTATGATGGCCTAGGACGACAGGTATCTACCCTGACATCTGTTGAATCTGCGTTGGCATGTCATGCTAATACGCAAGTGGTGTTCAATACCGAGCAGTATGATCTGCGTTTGGCAGCAAGCAGTGATCCGGATATGCAGGACCCATTGAAGAGTCGATGTGTGATTAGACAAAAGAGCTTTGATGAATATGGGCGGGTGGCTTATCAATTTGATGATTACCGACGCAAGTCTGATGGTACCTATATCGAAGCCCGCGGTACGGTGCAGCACTACCAATTTGGTCAGGTGTTTGAGACGCTAGAAGCGCGTAACAAACTCGAAGGAAAAGTGTATTTCAGGTTGAAGTCATTAAATGCACGGGGCCTTGTGACGGGCTACCTAAAAGGGTTGCAATCCATGGCCGTTGGTTATGACGACAATGGCATGGTCTCGTCGATTAAAGCAGTAGATAAAGACTATATTCAAAATGATAGCTATCGCTTTGATGGGCTTGGTAATTTACTGAGTCGCTCGCAGGCATCGATGCAGACACGCCACTATCAGTATGATGACCTCAACCGATTGACGACCATCAATGACAGGGTGCTATTTAGCTACGATGACAATGGCAACTTAAAAACCAAAAGCGATTACACGTTTATTAAGCAACACACGTGTGATGGCCTAGGTCAAGACGAGTTGTTGGTCAATCACACTTGGACGAATAGCTATGCGGCGCAAAGTAACCCGCTTCATGCATTAACATCGCGCACGGTTGAACAAGTAGACAACACCAGCCATGCATGTTTGAGCCAGCAGCTACCAGCCCCTAAAGTAGAGCGCTTTGACTACGATAAAAATGGTAATGAAGTTGCTTTATACCAAGGTGGAAGTTCATCCGCTTACAGAAAAATCGTGTATTCTGGTCGCAATAAAGCGGTTGAAATGCAAGGCAATGGCGAAACAGTTTACTTTGCGTATGATGCGAACAACCGCCGTTATAAGCGCGCTGATGCCACGCAGACCATTTATTACGTTGGCGCATTAGAGCTTACTGTGAAAGACACCGACAATGAACAGGCACATATTAAGCGCTACATTGGCAACGACGCGATACAAAAGTACTACAGCACGGGCATTAGTAGCCTCAATTGGTTGTTTACAGATCACCAAGGTTCGGTGATCACGGTTACAGACAATAAGCTCAGACTCATTCAGCGCTTTGAATATGATGTTTGGGGTAAAAAGTCGACGGTTGGGCGAGACAACGATCTATACTCTGAGCATTATGTCAGCGACCATCTAAGTGGCCTATTTGGCACGACACCGCGTAACCTGCGCAGTTATACGGGGCACGAGCCCGTGGCACTGGGAGACGACAATCGCATCCTTCATATGAATGGTCGGATCTACGATGTAGATACCGGACGCGTGATGCAGGCCGATCCGGTGGTGCAGGCGCCTTCGAATCTTCAGAATTACAATGCTTACTCGTATGTGTTGAATAATCCGTTGAGTTATACGGATCCGAGCGGGTATTTGATTAGTGGGTTACTCCGGAGTGTAACTAAGAAGATTAATAGACAAATTATCCGCGCTGCAGTCAAAGTATTTGGCGCGGAAGTGGTTAGTATTGCGGGTAATATCGCATCTGGATTTTGTGGACCAGCAGTCGGGGCTTGCGCAGCAATGTGGAACTATGAATTCACGAGAGCTATGGGTGGCTCTCCATCTCAAGCATTTAAAGCGGGCGTCATCGGTGGTTTAACGGCTCAGGCGTTTTATGAAATAGGGCAGCATTTTAAAACTGCATTTGGCATTACGGCAGAATCAGGAAAGACTTTTGCTGATTTAAGACTAGGGCAGCAGTTACAATGGGCTGGTTCTCATGCGCTAGTTGGCGGTATTTCTTCCATTGCCTCTGGTGGTAAATTTGGCCATGGGTTTGTATCGGCAGGCTTTACCAAAATGGCGATGGGCAATGCCGGGTTTAATATGAACAACCGTGAATGGACAGCCATTGCCGGGCGGACAACGGTGGCTGCTATTGTTGGTGGTACAGCGAGTGCGATTACCGGTGGTAAGTTTGCTAATGGTGCTAGAACTGCTGCGATGATGCATTTGGTTAATGGGGAGGCAAGGAATATTGGCTCGATATTATCGAATGAAACATCGAAGCTAGGAATATCTTTGGCTCTACCAGAAGAGTTATTATCTTTCTTTGGGGTTGATATTGAAGGGGCTGATGTAGAGCTTGAACTTGGAATTGTAAGAGATGATACAGCAGATATTGGAGGATACGCATCGATATCATTTACAAAAACTACAGGAGAAAATGCCGGTAGGAATATTGGCATAGGAATAGAATATGGTAGAACTCAAGGTAATATTTTAGATTTTTCTGGTGAATCTCATGGTGCTATATTAGCAGGTCAAGAGGTAACTCGAGGTACAAATGGTAATTATGGTTATAGTTTGAGCGGAAAATTGGGCTATTCAGTTGGAGGTGTTGTTACGCATACCAAAACAATGTCAGTATGGCAAATATTAGGTGATGCTAAAGCAATATATGGTAATTAGATGGGTGAAAAAATTTTAGGGTTATTTCTATTATTCTTATTCTTGGCTTCATTTTTAAGCGTGCTAGGAAATATTCTAGCTACTATAATGAATCCAAGAGGACAGAAGATAAAAGCGTTGAAAAGGTTTGTAGTCTCTTTGGTGATCTTAATATGTGTATTTACAGTTTCATATAAGTTTGGGTATTTTATTGATAAACATGAAGTTAAAATTGAATAAACTAGTTTAAAACTTAAGAACGAAAACTTAAGAAGACACCCATCTTAAATTTGGCAAAAAAACTGAGTGTCGCCTATCTTTAAATAACGGTTAAAAGTTAGGCGCACAATTCATGGCAACAGCACGAAGTCGGCAAGTTAGCTTGGTGGATACTAAGTACTATCACTGTATATCACGATGTGTAAGGCGTGCGTTTTTATGCGGAGAAGATAAAGCAACGGGCAAGTCTTATGAGCATCGAAGGGGGTGGGTTGAAGAGAAGCTACTCCAACTTGCTAAGGTGTTTTGTATTGATGTGTGTGCGTATGCAGTGATGAGTAATCATACTCATATTGTTCTATATGTTGATGATAAAAAAGCAAAACGTCTAACGGACAAAGCCATAATTATACGCTGGCACAAGCAATTTAAAGGCACTTGAACGAATTAAGAAGACACCCACCTTAAATTTGGCAAAAAAACTGAGTGTCGCCTACCTTTAACTAACGGTTAAAAGTTAGGCGCACAATTCATGGCAACAGCACGAAGTCGGCAAGTTAGCTTGGTGGATACTAAGTACTATCACTGCATATCACGATGCGTAAGGCGTGCGTTTTTATGCGGAGAAGATAAAGCAACGGGCAAGTCTTATGAGCATCGAAGGGGGTGGGTTGAAGAGAAGTTACTACAACTTGCGAAGGTGTTCTGTATTGATGTGTGTGCGTATGCAGTGATGAGTAATCATACTCATATTGTTCTATATGTTGATGATAAAAAAGCAAAACGTCTAACGGACAAAGCCATAATTATACGCTGGCACAAGCAATTTAAAGGCACTTGGTTGACGCATAAGTTTATCAATGGCGAGTCACTGACTAACTCAGTGAACGAATTAAGAAGACACCCACCTTAAATTTGGCAAAAAACTGAGTGTCGCCTATCTTTAACTAACGGTGAAAAGTTAGGCGTTCAAATCATGGCAACAGCGCGAAGTAGACAAATTAGCTTGGTGGATACTAAGT
>NZ_AUXV01000020.1 GCF_001625575.1 Pseudoalteromonas luteoviolacea S2607
TCTTTGCCAGTGCGCATAATCTACGTATTGAACCCGCAATTCTTGTAAAGGATTGCCGCCTCCTTTACGAAATGCGTCATAAAGAATAAAAAATTCTTTCGCCAACACTTCGATTGACCATCCATCTGACGCAATATGGTGCATACTAAAGACCAATACAGCTTTATTTTGATTAGACACAACATAACTCACTCTAATCATTAAATCATGCGCTAGATCAAACGCTTTGTTACGTTCAGCTATGATTGTGTTACTGATGGCTTGTTGTTTTTCCTCGTATTCACTGAGATCTTGAAATGTAATTTCAAAGTTAACCTCTGACATCGGCCGGATATACTGATTTACCTCTCCATCGTTTTCTACATAAACAGTTCGTAAAACTTCATGTCGCTTGATGATCGTATTGAACACCTGTTTCATTAAATCAATATCTAAGCCAGGTTTAATCTCATAAGCGACCGACATATTATACTCTGCAGAACCGCCATGTAGTTTATCAATAAACCATAGGCTCTGTTGGGTAAAAGATAAAGGATATAATCTTTCGGTATTGTTAGATCTATCAATTCTCTTAACCTTCTTGTCCACAGTTTTACTAGTTAGGTACTCGATTAGTTCTTCTTTATTATTCTTAATTAGCTGAATGGCATCTGGACAAATTTTTCCTTTTGGCGCTTTTGCTTTTAAAACTCCCTCCTCTAGGTATACTTTAACGCCCAACGCTGTAATCTTTGAATATACTTCTTTCACTTTGACCTCAAAATTTTTTATACCAACTTAGTGAAGCTTCATCTATCTGGTGATATGGGTCTATCACGCAAAATTATCGCTCATTTAGCTCAGCTCTACTTATTAGGAGGGAAATTTGAGTCCATGTTTTTACTTAGTGATTATTAAATTTCACTTCGTTTTTCTATTCACTAACTGGCAGATTTTCCAAAAAACATATCGCTTAAATACCATTGACTCATATTCCTTATAAGCACCCCATTAACTAAGCATCATATACAAACGAAAAACATCGAAAGTTAACTATCACCGTTCTTGGTAACCTCTAAAAAACTGCCACACTTATTTTCAACTTTATAAAAAATGAAATAATATCAACATCATTTTATATGATAACTAAGGACGGTCAACAAATTCCGATAAATTCAACAAATACAACAGAAATTGAATTCACCTTCCAAATTGATACATTACCATATTAAAACAATTTAATTTTAAATATAGCAACAATTAAAACACCTATCAATTTGCACCTTGATATGAAAACCCATAAAAACAAACCACAAACAACATTAAAGTTAAGTAAATCACAGTTGCTGCGCAATATTTTTATCGCGCAATTCGCAATAAAAAGCATTCTAAATCTCTAATAGATACTACTGCTATAATTACACCAATGTGAACATAGGTTAAACAATAAATAAAAACCCACTCCCTCCAAAAATTTCATAAAGATTATATTCAATATCGCGCACTCAAATTTTCCTGGCCTATGCACTCAAGTCATTAGGTACGTTTATTGGTTATTTAAATTGAACATAGTGCTCCACATGAAAGTAAAAATAAATCTCTGGTTGATTTCCTTTATTTAATAAAATATTCCTGAAGTAAGCATCAAATCCCTACTAGGGCTAGATAAAATAGAGTGCCTAAAAATAAATATTGGAGATATTTCTATAATTTAAAACAAAGCCCGCCCCTATGAAAATCAAGCCCATTGGCTGCATGCAAAGTTTTAACGAGTAGTGATTGTGCGACTCACTCATTTAAATACGCAAAATGAAAAGAAATGTTATGTGCTGGATGAATTGGATGCCAAAATAAATGAAAACTGAATCAAGCTATCACCTTCGACGATCACTAATTGGGGAGGCATTGCACATCTTGAGCGGTTAGTGCACCTGAACATTGAAGTACTCCGCTTGACAAGCAACAAGAGTAATTAAAACTTCTGTGTTTTTGTTCTGATTCGATAAATGCCAATATCAAGCCAAAACTTGCTTTTCAGAAATTAAAACACCATATACAAAAACTTATCTAATAACCATAATTGATGTTGAGCAACCCAATATTATCGAAAGACTAATCATTTGATCAATGTGCAAGCGTCTATAATATTTTCGAGCTGAGCCAGTACATTTTCACGATATTGATTAATGAAAAAATGACCACCTGGTATTTCCGCTTTTTTAAAGCCAATCGAAGTTAAATCTGCCCATTTATTAACCCCCTCGTCAGTAACACCTTTATCTTCTTTGCCATAAAGAGCAAGTATAGGAAAAGGCATTTTTATTTCATCAGCTACAAATGTACCTGCAATCGAAAAGTCAGCCCTCAATACTGGTAGCACTAACTCCATCAATTCAGCATTGGACAGCACTTCTTTAGGCACATTTTTTATTCCAACTATATTCGCTATGAAATCCCTGTCGCTGTATCTATCGATTGCTTTTCCATTTATGGGTAAATAAGCTGCTCGACTTGCAGAAGCCACCAGGTAATTAGGTAATTTCCTACCTTTGGCTTTAAAGCTACAACACAATGCAAACGCGACCCTACTGCCAAAACTATGCCCAAAGAGTATATAGGGTAACTCAGTAATAAAATCAGCATGCAAGTCAAGTTCAGCCATCATTGAAGCCATTGTTGTGTGTGGCTTCTCCTTTATTCTAGAACCCCTGCCTGGAAATTGGATTATAACCACCTCAACTTTCTCACTAAGAAGGTGAGGCCATGAAGTAAACGGTGTTACCGTCCCCCCTGCAAAAGTAAAGCAAAATAAGCGAATTTTAGGATTTTTTATAGGCTTTGGTATTACAAAAAGTTTATTTTTATCCAATATTATATTTCCGTGTTGTTATAAGCAGCCAAAACTTAATATTTATAATTTTACTGCTGCTCCAAGTACCCAGAAAGGGAATTGCGAGCGGCATTCTAACTCTGGATATACCATTTAACAACTATTGATATAAGTTGAAGTAAATTCGCAAATGCATACGACTAGGAACTTTATATTTCGGTCAGTGACATACCTTTTGATTGTCACCCTTTTCATTGCAGGGGTATCTCGTTAGCAGCATACCGAGTATGGATCTTCACAATAACCTTGTTGAGTGAGCGTTTCAACCTGTCAATTTGTTATACTCTTGTAGATTGGATATAACCTATTTTTACATTAAGTACGTCACTTTTTCCCTTGAGAAATCATTTGCTTTAAAATGTTCATAGATAAGGCGGAAACAATCGCGTTTTTATTAACTCTATCTATCGCACCTTTGTTACTTAAAAAATTGAATAAGCAATAAATTAAACAGCAAGGTCAGTTTACTTGATACAAATCTCTGGTGCCTCATAGTCCAAATTCATCAGGTCAAAGTAGTTTTGGCCAAGGGCAATATTGCGAAATGCGTTATTGTCTAAAAATTGGTTGATGTAACTTGTGAGCTCGACTTCTTTGGCATAGTGTTTAAAGCGTTTGGTATCAGTTGCTACAAAGTCGGATCCGGGCAGAATTCGGGTGGAGTATTGATTTAAAAAGGCCACATAGTGGTCACGTATTGCTTCGTGTTTAAAGTACTCGTCGTATAAAACACGCCATGAAATATCCAGCATCAGTTTAGGGTATTGATCAAGTAGTCGAGATAAAATCTCGGTATGGCGCTTAGGGTCAAGGTTGGTAAGCTCTCTTGATAGCCCCATATGCACCCAAACTATGGGGTTATCGGGGTATTGTTTTAGTACTGCTTCCATTAAATACAGGAACTTTTCAGGCTCTTTATTGGAACCGATATCAGCATGAATAGAAATAGGAATTGGCGTACTGCCTGGGCCCCGAGGGCTTCTTAGCTTGGCCATAAACTCATTCCACTTGGCAATGTTCTCAATCGCGGTCGTCCGATGGCGATTAATAAACAACGCCTGTTTGACCAAGTTTACCTCTCCCATCCACGTAAATGTATTTGGATATTCATGCTCCAGCAGATCCATTTTGTACGCGATATCTTGCGGTGCATTAAGGTCAGGAAAACTCATTGACAAGGTTAAATGAGTGCCTTGCGGTGCGTGTTCGTAATAGTTTGCGGCGTTGCTAAAGTCATTTTTAATACTGGGCTTTACCTGTGCGGTCGGGCAATTATAAAAGTAGTCACAGTCCAAAGGTACCATCTGACCAATACCAAACACGTTAACAAACAAAATGCCTAGACGCTCAAAGTAGGTATTTAGCTCGTTGATGGGCAGTGCATTCCCCCCAAACGGACGAAAGTGATTGTGGGCATCCACTACAAAAGTATGTGGCATCGTGGCACGGTTATAACACTGTGCACTGTCTTTTTTAAACATTTCCATGGTGCGTGCATTTTGTGTTTGCACACAGCCACTGAGTAACATTACTGCTGCACTTATTGCTCCCAGTTGCTTTATCACCGCTACCTCCGCGTACATCCTTGGGATTAAACTCATTAGATAATGACACGCTAAAAAGAAATCTAAAGAGAAACACGATAACTTGCATGCAGAGGAAGTGGCGCCCTTCGCCAATAGAAAAGCGCGGTTGTAAATCCCCTTTACGCCACTTGCACTTCCTGCGCTTTCCAGAGACTCGTATAATGTCCACCGAGCGACACCAAACAACGGTGACTGCCAGACTCTACGACTTTGCCTTGCTCAAGTACGATAATATTGTCGGCATCCACAATACTAGAAAGGCGGTGAGCAATGGTGATCACGGTGCGATTCTTTAACAGGTTCCCCATTGCATTGACCACCTCAGCCTGGGTGATGGGGTCAAGCGATGACGTTGCCTCGTCGAGCAGTACTATAGGTGCATCTTTCAATAAAGCTCTGGCAATGGCAATACGCTGTCTTTGCCCTCCAGACAACAATAATCCACTATCACCAACACGGGTATTCATTCCCTCTGGCAACTTGTTGATAAACTCTAAACAATTGGATAAGCGGCACGCATCCATTACTTCTTCGTCGCTGGCATCTGGTCGACCAATGCGAATATTTTCAACTATACTCGCATCCACCAGCTGTATATCCTGAAATACCATGCTAACCACTTGATGTATGCCATGAGAGCCAATGTCTCTGAGGTCTGACGCGCCTATTCTCACACAGCCTGAGCTCGGGTCAAAAAAACGGGCACACAAGTTTAACAGCGTCGATTTACCACTGCCTGACTCACCAACAATTGCGGTTGTTGTCCCTTGTTTAACTCGAAAGCTCACCCCATCAATGACCTTTTTATTGCCATACTTAAATGACACACGGTCGAGTTCAATATCAAAATACTCAGGCCGCTGCGGGTTATCCGGCTCCACCAACACAGGCTCATTTAGAATGGACTCGATTTTGTGTTCAGACTGCACAGCCAAGCGTAGTATTGTCAAATACTCCCCCACTTCATAAAGTGGCTCGAGTAGCTTCACCAGTAATAGAGCAAACAAAACTGTCGTAAAGTCTATGCCAGTAAAGCGATGTTCAGGTAAAGTCATCGCCAATATAATGACAAACACTGTGAGCACCATATTGAGCATCACTCGGTAGGTTAAAACCGGCCCAGCCCCCCACATCTCAACTTGCAAACTATGCTGTTTCGTGCGCTCTAACTGTTTAGCCACTCGCGTTAGCCAAGTCTCTGTTTGACCGTATAATTTGAGGGTTTTTAACGCCTCAACATAGTCTGTGATCATACTGCTACTTTGGCGATATGATTGCTGCTTGGCGCTGGCTACTTGTGCAAATTTTTGCTTTGACACCTGCATTATCCAAAATGCAAATGGCAGCGATATTAAAGCGCTTAGTGCATACAGAGGATTTACAAAAAGTAAAATCGCCATGCCAATCACAGGGGCCACCAACGCCGAAATCAAGTCAGGGGCAATATGCGAAAATATGCTTTCTATTTTTTTAATATCTTCTGTGAGCAACTCTAAAAATTCACTGCTGTGAGTGCGGCGCATGCGTCCAAGGGGCAGCTGCCTCACGTGGTTAATCAACTTTATTCGATAAGCATGTACAACTCGATAACTGCCCACAAAGCTCTGGTATTGGCCGATATAGGCACATACCAGTTGCATTAAAAAGAAGCCACCCAAAACCATCAAATAGTCCGTTGGCGTTGACAGCCATGGGGCACTTTGTGCCGTTGCCGAAAACTGTTGTTGCAACCAATAAAAACATAACAATAGCGGCGCAATCGCGACACAACGTTCCAATACACGAAAAGCGACGCCCGTATAAAAACTCCATTTTCCTGCGCCGGCATGGGCGATTATTCGACCAATACTCAATGATGCTTGTTTATCCATTTATATCTCGTAACTTATCTGTTGGAAATCTAGCGGATGCCCTTTGGTACTCGGTTGTGCACTGTCACTTTCTTGTAACTGCCAACATTCACGATAGTAGTCACATCGTGCAAGCAAAGCTTCATGAGTGCCTTGCGAGGCAATTTGGCCATCTTTTAAAACAAAGATCTGTCCGGTGTTTTCTAGCCCTAAATATTTATGGGTAATAATCAAAAATGTCGTATTCGGATAATGGCCTTGAATGGCCTGATAAAGCTTAGATTGCGTGACATTATCCATGGCAGCAGCAGGTTCATCTAAAATTACCAAGGGTGTTTCACTCACCAGCGCGCGAGCGATAGCGATACGCTGTTTTTCGCCACCCGATAAGTTTTGTCCTCGCACTTGCACAGGTGTGTCTAACCCGTCAGGTAATTGCGTGACCCATGGCTTTAACTGAGCTGCAACAATAGCGTGTTCGAGCACTTCAGAACTAACTCCACTACGGCCAAACAAAATATTCTCGCGCAGCGAGCCCTCAAACAAATAACACTCCTGTGTCACCACGCTCATAAACTGGGCACGTGCATTGTCGGTTAACATTGAAACATCTTGCCCATATATTTGGACTCGCCCCGACGAAGGAGAGAGCAAACCACATGCCAGCATCGCCAGCGTCGATTTACCGTTACCAGATGCCCCCACTATCACATTCAATGAGTTGGGTAACAGTTTAAAATGCACACTTTGCAAAATTTTATGAGACTGGTATGCGAAATCTACACTATAAAACTGCATCAGAGGATGCTTCTTTTCAGCTTGAATTTGCGTGTTATTGAGTGCTGGGCTTTGCGATAAGTAGATGGGCATGATGCGCTTAACACCTGCAAGTAACTCATTGGCATCCATAAAAAATCGACTGACTTTAATGATAGGGTTAAGCATACCCACCGCTAACAACATACTTAAAATAACCTGCTCAGTGCTGACAGACTGCGTACTGTGCAACCCAATTGCAGCGGGTAGTAAACAGACAAATGAAGCGCCTAACAGTGCAGTGTACAGCGTCCAGCCAGGTACGGTTTGGCCTGTGAGCTCTAAAACGAGCTTGTGGTAGCTACCTAATTTGCGGTTTAAAACAGCAAAGCGTTTGCTATCCAAGTTGTATAACTTCATCAGTGGAATGTTTTTAACGTAGTCACTTAACGTTGCGGTTAAATCCTCCGATACGCCGCTAAATCGTTCATATTGCGCTGCTGTTTTATGCATAAATAAGCCACTCGCTAAAAAAGCCAGCGGCACAACAGCAACAGCACTGAGCGCAAGTCGCCAGTCAATAAATGCAATCACCGTAAATACCACAATTGGTGTCAACAATGCGTTGAACAACTCCACACTTTGATGCGCGATAAAGTTTTCAATATGCTCAACATCTTGCAGAATATTTTGCTTAAGCACCGCTGGGTTTTGAGCAGTTAACCAAGTGAGTGGTAAGTTTGCCAACTGCGTAGCCAGTTTCATTCTAACGTCAGTTAAAGCGTTAAAGGCAACTTGGTGACTGAAGAAGTAGGCGCCCATAGAACACCCTGACTTAAGTATAATCGCACCACAAATACCAGCGGCTATCCACAATAACTGCTCAGCAGATGCGGTCAACGGGGTTAGCAACTCTTGAATAGCAAGAAACAATAAATATACCGGTAAAAGCTCAAAGACAGTAACAAACGCCATCAAGCTTAAAGCCATAAACATCTTGCCTTTATGAGGTGTACAGATCGCAAATATAATAGACCAAGGGCTTTGATTTTCCTCGGTTTCATGCGACTCAACACGCATATACCTACTCCTTTAAATGCGGTTAAAAATCGGCTGAATAAACCAACTCACATAGTTATTAAAATCGCCCAGCAATGCAAATATGACTCTGTCGACAACTCTGTTTGTTGACATATCATTGTTTTATATCAAACAAACGTCCCAGTTTTACCAACAAAATCAATTATAAAGGACTAGTTTAGACTACAATTTTATTCATTTTTATCAATGTAAAATTGCTCATTTTCACAACAAACCTGTAGCACACTTCCCTACCTAGGCCATCACCTCAAGCGCTTATCTGGTTTTTTCAGCAACTTTCACCACACAGTGATTTATCTAATCGCAATAAAAAATAGCCGCAAGCCTACTGGAGTAAACTTAATAGCTCTCCCCGCATCCGTTAACTAATCCCCAGATCGGAAATAAGTGTGGACCCCCTATAAACCTTGGCAAATTCCCCCGAAAAAATTACCGATAGGGGCATACAACAACTTTTAGGGGTGGGAACAAATTGCTCGAGCACCTATTTTTTGAGGCCGTGAAAACTTCATAAAAAAATAACACTCGCAGTTGTCGCTAACCAGAACACGCACCGCGATCGTGCCTCATAATCGGAGAACTATTGTGAAAACAACACCAGATACCCCAGTCCGGCCAAAGGCTGAGCAAGACCTATATATTGAAAAAAATATATGGCAACAACAAAGCCTTGGAACCCTCGTTTCAGATTGGCGCGCTCAATTTTCAGATAACGTCGCCTTAATTGAGGATGATACAACGCTCACTTACACGCAGTTTGAGCAGCATGTATTAGCGCGCAGTGCCGGATTTTACAATTTAGGATTAAAAGCAGGTGACCATGTGATGGTACAACTGCCAAATAGCTTAGATTTTGTGATTAGTTGTTTTGCTATGTTCCGCTTGGGCATCATTCCGATTTTAGCGATGCCCGCGCAGCGAGAGTCCGATATCGCAGCGCTTTGTGAACTGAGCAACCCTATTGCGTATATAGTACCTAACAGCTATTTAGGCCACGATTACATTGCCATGGCCGAGCGTATTGTGTCTGCATGTCCAACCATTCAACATGTTTTGGTATCTGGTATTGCCCCAAAAGCAGCTTTTACTTCTCTGTCTCAATTAGACAGCACTAACGCTATAACGGCTGCACATATAGATCCTGCCTCTACGGCATTAATGTTACTTTCTGGTGGCACCACAGGCACGCCCAAACTAATTCCACGTAGTCATAACGATTATCACTACAATGCCAAAGCCTCCGCTGAGCTATGTCGACTTGATCAACAGACCACGTATCTGGCTGTTTTACCCATCGCACACAATTTTCCTCTGGCTTGCCCGGGAATTATCGGCACACTGTCACAAGGCGGTAAAGTTGTGCTTTGCCCAGCACCGGGGCCAGACGAAGCCTTTCCATTGATTGAGCAACACCAAGTAACGCACACGGCCCTTGTACCCGCGTTAACCAAGCTTTGGCTTGAAGCAAAACAATGGGATGACACCGACATAAGTAGCCTACAACTCTTGCAAGTAGGTGGTGCGAAATTCTCATCTGAGCACGCCTTGCAAGTACCCGAAGTGCTTGGCTGTCAACTACAACAAGTGTTTGGGATGGCTGAGGGGTTGTTGTGTTTTACTCGTCTAGATGATCCACAAAATGAAGTGACGCATACCCAAGGACGCCCGCTTTGCAACCTAGACCAAATTCGAGTTGTTGACGAGCATGACAACCCTATTGCACAAGGTGAGATTGGTGAGCTACAAACCAAAGGCCCATACACCATTGCGGGTTACTACAAAGCGCAGGCACATAACCAAACAGCCTTCACCTCTGATGGGTTTTATCGCACGGGTGACTTGGTACGCATGGATCAGTCCGGCAATTTGATTGTTGAAGGACGAATAAAAGAGCAGATTAACCGAGCAGGCGAAAAAATCGCTGTTGCCGAAATAGAGCAGCGTTTACTTGCTCACCCCAATATCGATGAAGCCATCCTAGTACCCGTGCCAGATGCGCATTTGGGTGAGCGCAGTTGTGCATGTGTTATCTCAAACCAGCCCGTTTCTCTCAGTGATGTTCATACGCTGCTCAAAGAGCAGCAAGTTGCGCGCTTTAAGTATCCGGATCAAATAATCTCGCTCAGTTTTTGGCCACTCACCGCAGTCGGAAAAATCAATAAAACAGCACTGGCAAAACGTGCTGAGGAAGAATATGTAGAAACCACTATGAATCACGCACAGTCAACACCCTATTTTGAAAAAGTCATTTCAATTCAGTCTGCTCCAGCGCAGTTAGCCCCGACTGTTTCTGAGCTTAGCAACAACCCATTTAAAGCCGTATACGAGAGCAAGTCAGCGTGGTCAGTCGGTATTGGTAAAGTAGCTGAACTATACTCGAACGGTTGCGAAATTACGCTACAGCAAGGTGAAAAAACAACATCATTTAGTGGTGAGTCATTCCCTGAGTTGATGGCACAAGCGCTACAAAGTCTCGAATTCGAAAACTGGCGGTTATATGGCGTCGCCAAGTTTGAGCTGGCCAGTGTATTTCATGGGATCCAATCACGGACAGAGCATGACAAAGCACTCCAGTTATTTGTGCCAGCACAAGAGGTGCGCCTAGAAGCAAACCAAGCCACATTGCGCGCTTTAAATGAAGCCGACCTCAATCTCCTTGAAACCTTGGTTTTACAAGCAGATACATCATGCGTGCACGCTGAAAGTATCGCTGACTTTGAGCCTTTGCAAACCCCGCAGATCAACACCCAATACAAAGACGAATACAAAACATCTGTCGCCAAAGCCATTGAAGAGATCTGCAATAAGCAATATCAAAAGGTCATACTATCTCGTCGTATTCACGTACCTGACAGTGTATGCCTGAACAAGAGCTTCCGCTTTGGTCGCTTAAACAATTCGCCCGCACGCTCATTCTTATATCAATTAAATGACTTTTCAGTCGCCGGTTTTAGCCCAGAAACTTTGCTTGAGGCCAGCAACAAAGGCTATATCAGTACACAACCACTGGCTGGCACCCGTGCTTTAGGTAGTTCGCCACAAGAAGAGCAACAACTGCGTGAAGAACTGCTCAACGACACCAAAGAAATCGCAGAACACGCCGTATCGGTAAAACTCGCCCAAGAAGAGTTAGAACAGATCTGTGAGCCCAGCTCAATTTCAGTCAGTGAATTTATGGCTGTGCGTCGCCGTGGCAGTGTGCAACACCTTGCATCACGGGTGTGTGGCCAACTGAGTAAAAACAAAAACCCTTGGCACGCTTTTCAAGCGTTATTCCCTGCCGTTACAGCATCTGGTATCCCAAAACGCGAGGCCATTGAAGCCATATTACGCCTAGAACCAAACCGCAGAGATTGGTACAGCGGTTGTGTAATGATTGTTGATAGCGATGGGTTTATGGACTCTGCCTTGGTACTGCGTTCAATTTATCGTGCTAACAACCGTACTTGGTTGCAAGCGGGCGCTGGCGTAATTGACCAATCAAAACCTGAAAGAGAGTTAACTGAAACCATCGAAAAACTGAGCTGTATTGCCAACTACCTCATTGATGAAAAAGCGTTAGAAGAGGCGGAGAGCTAACCAATGGCATTGACAAAGAACACACCATTAAATCAACAGCAACTGTTAGAACATGTGCAAGCATTTGTGCAAGTGCCACTTGAAGACAAGCTTGATGCCAACCTTATCGAACTTGGTTTAGATTCAATGCACATGATGCGTTTGGTCAATCAATGGCGAAAACAAGGCGCAAAGGTGACCTTTTCCAAACTGATTGAGCAACCCGTACTCAGCCACTGGATAACCCTTTTGTGCTCGCAAGCAAGCGCTGTGGCTCAAATTACTCAAGCACCGCAACTGCCCAATATCGACCCATACGCCGAGTTTGAACTCACCGACGTGCAATACGCCTATTGGATTGGTCGTCAAGACGACCAAGAACTCGGTGGCGTCGGGTGTCATGCCTACTTAGAGGTAGATAATCTAGACATCGATCCACTCAAACTTGAGCAAGCTTGGCATGCCCTTTATCAGTATCATCCGATGCTACGTGCGCAGTTTACTGAATCAGGAACCCAGCAGGTGCACTCGCCACTGCCGACACCTGGGCTGGCAGTCAATGACTTTAGGTCGCTAACGCTTGATGAATCCACGCAAGCGGTAGAACAAGTTCGTAGCCGCTTGTCACACCGAAAATTGGGCATAGAGCATAGCCAAACCATGGGGTTGGAGCTGAGTTTGTTGCCAGAGGGAAGATGTCGAATTCACTTTGACGTAGACCTCCTAATAGCCGATGTACAGAGCTTAAACATCTTACTTAAAGATTTAGCCGTGCTTTATCATGGCGGTACACTTGAGACCGAC
Source organism: Pseudoalteromonas luteoviolacea S2607 (assembly GCF_001625575.1). Taxonomy (GTDB): domain Bacteria; phylum Pseudomonadota; class Gammaproteobacteria; order Enterobacterales; family Alteromonadaceae; genus Pseudoalteromonas; species Pseudoalteromonas luteoviolacea_E. The sequence goes on from NZ_AUXV01000020.1 coordinate 12,525, forward strand.
CCAAATTGGAGCTTTGCCAAATACTTAGCCTATGAAAAAGCACAAAATAAAACCAAGCTCAAAGAAGACAAAGCCTACTGGCAAACCCGTTTAGCTACGCTGCCTTCTGGCCCACAGCTACCACTATGTTGCGATCCACAAACCGTGACAAAACCGATGTTTGCTCGTCGCTTACATACCTTAACGAAAACCCAGTGGCAAACACTTAAAAACACCGCGCAACAACACCAAGTCACGCCAGCCATGTTGCTTGTCACAAGTTATGCGTCTGTGCTTGCAAAATACAGCGCTGAGCAAAAGTTCACCCTGAACTTACCGCTGTTTGATCGTAAAACTCAGCATCCGGGCATTGAAAATGTGGTTGCGGATTTCACCAACTTATTACTATTGGATTGCGATTTTAGTGACGCAAAAAGCTTTATTGATCACGCAAAAGCAATACAAAACCAATTTCACCAAAATGTTGCCCACAGTGATTACTCTGCCGTTCAGATCCAACGCGATCTGGTCAAACACGGGTTTGCGCAGGGAGTGAGCGCACCGGTGGTCTTTGCGTGTAATTTGGGCACCCCGCTGCTGTCGCAACAGGACACCGTGCTGGGTCAATTTAACTATATGATTTCACAAACCCCACAGGTTTGGTTAGATCATCAAGTCTATGAAGTCGATGAAGGGTTAATGTTGGCATGGGATGCAGTAGACGAGATCTTCCCTGAGGCGTTGATTGATACCATGTTTGCAAGCTATGTCGCATTGCTTGAAAAACTGGCAGCACACAACGATGCATGGCACGCGCAGCACCTTGCTGAATTGCCTCACCATCAACAAACACAGCGAGCAGCCGTAAATGACACCGCAGCACCGTACACACCTCATACACTGCATGAAGCGTTCTTTAAAGCTGCGCAAACACACCCAGACAAAACCGCTTTAGTATTTAACAACCAGGCGCTGAGCTATCGCTCCGTTGCCGACAAAGCCTTGCGCGTGGCAGCCTATTTGCAACAACACGGATTACGCGAGTCAGAGCCCGTCGCCGTGACATTGCCCAGAGGCGCTGAGCAGATCATTGCTGTGCTCGGCGTACTGGCAGCCGGTGGCTGTTATGTGCCCATTGGCACCCACCAGCCTCAATCGAGGCGCGCGAAGATCCATCGCACTGCCGAGATCACACTGGTAATCGCAAAGCAGAACGACCCAGAACATGACCCTGCGGCTAAGTGCATTGACATTCAACAAGCACTGCAAGCCGAGCCACAGGCATCTGCTGTCATCACCAACCCAGCGAGCCCGGCATACATCATTTTTACCTCTGGATCGACCGGAGAACCTAAAGGGGTTGAAATGAGTCATCAGGCTACCGCCAATACGATTTACCAGCTCAATAAAGACTATCAAATCGGCCAAAATAGCTGCGCGCTGGCAGTATCCGCGTTGGACTTTGACTTATCTGTGTATGATATTTTTGGCTTGCTGGGTGCTGGCGGGAAATTGGTGCTTGTTGATGAGCACAAGCGCCGTGACGCACAGGCGTGGCTAGAGCTGGTGCATCAGCACAATGTCACTGTATGGAATACCGTACCGGTATTGCTAGATATGCTTTTGACCGCCGCAGAGCAAGACAGTCGCCCATTAAACTTTGAACAGGTAATGTTATCTGGCGATTGGATAGGCCTAGATCTACCCCCTCGATTACAGCATATCAGCGCTTCCAATCCGCCTATCATTGCGATGGGCGGCGCAACCGAGGCCGCCATTTGGTCAAACTACTGTGAAGTGCGAGCGCCACTGCCACTACATTGGCATTCAATCCCTTATGGTAAACCACTGCCAAACCAAAAGTACCGAGTTGTTGATAATCATGGCCATGACTGTCCAGATTGGGTGCCGGGAGAGCTGTGGATTGGTGGCATAGGTTTGGCGACTTGCTATCGTGGTGACCTTGCACAAACCACCGCGCGTTTTGTTGAGCAAGATGGCGAGCGCTGGTACCGCACTGGCGATCAAGGTCGATACTGGCCTGACGGCAATCTGGAGTTTTTAGGGCGCATCGATCATCAAGTGAAGGTACGCGGGCATCGTATTGAGCTGGGTGAAATTGATACCGCACTAGCTAACATCGAAGGTGTTCAGCGCGCCGTAACAGTTACCATTGGCGAACCCAAAAGCCTCGCGAGTGTTGTGGTCTTGGCACCTCAAAGTGCGCTAGACAGCATGGCAATTCAACGTCAATTACATACCCTACTGCCAGATTATATGGTGCCAAACCATATTGAGTTTGCACAACAGATACCACTTAGTGCCAATGGTAAAGTAGACCGAAAAGCACTGACCAATCAGCTAGCAGCCACACAGCAACAATCAGCTGAGCGCTTAACTGCCCCGCAAACAGACAACGAAAAACGCCTCGCTAAAATCTGGCAATCATTACTGGGAATTGAGCAAATTGGTCAGCAAAGCCACTTCTTTGAACTAGGTGGAGACAGCTTGATCGCCACTCAGCTTATCGCAAAGCTCAAGCAACAAGGTTTGGCCTCTCCCAAACCACTGCGCGACCTATTCTCAGCTCCGCAATTAAGTGCTTATGCCGCGCGCTTAGACAGCATCGTGTCGACCCCCAAACTTGAAGTTGTACCAGATCTAGATAATCGTTTTGCACCTTTCCCACTCACCGAAGTGCAGCGCGCGTATTGGATGGGCCAAACACCGGGCTTGCCGCTCAACTGTAGCACCTTGTATTTACTTGAGTTAGAGGGTGAAAACGTCGATCTGCAACGCATGGCAAAGGCTTGGGATCAACTCGTTGAGCATCACGAGATGCTGCGCGCCGTGATCACCCCTGAGGGTCAACAACAACTACTCTCACATCTACCTGCGATGTCTATTGCACAAGTAAGTTTGAATTCAGAAACAAACAATCATAGTGATGCGGCACGAGATCATCTCCATCAATTTTGGCGTAAGATCTGCCAACAAGCACAGCAAAGTCACGACCAAAGTGAGTCGGTGACGTTACCTAATCATCGTATTTGTGCAGTGCATTATGGGGGGAATAAGACCCGTTTAGGGATCATTTTTGACTATCTAACACTCGATGGATTTAGTATTAAATTGCTGTTAGATCAGCTTGCAAACCTGTATAACGATCCCGCTTATTACCTACCTGAGATCAATGTTTCGTTTAGAGACTACGTGCTCCAAGTGCAACACGATGATGCTGAGTATGCAGCCGCGCAAGCATACTGGCGTGAACAGATAAAAACCCTCCCACCTGCGCCACAATTACCTTTGGCACAAGACCCACAAAGTATTACCACGCCTGAATTTGTGCGCCGTGAAGCCCAACTAGATGCCGATACTTGGCAAGCTCTCAAGCATAAAGCACGCTCTTATGGCATCACGCCCTCAGTTTTATTATTAACGGCCTATAGCAATGTACTGAGACGTTGGAGCGAAGACGACCACACGCTCAATTTAACCTTGTTCGATCGCCAAGACGTTCATAACGATATCAACAAAGTATTTGGTGACTTTACCACATTGGCACCCATTGCATTTCGTGCCAATGCGGGCAACTCGATACTGGCGCAAGCGCAAGAAGCCCAACTTCAAATCGCACAGGCCATTGAGCACAAAGCGATTTCATCGATTTGGATCCAGCGTGAACAAGCACGCCATGGCACCCTCACATCGGCGGCGCTACCCGTCGTATTTACCAGTACCTTGGGTCTTGGCGGTGGTTTGTTTGAAAATTCCACCGGCAATTTCCCTCAGATTGTACCTGGCGGTTTGTCGCAAACACCACAGGTTTGGTTAGACCACCAATTGTATGAATTTGACGGGGCACTGATTTTATCTTGGGATGCAGTGGATGCACTCTTCCCTACGGATATGATTGATGACATGTTCATCAGCTATGTGAGCGCACTCAATGCGCTGTGCCACAGCAGCTGGGAGCAAGCACTGTCTTTACCGTTACCTAATGCACAAGCACATACCCGCATAGCAGTAAATAACACCGAACGTCCACAAACACCGCGCACTTTGCATCATGCTATTTTTGCCCACGCTCAACAGCACCCTGACGATACTGCATTGATATTTGAAAACACGGCTGTCAATTATGCACAGTTATGTGAGCAGGCATTAAGCATCGCAGCCCTATTACAGCAACACCAGCTCAAGTTGGCTGAACCGGTTGCTGTTACTTTGCCACGCGGCATTAATCAAATTGCAGCCGTATTGGGCGTCATGGCTGCGGGTGGTTGTTATGTACCAATCGGGATACATCAGCCAGCCAACCGTCAAGCAAAAATTCATCGTACAGCAGGGATTCGACTCGCTCTGACCAACAGCGAGCACTTGGACGTCGAATCCATCGACTCGGTGACAAGACTGGATATTGCTACTGCGCGTGCGCCGCTTTGCAAGCCTGTGGAGGTGTCTCCTGATCAACCTGCGTATATCATTTTTACTTCGGGTTCTACTGGTGAGCCTAAAGGCGTAGAAATGTGCCATCAAGCAACCGTAAACACCATAGATCAGCTCAATCAAGCCTATAACATTGACAATCACAGCTGCGTGTTAGCGGTGTCGGCATTGGATTTCGACTTGTCTGTATACGACATTTTTGGCTTACTCGGAGCGGGTGGGCAGGTTGTGTTGCTGAGCGATGAAAACCGCCGCGATGCCAGCGCGTGGTTACAGCTCGTTCACCAGCACAATGTCAATGTCTGGAACTCTGTCCCTGTCCTGCTCGACATGTTGCTTGTTGTTGCAGAGCAAGATGACAGGCAGCTGCCTTTCAATCAAGTTATGCTGTCGGGTGATTGGATTGGCCTAGATATCCCGCCGCGTTTACAGGCCAAAAGCAAAGCTGGCATCCCCCTTATAGCCATGGGCGGCGCAACAGAAGCGGCCATTTGGTCCAATTTCTGTGAAGTACGAGGTGATATTCCTGCCCATTGGAACTCTATTCCCTACGGTAAACCACTGCCAAACCAAACTTACCGCGTGGCCGATGCACAAGGGCGCGATTGCCCAGACTGGGTTGCCGGTGAGCTATGGATAGGCGGCGTTGGTCTTGCCAGCGCTTATCGCGGCGATGACAAACTCACCGCTGAGCGTTTTGTCCATTATGAGGGCAAACGCTGGTATCGTACTGGCGACCGAGGTCGATACTGGCCAGATGGCAACCTCGAGTTTTTAGGGCGAATTGACCACCAAGTAAAGGTGCGCGGTCACCGTATTGAACTGGGAGAAATTGATACCGCTTTGGGCCGCATTGAGGGCATTGCTCGTGGTGTTGCCTTAACTCTCGGTGAGCCAAAAATGTTGGTGGCGGCCTTAGTCATGGACGAAAACATGGCGCTAGACACTGATGCGGTGCACAGCGCTCTTAACCTTGCCTTACCGGATTATATGGTTCCGAGTCATTTACTGGCTGTGGATGTACTGCCACTGAGCGCCAATGGGAAGGTAGATAGAAAACAACTTGCCGCGCAGTTTGACGGTCAGCTTAGTGCCGTTGATGTGGCTATAACGCCACCGCAAACAGATAACGAAATGCAAGTCGCCCAGCTTTGGACTGACTTGCTGGGCGTGACGGAAATGGGTCTAGAAAGCAGCTTTTTTGCGCTCGGTGGCGACTCTCTGCTTGCGACTCAATTTCTAACTCAGCTCGCCCAGCAAGGGTTGTCGACTAAGCAGCCTTTGCGTACTTTGTTTGCCAACCCAACTTTAGGCGCATTTGCAGCCACGCTAGAGGCGCATCAAGCCGCTCACAGCCAACAAATTGTGGCCAAACCCGAACAACAGTTTGAACCATTCGCGCTCACTGAAGTACAAAGTGCATATTGGTTAGGACAAACACCAGGCTTCCCGCTTAATTGTGGCACCCACTACTTGCTCGAACTCGATAGCTTAACGCTTGATATCGAGAAAATGATGAACGCGTGGCAAACACTATACGCGCGTCACGACATGTTGCGCGCTCAAGTGAGCGACGATAATCAACAGGTTGTGTTACAGCAAAGCCTAGTGCCAAAACTGGATATCGACTCGTCGACTTACACCAGTTTGGACCAAGCGCGCGCGCAAATTAACATTTGGTGGCAAGCCCAAAATAGCCAGCATGTACATGATGCAATAACAATGAAGGTTGCCCGTTATCAAACCGAAGGCACTGAACGTTCGCGCCTTGCGTTAATGTTTAACTACATGACTTTAGACGGCTATAGCATCATGTTGCTATTGCGCGAATTTGCGGCTTTATACCAAGTGCCAGATACAGAGCTGCCACCACTTTCTTTGACCTTTAGAGACTATGTCACGCAAGTGCAAGACAGTCAGCAAGCAATCGATGAAGCACAAGCATACTGGCAAGAACGTTTAGCGACGCTGCCAGATGCCGCAGCGCTGCCATTGGCACAAGATCCATTGCATATTGAACACAGTGAATTCTCACGTCGCAGCGCTCGGTTACCAAAAGCTAAGTGGCAAGCCATTAAGCAAGCGGCTCGTTCGCATAACGTGACCCCGAGTATATTAGTCCTGAGCGCCTATGCGGAAGTACTGAGTCAGTACAGTGGTGGCCATGCGCATACGTTAAATTTGACCCTATTTGACCGCCAAAATGTACACCCAGAAGTGGGCAGTATTGTGGGCGACTTTACCTCGCTAGCGCCACTGGCCTATTACCCTGATGAGCAAAATTCCATTGCGCATCAGGCAAAGCAGCTGCAAAACCAGCTTGCGGATGTACTTGAGCATCGTGCGGTTTCCTCTGTGTGGGTGCAAAGAGAGCGTAGCCGAACCATGGGACGCACCGCAGCCGCACTACCCATTGTCTTTACCAGTACTTTAGGGATGGCTGACGATTTACTTGCAGATTCATTCAATGAAGACTTACCACAATTTACCGATGGCGGGTTATCGGCAACACCGCAGGTTTGGCTAGACCATCAAATGTATGAGTTCAGAGGCGAGTTAATATTGTCTTGGGATGCCGTAGACGCCCTATTCCCAGCTGACTTGCTAGACAATATGTTTGCTCGCTTTTTAACCCTACTTGACGAGTTAGCGGTATCAACGGACGCACCATTTAGTCATGCATTACCAAAAGCTCAGCAAGTGGTACGAGACCGTGTAAACAACACCGACGTGGAACAAACGCCTCGTACACTACATCAGGCTATGTTTGACTATGCCCGTCAGCACCCAGACGCCGTAGCACTGATTACAGATACGCAAACAGTCACCTATGGCCAATTGGCAGATAAAGCACTGCGCATCGCTCACTTACTGACTCAACACGCATTATTGCTGGGAGAGCCAGTGGCCGTAAGCTTGCCAAGAGGAGTCGAACAGGTAGCAGCCGTATTTGGCATTATGGCTGCGAGAGGCTGCTATGTGCCAATTGGTGTACACCAACCCACCAGCCGCCAAGCGAAAATTCATCGCACCGCGGGAATTCGTTGGGTACTGACGGATGAGGCACACATCAACCAAGATGTTGAACAGGGTGTGACTCGCATTAATGTGGCAGATGCTGCGGACTTATCGCCACTGGCAACCCCCTTGACAGTGGCCAGCGATGCACCTGCCTATGTGATCTTCACCTCTGGCTCAACCGGTGAGCCAAAAGGGGTAGAAATGTGTCATCAAGCGACAGCTAACACCATTGACCAGCTAAATCAGCACTACGCCATTGACAGTAGCAGCCGAGTACTCGCCGTGTCGGCACTCGACTTTGACCTGTCTGTTTACGATTTATTTGGCTTGCTTAGTGTCGGTGGCAGTGTGGTGTTGCTCAATGAGGAAAACCGCAGAGATGCGACCACTTGGCTCGAACTGGTACACAAGCATCGCGTCACAATCTGGAACTCAGTACCAGTGTTGCTCGACATGTTATTGGTAGTCGCCGAAAACGATACACGTTCGCTGCCATTCGAAAAAGTGATGTTATCGGGTGATTGGATTGGTCTAGATTTACCACCCAGATTACAGGCCAAAACGTACTCAGAGATCCCATTAATTGCCATGGGCGGCGCCACAGAAGCGGCAATTTGGTCAAACAGCTGTGAAGTCAAAGGTGATCTTCCTGCCCATTGGGCATCGATCCCTTATGGCAAGCCTCTGCCCAATCAAACGTATCGTGTGGTAGACCCATTTGGCCGTGATTGCCCAGACTGGGTGGCGGGTGAACTCTGGATTGGCGGTGTTGGCCTTGCCAGTGCCTATCGAGGCGATGAAACACTCACCGCACAGCGGTTTGTCATGGCAAACGGCAAGCGCTGGTACCGCACAGGTGACCTTGGCCGCTACTGGCCGGATGGCAACCTCGAGTTTTTGGGTCGAATTGATCATCAAGTCAAGGTGCGCGGGCACCGAATTGAGCTAGGTGAAATTGATGCGGCTATGGCTCAGGTTGAAGGTTTAAGCCGTGGTGTGGCCCTGACAATTGGCGAGCCGAAAAAGCTTGTTGCCGCTTTTGTTAAAACACCCCATGCCATACTGGATGCACAGACAATTACCGCACAGCTTGAGCAGCAATTGCCTGAATACATGGTGCCTAGCCATTTATTAGAACTCACAGCATTGCCACTTAGCGCCAACGGTAAAATAGACCGCAAGCAGTTGGCCAATGAATTTATTGAATTAGAGCTGGAGCAAGCCCAGTTTGAAGCGCCAGAAGGCGAACTTGAGCAACAACTTGCCGAGATCTGGCAAACACTATTAAAACGCGACCAGATCTCACGCCATGACGACTTTTTTGCCATTGGTGGTGACAGTTTAAGCGCAACACAGCTAATCCAAACACTGCAACAACAACACATTATTCCTACATCTTTGTCACTCACAACGCTATTTAGCGCCCCAAGCATTGCCAGCTTGGCTACCGCCATAACACACGCGTGGCGCGAGCTCGGTGGCACAACTTGTGACACGGATGAATTATTTGAAGAGGGTACAATATGACCATCGCCAGTATTATCGCTGATTTTGAAAGTCGCGGCGTTTACCTATGGGCCGAGCAAGGTAACTTAAAATTTAAGGCCCCTGCTGGGGTCATGACGCCAGCACTTAAAACACAATTAAAAGACAACAAGGCGGCGCTTATCGACTATTTAAGCGACCCAGTTATGGCGGCCATCGAACCGAATCACGCCGATCGCCATCAGCCGTTTCCGTTGACAGATTTACAGGTCGCTTACTTAGTTGGCCGCAATAATGCCGTCGAGTACGGTGGCGTTGGCTGTCACAGTTACATTGAATTGGACCTGCCGAATATTGATGCAAAACGTCTGCAAACAGCATGGCACAAGTTGGTTGAACGCCATGATATGCTGCGCGCCATCATCAACCTTGATGGCACCCAGCAAATTGTCGCACAGGTGACACCAAAGGCTATCCGTATCCATGAGTTTGCAGAGTGTGACCCACAGACTCGCCAAGATAAGCTCTTAGATCTTCGCGAACAACTGGCGCACCGCCACTATCAACCGGATAAATGGCCACAGTATGACTTACACCTGAGCCAAACTGGTGAAGGGTCTATACTGCATTTTTCTATCGATTTGCTTATTGCTGACTTTGCCAGCATTCAAATTATGCTCGCCGAACTCGGTGAGTTATACAACCATCCAGAGCGCACACTTGCGCCTCTGGGTGTGTCTTACCGCGACATTGTGATCGCACGCAAAGCCCTGTTAGAACACCCAAAAACAGCACAGCGCTATGAGCAGCACAAAGCCTATTGGTTAGAGCGTATTAAAACACTACCTGCACCACCCGAGTTACCGCGTGCAAAGAACACGGGTAATGACGAAAACGTGTCATTTTCTCGCTTGCATTTTAATCTAGCGTCTGACCTGTGGCAGCGCCTTAGTGAGCGCGCAAAAAGTCATAAATTAACGCCTTCTAGCCTTGTGCTGGCGGCATTTACAGAGGTGATTGGCCGCTGGTCACGTCGCCCAGATTTTTGTTTGAACCTCACCATGCTTAACCGTGCCAATGTGCACCCTGATGTGCGTGGTGTGGTCGGTGACTTTATTGCTGTTAATGTGTTGGGTGTGTCGCCTGATCCACAAGCAGGCTTTGCGCAGCGCGCAAGTCAGTTGCAGCAGCAACTTTGGCGCGACTTAGAACACAGCGACTTTACAGGCGTTGAAGTACTGCGTGCGATGAACCAAAACCAGCAAAGCAACACCATAGTGCCGATTGTTTACACCAGTACCCTAGGTTTATCTGGTGATGAACTAGATAGCAACCAATTTATGCACGACGCGCAGCTTCGCTACGGTATAACTCAAACACCTCAAGTGTGGTTAGATTGCCAAGCAACAGAGCGTGCTGGTGAACTGGTTGTGGACTGGGACATCCGCCAAGGCATTTTCCAAGATGGTGTTATAGAGCAAGCACATCAAGCATTTTGTGAGCTACTGCGTGCACTGGCGAATAACGATGCCCTGTGGCAGTCCACTAGCCCAGTGAGTTTGCCAGCGCAAACACAAGCGCATATTGCAGCGCTAAACGATACCAAGACAGAGCAGGCTAAAGGGTATTTGCATTCTGGCTTTGCTCAGCATGCTCTACATTCTCCAGACCAAGTCGCGGTAGTGGATCAAAATGGTGGCATGAGTTACCAACAACTTGCAGAGTTAGCACTGCAGATCCGACACACCTTTGTCGACGCTGTTAAACCAGGCGACCATATCGCCATCGTATCTGACAAAAGTACTCAGCAAATTGCAGCGGTGTTGGCTGTCTTGTTTGCCGATTGTGTATATGTGCCCATTGAAGCGCAGCACCCTCTGGCACGTCAGCAATCGATTATCGCTAACTCTGGTGCGAAGGTCGTGCTGACGGAATCAGTTTATTTAGGCCAAGACTTTGGCCCAGATGTTTCTGTTATACCATTTGATCAGGTGCTACCGACTATGCCTGCTCACGATTGTAAACAGTTACTGGATGCATTTGGTCAGCGCAGACAGCAACAAACGTTTGTCGATACTCCGGCTTATGTGATTTATACCTCGGGGACGACAGGTCAGCCCAAAGGCGTTCAGCTGTCGCACGGTGCGGCATTGAATACCGTGCTAGAGGTTAACCGCTTGTACGATGTCAGTCCTCAAGACAAAACCTTAGGTTTGGTAAGCTACGGGTTTGACCTTTCAGTTTGGGATATCTTCGGAACGCTCTCGGCGGGCGCAACACTGGTATTGCCAGATCAAGATTTGCGAGGCGATCCAAACCATTGGCATCAAGTGATTGCCAAGCATAAAGTGAGCCTTTGGAACTCGGTCCCCGCACAAATGCAGATGCTGATTACCAGCTTACCGTGGGCGGAAGATCAAAACCTCAGCACACTCAGGTTAGCCATGCTCTCTGGCGATTGGATCCCCGTCCAACTCGCACAACAAGTAGTCCAACAGCTACCACACATTCGATTAATCAGCCAAGGCGGTCCAACAGAAACCGCAATTTGGTGCGTACAACACACCGTAACAGAAGTTGCTTCTGATGCCGTCTCGGTGCCCTATGGCAAGCCCTTAGCGAACCATCAGATCCACATTTTAAATGACCGTTTCGAGCCCTGCCCCACTTGGGTTACTGGTGAGATGTATATTGCCGGTGATGGCTTGGCAATAGGGTATTTAAACGATGCACAAAAGACAGCAGAGCTATTCATTATGCACCCACAGACAGGTGAAAGACTCTATCGCTCCGGCGATTTGGGCTGCATCATGGACGATGGCATTATTGCCATTCAAGGTCGCGAAGATGGTCAGATCAAAATAAATGGCCACCGCATAGAGCTCGGAGAGATTGAATCAACTATTGCAACCCATCCAGCCGTTAAGAGTGTTGCAGTGGTCAATCTATCTCGCGATGGCAACTTGGCAGCGGCACTGGTGCTCGAAGGCGCGGCTGACACCGAAATGGCGATCAGTGATTTAGGTAACTTACTCAATGAAAAGCTGCCTAAATATATGCTGCCTGCACATTACTTTGCTTTAGACTCATTACCTCTGAGCCAAAACAGTAAGGTTGATAGAAAGCAACTTAAGGTACAGCTCGCGCAATTACAGCAACAGCTGACTACCCAATTTGAAGCACCGCTCGACAATCATGTTGAGCAAACCGTTGCCCAAATCTGGTGTGATTTGCTCGGAGTGAGTGACGTATCTCGTCATGATGACTTTTTCCAGCTTGGCGGCACCAGTTTAAATGCCATCAACCTGTTAAGCGCATTTTTAGCGGCAGGCTTTGACGCGGATATTGACCTCATTTTTAACCATGCCGTATTCAGTGAAATGTCCGATGCACTGGCCAAGGCAAACGAGGCAAAACAAGCGTGGCTAGATAGCATTGATTTAAACGATATGGCCACCAAGGCGTTAAGCGGCCTTGCAGACGCCCTACCATATACGCCAAATTCTGAACCAAAAACCGTGCTTTTAACTGGCAGCACAGGTTATTTGGGCAGCTATGTACTGCGCGAGATGTTAGATAATAGTGATTATCACATCGTATGCTTGATGCGCTGCGATGATGTGCAACATGGCTTTTCGCGCTTAACACAGGCCGCAGCAGAAAAAGGCTTACCGACCGATATTCCGCAGGAGCGTATTAAGGTGATAAGCGGCAGTATGTCCGATGTCAACTTTGGACTCAGTGACGCTGAATATCAAGCCCTCAGCGCACAAGTCGATGTGATAGTGCACAACGCGTCAATCATTAACTTGATGGACCCACTGTCAGCGCTCTACCCGACTAACGTGGAGGGGGCGCGCGAAATCATCCGTTTGGCAAGTTCACACCAAGTGAAACCGGTGCATTATATTTCGACTATTGGTGTGCACCATGCGCTGCCTGCCGATGTACCACAACCTGTGATTGAGCAAACCCAGGTCGTGCCATGGCGAGAAGTGGACTTGACTTACGAGCAGTCAAAAATCATGGCCGAGACGTTGTTCACAGAAGCGAGAAGACACGGCGTGCCAGTAAATATTTTGCGCCCGGGCACCATCACATGGGCAACCACAGAGGCCCCCTTTATTAACGACGATGCGTTCTTAAAGTTTTATCGTGCCTGTTTGAATATTCACGCCTACCCAGCGTCTGAATTAGCCGTCAATATTGTGCCTGTTGACTATGTGGCAACCTGTATCACAGCCATTGTCAAAGGTGCCACAGGACAAGATAGTAACTTCCACTTAGTGTCAGACCAAAGTACCGATGTTGTCCAGATCTACAATTGGTTCAACGAGCTTGGCTGTGATATTCAACCCCTTGATTTTACGGACTGGAAAGACACACTGAACGACAGCTTTGTTCGCAGTTTTGTAGAGTTGTATTTCAAACAAGGAATGGATTCTGGAGGCCACCACCAATACGCCACAGACAATCTCAAAGCCATACTAGCCCAGTTCGACCTACCAAACTTTGCAGTCGACCGAAATTACCTAAAACCGCTTACGGAGAAATACAATAATGCTTAATGCTCCACAGACCAACAATGGCGCGTGTTACCGAATTTTCAAAGCACGTCCGAATGCCACTAAGCGTTTGATTATTTTGCCTCATGCGGGCGGTTCTGCGAGCTACTTTCGCCAGTGGGCCAATATGGCAGACCCTGACTTGGAAGTTGTGGTTGTACAATATCCCGGTCGCGAAAATCGCATAGCAGAGCCCTTAGTGCCAGACATGAATCGGCTTGTTAGCACCTTGACTACTGGCTTGAAGCCTCTACTCAATAAACCCTATATTTTGTTTGGTCACAGCATGGGCGGCGGTATTGCTTACGAATTGGCCATGCGTATTCAAGCTTACCGCTATCGGGCACCGACCCAACTGGTGGTTTCCGCGGTTGAAGGTCCAAGTTGCCACCATGCAACTGACGTGCATAAAGCCAGTGATGAGGTGATGCTGGGTGAACTCAAGCGCCTCAACGGGACAGGCGTCGATCTCAATGCCTTTCCGGAGCTACTAGAGATGATGCTGCCGCTGCTGCGCAATGACTATCAGTTGATAGAAACCTATCAGCCGAATATCAACGCGCCAAAGTTACAACATCCACTCACGGTGATGCTCGGCTCAACCGATACCGAGCTGACCTACGAAGAGGCCGAAGCTTGGCAGCAAGTGAGTACTCAGCCCATCAACATTGAGACTTTCCAAGGTGGTCATTTCTACTTGGCCGACCATATTGAGGCTATCCTGTCCCACTTAAACACGCTGTTCCCAGCACCAAAAGCTTGGGTATGCGCGCCATAGCCCCAGCCACCTACCACAATTAATATTTATCCATACTAGGAGCTGTCGTTGCAGCTCCTTTTTCTCATCCACCTTATAAAATTTATCTCTTATGGGGAAAAGAAACCCGATATGGGTAGTGTTTAATAAATAGCCACTGCAAAATAAGCCAATTTACTTCCATAAATTTTCGCAAGGAATCGCTAATGCGCCGCTTTATTCTGCTGTTTTGTGTGCTTTTCTTCACATGGTTATCTCACAGCGCTAATGCCCAATTCCCCGTCACAGTGAAAGATGACCGCAACAAGCTGGTCACCATTAAATCCGCGCCTAACAAGGTTGCTGCGGTTTCAGTATTTGGTGCTGACTTACTCAATGCTCTCGGTATGCAAGCCGCTGGGATTTCTACACTGAATCACCAGCTGTCACCTTATCTTGGTAATCAGACCAAACACATGGTCGACCTTGGAGAAATTCACGAAACAAATTTAGAAGTACTCACCGCACTCAAACCCGATCTTACCATCGGGCTACGTACTTATACCGAGCCCTTTGCCACAAAATTTGAAGAAATCGGGCATTTTTTGGCATACGATTTAGTCACCAAAGCAGATTCTGACCGCGCGATACGCTCTGCCGCAAAAGCCTTGGGTAAACCAGCACAAGGAGTGGAACTAAATCAGGCATTTAATGGCCTGCTAAAACGCTATTCGTCGGCACCGCTCAAACAACAGTCAGTGGTGTTTTTATGGCATTGGTCAGATGTACCCTATGCCTTTTTTGACCACCATTTCACGATTGAGATGATGCATGTCCTAAACGCTAAAAATAGTGTCGGTATCTCACCACAACCAAATTTAAAGAAGTTTGATTCAGCGCCTATTTCGATGGAATCTTTACTAAAGCTCAACCCTGATGTGATCATTTCCTTTAAAGGTGAACCGGGGCCATTCAAAGCGCACCCTGTTTGGCAGCAATTAAAAGCCGTTAAAACTGGCCGCGCCTATCGTGTTGCCGATCATTACGTTATGCCGCATGGTCCTGTTGCGCGGCGTTTAGTATTGCAAGAATTGGCGCACCTATTCCACCCCAATAAATTTGCAGCGCCTCACGCTTTAGTAAAAGAAGCGCGGGCTACAACAATGCAATTTGGTGATTTATAACGCTGACGTAGACTCACTATGACAAATTTTGTTGTTTCACGCTCAGCCATTTCACCGATTGGATTGTCTTTAGTTGGCTTAGGGATTTTATTGCTCAGCCTGCTTTTTTCGGTGTCCATCGGCGACTATCAAGTCTCATTAAGCGAAGTCTGGTCGGTGCTGATCGCGCCATCAGACTCCCTAGCTAGTTTCGTCGTTTGGGAGTTGAGAATGCCACGCTTGATTTTGGCAGTCCTTGCTGGCGCAACACTTGGGACGTCCGGCGCCATTATTCAAGCTGTAACCCAAAATGAACTTGCTTCGCCAAGTTTGGTCGGGGTTTCGTCCGGTGCTGCGCTGGCGATTGTCATGGTCATCGTGTTCACTGATTTGAGCACACGCTATCACTTTCTTGCCGGTATCCTAGGCGGTGCAACCGCTATGGCAATCACACTGTGGCTTTCGTGGAAGCAAACACTGGAGCCAGTCAACCTTATATTATCTGGTTTGTGCATTTCACTATTTTGCGCAGCGGCTACGACGTTGCTGTTGATTTCAGTGAGCACCGATACGCGGGGCTTGTTTTATTGGCTACTGGGTAGTGTCGCCAACCGAACTTGGCAGCATGTGGTGTTATTGGCTCCTATCGCCTTAATCGGCTTTGCGTTTTGTGTTTTTTTAGCAAGGCCTTTGACCGTGTTGCAGCTTGATTCTGCGGTGGTAAAAAGCATCGGCGGGCAAGTAAAGCGTTGGCGTATTCAAGCCTTGGTAATTGCGGTTGTACTCACTTCAGCCACAGTTTCGGTCACAGGCCCAATTGCCTTTGTTGGATTGGTTGCGCCGCACCTATGTCGAATGTTGCTACCAAAGCATCTTGCTTATGATTATCGCTGTGTTTTATTTGGTAGTGCAATGAGTGGCGCGGTGCTTGTGAGTGTCTCTGACTTATTGGCAAACTATCAAGAGATCCCTGTCGGCATTCTGTGCGTGCTGTTTGGTGGTCCAAGTCTCGTCTGCTTGATACGTTCTCGATTTCAAAAGGCATCATTATGAATCAAGCATTTGCAACACATACACCACTGACTGCAAAAGCTTGGCCTTTTTACGGCCTAACCATGGCTTTAACAGTGCTGCTTATCAGCCTATTTATTGCGGCTCTGTGCATTGGGTCAGTTCCGCTTTCATTAAATGACGTGTGGCAATCACTTAATACCTCAGCCGCCCTTACTAGTGAATCCGAAATACTCTGGCAGTTACGATTACCACGCTCTGTGCTGGCAATGGTTGTCGGTGTTCATTTTGCACTCGCGGGGCTAGTTTTACAGGCCGTTATTCGCAATCCACTGGCAGATCCAAGCATTTTAGGGGTAAATGGCGGAGCTAGCTTAGCCATTGTATTGTGCTTGCTGGCAGTTGATTATATACAGCTGCATTTGCTCAATTTAGCTAACGCACACTTTGACTTTGTGTGGCTACCCACCATTGCCCTACTCGGCGGTGTTTTGGCAACTGGTTTGGTATTAAAGCTCAGCTGGCGGCAGCAACTACAACCCAATCAACTTGCACTCAACGGCGTAGCGATTGGCGCAGTGCTTAATGCACTCGTTATGTGGGCAATTTTAGCCTGGGGAGGCAACCGCACAGAGACCAGCCTTATATGGTTAGCAGGCAGTTTATATGGCAGAGACTTTAGCCAATTGTTTTTGCTCTTACCTTGGACATTTATTGGCGTGGTTGGGTGCTTTTTGCTGTTAAAACATCTCGCAATACTGCAACTTGATAGCGAGGCTGCTCAAACCTTAGGGCTCAATGTAAAACGCTGGCGATTAGTGAGTTTATTTGTCGCAGTCGCACTGGCTGCAAGCGCCACGGCTGTCACGGGGCCACTCGGATTCGTAGGCTTGATAGTACCTCATTTTGCCAAGGCACTACTGGTCCGCTTTGGTCTCGGTGCAAGCCTACCGCATCTTATGACAATGTGTATTTTATCCGGTGCAGCGCTTACACTCGCAGCCGACATCGCCAGTCGCACACTCATCTCGCCTTTGGAGATCCCAACAGGCACGCTCACTACCTTGATGGGCATCCCCATCTTGCTCCTGTTGATCCGCCGTCAAAGTTAGGGTACGCCATGCTACAAGCAGATAAACTTTCCTTAAATTATCAACATAAACCTATCATACAAGATTTATCGGTCACCATTGCACATCATCAAATCACTGCAATAGTTGGCCCCAATGGCAGTGGTAAATCAACACTGTTAAAGTTGCTTGGCGGTCTCTCTAAACCAAGTGAAGGCGCTGTCACGCTAGAGCAAAAGCCGCTACATAAATGGCGTCCAAAAGCCTTAGCCAAAAAGCTCGCATTGCTTGGCCAAAATCCACAAGCGCCCGGTGGTATGCTTGTCAGGCAACTCGTGGGACATGGCCGATTTCCATACTTAGGGTTGTTCAACACATTATCGCACATCGATCAGCATGCAATCACATGGGCACTGCGCAAAACACAGCTTGAACACTTGCAAAATCAGCCGCTGGAGCACCTTTCTGGTGGCGAACGACAGCGTGCTTGGTTAGCCATGGCACTGGCACAACAATCAGAAATTTTACTCTTAGACGAGCCCACAACTTATCTCGATTTGGGGCACCAATTTCAACTCTTGGACCTGTTAAAGCAGCTTCAAATACATGAGCGAAAAACCATCGTGATGGTGCTGCATGACATTAACCAGGCCAGTCAGTTTAGTGACCGCATTATCGCGCTTAAAAATGGCGAAATTGTAGCTGACGGTTCACCGCATCAAGTGGTCACAGAGCAAATCATCAAACAGTTGTTCAATATTGACGTCTCCATCGTGCCTCAACGTTACGGTAGAACAACGAAGCCGCTGTGTTTACCAATTGACAGCCACAACCAGATAACCCCTAACTCAGCGGTGCCATTGCGCAGCGCAGCAATCTAAAATCAACAACAGAAGCTAGTGAGATGGAATTAGAAATTCGCGACGTATCAAAAACATATTCAAATGGTGTACATGCACTGAAAGCCGTCAATCTAACCATAGGTAAAGGCATGTTTGGCCTACTTGGTCCAAACGGCGCAGGTAAAAGCAGCATAATGCGCACCATAGCAACACTGCAAACGCCGGATAGTGGCGAAATACGCTTTGATGGGCAAAACATCTTTGCAAACCCAACTGAGTTTCGCCGCCAATTAGGTTACTTGCCTCAAGACTTTGGCGTTTATGCAAATGCATCTGCTACAGATATGTTGGATTACTTTGCCCGTTTAAAAGGCATAAAAAACACCAAAGCGCGAAACAACAGAATAAGTGAACTGTTAGAGCTCGTAAACCTCACAGAGCACAGTCATAAAGCGGTAGACACCTACTCTGGCGGGATGCGCCAGCGCTTTGGCATCGCGCAAGTATTGCTCTCAAACCCAAAAGTGATAATTGTTGATGAACCGACCGCAGGCTTAGACCCTGCTGAGCGCAATCGCTTTTACAGTATTTTGCATCAACTGACTGACAGCGCCATTGTGATCCTATCAACACATATTGTTGGCGACGTAACGAACCTGTGCAGCGACATGGGCATTCTCAACCGAGGAAGTATACTTGCACGTGGTAAACCAGATGAACTCGTCGCATCTATTGAGCGGCAAATTTGGCACAAGTCAGTCTCCCGCGAAGAGTTGACTCAGCTTAGACTCAACCACAAAGTGATTTCAACACGTATTGTTAAAGGTGATATACAAGCCACGATTCAAAGTGAGACTGCACCCGCAGCAAGCTTTACACAAAGCACTCCTGATCTAGAAGACTTTTACTTCAGCTACGTCCCTGAGCTGGCGGTTTAAGGAGCGCACATGTTTTTAACTAGTTTTTTATTTGAGCTGAAATATCGAATGCGCTCCGTCGCCACATGGGGTTGTTTAATCGCGATGGTCATCATGGGATACCGTGAAATGCTTGGTGGTGAATGGGACGCGCTGATGCAAAGTGGCCGAGTTGCCCGTAACTCCCCATATGCTATTTACTATTTGTTTATGTATTACACGTTTTGGGCAGCCACCGTAGGCAGCGCTTTGGTGATCCCCACACTACTGAGAGATCTGAACTCAAAAACCGCGGATTACTTGTATAGTTTTGACATTAATAGCAAGCACTACTTCATAGGTAAATATTTGGCTTGCTTGGTAATTGTGCTCATGGTGATGAGTTCAGTTGCCATCGCGATGGTGACGCTACCCATCGTATCAAACCTTTTTGGGCTTTACCCTACCAGTGATTTCATTGCCACTTCATGGCCACATATAACGCATGCCATGCTGTTGTGGGTAGTGCCCGCATGTATCGTTTATACAGCTATTCCGTTTGCCCTCACCGCACTCACAGGACGTGCAACGCCAGCATATGCCTCAATGATGATGGCGGTTGGTATGTTCGTATTGATCACCGCCTTGTTTGGCGACGGTGCGCCACAGGCTCCTTGGCTACAAATTGTTGACCCTTTGGGTAAGGTCACCGTTGAAGGGCAAATATTTTACTGGACGGCAGAGCAAAGAATGAGCCAGTTTTTGAGCTTAGATGGTGCGCTGCTTTACAATCGCCTGCTCTATTTAGGAGTAGCATTGGCGCTATTGGCATTCGCCTGGTGGCGCTTCGATTTAGCCACATTCAGGACGAACAACAGTCAAAAAACAGCGACTAAACAGCGTGCCCAAATACAATCGCAAAATCCAAGTAAAGGGAAACTAAGCATGACTCCCTTAGCATTGGTTGCTGGCGATGCAATCTCCTATTGGATAAAATTCAGTGCGCACGCAGGCTATCAACAAGCACGGCAAATTATCACTAATAAAGCGTTTTATTTTTCGATGCTCACGCTATCTCTGATGTTAATAATCGCTGGATTAAGCTACCGATTACCTGGTATTGAAGGCAGTGCGGCCATCCTGCCAAAAACTCATACACTCTTGCCGGTCTTAATTTACCCAAGTTTAATCTTCACTATGCTCGCCGCTTCGTTTTTTGTGGTTGACCAATGCCACAAGGATCATCAGCTCAATACTGCTCAACTCGTCGCTGTTTGTCCTGCACCTGACTGGCAAGCACCGTTAAGCCATATTTTTGGTGCTGTGCTCGTAGCAAGCGTACTCACTCTGGTTCCGGTGTCAGGGTTACTGGGCTCACAACTCCTACAAGGCTATATAGATCCTGACTGGCAAAGTTTGCTGCACTTAAGCTTTTTGGTCTTGCTGCCTTTGATGCTCGCATATGTGTTTATTGCCATTATCAGTTACGGGTTGGTGCAATCAAAAATAGCAGCACAGGTAATCGCGGTCATGCTATGTATTTCGCCAGCCATTTTTAATGAAACTCACGCAGTTGAAAACTTCATGTTTTTATGGGCTTGGCCATCAATAGCACAGTTGTCAGAACTCGCATCAACTGAGCAGTTTGTCATAAGAGATTTAAACATCATGGTTTATTGGCTCAGTTTTTACTGTGTGTTGTTAGTACTGGTCAGTTGGCTGTGGCCAAGAGGTATGATCGCACCATTTATGGAGAGGGTGAGGTCATTACCGCAAAAAGTCGCGCCGCGCTCAATGTCTATTATGGCTCTAGCGAGCTTGGTATTTACCTATCAGGCATACTCAGTTTACAACGAGATGATTGTACATGGTCAGTTTAAAACCAAGGCACAAGGGTATGTGCAACAAACAAACTATGAAAATCTGTATCGCCAATATGAGACACAACCACAGCCAAAAATTAAGCATGCGGACATAACCCTATCACTCAACCCAGATACACGCGCGCTAAATTACACCGCACATTTGTCTCTCACAAATCCGTATCAGTCTGACATCCAACACCTATTCATTAACACCGATGAGTCCGTATTTATTGATGGCGTCAGTGCCAACGGGCACACTTTAACCCCTTTGATTAACGACCACACACATCAGGTCGCAATATGGTCACTGGGTGCACCTCAAGCCCCCAACCAACAAAGTGAAATTACACTGTCGGCATCGGTGAAGTATCGCGGCTACCAAAATGTAGCCACGCAATACCAAGGAAACATAACGAGCAATGCAAGCTACATCAACACAGATTTCTGGCCCACAATAGGTTTTGAACGCAACAAAATAATCAAAGACAATGCGCTGCGAGAAAAATACCAGCTGCCTATATTAGCAGATGATTATTTCAGCCAATCCAGTACACCCGACGTTTATCAGAGCAATGATGCAGATCTGATAACTTATAAACTGGCGATAGATGCGCCTGTTGATCAGGTGGTTGTAGCGCCGGGAGAGTTAATAAGCCATGAAGTAAACGATACTCATCACACTTTTAAATACGAAATGAATACAGCCAGTCATTGGCAACCCGCCATTGTCAGTGCGCAGTACAAGACTAAACAAGCCAAATGGATTAGCACACAGCATAACAAAGAAGTTACGATAGAACTGTTCTATGTAACTGCTGAAGACACCGTGCTCGACACTATGCTGCAAAGTGCAAAGCATGCGCTTGAACAAGGCGAAGCGGTTTTTGGCGCTTACCCTTATGACAGTCTAAAAGTAGCCGCAATACCACAAGGTATGGGGGAGCAAACGGTCAATGCAAACTTAATTCTCATTCCTGAAATGTCGGCTTGGCAACACAACTATCAATCTTTACCTAAAGTTGATTGGTTAGGGTACAGTCTGCACCGTTCAGTAGCGAAAGTTTGGTGGCAAGCTATCGCAATAGCCAATGAAGAGGGTTACCCGTTGCTTAGCGAGGGAATTCCAACTTGGTTTGCGCTGACAAAAGCGCAGCTCAGCAGCGATGCAAAGCAACAACTACTGTCCGCCATCACTGATGAGTATTTGCTTGAACGCACCAAAGAATCCAGCACGGAGAAAAGTGCGCTGGCTTTAACTCAGCAACCCTATGCCATCAGCAAGTCTCAGCTTGCGGTGTTCGCAGCATCTCAACTCATCGGTGATCCGCAATTTCGTCAGGCGATTAAAACGGTGTTAGCGCAATACGAAGCAAATAGAGGCCTGACATTTGTTTCAGCTTCACATCTGTTCAATCAATTGATGCTCTTAGTTCAAAATGATCGACATAAAGCCCAATTACAGGCTCTATATCAGCAAGTGGTGCTACATGATTTCACCGTTCATAGCGTCCAAGTTGAAAAGCTTGATGACGATTACTATAGCTTGGTTGCGAACCTCAAAGCAGTAAGGATTGAACAAGGGGAGGCAGGGGCACTTCGCGTTCCCTATTCTGGAGCGGCAACAATCAACTTGCATTTTGAATCAAGCCATAACAAACCAACGCATGTGCGCGAAGTGTATTTTAATAATGGACAAGCTGAGTTGAAAATGCTGTTACCGACGCTTCCTAAAAAGCTTTTCATTAACGAAAATGGGGCATTTGTAGACATCGCGTACAGTGATAACGTGCGACAACTGTAACCCCCCTTTACAAAATGGCTACTGATAAAAATACTGAGTCCAGTAGCCTTTTCTCAACCTCTAACTTCCCCTTAAAAAAACTCGCTTAGAGGGGGTAATGACCCTTTTCGGGTAGTGACCAAATACCCATGCTCACACAATAACGGGCAATAAAAATAGGGCCAGTCGATAGGCTGCTGTATAGGCAGAAACCATACACGTCTGATGCCGTAATACATAACGCCCAACTACTCTACTACTCGTTGTTATTAGGAGCTCACTGAATATGTCTCGCAATAAGCTGATACCTGCTGCCAATTCTGGTCACTCGCTTTCAACACTTAGCCGCCACGTTTCACGTGCGATACTCGCACTGAGCTTAGGAGCAACCTCTTCTGTTTATGCAGATGAGCAAGCTGAACAAATCGACCTAGAGCGTATCGAAGTCACCTCTGAAAAGCGCACCGCTAACATCATGGAAGTGGCTTCAAGTGTTACCGCAATTTTTGGTCAAGAGTTAGCAGACTCCGAAGTCTATTCAATTACAGAACTCGGCCATGAAATTCCGAGCCTACATGTATATAGCTGGGGCGGCAGAAGAGACAGTAATGTCTTTATCCGTGGTATTGGTCCCGGACTATTTACTGAGCCCACGATCGGTTTCTATGTTGATGGCGTAAATTACAGCAGTAACAGTATATTTGATTTGGACCTTGTAGACATAGAGCGTGTTGAAGTCTTAAGGGGCCCACAAGGTACGCTTTACGGTGGCAACTCCCTCGCTGGTGTTATCAATATAATCACCAAACAACCTGATGAAGTACAAGAGTTTAAGGGCACGTTTTCAGCAGACAACTTAGGCTCTAAACGCGTTCGCTTGGGCGTCAATACCCCACTCAATGACGATGACTTATTCCTTGGCGTATCTGTTTCTGCACATAACGCCGATGGCCACATCGAAAATACACACCTTAACAAAGACTTTGGCGCACGTGATGACGTCAGTGCAAGAACCAAATTACGTTGGGTGGCCTCTGACAACCTTGAAGCTAACTTTGTGGTGGACTACGAGCGCTTTCGCGGAGATTCCTATGCAATGGGTCTTATCGAGAAAATCAAAGCAAACCCAGACCAAGTAGAACACGATTTTGAAGGGGTGGATGACCGAGATGCGCTGGGCGCGTCAGTTACGCTTGATTACGCAGGCGAAAACATGGACTTTATCTCAATCACAAGCTGGCGTGATTGGGACAATTTCAACACAGCCGATCAAGATACGGGGCATAACGCAGGATATCAGTTCCATAGTAACTCTACCGAAAAGTTTGACCAGCTTTCGCATGAAATGCGCTGGAGCTCAAAAAATACCGAAGATTATCATTGGTTAGTCGGCGTATATGCCTACAAGGCAAACACCCACAATACAACCAGAAATGACTTAAATTTTGCCGCGATGTATCCGGGCAGTGGTCCTATGGTTGACCGCTCAATTACGATTAAAGACGATCAAGCATGGGCTGCATTTGGACAGGTTGATTACGCAATCACCGAAGACATCACCGTTATCGCAGGCCTGCGTTATCACAAAGAGCAGCGTGAAGCTGACATCAACATAAATTCTCAGTCTACTGGTGTGACAGCTCAGTATGATGGAGAAAAAGACTTTAGTGAAGTACTGCCAAAGCTTGCGCTCTCCTATCAAACAGGCAGTGATGACCTCATTTATGCCTCTTGGAGTAAAGGCTATCGAGCGGGTGGGTTTGATACTTTGTATCCAAACTTAAGTAAACCAAGCTTTGAACCCGAATACAGTAATAACTACGAAATCGCCTATAAAGCTTTGGCGCTAGATAGTCAGTTGAGTTTCTCAGTGACGGCATTTTACATCTCTTTAGACGATCAGCAAGTCCAGCAGATGTTAGAGAATACGACAGTGATCACCGACAATGCAGGTAAAAGTGCCAGTCGAGGTATCGAATTTGAGTCTCGTTACCAACCTCACCCAGACTGGACTGTGGGCTTCTCCAGTAGCTATGTAGATGCGACGTACAGTGAATACAAAAGTTTGAATTTCGCAACCGGCGTAGTAGAGGATTACTCTGATAATAGACTGCCGAATACACCAAAGCTCAGCGCAAACCTATCAATTAGTAACCGTACTGAATTGAACAGCGACTATACCCTATTCACACAACTAGAAAACATTTACATGGGAGAGCATTACTTCGATGCGGGCAACCAAATGAAGCAATCAGCCTATCACCTGCTGAACGCCAAAGTGGGCCTTGAAACCGACAATTGGTACGCGCATTTGTGGGTAAAAAATGCCCTCGATGAATATTACTCCAAAGTTGAATTTAACTTTGGGTTTGGTGTGACCGCTGAAGCTGGTAACCCAAGAAGTATCGGCCTGACTGTTGGCACCAATTTCTAAATCGAAAAACGGTAATCAGTGGTGCACAAAGTTTGCGCCACTTTTTACGTCAGACAACACAATATCAATGCGTTGATACGCTTAATAAGGGAGTTACCATGCAATCTCAATCCGTGTTATTGCTCGGTGGTACTGGTCAAGTAGGCTTAAAAGCAGCAGAATACCTGCTCCAGCATACCGAAGCAACGCTCACATTCGCCTCGCGTAGAAAAGCCTCATTGCCCAGTGCAATTTTGCAATATCAAGACCGAATACACACCATACAGCTTGACGCTCAAAATACTGAAGAATTAAAGGCCCATCTCAAAGGCATAGACTTGGTCGTCGCGTGCGTAGGTCCGTCAGGTATCATCGGTGACCAGATAGTACTCGCGTGTAAAGAGTTAAATGTCCCCATCATCGACGCCGGTGGCTATGATCCAGTTTATGAGTCGTTGCACGCACATGAGAGACGCAAAACCAGTACAGTGCCATTGATTATCAATGTCGGCTTACTGCCTGGCCTTTCTGGTGTATTCCCCGCCTATCTCATTCAACAAAAAAGTGGGGGGAAATCCTTAAAGTCTTTAGATGTACAATATGTCGGCCGCGACGCATGGAGTTACAACTCTGCCTGGGACATTATTCATGGACTCGGTGACTTTGGTCACGAACGTGGATTTTGTTATTTAGAAAATAACCAAATTAAATCTGAAAAGTTCTCCAAGGCTGGAACCAAAGCCTACTTTCCAGAACCCATTGGAACAGCGTCCACCATGCTTATCTACGCTGAAGAAATTGTACAGCTGGCCAATGAAAAAGGCATTAATACAGCCAAGGTCTTCGGTGCCAATTTAGGCCCTCGCGCAATGTTCGTTTGTATGGTTGCCAAAATATTCAAGATGTACAAAAACCATAAAAGCATCGCGCGTGCTGCTCGCTGGTTAACCAAGGCATCCGCTAAAGATATGCGAAAGCTGGCTCCTGTTTATGGTGTTGACGCGCAAATAGAATGTGCTAATGGCGACATTCACCGCGGCCAAATCATCCTCGAAGATACGTACCAAGCTACCGGTTTCATTATTGGTATTACTGCCAAGCAATTACTGAACAAGCAGATCGATAAAATAGGTCCCATGATGTTACATGAAGCAGTTGACCCAAATGATTTTATCCACGATTTAGAGCAGGCAGGTGTCGTCGCTGGCCTAACGCTCACTACAGCAAACAAAACAGCGAAGTCGGAGGCCGCATGAATAAGAAAATCATTGTATTAGGAGGTACTGGAGAGTCTGGTAGGCGTATTATTCATCTACTCACTTCACGTCATCCTGAACTCAAAATTAGCTGTGGCGCAAGACGTGCACCTAAAGATGGGATTTTGCCAAAAAATATTGAATATGTGCCGTTCGACATTAACGACCAGTCTCACAGTGTAAAAACGCTCGCACAGTATGATTTAGCCGTCATTGCACTCGGACCAATGGACAAGTTTGCAATGCTCGCACACCAGTTATGCTTGGATGCCAATATAGATGCGGTAGATATTAACGATAGTTTACACGGTGCCGATCAAATACTAACTCTGCACAAAAATGCCGAATCTAAGCAACGCCTTTTGCTCACTGGAATGGGGTTTTCTCCTGGTATTTCCACTCTGCTACTGACAGAGCTGGCACATCAAAAAGCATCACCGAATGGTCATTACCAATGTCGCTTGTACATGGGCGCGGCGTATGGGGGGGGTGAAACAAGTCCGCAAGCTATTTTAGCCAGCTTCACTAACCAACTCACCTGTTGGCGGGCGGGAACACGCCAGCAAATTGATACGCCGTGGCAAGATGCCCATCACCAATTTACTTTTCCAGCACAGAAGAAGCCGGTAGATTTAATTCCATTCGCTACACCTGAGGTAGCAGGGCTTGGTAGTGTCCATGTTGCCGATGATCTAGACATAAAACAACTTGATAGTCGATATCATATCCAGCACCTCACCCTTGGATTTGCAAAGTTTATGAGCAAATATCGCCTTGGTGAGCGCAAGAACGCGTTTTTCTCAAACATGTTTTTCAACAATGGTCAAAAGCTCAAAACCAAAAAAGACTCAGATCCTGATACCTGTCTTTGGGTATATCCAGATAACAACCCTCAAGCTGGGTTAATGTTGCATGGCGTCGTTTCTTCTTATGAATTGACTGCAAAAATGGCTTGTGTAGCGGTTGAAAGCTGGCTAAATAACGTATTTGCAACCAGTTATGGTGTAAAAGCAGTAGAACACCTCCCCTATGAAACACGTCAGATTTTACTCCAAACCCTCGCACAGTATGGCGTAACAGCCAGACCTGCTAACGAGCAAAACTTCCACCAAGCAGATCAAGAGTTTGGTTGGGTAGACAGTGTGTCTTCAGAACCATCCAGCCTAAGAAACTTAGGGTTCAACTGGTACACGGTTGCCAACCAACATCCCAAAATGGCGAAAAGACAGCAGGAGTATCTTTATAAATCAGATATTTGGCACGCACTCAAAGAAGCGACGAATACCTTTAGCTTTACTAAATTTGTGATCTCTACACTTTTTGCTTGGAGCCGAGATGGCAAGCGGTTACAAAGCTGGCGAGATAAAAATCAAGGTGAACACAGCGAAGTGTGGAAATCCATTACCAAAGATATGAGTATGTTTACCTCTGGGTATGGCAATGCCAGAGCACTCCTAGGTAAAGAAAAAGCCTATCAGTTGTATCGAGCCATGTTTTTAGAGACTGGCAAAATGGAAATGCGTTGGTTATGGCCCAACCCTGAATCATTCACTCTGTTTGATGATCAAGAAGCTGCAATTTTACAGTACTGGCTTGCTTGGCTACGCAATTACGCAAAACTTGGTCTATTTACGCTAAAAGAGCATCAGGAAGGTACTCAGAAGCATGTAATTTCAATCTCTGATTGTGCATACGCAGCCATGTTTGAAGAGCTAGATTGCCCTGAGCTTGCCGATATGGTCAGGGAAATGGAACAAGAAGCGCTGACCTTTTTAGCAAGTCAAAGTAACTTGGAAATCACTTTTAACATCAGAGGGCATGGTAACGCGGACATAACCCTCACCAAATCGCCGACACTTCAAGCGGTTGGTTAAGGTTTATATACAACGAGTGCGGGGCGCCCGCACTCAATTCAATTGCGACTCGATGCACTCACCGCTTTGTGACATCAAGTGAAATTGCAATTATATTAGTTGCCAACAATAGTGGGCGCTAAATTAAGCCGAGCTTCCTTTGGCAGTACACCAAATTGCTTCCTGAATGCCACACTAAAATGGCTCACATTGCTATAACCCAAAGAAATGGCTGTTTCCGTGACATTATTGTCTTTAAGCAAGTTCATCGCTTTATGCATTCTTTCCTCTTGAAAGCAACCGTATACCGTGTTGTTAAACAATGCCTTAAAGCCTTTTTTCAGTTTGCATTGATTCAACCCAACAGCTTTAGCAACATCTGAAATGGTTGGCGGACTGCTCAAATCAGACAATAAAAAATCTCTCGCTGCAATAAGCTGTTTTCTCTCTCTAAGTGGGATCTGATTGCCAGTATCTACGGACTTCAATGCAGTCAAGTGCCAATACAAGTAGTCTAGCGTGGCAGAGTGAAGTAATAATGGTTTTGTTTCTTGCTCTCTAATCAACTTTTGAATGCGGTTTGCACAAGCACTGACTTTACGGCTTGGGCCGCTTTGTTTAACAAAAAAAGACATACTTTTGCCAATGTCTATGCCACTGAGTTCTTCACCAGCTAACTCTGTTAGTACTTCTGGTTTGATCATGATTTCTAGGTTACTAAAATCATTACTATGATAAGCACAAAAGTTTTCACCACCAGAAAACCCAATATTGAAGTCTCCACAACCACATTGTAAAAGTTGGTTGCCCACAGTCGCTTCAAACTTTCCAGCAAGAACACTATTTAGATGAATATATTGGTCGTCACCAGGAAAGACATGTTTAGTATCGGCAGCCCCCATATCTTGTGCTGTTGACAAACTAACAGAAAGGCCAGGCATTAATTGTACAAAGTTATGGCCAACCGTGCTTTGAGTTTGCTGTTGTTCACTTGCTATGTTTATTTCAATGTCACTGCAAAAAGTCATTTTAAAACCTTATCTATCCTTCGCCGTATCACCCTGACATATCTGTTTTAAACACCTTCGAAAACCAGCCAAAAACAACCTTTCGAAGAATATTTATATTACCCAGAACCACTACACGCGATACTATATCACAACACTCATATCAATGATAATAATTTTCATTTACATTAAAGTGTGTGATAATTGTTCATATTTATAGCGCTCGAATATGCTACGTTTGCTGAGTGTTAGTAACAAATTACGTTTAAATTATTCATCACATCGCAACTTTAGAGTCAACTC
The DNA here is from genome assembly GCF_001625575.1 of Pseudoalteromonas luteoviolacea S2607. Lineage (GTDB taxonomy): Bacteria > Pseudomonadota > Gammaproteobacteria > Enterobacterales > Alteromonadaceae > Pseudoalteromonas > Pseudoalteromonas luteoviolacea_E. Next base: position 42,222 of record NZ_AUXV01000020.1, read on the forward strand.
CCTACGCCCACCGCCATAATTGATACAATATAACATCATATAAATTCAACTGCTTCAAGACGAATTTATATCTAAACAAGTTTAGTTGTGGAATAAATTAAAAAGCTGCCGAAAACGCAATTATGCAATCAGAAGAATGGCTTATATTATGAATTTTTTTATGGTGTGTTAAAAAGGAGGTTTTTACATCTGGTTTATTTGAAAAGGTCCCTTGTTATTTTGGCTACCTGATGTAGCCAAAATAACCGCGCCTTTTGAACCAGTATCACTGGCCCTAACTGACGTTTCGACTTGTTCCAAATACATAACCCAACAAGGCGGTTAAAGTTGGAAATAGCACATTGAGTAATATCAGCTGTAAAGTATCAAACCAAAATGCTCTAAACTCGCTTCTCTGCTGCGCGATTTCAGTAAACAAGCTCACTGTTTTATCTGCTTCATAGCCCCCATGTTTGATTTCTTGCATGGACATGAAAAACTGGTATTCACCCCAGATAAAGATACTTAAAATTACCAGCAAAAAACCGATCAGGATACAGATGATACCCCAAGTCAAATTGACTCCCGCTTTCTCTTTTCCTGTTAAAGGTTCTGAAACGGGCGCTTCTTGAGGAGTGGAATCTTGCGCTGAAGCTAAATCTATATCTTGCCAAGGTTCGCTTGCTGCGTTTTGCATTGATTCTGAAAGTGTGCTGTCCTGTGCACGCAATGACATGGTCTTTTACTCTTTGTTCTTCTTAATTATTCTGAAAGATATTTTTAGATATTTGGCTTGGAAATGTTATTAAGCTCCGGCATTACAAGTCTATGAATATCTTTGCCTTGCTTGTTCGCAGACAAAATCGTTCTGTCATGTATTACTTCATCCGATGCCCAATCTAGCAAAGTTAAGGCTACTTTCGTTAAGTCACTGGATTTTTTTAATCCCAGTCTACTTTGTAGTGCAGCTAAATAATCCGCATCAACCGAAAATCTTACCTCTGTCTTCTTTGCATCAGCCATAATCTCTCCAAAAAATATCCAAGTTTTATCCGATTATATTGGAGGTTTTTAGGATGTGCAAATTAAAAAGCGCTTGAAGTGTAGAGGGCACTTAAATAAATTATGATAGTCGGTCGAAACTTCTTGATTTTACCAGTGCCTTTATAGAAGAGTCGACGCCGTTTAATGTATCAACGAGTTGATCTGCCAGTCCAAAGTCAGACTGTACACGGCTTTGAGCTTCATATTCCTCAATACCGTATAAAAGCTCACTCCAGTTCATCAAAAAGCCACTATTGCATTTACTACCTATGCCTTTAAGTGCTACACAAACCAAAACAACACCATGCTCATGCACTTTGTTCATTGCCCAAGAAGACAAGACTGGATGTAGCTGTTGTCTCAATTCATTAAGCCTACGGATCTCGTATTCGCCAATTTGCGCGTAAACCACCCAAACCGGTGGCCGTTTATTATATAGAGCTTGATACTTTACTATTGGATAGCCTACGGAAACTGGCATGGTCACTAATTCAGATTTCACCTGATTCTGAAAGCGTTGTTCAATATTTAACTTAAACTTAATTGTCAATTTAATATCATGTTCTATCCTTGTCATTTACTTCCCCTCCATATATAGTATTTACATGCGTTAACATTTTTATAATAAATGCTTAAACATCAAAAAATCTTTAGATTAGTAAACATTTTGACTTTTAGGGAAAGACATTGAATAAAATTGTTAGGCAACATGATGAGCAAAGCTTAAGTGATCTAAAAGTGATGCGACTTGCTGCAAACAAGACTCAAAGGGAAATGGCCGAAGTGCTAGGCACTAGTGAGGCAACAATCATAAATTATGAAAACGGCGTGAGTGATATCAAGTACAAAGACTACTTAAAATGGTCGTTAGCATGTCGATTCGACCTCAGCGCAATTGAAGAACAGCTTCAAACACTACGTACACTAGTCGTCGAAAACAATCTGCACCGCTATCGTAAAGTGAACAAATTAAAACATCAAAAGTAATGCAGGCACTGAGATTTATGGCCGATCAAGCCTATAAACTCAACAATCATAGCAAGTAAAAGGAGTCAGTTGTGAGTAACTCATCAAAATTAACTACATTACCACCGGACATCTGCCGTTATATCGCAGCAGGATATAAAACGAAACGGCCTACTTCTGAGCCCTCGCAACAAACGCAACCTGATTATAAGGCTAGCTGAGTCTATTTATTATGAGCATATTTCGTATCGCCTGTGTTTTATGCCTGATACTCACGCTCATTTTCGTATACTCCTATGATTGGGTGGTGATATCATTTATCACCATTTTATCTTGCTGTGGTGTACTTATTTATAGAAAAGACAATATCAACGCAGTTTCAGTTACGATGTTGATATTAACGATGTCCCTGCTAGAGCTACTCGCATTTAACTATATTATTCCGCTCGAATCAGAAACATTACCGATGATTTGGCTGGGTTCTATAGTATACGGGGCTCAATTGATTCTATTTGCCTGCACTTGCCTACTCATTTTGATGCGCATTCGGTTACTGCAAAAGCTTTTTCGTCGCAATAACACAATCGCCCCGACGTATACGGAAGGCTTAATAGCCTTATCGCTCTTCTTATCCTGCATTTTAATGGGGCTGATGTTCTTAGAGAATATTATTAGAAATGCGGTAGATCTTGGCTTTCAAGGCGCTTTTTTTGGCACATTGACCAAGCTAACTCTTGTTTACGACAGCTATGAAATCTTGGCGTTTTCTATTCGCTCAATTACTTGTGCATTGATCGTCTCCATGTTTTTTGTGGTAGAGATAGATACTGACAAACTCAAAGCACACCGAGCTCGCTAGAAGTCACAGCGCCAGAAGAGCCATAATTAAACTTGTTCGGTTTACGCAGCACTAATCCCGATTTTATAAATAATCTCATTTTATTGCCAAAGTTCGCTTAATCGAGATAATTTTGATGACAAGCTTGCTCGTATTTGAGAGAATCCGCAGCCTCTAAAACGCCATTAGTCAGTATTTACTTACTGCAAGAAGTAAAAATTTAAACACCTAAAAAATGCGTTACATAATCACTACTTTCTGTTTGCTGTTTTCCGCTTTTAACGCCTCAGCGTTAGAATCTCATGAAAGCTCAGCGTACTATACAAAAAAACAAAATGTTAACATTGGCGATGTTTATACCTTCCAAGAGCATGGCTCTTGGCAAACTTTAAAGGTCCTTGATACGCACAGCGACGAAGTCAATTCCACAACAGTACATGTACTGATATATCGACCCAGAGCAGAAAAGCCAACACTAAAATCTTTACGTACTATGTCAATTATGACGTATCACGCCCCGCTGTCTCATGAACTGTTTACCTCAGACTGGCTATACATTGGTAATTCAACCCCTCTTAGCACCGAATTAAAGCCATATATTAACTACCTAAAACACAACAACTTCAAGAAGTATGCAGCGGCTACGGGTCAAAAAGTGGACGACTTAATTTTTAGAGCCAACACGCAGTACACAAAGGGTTACGCGCTCAGTCAAGCCGCTCAATATGAACAGGCCATAGAAGCATATACACAAGCTATAAAAATATTTCCATTATATTATGAAGCCATTGATAACATTGGCTTTGCCTACATGGATATGGGTGAGTTTGAAAAGGCCATTGAGTATTTCGACCGCTCACTTAGTGTGTATCCTCAAGGCGTTACCGCGCTCTATTATAAAGGTATGAGCTATATCAATTTAGAAGATATCAACAATGCAATTGAGACTTTTAAGCTGGGTATAGAAACTTTTCCTAAGCAAAGGCAAGCCTTTGAAGAGATGTACCACTCACTTGTTGAACTTACTCACTAAATACTAAAAAAGGAGATGAGCAAAGCCGCTCGTCTCTAGTGCCAAATCAAGTTCAATGTATAGCAGATTTACCGTACAATGAATGACATACCAACGTTTACAAAAGCAGGTTATTCAAAGCACGTTTAAAAGCTTACTAAACATACCCCATTTCTAAATAACTATATTGCCTGGTAAGCCTTTAAGTTGGTCGATAAGAATGCGTCAAGCACCTGATAGTCAAGCCGAGTATGATTAAACTACCTCTTTAATTCTGCTCAGTTTAACCTGACAGACGCGCACTATAACTTTAATAACAAGGAGCAAGGAATTGTTTGAAAGCATCGCTTTACTGAGTGGATTTATATCTCTAGTTTGGATAACAATCGGCGTCATCGTGGCCGCAAAGTTTTACCCAAACTACTGTCATTATAATCAATTTTGCAGCGAACTTGGCGCAGCTGCTAGCCCCACAGAAAAGTTATCCCCACTTATCAATAACTACCCATTGGGCGCGTTGTTTTGTTTATTCGGTTGGTCCATTACTCAACAGTTTGATGACAGCATACTGTTTTCAGTGGTAGGCTGGTTAATCATTGTTCATGGTGTGGGCACATGGGTAGCTGGTTTTTTCCCCATGGACAGAGATCCTTACACTAAAACCCCCAGCGTGCACTGCCAAATTCATTCATGGGCAGGATTTATCATGTTGATATCATTATTAATTGCCCCACTATTAGTGGCATTCAGTCATTTACCCTTTGAATTTCGCATTTTTTCAATTGCCTGTGCCGTTATTGCAGTTTATTTCTTAGTAAAAATGGCGAAATCCTTTAAGCAACGACAAAACGTTGGTTTATATCAACGGCTATCCTATTGGGCTAAATTAGTGTGGCTTGCAGGTTTGTCCTTGTTACTTTGGAGTACATAAACTAGGTCAATACAGGACAAGCCACCAGCCCTGTTCATGGGTAAAATGCTATCGACTAAGGGCCTGTAAGTGCTTGCGTCATACGCCCTGCACGAACTGGCTCTGCTCTATCAAAGTGTAACTCACGGATCATTTCCATGTCTTGCCATAGCAATTTGTAGCCAGGTGTGAAACGTAACTTGCTCACGCGTCTATGCCACCTTGCTTTTTCCGTTTCAGTTGCTTTACGTAACACACCAGCCCTACCATACAATCGAATAGCAGGATAGGTACAAAAACCACCTCGACACAAGGACTTTATCCAATACCAAGGGCTGGAGTTAACAGCCAACACACAAATACGCTCATGCTCTTTAATATTGCGCGGAAGCTGCTGAGTGAACTTTTCAAAATAATACCCTTGCCCCGTTCCACACAGAATGACTGAACCTATAGGTGTCAAATGCGGCTCACCGTCTGCCGATATACTGGCAATTGAATAATGAAATGAAGAACGAAATGCTTGCTTAAATAATTGTTTTATTTGCGGCCAATCGGTTTCAATATCCATTTTTGTTCCTAATTTTGAACGCTTAGCCCTATTCTTGACGGAATTGGTAGGTTGAGTCAAGTATGAATTTATTTATATAAAGCTAATTATCGTGCTTTTTTTGCAGTAAATTGGCAGCATAAAATAAAGTGTCCATATAGGGGTCTTTGATAGCGTAGTATGCGTCCACATCCTCTTCAAAGCGCTGTGCCAGCTCAGTTTTTATTTGCCCATAAGCCTGTTTTATTAGCTCATTATCACGTAAAAAATCTCTAAATAGCAGCGGGTAGATCTGGTTTACTCTACCAATTTCTCGAACATGTATGTGCGCTGTACGCGTGCCAGTAGGCTCCCTAAAATAAAGTTTAGATAATTCACTGTCGTCAGGTTTATAGCCAACCAAGTTATCTCGATTTATGTCTTCCTTAAACTCATAACCTGCCTCCACTAATAGTTCAATAACTTTAGGGTCGTCAAGGGCCTTTACACTTACCTGAATATCGATAATGTCTTTAGCAGCCAACCCGTGAACAGCAGTAGACCCTATATGATCTATCTGCACCGCTAAAGCGCCTAAAGTGGTTGTCAGCTGTGACTTGATTGCCTGAAACTCATTAGGCCAATTTGACTGATAATCTACTAATTCAATTTTTGTCACATCACGCTCTCAAATTGCTTGAAATTCGCAGCTGTGCATAATGCACTTCTCTTTTGCTGCCTATTTTTACTGCCAATTACATTGTGATACCTTGCCAAACCAGTTGCTTTGAAAGTCTTGGGGAGATAACAATTTTGGACTTTGAGGTTCAACCCCTAAAATGGGCGCAAGGTGTATATCCACAAGTTGTTTAACTTTACTACTTTCTAACTGTGCATACGAAGCTTCGAGCTGCGCGAATTGGTTCTTTGACAGTAATGATCCCTGTTTTACCCGATAAGCCGCATAAATCCATGCTAGCAACGCTTTTTTAGATTGGTTTGGAAAGGCGTCAGTCAATGTTGAGATTGGTCCATACAATCTTTGAAAGTTAATCAGCTCTCCTTTGAGTACAAATATAAAAAGTAGATTTATGCCAGCAGTTATGTGACCTGATCGCTTGGCAACATTTTGATAGCCCATAAGCGCTAATCTAAATTGTGCTTCCGCTAAATTATAGTCACCTATATCAAGTGCAATCGCTCCAAGGTTGTTGTTGATTGTCGCCAACATCGATTGGTCTTGTAGTTTAAGTGCAATTTCTTCAGCTTGTTTGTAGAGCTTTGTGGCTTGTTCATGCTTGCCTAAATGACGAGCCACAAGTGCACGACTATTAATCAACAATAAACGCTGCTTTTCGCCTTGTGCATACTTTAAGGCGCATTTAAGGCTGATATCCGATTCTTTAAAGTGACCTTTTCGTCTTAGCCATATACCAAGTGCGCTTAAGATTGTTGGCAGCCTTTCATTAAAGTATGGGTGCGAATCATAACTAAAAAGTTGCCCTAGTGACTGTTCAACCAGACCTAACTGATTCGTTGTCACTGATGCACGGACTCTAATAATGTGCCAGCGTATTTTTAATGCGGTGGGCAATTTATCTCTCGACTCCATTGAATCAAGTATCAATAAAGTATGCGATGGTTTTACAGATAAGTAATCTTGTGCTTCTTTGAGCAAATCCATTTGCTGCTCAATAGACTTTGCAGCCATTGTCACAGAAGAATATAACAGCAGAAATAAGAGTGAGGTGACAAATCTTTGCAAAGCCAAGTGCTCGATAATTTCTATATCATTTCACTATAGAGGGCATTGTAAAAATAGCCAAAATAGGCACTGCCGATGTGTAAGTAATATCTCATGCCTATTTATATCTTACGATCTTAATTAAGTCGCAAATCCATCGGGCATCGTAACTTCTCCGTCATTAACGGCTAACCGCTCAATGACTTCAGACATGCTGCTATATTGCGCTTTGAGTAAGTCATGATCGGCAGCTTCAAAGCAGTCACCCGTGAACCCAGGGGCCATTGTGCAACCGAATATCGCATATTCGCCACTTTGTACAATTTCTCCGGCTTGCCAAACGCCTGCAGGTATAAGGTATTGAAGGTGTTGACCAGCAACAAAGTCGGCTCCCATAACAACGGTTTCAACTTGGCCATCTGGATACAACAAGTACAAGTTAAATGCGTCACCTGCGTAAAAATGCCACACTTCATCATGGCTCAAGCGATGGAAACAAGACACACTTCTTAGCGCGTGGCAGTACATACCAATCATGGCAGTACCTACCGGTTTGTGACTACTTAATTCAGTTGATGCTCGCCATGTGCTCTTGTAAAGCGTGCCTTCCACAGGCAGTCTTGAAAATCGATAATGCGCTAGCACATCCAGTAAGCGATCACTCAAATCCTGATGGGTAAAATGTTGATATTCCAACATATCCACGATGGCATTGGTGTTTAGCTTTCCGTATATGTGAGGAAACAGATTATCATCGTCTATAGACTCTGAGGGCGCTTCGTATTTTATTTCCGCGGTGACCAACCTTGCGTCTATCACGGCAACACGAACTTGGCTGTGCGACGAAAAGAATTGTTGGTATACAACACCCACTTGTGAAGCGCAACAAGCATGAATGTAGCCTTCACTCTCTAGTGAAAGGGCACTGTAGTGCGGTAGGTTGAGATCTATTTCACTCTCTGTGCAAAGTATAAATATAGCGTTAGAGTGCATTCAATAGCTCCTTAGGAATGGGAAACAGTAAAACTTAGTCATGTTTATTAATCGGCTACTCATGCTTATTTGCGCACTCGCAGCAAGTATTACCCTAACCAATTTCAAAAGATGCAACCCCAAATGTTCTATTCAGTGGCAAACTCGGCATTTCTTTTGTGTACATCCTTGCTGTTTCGAATACAACCGTCATTCCTAGAGACTCTGCCAAATCGACAGCGTTCTGATTGCACTCAGGTACATCTAAGTAAACTTTTTCACATCCATCATCAGCAATAATTTCAGCTATAAGCGCTGTTACTAATGCTTTGGCACACTGGGTATCTTCGGCATAAAGGGGGCCAATTTTGTAGCCGCTTTGGCAAGCCCGAATGACGCCGTAGCCCTTTATTTTATTTTCTGAGCTTATTGTTAGTGCATGCGCATTAGCTTGCATCCGCCATTGGCTGTTAAAGCCATCCCTGTTCGCGGGGAAATACGGCCGCTCGAAGTCTTGAATATGCTGTAAATCAAACTCTGACGATATCAGCATTGATGAGGGCATCGCTTCCAAACAATCAGATGCAGCGAACTGCCCTTCATATCTAATATTTCTATACGCTAACTCAAAGCCTGACTTACGATAATTATCTTGTTGGTCAACCACCCCATCCAAGCCCACATTACAGCTATTCAAGTATGCCATTGCAGCTTGCCAAAGGGCGTAGCCATATCCTTTACCTCGAAATTCAGGCTTCACAATGTAAAAGCCGATAAAACCAAACGCTGCACTGTATTTAATTGCTGAAATCACGGCGACAGGCTCTTCATCGATCAACCCTATAAAGAATCCATTGGGGTCCGCAAGATAATAACTCTGAGCATCATAGGTACCAGGGTTCCACCCTTCACTCGCAGCCCAGCTCACTGCGAGTTCAACTTCATCTTTTTTCATCGTTCTAATTCGATAGTTTTCCTTGCTCATAGGTCAGGTTCCTGTATTAAAATTACTGACACTGTAACCTATCTTGCCAATGAGTTTAAACTAAACAATCAGATATATGGGCGTGGGCTTATTTCGCTTAAAACAGCCTTGATTGTTAGCAGTAAGCACGCTTACTGCTCGCCAAGATACACTATTCACACGCCGCTTCAGGGAATGTATCCACTTGCTCCTGAATGTGTTGATAATAGTGATTGTTATTAATTGGTGTGGTGCCATAATGGCCGGCATCGCTGCCGATAGTGAAGCTATTTTGTGCGCCCAGCCCTGCTCTAATAAAGGCTTCAGCGTCAGTTTTGGCATTACCATATGCTCTAACAATATCTAGTCCTTGAGCTTGTAGGTAAGTAATCTCACCGATTTTATATTCCGCGGTGCGAAATAGACTGGTTTCATTGCTCAACGACGTTCTCAAAAACCCTTTTGGCAGTCCCATCCAATCCAGCCATTCACGTGTGCCTTTTGCATACCAATATACTCTCGCGGTGAGATAGACTGGTTGGTAACCTAAGTCTAGGTAGCGACGCACAAGAGCGTATGCGCCCTCTTTTTGATCGGCTCTATCGATGCCTGTGTAGTCACCGATTTGCTCTGCATCTGACTCGGTCAAAGTCCCATCAATATCAAATAGCACTGCGGGCGTATTCGGCTGTACGACTGTGATGTAACCCTCTGCGCCAGTACCATCTGCTGGAACACCTGCATAGATTCGATACTGTCCTGCATTAAGCCCTGGCAACGACAGTGTAGCTTTTCCATCACTGTTCGTTACTGCATTGGTTAAAAATCTCCAATCGCTGTCTTGCTGGCCTCGAATGTAAAACTTTACCGTTTCAAATTCGAGATCTTTATGCGCCACCGCTCCATAATCGAACTTTGCAGTTACTTGGAATGATGCGCCCTCAGCAATGATTTGATCATGTACCATATGAAACTCTGGTAACCATGTAATGAGCTTATTGAATCGATTGCGATAATCCATATGTGGCATGCTTGGTGCCGCTACCTTTGTTTCTAACCACGCGAGATCAGGACACGCTGGCAGCGCACTCGCTGTGCCAGTAAAGCTCGCTGCTAACGCCATATAACCAAGTAGTTTCATTCTTATCCCCTTATTAAAAATTTTCAGAGAGAGTAAATACACTAGATTACAAAATTATTAACAAATATTTTTCTTTTACAAAATTTTTAAGAAAATTTTTTTAAACCTTGCAATGCAAATGTGTCTCTTTAACTGGAGGATAATGGCAGTATTATCTTGAGATAAACGTTGATTAGGCGTGTTTAAAGCACTATTGCGCGTATTGCATATGGCTATTTACGCGCAATGACCTCTAATTTGCTTTCGGATTCTGGGTATTTCAAATAGCGCCTATGGCCTTCATACTCTGACGCAATCCAACCGTATTGAGCATGGGAGCGGAATAAATACTCACCACTCAATGTCTTAAAGCGACCAGATACCGAAAGACCTGACAATTTTAGCTCCAATACCCTACGCTGGCTCTTATCATCATGCAAATAGCCAAAAAGGGCTAAGTTGCCAAGCTTTTCTTTGCGCACACCACTTACCGAAATAATGTAGCTACGTTGAAGTTGAGGTACATAGAAGGCAATCACATCATGCTTCTTTAACTGCTTAATACGCCTAATATCAAACTCGATGTAAGATTGGCTAATGTATTGATGGTTTTTTATAAGGGCTTTTTTCGCATTCGTCGATGCTTTGTTAATTGCGAGGTAGTTTTCTTTAGGTGTTTCAAGTAGCTGTTCTAGTTGCGATTTAGGTAACAAAACATCAGGCGATGCCGTGCTCATAGCATAGTATTTCAATCCATTGGCGCATACATCACTAAAGGCACCCCAAATGAGGCATCCTATCAGCAATAATACTGCACTGGCTATTCCCTTATACATATCACTATTTTAACAATTATAGAATATTTAGGTACAATAAATGGTGTGCTCAAGTTATTCAAGTTATTAGTGCCATTTTATAATCACAAAATATTCACATTGATAGTGTGACTTCCGCTTGACTTATGCAACTCAATAACTTGAATAAAAATTTATTCTTTACGTTTGTTTACAAACTAGCATGCTGTGGAGAGGTCACTGTACGGGATGAGTAAAATATTGATCTTTATATGGCTCATTTAACAGCGTGAAATGCCACCACTCCTCTGTAAGTCCCATGAACCCAGCACTGCTCATGACTTTCGCAAGCAACATACGATTCGCTCGTTGGTGAGCTGAAATGGCTTGGTAGCTCGGCCACGACACAGGTGAAAAATAATCCCATCCAGAGCCCATATCTAACTCTTCTTTGGTTGCTAAATCGATTACAGTAACATCTAACGTGCTGCCTCTAGAGTGTCCAGACCGTGCGGCAATATAGCCTCTTTGGAATAACTCACTCTTGGGTACGTCGGGATAAAACTTTGCTTTATGTTTTGTATCTTCTAATACTTTAGCCCAACGCACAAAGTGATCGACTGCCGACTGAGGTCGATAGCAGTCAAATACTTTTAACCCAAGACCAAACTCACCCAATGCCTGCTGGGCTTTTGCGACACCCATTGCAGCAGCAGGGCTAAGTAAGCATTTAGGTGCCAAATACCCATCAATACGCCCACCAACAAAGTTGTCGCCTCCGAAGTACCTTATCTCCGTCTCTATACTTGGTACCTGCGACTTGATATCAATGAACACCGAAGTTGTTGCGTGTACAGAACATGCGCTTATTGCCGCAATGAAACCGAGTACCTTCTTCATAACCACACCCAAAATCAATTCGCATAAAGAAACTTAGTCTGAGGCTAAATTATGGAATAAGTATGGATGCTTGCAATGCCAATTAGGCCGTTGCAATGTAAGCAGAGCGCTATCATACCCTGAGTTCTTCCTTAAACTGTATTATACTTAAAATAAGCAAGTACTCGCTTACACTTTTTAACCAGTTCTGTACACTCTTTGACAATATTTTGAATATTATGACATAGACTTTTAAATAGACACCTTTGGGATGGAAACATGCTATATGCATATCTTATTCAAGGACGATGCCTTTTTCTCACCGGCATACCTTGACTCTGATACAGAGCCGCGGCAATAACTGCAAAAATGATACTAATGAGTGACAAAGCAATAAGATGGAAGAAAATACTATATCCCTGCCCTAACCCGACAATTGAAAGCCCAAGTTGGGATAAGTGATAACTGGGTAATATCCAAGCAAACTGCTGCAAAAACTCTGGCATTAAAAAAATAGGTACCCAAAGGCCTGACAACATTGCCATGGGTAAAAAAACCAAATTAGTTATTGCCATTGCCCCTTTTGCACTAAATTTAAGCCCGATGGCTAAACCCAAAAAGCAAAATGGAAAAGTACCAGCTAGCCCCAATGCAAGTAACTTTGCCCACGCAAGTAATGATATATGCACTGCACCAGCTAGCCATGCTGTAGAAAAGAGTAACACGGCAATCAATAAGGTAAATATCAGCGCGCTCAGGCATTTCGCAAACAGGTAGTACAATGGTGGCAGAGGCGATATTAACTTAAGCTCTAACCAGCCACTTTCTCTTTCCTGCGCCACATTGGCACCAAAACTAAACAATGCAGGTGCCATCAAACCAAAAACGAGGTAGTTAACTAAAGTGTAAATACTTACCTCATCGTTACCCTGTTGTTTTCCGTGCATCATAAAAACCCCAAAAAACAAATACAACAGCACCGGAAATACAAGTGTAGGCACAGCAAAGCTAGGCGTTCTCAACCCACAAAGCAGATCTAGTTTTGCTTCTATAAATAGCGAATTGAACTCTGTTTTCATGGCAACTTCCCTCTTGTGATATCGATAAAGGCTTGAGTTAAAGACAGTGGAGTTACCGATAAGTCATGCATTGCCACACTGTGTTGTCGCAACAATGAAATCACTTTTGGGGCATCGTCGGTTGCGATATAAATTTTTTGACCTTCTTTGTGAACCATAAAATTAGGTAACAAAGATTTTATTTTTACCTCGGACTTGTCACTGAAGAAGCGCAGCTCACTGCGTTGTAAGTGAGACTTAAGCTGACTAGGCGTACCTTGCGCAACAATCTCTCCGTCTCGCAACACCAACACTTGATCGGTTACTGATTCAACCTCCTGTAAATTATGCGTCGTCAGTATCACAGTGGTCCCACGCTCTTTTAATTGAACCACCTTTTGCCAGAGGCGCTGTCGCATATGTACGTCCATTGCTAATGTCGGCTCATCTAAAAAAACTAACTTTGGTTGGCCGATTAAGGCCAACGACAACAGCAAGCGTTGCTTTTCTCCCCCTGATAATTGACCAAAAAAAGTCGTTTTCTGTTTCTCTAATTCAGCAAATTGTAAAGCCCCTTGCCAACTCATTGGGCTATCGTAATAACTTTGAAATAGGTGAATATATTCAATCACACGAATATTGCTCGGTAATGCTCCAACTTGAAGCATAGCCCCAACACAGCCTTTTACTGCCTGCGAACCTGGTTTATGGCCTAGTATTGATATTTGCCCTGATAGCGGGCTCAACCGACCCAATAATAATTTTATAAGGGTTGTTTTCCCCGCACCATTCTCACCCAGTAACGTGTAAATATTGCTTAGTGCCAGCTGGCATGACAGATCTTTAATGACCTCTTTATCCCCATAAGAGAAGTTAATTTTGTCTAAACTGACTGCCCATTCCATTTAACTCTCACCGCCCTTTTAATAAGTAACCACTGCATTGAAAGATTTAAAGTATGTAACAAGGAAAGTGTGTTATTGAGTGAGTTATGTCACAAAAAGATATGACTATTGTCAGTAAATTCGAGTGCGAGCCAAAGTAGTTTATTGCTGGTGTGCACACAGCTGACAGCATAAACTACCCAAATTGGCGCTAAGACGGAGATTATTGATTGTTTGATCACATTAAAGTGCCTTAAGGCACCTGAGGTTGTTCAAAGCGGCTAAATAGCTCGGCGACATCAACATGCGCTTCAAGTCTTGCCGCTATTAAATACAATCCTGCAAGTTTGCGATGAATGAACAGCGCATCAATCGGGGGAGTATGCCACTCACCTTCTCTTGTGCTCAAAGACATGCCCTTATCTCTGATCCGCATAGCGATGTCACTTGTGGCAAAATCATACGGCTGCTTGGCTCTCAGGGGCTCCGTTGCCATAAGAAATATATCGAGTACTAACTCTTGATATACTGCATCTATCTCTTCATCAAAGTAACCAATTTGCTGCACAGCTTTAACCATTAGTGCACGGTCGTTGTCTAAACCCGCCTTTAACAGCAGCCAATATCCTGAAGCTAATGATTTTTCAATACTGCGAGACGCGCCGAAATCTAACAACACCAATTTATTCTGCTGATCGTCATACAGGTAGTTAGCCAAATTAGGGTCACTTTGAATCGTTTGCAACTCAAACATTTCGATGAAGAATAGTAAAATTAAGTCACTTGCAATACCGCACCTTAATTCAACACTGCTGTTGGCAAAATCCTCGAGAGGTTGACCATCAACAAACTCCATAGCAAGAATATTATCTGTCGAATACTCCGGAATAAACTGGGGCACTTTGAACTGAGGGTGTGTCCTTAGCCCATCAGCAAACTCTATCAGCCTTTGCCCTTCAATTTGGTAGTTTGTCTCGACCAACAACTGCTTTTTAGCTTCAATCATCAGAGGCTCGAGTGCGACCTGTTTAGGCATGAGTCCCGATAACTTGATCAGCATAGCAACATTGTCCACGTCGCTATCGATGCTATTGGCAACACCAGGATATTGAACTTTAAGTGCCAACTTTTGACCAGATTCAGTTGTGGCTTTATGCACTTGCCCAATTGACGCACGCGCAAAGCTGCGTAACTCAATATGACTGAATTTATCCAACCAGTTGTGTCCCCAATTACTTTCTAGCAACTCTATCAATTGTCTATGAGGCATTGGTTGAGCATCTGCGCGAAGCTTTTCCAATAAGCTAGAGAGTTCTTTAGGCAGCAGGTCGCCTGCATCCATTGAGAGCAATTGACCAAGTTTCATCGCAGCCCCCCTCAAGTGGGCTAACTTATCAGCCACTGCATGAATATTCTTTGGTTGCAGAAGTAACCCTTTACGCGTAACGGGCTGGCCTGATAAAACTTGCTTAGCACCACTAAACATAATATTGGACGCAACTTTACCGGCTAATCCGCCTAAATGCGCTAGTCTAGATACTCGTGACGAGGGCACTTTTTTACTTTTTTCTGCCATACATTCCTCAAAGCATACTGATAAAGATAAGAATAGAATTGGTTAAAGGTACTCATTTTTTGTCGCTATGGATCATTCAAAAGTAACTGTGATACACCTCAATACAAAAACCTAAACAGTATACCAAACTCTCTGTTCGCGTCTGCTTCTATGGGCACAAATAAGCAGACGACTTTTCTTAACGATTCAGTACGCTATACTCATACTATTTGAAACACCTATACATCAAAGCCAAGAATGAAGTACCTGTTTGCCGTCTTGTTGTTCCTATTATCGAGACCTCTGTTCGCTGAGACTTACCACTTTGTTTCAATTAACTATCTTATTGAGCAGGAAATAGGCCGTATTGTACTGCCAGAAATATACAAGCGCTTGGACATTGATATCACCATTACTCCGTTACCGGGCAAAAGAGCACAGTTTGAAGCCAAAACAGGGCTTAAACATGGTGAGATTATGAGAATTTTTAGCTATGGCGCCGAGACGCCCAGCACTGTACGCGTGCCCACACCTTACTACTATTTAGAAACAATGGCGTTTATTCGCAAAGACAGCAAAATAAAAATTGAGTCTGTAGAAGATCTGAAGAAATACCACATCGTTAAAGTGCGCGGGGTGAAGCACACAAATAACATCACCAAAGGCATGAAGTTTGTCGAGGACATGGACACAACGAAGCAAATCCTAAGACTTGTTTCTGCCGGCTTGGCGGACGTAGCACTCACCAATCGAGTTGATGGCTTAGTACACTTAGATGAGCTCGGTATAACTAACGTAGTACCCATCCCGAAAAACTTGGCTGTGCTTGAGTTATTTCATTACATTCACCACTCACAAAAGCACTTAGTACCAATTGTGAATCAAAAGATTATTGAAATGCAACATTCGGGAGAGCTTGCCAAGTTGATTTCTCAGGCTGAACAGCAAGTTATCAAAAACACCCAGTACTTTCCTTAATCAGCTTCTTCAAGCAGTCTACCCCACGCTGTAGAACATTCTCTTAGTTAGAATGAAATCATCGTTTTTTGTCAATTTTATCCAGTACCAAATAATTTTAAAGTAGCCTTAATCGAACATATTACTAGAGGTAACTATGAAAATTTTGAACGTTACTAAAGCACAACTGACGCAAGATGGTGCAGGCGTAAACATAAAACGAATTGCTGGCTTTGATGGTAAAAGTATTGACCCATTTTTGATGATTGACGAGCTAAAGTCAGATAATCCTGAGGACTTCATAGCTGGTTTTCCAGCACACCCACACCGCGGTATCGAAACCTTCACTTATATCATAAAGGGCGGTTTCGAACATCAGGACCAGATGGGTAATAAAAAAGCGATTAGGGCTGGGCAAGTGCAATGGATGAGCACTGGCCGTGGTGTCATTCATTCTGAAATGCCACTTGCGGATGCTAAAAAAGGCATGCATGGGTTTCAGATTTGGCTCAATATGCCCGCGAAAGATAAAATGAATGCGCCTAAGTATCAAGATTCAAGCGAGCGAGTGCTTCCAAGTATCACCAATCGTTCAGGTGCAAAAATAACAGCGCTTGCAGGTCAATGGCAATTAGAGGATCAGCAGGTGTCGTCAGGGCTCAATGATCTCGCAGGTGATGGTGCAATATGTGATATAACGATGCCAGCTTCAAGCTCACTACAACTCGATTTATCTCATTTTGGTAAAGTGATGGCGTATATTCACACTGGTGCGCTCAAAGATAAGAATTTCACAGCGGGTTACATGGTAACAATTGACCCTCAGCACCCAATTGAGTTGCATGGAGGCGACGTCGAATCTGGTTTGCTTATACTCGCAGGTCAACCTATTAAAGAAAAAATAGCCCATATGGGGCCATTTGTAATGAATACTCAGGACGAGTTGGCCCAAGCTGTGCGAGATTACCATGCGGGTAAATTTGGTCACATATAGAGCCATTTACTTTTGTTAGACTGTAAAGGCCATTTACAGTCTAAATTTTTATACTTATCATTAATTTACTCGACTGAAAGCAAGCTATATACTGCGCACAAATAATAAAAAGGACCTTTAATGAAAACAATCCTAGTCGCTTTATGTGTCAGTGTGACAGCATCAGCTTATGCTTCAACGACACAAATTGAGTCACTTTACGACCAGCATCGAAACAGGTCTGTACCCGTTCAATTGGTGCAACCTCAAGATCCAACTCGCTGTACCGCACAGCAACCTTGCCCAGTGGCATTTGTCAGTGCTGGTTACGGCGTATCACATCAAGAATACCATTTCCTTAGTAAACAACTATCAGCCAACGGGTATCTATCTGTTGCTATCAGACATGAGTTAAAATCAGATCCCCCCTTATCGGTATCTGGAGATCTATACCAGACCCGCCTAGAGAACTGGCAAAGAGGTGCGACTACACTTAAGTTTATTCGCTCACGACTTATGAAAACGATGACACATTTTGATTTTGACCAAATTCTACTCGTTGGTCATTCAAATGGCGGAGATCTGTCGGCGCTTCTCATCAATCAAGGCCCTGATTTTATCAGTGGCCTTGTCACACTAGATCACAGAAGAGTGCCTCTCCCGCGTGATAAGCAAGTATCTGTTTTATCAATACGTGCCAGTGATTTTCCGGCAGATAAAGGAGTTCTGCACACAGACCAAGAGCAAACACGCTATGGCAGCTGCATTATCGAAATACCGAATGCCAAACACAACGACATGACGGACAGTGGCCCCAAATGGCTTAAAGAAAAAATAGCAAAACTGTTCAGAGGACACTTACAAAAAAATAGCTGTCAACAGCTCAAGGCTACTCTCAATATATAACGAGCGCAATTTCAAAACACACCGCATCGGGATTTGATATCCAGCACTTAGGTCAATGATAAAGCGAGTGAGCGCATAATTAAGGTACTCACTAATTTTTCATTCGTTTCGTATTGAACAATGTTTGAGTGCAATTGAAAAAGTCTCCGCTAGATACCAATTACAGTAATAACTCGCCCTGTATCGGGTTATAGCGGGTTGCCGCATCAATTAGGCTTTTCGCAGTTAACGCCTCAACCCCATACACTTCAACTTGAGTGTCAAACTTCTCTTTGACTGTGCTGGCCAGAATATCAAAATCCCCATCGCCAGAGACCAAAATTATGATGTCGGACTCTTTAGCGCACTCTAAAACATCAATTGTAATGCCTACATCCCAGTCGCCTTTCGCGGTTCCATCTGAACGCTGAATAAACGGCTTAAGCTTAACGTCAAACCCTATGGCCCTGAGAATATTTTGAAACTGGCGCTGCTTTTCATCGCCTCTGTTTATGGCATAGGCATAGGCGTTTACCACTGTTCGGTTTTTCGTCGCTAATACCCAAAATTGATTGTAATCGAAGTTTCTTTTAAAGGCGCTTCGAGTTGTGTAGTAGACGTTTTGTACATCTACAAAAATACTGACTTTTTCCATATGACCTCTCTGATCACACTATGTAATCTTTAACATCCCAAAGCTAATTGTTATCTTGTTTAGCCAAGACCCTGTTTTTGGCATGTAATACGTAATTTATCAATAAAAACTCTGACCTTTGCAGGCATGAATGCTCGACTGGGGTACAGTACATGTAACGGGAATGCTTTCAAAGGTTGGTCTTTAAATAACTGCACAGCTTCGCCTTGATCAAGCGCTTCTTTGAATGCCCACACAGGACCCAAATGTATACCTTGACCTTGTAATACCAAATCCTTTAAAGCACTGACACTATTCACAATAAAGCGCCCTTGGACCTTAATTGACTTAGCGCCTATATCTATTGGCTTCTGTGTCTGAGCGCTCGAATAGAAAACAAAATCATGTTCGCTCAAGGCTTCTACGTTCTTAGGTACACCTTTTCGCATTAAGTACGTATTTGACGCCACTAATACTCTTTGTACTTCTCCCAGCTTTTGACAGATTAAACTTGAGCTAGTTAACTCCCCCACCCTGACAGCAACATCTATGCCCTGCCCTATCAAATCTTCATAGTGACTGGACAAAATTAAGTCTACGCTCAATGCTGGATAAAGTTTGCTCATTTGAGCGAGTACAGGTAACACAAACTGTATCGCAAAATCATGAGGGGCAGCCACTCGCAACATGCCACAGGGCATATCATTATTCTGCAAAATATGCGACTCCAGTGCCTGCATTTCATCCAATAGCTTTCTTAAGCCTTGGTAATACTGTTCACCCGCCTCAGTAGGTGAGGAACGTTTGGTAGAGCGAGCCAGTAGTTTTACGCTTAATCTTTGTTCCAATGCTGCTATTTTCCTACTCACCAACGAAGGATCAAGAGCCAACTGCTCAGCTGCGGCTTTAAAACTGCCCGCTTCTACAACGCGTAAAAATAGCTGCTCATTACTGAATTCGGTAGCCATAGCGTCTTATTGCACTTTTTGCATTTAATAAATTTAAAATTACTCCATACCCAAAGATATTGCAATAAGTCTATAGTTAAAGGCGTTCAAAGATTATGCAAAGGAGAAATTTATGAAAATGCCTTTATCGGGTAAAGTTGCTTTGGTAACAGGTGCAGCGCGTAACATGGGCCAAGCATTCGCATGTAACCTTGCTGAGCAGGGGTGCGATATCATTGTTCATTACCACAGTGAAGCCTCTTTAACTGATGCTGAAAAAACAGCACACATGGTGAAAGATTTAGGTAGAAAGGCGTTGGTCGTACAAGGAGATATTAGTAGTGCATCCGCTGCTGAAAACCTCTTTATACAGGGCATAGAAGCTTTTGGAAAAGTGGACATAGTCGTTAACAATGCTGGGGCGGTGCTAAAGAAAGCGTTTGTTGATTATACAGAGCAGGAGTTTGATGCCTTATTTAACATAAACTGCAAAGGTGCATTTTTTATCATGCAAAATGCAGCAAAAAGACTAGAGGACAATGGCAGGGTAATTAATATTGGTACTTCTTTGCTTGGTGCATTTACAGGCAACTATGCTTTGTATGCGGGCTCAAAAGCTCCACTGGAGCAATTTACTCGAGCACTAGCCAAAGAGGTTGGTGCAAGAGGGATCACGGTCAATACAATATGTCCAGGTCCTATTGATACCGCATTTTTCCATGCGCAAGAAGATCCGCAGTCAGTACAGTATTTAAGTGCGGCCAGTGTCTCAAATAGGCTTGGTAAAGTAGAAGACATCGTGCCAATGGTAAGTTTTCTGGCATCTGAACAAGCGCAATGGACAACTGGACAAACGCTATTTGTCAATGGCGGTTTCGTAACAAGATAAAAACTCAAATCAATGCGTACAGGCTAGGCAGTCTAGCCTGTACGCAAACCTAAACTTACAAAATAAGGTAGAGCTTTAACCTGTCTCTATGCAGTATGCCTTGTTCATATAATGGCATACTGTAATACCTCGCAAAATAATCTACCTCAACACGCTCGACTCGAAATCCCAATCGCTGATAATAAGTTAACTGATAACCAAAAGTACCCGTGCCAAGCTCTACTCTTTGAAATTTCAAATCTCTCAACTGAGCTAACACAAAAGACAATAATTGCGTACCAATGCCTCGCCTTTGCATAGACGGACAAACAGAGATATTACAAATTTCACAACTCGAGCTGGAAAGGGGCTTTACAATACAAGCCGCAGCAATCTTATTATTTTTCTTTGCCACAAATTGTAATGAATCATCAATATATGACGCAATTTGCACTTCGCACGGGTCTGCTTCAAGTAGCAGATCAAGTGGTATTTTTTCTTGAGTTCGTTCACAAATGATATCTTGCATGATCCCTCCATTTAGATTTTGTAAGTAACGCTTGCTCAACAAAAGGCTGTGGTCAACATGATAAAATTTCTATAATAAGCCCGCGTAAAATTTTATTTGCATACAAAAAGGTTATTTGTCATTTTTAAGCCTTAACGTATAAATGTATTCTTTTTTTAGCTCTATCATCAAGGAAAGGTTGAGTATGAAAATAACGCTAAAGGCCGCCAAAGAAGAAGACAAGCCCTACTTGTTGACTCTGCGTAAACAAACAATGACAGAACACCTCGAACGCCAAGGCATATTCTTGAGCCATGAAGCGCACCTAAATCGTTTGGAAGACCATTATAAGTGTTCACACTTGATATTTATCGACGACGTCAAAGTCGGCACATTAAAATACCTCTCGACGCAAGAATCACTCGAGATTATGCAATTGCAAGTTGCGCCTCAATATCAAAACAAAGGGCTGGGACGGGCCGTTGTCCAATATATTGTCGCTGAACATGCAAATCTACCAACTTACTTAACAGTATTGAAAGAAAACCCCGCACTTTACCTTTATCAAAAATTAGGCTTTGTCATTACTTCTGAAGACGAGTACGAGTATCACATGCTATTGCCAGCTGAGTCTTGATAGGGTCGATATCCTTTGTAAAGCCCCTTTACAGTTCTCAAAGGTGTATTTTGTAATGTGATTGAACTAGCTGGTTAAGCAGAACTTGCGAAGAAACCAATTCTATCTTGTGGGTGATTTTAGTGTCGGGTAGCCACCTAATGCCACTTCCAAGAATCACGGGGACAGTGGTTACTATTAGTTCATCGACCAAGGCTGCACGAATAAAGTTTTGTACTAATTTACCGCCATCTATATACAGACGATGATGCCCTAATTTACTCAGCTGACCAATCAGCTCGTGTTCTCCAGCCCTTATTAAATAAGCTTTTCCCTGAACTTGGGGCGGTAATTTTGCCAAACTATGACTGACTACATATACAGGTTTATCATAGGGCCACTGACCAAAGCCAATAACTTGCTCGAATGTGTTTCGCCCCATAACTAGCGCGTCTATATCAGCCATAAATTCGGCAAACCCCAAATCGCTATGCTGAGGGTTATCTATCTCAGATAACCAGTCAATACCACCATCTTGATCTGCGATATAGCCATCTAAACTTTGGGCTAAATATACTGTGTTTTTTGTTCTCATATTCCTTTTCACTCAACGAAGCTCGTACACAGCATATCGGCCGCTCTATTGATTTAATTAGAAAAAAGTTTAATACGATTAACCATCAACAATTAAATTTCACTCCAGCGATAGTCCATCTGGTGCGCGGTTTTCTTCGCAACTTCGAACCCAAATCGTTTTTTAACCATATCCAAGCTCATATCAATCCCTGATGCGACACCTGCAGAGCTAGTAAAATTTTGATCTGTGACAAAACGTTTGTCATTGATGACATGAAGATGGCGATGCTGCTCACTTAACTCATCGATACGTTGCCAGTGCGTAGTAACCGTTTTACCTTCGATCAACCCAGCTTTAGCAAACAAAAATACACCGCTGCATATTGACGCACAATGTCGTGTATGTGTGGCAGTTTCAGCAAGCCAATCAAGTACGGCCTGATTATTAATCACGCGATCTAATTTACCACCAGCAACAATCAATAAATCAAAACGGGGGTGGCCATGTATACAAAAATGGGGGTTTATCGAGACATCGCCTCGTGTCCTAATTGGCGCCTGACTTGGTGCAATTAGACTGACATTAATCGGCCTGTTGGCGATACGAGAAGCGGTTGTAAATACCTCTAGCGGACCACAAAAATCCAAGGCTTCTACACCGTTATAAATAAAGATACCAATTTCCATGATGTCATCACGGGATCAGAGTATGTGTTAGTTAAAGTGGCTCAATTTTAACCAACAATCAAGGGAAACTTTTATGAAAAAGTCGAGACTCCAAAAAGCCCACTAAAAAATTTTAGATTTCACTAAAATTTCGATGAATTATTCATAATAAGCGACCAATGAATAGTAAATTAGTCTTGTTACAATTAGCAAAACTTTTCCCACGTATCTGTTTGGCTCTGATGCGCGATTACAGTAGTATGTCCCAAATATCGCAAGCCTGAAGACCCATCAACATAGGTTACAGGCACCATTTTTGGTCAACATTGCAATTTTATTACTCACAATTAAGAAATCAGAGCATACTGAGAACACTATGAAATTAAAAATGTCATTTTTAAGTGCGGCGGTCTGTTTAGCACTTGCAGGGTGCGGAACCACTTCCAGCTCACCTGAATCAGTTACGGTAGAAAAAGTTCAAAAACAATACACTAACCCGCTTTTAAACGAATTCACAGGCCCGTACCAAGGTGTACCTCAATTTGGCCAAATGAAGTTAGAAGACTTAGTGCCAGCAGCTGAAACGGCTTTAAAAGAGCATCTTGGCGAGCTTGACGCCATTGTTAATACCCCAGAAGCCCCAACATTTGAAAATACCATTGTGGCGCTCGAACGCTCTGGAAGTGCAACCGAAAGACTATATGCATACTTTGTAACCTATATCACAAACTTATCCTCAGCAGAAGTACGTGAAAAACAAGCTGAAGTTATGGCTAAGTTTTCTGAGTTTGAGTCAAAAAGAAACCAAAATAAAGCGCTATTTAAACGCGTTAAAGCGGTATATGAAAGTCCAGAATATAAAACGCTATCACCAGAACAACAGCGTGTAACTTGGACACAGTACAATAGCTTTGCGCGAAATGGGGCTACGTTAGAAGGAAAAGCTGCTGCCCGCTATGCAGAAATTAACCTTGCATTGTCAGATCTGTATACCAAGTTTGGTAATAACGTTCTTGCAGACGAAGAGGGCTATACGACTTTCCTAACTAAAGATCAGCTTTCAGGCCTGCCTCAAGCATTTATTGACTCAGCAGCAAGTGCAGCTGAGAAAAAAGGTCAACCAGGCAAATACGCAATTACAAACACACGCTCGTCTATGGATCCGTTTTTAACCTATTCAACGGAGCGAGCGTTGCGTAAGCAAGTGTGGCAAAACTACTACAGCCGAGGCAACAATGCTGGCGAACATAACAACAAAGCCGTCATTTCGGAAATTTTGAAATTGCGTCGTGAACGCGTAGAGCTACTTGGTTACGAAGACTATGCTCATTGGCGTCTTGAAGATCGCATGGCCAAAACACCGGCAAACGCTATTGCTTTAATGGACAAGGTTTGGCCAGCAGCGATTGCACGCGTAAAAGAAGAAGTCGCTGACATGCAAGCAATTGCAAACAAAGAAGGGGCAAACATCACAATAGAGCCGTGGGATTACCGCTTCTATGCTGAAAAAGTTCGTAAAGCAAAATACGACTTAGATTCAAATGAAATCAAGCAATACTTACAGCTAGACAAACTGACTGATGCCATGTTCTATGTCGCAGATCGCCTGTTTAACTATGAATTCTCACCAATCACAGATGGATCGGTTCCTGTTTACCATGAAGATGTAAAAGTGTGGGAAGTCAAAGACAAAACGACTGGTCAACATATCGGCCTGTGGTACCTTGACCCATTTGCACGTAAAGGCAAACGCTCTGGTGCATGGGCTGTTTCTTTTAGAAGTCACACATCTTTTGATGGTAAAACAAATGTTTTGAGCACCAACAACTCAAACTTTGTAAAAGCACCTGAAGGGCAGGCAACACTGGTATCTTGGAGTGATGCAGAAACCTACTTCCACGAATTTGGTCACTCACTTCACGCGCTATCTTCTAATGTTAAATATCCAAGCTCTAACTCTGGTGTACGTGACTATACCGAGTTCCAATCACAGCTATTAGAGCGTTGGTTGTCAACAGATGAAGTCATTAACCGCTTCTTGTTGCACCATGAAACTGGCAAACCAATGCCAAAAGCATTGGTGAAGAAAATAAAGCAATCAGCTACTTTTAACCAAGGCTTTGCTACAACTGAGTATCTCGCTTCTGCCATCATGGATATGAAGTTCCATACGACAGATCCTGACAAAATTGGGGACCCAGTTGCATTTGAAAAAGCACAGTTAGAAGCCATCGGTATGCCTAGTGAAGTGGTAATGCGCCATCGAACAACGCAATTTGGTCACGTCTTCTCTGGTGAAGGTTATGCTACAGCCTATTATGGTTACCTGTGGGCTGAGGTACTGACGTCAGATGCTGCAGAAGCGTTTGCCAATGCACCTGGTGGTTTCTACGATAAAGAGGTGGCTAAGCGCCTTGTGGATTATCTATTTGCAGTAAGAAACGCGATGGACCCAGCTGAAGCGTATCGTAAATTCCGTGGCCGTGATGCCGACGTTAGCGCATTAATGCGCGACCGTGGCTTCCCAGAAACCATGTAATTTTGACATTTAAAAGGCATGTTCTAGTAGAGCATGCCTTTTAAGCTCATTGTATTTAAGTACACTGTTGGCCGTTTGCATCTATAATTTTAATGCGCTGTAACTGCTTTACTAACGTTGCCATATTAAAAGGCTTGATAACAAAGCCATCCACCTTATGTAATAAAATTTCTTGGACACGCTCTTTGGTGTTTTCACAAGTCACCATCAGTACTGGCACCCCAGCAAGCTGTGGGGTAGAACGCATTTTATCCAATAACGTCAGGCCATCGACAAATGGCATGTTTAAGTCCGAAATGACCAAGTTATATTTGCGCTTTCCTAGAAGGGTTAGGGCTTGTTTACCATCAGTCGCTTCATCTATTTGACTAAACCCTAAGTTGCGCAACATATTAATCATCACATGACGCATCGTTGTTATATCATCGACCACCAGAATTCGCATTGCCTGTCCTTAATCACTGCGTAAATCGAACTATACCTTTCAAAACTAGCTAAATATTGGTTTGTTGTCTATCCAAAAGCAAGGTACATTGGTCGCATAAGTATCGTGATTCTTCAATTGACTCAGTGAGAAAAAAGATGACGGGGAGGCTGAGATGAAATGTGAACATACCGACTACCTTGAATTAGCTTGCATCAAAGGTTTTGAATTGCGTGTCACAACCCGAGAGGGTAAGGCTTTTACGGGGCATGCAAAAGACATTATATATGATAAACAGAAGTGCCAATGTTTAATCTTAGTCCATAACTCTGAGTCGCTTTGCATACCGCTAGAGGCAATCATAGAGCTTGAGGCACTTACCTCAAACACCTACTTTACAACATTACGCGTGAATGGCTGAATTAATCGGCCTGCAAAGATAACGACATAAAAACACTCAAAGGGTTGTCTCGGTATAAACCAAATCGTTCGCAGCGATCAAACCCCAAGGATTCATAAAGTTTAATAGACTCTTCCTGCTTAATACCCGTTTCTAGGCGAATTAACGGGATCTGCGCGTCACCGGCGTAGTGCAGTAATATTTGCATAATGCGCTTAGACAACCCTTTTCCTCGATAGTTGGGCTTTACATACAAACGTTTAATTTCGCCGTATAACTTCTTGTCAAACTGCTTTACGATAGCACCACAGGCGACTATTTCTTCTTCGTTCATCAGTCCAACAGCACGCACATTTGGTTGGTTCAACTCTTCGAGTGCCAAAGACTGGTCACTGGCAATGGGGTAAAGTGTGTTCATTAAGCGATCGATTTCAGAAAATAAATCTATCACATTAGGATCATCAGGCTTTAGCTCGACTAGCTGCATAGGGTCCCTTTTACATTGTTATTTGATAGCCAAGATGACACATCGCTTACCGCCTTCATTACTGGCTAATCATTGCAATCGCATTACGTTTACGTGAGACCAGCAATGGGCGGTTAGGTTCAATGCAGATAAGCGCCAAGGCGCTTCTTCAAGAAGTCTGGGTCATCTGAATGGGGGCAAGTATAACGGAAAATATTTAAAATGTTATTAAAATGCGATTTCTTACAGTTAATGGGTACAAAAACACCCAAAAGTTGATTAAGTGCTCAACCTAAACCTATTGTTATCGCTGCTGATTTTCACCAAGTGAAACCATAGTGAAGGGGGTTACAAACTTTAATCCTGCACGCTTAAAGGCGCTCTGCTCTTGCTCGCTATGGTAGTGATAAACCCATATTTTTTCTAAAATGCTTGCTGGATACTCTCGCAACAAATCGTCTATGCCACTGTGGCTTGGGTTACCATTGACGGAACAATCATGGAAAATTGTTTCTGCGCCGGTTGCTGTATGCGTGAGTAACTCAGGAATAGGGCGCGTATCACCACTATAAAAAACAACCCCAGGAAGGTGCAGAGCATAGGCCGAATTTGGAGCATGATGACGCACAGGATACACCCATAACTTAACACCTTGATGCCAAAATGATTCTGAAATAGGGTGCAAAATAAATGTATTCCAAACATCCGCTTTGCTCTCAGATAACTGCGTATACCTTAACATGGCACATAACTGCTGAACCAATAACACGGGCACATATAATCGCACTTTTTTTCCCGACAATGCAGCTTTAAAAAATAACTGTTCTAGGCCGCCAATATGGTCATAGTGCAGATGTGTTATAAACACATGGCTAGGTAATTGGTTAGAAAAAGCACGTTTGTAACTGGTGATTGTGTCGTGACCACAATCAATAAGTAACCATGGCTCGGATTTTTTACACAGCACACAAGCTGAGTTACCTAGACTCTCTGAGCTCGCGTCGCCAACGCCCAAAAATAGTGCTGATGACGGTGCTATTGGGGGCTTAACTTTATCTTTCCAGCACTCATCTTTAGATTGAGTTACCGTGAGATCTCCCAACATGTAGGTGTCTCCTGCCAATGTCCTCAGGGTGAAACTACTATAATGAATTGACAATGGTGTGACACATTTTGACGATTTTGTTTGCAAAACACTTATAATTTGGTGAATAAGACCAA
This sequence comes from Pseudoalteromonas luteoviolacea S2607, assembly GCF_001625575.1. GTDB lineage: Bacteria > Pseudomonadota > Gammaproteobacteria > Enterobacterales > Alteromonadaceae > Pseudoalteromonas > Pseudoalteromonas luteoviolacea_E. The sequence continues at coordinate 70,150 of NZ_AUXV01000020.1, forward strand.
TTAAGCTCATTGTCGAAATACTAAAAACCCCACATTATCAATAGCTTATTGATTTTTTTCACTTGGCATTGCAATTGCTGACTACATAGCCATAAAAACTCAAATAACCAAAGGGAAGAAATGACCATGTTGAAAACTTTGTCTCCATTGCTATGCACACTATTACTTGGTGGCTGTATTGTCCATGTTGATTCTAATGCTCAAGAGCCACACATGGAGCTGACTCGATCGCTGACATTACCTGTTGAAAACTTGAACCAATTAAACATTGACAATGGTGCAGGTGACATCGTTGTAACAGGGGCACCAAACATCGATGAAATCGAGGTTACAGCCAATATAATCACCTTTGAAGACAGAAGTTACACATTCACGCTAGAACGTTCGGGTAACCAAGCAAACCTCGTCGCAAAGCATAACCCCCACATCGGTGTACTTTGGTACGCAAATAAAAGTCCACGCATTGATATTGAAGTGCGGTTACCTGCACGGCTTTTGGTGGAAGTTGAGGATAGTTCTGGTGCAATGGCCATTGCCAATGTAAAGGGGGTTGTAATTGATGACAGCTCAGGTCATATCACGCTCAACGACATACAAGGTAACGCAGAGATTAAAGATGACTCAGGTGGCATCGAGATAGATGGTGTAGCAGGGCATCTGCGTATTGACGACAATTCAGGTGATATCAATTTAAGTGCTGTTACCGGTAATATCGACATTGAAGATGGTTCTGGCGATATCAATATCACCAGTGGTGCAAAAGTCACGATTGATGATGACTCTGGCGACATCATGATTAAACAGATAGCTGGTGAAATTGAGCTACAAGATGGCTCTGGAGAGATACGCATAGATGGCGCTTTGGCGCTAAACGTGCGAGATGATTCGGGGGATATAGACGTTAAAAACATTCGCAATGATGTAGCGATCGATGATGGCTCAGGTAGTATCTGGCTCAGCCGAGTCCAAGGTCAAGTTCAAATAGAGGATGGCTCTGGAGACATTAACGTCAGTGATACGAAACAACTAGAGATCAAAAGTGATAGCTCAGGTGAAGTAAATATTTCTAACGTCGCCAAAGTAAAAAATGTGAATTTGAACTAGTACAGCGAATTTACAAGCATCATGTGTGCTACTGAACCATTTATTGAGTAGCGCACACTCAATACTGTGCAATTAAGAGGGCACTATACAAAATTGAATGATAAATTCTGATGTAATGAATAATACATAATAACTAGATATTAGCGCTTATAATTTAAGTGTATTGATGCTGAGAAAAATGCATATTAAGTCCCTGTCGTTAATAATATTTACCGATATCACCACCTACGTAGTTACCATAGTATTGTCATATTATGCAAAAACTATGGAAATGACGTGTTCAAACGATTTGTCGCCGCAAGTATATTAACGATAACAGCCTCAGCAGTGACTGTTGCTGCACCCGACACGTTTACACAATATAAAGCGTTATCTGAAGCTAAAGGGCAAAAAGACAGAATTGCTTTACTAAAAACAGCTACAGAGCTTTTACACAGTAAGACACTAAGCCCAGAACAACTTACTTATGTATTGCATAGAAGTGCATTGCACCTAGTCAGAGAAAGTCAGTTTGAACAAGCTCAGCAGCGATTGGATCAACTCAAAAGACACTTGCAAGACTTTCCCAACACCAATTTACAGGGCAAATACCACTGGGTTTCAGGAGATTTAGCCTTATTGCTTGGTAATAATCAGTCCGCGGAAATTCACTTTCGCCAAGCTGTTGCGCGATTTAAAGAAAGCCAAGATGTGCGAATGTTGAGCCATGCGCACCGCTTGCTAGCCAACGTACTCTCAGAACAACGAGACTACTTTCAGGCCGTATCACATGTTTTTCAAGCAAAAGACGCGGCATTAAAAATTGAGCACGTCCAACTATTTTATGCAGCGCTCAGTACAGAAGCACGTATCTACCGCGACTTTAAACAGTTTGACAAGGCACTCGATGCGCTTAATCAAAAGTTGCAGTTTCAAAAGCAGCAACCACAAACCAGCTTAGCGCACGTATCCTCAACCTATTTCAGCCTTGCGGATATATACCAGCATCTTGGAGATCATGATGCAGCATTAGACGCGCTACAAAAGTCCTATGAATTAGACGCACAGTTAAATGATAAAAATTACATGGGCGTATCTCAGCTACGCATAGCTCAACAGCATCTGCACTTGAGTAACATACCCGCGGCAAATCTGGCAGCCAAAAAGGCGTTAAATTTATTCAAAGAAGTGAACAACACTCACAATATTGGGCAAGCACTAGCAACGAAAGGGCAAATTAAGTTAGCTAATGAAGAGTTTGCAGAGGCTGTAAACTTAATTCGAACAGGTTTAGCCAAACTCCATGGCTCCAATAATAAACAACTTCATAATCGATATCAGTCATTTTTAGGGCAAGCTTTATCACATATACATCCACAACAAGCGATTACATTGCTTACTCCTTTAGTCGATTTGGTCGATGAGCAAATCAAAATTCGTACTCTGACCAGCTTATCATACGCACACAAACAGCAAGGTGAGTTGGCACTGGCACTCAGTTATCAAGAGCAAGCTTTTAATTATAAGCAAAAACTCTCTGAAAAAGATATTACAGCAAGGCTTGAGGCCAAAAAGCTCAATAGCGAACTCGGATTAAAAAGTTTAGAAGTCAACGCCTTGCAAGCAGGGCTTGCCGAGCAACAAGAGGACACAAAAACACGCACAGTGTTGCTTGCTTCGGCCATTATCGTGCTGACTAACTTTTTGCTATTGTTCTATCTCTACCATTTAAAAAGACGCCGAGTCATGGAAAAAGAGGCAGAACTTCTAAACCAAAGCTTAAACCTCAAACAACAGCTTTTGGCTGACGTGTCTCATGAGCTTCGAACACCGCTTACCGTGCTTAAACTGAATATTGAAGCGCTGGAGTATAATTTAACCGAAGACCCAAAAGCGACCTATCAAGTATTACAACGTAGACTCGATATGCTAAATACCCTGATTGCAGATATCTATGAACTGGCACAAGCAGATACCAATAATTTGCGATTAGAGTTTGAAACCCTACAAGCCAGAGCGCTGTTTGACGAATTACTGATCGCCATTGGTCCAATCATTGAATCTCCCGACTTACAAATCGATTACCACAACCAATTGTCAGACTCACTTCAAGTTGAGTGTGATATCAGTAGGTTAAATCAGGTGTTTAATAACCTTGCAAGAAATAGCATCCACTACACAGATAAACCCGGCCAAATCAAAATCAGCGTCTTCCAGCAACAGCACACCATTGTTTGTACCTTTGAAGACAGCTCGCCAGGTGTCAACTCTGACGCACTTGGAAAGCTATTTGACCGTCTGTATCGATGCGATAAATCGCGCAGTAGAGATTTGGGGGGGTCAGGTCTTGGTTTATCTATTTGTGAAAAAATAATCGAGCTGCATCACGGTGCCATAGAAGCAAAACACAGCGATCTGGGAGGTGTTTTAATCCGCTTCACTTTGCCAATTCAGCATACCCGTCCATAACGTGTAGCGCCGATTAAAAGCGCTACATATGATCTTGATTGAGCAGCAGGCCCTTAGGGGGATTAATCTCTTTTATCGCTCATAGTTTTGCCTGTAAATAGACCTCAAGTCACGTCACAAGAAAACGACCAGCCCCTAATCAATTTGTCATTTAGCGTCTATATTTTGAATAAGTTCGGTCTGTACAATCACAAACCAATCGCTTTTTTTGATTGATTTGATTTATTCAATCAAATATACAAAACAACAACTCAACGACATAATAGCTCCATCAACTTTCGAGGAGAATAGAAAAATGCTAAACAATATTGAAGGTAAAACTGTACCATCTGTGACGTTCCCAATCCGCGTAGGCGAGGAGTTTCAACATATTACTTCTGATGAGCTATTTAAAGGTAAGACTGTAATCGTTTTCTCTTTACCAGGAGCTTTCACGCCAACATGTTCGTCGACACATTTGCCTAGATACAATGAACTTGCTCATGTATTTAAGCAAAACGACGTAGACGACATTGTATGTATGTCAGTAAACGACACCTTTGTAATGAATGCATGGGCACAAGACCAAGAAGCTGAAAATGTCACACTGATTCCGGATGGCAATGGCGAGTTTACCGACGGTATGGGCATGTTAGTAGACAAAAGCGACCTTGGTTTTGGCAAGCGTAGCTGGCGTTACTCTATGCTAGTAAAAGATGGCGTCATTGAAAAAATGTTCATTGAACCAGATTTACCAGGCGACCCATTTGAAGTATCAGATGCGGATACCATGCTGGCATACATCAATCCAGAGCAGAAAAAACCAGAACCAGTTTCTATTATCACTAAGCCCGGCTGCCCTTACTGTGCGAAAGCGAAAGCGTTACTAAGTGAGCAAGGTCTAGTGTATGAAGAGTTAGTGTTGGGTCAACAGGCTAGTTTAACGAGTCTAAAAGCGCTGTCAGGTCGTGAGACCGTGCCACAAGTATTCATTGGTGGCAAACATATTGGTGGCTCGGATGATTTAACAACTTACTTTGAAAATAATTAATCACCAGTACTGTAAAGGGGTTTGACAGCCCCTGTATAACTCTTTTCAAATTAAAGTGAGGTAATAATGAAACAGCTTGAAACAGATGTCGTTGTAATTGGTGCTGGAACAGCTGGCTTAAGCGCATATCGAAATGCCAAACAGTATACGCCCAATGTTTTAATGATTGAGTCAGGGAAATACGGCACAACCTGCGCACGTGTTGGATGTATGCCAAGTAAACTGTTAATAGCTGCTGCTGAAGCTGCACACAGTGTCGAGCATGCACCTCAATTTGGTGTATTGACAGAAAAACCGCAAATAGACGGAAAAGCAGTGATGGCAAGAGTACTCAGTGAGCGAGACCGCTTTGTCGGCTTTGTTGTCGAAGCTGTGGAAGAGTTACCTCAAGAAGACCGCATCATCGGTCATGCCAAATTTTTGGATGATAACCGAATACAAATTGACGACCACACGGTGATCACGGCAAAACGATTTGTTGTCGCAACAGGCTCAAGACCAAATATTCCACCTCCATTTTTGGCATTTGGAGACAAACTCATTATTAACGATGATGTGTTTGATTGGCAGGATCTCCCTGAGTCCGTAGCAGTATTTGGCCCAGGTGTCATTGGACTTGAACTTGGCCAAGCACTCCACCGTTTAGGGGTGAATGTAAAGCTATTCGGTGTAGGCGGTAATATTGGCCCGTTGACAGATCCTGTAATTAGAGATTACGCAAATACAGTATTTGCTGAAGAGTTTTATGTTGATACAGATGCCAAAGTATCGGATATGCAAGTTGTTGATGGTAAAGCGCAACTCAGCTATATCGACAAACAGGGAAATTCACAAACAGAGCAATTTGACTATGTACTAGCTGCGACCGGTAGAGTTCCGAATGTAGATAACCTCGGTTTAGAGAATACCTCGGTTGAATTACAAGATCACGGTGTACCAATTGCAGACCCACATACCATGCAGTGTGGTGAGAGCCATATTTTCATTGCAGGCGATGCCAGCGATCAGATACCGCTGCTACATGAAGCCGCAGATCAAGGCACCATCGCAGGAGCCAATGCAGGGCGATTCCCTGATATTAGAAATGGCCTAAGACGTACACCGATTGCCGCTGTGTTTAGTGATCCACAAATTGGTATGGTTGGCGACAACTATGCACAGCTAACGGCAAACTATGGTGAATGTGGGTGCTATGAAATCGGTGAAGTCAGCTTTGAAAACCAAGGCCGAAGCCGAGTTATGTTAAAAAATAAAGGGCATATGCGAGTTTATGCAGAGCAGGGGACTGGTCTATTTTTAGGTGCTGAGTTTATTGGACCAGCAGCTGAGCATATCGCACACCTGTTAGCATGGGCGGTGCAAAACAAAATGACCGTGCCACAAATGCTCGATATGCCTTTTTATCACCCAGTAATAGAAGAAGGCGTGAGAACAGCACTGAGAAATGTGAACGCCAAACTCAAATTTGGACCTGATATTATTCAGCATTGTTTAGAGTGCGGCCCAGGTGCATAAAAAGTCTAAAGAAACATATAAAAGTCGGGGTGAGTAGTACACTCATTCCGACTTTGAATAGAAATGTTCTGGGTTAAAAATTTCTGGCTGGCGCTGCCTAATCGATTTCAACGCTTCATTCATTTGCTCAACTAAGCGTTTTCTTACTCCTTGGTTACAGGCAAAGCCCAAATACGAAGACCTTAATGGCAAAACGATACGGTAGTGAGATGGATCTATGCCTGCGCGCTTAAACTGATACCTTGCAATGACATCCCCATAGGCAATCAGATCAATCCGTTTTAGTTTCAGCATTTGTACCAACTCAAAGCCTGATGCTAAAAATACAAGGCTTTCTCTGCTCACCCCGGCTTGGCGTAACAGTTGATGACCGATATCATTTTTGACAACTCCTACCTTAAGATCACCCAAACTTTTTAAATCAGACAACTGATACTTGGTTTCTTTGTGACCAATAATCGCAACATGATTATCCATTGCAGGCCCAACAAACTGAAACAGCTTGGCACGCTCTTCTGTGTAAGTCATTGAGAATATACATGCATTATGGTTTGAAAGGGTCATATGATAGGCCCTAGGCCAAGGCAATAGCATGACCTCATTTTCATCAAAACTCCAATTGAGATCTCGGTATATCGTCTTTAATGCATTAATCGCGATACCTTCCACATTGCCATTTACATGATAATTGAACGGTGGATAGTCTTCTGTAAACCATATCAGTTTGGGATCTTTGGCCTTTGCTGCCTGAACGCTAAAAAGCATTATTCCCAATAAGAGGAGCTTGATAATCTGCATGCTTTTTCACCCTAATGTCACTTAAAGTGTAGATGCAAAAACAAAGTTTAAAAGCCGAGACAGCAACAAACTGACTATTTTCTGAGATACCTCATATCGAAGCGGTTTCAATTAAAGTTTAAAATTGGATTAGTTCGGCTTTTTCCTATCGTTCGTGACTGTGCGCTACGATGTGCTGTTTTTGGTATAGGATTGTCGGCAATCACTGTCGACGAGTTTTCTTATCTCTGGCGATGATTCGATACCCAACTCAGTATTCAGAGCAACCATTTTACCTTCTATGCTGTTATCACCGCACAATTCAGTATCGACCTTTATTTTTAGCCACATCTTCGTCTTGTTTATAAACACACGTATAAAAAAGCGCGCTTGTCAGCATGTCTTAATTTGTCCTCTCATTGTCAGGATCTTGTATCTACGCGTTTTCAATCAGCATTTATAGTGTTTAACACCAACCCAAAAGAGGAATCCAACATGACAAAAGCATTAATCATTATAGACACGCAAGACTCGTTTTTTGAAACCGAATACTGGCAAGACAATGGCTTTGACGCATTTAAAACGAACCTATTAAGCCTCGTTGATAAATTTAAAGCAAATAACCAACCGATAGTGAAAATCCTTCACAGCAGAGAGGATGCAGATGACAGTCCATTCAACCCAAAAACAGGGCTCGTCAAACCAATGGCTTTTTTGCCACAAGAATTTACAAAAACCTTCTACAAATCAGTGCATAACGCGTTTACAGATACAGGCCTTGCAACTTGGCTCAAACGCAGTGGGATTGATACGATTGTTATAACTGGCATCCGTACTGAACAGTGTTGCGAAACAACTGCGCGCGTAGCGTTTGATTTAGGTTTTAAAGTGGAGTTTGTAACAGATGCCACACTCACTTTCGACATGCTCTGTCCAGTTACAGGTACACTGTATTGTGCTAAAGAGATTCAAGCGAGAACAAACTTAGTTCTTGCCAAACGCTTTGCTTCAATTCATGCTCATTCCGATTATTAAAATACTTACCACACAGCATTATAAATTAGCCGACTCAGACTCTCATTACAGGTGAGCAAGTCGGCTGGCCGGTATTAAAGAGCGCCACGCCAATACATTTTTCCGTCGCTGGCGTGAAAGCGATACAACAACCTGGGGGAACAAGTGACAATTTATTTTGTTTTATTATCTGATACTCTGCCACTGGACTTCGCGGGGCCCCTCCAAGTATTTTTGGAGGCAAGGCGCTTGGGCGTGCCTCTTGAAATTAGGTATGTCAGTGCATCTCAACAGTTTACGCTCGATGGTGGTCTACAGCTGAAAAACCTCGATCCACTTCCCGAGCACTTACAATCCGAGGACGTTATTGTCCTACCAGGTTGTAATAAAGCCTTCGCAGCCTACGCCACTGACGACGCAATTGAAACAATATTCTGGTTAAAACAAAAGGTAACTCGCCATACTATATTGACGATATGTTCGGGCGCATTACTGGCAGCAAAAGCGGGTCTGCTGGGCAACAAATCTTACACAACACATTACGGACTTATCGATAAAATGCGTGCTGCTTTTCCAGAGTGCCAAGCATTAGAAAATCGTATTTTTGTCGAAGATGATAACCTTATTAGTAGCGCAGGGATTAGCTCTGGTATAGATATGACGCTGTACTATATAACTACGCGATACGGCGAACATGTTGGCGCGCAAGTTGCGCGAGAAATGCTGGTATATTTTCGCCGTACAGGCCAAGATCCGCAACTCAGTAGTTGGTTACAGTTTCGCAATCATATGCACCGCGGTATCCACAAAATTCAGGATGAAATTTGCAATAATGTTGAGAAAAATTACTCCCTCGACCAGCTCGCGAACATAGCATGCCTTTCTCAACGGCAACTTAGTCGATTATTTACAGTGCATTTGGGTATAACACCTCGCGCATATTTAGAACACATAAAAGTCGGTCACGCTAAGCAGCTGTTGCAATGCAGCAACCAAAGCATAGAATGGGTTGCACAAAACTGTGGCTATTCAAGCAGTAGACAATTTAGGCGTGTATTTGCCAAGGTTACACATATTAGCCCGCAACAATTCAGACAACAGCAACATCATTTGTGATAATGCATATTGGCGTTATCTCAAATCAATGTAAGGATAATCCTTTACGTTAAAGTAAACGTTTCTCGGTGTTTTAAATTTCGATGAAAATAGCTAGACTCAAATAAACTATGATGTGAGGAGAGTTTATGAGCGATTTACAGGTTTGTATCCAGCTGCGTCTTGAGCCTGGGTGCATGGGGCCGCAAGGCAAAGATCATATTGAGGCCTTTTGCCAAAAAGAAAATACCGCGCCTTGGCAAAATCATTTTGCCATTGTCAGTGTTGTACCTAGATATGATAAAACGTTGCCTGAGTGGGAATATCGACTGAAAAATAAGCTACTAAAAGCAGAACAAGCGAATCGCGTTGTCGAAATGCACAATACGTCAAAAGCTGATTTGGAAGAAGAGATAGAAACGCATATAGCGCATGAAATAGACCGCTATATGGAAGGAAAATTATGATATTGGCTCTTGCATAACAAAAGCGCACGCAGTTGAGTTTTGATTCAAAAATGAATTTACAATTGGCATCACAGAGTAAGGCGCTTCAAGGTACGAATACGCCTTTCGGCACTTACATATATATCTATGGGTGTAAAGCCCCTGTACAGCCGAGCGGTAGCTCTTGATTTTGCATAAAGATTGTCACTTCAGCGACCACCAGACCGAATTTTTTAATATATGAACGATTCATCAACGTACATTTATCAAAAGCCCACATCCAATCATCAAATACCACTCTGTAAGTTGTGTCATCGACAGGTAAGTCCATTTCGTACTGCCATCTCAAAGCATTACCAAATACGTCTCCGACGGCTTGTGTCGCTATATCATCGGAGTCACCTGTAAAGCCTTGCCCCTGTTTTGATATGCGCCACACTCTGTGCTTCACGCCGTCACCGTATCCGTATGAAAATGTTTCGTCTAGTACCAGCGTGTTGTTTTTATTGACCTCACCTTTTATGTCTACTTTAAACCTCTGTACAAGTTGCCCACTTCGATTTTGTACTATACCCCATGCGTAAACCTGCCCATTGAAGAAAGTAAACACATCTATGTCAGGCGTCATCGCTTTGTACTCATCGCTTTGCACTGATGATTGGCAGGCACAGAGAAGCACTAAGGTACAAATCAGCAAGAGTTGCTTCATGATTTACCTCCCAGTAATTTAAGTCTCATTTTTGGCTCAGAAGTTTTGTCACCAAGCCAAATATCGAAAAACCATTTCGTGAATAGCGGGTCTTCAATCTCACCCAATAACTTTTCAGCATTGTAAAACTGTGTAGTACCGCTGGGCGTTCTCAGCCCGTAAAGCGAGTAGTTATTTTCAACATCAGGAAAAATATTTTTCATGCGTTCAAGCCAAACCCTGCCCATTTGCTCGTCTTTAAAACCCTGCTTTTCCATTTCTTCTAAAGAACGCTCTGCAATGTCCTCCCCACTGAGATCCCGTAAATAAGTTAGCTGTAACACGAAAGGAGCGGATGGTTCATATTGGCCTGTTACCGTGTAAAGGCTGATGTCATATACATCCCAGAACAGATAGGTCATTCGCGCGGTCTGTCCGACTTGCGTCATACCTTTTTTAACTCCAACGGGATCAAAAGCGGCGCTATGCGCGATGCTACTAAACAGCACTATTATCGCTGCCATACTTAATTTAACTTGGGTCATTTTAAGTCCGTGTATAATACTTTTTTATATATACGCAGACGGTATCGATTCCGTTCACTACCACATGACTCACATCACCATGTATAACACCGAGATTTAAACCCAATAAAAGCCCTAGTTCAGCGCGTGAAATCGCCGAAATTGCTCAATAAACCATTTCAATTTTGGATCGTGTTGCCGAGTACGATACCAATACAGCTTCACATGATAATTTGGTATTTTCAAAGGAGGCGGATGAATTGTTAATTTCAGCCTAGGTGCGATTTCCTCGGCATATTTGGCAGGCATTGTAAGTAGCCAATCAGTATTTTGAACACAGATAGGTGCACTCAGCATATGAGGCGTTGATAGTATCACTCGCCGCAATTTTTTTTGCTGTGCGAGCGTTTTATCGACAATTCCGCGTGATTCGTTCCATGGTGCTATCAGTACATGACTGCGTTCTAAAAAAGTGTTTATAGTTAAGCTTAAATTAGGACTCATGTGCTGACAGCTGAGCGTTACATACTCTCCCTCAAACCAATTAAGCTGAGCTAAACTCTCTGACTTCTCTTGTTTATGTGCAAACCCACACACAATGTCCAACTGGAGCTCTTTAAGTGCCTGAATTGGCAGGCGCTGTTCGAGCTGTATTATTTGTACAGATATATTGCTGAACTTTTTCAGTAAATAGCTCAAAAAAGGTTTTAAGCACCACGCAGTGTAATCGGTGGCTGCAATTGTAAATTGATGCTTGTCAGCTGGGTCAAATTCCTTGGACTCTTTTAGCCCTTGGGAGATCACTTTTAATGCAGGAAGTACCTCATCAGCTAATCGGTGGGCATAGTCTGTCGCTAACATTTTATTGTTCACTCTGACAAATAGCTCATCATTTAGACGCTCTCTTAAGCGCGTCAAAGCATGACTGCAAGCAGACTGACTCATATGTAAAACTTGTGCCGTTTGCGTAACTGATCCTGTCTCATACAGTACTGCAAATAGCTTGAGTAGGTTTAAATCAATATTAGGGATATTACTCATGTATTATATGCATACAGCATGTGCAAAACATGCACTTTATTCATAACTAACTAAACATTACACTGATACAAAGCGAAGTCAATTATTACAGAGAACGAGCAATTATGAACTTAACAATACGCCCAGCCCAAAAGCAAGACGCTGCTACAATACTGCACTTTATCAATGAACTTGCCATATACGAAAAAGAGCCAGATGCTGTACTTAATACAGTACAAGAAATTGAAACCAAACTGTTTGGGGAAGATGTACGTGCGCATGCAGTGATTTGTGAGCAAGAAGGCGAAGCAATCGGGTTTGCAGTATATTTCTTTAACTATTCAACTTGGCTTGGTAAATATGGCTTATACCTTGAAGATCTCTATGTCGCACAAGATAAACGGGGCGCTGGTGCTGGCAAAGCTTTAATGAAGCATTTAGCGCAACTGGCTGTTCAGAAAGATTGCGGAAGATTTGAGTGGGTCGTTTTGGATTGGAATAAGCCAGCTATCGACTTTTATCAAAGTATTCAAGCAGAACCTCAAGATGAGTGGATCATATATCGCCTTACCGGCCAAGCCCTAAAGGAGTTTGCAGAGCAACCTTAAAGATCTATGTACTTATCTTTCATTGCATTGAGCTCAGGCGGTAAATCTATGCCGTCTCGCTGTGCAATTGTAAACATGGCGCGCTGAATAAACCCGCCATAAATGTTGCCCATATCATCTGTGATTTGCCAATCTTCAATGTCATCTAGCTGACAGACAAAGTTGTGGGCCATTTTTTTACTGTGTGTAATAGGAGGAGTTACAAGAAATACACTGACTTCATCTCCTTTGATTGTTTCAACGTGCGCCCCTAAATGCTCTACCACTCCATGGTCACTTTCAAACCCTAGCTTTACAAATGCATCTTTTGGATACTTTAAGAATAATGTTTTGAATTCATCTATTGACTCCTTCGCAAGCTCAACCGCCTCTAACAACAGTGGGTCATCGGGATCAGTTTCAAGCGGTGGAAACGTTTCTGACGATGAACTATATCGATAATGCAACCATAACGCTAAAAGCACAGCGACAATGAGTAAACCCCAATACATGTAGACTCCTTAACAACTGCGTTAATATTAAGCTCTGCTGGCTTAAATACGTGTTCATTGACCGAAATTTGAAGAACCTACCAGAGTTTTGAAAGCGGTACTAAACTAGCTAAGTTTTTCAATCTCGTACGATAAGTGTAGTGAATAGGAGTAAAATAACATAATAAAATACGTATAAATTTCAAAGAAATAATGGAGGAAATGGATATGTGCAGTGTGGGCTACATCACCGCTTCAACGCACATTTAACTCAGAATAATGACGAGGCTTTCAGCGCTACACAGTAGATATGATCAAAGCATACCAAACCACATAAATTGTAAAAATGCAAAAAGCTGCACATTTACAGTCTTTCACAATCAAGACTAATTTTATCAGTGTTACAGCGCGGTAGGTTTTTGATGCCGCTTTTGCTGTTTTCGACGCAGGTTATTACCAAGGAGATCTTCTCGACTAACTAAAAACCCGCAAATACTGCTAACAACAATGTAAATACCGTACATTGAACCGATATAAACCCAATTACTTTGACTTGTCAGCAAGGCAATATTGGTTCCATCATTTACAAATAAAACGTTAACAATAGATAAAGCAAAAACGACTCGATAGTACAAAACATGTCCCAAATGGCTGGCAAATGCTGCGACTAGCAAGGCAAATAGACACAAATAAAATCCAATGACGGAGTTCGCACCTGGTTGGTAACTAGGAAAGATAGCAAGTATTGAAATAATTACCGAGCTCCATCCCGATATATGATAAATCATTTTCAGTTCCTTTGAATTAAATTGTTATTTTTTGTAAACCGCTACGTATGAAGCGATTATGGTAGAAGTAAGTCAAATTGGCAACTCCTTTAGGTCTACATATAGGTATAAACTAGTTATTTATTATGGTTTCAACCCGCTTTTTTAATGCAGGAATTGCATCGGTCTCAAACCACGGGTTACTTTTCAACCAATGAAAGTTACGTGGACTTGGATGCGGTATCGCGATTTTCGACGGTAAATACGTGGACCACTGCTGAGTACTTTTTGTCACATTATTGAAATCGTCTAAATGATATGATTGTGCGTACTGCCCAATCAGAATCGTCAGTTCAACATCAATAAATTCTCTCAACACTTTTTCTCGCCAAGTCTGTGCACAAATTTTCGGCGGAGGATTATCACCACTTTTTCCTTTTCCGGGATAACAAAACGCCATGGGAACAATTGCAAACAAACTCGGGTCATAAAACTGCGCTTCATCCACACCTAACCACATTCTTAAACGTTTGCCGCTCGCATCATCAAATGGTTTACCTGTTTTATGCACACTCAGGCTAGGCGCTTGCCCAGCAATGAGTATCCTTGCTGTCTTAGTGCCTTGCACTACGGGCCGAGGTTCATAACCGAATTGCTTTTGACAAAGGCGGCAGTTATTAATTTCTTCCAGTAACTTCATCGAAATATATCTTCTAGCCACATTGAATAGTGTCCACTACCCAAAAGTGTTTTAGTTAGCGTTATAGTGAGACCTTAGATCATACAAAAAAATTTCTCACACCGTGAAATAACATACATTTATTGGCATATTGCTCTGCTCTACTTCGTTTAAGCGCATATATAAAAATAAATTATTTACATAATTTTGTGCATTGTTACCAGTTATTCAGTCTTGCATTTTACTTGTAGCCAAAGCTTTAACGCCAAGATTTCACCTCGTTGATCTGTAACTTTAACGCATTTAACAATGATAATTACTGTCATTTGCAAAACTATTCATGGATAATTAGGGATCTGTGAAAAAACATTAGGAACATTATGTCACATGCAGACAATGCCTTGACTCTTAGATATCGGCTAAGCGTATTGTCCCGATTTTGCGCTGCAATATTTGGCGGATATTTTTTTACCGCATACAGTGTAGCTCTGCTTAGTTTGCTTTTACCAACTGCCAAAGTAGACGCCGTCTTATATAGCGTTTGTGCCAGCATACTCATTTTCTGCTGCGTTTTTATCGCTGTATTTGGCGTTCGCAGCCAAAAACGGATTTGGTCATCTCTGATATCAAGCATTTTGGGATTGCATTTATTAACTCAATATATCCAGGGGGGAATATGAAAGAGAGTTTTTTCCGCTCAATGACTTGGCTACACACCTGGGTAGGCCTACTACTATGCTGGCTGCTATTTTTGATTTTTTTTGCGGGCACTATCAGCTTTTTTCGCCATGAAATTAGTTTATGGAATCAGCCAGCAGTCCATAATATAGATCACAATAAACAGCAACAGCAAACACTCATAGAGTCTGGTCTAGCGTATTTAAACAGCGCTGCGCCAGAAGCAAACCGGTGGTGGATCGGCCTGCCATCAAGCAGGCAACCCGAACTTCAAGTATCTCATAGGCACAGCCAAGGAGAAGGCAAACGAGACAAATGGCATGATGAACGACTCGACCCAAATACACTTTTACCAATTGAGGGCCTTGTAGATACAAAAGGCGGTAACTTCTTCTATCGACTCCATTTCGATTTACACTACATGGATAGAAAGCTAGCAAGATGGCTTGTTTGTTTTGCTTCTTTATTTATGCTGATAGCGCTCATTTCGGGAATAGTGATACACAAACGGATCTTCAAAGATTTGTTTCAGTTTAGACCTCAAAAAGGTGTCAGAGCATGGTTAGATGCACATAACCTGTCTTCAGTGCTGGCTTTGCCATTTCATCTAATGATCACTTACACAGGCCTAATTACTTTGATATTTATGCTCTTTCCAAATCCGGCCGAAACGTTATATGAAGATGGGCTAAAAGGGTTTAGAGCGGATTTCTACCCCGAAAGGCAACGTATTGAGGCGTCGAATAAAAAACTCGACGAACCAGCTTTTGAGGCCGCTTTTACGCATTTTTATCAAAACTGGCCTGAGCAAAAAATCAAACGCGTCATCGTTGATCATCCAAGCAATACCGCTGTGAACATCAAAATATATGGTGACAATGGCACGTTAATTCGGGATGAATACCCATACTGGCAATACTCAGGCACGACAGGTGAACTGCTTAAAACCGCTCGGCTAGACCCAAGTAATGCAGAAATGCTTTACGGCGGTATGATAGCCGTACACAGCGGGCGATTAGCACATCCAGGACTGCGTTGGCTGTACTTCATCTGCGGTATTGCCGGCTGTGTCATGATTGCCAGTGGTTGTATTATGTGGGCAAAGCGTATCAAAGAGCGCTTAAAACCGACACAAACGGCAAGCTTTGGGTTAAAGCTCGTAGAAACGCTTAATATTGCTACCATCATGGGACTACCTTTAGCAACAGCAGGGTTCTTTTATGCCAACCGCTTGTTACCACCAGATATGGTAGCAAGAGCCGATAAAGAAGTGTTGGTCTTCTTTGTCGTTTGGTTAGCAACAACCTTATTCACTTCGCTATTTAGAGACAAACGTGCTTGGCAATGGCTAGCGTATTGCAATGCAGCTATTTGGTTGCTACTTCCCGTTTGCAGCGCACTCACAACTCATAGTAATTTGCTCACCTATATCCAAGACGGAAAATGGATTTTGGCCAGCTTTGATTTAGCTTTTATTACCACAGCTTTAGTGTTTTATTTGCAAGCCAAAAAACTTGCAAACAAGGCGACGGCGAACAAAAGTGTGAGTAATAAACGCACCCGAGTAACAGCGGAGCAACGCGCATGATATATGGCTTAGCAATGCTTTTATGCTTAGGTGCTTTTTACGCTTTTGCGATGGCTAAAACGGCACATTACAAAAGCGTATTTGGCACAAGACCAAGTCAGGAGCAAACCAAGCGCTTTAACTTGAGTGGGTGGATCATTATTTTACTAAGCTTTATCGTTAACCTATCCCAAGCAATAGGGTACGGTAGCTTGATGTTCTGTGGGCAAATGGCGCTCTCTGTATTGCTGATTGCGGTGTGCTTAACTTACAAGCCTAATTGGATGAGATCACTTTTTTACCTACTTCCCTTGTTAGCTGTGATTATGGTTGTATCGTCGCAGGTATTTTAAACTTCAGAGCTGCAGGTAAGCGATCACCTGCAGCTCAGATCATGATTTTACTACCTCTAACGTCTAGTTTTCTCAATTTCTCATTAAAACCCACCCATTCAGTTAGTAAAAATCTGATCCTATGTAGTCTGACATCATTCCACTTAGTAAATATGTGATCCATCTGAAGTAAAATGGATAGATTAGTTAGTAAAAACTCGATCTCAAAGAGTTACGTTAGTAAATATGTGATCTCTAGCCTGTTTTTTAAAACATTAAGTTAGTAAAATTATGATCTGAGATTAGTACGCCTGAAGATGAACGATGATTTTGCGACAAAAGATAGTAATTCAAAGGCCAACTTTATATCACTCCTCAATTCTAAGTTAGTAAAAATCTGATCTGGTTCGAATCAGCTCATGTTTTTACCTACTTAATGACCTCAAGTTAGTAAAATTATGATCTGCCTCACAGTAACTTGGTAAAATCGTGATCTCTGAATGATAAATTGTGATTAAAACATGCCGTTTGAATCATAGGAGAACAGGAAGAAACACATTAAACCTTTGATTTTAATGTACTAAACCATAAATCTAGAGACCAACTACGCTTACTTTAAATTTGTATTGGTCAATCACATAGTAGGTAAAATTCTGATCTAAAGCTTGTTCAATGTATATATTAAAAATATGTGTGAAAGAGTAGGGGGAGTTGATGAATTCACTCCCCACTAGGGATCAGTTTTTTGACCAATCGAGTTGCATGTCCCAAGCAAACTGCTTACTTTCTTTGAGCGGTGCCTGAGAATCATCTACTTGTTGTAAAACATTTTTCGCTTTTACTAGCGTTGCATCGCGACCGAATAAATAGCTCTGCTCTTTGACAATAGTAAGGTAGGCCTTATTCAAGGCCAGAGCACGCTCTTTTGAAGGTGTGATCAATTCATATAAATTAACTGCAGACTGCACTTTTTCCATGTCTACTTTACCACCTGTGAACCACTTTCTGAGCATCTCTTGGTTTTGGCGAAACTCATCACCACCGCCGACACGGGCCATATATGTTAAGAACTCACCTTGCTGCTCACCCACATTTGGTACGTCTTTTTGAGTACGTAGGTTGATGTAACCCCACCCCTCGGCACCTTCTACTTTGCGAGCAAATGAAAAAGTTTGATCATACGTGGAGCCAACCGTTTTATGGCAACCATTACAAAAAGCGAGCTCTTGCGCATGCTGTGGTCTCAATTCACCATTGCTGTCTTCAATATAACCATTGATGGTCCAGCCGAATGTATTGTTGACGCCTCTATCACCTAGGTACATGGTCACAGGCATCTTTTCGAACTCTTTTTCTTTTGCTTCCCGATAGTAAGAAGCTGCGATTTCTTGATTGGACTTAAAATTATGCTTTTTCATATAGCGTAACTCTTTGAGTCGCGGTGCGTTATAGATTTCACCATGCTCATCAACACCTAAGTAGCGCACGGTATGCAAAAACTCCGTACCTTCGGGATAGAGCATATGTGCTAACATTTCACCGCTGTCACCAACATACTTGGGCTGTGCAACAATTTTAGAGACAGTACTTAGCTTTCCATCACCGTTGAGATCTTGGCCAACTCGTTGTTCAGAGATTTGGGGGGCGCTGATTTCTTTTAACCCTTTTACGGCCAACTCAGTTAAACTCAAATTAGCAAGATAAACATCTCGGCTAAACGCGCCATTCAAGGTTTGAAACGAGCGAGGCAGACGGATCATGACATCGCCTGTTGAGCCATTCGTTGGCCAAAATGTGCTAGGAAAAGGCTTGTAGTTAAAGGCGACCCAGCCGCTGCCATCACGTGCAAAACCCAATTCATCAAACGCTTTTTCAGGGAAGGCAAGGTCTTTGATCGGTGTTATTTCACCCTTCCAACCAGCATCTTTAGAGATTTTTTCGATAAATGGACTGTAGTTGTCTTGCTCTATCCAGTTAGTAATTTCTTGATCTGAGATCCCTTTGATAAGCTCTGTGCGGTCAATAAATAAGTTTTTCCAGTGGTTAGTCAAGCCGAGGTCTGAAAATTCATAATCACCTTGAAGATCACCATCATTCATTACATTAGGACGATTTTTTTGTTCATGATAAGACTGATGACACGCGTAACACGGGTTGTTAACCCCATCGGTTTTAGTATAACACTGAGGGGGTATCACAGATTCTGGGTTATAAACTTCATCGTGTTCAATATAGGCTGTAGCAGGAATATCATCACCCGTTTTATACGGTGAACTCACGATATCTTCAGATGCTTCAGTTGGTAAATTTTTGCTCTGTTGCAGTGTGTCAGAACATCCACTTATAAGTATCGCTGCAGCGATTGTGGTAATAAGTAATTGGTGTTGCATTTGTATGACTTCCATTTAAAAAGCGAAAAAAGCGGTGCATCAGCACCGCTTTAGTTTTTAGTTATTGTTATTTTGATTTCGGGTCATACATCCACAATGTATTGTTGTATTTCCAAGATGCGCTGTGATCTTCGCCGATTAGAATACGACCATCACGCATAACAATTACATTGTCAGGCTGCGCCAGCTGACTTGCATCACAACGTACGTCTGACGTTAAAGAAGAGCGATAAGTAGAACCCATAACAACTGGTTCGATTCGCGTTAAGCTGTAGTTTTGATCGATATGTGCGCGGTAAACACCGCCACAATCTTTAACGCGCGAAGAAAGTTGAATATCACCTTCACCATCAATCATGGTGTTGTCGATATCCGCAATACCAATATAGAGATAAGCTTTTTCAACAACTTCACCTTCAATGACGTCTTGGCCTGAAATGGCCTCTAATACTCGGTCATGGTTAATTGCCAAACCCTCAAGCTTACGCCACTCAGCCGTCGCCCCTTTGAGACGAGCAGCTTGACGAGCTTCAAGGAATGCCACACGGTCATCCATAGGTTTACCAGCTGTAACAGGAGAACCTCCTTCTTCAGCGGTTGGGTAAGTTGCTTTACCATCTACCCACGCCTGTACATCTGCCATTGAGATGTAATTCGTTTGACCATCAACATAACTGTCCGGAGCAATCCCGTCGTACTCAGTGATCCACTCTAAAATTGCAGCGTTTGTACCAGTTGCAATCTCGACCCACTCAACATCAAACCCAGTTACTGCTGGATCTGATAGGCCTTTATCCTGAGTCAACTTCGCGCCGTATAACGTACCTGAGCTAAGGTCTTCTGCATTGTCTGCAACAAACTTAAATAATACGCCACCGGTATCATCTTGAGAGGAATAAACGGTGCGGCG
Source organism: Pseudoalteromonas luteoviolacea S2607 (assembly GCF_001625575.1). Lineage (GTDB taxonomy): Bacteria > Pseudomonadota > Gammaproteobacteria > Enterobacterales > Alteromonadaceae > Pseudoalteromonas > Pseudoalteromonas luteoviolacea_E. Next base: position 90,212 of record NZ_AUXV01000020.1, read on the forward strand.
GTCAGGCATTACAACCGCGTTTTCGTGCTCGTAACGACCAATGGTGTAGTGCTTTTCTACGGTTGGCGTGTCAGACAGCGGAGATTTTACTTCTGCGATATAACCGTAGCGATAAGGATTTGGTGACTCTGGTGCCAAAAAGTCTCTAAATTGTTGTAGGCGAGTGCTAACAACTGGTGCATTCCAATCTGGGCTGGTTGTTGTATCAACAGTAGAGTTTACAATCCACTCTTCTGACGTTAGCGGTGTCCCCCAAGGAGATACTGAACCAAAACAGTTTGCAGCAGTCCCTTTCACAGCGTCAAAGTCGATCATCATCGCCTGCTCAACGCTCCAACGACCCGTTGTGCTCTTACTCATTTTCAAACGGCTCATGCCACCTGGGTAGTCTTCCCAGTTAGTAAATAAGTAACCTGTGTTTTCAGACTCGAAGATAAACCCATTAAAATCAGGCATATCATTTTTAATGATTTCTTGACCAGAAGTCATACCGTAAATGACACCTAAACCGCCCGCTAGACCATCTTCTCCTAAGTCTGCGTATGTATCACCACTTTGACCTAGAATTTGATACTGACCAATTGCTGTAACGATAGTTTGTTGTTCAAACTCCGTTTCGTGTAAAGGCGCATCGACCAAGTTGCGAGGCAGCTCATTAAAGTTCACACCGGTCAACACACCAACTGTGCCAGTGTTAAATGGACGGTTATTAAATGAGTCAACAGCGCTATTTTCATCACTCGGGTGTTGCGCATTAAAGAATAAGTCGCCTTGCTCCGTTAAGAACAGCCCCGTTACCTCTGACCCCGTTGGAACAGTTGCAATTCGCACTAGGCCAGAACCACCATTGATGCCATCAGTACCGTCAGCGCCATTTTGACCATCAACACCATTTTGGCCATCAGTACCATTCGACCCGTTGGTACCGTTTGTGCCGTCTTTACCATTTGTGCCATTGCTACCAGCTTGTCCAGTTTCACCTTGAACACCCTGTTCACCCTTGACACCTTGTGCACCATCATCTCCATCACAAGCAGTCAAAGCCAGAACAACAGCACTGGCAATTAACGAATAGGCTATGCGCTTCATTATTATTACTCCGATTAGTTTTGCTACATTGGGTTTGTTTATAAGCGGACATAGCCTGACCGGAGGAAATGACATTAGAGTTTATGTACTATGAAACTTTTCCGACAAAAAGATGACTAAATTAATGCAACTGTAAAGGGGGCTTACAAATTTTTGGCCATTGTATGCTTCATATATATGAGTTCATCTACCGAGTAACCGAGCTGCTTAACCGTTTCTTCAAAGTCTCTCAAAACACTCTCTGAGACTTTCGGAGTACGAGATAACAGCCACAAATAATCCTTGTTATAGCTCGTGACATAGGCGTATTCATAGTTCACTTTATCCAGTTTGAAAACCACATAACTACCATAGAAAGGACCAAAAAACGACACTTTCAAATGACCTAAGGTTGGATTTGAGACAAACTTAGCAATCCCCTCAGCTTGTTTCCATTCACCTTCTTTAACCACGTAACCACGATTTAGCACAGACACCGTACCATCATCTTGTAACTCATAAGTTGCAGTCACGCTATCCATACCGCGTTCAAAGCGGTGGTCTAACCTCGCGATTTCATACCATACGCCTTGATACCTCTGGACATCAAAGCTTGTTACTGGCTGCACACCTTCTGGGAGCCCTGTGCAACCACCAATACTCATTGCACCCCAAAAGATAAAAACAATCCCTAAAAATTGACCTTTCAACATGATAGACTCCTTGATTCTGATTTAATCTACAGTATTGCAGTTGTTTGATACGGCGCTAATCCCGTATACGATCGCTTCGCTGAAAATACATAAACCATTGAAATAAATCATAGATCATGAAAATACCAACTCAAGGGTTTGGCGCCACACGTGGCCTATTAGCCGTCTATATAGAAAATAGACCACCTTTAGATGAATACAAAAACCTTAATAAAATTATACCTTTACAGCATGGTGAGATAGAGTATATCAATCAAGAGTGCGGTAATGGGTGGCGTAAAGTCTTTAATGTTTTTAGCAAATTTATCGCAGAACTCAGTCACCCAGATCACAATTTTACTAAGTTAAAAAAAGCCAACACTCGCTGGCAAACTTATCGCGATAGCACCTTGTTACAGGGCCATAGCCAAGAGGCCTTGATTTTCAGCGCGCCAAACCTAGCACAAAGCCACTATACTTGGCATATCATCGCGGGCCGTACTTATGCCAAGCAATTATTAAAAGATCAGATTTTTACCAACTCACTCGTTTGGTTAGATGAAGAGTTTGCAATAGATGAAGTAAACAAGTTGATAGTGTGCCCTTACTTTGACTACAGACAACTTAGCAATATAAAAATTGCTAAGTTGGTCGCATTAATTAAAAGTGGGGCAGGGGGAGTACACCTATCTACATAGGCAATACCATTTAATTACGCTTATAGGTATTGATGGCGCTAAAACCTAGCGCCTTAAAATAAACTATAGGCGTCGAAAACCCAGCCTTTTCAAGTAAACTAGTTAAGCTTTCTAAACTGATGGGATAAAATTCCTCAACGAAATTACGGCGCATTTTTTCGACTCCTTGGTCGGTCAAACCCAATACGTTATGACAGAATTGAAACTGGGCCTCTCGCTCAAAGTTAGTCCCTGGAAGCATAAGGTCGGCTAAAAATAACCTTCCTTCAGGCTTAAGGTTGTGGCTGATCTGCATGAGCAAATCGTTTTTATCGCCATTATCCTGTACGAAATGCATCACTAATAAGCACAACGCAGCATCCGCCTGAAACGCATTGTCAGTTAGTTTACCGTGATGAATAGTTACGCGGTCGCGAATGCCCAAGTTAGTAAAATTTTGATCTGCTATGTCTAACATATCTGCTGACACATCCTGCGCAATAAAATGCCAACCTTGATTTTGCTCAGCAAGCTCTACGATTTCACGTCCCGTGCCAGCCCCAACAACCAAAATAGTGGCATCTTGCCCCAACATCACCCGTAATTGAGCGGCCGTAATTTGATGCAAAAGTGCGTAACCGGGTACTAGTTTGCCAATACGCTGGTCATAATTGAGTGCTTCTTCACCTGTAAATGTTGGCATTTTCTTTCCTTAATAATGTGTTTTAATCCAGCGCACCCCAGCGATAGTATCAAGACGCATGAGTTAACACTGTCGAGTACCCGCCGGCTTGTTTCTTGATTTGAACTTGTGTAGCCACTCGCTCAGTCATTTGTGCCACATGAGAGATCACGCCAACTTTTCGGCCTTGCGATTGCAGTGCATCTAATGCGTCCAACGCCACGCTGAGAGTTTCAGGGTCCAAAGTACCAAAACCTTCATCGATAAATAGAGAATTGATCTGTACTTGATTAGATGACAAAGATGCCAGCCCCAATGCCAAAGCCAGTGACACTAAGAATGACTCACCGCCAGACAACGTATTAACGCTGCGCTGTTCATCAGCCATATCTCTGTCGACAATAGCTATTTCCAAGGATTGACCGATCACGGTCAATCGATAGCGCCGAGACAAACTACTCAAGTGGTGATTTGCATAGTGCAGCAGGATTTTTAATGTTTGCGTCTGCGCCAAATTGCGCATTGTCTTACCTGTCGCATCGCCTAAGAGTCGATTCAGTAGGTGCCAATTTTCGTAGTCACTTTGCATGCGCAGCAGTTCATCTTGATGGGCCCTTATTTTTTCAACGTTGTCATGATGAGTTTGTAAACTCACAGATAACGTAATGATTTGCCCGTTAAGCGTTTCTTGCTGAAGCGACAGTGACTCTAGGTATTCATTTAGTGCATCTTGGCTTTGCTCAGGGCTTTCAATGGCGCAGTGCTCTGCCATATTTTTGTCTACATGCTGCAACTGAGATCGTTTTTCTACCAACTTAGATTCAAGCAATTGCGCCTGTTCAATTAATGGTTGCCAGTGTGATTTTTGTAGCGACAGTAGCTCATAGACCAACACTTCATTGAGTTCATTATGTTGCGCCGATGCGCCCTCCAACCAAGTTAAAAATCGTGTGTGGTTATCGTCGAGTACCGTTTGGTACTCCTGACACTGCGCTGTGAGGTGTTTTAACTTGATTGCGTGCTCGTCTTGTTCTTTCAGTAACTGCTGTAACCTATCTTTTTGCGTCTGCAATCGCGATTGTGCAGCGGCTTCGTACGCTTGTAATTGCTGCTGCCATTGATCCGCACTTTGCTCAAGCGGCAACAACTCAGCCCGCTTACTTTTTGTTTCGTCGCACAGCGTAACTTGCTGAGAAAGTAGTATAGATACGTCCACAACTTGTTGTTTTACTTGTTCAAGTAATTGCTCTTTAGCATGTAGCTTGGGCTGAATCTCTGTGATATGTCGCCCTAGTTCATTTAGCTGGCTTATTTTTTGTTGCTGTGACTGTACTGCGTTTGCAAGGGTTTCAGTGGCATTATGGGGGGCTAACTCAAACTGTGACAACCACTGAGGTTCAGGGTACACCTCTGTAATGCGTGTCCTTAGGCTTTGAGATAACCTGTCCAGCTCCTCAGAGCGTTGCGCCTTGCTAGTTAATAATTGCGTATACTCTTGCACTTGAGCTTGATGTTGACTCAAAGTCGCGTTCGCTGTGTTCAATTGCTGTTGTAGTGCCTGCTGTGCCTGAAACTTCTGTTGCTGCGCTTTACTAAGCTCGCTATATCTCGATAACAGCTCTTCTATTTCAAGCAATTGCAATTCATGTTTTGACGCATCAGCAAAGATCGAGGGAAGCTCATGAAGCAGCGCTTTGTTTGCCTGTTGCTTTTGCACAATCTGTGCATTTTGCTGTAAGGAGGCCTGTAGCTGACCATTGATTTGCTCTAAATGCGACACCACCTCATGATAGCGTGTTTGGGTTTGCGCACGTGCTTTTTCAGCAGCCTGATACTGACTTTCAAAGTCATTGATCAACTGCTGCCAATGCGTATCAATATGATCGACATGATAAGGATGTTCAGTAGCACCGCACACCACACACTCTTTACCGTGCTCTAACTGTGCCCTCAATGCGCTGATGTTATCACTCGCTCGCAGTTTAACTTGGTGTAAGTTATCTTGGGTAATTAGCAACTGCTGCCTAGTCAACTCATCTTGATGCTCGGCATCTTTACGTTGTGCATTGGCACTGTGCTGCTGATGTCTGAGGCTGTCAATTTGTGTTTGTAATTGAAGCAATTCATTATCTAATTGAGATTGCTGTACAATCGCCTGCTGAGCTTTTTGCACTTGAGACTTTTGGAACTGCAATTGCTCATAATCTAGCTCAGCTAACTCCCGCTGAATTTGGGTAAGCTCTATCTGGCTCTGTTCTAAGCTGCGTGCCAGATCTTTACACCTAGGCTCTGCTGTTTGCAATGCAGCCTGAGCAGCCTTAAGCTGGGAATCTATAGATTGTTGTGCCCCGACAATCGCGCTTTTTTCATCAAAAGCCCCCAAGTATTGTTGTAAAACTTCATTGATCTCTTGCCAATGTGCTGTTAGCTCTAACAAGGCTGGCTGCTCAGACAGTTGTGCTTTGGTTTCATCATGCTGTGTCGTTAAGCTGCTCACTTGCAAGTTCAATGCTTGATGTTCGGCTACATGATTTTTCTCTGAGTTTTGCAGTTGAGTTAACTGGCTTCGATGTTGCTCTGCAAGGGCAAAATGCTCGGCACAAATACTATCGAGCTCTCGAACACGTAGTACGTCAGGACCATGTTTTACTAGGGCTTCTTGAGCGCTGCTTACCGCGGCATTTGCCGATGTAAGTTTTTGCTCTTGTGAAGCTATTTGTGGCTGTAAGTCAATTTGGCAAAGCGCTTGGATTGCTTCTTGGTTGCGTTGCAGCACCTGCTCTGTTTGCGACTTTTGTTCTCGGTTGTCTGCAATTTGCTGAACTACTAACGCAAGTTTAGCGCGCTTAAATTCACTTTGTTGCTTGGACAACTCTGCCTCAGTTGCAGAAACTTCAGTTGCTAACTCATCATGCTGTTGCTGTAGCTTGTGCTTTGTAATATACCAAGCCAATTGCAATTCAGTAGTTTTTAGCTCAGATTTAAGTGCATTTTGCTGTACATTGAGTTGCTCAAGTTGTGCTTGCTTATCAGTGAGCTCCTCATCACTCAGCAGTTCAATATCACCTATTTTCTGCTTAAACCTGTCTAGCGCATCCAATTTACCCTTGTGCGCGTCATAAATTGCTTTGCCAACAAGGCTAAATTGTTCTGTACCCGTTAAACACTCTAATAGTTGCGCCCGTTCATCCGCATTCGCTTTTAAAAAAGCTGCGAAATCATGCTGGGCCAATAAAACAGCACGCGTAAATTGTTCAAAATTAAGCCCCAACAATTGCTGCAAAAGTTGTTTTGCTTTAGATTTCTGCGCTAAAACCTGCTCGTCATGTGATCTAAGCACTAGATGTTCAGCGTCTTTTATCCTGCCATCAACTTTGTTTCGCGCTCTGGCAACTTGCCAACGAGCGACGTAGTGCTCACCATCTTGTCCAATAAAACCAACTTCGGCAAAACCAGATACGGTGCCGCGGCGCAATAAGTGGCGCGGATCATTGAGTTTAATGTCATCACCATTAAACTCCACTTTATTTTTAGAGTCAGATTTTAGCCTTGCCGTTTTGCCATAAAATGCCAAGCATATTGCATCCAGCATGGTACTTTTACCTGCGCCTGTCTCTCCGGTTATGGCAAATAACCCAGTATCTTTTAGAGGCGCAGTGGTAAAATCAATTTCGGCTTGGGGCAAAGAAGCCAAGTTCTGGATTTTGATGGTTAGTATTTTCATTATTTATCATGCTCGCTCAACGAAACCAAAACCTCTTCGAGGCACTTTTTCAGTGCGTTTGAGGGGACTCCTTGTGGGTCGACGTGCTCTTTGTACGCCAACTCTAATAACGTTGTTGGTGCAAGCTCAGAGACCTTTCCCAGATCTTCGAAGATGACTTCATCATCATGCTGTGCCTGCTGAGTCACCCGCTCAATACCACAAAAATGTACGGGTTTATTTTCTAATGCCTGTTCTATTTTGTGACGGAATTGGCTGTCAGTTTCACTGGCATTTAAACGCAGACGTAAATACGGTTTTGGCACATTGTCACAAGAGGGTAATTCGAGCGCGTTTATCGCTTCACAAAGCTCCACGAGGGTCGCTCCTCCTTTTTCAGGAAGCAAAATAACCTCTTTGTACCTTGGTACATAACGGGCTGACACAGCCTTGACTTGAGACTTTTCAAATTCGACAAGCACAACTTGATGCTTATAATTCCGTTCAGCAAAAGACATCGGCATAGGTGTACCGCTGTAACGAATACAGTCATTATTCGCAACTTTTTGAGCTTTATGTAAGTGCCCTAACGCGACATAATCAGGTAAATCACCAAACACATCTGCATGGATTGAATCAAATCCACCAATCGTAATATTGCGCTCTGAATCACCTGAAATATCCCCTCCTTTAGCGTGTAGGTGTCCCATGGCAATTGTGGGAACATCTCTATCGACAATTGACGCATAAGCATCTTCATACGCTTGCCTTACTGCATGCGCGTAACTGCTTTCATCGTTATCTAAGTGTGTAATATCTGCACTGCGTAAAAATGGCATCGCCACAACATTCACTTTGCCTACGGGCATGGCCAAAGTCTTAACGACATTTTGTGGATTGTGTTTATCAAATCGTCCAACAACGTGTGTGTCGAACTGTTGTAAGAGAGGTTTGGCTGTTTCAATGCGATTCGCTGAATCGTGATTACCGGCAATTATGACAATGTGTAAAGCCGGCAAGAGGCTTTTTGCTTGTTTGATAAAAGCGTAAAGTTGCTGCTCAGAGGCGGCTGGAGGCGTTGCTGTATGGTATATATCACCACTGACTATAAGCAGATCAGCTTCAATTTGCACAAGCTCTTGGCAAAGCCAATCTAAAAATGCTTGATGCTCTGTATAGCGACTGTGTTCATAAAATTGTTGACCGAGATGCCAGTCAGACGTGTGTACAACCTTCATGCAGCGTTCCTTTCCTATTTAGGAACGCTAATATAACATTGCTTGGGGCTATTTATTAATAGCTCAAGCGCCACCACATGAAAATTATTACAGGTAAGGCAAGCAACAGAAGCATAGGTGCACGATAAAGCTTGCTTTGCTTTGCTTCTAAACGCTTAATTGCTGAGCGCTCATTGCACGCTGCAACTTTATCAACATAACAGTAACCGTTTTCAAGGTACTCTTTACAATTTTGTTCGTCAGCAGGTATTGCAACCAGCTTCTCTTGTTTTTTTAGTATGTAAAAGTCCATACTGCTCACCACATTTCTTTTCGATAAACGGGTATAAATAAATGAGCAAAACTAACGCCAGTTTTACCCAAAATGAGAAAGAGCGCGATTTTAATGATAATTCCAACCAAATATCAACAGTCTTATTGTGGTTTTTGAATTTTTTTTCAAAATAGAGACAATAAATTTGAAAAATGCACAACTGGCATACCCGTCAAATTGCTAATTTATCATCACTTTGGTCAGTTTTAAGACTAGCTACGACTTACTGAATCACTTCTGAACCGCTTTTAACGTTGTACAAATTTTTACCAACTACCAATAGCCAACTGAATTTATTACGTAAAATAACAGCAAAAGATAAACATTAAATTGTAGGCGCCACTAAAAAGGTCAAAAAGTCGACAGTTTTACTTCCCTATTCAATAAAAAAGCACAATAATCCTTCTCCATAATAATTAAAATAAAGTAGACTATAGGTAAGTGAGTAAACACTATCAAATCCTGAGAAGGAGTTATTTTATGCGAACTTGGCTTTTCGCCGGGCTCAGCTTGATGTTGGCTTTTGCAGCACAAGCGCACAAATTAAAAGCATCTATTGCAACAGCAAATATATTTCCCGAGCAGGGAAATATCCAAATTGAGTATCGCTTTCATTTGCATGATCTTGAACATGCCTTAGTACACCTGTTCAATGACCGCAAAAATGTATATCAAAACAAAAAGGTTCAGCAAGCATTCGCTGATTATGTCTATACACACACATCCCTTAGGCGGTTAAATGGCCAAGCTCTGGCTTTATCAGCTGCGACGGTAAAAATAGATGCTAAATACCTATGGGTATATCAAGAAGCACAGTTTGCAAAAGGCACCCCATTAAAAGGGCTACAAATGCGCCATGGGGCACTGAGAGATATTTGGCCAGACCAAATTAACCTTGTGAACTTTAGAGGCATTGGCAAAGTCAAAACGATGCATTTTGACAAGGATGATAATTGGTTGACGGTCGAGTTTGATTGAACCCTGATTGATAACCTTACGCTAAAAAGGGGCATTGTGCCCCTTTTATTCAATTACTGACATACCTGCTCACCACGCGCTGAAAACTGTGAGTCGCAGCGTAAAAACGCCTCTCCTTGTTCATCAAAAAATCGGCCATACCAGCCTGAGTACCTATCTAATTCGAGCTCTAAAAAACCAAATTTTGCTTGCTCATTACCATTGGCTTCCAAGCCATCTACAATGGCTTCAAAATTGGTGTAAGGTAATTCTTCGCTGAGAGTAACTCCGCTATTGCCCACTACAATTTGTGGCGGGCGCTTGTACTGTTTATCAAAACTCAGGGATTGGTAAATATGCATGTGGCCAGATAGCAGCAGCGCCACCTGTTCAGGTAAGCGGCCTAACGGGGTGTTGGCTAAAGCGTGCTGCATCATGATATTTAAGGTATTATCGGTGGCCACGTTATTCACTCCCCAAAGTGGCCTATGTGTCACGGTCCAAATTGGCTTATCCGGATGCTTACTTGCAAACTTTTGTAGCCCTTCATATTGGGCTTGATATTGTGTTGTTAAACTATTGGAAAATCTATCATCACATGCATTCGCAGTGTCTTGCACCCAAATATTCAGTTTTTCTAGCTTCAGCATATAAGGTTCAATCATGGCGATTGAAGATACCGCAGTCGTAGGTGGATTAGAAAAGCTGCCTTGTGCAGGACACGCCCGTTGAGCGATTCCACTTTCTATACTTGAACCGGGACCAAAAAAGTAGAACCAACCCAACCCTGCTCGACTGCACAGTTCATGATTCCCTCTTGCAAATACCCAAGGTGCCTTGGTTAAAATCGCATCGGCTGAGCTAAAAAAGTCAGCTCGCCACGCTTGCCATGTATCTGGTTTTGGGCTGCCTGTCGCATTTTGACTGTAGTAGGTTTCTTCTAAACCGCAGGTTTTGCCGCCATAGCCACCATCTCCCGCATCATATGCGTAAACCCCTTTACTAATGCTGCCACTGGTTCCGCGATAATTATAATCCCCCATGTGTAACAAGAGGTCCACTTCTCGCTTAGCTCCTTCATCAATGAGTGTTTTAAACGGCTCAGCGGGCCCATTGCCATCACAGACATGTGCTTTGCAGCCCGAGTCACCATATACCTGAATACGTTTTGGATTGAGGCTCATCGCATCAAATTTAAGCTGTGTACCACCAACAAGGTAAGATTGTCCTTCCGATACGCGTGCTTCACATACTGTAATCGGGAAGTTCGCGCCTGGATGCAAGCCACGAATACGCATCTTACTGCGCTTGCCTTGAGAGTCCTCAAGCTCTGGACAGAGCGCCGCTTGGTTTTGGATACCGGGTATTATGGCCCGAATATAAAGTAGGGTGTCACCTTGGTTGCTTGGCGCAAGCATCGCATAAGCCGTGATCACTTCGGCTTTTTTTAAAGGCTTTTGGCTGCTGCAACCGGCCAAAATAACTAACCCCAATATAATACTGACGAATCGCATTGTCGTTTTCCTTCTAATCGCGTCACTAATTCCTTGTTTAGTGTAGTAAAACTTGTGTAAAGGGGTATTACAAAAGCTTACTTGCACACAACGCACTATTTTGCCGCTGCAATATCTCGCCACTTAATATCAAACTTAGCCAAGTACTTTTGTAACCGACTTGAGTCATTACTGGTGGCTTTATGAGTCCTGCTAACGTCAAACAATACGCGCCCAGCGGCAGCCATGCTTGGGCTTTGCAAACATACGGTGACTACATACTCTAATTGCTGACGATCAAACATATCAAGTTGAGAGATTTGCTCGTCGCTCATGATTAACGATAAGCAAGATCCATGCTGTAACGATTGACTCGTCTGCCAATTACTTTCGAGCCGCGCGATTTCTTCTATTACATCTTCTTTACTGATCCGCGAAGAGTCGGCCAACGTGGCTAAACGGATCATCGACGATCCGAGATCCCTAAAGTTACCCTGCCATGTGGCTTTTGCGCTGTGTGCAAATTCCAAATAAGCAGATCGCGCTTCTTTATTAAACCGTACTCTTCGACCTTGTGATTCACTGTATTTGTCTAGTTCAAAATCTATGTTGGCGTCAATATCTTCGCGCCTATCTTTTAAAGCTGGTAGTTGATAGGTCCAGAGATTAATACGAGCAAGTAAATCTTCTCTGAATGTCCCCTCTAATACACACGCTTTTAAATCCCGATTGGTACCCGCAATGAGCTGGAATTCACTCGTCACCTCTTGATCACTACCAACAGGATGAAATTGCTTGTTTTCAATTGCTCGCAACAACATCGCTTGCTCTTCGAGCCCAAGCTCACCAACTTCATCCAAAAACAAGAGCCCTTGGTCTGCCGCTTTTAAAAAACCATCTCGCGCCTGCTGGGCTCCGGTGAATGCGCCTTTGGTGTGGCCAAACAGAGCAGCCATTGCATTTTCGCCTTTGAGCGTTGCGCAATTAACAATCACAAGCTCACCTTGCAAGGTTTTACGTTGCTTTTTAAGCTGGAAAATCCGCGAAGCAAGCTGGCTTTTCCCCGCGCCCGTTGGGCCGGTTAGCAAAATAGGCGCGGTGGAACGTATGGCGACTTTTTCAATTTGGGCGATAAGGCGATTAAACGCAGTATTTTTTGTCTCTATACCACCTTTTAGAAAGCTCTCACCTTGGCGGCGCTCTATATCAAAGCGCTCAGCCAATTGGTCGTACTTTGAAAGGTCTAAATCAATGGTCTGCACTCGCCCCACAGACTTATTATCATTGTGCGGGTCGGGAGATGTTTGTATTAAACGCCCCGGAAATTGCCTGCTTTCCGTGAGCAAGTAGCTACATATTTGTGCTACATGGGTACCCGTGGTGATATGAAAAAGATATTCTTGGGCATCCAAATCAAACTCAAGCGTACGGCAAAAATCATACAATTTAGCGTATACCTCACCGAAATCCCAAGGGTCGTCAAAATTGACTTCAACCAAATGCACGGTTGTTTCAGGTGATACGGTTTCAATGTCAACGGCAACATTATTGGCTAAACGTGTACTTTGTTTGCCATGCAGCAGATATAAGCGATTTATGATCAAATCGTCTTGACTTACCAATGAAATATTTGGACGCCAGCGATGCCAACGGTCAACCCGCTTTCCAATGGAGTCCAATTGCGTACCAAGCAAGCTTACAGCCACAACTTCTTTCAAAATAAACCTATCCATTTAGATATACCAATATCTAAATGGAATCATTTTTATGATTCAAGCGCAATAAGAAATATACACCGTGATTCAATAAAAATTGATTTTTCACATTAAAATCAAAGAATTAAAAATTAAATTCAACTTTTTTCAAACCTTTGGCATGTCAATTGAAATACCAAGCTCGTAGTTTGATAGCGTGTTTCTAAATAACACCGCGGTGCGACTTACCCTGTAAGCACGTATTCCGAGATCAACTACCTCAGTAATAGGTACTGACAATGGCAACACTTTAAGTGTGGGGTTCGACTCCCCTTATTTGATAGATAGCTCAATGGTAGAGCCACGAAATTTGTAATTCGTTTGTTGCGGGTTCGATTCCCGCTCTAATCACCATAAGTAAAAGATAGAAACATTATTAGTTTTTACATTTAACTGCGCTGAAAAGCGCTTAATTATGTGAGTAGCCGCCACTAACACTAAGATGGGCTTCGCTGAATAAATTTCGTAAATGGCAAGCTGGATGCTCCCCATTTATGCACTTGTTTAGCCAACCCAGCGATAACTAGCTGGCCGCTACTACGCATCACAAGGAATACAAAATGAAAATTAAAAAACAACAAATCGTAGCAGAGACAAAACGTGTTTTCGTATACAAGAACAAGCAGTTTAAGGGTGTACTAACATCAGGCAAGCACACTTTTTGGGATTTTAAAAATGAACTCGAATTTACGACACACAGCATCGACACGATGTTTTTTATGGCACCGGACGCTGAACGCTTATATCACTCGAACCCAGAAGTTCAAGCACACATCAGCCACTACAAATTAAATGAGCAAGAAATCGGCTTGTTGTACTTCAATGACACTTTGAAGGGCGTTGTAGCGCCAGGTGAGAATCTCTATTTGTGGCGAGATGCAGGTGATATCCATTTGGAAAGAGTGGATATCAGCAATGACTTTTATGTCGATGACAAAACCTTAAAGATCATAGAAAAAGCAGGATTAAACCTCGCGTCAAAACTCATTAGAACCGCGAAAACTACCGCTTGTAAACCGATTTACCAAATACAAATTGAACGCGACCACATCGGCTTGTTGTTTATAGACAATAAGCTGGTCAAGGAGTTGCCAGCAGGGAAATACGGTGTGTGGCAGTTCGGCCGTGAGATTGAATTGAAAACGTTTGATAGCAAAAAAATATCGGCTGAAGCGGCCAAAGAGATCTACCAAAAAAACAGTGCAATGCAAAGTATCGCGCATCAAAAGCTGGGCGCTGAAGAGGTCGGATTACTGTATGTAAACGACATCTTAAAAGGCATTGTACCGCCGGGGGAGCACGTCTATCTATGGAAAGAAGCGGGAAATATTCACTTAGAAAGAGTAGATATCAGCGAGGATTATTATGTTAAGCAATCCACTTTTACTCAAGTAAGTAATGCAGGGCTAAACAGCGCAACAAAACTATTCAAACCAGCGGGCGCAGCATGTCAGCCTATTATAGATGTTGCTATCGACAGTGAGCACATCGGGTTGCTGTATGTGAACAATCAATTGCAGCAAGAGTTAGCACCAGGGCGTTATGGTATATGGCAATTTAACCGAGATATTGAGGTGAAGATCTTCGACTTGCGTACACAGATGACAGAAGTCTCTGGACAAGAAATATTAAGTAAGGACCGAGTCAGTCTTCGTATTAACCTCAGCGCCAGTTTTCGAATTACAAATGCAGTACAGGCGGCTTCAAGCGTTGAAGATGTCAATTCATTCGCGTATAACGCCCTTCAGCTCGCTTTAAGAGAAGCGGTAGGCACACAAAATCTTGATGATCTGCTGCTCGATAAACTGTATATCAACGAAACGGTGAAAGAGCTCGTCAGTGAGCAACTTGCTGAAATTGGCGTGCAGTTAATTAGCGTCGGCATGAAAGACATCATCCTACCAGGAGAGATGCGAGCAATACTTAATCAGGTTGTAGAAGCGCAAAAGGCTGCCGAAGCCAATGTCATTAAACGTCGGGAAGAGACCGCTGCGACAAGAAGTCTGCATAACACGGCTAAGGTGATGGAAAACAACCCAACGCTGATGCGCTTAAAAGAGCTAGAAGCACTAGAAAAGGTTGCAGACAAAATTGAAAGTTTAACGGTTTATGGCGGCTTGGAAGGGCTCATGAACAACGTAGTAAACCTAGGTCAAAAACAAGGAGGCCAACATGTGTAAGTCACAATACGAGCTACTGGACAATAACACCAAACATCCGATAAAGGCGTGGACAAAAGGCGTGCCATTTGAACCCGAGGCGCAACAACAACTCAAAAATATCGCATCGATGGATATCGTACACAGCCACATCGCGGTGATGCCTGACGTGCACCTAGGTAAAGGCGCGACCATTGGCAGTGTTATTCCATCGGTGGATGCGGTTATCCCTGCTGCGGTAGGCGTGGATATAGGCTGTGGTATGGTCGCGACCAAAACCACCCTCAAAGCAAGTGACTTACCCGATAACTTAAAGTCGATACGCAGCGCTTTTGAAGCCGCGGTACCGCATGGCCGCACAACAGGCCGCGGGAAACGTGATAAAGGCGCTTGGGGGAATATACCCAAGCTAGTACAAAAAGAGTGGCTGACGTTGGAGCAACGTTTTGCTCAAATTTGTGCAAAACACCCGGCAATCGCCAAGAGCAATCATGTAAACCACTTAGGTACAATGGGAACAGGTAACCACTTTCTAGAGCTTTGCCTAGATGAAACGCAAAATGTATGGTTGATGCTGCATTCAGGCAGCCGTGGCGTGGGTAACCGAATTGGTACTTACTTTATCGAACTGGCCAAAAAAGAAATGCAGCGCCATCAGCTACATTTACCCGATATGGATCTTGCCTACCTTAAAGAAGGGAGTGTTTACTTCGAAGACTATGTAGAAGCCGTTGAATGGGCTCAGGACTTCGCGGCAAAAAACCGTGAGATCATGATGTTCAATGCATTAAAAGCCCTTAAAGATGAGTTACCAATGCCATTTGAGACTATGGATGTGGCAGTTAACTGTCATCACAACTACATCTCCAAAGAGGTGCATTTTGGCAAAGCTTGTTACGTTACGCGAAAAGGCGCACTACGTGCAGAGCAGGGTGAAATGGGGATCATCCCAGGCAATATGGGTGCTCGTTCATACATAGTGAGAGGGCTTGGCAATGCCGACAGCTTCAATAGCTGTAGCCATGGTGCAGGGCGTGTAATGTCCCGTACTAAGGCCAAAAAGGTATATAGCATTGCAGACCATGAAGCGGCAACACAAGGGGTGGAGTGCCGTAAAGATGCAGCCGTGATCGACGAAATTCCGCATGCCTACAAAGATATTGATAAAGTCATGGCAGCACAGCAAGACTTGGTAGAAGTCGTGCACACATTAAAACAAATCGTATGTGTAAAAGGATAAGAATGACAACCAAAACAAACAAACCAACCATTATTATTGACGGCTCAAAAGGAGAGGGCGGTGGCCAAGTACTCAGAACCGCCCTAAGCCTGTCGATGCTACTCAATCAGCCCATAGAGATCAAAAACATCCGAGCTGGACGAAAAAAACCGGGACTGAAGCGTCAACACTTGACTTGTGTACTGGCTGCACAGCAAATATGTGATGCACATGTCACAGGAGCTGAACTCAATTCGCAAAACATCACTTTTGTACCAAACCAAGTGCAAGCGGGTGAATATGAATTTAAAATCGGCACGGCAGGCAGCACAGTATTAGTTTGCCAAACCATTTTGCTGCCACTGGCGCTAAGTGGTGAGCCGTCCACTGTGTCACTGCAAGGGGGTACTCACAATGGTATGTCACCTTCTCTGACCTTTTTTGAGCACTCGTTTATGCCAGCTCTGAAAAGTATGGGATTAAACTGCGAAATCAAAACACATAAGCTCGGATTCTTCCCAGCAGGCGGCGGCAGTTGGCAAATAGACATTACACCTCTTTCGTCCCTTAAGTCTTGCCAGTTTGAACAATCCGGTGCAGAGTTGGAACTGCAGCAAAGCAATTGTAATGTGCTTTCTATTGTCGCTGGGGTCAAGGACTCCGTGGCAAGTCGAGAGATCAAAGAGGCGCAGTCCCAATTAAGTTGGGAAAATGCAAACACCGAGATTGATAGAGCGAAAGCCTATGGCAATGGTAATAGCTTCCATTTGAGCGTGGGGCAAGCTAAGCAAGTCGCCATGTTTGAACAAATTGGCGAACTTGGCCTCTCGGCTGAGCGAGTAGCGGGGCGTGCTGTTAAGTCTCTCAAACATTACTTAAAGTCAGGTGCAGCAGTGGAAGAGCATTTGGCAGATCAGCTGCTATTGCCCATGGCCCTCGCTGGGGGCGGAAGTTTCACCACCACAGCACTGAGCAGCCATACAACAACGAATATTGACGTTATTGCGCAGCTCAGTGGTATCAAAATTAAAACACAACAATTAAACGAACACCTTTGGAAAGTATATTTGGACTAATAATGGATAAAGCAGTTACATCAATAAGCCCAGAAGCGCACAACGAAATCATGACGCGTATAAAAAAAGCTGAACAATCGCACAATGTAAAGGTCCTTTACGCAATTGAATCTGGCAGCCGCTCTTGGGGATTTGCATCATCAAATAGCGATTACGATGTGCGCTTTATTTATGTTCACCCAAAAGATTGGTATTTGTCCGTGCTGTTAGAGGACAAACGTGATGTGATTGAATACCCAATAGTTGACGATATTGATATCAATGGCTGGGACCTGCGCAAAGCACTTAAGCTTTTAAAAGCATCAAACCCTGCGGTAGGTGAATGGCTCAACTCGCCAATTGTCTATATTAATGATGAAAACTTTAAGTCGCAAGCACAGGCGTTATTTGCCCGCTACTACAGAACAGAACGCGGTCTCTACCACTATGTAAACATGGCTAAAAGCAACTATCGAGGCTATCTCAAACAGGACAAGGTGCCTTTGAAAAAGTACCTTTATGTATTGCGCGCTCTGTGCGCTGCAAGATGGATTGAAAAACACGATAGTCCGCCGCCAATAGAGTTTTCGGTGTTAGTAGAGGGCGTGATTGAAGATACTCAGTTACTTGCACAAATACAGTCTGTTGTTGAGAGAAAACAGCAAGCTACTGAAAAGTCATTGGTGCCTAAAATAGCGCCTTTAAATGCGTTCATTGAATCAGAACTCGATTTTTTTGAAAGCAATATCAATAAATCAGATAACCACGAGCAAGACCCAAGCTACTTAGACGCCTTTTTTCAAAATAGACTGTCGCACGCTACCAGCTAGTAAAAATTTGATCTGTAGTGGTAATTTCAGACCACTACAACAAGTTACAAATCTCTTGCACCACTGTCTCAATGCGCTTTGGCTGCGATGAGTTTTGCCTTTTGCATAAATACACAGTTTCGAACACAGGCTGCGCTAAGCTGTGAATGGCGATCTTTGATTGCTGCGCAAAGGCTTCAACGGCATGGGCGGGTAAAACAGTAAAGCCAAACCCCATTGCAACAGGCTGTAAAATGAGGCCTATTTGATTCGAAAAACCTTTCTTTTTTAACAAATTTGCGTGCCCAAACTCAGCATAGTTTGCGCCCAAAAGTAAACTTGCATGATGATTACCATCAGGGTGATCAATGAAGCCCAATTTATTGAGAGATTGCCACGTAGGCTGTCCAGAGCCTGCGGGAGTAATAAGCAAAAGCTGCTCTTTAGTAATTGCTTCACTATGCACTTCCTCCAGCCGACTTTTTACCGTCATTAAACCAATATCAACAGATTTATTGGCAACCGCTTGCTCAATTTCAGTGTTAGGAGCAAAGCGGTGATCGATCACTAATTTAGGATACTTATTTTGCAAAGCCAGTAAGTGAGGGTACAACTTTAAACCCAAGCTGCCGGGAGAGTGAATACGTACACAGCCTTCATAAGCAGGATCATCACCAATTGTCTGCTCTAAATCAGTGAGATCATCAAGGATAGAACGCCCTTTAATATAGAGCTTTTCACCAGCTTGGGATAACGAAAACTGCTTCTCCTCACGTTGAATCAACGTTTGTTTTAATTGAGCTTCTAACTTACTTATATGCTGACTTACACCCGACTGCGTCATATGCAGTTTTTCAGCAGTCCGTGTGAAATGCCCTATATCAGCGAGGGTACAAAATGTACGCAACCATACCAAGTTGATCATTACAAAATATTATTAAATAGAGAATAAATGATAATTTCAAATTATAGCTCTAGGTTTGTAATCTGCCTATAAATTTTGAGGAGTACACAATGAGCAAGGTATACCCACGCAACTTTTCCCACATTGGGATTTCAGTTCCAGATCTAGAAAAAGCCGTTAAATTTTATACTGAAGTCTTAGGCTGGTATTTAATCATGACACCGACAGAGATAACCGAAGATGACAGTGCAATCGGCGAGATGTGTACTGATGTATTCGGTGCTGGATGGTCGCGTTTTCGCATTGCGCACCTCTCTACCGGCGATAGAATTGGCGTGGAGCTATTTGAATTTAAGAACCAAACGAACCCAGACAATAACTTTGAATACTGGAAAACCGGTATATTCCACTTTTGTGTGCAAGACCCCAATGTTGAAGCTCTGGCAGAGCGTATCGTTGCCGCTGGTGGCAAAAAACGTATGGAAAAACCTCGCTACTATTACCCTGGTGAAAAGCCCTATCGTATGATTTATATGGAAGATCCGTTTGGTAATATCCTTGAAATCTACAGCCATAGTTACGAGCTGATTTACAGTGAAGGGGCATATTAATGCAATGCACTGAGGACAACTAGCCAAAAGCTAGAGTCATTAATTTTTATACTGCCCTTTAGCGCCTCAAGTGGCCTGTTTTTGGTGTAAAGGGCATTGACAGTTTATGCGCTTTAGCAGGGTCAAATATTAGATTCAGCGCCATTACTCTCAAGTAAACTAAACATGCCGTTCATCCGCATATCCACCTAGTACTCCGTAAAGCGTATTTACATCAATGGGTTTGCCTATATGCGATACAAAGCCCTGAGACAAATATCTATTAACGTCTTCCACCATAACGTTCGCGGTTAACGCAATCACTGGCGTTGTGCCGTTGAGTGCTTTAATTTTCTGTTGAGCTTCAATGCCATCCATTTCTGGCATATGGATATCCATCAAGACTAAATCATATTGATCTTGCATAAAGGCTTCCACTGCCAGCTTACCATCTGCAACGAGTGTCAAATCTGCTTGAGTCGGTCTCAACATTGCTCGAATGAGCGTTTGATTAATCGCATTATCTTCAGCGATTAAAATCCTCTTACCAGTCAAGTTTGGCGCTGTAAGTGACTTTTGAATGGTTGGGATCGAGTTACTGTTAGCTTTCTCTAACGGCAATGTAACTACGATTTGAGTGCCTTGGCCAAAGTCACTAAATATCTTGATATCTCCTCGCATAATTTTAATCAAATTGATGGTTATCGACATACCTAATCCAGTCCCACCATATTTGCGTGTTGTCGATGAATCGGCTTGACTGAAACGCTCGAAAATACGCGCTTGTGTTTCTTGTGTCATACCTATGCCGGAGTCGAATATCTCAATCTTAACAGCTTGTTTTTGGTCTAACGATGTGCGGCTAAGAACCACTTTTACTTCACCCTTATTGGTAAATTTCACCGCATTTGAAGCAAGGTTGAGAACGATTTGTTTTACCCGAACAACATCTCCCATCCAGCCATCTTTAAAATCATCATCAATAATTGTGATAAAGTCGATATTTTTACTGCTGACCAGAGCATCGAGGTCATATTGAACTGACTCTAGCACTTTGCGTAATGAGAACGCATTGTGCTCCAAGGTGAGCTTGTTATCTTCGATTTTTGAGTAGTCCAATATATCGTTAATGATGGTCAGTAAACTCTTTGCAGAATAAGCGGCATTAGACAGTATCACTTTTGAATTTTCATCCAATGATATATTTTCTAATAACTGCAAGCCTCCAAGAATCGCATTCATAGGTGTGCGAATTTCATGGCTCATATTAGACAAAAAGTCCGATTTGGCTTTTGTAGCCAGCTCCGCTTTTTCTTTCGCTTCTTTGAGTGAATTTCGGATCTTAACATTTTGATCGATATTTGAGATCGATCCTGCCATCTCCTTTAAATCTCCTGCTTCGGTGTAGTATGGCGTACCTCGACCTCTAAACCACGCGTACTCCCCCTGTTTGTTGCGCACGCGATATTGGATCTCAAACGTTTGTCTGTCTGTAATAGCTTGGTTCACTTTATCTAGCGTTTTATCGACGTCATCAGGGTGCAACATGGTCTGGAACAACGCGAAAGTCGGTTCAAATTCTTGAGGCTCAAAGCCTAGCATTGTAAAAAAATTATCAGACCACTCGACCTTGTCCTTAATCGGGTCAACCCAATGCCAAAACCCATCCTGAGATCCTTCAGCCACCAGCTTTAACTTATTCACCGCTAACTTAAGCTCAGTTTCCTTGATGCGTAAGTCTGAAATATCTCGAAAAATAGACACAACAGCACCGGTGTAGCACTGAAAATATACAGTAGAAAATACACTATCAATACGCTCGTCGGCATAGGTCAACGACTCATAATCAAAACTTCCCCCATTACGGGCAATTTCCTTCATGCGAGCGGGTATGTCGGTCTCTGACAACGCAGGAAAAGCCTCCACTAGCGTTTTGCCAATAAAGGACGCATGCTCAAATCCTAAGATGCTTTCGGCAGCGCTATTAAACCCTTTAAACGCCAATTCTCCCGCTTCATTGAACTCCCATAAGTGATAGCCCATAGGCATGTTACTAACGACACTTTGGCTGTAGCGGATCTGGTTTTCCAACTCGCTTTGAACTCGCTTTAAATCGGTAATATCGGTACCACAGCCGATCATCATGCCATTAGAAAGTCTAAAATTAGCCCACAATTGCCGCCTTTCTTCCTTGCTTTTAATTTGCACGGGATACTCTCGAAACTTGCCTTCTGTGGCAGTAATATCGATAAACACTTGCTGACGAATTGCATCATCAGGATAAAAGTGTTGCATTAAATCTGGGGTGCTTGTTGCTTCTTCAAAACTGTAGCCAAGTTGATGCTCACAAGAGCGGTTCCATAACAGGCATTGTCCACTTTCGTCGAAAGAGTTCACCATAATAGGTAGCAAATCAACTAGCTCTTCGAATAACAGGTGTTGTTCTGAAGTCTTGTTTTCTTTACGCTTCTCTTCTGATATTACTGCTGACTGCTGTGAGGGCATTACTTCATAGCAAATGCCCAATAACGCAATCAAACCGTTATGTTCGTCAAACTCAGGTAGCGCGAGACAAGCCATCAATACAGCTGGTGCGTCCCTATCTTTGGCTAAGCGAAATTTAACATCAACCTCTTGACCTTTATTGACAGCCAAGAGAAATGCTTGTTGCACTACTTCTAAATCATCCTCATGACAGTGTGACACGATAAATTCTGGTGCTGTTGCGCCTGCGCGGGTGTTGATTAATTTGCTTTGCGATAGCCCAAACAGCTGTTCAACCGCATCATCCACCCGTACTTCACCACTTTGTAACTCCCACCTCCATTGCCCGCCCCCTAAAGACTTAGTAAGCAAAGAAAGCATATTTTGAGCATATTCCATGTGAACAACCAACTGTTTATAAAGGGATAAACAAAACTATAGATATGAAGTGTGGTTGAACACAGAGCAATAGTAAAGCAAATGGCGCTTCGTTTTTGCCGCCAATGCAATGCACTCTCGTCTGCGCTGATTCTTTTCCAATTTAATTCACTTTGTGGGGGAGCTCATTTGGTGTTTAGCTGAGATAAACACAGCTTAAATAACCAACAACAGCTATAGACTCCAGCGCAATAGACCAGCACGTAACTTTCATGAAAAAAGTGCTCTTTTAAGTTGCCAAACAACATCACCTGATAATCAACGGCAAATGCAATAAGTGCGCAAAGTGCCGCATAAGACATTGTTTTTCGATATACCCATGAACCAATCAAAGCAGTAAACATTTAAGGGACCCCTTGAGGATATAACACAGCGTAAAACTGTAGCCACAAACCAAAGCCAGGGGCAAATGGATAGATAATTGAGTCATAGTAATATGGGTGAGGCTTAGCTATGTACAACCCTATAAATGCACACACCAAAATAGCAAGGTGCTGCATTAAACAAATCAACATATGCACTCCAATGAAGCTATATAAATCACCCCATGTCACAAATGTGCAGAGTGGGCTCCGTGATAATCAGTCTAAAATAAACTATCTTTTCGAAGCGCTGCTCATCGAGCCCAACAAAACCAATTTAACTGCGTTTTTCGAGATAATACTCAGCTTTTCCACCTTCACCTGAGGTAAATTGCCCCTGCGCACCGACTATCGAGTGGTCAGGCTCACAGGCCACGACTTCAAACTCACTGCTGGCAACGCCTTGGCTAAATTTGCCCTTATGCGATAGGACCAAAATATGATTTTGCGCGCCCAATTCTGTTTGTATCAGTTCGATACCGCTGAACAGTGCATTACCTTCTCCGTCATAAACCATACTGTACTGAAGTTCACCAGCGCCTTTTATATCCCCTTGATAAACTTGTTTGACAATCGCGGTTGTCAGCTTCCCCCCAGTCAATACAACGTTTGACTCACGCGTTTGCTCTTGCCAATCTGCAATTTGAAACTCACCTTGCCACTTCATATTTCTCTCCGAGATGTTTTTACGTTTGAATTACATTAACATGGCGCCGTAAGGTGGTATTGTAAAAACGCGTCACACCTTACTAGATATTGGGACTAGATCATGGAAAAAAACAATCAGCTAATAAGCGGTGTGCTACATAAAGCGAAAGGTGAGCCGAATTATACTTTAAGACGTTACTTTCCATCGCCTCAACTGGCGAACCTTGTTGAACAATACTGGTTAGTCGATTGGGATTTACCAGTGGGCTCACAACACGTCCAAAAGAACTTGCCAGACCCAAATTGCCATTTGACTTTTTTACCAAATAAATGTGAATTCCTGGGCCCTGTTAGTAAAGTGTATGACTATACAATGCATGGACAAAACGGAATAATTGGCGTGAAATTTAAACTCGGTGCATTGACCCCCGTGCTACCAGAACCGATTGAATATTACATTGATACTGTTATTTCATTACCCAACTTTTTACACTGTGACTTAGCTTCTTTGTCTAAAACTTTAAGCCAAACAGACAATGATAAGGCTCGAGTCCATGCGCTTGAACAAGCCCTTGAACCGCTGTGTGACTATGTGAAAGTGCACCATGTTCAACAGTTAACAGCGTTAGTTGAACAAATAAAAAATAATGACGATATATGCACTGTCGAAGATCTCGCGCAGCAAAGCGGAGTGTCTAAACGCACTTTGCAACGGCAGTTCAAAAAAAACATCGGCCTTTCACCAAAGTATTTGATCCGTAAATATCGATTGCATAATGCGCTCGCACTAATAGAGCAGCAGCCTAACGACATACACCATTTGGTAAACAAATTAGATTACGTAGATCAAGCTCACCTGATCAAAGACTTTAAGAATATCCTTGGCATGACACCAGGTGCGTACATTGACGATATCTAAGCTTTATATTCAGCTCACATTTATAAATGTATTCAAGCTTATACAAAGGAACCGCTGTGGTTACAAAATACAACAAGGCATCACACCCCTTTGCATGAGATAGGATGATTGCAACATGCAATAATTCTATACTTTTCCACGTTGAGTAAGCGCATACCAAGTTACCTCGTTATGTAACTCAAGCAGGTTTCGATGCATTTGTTTAACATGTTGATTTCCCCATGTCTTTTTAAGACTTTTTTGCGCGCAGCTACTGCGCGCTTTTTTTTTTGTTTAGTCTAACCCCTATATTTTATTTCATTCCTTATTTTGCTGTTTTTTCCTAATTATCAAAATAACTTAAGACTCTATTCGACTGGCACAACGCGCAATATCAACTATATTTTTGCTTACATCTAATTCGTAATGACTCGGTGGCATATGATCTTTTCATCAAGGACAGAACGTCTTAAAAGACAAACAATTCAATCGAAATACGACCTTATATTTAATAACCAGCCTATATTGACGTTAAGTGAAGATGGCATGATCAAGGAAGTCAGTGAGGCACTCCTTGAAAAGTTAGGCTACCAACGCCATGAGTTAATCAATAAGCCATACAAAACAATACTCAAAACAACGCTAAGCTTTGCAAACCACGGAATCGAAAACAGTGCTTCAGACGAAGTGATGGCAATCAGTAAAAATAAACAGTCGCTGTGGTTCCAATCGCACCTTCTCCACTCCTTTGAGCAGCCCCACAATAGCGGGGTGCATGATGTAACTTCAGTGTTGGTGCTTCACGACATAACAAATTACAAACAGGAAAATTCAGACTTTGAGGGGAAAATAGACGCAATTGACAGGTCGCAAGCGGTCATTGAATTTAATATGGACGGCACAATCATTCATGCCAATGGTAACTTTCTCAAAGTCATGGGGTATGAGCTGTCTGAAATAGTCGGTCAACACCACAGTATGTTTGCTGAGCCTGACTATGCACGTAGTAAAGAATATAAATGCTTTTGGCAGAGTTTGAACCAAGGTGAATTTAGTACTGGCGAGTACAAACGCCTAGGAAAAGGCGGCAAAGAGATTTGGATCCATGCATCCTATAATCCCATATTCAACGCGCAAGGCCAGCCTTATAAAGTCGTTAAATATGCTTCAGACATAACGCCAAGCAAGTTGCAGGCAGCTGATTTTCAAGGTCAATTGCAAGCTATTAGCAAGTCACAGGCAGTGATTGAATTTAACATGGATGGCACCATCATAAATGCCAATGAAAACTTTCTACTCACTTTGGGGTACACATTAAGCGAAATAGTAGGGCAGCACCACAGCATGTTTGCCGAACCTGATTACGCAGCGAGCAACGAATATAAAGATTTTTGGGCAGATCTTAACGCCGGTAACTTTAAGTCGGGTGAGTTTTTACGTCGAGGAAAGAACGGTAAAGAAGTATGGATACAGGCATCTTATAACCCTATTTTAGATTTAAATGGTAAGCCGTTTAAAGTGGTTAAATATGCCTCTGACATCACAGCCCAGAAAGCGCAAGCGGCGAACTACGAGGGGCAGCTTCAGGCAATTAGCAAATCTCAGGCGATCATTGAATTCAATATGGATGGCACGATTATCACCGCCAATGAGAACTTTTTGCAAACCACAGGATACACACTCGCAGAGATCCAAGGTCAACACCACAGTATGTTCGCTGAGCCTGATTATGCGAACAGTCAAGCCTACGCGGACTTTTGGCACCAATTAAACCAGGGCAAGTTTGATTCTGGTGAATATCAACGCATAGGTAAAAATGGCAAAAAAATATGGATCCAAGCAACTTACAATCCGATCTTTGACGCTCGTGGTAAGCCATTTAAAGTCGTAAAGTTTGCAACCGATATTACAACTCAAAAACAGCAAGGAGCCGACTTTGCAGGTCAGCTTGCCGCTATCCATAAATCGCAAGCCGTTATCGAGTTTAATATGGACGGCACCATTATCGATGCCAACGAAAACTTCCTAGCGACAACAGGCTATACACTTGATGAAATCAGAGGCAAACACCACAAGATGTTTGCCCTGCCTGAATACGCCAATAGCGTTGAGTATCAGCAGTTTTGGCAACATTTAAACCAAGGCCAATTTGACAGTGGGGAATACCAGCGACTGGGTAAAGGCGGTAAAGAAATTTGGATTCAGGCTTCTTACAACCCTATTTTCGACTCTGATGGCACGCCCTTTAAAGTTGTAAAGTATGCAACGGATATTACCAATAGAAAACACGCCATCTTAAGCATTAAATCGGCCATTATGGCGCTCGCAGAGGGTCAATTGAACCATGGAATTGACGATGATTTGGGTGATGAGTTCAATATCTTAAAAGATGCCATGAATGGTCTTATGAACAACCTAAATAGTATGGTACTTGAAATCACACAGGCTTCTAATCAAGTTTACCAAGGTGCACAAAGCATCGCTTCTGGCAATGAGCAATTAAACAGGCGGACAGAGAACCAAGGTGCTAGTTTTGAAGAAACAGCCTCAACCATGGAACAATTAACAACAACCGTGCAACAAAATGCCAAAAGTGCCAAGGATGTTTCTCTACATGCCGAAGAGGTCATGAAGAAAGCGCAGCAAGGTGGTGAAACCGTTTCAAGTGCGGTTAACGCGATGAGTGATATAGAGGCATGTAGTAGCAGCATTTCAGACATTATTGGTGTCATCGATGAAATCGCTTTTCAGACCAATTTATTGGCCCTCAATGCGTCCGTCGAGGCTGCGAGAGCTGGAGAAGCGGGTAGAGGCTTTGCGGTTGTGGCAAGTGAAGTTCGCAATTTAGCACAACGCAGCGCTTCTGCTGCCAAAGAGATTAAAGGGCTTATTCAGGATAGCTCCGAGGCCGTTTCCAAGGGCAGTTTGCTGGTGGCCGCGTCAGGCGACACGTTTAAGCAACTTGTAACAGTTGTTCAAGAAGTAAACTTGATGATTTCAGAGATCACCGAAGCAAGCCAAGAGCAATCTGATGGTGTTGCAGCGGTTTCATCCACCATTGCGCAAATGGACAATGAAACACAGCAAAATATTCACCTGGTTGAGCAATCAACCCATGCAAGTCAGGTGATGATCCAGCAAGCTCAGCACCTGTTACAACAAGTATCAAACTTTAAGACAAGTTCAAAGCAAGAACTGTTGCTTGCCCCTGAGTCAAAAGGTGCGCTTAGATTAAACGTTGGGTGACTTAGACAAGAATGCCGAGCGATACTTTTGCAGTTGCATTGCGCCACAGTCTTGCTCATACATAGCAAAAGTGCCGCTTGTTATAGGTGTGGTTAATTAACATACAGAACAGCAACCCATCAATCACATGGATGCAGGGCCATATTCATAGAAGGTTATGGCCCTGCATCAATTTCATCTTCTTTAAGATCAAGTAAAACTTCGAGTTCAATTAAGGTTATCTCTCCTTGTTGATACCTTCTTTCTTGTTCCAAAATGTACAATACATATGACGTGCTTTTAATAAATTGCTCTGGCATGATGCTTTTTGCTCTTTTCATCACGATTAACCGCTCGCTCAATTCAGTCAGGGACTCTTGGGAAAGGTTTTTAATGAATATATGCTGAGACATCAACGCGTCTAAATATTCAGGATATACCAGTGGGTTTTTGTCAAAGAATGTAGTTTTTACTTCTTTACTGACGCCATCACTAAAACGTTCTTGGTAATGATCGAGTAATAAAATGCTGTAATCTTGGCTTTCTTTAACGACAGCTTCTGCCGCATAAAGGAGCTTAATTAAATCCTCTCGCTCTTTCTCATTCGCATCATAGTTACTGATTGCTATCGCCAGTAATACACCAATTAAGGTTGCGACTAGCGTTAAAACAAAGTTACTTGCTAACTCATTACGTTGGGTAAACTGCTTGAGCTTAGGGATAAATAATATGCTGCTGCAAAATATCAAAACCACAGTTGTAACTAGGTAAATCATATTGTTTGTTCTTATTATTTTTTAATCACGTTGGCTAATTTACTCAAAAACTATGCGATAAACCAGCTCAATTGAACAGTCAAGTACTTGCAAGTTCGTCCCGCAACCAAGTATTGAATGCTTTAATTCGTAGCACGCGAGGTGATTCCAAATCATACATAAGGCGATATTGTGTGCCAGGTTCAAGCCCGTGTGCATAGGGCTGAACTAGCATACCTTGCTCTATATAATGAGCCGCTTGTTTAGCCGAGCCTAAACAAACACCATGACCGGCCAGCACAGCACTCATGGCGACATCGATATTGTTGACCTGCAAAATCTGACAATGACTGGTATCTGGATCAATGGATAAACGCTCAAACCACTCAGGCCAATACTCTTTTGCAGCATAGTCTATCAACCAACAGCGCTTTAAGCTGCTAGGGTCATGTGTATCCAGCTGTTTTGCCACGCTGGGAGAGCATAAAGGCACAATAGGGTCGTCAAACAAAACTTCGCAATGATACTCGGGATATGGCGTTCTGCCATAGCGAATGGCGACGTCTACTTTGCCTAGGCGCAGATCTTCAGTCTCTTTAGAAGTAAGTACTTTCAACGTAATATCAGGGTAGGCCAGTGCAAACTTCCACATTCTAGGCACAAGTACCAAAGAAGCAAATGACTGTGTTGTTGTAATCGTAAGCTCACCAGCGAGAGGCTCACTTTGAATTTTTTTAAGTCCTTCAATAATGCTATTAAACCCCGAGCAAATAGCCTCATGCAGTACAGCACCTTGCTGAGTAACATGCATGCTTCGACCTTTACGATAAAATAGTTTGCACCCTAATTGCCCCTCAAGCTTGCGAATTTGTTGGCTTATCGCAGCCTGTGTAACATGGAGTTCTTCAGCCGCTTTACTATAGCTTTTCAGTCTCGCAGCCGCTTCAACCATTCGCAGCCCAGAAACATTAACCAACTCTTTATACATAACCTCTACTTATGGAACAGTTAAATTTATATCGTTCGAGTTACCCTGCTTTATATCACATAATTATTGTCTCAGCATTAAGTGAGGGTTAAAAATGGAACATAAAAAAACTGATAAAAATACAGATAAAATCAAAAAGCCACGACTACAATGGATGGAAGTAATGGGTCGAAAACTAAATTTAAGCTATATGAACACTTACAAATAAGATAACTTCAAATTATATATATGAACAACAGTAATCAATTAAGGACAAACTCACACTTTAAGCTTTTTAAGGTCAGCATTTTGACAAAATGGTAGGGCCAGTAACGATTCGAACAATTTTTAACTGTGATCTTTGCAACCTGATTTCGCGTACTCTATGTTTAAAGCAGACACTGTAGTCTTGCTATGGAATAAGAGGTAAGAAGCGCATGATCAAAGGAATTATATTCGACTTGGATGGCACACTCGTCACTTCTAGTTTAGATTTTGCGATGATGAAAGCGCAGCTAGGGTGCCAAAGAGAAGATGATCTACTAAAGTTTGTCGACTCCCTACCATCTCCATACATGCGTGAAGAAGCCATGGCACTCATACACCAACACGAACTACATGATGCCAACCAATGCACCTTCATACCCGGTGCCCAACAAGCAGTTGAGACACTTTATAATCAAGGGTTCAAACTGGCGATTGTGACGCGAAATTTCACGAAGGCTGCTCAAATTAAACTTCAGCGCTGTAATATGCCCATTGATATTTTAGTGACTAGAGATGATGCCCCGGCCAAACCAGATCCGTCAGCGCTGCAAGGTATTGCGCAGCAGTGGGGTTTGCCAAGTGAAGAGTGTGTGTATGTAGGGGATTACTTATACGACATTCAGGCTGCGCATAACGCTAACATGATGTCTTGCCTTTTCGTTCAGCAAGAAATGCCTGAGTACGCGCGCTTTGCAGACTGTATTTTATCAGAGTGGAGCCAATTTCCCGCATTGATTGAGCAAATTAACGTAAAAGCACTGCATCAGCTGGCCTGAACAGACCAAATTAACACTTAATCTTGAAGATAGCCCACCTCAAACCCAATAGGGTATGGCCCAAAGCCTTTAGTCTTGCTAGAATCTTGGCCATTAAAATTTCAAATAACGAGAATTAAGATGGGTAGAGCATTTGAAGTCCGCAAAAACGCCATGGCAAAAACGGCAGCGGCAAAAACCAAGGTCAATTCTAAATACGGTAAAGAGATCTACGTTATAGCAAAAAATGGCGGTGCAGATCCTGAAACAAACCTATCCCTTCGCCGCTTGATTGAAAAAGCTAAAAAAGATCAAGTTCCAGCACACGTTATTGAAAAAGCAATCGAAAAAGCAGCTGGTGGCGCAGGTGAAGATTACTCACCAGCACGTTATGAAGGTTATGGACCAGGTAACTGCATGGTTATCGTTGACTGCCTAACAGATAACCCTAACCGTACAATCAAAGACGTACGTTTACCTTTCACCAAAACAGATTCAAAGATTGGTAGCCCTGGTTGTGTTGCACATATGTTTGACCACTTCGCCATTTTAGGTTTTGCCGGAGATGATGACGAAGCCGTACTAGAAGCACTGATGATGGCTGACGTTGACGTCACAGACGTAGAAGTTGAAGACGGTAAAGTGTCAGTATTTGCACCAAATACTGAGTACTTCAAAGCAAAAACAGCACTGACTGAAGCGTTTGAAGGCATTACGTTTGAAGTGGACGAAATCACTTGGATCCCACAAACACACGTTGAAATCGAGAATGAAGACGACGTAGCGAACTTTGAAAAGTTCATGACGATGCTAGAAGACTGTGATGATGTGCAAAACGTTTATCACAACGCAATCGTTAAAAAGTAATTACTCGTATTACTATAAAAAAGCCAGCTGATGCTGGCTTTTTTTATGACCTATAAATATTCATTACAGGTCAAATGTTCGAGAAACTGAAAACGCAATTCGCTCATCAGATGTATCAGAATCAATTGACGTGTCTTGCGCGGCAATCTCAATATCGAAGTTTGAAATACTGGTAGAATACGCTAGCTCATAATAGTGATAAGAGGTATCACTGCCATCCCAGCTAAATTTGTCACCATCTAAAGAGTTTGAAACGGTATAACTAACCGTGATGTCGTGATTTTCTGCAATTGAAAAAGCATGGGAAAGAGACGTAATCGTATGACCTGCCTCTGTACCTGCATAATCCCAACTATAGAAAAAGTTAAAGCTCGTTTGACCCAAAGCATTGTCGTAGCCAAATTTCGTATACGCCTCTGGGTAGTTTAAATCACTGGAATCATCACCCCCGTAATAGCTGTAGTAGGCTATCCCAACATCCAAGCTCCAAGTGCTACTTAAGTCAAAAGTACGTCCGAAATAGATATCAACTTCAACATCAGTGCCATCACTAAAATCAACGTTTGATGCCCAAGATCCTGCGTACCAGTTTGTTTTTGTGTCGCTGTAATCTAGACTCGCTTGAATTGCAAAATCATTTTCTGTCTGACTAATACCGTTAAATGTATAGTCTGATGCGCCTGAAATAGTACTAGACCAATCAGCCATTGCCAAATTGGATACCAGCGCAATAGGAAGAACACAAAGGGGAGTTCGCAGATTTTTTATCATATTATTTATCTCAATGAACGTGAGTATATTACTACCACGATATTTCACTGTGATTTAGAGGCTGACTCTTGAAATCACATTATTACTTTTGTCGTTAAAGTTTAGTGTAAATGACAGGTTAAACAAGAGACTCGTTCTAGTCTGACCGCACTACTTATACTGTCAGAATTGCCAATTACACAATTAAAAGTTGAATTATAGTTACTCAAAGAAGACGAAGCAAAAGGAAAAAAAATAACTAATGAAAAACTCTCATTTATAAAAATTTCTTTAAAATGCATAACGTTATAAATATAAAAATAAAAAACAAACTAAATACTACTTAACCTCTTCTCGATTAATAGCTCAGTTTACCGAATATATAATTTACAATTTCGCATTTAAATAACCTAAATAATCGCTCAAATCATATAAATGAAATTAAACTTTAACCTTTTGCATATTAAATATGCAAAAAAAGCAAAAGTTAGAGTAATTACTTATGAACATATCCCGTCGCAGTTTTATCAAAGGTAGTGTTGTACTTTCCACCTTGCCTTTAACGCTCTCATTATCTGGATGTACATTTTCAGAAAGCCCTTTTAGTCATGGCGTTGCCAGTGGTGATCCGCTTGATGATCGCGTCATTCTTTGGACTCGAATTACCATACCCAAAGAAATAAGCGACAAAGTTGACTTAGATACACTCACCGTCAAGGTTATTTGGCAAGTAGCCTCCGATACCAATTTTTCGTCTATCGTCGCCTCAGGCCATGTAATTACCTCTCAACAAAACGACTTTACTGTGAAAGCAGATGCCACGGGACTGAGAGAAAATACCCGTTATTTTTACCGATTTATTGTTGATGAGTTAGATAACCCCATCATTTCACCTGTTGGTAAGACTAAAACGCTACCTTTATTCGATGTCTCTAATATAAAACTCGCCATGGCTTCTTGCTCTCACTTTAGCTATGGCTACTTCAATGTTTACGCGCGAATTGCCGAGATCTCCGATCTTGACGCGGTATTACATTTAGGAGATTACCTCTATGAATACGGTAACAAGGATATATATCGCAACCCGTTTCTTTGGAATCGTAAAGTTGTGCCAGCACATGAAATGGTTAACCTATCTGACTACCGTCTGCGCCATGCATGCTACAAAACAGATGAAGACCTACAGAAACTTCACCAAACACACCCCATGATTTGCATATGGGATGACCACGAATTTACCAATGATGCATGGCAAGGTGGTGCTGAAAATCACAATGAAGGAGAGGGTACATGGCAAACTCGTAGCCAAGCAGCAATTCAAGCTTATTACGAATGGATGCCAATCAGAGAACCAAATAGCCACAGCCGCGAAAAAGCATACCGACGTTTTAAGTTCGGTGATTTAGCAGAGCTCAACATGTTAGATACTCGCTTCGTTGGTCGCGATAAGCAAGTTGAAGTCAATGACCCCGCGAGACTTGAAGAGCAACGCTCACTACTTGGCTATGAACAAGAGCAATGGCTTCAAGACAATTTACTAGACGCCAAACGCCAAGGTGTGACATGGCAATTGCTAGGTCAACAAGTACAAATGATGCAAATTCAGATGCTAGGTAAACCTATAAATACGGATGCATGGGACGGCTACCCAGCAGCCCGAGCAAGATTACTCGACTTTATTGAGGCCAATAATATCGACAACGTCGTTGTACTCACAGGCGATGTGCACTCATCATGGGCGGCTAATATTTGTAAAGATCCTTATGACTGGCGGAAATACAACCGCTTTACCCATGATGGCGCAGTTGCTGTAGAGATAGTCACATCGTCAGTAACTTCCCCATCAATTCCTGTGCCTGGATTGCAACAAATTGTAGGTGATGTTGGCAAGATTTTAATGCCAGAAAACCCGCATATACGTTATGTAGATTTGGCTAATAGAGGGTTTGTAACTTTAGATATCAACTCGGAGCGTTTAACCGCAAATTGGCACCACGTTCCATTTGTTGGATTTAAAAACGATCAGGTACATATTGGCAAACAATTTACCGTATATGCAGGAAAAGCAAAACTACAATAGTAGCTCCAAAAGTCACCTCCCTTTCATAAAAGCCCGGTATACGGGCTTTTCAAAATTATTTTTATTTTTTTCAGCTTTTTTCTTGAAAATCATTTTGGTCGTCCATAGATAGTGTATTGAGGACGCCGACAGGGTCCCAAACCAAATTAAGAAAATTGTTTTTAACCTTGTTTACTGGTTCATGCGAAGAGTAAACAAGCATTATCGCTTTAATTGAGGATATATTATTATGCGCAACGTAGATCTAACTCCACTTTACCGTTCATTCATTGGTTTCGACCACTTAGCTTCACTTATGGATCGTGCGGCCCACAATGGCAAGCAAGCAAGTTATCCACCATACAATATTGAAGCCCTAGACCAAGACAAATATCAAATTACCATGGCGGTCGCTGGATTCACCAACGATGAACTACACATTGAGTCTGAAAACAACACACTCAGAATAAAAGGCCAAAAAGCCGATAAAGAGCAAAAAACCGAACGTAAATTCATTCATCAAGGCATAGCCGAACGCAACTTTGAACAAAGCTTTCAACTAGGAGATCACGTTAGAGTGATCGGCGCAGAGTTAGAAAATGGCTTACTTGTAATTAGCCTTGAAAGAGAAATTCCAGAGGCACTAAAGCCGAGGAAAATAGAAATCGGTAAAGGTAAGCTTCTAGAAAACGAAAGCTAACCCCAACCAAAACTTGATATTGATTACCCCTGGATAAGCCGCTGTTGCGGCTTTTTCTGTTTTGATGTAAACCCCCTTTACATCCCTTAGTACGCCCTTTCAATCGTACATAAATCGTTGCTCTTACATAGGCTTGGGCCTGTATTTTCTCTCGGGTGAAGCGGCTTCTTTGTTCTCGGGTTGATACCTTTATCCAAGCAAGCTTTTCTATGCTCAACTGACTCAATTGAGTTGTTGAATGCATAGGTTACAGCAGAAACAATGGACGATGATGCCATTATAATTGCAGGACCCAATAAGTTGCTGGGGATCGCCGGCAATTGACCATCTTTAGGCTTATATAAGTAGTCTGACGACACCTCGGTCACTTCTCGCTCAAGCTTGCAGGCCTTATCATAGTAAACGTGCTTGTTAGGTGAGTATACACAGCCTGATGCAGACAACATCACGGTAATGCATTGAAGAACAATTAACTTTTTCAAAAATCAGCGCTCCATAACCCGACTTGAAGTGTACAAAATTAGCACATTTATAGCCTCTGATTGTAAGAAATTGTTGGAGGATAAGTGAAACATCCAGTGCTTAATTGCAATATTTGAATTCAAGCTTGTTACACAGTACATGGGGAGATTGAAGAGAAAAAACAGGCCCGAAATATTGAACTTCAGGCCCGATCCAATGCAGTATTAAAGGGTTACTTTATTACATAAATCCATATTGGCTTTATCTTTTAATTTTAAACAATACATAGAAGTTTCGTTTACTTCGATACCGTTAAAAGCAAAAGTTGAAAACCAGCCAAATACCAAAGCGAGACTAATTAGCGCATACTTTTTGTACGGAGGTAGTGTTGTCATCGTTAATTACCTTGAAACATTTTTTTGACCAACCTTTGTAGGCTGAATTCATTAATTTTGAGACAAGCGCTTGTTATCTCATAAGGAGTAACACGCTCATTTATTTCATTGAAAAACACGCACGTTTTTAATCTCACCAATAAAGGGGTAGGTGCCTTTTACCGGAGAGCCGATGCTCAGAGGGCTATCATTTTGCTCCGGCAAAACCACTTCCTTTGAACCTATGAAGTGACCATCAATGTGCAATGAAAGTAAGTTCCCATCAAGGTGCATAACAAGTTTGTGCCACTTGCCATCTGCGTAAATGCCCGCATTGACACCTTGTCCATTGACACGTGCGCTAATCACACCTTGTTTATTAACCTGAATATAAAATGGGTTTTTGGTACCGTAATTACCCTTAGATAAAGCAAAACCCGCTTTTTTCGTACTCCAAGTGTCATATTTAAACTCCAACTCAATACGACTAAATCTATCAATATCGCCCAGCTCTACACGCTGTCCGGAACCATTGAATGACCCCTGATAGTCGCCATAAGCTTGCCCATGTAACCCATTTCCTGAAAGGTCACACACACTTTGTACAAGAGACCATGCGCCGACTAAACCTTCTCCAGTCACACGCTTTGCACAGCGGCGCTGCATTAATTGCGCATCATACAGACTCACAATATCAGTTACTGGCTGTATATGAGCTTGTGGCACATCAGCCAAGCTCGCATCATATCTTTGTTGGCTTTCAAAACCATTAAAACCCGCACCATTTAGGCCGACAACGTATGGCATGATCACTCGGCCATACTTACTGTCATGACGCATAAATGCCCATTGCTCGATCTCATCATTTTGCGCTGTGTTTGTTACATTCCAAAATACTAAATGCTTTAAGTGATTTGGCTGAGACCCTTGCGACCCACCCATAAACCCATAGTTCCATCCACCTTTACTGTTCTCAATGAGATTACTGTATGGCATATTTGCATGTAAGTTGTGAAAGCGCTTCTCAGAGTGCACAGAACCTGAGATCACGTTACCCGCCGCTTTATGTGAAAATCCAGCTGCATGCCAATGTTCAGCTTGATCATCAATATCACGAGCCAAAACATGAGTAGAGGAGTTTATATCTAGACTTAAATGCCCTGGGTTTCCGGTAAATTTAATGTCTTTCAATGTCATCGCGGCGCCATTCACCACGGTAATACCTTGGTTTACGTCGACGATATCAACATTTCTCAGCCAACCATTTGCTACACGAGAAATGCGCAGTGCACTCCAACCGCCATCATGAACACCGCTTAAATGGTGTTTAAATGCTGCCTGCCAATTACCTTGGATAGTGAGATTTTCAATACCGATATTTTCAACTAACGTTGCCTTTTTTAATCCCCAATATCCATCATTTTGAATCTCGTGATGAATTGGCGCGGCAAATGTGATTTGCTCGCCTTCAATCGCGGTAATTTGATGGTACTCTTGGGAACGTAACCCTTTTTTAATTAGCCCCCAATTGCCATCTAATTTGTATGGTGACAACGCTTTGCCGATCGTTTCTTCACGAGGGTCAAAGCGAGATAATTGAACCCACTGTCCTACCTTGAGTAGGCTGCTATTACTGACTCGTACAGAGCGAGTTGAATGCCTAGGGTGTGCAGAAACGATATCTGTGATAAACCTTTCGCCACTGGGAGACACCACTTTTTGGCTAACGCCTTTAACACGCGGGTCACGGTTATCGTAGTTATATCCTATTTCGAATAAGTAGGGGCTTGTCCACATCTTTGATGGATAGACTAAATCAAGATGCTTATCCATATATAAAATACTTTGTTTGCTTTCGCCGCGTAAAATCATATTGCCACGAGACACCTTAATCGATGCGTTTGCACGGCTTTTTCTTCCAGCAGCAGTATCGGACATATCAAGGTGAGCAATATCAGCTTGTGTATTTAAATCATATATTCCGTTGGGAAAATAAATAATTGCACCACTTCCGCCTGCATCAATATACTTTTCGGCCGCTGCAATCGTATCTCTTAGTGCTTGTTTATCCGATTGACCTAGCTTGATATCAGCACCAAAGTCAGTCACATCAAATGTGCGATAACCTAAGCTATTTACATCCGGGATAGCGTGGTTTGAAAATTGGTAACCGGCATATGAGTAGTTTGCAAGGATCATATCATCCGGGATCTTAGTATTGGGATCTCTAAGATCCGACTGTTCAGATCTGGACTCTAGATAGGTATGCCAAAAATCATTTGCATACCCCTGTAAAGGAAAAGTACTTGCAATAGCACATAGTGCAGATACAAGTGTTTTGCTTGAAAAGCTTTTCATGTCTAACCTCAATTTGCTAGTGATATAGCGATATTGAGTAGATCTGGCACACACTTCCTTAATGAGTATTCATAACATTCCAAGATTATGAAGCAACCCCGCTATCGTGGGCTCTGCATGAAAATACAGTGCCTTTAGACCGGAAGCTTTGCGTCCTAGGCTTTCACCTAGTTTGCCAGTAACTACTGTTTGTATAAATTTAAAATGGAATTTATAGGAAGGTTCCAAATACGTCAAACATAAATTAGAGCAAAAATCCTAATTGATTGTTCAACAGGGGATTAAAATTCCTACCAAACTATTTAAGCGCCGTTTTTGTTGGTCATTGAATGTCATATTTACCTTAAATTGAAACGAAAATATTACATGTAAAAAGACATACGGGGAATTTTTTACCTTTTCTGCCTGCACAGAAAAAACTTATCAAAGTGGATTTAAAATCAAAATAAAAGAATAAATAGTCACAAAGAATTCGAGCTGTTGTTGCTAAGCTATACGAAACAAATCTAAGGTTCGGGCAGCCTGCAGGCCATGAATACTTCACGACTTCATACGTTAACTCGCGAAAAACATAAGGTGAACCGGGCTCCTCCCAGCTGTGGGCAACTATCTACTGTAATCGAGCCAAGGTATCGCTGTACAATTTTGGCGCTAAACGCTAAACCAATGCCAAAACCACGCTCAGGTCCATGATTTAGCCTCACAAATGGCTTAAAAATAGCCTCTCTTTGCTGTGCGTTTATACCATTTCCATCATCGCTAACAGTAATTATCACGCGCTCTTTATCAAGAACTACTTTAAGTAAGCATCGAGCGTGACCGTATTTCACGGCGTTTTCCACAATATTGGAAAGTGCCATAGAAAGGTAGGTTTGCTCCGCTTTAATGTAAAATGCGGTGTTTGGCAATTGCACTTCAAGCGCATCATCAAATTTGCTTATTACATCGTTATTTAACATCTTTTGCCCATCGACAGTGACAGGCCTAGCTTCATCGAGGCTATGTTGAAGACGTGCAAAATCAAGCATATGAAGGAGCAAGCGTTCCATTTCATCTAACTGATTATTTATTCTGACCTCATATTTTGTTCTAAGCTTCTCATCATCAGTTTCAACGAGCGTGTCTAACCCCATCCTAACACGTGCCAGAGGTGTTCTAAGCTCGTGAGACAGTCCACCAGCAAGCAGTTTCACATCATCCATTAACACATTAATTTTATCGGCCATTTGGTTGAAAGACAGCTCTATATCACGCAAATACCACAAAGTACCAACCTTCAGTCGTGTATCTAATTGTCCTTCACCAAATCTATGAGCGGCTTGCCTTAGCTTAACTAGACGGTTTATAAATGGCGCCAGAAACACCATCATGACGATGATCAATAACCCATAAAATGAGAGCGTTAAGCCCAAGCTCTGGTTGTCTGCAAGGCGATGTTTATCGTATTGATATACAAGAATTGCATCATTTCGGGTTAATAGATGAGCCATCACTTGTTCTTGGGTTTCGAGATAGATGATTTCTCCTTGCAGGAGCTGTTGGTTTAATTGTGCAGGCAAGGGGTATGTATCCTGTTGACGTACAACAATGGATGCATTGCGGGTATTAAGTTGGGGAAATCCCTCTAAATCAATTTTCTCACTGGCGGCCATGGCACGTAACAGTGGTATAACAAGTTCAATTTCATCATTTGCAGCCAGCTGAGTCTCGTCAGTATCTGACGTATAAACTTGATCAATCATCTGGCCCAATAAGATGCTGGTGAACAACAAAACAGCCACTAGTGCCACAGCAAAACGCCACATAAAGTCTCCTTACCACACATCTTTTGCAAGCTGATACCCTTTTCCCCACACTGTGGCGATTTTAAAGGGCTCTTGCGTATCCCCGAGTTTTTTACGCAAGCGGGATACACGGAGGTCTATTGAGCGATCAAAACCGTCGTATTCAAACCCTCTGAGCTGCTGGATCAAAGCATCTCGCGTTACGACTGAGCCCGCATTCTGAGCGAGTACCCATAAAACATCAAATTCGTTGCTCGATACTTTAATATTGCGTCCACAGAGCATTACATTTCTAGTATCAGGATTCACTTCAAGCTGGCCAAGTATCAAAGACGCGCTAGGCATTTCACTTTTGGTCGTTCTCCTGAGCAAGCTTTTAATGCGGGCTTCTAATAGCCTACCTCGGACAGGTTTCGTTAGATAGTCATCCGCGCCCATCTCTAAACCTAAAATTTCATCGACTTCTTCATCTCTGGCGGTAAGCATCAGGATAGGGATTGCCATTAAGCTTCGTAGCGCTCGACATACATCTAACCCATCCATACCGGGCAGCATCCCATCAAGGACCACAAGAGCCGGTGGGTTGAGTTTTATCCCCTCGAGCCCTGAGACACCGTTGTGATACACAGTGACCTTGTACTGTTTTGCTTCAAGATATTCTGTTATCCACTGTGCTAACTCTACGTCATCTTCGACTAAAGCAATCCTAGTTTGATCCATTGTACATCCTTAAAACATGCGCCAGCGTACAGCTTTATTTTTGCGCTTTTTATATATCCACGCGTATTTTACTTTGCCGCTATAAATCATTTGATGTTTATCGTCTTTCAAACTCAAAGCGACATCTGCATTTATTTCTAGCTCATTTTTCCACAACCCGACTTGAGCGGACTGCCAACATTGCGTTTTAACTTCATCAATAAATAGACAGAAATCGCCTTTTACCTCTGTTTGCCATGCCACTTCAATATCAATAAAACAACTCTGGCCTTGTTCTAACGCAACACATTGGCCAGGCTTAAACATAAAGGGGGTTGCTTTAGGTTCTGCATATACAAGGGCAGGGAAGAGCATGACTAAGTGTATATATTTATTCATGATAACCCCCTAAAACACGTAGCTTAGTGTCAAAGCTATATGACGACCAAGTTCACTGCGGTTGGGATTATATGTTTTGGCCAGCTTAGA
Organism: Pseudoalteromonas luteoviolacea S2607; assembly: GCF_001625575.1. GTDB lineage: Bacteria > Pseudomonadota > Gammaproteobacteria > Enterobacterales > Alteromonadaceae > Pseudoalteromonas > Pseudoalteromonas luteoviolacea_E. Next base: position 130,866 of record NZ_AUXV01000020.1, read on the forward strand.
ATAGGGGCTATCATCTATGCTACTGGCAAAATCAGTAATGCCGACGGTACCATCTAATACCCAAGATTCACTTAAGGGTTTAGTAAAGCCAACTTTTAAATGAGTGTTTACGCCTCCAGAAGCATCATAGGGATTAAGCATAATTGCGCTATCGGGCACACCGTAGTAGTAATCAAGCATGTTACTGTTGCGGTACTGCAGCCCAATAGACCCATAAAAGTGCCAATTTTTGTATTGCCAAGAGCGAGCCAGCCATGCAGATGCATATAAACCATGGTTATATTCACTATTGTCTGCTTTAGGGGCAAAAATTGCCTGGAATTGATAATTACCCATCTCCGCAGACATTCTCAGTCCGAGATATGCGGTGAGGTCTTTATCGCCCCCATCTTTTGGATGTACATTGTACTCAAGCGGCCCATGAGCTGAGGAGTAAATTAAGTCAAATTCCAAGTCATCATTATTATACAGGTTGTAACCCATAGCCCAGCTGGGTTCGAATTTGTTTGCATTGCCAGGCACCTCAATGAAAAGTCCGTTTTCAAAATAATAGTTACCGCTAACAATCAAGTTGGTCCTCGTATCGATATCAGACAGCAATCCACCGCCATATGACATACTGGCGCCCAGAGCTAAAAATCCCCCAGCTTCGCGTTTGTTACTGAAACCGTCCCAAAAATCGGGCTCGGGCTGGGCATATACACAGGTAGATAAACCACAGGTTAAAATAGCTGCGTATACAGGCTTATTTATTTGATTAGATAACATAGCAATTTCTTTTTCTTATTTATTTGCTAATTAATATATTGAAAGCGCTGATAAAATAGCGTGTCTTATTATACCAATGTGTATCAGTTTGTATCTAATAACAATTTATCAGGAAAAGATGGCGGGGTGATCCGTCAAGGGGGTTTACACCTTGTAGCAATGCAAACTGTACAAGGTGTCATATTTTTAAGTGACAAAAAAGGACTAGATATCCAATGCTTTACGCTGACGTCTATATGCATGAAGCAGGGGCTCTGTATAACCGTTGGGCTGCTCACTACCTTCAAAAACCAACGCTAACGCTGCTTGGTATGAGAGGTTTTCAGAATTGGGATGACCATTACTGCACATTGCCTGATAGTTAGGGTCAGCGCTATTTTGACTGTCCACAACTCCCGCCATTTTAGCGAAGGTATTATGCACTTGTTCTTCGGTACAGATCCCATGAACAAGCCAGTTTGCTATGTGCTGACTAGAAATGCGCAAAGTCGCTCTGTCTTCCATTAAGCCAACATGCGAAATATCTGGTACTTTCGAACAACCGATGCCTTGGTCAACCCACCTCACAACATAGCCTAATATACCTTGAATATTGTTATCTAACTCAGCTTGTATTTCTGCATCAGTTAACTCAGGGTGCAGCATTAACGGCGGTGTGAGCAATTCAGATAAACTATCTGATTGATGCTGCAGCAGACATTGCTGACATCGTTTAACATCAACTTCATGGTAATGCATGGTGTGCAGCGTTGCCGCCGTTGGGGACGGTACCCATGCGGTACTTGCACCAGCGCGCAGCTGGTCAGCTTTTTGTTCCATCATGAGTGCCATTTTGTCCGGCTTTGCCCACATGCCTTTACCAATTTGTGCCTTTTCAGTAAAACCATGCCTGAGGCCTATTTCCACGTTTTGCTTTTCGTAGGCTGCAATCCAAGGCTGAGATTTTATCTGCTCTTTAGGTAAAACGGCTCCTGCACGCATAGAAGTGTGGATTTCATCTCCCGTCCTGTCTAAAAAGCCGGTATTAATAAATACAACACGTGACTTAGCAGCATAAATACAGGCACTCAAATTGACTGAAGTACGGCGCTCCTCATCCATGATACCCATTTTGATGGTATTGGCAGGCAAGGATAAGAAACGCTCTATTTCGCTAAATAAAAGCTCTGTATAAGCAACTTCTTCAGCACCATGCATTTTAGGTTTAACGATATTGATACTGGCAGCTTTGGAGTTTCTCAGACCGTCTTTTTTGCGCAGATCATGCAATGCAGCAGTCGCGGTAAAAATCCCGTCTAATATACCTTCAAAGACCTCATTACAATTCATATCAAGTATTGTTGGTGTAGTCATCAAATGACCGACATTGCGCACAAACATCATTGCGCGACCGCTTAAACTGAATAGCTCACCATTCAATGATGTATATGTTCTATCAGGGTTGAGCTCACGCGTTATCGTTTTACCTCCCTTTTCGAACACCTCTTTTAACGTGCCCGTATTAAGCTCTAACCAGTTGCGATAGACTTGAATCTTATCCTGTGCATCCACTGCGGCCACAGAATCCTCACAATCCATAATTGTAGTGAGCGCAGATTCTAAGATGACATCTTTAATACCTGCTTTATCAACCTTGCCTACGGGATCTTCAGGATCAATGATCAATTCAAAATGAAGCCCATGATGTTTGAATAGTAGGACATTCGGATTTTGGATCTGGCCCTGATAACCCACCAATTGATCGCAGTCGCATAGTGACACTTGCCTGCTGTCATTCAGTGTGATGACAAGTGCATTGTCGACAATAGCATAGTGGGTACTTTCTATGTGAGAGCCACTAGTCAGCGGCAATACTTTGTCCAAGAATTGTCGAGCAAAAGCCATGACTTTAAACCCCCTTACAGGGTTATAATTTGCACTTTTCTCTGCACCATCCGCCTCGGGTAACATATCTGTCCCATAAAGTGCATCGTATAGCGATCCCCACCTAGCGTTCGCTGCATTGAGCGCAAAACGCGCATTATTTACAGGGACCACCAACTGTGGTGCGGCAACGTGAGCAATTTCAGGCTCAACTTGCAAAGTTGAGATTTCAAACTCAGGCGGTTCAGGCTGTAAATAACCAATAGTTTCTAAAAATGTCCGATATTTCTCAGCATCCCATACCGGGTTTTCAGTATGAAAACGGTCAATTTTTTCTTGTATTTCTTCACGTTTAGCGAGAAGAGCTCGATTGATCGGTGTCAGCTTGTTGATAATGGTTGCGACACCTTGCCAATAAGCTTCTTGATTCAGTGATAGCCCTGACAAAAGCTCCTGATTCACAAATTCATAGAAAAAGCTATCGATCGTTAAGCCGGCTTGTTGGATAGTAGCACTCATAGCAGAGGTCCTATTAGCGATTTTTTTGAACGGGTTATTCAAAAATAAATCAATTTGTACAAAAACAAACCCTTTTAGCCATTCATTAAAAATATACTCACAATAACAACTATAAATTTAAAAAATCTAAAAAGTCATCCTAGTGTTTAATTAAGCGCCACGGCACCTCTCACATTTTCGTTGTGGCAAACCGATTCAACCTAGCATACTACTCGTTCGAAGGATAAAAACTATGAGTGATTATCAAACACAAATTGACCGCTTCACTACACTTTGTGAGTCAAAAAAGCTTAATTGGCAATCGATTAATCCTGAATTTGCAAGCAGAATGCACTTGCAAAACCGATTCAAGACAGGTCTTGATATCGCTAAACACACCGCCAAAATCATGCGAGAAGACATGGCTCGCTATGATGCAGATCCGACGCAATATACCCAGTCTCTGGGCTGTTGGCACGGTTTCACAGCACAACAAATGATGATGGCAGTGAAAAGGCACAAAAAAACCACAAAAGGCGCATACGTATACTTAAGTGGCTGGATGGTTGCAGCACTGCGCTCCGAATTTGGACCACTTCCTGATCAAAGCATGCATGAGAAAACGGCTGTTCCAAAATTGATTGAAGAGATATATACATTCTTAAAGCAAGCGGATGCCAGAGAACTTGATCACCTCTACAAAGCGCTGGACGGTGCAAAGGCAAATGGTCAAGATTATAGTGGGATCCAATCAGAAATTGACAATTATGAGTCACACATTGTTCCAATTATTGCAGATATAGATGCAGGCTTTGGTAATGAAGAAGCGACCTACCTATTAGCAAAACAAATGATTGAAGCAGGCGCGTGCGCTATTCAAATCGAAAACCAGGTTTCAGATGCAAAACAATGTGGCCACCAAGCTGGTAAGGTAACAGTGCCTCATGAAGACTTTTTGGCCAAGATAAATGCAGTGAGATACGCATTTTTGGAGCTCGGTGTAGAAGATGGGATTATCGTTGCTCGCACAGATTCACTCGGTGCCAGTTTGACACAAAAAATTCCTGTATCTCAGCAGGCAGGCGACATTGCAAGCCAATATACCGCATTTTTAGAGACACAAATTATTGAAGAAGTCAGTCAACTTCAAGACGGTGACATGGCTATCAAATTAGATGGCAAGCTACAAAAACCGACACGCTTAGACAACGGCTTATATCAATTTAAAGAAGGAACCGAAAAAGACCGAGTGGTGCTCGATTGTATCACGAGCCTTCAAGCTGGTGCTGACTTGTTGTGGATTGAAACCGAAAAGCCTAACGTTGCTCAAATCGCCGAGTTGGTCAACCGTGTACGTGAACAAGTACCTAATGCCAAATTAGTGTATAACAACTCACCATCGTTTAACTGGACTTTGAAGTTCCGTGAGCAAGCATATAGTGAACTCAAAGCAAAAGGCGAATCACTAGATGCTTATCCAGATCCAAGCCTTGACCCTAAGGCGCTCATGGCACCCGAGTTAGATGGCACTGAACTTGCGCGTATCGCAGATGAAAAGGTGAAAAGCTTCCAAATGGATGGTGCACGCCAAGCAGGTATTTTCCACCATTTGATTACTTTACCAACATACCATACAACGGCGCTAAGCACAGATATCTTATCCGAAGGGTACTTTGGTGAACTCGGCATGTTGGCTTATGTCAGAGATGTGCAAAGACAGGAAATTCGAAGAGAACAAGCTTCAGTAAAACACCAAGACCTTGCAGGCTCCAACATTGGTGACACCCACAAAGAGTATTTTAGTGGCGACAATGCACTCAAAGCAGGTGGAGAAGCCAATACAATGAACCAGTTTTAAACATTGTTATCCCAACAATTAGGGCCTCAGGGCCCTTTTTTGCCATATATACTCAAACCGTTCAGTGTGACAAGTGCTATTTCAGTACAGATCACGTTTTTACTCACTTTAGAGCTCTTGGATCAACAAAATACTAGCTAGGTTTAATTTTGCTTTAAATGAGTCAAGTTAAGCTCAAATCGGTTAATTCGCAGCGTGTTTGAGTAGTAATTCGTGTTTATTAGTGCAGCTAATCAAATAATAGAACAGGAAATGCCCATTCCTGTTGGTGCAAAGCAATTTTTTACCAACTGCTGAGATAGTCTAGATCTCTATTTTACTAACCACTTTTGTATATAAATCATTTTTTTACTAACACACCTTTTTCCAGAGCAAAATTTTACTTACTCGGAATTGTAAAGCCCCTTTACATGATCCATATTTGTCACACATTTGTTGCATAGCATGCGACAGTCTTGATTTAACTTGAAAAATTATGAAGAAAATATTCGTTCCTTTGTTACTAGCCTGCATATTCTCTACCCAGAGCGCCTCTGCGAGTATAGATGTAGAGGAATTAGAAAACCTAGAGAAGCAAGGAAAATATCAAATTGCGTTAGATTTAATAGAACCGTGGCGTTTGGAAAACCTCAGTGAGGAAAAAGCGCTCGAAGTCTTATTGTTACAAGCAAAAATCTATCGCAAGCAGGGACGATTTGAAAAAGCACTATCCACTTTGGATTACATTGAACAAAACCACTACTTAAATACGCCGCTTGTGCGTACGCTCAACAACGAAAAAGGCATTAACTATCGGCGAATGTCACGTTTAGAAGAGGCCGAGAAACATTACTATCGCGCCTTAAAAGCCGCACAAGAGCTAGAGAATAATACTCTAATAGGCCTAGCTTATAGTAACTTAGGTACATTATACGACCATAAAAACCAGCTCGCACAGGCAATGCAGTTTCAGTTGAAAGCTCAAGGCTACTTGAAAGGAAGTGATGACCACTCGATAAAAGCTAGCAATTTCTATAATCTAGGCGACATCTCCGTCAGGCTTGACGATTACGAACAAGCCGGAATATTCTTTCGTTGGGCGCTTGCTGAAGATAAAAAGCACGGCGAAATAGTTGCCATAGCAGATAGCGCACTGAGATTGTCCCAAGTTTCATTTAAGAAAGAAAATCATGCTTTGGCGGTTGAAAATATTAATGAAGCACTCAAATACCTAACTCAAACAAATGCCAATGAAAGCCTGTCTCGAGCTTATCATATGCTTGCCAGTAGCCACATGGAGCTACAACAACCTGAAGAAGCGCTTATTAATGCCCATTTGAGTCTAGACTTCGCAAATAAAGCGCAAAGCTCAGTTCAATTAATTTATGCTAATATTGGAGTGTCAAAAGCTTATCTCAATTTAAAACAGCCGCACTTAGCACAGAATTATGTCGCTGAGCTGGCAGATTTAGTCGCAGAGGAAGCCCACTCACCTCTGGCGATACATTACTATGAAGTCGCCGCAGAGCTTGCATCACAACAAAAACAAATGGATGTCGCGTTCGCCTTCATTCAAAAAGCACTCAATGCCCGAAAGTTAAACGATGTGAAGGTCAACAACCAAAAGGCACAAACATTTAGAAACAGTATAAGTAGCTTAGTACAGCGGCAGCAGTTAGAAGTATCAGAAAAAGAAAAAGCTTTGGCACAAAGTCAGCTTCAACACAATAAATTGATGCAAAAAGCGTGGATTATAGCTGGCTTATCGGCACTGTTTATTTGCGTATTGCTTACTTATATCTACTTTATCAAACACCGCTCTGCTAATTTGGCGGCTAAATTGTATCAACAAAACTTAAAGCAAAAAGAGAAATTACTTGCTGATATTTCTCACGAACTCAGAACACCTTTAAGTGTTTTAAAACTCCATATTGAAGCATTAGAACACAATTTATTTGACGACAATAGCCGAGCATACAGTAAGATTAATGACAAAATATCGCAGCTCAACGCCCTAATCACTGACGTATATCAACTGTCTCAAGCAGAAAACAACGCCATCGAGCTCAATGAACAAATTCAGTGTGTAAGAACACTCTCTGAAAACTACAGTTATGATATTCAACGCATGACGGAAAGCCATAAGCTTGATTTTAGTAGCGATATTTGTATTCCAGAAGGGGCGACCATTAACATTGATAAGCCCAAATTAGATCGCGTTGTCACTAACTTATGTAAAAATACTTGCCTTTACACTGACAGTCCAGGACGTGTAGTTTTCAAGATGTATCAGCATAAAGATCACTTGAATATTGAGCTTCAAGATTCTTCTCCCACTGTCACAGATGAAGAAATTCCCAAGCTTTTTGAAAGACTCTACCGTGTAGAAAGCTCTCGAAGTCGTGCCACCGGCGGTTCAGGATTGGGCCTATCAATATGCAAGAGCTTAGTAGAGTTGATGTCAGGCAATATAGATATCAAACGAGGGGCATTAGGTGGGCTAGATATATCCATCTCCTTACCTATCAAGTGATCCGCCAACAGCGATAAACTTCACGGCGCATTGAAATCAGTTATGCGCCATGACTCCGTGAAGAGTAAAAATACGACAAAATAACTAGATAAGGAAATTTCTTACCCAACTGCTCCGAGCACTTGTTCTTTCTTATTCGCTCCATTTTCTATCCACATTGCCTTGTTTTAATAAGCAACATGAACGGGAGGAATTAATTTATGTCACAGCGTACAATGAAACATAATGATTGGGTGAAAATAGCCGAGCGAAAAAGAGGTCAGTCAAAAGTACGACCTAAAACAAATAAGGTCTTACCTTTTTGGTCTTTGTTGCTTGCAGGCTTTCTGATCTTAGCGTCAGCATGGAATTATTGGGCAGATAGCAACTCAAAAACAATTGTACATGCAGATATAAGTGCTGAAGCACAAAAGCGCATCAACCGCTATTTTACAAAGCAGTTTATGATGGGTAGCTGGAAATTAAGCCGCATAAACTTTAACGACGGCGAGCTAAATGTATTTATTCAGATCCCAACAAGGCTAGCAATGACCAGCAGCGAGATCAAAGGCTATATTCAGCAATCGCTTTGTCCTCACCCTAGCAGTAAAGTATGGAATGATGTAAGAAACAACGCGCTTTACATTTTCCTCTATTCCGATAAGCCAAGAAATGGCGACTACGCTTTGTGTACTAGATAAAAAAGGGCTTAAGGCCCTTTTTTAATGCCTCATAATTACTCAAGTTCTAACTTGGCTTTTTCTAGCAGCTCTTCTGGCAAATCTTTAGATACGGCAACACCCAATTCTTTAAATTCAGATGCCTGTTTAATTAAGTTGCCTTTTCCAGCGTAGAGCTGTCCAAGGGCTTTATCATAGGTTTCTTGGGCTTTCTCAAGTTGTTTACCTACGCCTTCCAAGCTATGCAAAAAGCTATTCAATTTGGCGTAAAACTTTTCAGCTCGAATCGCCAGCTCTTTGCTGTGTTTGCTTTGTTCTTCAAAACGCCAAAGCTGCTTCACAATATTTAAACTTGTTAGCAGAGTAGTTGGTGTTGCTACTAACACTTTATTTTCAAGCGCGTATTGGTAAATGTCAGGTGCATACTTGATGGCTTCAACAAATGCAGACTCTACTGGAATGAACATAATTACCACTTCAGGCGAATTCAAACCAGGTAGTCGCTCATAAGATTTATCACCTAACTCTTTAACTCTCGCTTTGATGGCTGTCACATGCTCCTTCAAAGCTTGTTGCGCGAGCATATCTTCTTGCGCATTAACATAACGTGTATACGCATTTAAAGAGGTTTTTGCATCGACAACAAGATGCCTATTTTGCGGCAAATATACGATCACGTCAGGACGAAACTTACCGTGCTCGGTAGTAAAACTTACTTCTCGTTTATAGTCATAACCGGGTCTAAGACCTGCACTATCCAGTACATTCTCGAGCATTAGTTCACCCCAATTGCCCTGAGTTTTAGTCTGGCCTTGTAATGCTGTGGTGAGTTTACTGGCTTGATCAGTCATCGCCTGATTATTTGCTTGTAAGTGAAGCAACTCAGTTTGCAACGCCGCACGCTGTTTTAACTCTTCACTATGAATTGCTTCCATTTTGTCACGGAAACCTTTAAGTTCTCCCTGTACAGGTGTCAGAATATGCTGGATTTTTTCCTGACTATGACGTGCAAATTGCTGACTCTTTTCTTCGAAAATCTTACCAGCCAGGTTTTCAAATTCTTGCTTTAAAGTCTCTTTAGCCTGTTCTAATTGCTGGATTTGCACCTCAAAAGCGCGTTGCTTCTCAGTTAATGTTGTTTCCAGATCTGTCAATTTCAGTTCTAACTGATGTGCTCGGTCTTGTTCACTTTTTAGCTGTAATTGAACTTGTTGCCACAGACCATAGTACTCTTTAAGTTGCGAGTGCTTTTCAGCCAGACGAGCTTGATATGTCTGGGCCTCACCATGTAGTTTTAACTGCTGCTGTTTGGTATCGGCTAGCTCAGCTTTCATTTCTTGATTAGCCGATTCAAACATAGCTAGCTGGTTTTGTGCTAGGAGTAGTTCATTTCGGCTTTTTTGCTTTATAAAAAAAATAACAACGGAAAACAAAATACTGGCCGATACGGCACCGATCCCTAACAAAGTGACAATAGTGCTCCACGGGAGGGCAGACCAAGTAGTCCAAAACATAGTATGACTCTTTAGATTAAATCTAGTTAAATCATACCTGAGTACGTAACATCATTCACTTAGATGAAGGGAGGAAAATTGAATTTTTATAAGAGAAAAGCAAAGAGTTAGTCTTAATAAGCTAACTCCATCAGATAGGCTATCAACTATCAATGTGCTGTTCGTTAAAGCGGTAACCCGCTCCATAAACAGACTCGACTATTTTTGGTGAAAACTCGATATTTTTAATTTTTTTACGGATATTTTTGATATGACTATCTATAACTCTGTCGGAAATATCAAAATTGTCTGGTTGAATGTGATCAAGGATCTGCTGTCTAGAAAACACTCGATTTGGTGCATTATAAAGCATCGCAAACACGTCAAACTCGACTTTTGTCAGACTCAAAGACTGTCCTTTCAATAAAACCAACAACTGCCCTTCGTTAACTTCAATTGCAGGCTTTTCAGGAGCCTGTACAGTGCTGCAGCGGCGCAAAATTGCTTTTATACGCATTACTAATTCAGCTGCACTAAATGGCTTACATACGTAGTCATCAGCTCCAAACTCTAAGCCTTTAAGGCGATCGGCTTCAGATACTTTTGCTGTTAGCATGACGATAGGGACCATTGAAAATTCGCGGATTTGTCGCATACAAGCAACACCATCCTGATTAGGCAACATGATGTCCATTAAAATGGCATCTGGGCTATTAGCCCTTACCCAATCAACCACTTCTGCGCCGTCAGCAATATGTGATATTTGAAATCCAGATGCTTTAAAAAACAGCATCACCTGTTCAGCAATATCAAAATCATCTTCGACAATCAAAATGTGGTTAGTTTCTTCCATTAGTTTCTCTTTTTAGCTTTCAATACTCTTAGTTGCTGCTTCACTTGTTTTTTCAAGCCAGAGGACAAAGTGTCGTCAAATAACAACATGCCTAAGATGCTTGCCAAGTCTTCAGAGTTTGCAACTTCGTTAATCAGATCATAGTCGCACAGCGATTGAGGTTCAATAAAGTTTAATTGCGAAATTGAGTTTTCATAGCACAACATAGTTTACCCGCCTTAAGTCCAATTCATTTGGTGTTTTTTTCCTATGTGTGTATTAAAGAGAAAGAATATGGATCAAATGTGGAACAAAACCAGAAAAAAGGGTAATTGCAATTACACTATATTACACGAAGCCGAAATATTTCAGTCTGAGCCCCGATTCTAACGATGAGCTCCCAGAAAAAGAAAAACCAGCTCATATTGAGCTGGTTTATTACAAAAAACGTAACGTAATTAATAAGGGGAAATCAACATGTGCTCATTGTTTAACTGCTCTAACAACGTGCATAAGAGTAGACTACGGCCCCTTTTAAAAGTTCAAAATTAATTTTAACTTTTTATCAATTCAAGCATTTGTGCTTCATTAAACTCACTTAAGTTCACGCCCGTATCAGCAAATAGGGCATCCACCAGTGCTTGTTTATCTTTTTGCATCTGAAAAACTTTTTGCTCTATCGAGTTCGCCACGATTAACTTATAGACAAATACAGGCTTATCCTGACCAATTCTATAGGCGCGATCTGTAGCTTGGTTCTCAACCGCTGGGTTCCACCAAGGGTCAAAGTGAATAACCGTATCAGCCTGGGTCAAATTAAGGCCAGTACCGCCCGCTTTGAGCGAAATTAAGAACACGTCGACTTCACCCTCTGTAAACCTTGCAATGGCCTTATCCCGCAGCCTTGTTTGTCCTGTTAGCATCGTATATGGAATATTTTGATCATCACACAGGTTAGAGATCATATCTAACACAGTTGTAAACTGACTAAATATGATTATTTTGCGCCCTTCTTCTAGCAGAATTGGTAAGTGTGCCCCTAGCCATTTAAATTTTGCGCTTTCTAAATATTCGGTACCTTTATCAACCAACCCTGGATGGCAGCAAATCTGTCTTAACTTTAATAAAGCATCTAAAAAGGCTAACTTGCTACTCTCAACACCTTGCTCTTTGAACAAGTCGATTAAACTCGATTCAATTTGGTTCTGCACGTGTTGATACAGTGCGGCTTGCTCTGAGCCAAACTCTAGCTTTTTAATAAGCTCTGTCTTTGCAGGTAGTTCTCGTACAACTTCAGACTTGGTTCTTCGTAATATAAAAGGCGCTATCAAAGATTGCAGCTCTTTCGCTTTGCGGCTGTCACGTTCCTTTTCAATAGGAATTTGAAAGTGCTGTTTAAATTGCTGCTTGGTGCCTAATACATCAGGCATAACAAAATCCAATAGTGACTTAAGCTCCATTAAGTTGTTTTCAACAGGAGTACCACTTAAACACAGCTTGAATTCAGCAGCTAATTGTTTGACACACTTAGAGATCTGCGCAGTTTCATTTTTAATATATTGCGCTTCGTCTAATACAATCGAATCAAAATGCAGCTCAGAGTAGTGCGCCAAATCACGCTTCAACAATGGGTAAGTAGTAATAATAAAACGGGCTTGTGAAACTTGATTGAGTTGTTTATCACGGTTACTTCCATGAACTGTTAAAACCGGCAAATGCGGTGCAAACCGTTTAAACTCATTCTGCCAGTTGCCTACCAAAGACGTCGGACACACAATCAAAGAGGGCTTAGTCACCAGCGTATTGTGTTGAGAAATGAAGTAGGCGATCACCTGTAGGGTTTTACCTAGCCCCATATCATCAGCCAGTATTCCTCCTAATTGATGACGGTTTAGGAACTTAAGCCAATTTACACCTTGCAGCTGATAATCTCTTAGCGTAAATCGGTCATTGCTCGCTCCCAGTAATGTTGCGTCTTCATTTACTGGCTTGTTTAACTCTTCAAGGTAATCAAGTAATCGTTCATCGTCAGAAACACTTTCTACAGCATCCAATTCAAAAAGTTTTTTTGCATATGACAGCGGAAATTTGAACTGAGAACTCGACAAGTAATAGCTAAAGCGTGACTTTAAAAGCAGAAGCTCTTCATAAATACTTTTTGAAATCGCGTAGTATTGCTCTGCAATTTGGACATACTGAAATACGTTCGCAATCGAATTGACTTCGTGATTTGGTACTTTGTCCCAGTCAAGCAATATCAACTTATCATCAAACATGACTTTGCCGATTACATGATGCTTCTTGTCTCGTTTCAACTGTAGCGTCACTTTTGGTACTTGGACCTTTTTGGCTTGCTGAATTTCATCAACTTGCCACATCTTACGCTGCAAATAAGGACGCACTTCACAGTTGTACCAATGGTAAGCGACTTCGTCTTCAACAGGTAACTTAAACCCATCGCTTTGAGCTTCAAAACCAAGGCCTAGCAACATTTTCTCGCACCGATTAAGTTGCTTTTCAGTCGAATACTTAGTCTGAGAATCAAATAGAGATAGCGCTAAGTGTTTAAATTCGCCCTCGGTCAGGCTCAGCTTTGCAACGAGCTTATTTTTATCTAGCAGTCGTTCAAAACCAGTTGGAGGTGGAATAACATTATCAGCAAATATGTCTTGGAAACGCTTAATCACAGCCTCAATTTTGTCTTTTTGAATGCTGGGCATCGTTTGCAGATGTGCAATCTCAGATGCGCTTAACTCAGATTCTATACGTCCGAGCAACATATTTTCTGTATCTAAATAAACAGGTGGATCAGACTTAATTAGAAGCCACTGTTCGACACCTGTTAATTTGCTCTCGAGCTTAAACGTGTCCTTTTCAACCTGCCAAGTAAAGTCTAAATGCTGCATATGGCCGAACTGCAGCGGCTTACGGCTATTTCCGTAAAAGCAACGCTTTGTAGCGACAAGCTGTTGTAATGCTGCAAATCCCCAACTACCAGACAATTCAAAGTGACCAGGTGTATTTTGAGAGCGAACCCAACTGAACAGCTTATAATCACTCTCTAATATGTCTTTAGGTGGAACATGTGCGTTTAATTGTTTTTCGGTTAGCGCGCGGCCTAACGGATAATGTCCATCAGGTTTGTGAGGAGACATTTTTGGATTTACAAGTAGTTCATTACCACGGTGCTCCAATACAAATAACAACACATTTGCAGCGTTTAAGTCGGATGCCTGCTGTAACAAAGACAACTCGTTAAACCAGTCGTTTACAATAAAAGACTCACCAAACCCACCAGAATGCTCTACCTTAAGTTTCAGTAGAACAGCTGCTATGTGGCGACATTTAGCATTATTTGAACAGGAACATTGAGCCTCAACGGAAGGGGTTCCTTTGATTTGCTCAATTTTTATGTGCTGCGTAAAGGTATTACCGTAGTTTCCTAGTACTTGCGCATCAATTCGCGAAAAATCATCGGTATGTTCCAAAAAGCAGATCTGATCATCATTCACGTACTCTTTTGCCTTGGCTAACATAGCAGAACTAAAGTACTGCTTCAGAAAGCGCTCTGATAACGGGAACTGTGAAGACTGTTCCTGCTTAATTTCTTCGAATAAAGCTAATAGCTGCTCTTTAGATAACTGCGAGGACATTTTTTAACAAGTAACAAGACGTAAAAGACCAGTATATGAAATTACGGTTTTGAGCTAAAGAGGAAAAACCCACAAAATTAGGAAAAACTGACTGGTTGGATGTGAAAAAGGCATATGTATGGCCTAGAACACTAGGCCACTACAATTTAATTAAAACTACTTAACAATTTTTGCAATTGTTCTAAACGCTTTTCAGTCAGCACCTTATCGTCTATTTTTACCGTAACGGCCCCAGAATTAATGCTTCGCTGGACTTTTACAAACTTGTTTTCTAGCAAACATTCATTTCGGTTATTATTTTCTGTTTCGAACGTTGTTAGGTATTTAGTAATCTCTATCGCGCGCTTTTCGTCGCTCATAGGTTGAGTTTGAAACTCTGCCTGAGCTAAACCAGAAACCTTACCTGCAAACTGCTCAGGCCTCTCTTTCAATGCGCTGATCAATTTTTTAGCAACTTCGCGGCCAAGATGATTAGGAGTCGGGTACATCAAGACAATTTCCCTGTCAATCTGCTCAAAAGCCTTGATAGAGTCAGCAACAGCGGTATGAGAAACACCTTCTAATCCAGCAATCTCGCGATATGAGCCCTTTTTCCCGCTGTCTTGTAATTTCTGGCGTGTTTGGACGTAAGCTTTACCAAGTTCCCAAAGGCTAGGCGCAATATATTGATCGGAAGATACGGCAAGCGCTTTAGCATCATCTTCTGTAAAGTCTTCTGAGCTAAAGACTACATAATCAGCTTTGGCAAGCAAACATGCCTTACGCCGCCTTGAGCCAGAAAGAACTAGCATAGATGTACCTTGCTTCCAGCACAGTGCAGGATGCATATTCTTACCGTCTTCTTGTATCGCTGGTAATATATCCGCAACTGACCTTTCATTCAGCAAAGACTGCTCTCGACGATTTTTTCCATAAACCGATGTTTCTTTTTCAATATTATGCCAAGGGATCACTTCACAGATCAGCTTGATCTGGCGGTTTGGATCACTTGGTGCCGGCATCGTAACCTCTTGACCGGCAGACGCTTGTCCCAATAAATCATCTAGACTACTACTTTCTACAGGGGTTGCAAAAGGGTCTATTCGTGTATCGTTTTTACGTTTTCTAGCCATATTTTAGCCTGTGTTCTATTAGTCTAAACTTGATTGAGTTGACACCCAATTGGAGCGTATTAGCATTTCTAATTCATCTACAACATCTTTTATATTTTCTTGTGATTTAAGCAAAGACTCCCTGCTTGCAAGTGAATCAGAAGTTTTTTGATCGAAAATAGTATTGAAAGATGAAGAACTTGCTGTAATCGCCGAGCTATGATTGATCGGATAACTCATTACTTGTCGTCCAAAGGCAGTTCTTACGTCTTTAACAATGTCTCTTTGAGAGTGATTACCTTTCACGTAGTTGGTGACGAGGAACTGCATAAAATCCCAGCCTTCATGACCCAATGCAGCCACGGTATGATAGATTTCGCCCAAGCGTTTTAAGTATTTATTATTTGCATCAAAATCTACTGCTTCTGGATGAACTGGAATAAGCATTGCTGTAGAGGCCATGAGCGCGTTGTAGAACATAAAATTCAAAGAGGGCGCAGTATCTATCAATATTAGATCAAACTCGTCTTGAACGGGCTCTATGACACGCTCTTTAAGTTTATGATAATGTCTTGTTTGATCATAACCTGAAGATTCTTTTAATTCCGTTGCTGTTTCATGTTCAAAGTAAAAGTCATCCATGCCAGAAGGTAGAATACGAATGTTTGGAATATGTGTTTTTTGAAATGACTCGGAAACTAGCTGTGGCCAGGTTTCTCCCTCATCCAATTCAATACAATCACGCATCAGGTCCCCAACGGTTATTGGCTCGTGATCATTTGATGGAAAAAAGCTAGATGACGATCCTTGCGGATCAAGATCAATAATTCCGATACGATAGCGCTTTATGTTAGTGGTAGCCAATGCTGCAGCCAAGTTGACAAGTGACGTTGTTTTACCACAACCACCTTTTAAGCTATTTATTACGATAACTTGTAGCTTGTCTTGATCAGACCTATGATCAGACTTGATCCCAAGCGTATCTGCCATCGCGAAAATATTACTAAGCGTATATGCATAGTGACCATTTGCGCCTTTCTGGATACTCAAATGATCAAAATCGCCTTGGTCGTGGCGCCTTTTCAAAGTTCTATTATTGACACCCAAAAGGTCAGCTGCCGCTTTTTGGGTATAAGTACGCAACTCTTTATCTTCTGATTTCAAATGAGCACGATAGTGTTGAATACGACCTTCAAGAGATTTCTCGGCAACCTCTGCTGTCGCTTTCAACAGTTTATAAGTAGAAAGAGCATTGCTATTGATAGACATACTAATATTCCTTAACCTGATACATATTATTATAATGTCCATTAAATGAAAGGTAAACATATTAAAAGCATGACATCTCAAAAAATCATTTTAAAATCTACCTATAAGATTAATTAAAGAGTTTAGATATGGTTAAGTATAAAGGTAATAAAGGTTAAAAGCACCAAATACAAGTTTAAACTGTTGTTTTACAATGATAAAAATAAAATAATCAGATCAACAAAATACGTAGTAAAGATCAGATCTTTAACTACACTTAGATCACAAATATACTAAGTAAAAATTGACCAGTATGTTAAATCACAGGTTATCAACAGGTTTATAAACAATTGTCCCGCCAGAGATCAAAAAAATACTAACTAGATCTCTAAAGATATGCACAACTTTCGTAAATGGGCCTTCAATCTGTTAGTAAAGATCAGATCTATACTACAGATAGATCTGATCTTTACTAATTTGTATTTCATTTATACACAGCTGCCCGATCTAACGAGCATTTTATAAGGGTTTTAAGTTGAATTTCAGCAAAATCGCGATGTTTATGCAGCTAGTAGGTAAAATAGCGATCCAAATTTTACTTTAAGTTGGTAAAAAGCTGATCTAAAGAAAAAATTGAATTCAGATCACTTTTATACTAACTTAACCATTTAACTTTTGCCTTTGAATGTGTTGTTATTAGCTGTCGAAAGAATCTGGAAGTAAAAAAATGAACCGTAAGGTAAACATCTCTGTTGATAATCTACCTGATTCACTTCGTGGCCAAATCCACGGAGTTGAAAGTGCGATAGACAATGAAAGTCTTGCACTATTTACAGACAACAAAGATGTGAGAATTTCTTTAGAAAGTACAAATCATGGCCTACGAGCTTACTCAAATACTTTCAATCATTATGATCTTTGGGGTCGGTTTGTTCGTTCTGGACACAAGAAACTTCCACTAGAAGAAGCTCCTAAAAAAACAATTATAACGCGTAGAATTTCTGAAAAGGTAGATGGCATTCTATATGATGGAGAAATTAAGATTACTCCAGCTGTTGTAAGTAGTAAAAAAGAAGGAGAGGAAACTGAGTATCTTGTCTGGCCGTCTGATAGAGAAGAGAAAGTTGAGCGAGCTTTAATTCGTCTAGCTTCAAAGGGCAAAATTGTAAAAATAAATTTTAAGTCCGGTATTCAATATGCGGTAATTTTTTCGATGAATGAATTGGCGCAAGAGTTGAAAGCTGTTGGTCAATCAATGCCTTATCCACAAATAAAAGAGTCTTTAGAAGCTCTTCAAGGTTCAAAATTATCATTTAAATACAGAGCTACAGACACTAAAAATAGCGATGTTGACGATTCTTTTTACGAATCAAATATGAATTTTCTCTCTTCTTTACATTTTAGTGGTAAGAAAGGCCAGGGAGGAAACATAAAGTGTGTCGCATGTTTGAATGCATTTGTACACAATATGATCGACAACTTAGAGTATAAAGGATACTACTTTAATAGTGCACAAGAGCTTAAACGAGGATTGTCTCGATGGATGATGTTGAGGCTTTATCATTTATGGCGTTACGCTGCCCCTGGTAAAACTTACCATTTTAGATTGTTATCGATAATGGAGAAGTATGGATCTATATACTCTTCTGATGAAATTACTGATAACAAATTAAAAGCGCTTCGTAGAGATATGACTACAACAATGAAAGACCTAATTGAAAAGGGCGCTATATCAGAATATAACATTTCAAATGTTAAAGATGAGCAATCCGGTAGAATAATCGATTACGTGTATGAAATGCATCCATCGGCACAATTTTGTGAAGAAATTCTGGCTCTAAATAAACATAACAAACGAATCGAAATTCAAGGCGGTAAAAGACTTGTTGAAAGTGCTGAAATAATTGATGAAGATATTCTTGAAGAAATTGTGAAAAAGTAATATTCGGATGGATAGTCAATTATGTTAAATTGGCTATCCCAAAGATTTATTGTAATATTAGTCTAAGTTTTCCAAGTAAATTCGCTCAATTAAGTAACTATAATCTTTCTTTCTTACATCTACATTTGAACTACTGTAACTTGTCAGCTCTCCAATTTTAGTTTCGCTTTGAGGATTGAGCAATATGAAGGGGAGTGCAGCACTTACGTGATATCGATTTTTTGCTGAAAATCTAACATTTACTTCTGGCGTCACTCTTGTAGGACGTTTAATCCTTAACTTACTCTTTTCACTTAGGCTCCCCACTCTAAGTTTTTCTGACTCTACTATTTGTAACCAATTTTGCTGATCTATAACTCGTGGATTTGAATATCCTGAAGATTTATTCAACATTTCTAATGCCACTTTCTTTGATAATGTCATTGAAGAATGTTTCTTCATCCATGTAAAACGTACAGAGTATGGGGTTGCATCTTCAAAATGGATTTTTCGATAGGCCGCTAATGTTATTAGGTTTGGTACTGCATTGTGAACAGCTTCAAACCTTGCATCATTGTTATTTATTTCTAATATAGCTTCTTTGAAATTTTTCTTCGCTTTATTAACTTCAATAATACGCGACTTTAAAGAGAAGTTCGGATCATTAATTGCTATTAATCCTGGGTGTCTTGTGAGTATTTTTCCACTTTTTTTATTCCCAACAAAGACATCTTGGTAACCGGATAAACATTTTTCAAGCGCGACATCACCAGTTATTTTTGAAACACTTATGTTATCAGGTGCTTTATTTTCATCTTCTTCTGTGACTTCAGGTAGTAAATAATAGTCACAATTTACAACTTCCGAACTTTTTATTTCTTCACAAAGTATGTTTATTTGTTCGAATAGATAATCAAAACTGCTTCTTAAATTAAACTTGGTACTCATGATATATCCATGTATGATGTGTTCTCTATATTATAGCTAAAAATCTCTGTTTGTGCCAATCTGCTTTATACCGTTTGTTATAGGTATAATACGAACACATCATACGTTACTTGTATTGGTAAATTTAGATATTAATAGAATACTATTTAGTGATTATATACAGTTATTATATTAGTATGATGTGTTCTTTTTATTATAACTCAATTTTATCGCTTCTTTCAATTTTTTGATATTCAATGAGTAGCAGTTCAATTTGTTGTGAGATGCGATTAGCTAATAAATAAGTACGTCATGGTAACGATTTTTAAAACCGAGAATAGTAGGCGAATGTGATATATCATTAAATATGTATGATGTGTTCCTTTAAATTATAGCCTAAATAATCCTGTTAACCAATGCTTACTGTGTTTTGACTTTATATATGTTGAACTAATTTTACTTAAATTCTGTAAGGGGAAACTATTGTTATTATTCCGAAGTTTGACTCTGAAGTTTG
>NZ_AUXV01000021.1 GCF_001625575.1 Pseudoalteromonas luteoviolacea S2607
AAGGTGAAGAGGAGCCAAGAAGGCATAGGGAAGCAGCACAGGATGTGCAGACATAGGAAATGTCATAGGATTAGGAGCGCCGAGGGATAAGGTGAAGAGGAGCCAAGAAGGCATAGGAAAGTAGCACAGGATGTGCAGGCATAGGGAATGCTTGATGGAGCGGTGATACCGCAATACAAAGGATGTACGGGCATAGGAGTTGCTCTGTAGAAAGGAACTGCACATTGGGACGTGTGAAGCGGACAGAAGTACGGGACGTACTAAGGATGAAGGCAGGGAGGATAGTCGGGTGTATCGGATGTATACCCGTTCAGGGGATGATGAAAATTGGCGGCTTGCTGGTAAGTTGTAGGCAGAGGTAGTGGAAACCTCCAAGGGAATTCGTCGGATTGGGGCGTGACAAACAGGGTTACGCCTTAGTTTTTTATATCAGTTTCCCAACCCATCATATTAATCTGTTCTAAAATCATTCTACAATTCGGTGTGGTGGCACATCCATTTTTACCAAAACTTGATTTTCTAAGTACAAAATACCTTTGTAAGCTGTATCTCTGTCTGAACTGAATTCAAATAAAAATTGACTTTTTATCCCTAGTTTTCCATTTTTTAGCACACCAATACGTCTCTTCTGGCAGGCGACACTCAACAATTGGACGTTAAGTTTTTCGCTTTGTTGTGCAGCATGCTCGCGTGCTGCTTCGGCGATTTCTCTGCTATACCAAAAGAAACCGCAAGCCGTAAGGGTGAGTATAAAAAGCCAAAGTGTTGTCATTTATGAAAATAGCCTACCAATTGCTCTAGAAAGTGTGTCGCTTCGATTTTGCGCTCTCAATAATCCTAATACATGTGGACGGAGAATCGGAATTGCAACTAAATCGGTGAAAATACTTTCAAAAAGCCCGTCAATTTGGGTGTTGTGAGCTGCTTTATCCATAAATGTGTAAAGGCGTTCTGGCTCTGTCAGTGTTTCCCACCCTCTTCCTGCTATTGTGAGCAATACGTCAGCGTGTTCAGCCAGTTCTGAGCTCAATAGATGATCCACTGATTGTGCAATTAAACCCAGGCCGTGACTGCCTGACATAGCTCTGAAGCAATGCACACTGCTACTTAATTGTTGTTGAGCAATATGTTTATTGAGCTGTGCCTGCAAGTGCTCAGTCAACTCTGTCGAAATCGCAACATGTTCTAGCATGGCCGCAAGTGGACTTTGCACTTGCTCTGGTAAACTTGACCAACGAGAAATCAAGTTAGCTTGATTTTCGCCATGTTCAAGGCGCATTGCAAAATCTGCGAGTCCCTGTAAGGCTAGGCTTTGCCAGTCTTGCTGTTCTGCACGTGTAAAATACTGCTCAACAGTTTCGTAATATTGTGAGGCTGGGCGCTTTAATTCACATTTCATCAGCGCATTAAAAGCAGCAAGTTTATTCGCGTTGGGTGTATACACGTAAGGGTTGTTATCTAGCTTACCTTGCGCAGCTTCACCTGTGAGCTGTGTACCTAATGCCTCTAATACCATAGAGGCAAAATGATCTCGACTCGCAATAATTAATTTGCTTTGCTCATCTAATGGGAACTTAAGAAACCAAACATAGGGATCGAGCGTGGCCTGATTATCCCAAAATTGAATTGCAATCAATGCATGGTTGCCTAGTGGATAAGGATACGGCACTTGGGTATTTTCAATTTGAGCAAATTGCTTTTTGTCTATTTTGGTGATTCGACGACCGATGTCATATACACGCCACTGAGTGCCTGCAGAAGTTAATAGCTCGCCTAATGTTGAAATTTGCGCCGTCATTTTATACTCACTTGAATTGCTTTGCCCGCGATTATAGCGGTAATTACGCCCTGTAGTAAGGTCTTACGACACTTACTAAGTTAAATGCTCTTCGTGGATCACAGTGGTATAATGTGCGTTTGGGTATTACGCAATATGAGGAGCTCACGTGAGCCAACAAGTTTTACAGCAACTTGCTGAGTTAGAGAGTCAATTACAACAAGCTAAACTGTGGCAAGCAGAACCAATCGAAGCACAAGCGTTAGCATCCACTCAGCCTTTTTGCTGCGATACCTTGCGCTTTGAGCAATGGCTGCAATTTGTATTTATTCCAAAAATCCAACAAATGATACGTGAAGGACAGCCTCTACCGACAAACATTGCGATTGCGCCAATGGCTGAGGTTGCTTTTTCAGGCCATGCTCAGCTGCAAACTATTTTTTCTAAGTTAAGTGAAATAGATACCGCTATTTCTAGTGGTGGAGTGAAGTAGTGCTAGAAATTATTTATCAAGATGAAAACTATGTTGCCATTAACAAGCCTTCAGGGTTGCTAGTTCATCGTTCTTTTCTAGATAAAAGAGAAACGCAGTTTGCAATGCAAATGCTGCGTGATCAATTAGGCCAACATGTTTTTCCAGTGCATCGTTTAGATAGACCAACCAGTGGTGTATTGCTCTTTGCCTTGAGCTCCGAAGCGGCTAGAGACATCAATCAGCTGTTTATTGAGGGCACAGTCGAAAAACGTTATTTGGCTTTAGTCAGAGGCTATAGTAAAGATGAAATCTTTGTTGATAAGCCTTTGAAAGAGCAGCTCGATAAAATCGCTGATAAGTTTGCAGATCAAGATAAAGCGCCTCAGGAGGCGCAAACCATGGTGCGTTGCCTGCATCGCGCGAGTCTAGATATACCATTCGGGAAATATCCAAGTATTCGTTACTCACTAGTCGAATGCTTTCCAAAAACAGGTCGTAAGCACCAAATTCGACGTCACCTTAACCATTTAGCCACACCCATCATTGGTGATGTAAACCATGGTGATAATAAACATAATCACTTTTTCCGTGACCATTTTCAGTTGCAGCGTCTCATGTTGTTTGCAACTGAGCTAAAGTTTATACATCCTTATACTAAGCAACCTATTTTAATTCGCGCTAATTTAGGTGATGACATGCTCAATATTTGCCGTCAGCTAGGTTGGCCATCAACAGAGAAGGATTATCAATAATGGCGTCAATTACGCTATTTGTAGGCAGCGTCTACGGCAATGCGGAAAACTTAGCAACTCAAATACAGTCACATATTAATGCTCAGGGGCATCAAGCAAATATTGCCGAGCCCCCGACAATGGATAGCTTAAAAGCTGCGGAACATGTGCTGTTTGTTTCCTCTACGACTGGCCAAGGAGACATTCCTGACGGTTTATTTCCACTGTTTTTGCAAATGCAAGCGCAGCTACCGATGCTGACAAACAAGCAGGTAGGAGTAGTGGCATTAGGGGACAGCAGCTACGGAGATACATATTGCGGAGCGGGTCGTCAAATTGATGCTTTGGTAAAAGAGCTCAATGCGAAATTACCGCAACCGAGGCTAGATGTAGATGCTGGTGAGCACTTCGAACCTTGGGAGCCTGTAGAGCCATGGCTAAAGAATTGGCTAGCAGCCCTGTAATTGACTGACTTACACAATAAAGGCCACGATTTAAATCACGTGGCCTTTATTATATTAGGTGGTTTGCACATTGACTTTAAGTTTTAACTTTTGTCCGGGGTGCAAGTACTTTTGACCCGCTAGTGAGTTCCATTTCACGATGTCTTTGATAGATACGTTAAATTTATTCGCGATTCTTGCCAATGAATCACCTTTACGTACTTTATAGGTAATTGTGCGTTCTTTACTTTGCAGGCCCGCCGTTTTGCTTTGTTGTTGGGTTTTGTAAATTGTTAGCTTTTGACCTAATTTAAGTACCGAGCTTGGCTTGAGCTTATTCCAAGCTGCTAGCTGTTTAATCGTGACATCATATTCTCGGCTGATATCCCACAGTGTATCACCACTTTTGACCGTGTGTACTTTCTTACTCCGCTCAGTTGTGTTCGCAACCTTTCTAACCGCAGTCGGTAGGTGTTCACTTTTCAACTCGCCTTCACTAAGTGGTACAAGTAACTGTTGGCCAACACGAATGATATTTCCATTCAGTTTATTGAGTGTTCTTATGGCACTGGTATTTGTATCAAACTTCTTAGCAATAACAGAAAGGCTGTCTCCTTTGTTCACTGTGTAATATTGCCAACGCAGGCGCTCTTGCATAGGCGTGTTTGCAAGTGTCGTTTTGAATTGTTCAACCTTATCAAGGGGCAATAATAGTGAGTGAGGCCCTTTAGGGTCGGTTGCCCAGCGATTGAACCCTGGGTTGAGGCGATATAGTTCCGTTAGAGATATTCCTGCCATTTCTGCCGCTAATGCCAAGTCGATCTGTGTTCCAACTTCAATGGTGTCGACAACTTGTGCATTGATAATCTTGTTCCACTTAACCTTAAACTCATCTTGGCGCATCAATAAGTCAGAGAGCGCAAGGAGCTTTGGAACATAAGCTGTGGTTTCTCTTGGGAGATCTAATGACCAAAAATCAGTTGGCAGGTGCTTTTTACGATTTTTGCGAATTGCCCTCATCACTCTGCCTTCACCAGAGTTATACGCTGCAATAGCATTTAACCAGTCACCGTCGAGTGTTTTATGAAGGTAAGTCAAATAATCTAACGCTGCACGTGTGGACTGGACGATATCTCTACGGCCGTCATACCACCAGTTTTGTTTAAGATCAAAACGCTCTCCCGTTTGTGGCATAAATTGCCAAATACCAGAAGCACTGCGGTGAGAGTAACCAAATGGGTCAAATGCACTCTCAACGATTGGCAAAAGCGCAATCTCGATAGGCATCTCACGCTTTTCAACTTCTTCTACAATAAAATAGAGATATGGTTCAGCACGTTTTGAAATCCGATCTAGATAGGATTGGTGCCGCTGGTAGTAGTTTCTTTCTGTTACAACGGGGCGATTCTGTGGCACCGGAATAGATAATTGATAACGGATCCGCTCCCAGACATCATCGAAAACTGGCGGTGGCTCGTCTGCTTCAATAGGTTCTTGAATCGCGTGAGACAATGCTTCGCTTATTTGCGCTGGGCTCGCATGATCTAATAGTTCGGCTTGCTGGGTAGAGGTTTGCTCGGTAGAGGTTTGCTCGGTTGTTGTTTGACAGCCTGCAAGCAAACTTATAATCGCAATTATCAGAAGTGACTTTTTCATAAATCTCTTTTTGTCGGGCAAAAACCCAGCAATATTACCCTTATCTGGTGTAATTTTAAAGTTGTTCGCAACAATGCAACGATGGCTGTGCTCTGTCAAAGTGCGTAATTGCTTGATGTGTAGAAAAAATCAGAGACGGCGCAAAGGGAGTAAATAAGCGCCATCTAGCTTGTAGCTATGGTTTGTATAAGCAACGCCATTAAAATTGATCTTTCCACAATCTGAGTTTCGCAAAGACTTGCCATTGGGCCTCGGTAGGACCTTTGAGGACTTCAGGCAAATGAGCTAAGATCGCATCGTTGTTTGCTCTTAGAAATGGATTGATTGCGCGTTCGTTACCAATGTTGGTTGGTAGAGTAGGTAAGTTTTGCGCTCGCTTTGCTTTTGCCCAAGTTGTATAAGCCGTAAGTGCATCATTATTGGGCTCCACGGCGTTGGCAAAGTCTAAATTTGCAAGTGTGTATTCATGTGTGCAGTACACCTCACATGGGTCTGGCAGTGCAGACAGTGCTTGCAATGAATGCCACATCTGTTCTGCTGTACCTTCAAATAGTCGACCACACCCGCCACTGAATAAGGTATCACCCGTAAACGCTCTTGTATCATTAACATAACAAATATGATCCAACGTATGTCCCGGTGTTTTAATTATATTATAACGCTCACCTGCTATAGTAATTGAATCCCCTTGAGACAATGTGCAAGTGATGCCAGAGAAAGGGGAGTCTTTAGGTCCGTAAATAGGGGTTTCAGGGTAGTGTGAAATCAACTCTGCGATTCCGTCAGTGTGATCCCAGTGATGATGGGTGACTAAAATGCCTGTGAGCTGTCTGTTTTGTTCGCACAAAAACTGTAGTACAGGATGACTTTGTCCAGGATCGACAACCCAAGTATCAAGGTTCTGAGTATCACAAATGGCCCAAATATAGTTATCATTAAATGCTTTGATCGGATGAACTTGCGTCATAACTCATTGCTCTATAAAGTGAAGGTGTCAACTAGTATAACGAGCGTATGCGATGAAACCAGCATTAAGTTTTCAGCAAGGGCCCAAACCACAATCATGGCGAGACTTTCCTCATGGTGACTATGTGCGAGCTGGCATTGAGCGTCGAATGGCAAAATGGCTGCCACGTATGTTTGGTTACCATATGCTAAAGTTGGGATGCTTAAGCGGGCAATTAGATACATCAGAGAGCCCTATCGATCATCAAGTATGTATTTGTGCAAGTGCTCCGCACGCTGGTGTCATTGCCGAAATTGATGAACTCCCTTTTTATGAACACAGTGTTGATGCATGTATTTTGTCGCACTGTTTGGAGTATCACTCAGATCCCCATCATATTTTACGGGAAGCACACCGTACGTTGATCCCTGGTGGTTATATTGTTATTACCGGTTTCAATCCATTTAGCCTATGTGGATTGGCACACATGTTGCCTTTTAGTGGAGAAAAGCTGCCTTGGTCGGGGCGATTTTTTACGCCATCTAGGGTTAAAGATTGGCTGAATTTACTCGGTTTTGAAATTGTTACAGACGAACGTTTTATCCATGCATCTCTAGCTCGAGGGTCGCGCTTGTCCCGTTTTGCTCCATGGCGCCGATTTTGCCGACATTACTTAAAACCGATGGGCAGTGTTTATATGCTGGTGGCTAGAAAGCGGGTCACGCCGTTAACCCCCATCAAACCTAAATGGCATGCTAGGCCCAAATGGACTCCTGCGGTGAAGGGCGCACGCCTGAAACACAGTCGCACGCAAGAATAGTGAGGTTATTGTTGGGCGATGTAGCCGTTATCTTCAAGCAGGTCATCCTGTGATGCCGCATCTCGAGCTAAATCATCGACAAGCTCGTTATACTTATTACCTGCATGGCCTTTAACCCAGCGCCACTCTACCTGATGCCTCTGACATGCACTGTCGAGGCGCTGCCATAAATCTACATTTTTTACTGGCTTCTTGGCTGCTGTTTTCCAGTTACGTTTTTTCCAATTCGCTACCCAAGACTCAATGCCTTGTTTCACGTATTGGCTGTCAGTATAGAGCACGACATGACAAGGGCGAGTTAGCGTTTCCAACGCCACGATAGCTGCCAACATTTCCATGCGATTGTTCGTAGTTAGCTGGTAGCCTTGTTGCAGTTGTTTCTCATGGCCTTGGTAACTTAAATAAATGCCATAGCCTCCAGGACCAGGATTGCCTAGGCATGAGCCATCGGTATAGATTTCTACGGTTTTTTGCACAAATTAGCCTGTAAAATTCAAAATGGGCAGATAACTGCGTACGATAGCAAAGTTCAGCTGCAAGCGGTATGCAAATTACAGAAAAGCAGTATGTGCCAAATAAAAATGTGCTTTCATTATTCAATGCGAGTTGGATGGTCAAAAATCATTATAGGTAATCACGCGCTGTGTAACAATCAGGTCGTTTAAGCTGCAGGTGTCTGAAACGAGCTGTGATTTAATTTCACCTAGCGTTATTTATTGAATAAGTTCTATATTTTGTTAGTAGTGATTATTACTTTTGACGTCGCAGGATAGTGAGTATCAAGTCAATGTGGTGCGACTCGATAGAGAAAGGATTGAGAATAGGTCATGTAACAAAGTCGAAAGTGGGTTAATATGGGACTTAAACAGAGAAATGAATGTTAGAGATCATAAATCATGGTAAAGCGTCAGATAGTTCTGGATACAGAAACCACCGGCATCGACCCCAAAGCTGGGCATAGGATCATTGAAATTGGGTGTGTTGAACTAATAAATAGGCGCCTTACGGGCAATAACTTTCATGTCTATATCAACCCGCAACGAGATATTGAAGAGGAAGCCATTGACGTTCACGGTATCACGAATGAATTTTTACGTGGTAAGCCATTCTTCCACCAAGTTGCACAGGAGTTCCTCGATTACATAACTGGTGCAGAGTTAGTCATTCATAACGCGCCGTTCGATGTGGGCTTTATGGACCATGAATTTGCGATGTTGAACCAGGGTTTTCCGACAACCAATGATGTCTGCGAAGTACTTGATACACTCGTTATGGCGCGTGATTTGCATCCTGGTCAAAAGAATAGCTTAGATGCGTTGTGTCGTAGATATGACATTGATAACTCAAAGCGTACACTGCACGGCGCATTGCTGGATTCCGAGATTTTGTCAGATGTTTATCTGGCAATGACTGGTGGGCAGAAAAAGCTAAATCTAGCTCAGCAAGTTGACGGTGCACAGCAAGGTGGGACGGGTGGTATCCGCCGACTCGCTGCCGATAGGGCGCCATTACGCGTTTTGCACGCCAGTGACGAAGAAGAGCTTGCCCACACAGAGCGTATGGAAATTGTCAATAAAGCTTGCGGACAAAGTTTATGGCAACAATAAAGAGGTAAATATCAATGCGAATTTGGATAGTCGTTTTTAGCATATTATTCAGCTTTAGTGCTGCATCAGAAACTCCAAATATCACTATGCTAGAACGCGATGGGGTATCTAATGAGATCCCACTGCTAGATAATCGTTTTCGCATTGACCATAACGTCGATAAAATTACGTTACTGTTCTTTCGTTCCTCGGGCGCGCCTGCTGTTGTATTGGTGAGGCCGGATGGCAGTAAAATTTACTCGATTCATGCCGTTAAAGATGAATCTCTTGAATGGTTCGACGAGATAAGCTACGACCTGATCATAATCGATAAACCCATGCCAGGGCCATGGCAAGTCCTAGGACAAATTCAAAAAGATAGCCGAATTATGGTACTGGGTGATATTGAACTGATTGTTGATCCACTGCCCCCTTTGTTATTTCGCGGCGAAATGCTCAAAGTAAATGGCAAAGTTACCAACGATGGTAAACCAATCGATGTGGGGTATTTCCGTGATGTGGTGACTTTATTTGTCGAGTTTGTCAGTACAAATAATGAGGCATACGCTAATTTCGGTGCAGGTACACAAAGTGTTACTGATTTTAAAGATGACGGTAGAGACTTTGATGAGAGGCCGCTGGATGGGGTTTTTACCGGTGAATTTAAGCTTACCTTTCCGGCAGGCGAATGGCAGCCTGAGTTTTTTATAGAGACCCCCATACTAAAACGTCGCGTCGTAAAAGACCCGATAGTTATTGCCGAACCACCTTTCACTTTTGAGCTACAACTTGCGGACGATGAAGAATTTGAACACGAACTTGTGATTCAGTTGAATCGAGATATCGTTAAGCCTGAGACCGTGATATTACAAGGAAAAATACTTTATCCCAATGGTGAGGAGCAAGTTTACACCTTAAACGAACAAGAACGCTTTTATCGCCAACTGCAAATAAAAAATTATGATTGGGGGCGTTATAGCGTTCAGCTGTCCGCCTTTGGCGAAAATATCAATGGTCGCGAATTTATGGCAGCCATCCCTGATTATAATTTTGAAATCGAACGACCAATCGAAAAAGTACCGGAGCTAACCAAACCCATCACGCCTGAAGAGTTGATGCAACCAACAGAGCCTGAAGAACCTGAAGTGAATACGGCATTGATTGTGTCTATTGTCGTGGCAGGCAATTTACTGGTGCTGCTCTTGGGTTGGCTAGTGATCCGAGTCTTTGTACAAAACAAGCCATTGAAGTTTTCAATTCCATTGCCAACTTCTATTCCATTTTTGAAAAAGAAACAAAAAATGGATTTAGATGATCTGGAGCCTGAAGGTGAAGGGGAAGAAAAAGCAGGTGAAATGGGGTCAGACTCGGGAGATGTACTTAGTTTGTCCATGTCTGATGATAAAAATTAAACACCTTCATGTGTGGTGCAGCTCCTAAGATAAGTTGTATTCTTGGTAAGTTGCTGCAAACTTGCTTGTAGAATAGACAAGCTGATGCAATTTTCAGCGAGTAACGTCATTAAACGCTAAAAATGCAGTTTTTTTCAAAAAAATAGTTGACTCTGAAAGGGGTCATTCGTATTATTCACGCCGCTGTCAAGGAGCACACCTTGTCAGTGAAATACAAAATTGTCGCGGAGTGGTAGTTCAGTTGGTTAGAATACCGGCCTGTCACGCCGGGGGTCGCGGGTTCGAGTCCCGTCCACTCCGCCATTTAATTTTGTATTGCGATGTAAGCTGGAGTGGTAGTTCAGTTGGTTAGAATACCGGCCTGTCACGCCGGGGGTCGCGGGTTCGAGTCCCGTCCACTCCGCCAACCGCTTACATATGTGCATCGCTTCTTTGGAGTGGTAGTTCAGTTGGTTAGAATACCGGCCTGTCACGCCGGGGGTCGCGGGTTCGAGTCCCGTCCACTCCGCCATTTATTAAAAGAAGCAAGCTAAATCACTTGGAGTGGTAGTTCAGTTGGTTAGAATACCGGCCTGTCACGCCGGGGGTCGCGGGTTCGAGTCCCGTCCACTCCGCCATTTGGCTTTTTAGTGTTTTAGCAAAAAAATATGACAATACGCTTACTGCGGAGTGGTAGTTCAGTTGGTTAGAATACCGGCCTGTCACGCCGGGGGTCGCGGGTTCGAGTCCCGTCCACTCCGCCATTTAGCGTAAAAAGATATCTCTGCGGAGTGGTAGTTCAGTTGGTTAGAATACCGGCCTGTCACGCCGGGGGTCGCGGGTTCGAGTCCCGTCCACTCCGCCATTTGATATCTTAAAGAACATATACATACCACTGCGGAGTGGTAGTTCAGTTGGTTAGAATACCGGCCTGTCACGCCGGGGGTCGCGGGTTCGAGTCCCGTCCACTCCGCCATTTCATAAAGCTTTACTCCTTGTTCCATAAAACTTCATAACAATCTTTTCTTTATTACGTCTTTCTTATATTGATATTATCATTGAACCACTAGTGTCTATTTTAAAAGCGCATTTAGCCCGTAAAAATATGTGTGGAACTTGCCGAAAGTACCCTGCTTAGATAAAAGTTAAGCGCTAAGTGTATGGCTGTTTGACAGGTATTAAAGAGAAGGGGCTGTAAATGCCCCTAGATAGGCTATCAATTGCCGTGAATGGCTTGCATAAGTGCTCTGAGGACCTGTTGATCGCGCTCTTGCTTGAGAAGGGGTTTAAGTTTCTCTGCTATGCCTTGATGGTTGTTGCCTTGCTTGGCGATTGCATTAATTGCTGCGACACGGACTTCATTTCCCTGTTGTCTTTGTGCAAATTTTAAAACCTCATCCACTTGAGACTCACTGAGCGGATTGTTACCCATAGCTGAAAGCAAAGCTTGCTTAGCTTTGTTATCCGTTTCTACTTTTAGCGACTTTTCAATGTAGCCAAGACTGATTGCATTGGGCATTTTTCCAAGTGCTTGTGCAGCTGTAGTGCGCAAGGTGGCATTTCCATCGTCTAAAAATTTGGCAATGTCATCCTGATGTGTTGAGTCTGCGCTATTGCCCAGCGCATTTAGCAGTGAAGCTTGTTTGTGTACATCTCGTGTGATGACAAGCCTATCAGCCAATGATTGCGTGAGCTGACTTGCAAATTCGCTACCGGCTTGGTTTTTAGCGACGATACCCATGACCATTAAGGCCGTGCGGGCTAGCTTTGTATCGGTATTGGTTAACTCATCACTATCGATGTGATTGTAAAGCTGCTCAATGAGCGTTGGTGAAAGAGGTTGCTCTGCATACTTCAGTGCCATTAAGCTGCGAAAACGCTGATTTTTATCAAGCTCAGTATCTAAATAAAGTGCGCCTAAGAGTTGTTGAGCATATACAGAATCACTTTTACCAATCATCAATAATAGCCGGCTTAGCTGTTTATCTTCAAAAGCCTGTTGCTTGATCAAAGCATGCAATGACGACAGATAGATCTGGTTGTCATACAGCAATTGCAATAGCTCAGCACTCGACAAAGCTCGTAGGTCTTTATTTCGCAGCAAATTAGTGAAAATTTCAGCACTCCCCAAGGGGACAGGCTGCGGCTTCGGGTAGACGCTGTTTGCGGCAAGAATAGGCCATTTAAGCGGGTCCATTGGCAGTGTCATCAAGGAGATGTCAGCTGAAATAGGCAGCGCTTTTGTGGCAAACTTAATCGACTGAGCAACATCGATTCGAATGTCACCTTTATCACTTTCTACTCGGGTATTGTTGTAACCGTCTAATTTTTCTATCCAACAGGTAGATGTAGTTAAAACAAATGAGTCTTGTATGATTTCAGGCTTTTTAAACGCAAACAATTGCGTACCCTGAGTCGTCATTGTGTACTGAAGTTTATGCTTTTGAATGGAATTGTCAGCAAGCCTTTGGTACTGAATTTTATAGCGACCTAAACTATCACTCTCTTCGATAATTTTTGGGGCTCGCAGATCATACTTTTTCAGATGCTCAATATGAAATTGCTGATAAATCGCGATTAGTTTTTGTTCATCTTCAGGCTTTAGCTTAGCCGCAAAATGATATGCGAGTATATCCCCAGATTGCGCTGCGATTTTCACTGCAAAAGGCACGCTATAGTAGCGCGCCTGTATGTCTGTATTGTCTAACTTTAATTTAGCGGAAGAAAGCTGCAAACCTAGCCAGTAATACTTGTCGCTTTGCTTAAGTGGGCGATAAACCAATTGCCCAGATACGGACAAGCGGTTTTGGTTTGGTGTGTTTAGTGTTGTCATTTTGGTATTTGCAAGCGTCGTAAAATCGCCCCAGCGCGCGCAGTCTTGGCTGGCACTGACACTGCCAAATGGCAGTGTCAGTGTGCAAAGTAGTAGTGGTGTAACCCGATTCATACTTTACTCAGTTAAAATTTGAAGCTATCGCTGTAGTCCAGCATTTGCCACGTTTTATTGTACAAAGCGCCTGTGTCATACAGTGTTTTGGTCGCAGTTTTTGTCGGGAATGAACAGCAGAACTCATAGCCTGGGTACTTCACCCATAAATATAGTTCACCTTCAATGGCTTTCATATGATTGCTGATATCAATGCCATAGCTAATTTCAGAATCTGTAATTGCTTTACTGATATCAGTGTAAGCACTAGCCGACAATGTTTCAGAAATAATGAGGAAGTCGATACCAATTCCTCCGCTGGCGATTAACAGATCGATGCCCGCGGTGGCATAGGCATCAAGGCTTGCCGTAAGTACATCACCGCCAATGCTAAAGCGTTGATCAGCATACTTTAACTCGCTGCCGACACCAACCTCACCCTTTACACCCGCCGAGACGCTGACTGGTACAATCGCAATGGTAAAGGTTGCAGAGAATAGCTTTTGTTCTTCACTCCAATCATGGGTATAGCTTTCATCAAGGGCAGTAACGGAGTCTGAGTCTGCGATCAGAGAGTTGCCAAGAAAAGAAACACCCATCGCATAGCTCAACGTTCCATTTGCCCCGTCAGCAATGCCACTTGCACCAGCAGAAAATAGGTTCACGCTATCATCGAACATATACAGGTCAAAACCACCCCCTGTGGATGCCCATGCATAACCGCCATCTGTGGCCTTTAAAATAATAAGTGATAAGAAACTTGGCACAACGGCCACTTTTGATTTATCGCCGTAGGTGTTACTAAACAAATCCAATAGCACGAATTGCTCATCTGTTTGCTGAGATATCGTTAAGCTTAGGTCCTGTGTCGGGCCATCAGACAGTGCGCTTCGGGTCGCTCTATTCACTTGGTTACTGTCAGACAACCCCGGTAAATTATGTTTTGCTAATAGCTCATCACTTGGGGTCGAGTCTTGATATAGGCTGTAAGGAACATCAATTGTCAGTGTGTTATTACTGGTATTGGCTTCATCAAACTCAGACATATCATGCAAAGTAAAGCGCAACTGTATGGTGTTTTCACTTGAATTTGGGTCGAATGCCTGTTGGATTTTATGCAGCAAGGCGCCGTTTATAGCAATGTCATAGGGGAAATAGTGGCTTTGCTCGAATTGCGAGAATGAGATATTCATTTTCTCTGCGTAGTGATCTTGGCCCTCTTGCCAAAAGTGCGCAGTGTAAGCTTGGTCGTCTACAATTACCTCCGCGGTGACCTGGGCCGCATTTGCGCTGCTACCGAACTTGCTGGCATCTATATGTCCAATGATATCGGAGCGCTTTTGACTTGGTTGACCTTCTGAGGCTATTTCTCTTTGACCAATATCAGGGAACATCGCAAAACCGTCACCTACAGCCACCTTGTCTAATACAAAGTCGTGATAATGGGAGGCGTCAATTGTAATTGGAGCATAAGTTGTCAGATCGCCGCCCTCATGACCTCGAGAACGGTTATCAGTCAGATCTGCTTCGTCATGAATAATTTTTGCGCTGTCTACATATGCAGCAATCAAGAACTCGCCACTGGGCATTTCCTCATTAGGAAACATCAGAGTAGCTGATAAGTTTTGTACACCGGGCTGTAATTGTTCAATGTAATGAGTACCTAAGTTATAGCCCTCGGGCTGATCTTCGGTTTCTAATTGTGCGACCTTCTCTTTTGGAATGGCCATAAAAGTAACACCGATATGTTGGGTGTCTAGCTGGATTGTTTCAATGGAAAAATCCAAAGAAATAGGCTGACCGGGCTGGTATAAGGCCTGCTCTGGCGTTTTAATTTCAACTAAAGCTACATTAGGTACTTGTGTTACTTCAGTAGCAGGGGTTGGCGTGACAACTTCTACATGTCTTTCACTGCCATCGAAGCAAGCCGCGAGTAGCAAGGGCATAGCCAGTCCCAAATACTTAGAGCGCATCATATAAATTTCACCGTTTTTTGTTATGTCAGGCGCTTTTTACCATCAAAAAGTGTAATGATTGTGGAGTTGAGGAAATAGCTTGGGCAATGGTGTATTTGAGTGTCTAAGTTTAAGGGCGGTAAAACCAGTGATTAGTGCGTGTCACTGGTTTTACTCTGCTAAAGGCTATTTTGTCAGCTTTGTTTGCGGTTTGATCAGCTTGATATCAGACTCAACAGATTCCATTTTTGCCACCAGAAGGGCACCATCTGGTGCAATATCATAATGCCAAATGAGTGGTTCTTGTTTAATATTGGTGACTTTATAAGGTGCTTTTAACGATACTTGCCAAATCAAATCGGTTTTTGACCACGCTGATTGCCAGAATAACTCACCATTTTTGAGTCTAGGATTTTTGATGACATTGAGCGCTTCTTGGGGGAGTTTGGCTAACGCCTGTTTTTGCTCTTCAAAATTAATCAATGAGGTTGCGCGATATAAGGTGCCATCTTTGATCACTATCCAACTCTTGTCTTCTGTGTGGTAAATAATAAAGTCCGATTCAAAGTTGGTTTTGCTGAGCAAGTGACCGTCTAAATCGAATGTATTAACAGACATTCCATCGGTCGACCATACCGTTTGGTTAGTACGCCAACCGAATTGCTTCAAGGGCTTTTGATGTTGGCTATGAAAATTTGTAAGTACATCCGTGCGGTCATATAACACTAAAAAGCGATCTCGATTAGCAAGGATCTTACTGAGCATAGGATCCCAAGCTAGGAAATCTACATACTCATGCCCCTTATGAAAGGAGAGTTGTTTAACTTCATTCCCCGAGTGTAGGTAGATTTCGCAATAACCAGTCCTACGAGACATAAATACCGTTTCGCCCAACTTATTCGTCACCGGCAAATAGTCGATACTTGAGCTTGAAAATATGGGTAAGTTATATTCATCACGAATATTTACCTGCCAACTTTCGGCAGCGGTATAAACGTCACCCGCATTATCAACGGATAGACTAGTAAATATTCCCTGTGTTGTAGCAAACACCGGATAAGTCTGCCCGTTTCTGTATTTACCAATTAGATTGTGGTGGGCGCTACCATCATTGCTGATAATACTCTGTTGAGCGGGGTCGAAATTAAATAACCATACTGGGAAGGCCCAAGTCATATGGACTTTGCCGTCCAATGAAACCAACCTCGAGTGAAACTTTGCGTCGACAATAAGGTAATAAATTTTTCCTTCCCAAGCGCGCACAGCCCCGATGTAACTTTCCTCAGGCTCTTTTGGCAGCGGTAATTTTATCAGTTGGTTGTGCTTGTGACGATATAAATAGGCTTTCTTACCATGCTTCTCAGTGATTGTGAGTACTAACTCGTCTGCTGATTTCCAAGACGGTGGAGTGATCAGGTGGCAAGGGATCGGGTCACTGCTATGTAAAATTTCAGCGCGACTATTACCTATGTGTAAGATACACGCATCTTTTTGATATTGCCAAAAAGCTAACTTTTCTTCATAGGGGTGCCACGTAGGGTGCGCAATACGAGTGTCAAAGGTCTTTTTAAATCGTTTTTTACCCGATTTATCAGTAATTTCTAAAGTGTTAAATTTTTCTACATAGGCCAGTAAATCTTGGTCTTGATGTGCTGCAATATTAAATTCAACGCCAAGATCATAGGTAATGTCATGCCTTTCGTAGCTAGGGGGAGAAACTTTTGTGGGCGTTGTTGAGAAAAATGCAATGGCACTAAAGCATGCACCTGTTGCAAACAGGAGTGTCCAGCAGTGTTTTAGCAACTTGTTTTTTAAACGGGTATGAAGTGGTGCTGCTAAATCTGGATGGGTCGCTTTTTCACGGAGATTATCATCGTTTGGCGAGAGTGTGCTACGTGGCGAGTCATGACTGATTTGGGGTAAAAACAGATAGCCTTTTTTAGGCACTGTTTTTATATAGTTTGGACTGCGAGCATTGTCTTTCAACTCTTTACGCAGTTTGGTCAATAGTTGGTAGAGGCTATTCGCTTCGACGATAGTGTTTGGCCAAAGAGTATCATTGAGCTTTTCTCTACTGATTACTTGGCCTTGTTGAGTGAGAAAAATAGTCAGTAGCCGCGCAACTTGGGGTTCAAGTTTGGTGGCCGAATGGGTCTCACAATTCCAAAGTTCATCCTTCTCGCAGTCAAAACACCAGTGTAGAAAGTAAAAACGAATTGGAGTTTCTTTTGGCACGTGATTTGAGAGATTTGGTAGAGAGTTACTCACGAGGGCCTCCTGCCAAGTTTGTTATCAATATAGGTTCACCTAAAGGTAACTGGCTTCAGGATAAAGTCAATCTTATTCAGCTTTATCAAATCATTCTTCAGATAAAAATAAGCTTTTTCATTCAATATTTTTGCTTAAGTAACAACATTATATGAGTTTTCTGGAGTGTTGACGTGAGTGGAATTAAACGAGGAATCTTTGCCTTAGGGTTGGTGTTTGGCGCGCCGTTAAGTTACGCCGAAGGCGTGAAAGTTGATGGAAAGTTGGATGAGTCAGCATGGCAATCAGCAGTTGATTTCTCAACCTTTTTTCAAGTGGTGCCAGCAACGCATTCTGTACATAAAAACAAAGTGACGGCAAAAATATTGGCGACTGAAGAGGGGATATACATTGGCATAGTTAACTACCAACCCGAAAACCTGAGGAAAAAACAGTTTAACCTTCAAGATGGGTTTATGCAGGGTGAGTTTAACCGGATTTACCTTGATTTCTCGGGTGATGGTAGCAGTGCTTACTTGTTTGCGACAACGCTTGGGGGAGGAAAGCAAGATGCGGTTGTGACTCCTCAGCGTACGACCGATATGGACTGGGACGGTGACTGGGAAAGCGCATTTGACGAGCAGCCCGAGTATTGGTCGAACGAGGTATTTGTTCCGTGGCACAGTGTTTCTTTTTCTCCAAAAGTTCATGCCAATGGTTTCGCCACTATCGGCGTTGGGATTCAACTGTATGATTTAAAATCTAATAATATTTTTGCAAACCAAAAGCAGACGATTAGTAACAGTGATTTTTTCTTGAACATGCCAAAAATTGAGGTGTCCGTTCCCCAGCAAAGTCAGCTTAATTTTGTACCATATATGAGTTATCAGCGTCATTTTGAACCTCGCCAAAATAAGAGTCATGAGGCTGATGTGGGATTTGATCTGTTTTATAAACCAGCGCATCACCAAACCTTGTCACTTGCAGTGAACCCCGATTTTGCACAAGTGGACAGTGATGATGTCGATGTTAATTACTCTGCGGTGGAAACGTTGCGTACAGATAAACGCCCATTTTTTACGCAAGATATTAGTGTATTTAGTATTGGTGCACTGCAAGATACAAAGTTAATCCATACCCGCCGAATTGGAGCTGGTAGCGATGATAAGAGTGAGGTGATCACCCCAATTGATGGGGCGGTCAGGTTTGTGCACCAAGGGAAAAGTGCACAATGGGGCGCGTTCGCGGTAAAAGAAAATAGCTTGGATAGTGAGGCTGGAAAAGACTTTTATGCTGGGCGATTTAGCTATCGTTCAGCCAAGTGGCAATCAGGTATTTTGGCGACCCACGTGGAACGGCCATGGTTCAACCGCAGTGCTCAAAGCTTAGCTTGGGATAGCCAATATCAGGATGACACATGGTCAATACAAAGTGCGTTACTCCTTAGCCAAGTAGATCAAGAGACTCGGCAATCTGGTAACGGCATATCACTCAATGTCGGTTATCAGTTTTCTCCAAACACTCAACTTGAAGGGCAATTTTTACGTCTAAATGATGGCTTTGAAAATCGAGATATGGGCTATATGAAGCGCAATGATTGGCAGTATTCAAAGTTATCTTATAGTCATGCAATTAATGTGGGAAATGATTGGTTAACTCGCATAAAGCATACGTTAGATCTAAGCTACGAAGCCAATTCTCATGGATTAAAACTACCCGCAAGACAAGGCTACAAAGCACAACTAATGTTAAACAATGGCGCGCAGTGGAGTGTTCATTTAGATCAAGTCCGTTCTGGGTGGCAGGACAATATTGGTGCGAATAGTGTGCCTTTCTTTCAGCCAAGCGCGTTTGAAACGCGTGTGCTGTATCAGAGTCCTTATACTGGAGAGTTTAGTTGGGCGGCTAGTGTAGAGTTAGATCAGGAAGGTTTAAGTGGAGATGCATTGCAGTTGGCACTGGATATGACTTGGATGCCTCACGCTAACTGGAATATTAAGTTTAATAACTATTATCGTGATGGGGACGGCTGGTTGGTGGCAAGCCAGAGAAATCAGTTGTCTGAATACGATAGAACGATTTTTATCAACACAATAGAGGCAAGCGCCCTCATTGCTGAGGATTTAGAGTTTTCGAGTACATTTCAATGGTCAGTGCTTGAGGCGAAGAGCAAGGATGTTTATGACATACTTGCAGACGGGCTGCAGAGACAAGCAAACACAGATACTAGTTTTGAAGATACACGCCTTATGTCTCAATTTAAGTTGCGCTATCGTATGGGGGCATATTCAGATGTGTATTTGGTTTATCGACGCGGTGGCGCACAGCTAAACATGTTGGATAAAGCGCAAGTGGGACATAAATCATGGCTAGAGAGTGTCAAAGACAATTGGACCAGGCCAATTGAGAACAGCGTGATATTTAAAGTACGATATTTATTTTAGTGGCTACGTCATCACCTAAGTCGTGTGAAGAATTCTCAATTCACAAGTGCTGGTTGACGCTGCATACTGAAGCTTTTAGCAGGGAGTGAACATGAAACTGACTATCAGCGCAGCACTATTATCAGTCGTTTTTTTATCTAGTTGCCAACTAGTGAGCCTCTCAGGGGCAAATTTTTACGAAGCACAAGATTGGATAGAGGATGGTGTATTCACCGAGGGCGTCGAAGGTCCTGTGGTTGATAAAAATGGTGTGCTATATGCGGTTAATTTTGCCAAACAAGGCACGATTGGCAAAGTAACGGCAAAAGGGTCTGCGAGCTTATTTGTGCAACTACCACCAGGTAGTATTGGCAATGGGCTGCGCTTTGATAATGCGGGAAATATGTATGTTGCAGATTATATGGGACACAACATTTTACGTATTACGCCAGATAAGCAGGTCTCGGTGTTTGCTCATGAGCCTGCAATGAATCAGCCAAATGACCTTGCTATAAGCGACGATGGGACGTTATTTGCGAGTGATCCTAACTGGCAAGATGGTAATGGGCAGCTCTGGCGGATTGATATAAATGGTAATGTTTTACGTTTAAAGGCCGGTATGGGTACTACGAATGGCATTGAAGTTAGTCCAAATAATACGGTGTTGTACGTCAACGAAAGTGTGCAAAAGCGTATTTGGGCATTTCCAATTAAGCAGAATGGCGAAATTGGTAAACCATCGTTATTTTATCAATTTGACAACCACGGTCTGGATGGCATGCGCACAGATGTGCATGGCAACCTTTATGTTGCACGCTATGGCGCGGGTGAAGTTGCTATCATCTCTCCAAATGGAGAATTGCTAAGGACTGTAAAACTTAAAGGGCAATATCCAACCAATATTGCTTTTGGAGGTGAGTATGGCCAGCAAGTATTTGTCACGATGCAAAAACGTGGAGCCATTGAAACGTTTATGACTGAATTTGCAGGGCGAGCTTTTAGATCTTACCAATAGCGCGCTTTCGTTATGTTTCGAAACACTTTTTAGTTTCTTTATTTGGGTCCTCGTTTGTTAGTATCATTGAAAACAATGATATTCGAGGGCCTATGATAAGCATTCAAAATCTGACTAAAGTGTTTTTGCTCGAACCTGTATTTGATAATTATAGCGCTGAATTTGGGGCGCAAAGGGTGTGTATTGAGGCTGCCAATGGCCTTGGCAAAAGCACCCTATTTACATTAATTGCGGGGATAGACCGAGCTTATCACGGCAAGATTTTATTAGATGGCAAAATGCATAAAGAGCCACAAAGGGTTGTTGCACTTGCGTCTGATGCGATTTCATTTCCTGACTTTTTAACTGCACAGCAAGTATTGGGGATGACGATGAAAAGTTGGCGTTGTTCGATGCCAGATGAGCTTATCTCGATATTACAGTTTTCATCTTTTTTAAATACCCGTATTTGCGCACTCTCGTCGGGCAACTTAAAAAAACTCCAACTAATCAATGCCATCATGAGAAATACGCCGTATTTAATATTGGATGAACCCAGCGCGGCACTCGATACTGACAGTGTTGATAACCTCGTTGAGTATCTAGATACCACTTCCAACCAAATTCTAATTAGCAGCCATGATCCCGATATTTTTATGCGGATTGGTTTTGAGCGTCAGTCTTTATTTGCTAATTAGGGAAGCCAATGCTGCATTATTACCAATATCGTCTACGAGCATTTAAGGTTGAGTTGCAGGAGCTTAGAAAGCAACTAGAACAATTTACACTGCTCGTTAGTGCAATGTTTTTTATTTATCTGCCCAGTCTTGTTATGGCTATATTCTTTGGGTTAGGGAAGTTAGTAGAAAGCGAGTCTGTACGTTTGACTTTAGAAGTGTCCTTTGGCTTTTTGCTGATGCAAAGCCTCCTAATAGAAACCGTAAAAAGCGCAATTCTTGATAGTGCTCGGCGTACATTCCACCATACTTTGCTGTCTAACCATGTGCACAAATTCATTGCGGACAACAGCTTACTATTAATGTGTCACCTGTTGTTCATAGCGGCCTTCATCATGGCTGCTTCTATGGGGTGGGCAAAGCTATTACAGGCACCACAACTACTTTTGTTTATGGCTTCACAGTTTATACTGGCAGTGGTCCAATTATATCGGCCTCATGCCACTATTTTAACTTTGTGTGTTGCACTCGGATTGGTGTTTGTCTGTAACTCGGTAGCAATGTATTTTATTTCCGTATTGACGGTAATAACCGTTGGAGCATTTATCAATCCAAGACTAATTGACTTTAAGGTTAGAGCTATATCGGCCAATGGCTTCTGGTTACAACTGTTCATAGAAAAACCTTGGATGATATTGTGGCGGTTGGGGATGAGTACTTTAACCTATTGGTGCACACAGATCATTGTCACTGAACGTTCAGACTTGGCAGCTTACTACAGTCTCATGGCATTACTTTTTAATTTACTTTGGTGGAGCAGTTTGCTGCTAGAGACCAATAAACAGATCTCAATACATCGGGGGTTTTGGCAAAGCCTTGTAATGTTTGACGTGATGCAACGAAGCCAAAACCTTGTGGTGATGCTGTGTACTACGGTGGCCTGGCTAATAGGTGTTGCTCTGTTTGGAGTAAGTGTTTTCGAGCTTATAATTCTACTTGTAACGCCCTTGATGATGTTGACCATTGTAAAGCGGCCAAAGAGCTTGGCTTTGGTATGGGCGACATTGGTAATTACCATTATGTTGAGTAAAGTACTGATTGGGTAATACAATTGAAGGCGCTGAGTGCCGGTGGAGAGCCCGTGAGCTTCACGAGAGATAAACCCAAGCTTTTGGCCAACAGATGTTGTTAACATCTGTTAGTTTGCTCTGTGTTAGTTGCTATATGCGTAAAAAAGGCCGCGAAAGCGGCCTTTTGATTATAAATGCTTTAAGTTATGCAGCATTCACATTGCTGTCTACAACACGCGCTTTACCAGCCAATAAATCAGCTGGGTCAAAATCATCAACGTTTATAACAGCTAGGCGTTTCGCTTCAACAGCTGCCAATGTATCCGCTTCCTGCTGAGTTAAGATGCCACTTTCAAGCCCCATTTGAGCCACTTTATCAAGTTGCATAAACGGGAGCTTTTGGCCTTTAGCACGACAAACTTTGTCAAAAATTGGCTCAACAGCGAGGATATCTTTCAACGTTTGCTCTTGCTTACCGATTAAGTTTAATGGCTCGTCAGTTGTATAAATATAGCTTGCTAGACGTTCACGTGACTCATTCGGAGTTTGTAGGAGTTTTGCGATATCGTGTTCCATTTCATCAGTTGGCTTACGCACTGGACGACCAAACGGGAATAGCATCAACTTAAGTGCAGCACGCAGTGCCATTGAAGGCATATTGTTGATCAAGTCAGCAAGTGCTCTTTGGCATAAGTATAAATGTTCCTGAC
This sequence comes from Pseudoalteromonas luteoviolacea S2607, assembly GCF_001625575.1. GTDB lineage: Bacteria > Pseudomonadota > Gammaproteobacteria > Enterobacterales > Alteromonadaceae > Pseudoalteromonas > Pseudoalteromonas luteoviolacea_E. The sequence goes on from NZ_AUXV01000021.1 coordinate 22,828, forward strand.
ATGCCCATTTTACAAGCGGCAGATCTTCTTTGCGGCGACCTTCATCGTTGTAGCGCTTTAAGGTTGCTGAGACCAAATACAGATAGCTTAGTAAATCGCCTAAACGAGCAGAAATACGCTCTTTGCGCTTCAGTGAGCCTCCAAATACGGCCATGCAAATATCAGACATCAAGGCAAGAGAAGCACTAAAACGCGCAGCATTGCGGTAGTAGTCAGCTGTTTCGTCATTAAATGGTACTTTACTAAAGCGGCCACCAGAGATAGCTAACCACTTGGTGCGTACAAGGTTTGAAATAGTAAAGCCAATATGTCCCATTAGTGCTTTATCAAAACTATCTAATGCTTCTTGCTTGTCTTTGATATTGCAAGCATTTAACTCAGCAAGCACAAATGGATGACAACGAATTGCGCCTTGGCCGTAAATAATCATATTTCGAGTAAGGATGTTCGCACCTTCTACCGTGATTGCAATAGGGGCACCTTGATAGCCGCGGCCTAAATAGTTATTTGGGCCAAGACAGATGCCTTTACCACCATGAATATCCATAGCGTGAATAGTTGATGCGCGCATTTGTTCAGTTAAGTGGTACTTCAAAATTGCCGAAATAACAGAAGGCTTTTCACCAGCGTCGACTGCTCCGGTAGACATGCTCAGTGCAGCATCACTGCTGTATGCGTAACCGCCAAGTTTAGATAGCGCTTCTTCAATCCCTTCCATTTTACCAATTGGTAATTTGAACTGACGACGAATACGGCTGTATGCACCACTAGCGAGGGCAAGAGTCTTGATCCCACCACTCGAATTTGAAGGAAGTGTGATCACGCGGCCAACTGACAGACATTCGACCAGCATACGCCAACCTTGTCCGGCCATTTTAGGCCCACCGATAATGAAGTCTAACGGAACAAATACGTCTTGCCCACGAGTTGGTCCATTTTGAAATGGCACATTCAATGGGAAGTGACGGCGGCCAATCTCTACACCTGGTGTCGATGTGGGGATTAGTGCGCAAGTGATACCGATATCTTGTTTATCTCCAAGTAAACCATCAGGGTCCTGCATTTTAAATGCAAGGCCGAGTACAGTCGATACCGGTGCTAGCGTGATATAACGTTTGTTCCAAGTTAGGCGGATACCTAGTGTTTCTTTACCTTCCCACTCGCCTTTGCAAACAACACCAAAGTCTGGAATTGATGACGCATCAGAACCCGCTTCTGGCGAGGTCAATGCAAAACAAGGGATTTCATCGCCTACAGCAAGACGCGGTAAATAATGGTCCTTTTGCTCTTCAGTACCGTAGTGTTGCAGTAACTCACCAGGGCCTAGAGAGTTAGGTACACCTACGATTGAAGAGAGTAGAGTAGATTTACTCGTTAGCTTTTGAAGCACACATGACTGCGCGTATGCTGAAAACTCAAGGCCACCATATTGCTTTTTGATGATCATAGCAAAGAACTTGTTATCTTTTAGATACTGCCAAACCTCTTGAGGTAAGTCGGTAAGTTCATGGGTTGCTTCCCAGTCATCCAACATGGCACAAACTTCTTCTACTGGACCATTTAAAAAAGCTTGTTCTTCAGCTGTTAATCTTGGTTTTGGAAATTGATGTAGCTTATTCCAGTTTGGATTACCACAGAATAAATCGGCTTCCCACCAAGTCGTGCCAGCATCAATTGCTGACTTTTCAGTCTCGGACATGGTCGGCGTCACTTTTTTAAATGCTTTAAAAAGTGGCGCTACGACATACTGCTGACGAATATTTGTTACAGAAAAAGGCACCGCAATGGCTAAAAAGATAAGCCAAGACAAAGCACCAAAGGCATCGGCGAATGTACCAACGACAAGCGTTGCAGCTGCAACACCAAGGCAGGTATTCCAGCTAGCGCGATGATAACAGGCAATGCTAACCAGTGCTATCAAGGCGAGGATGAATAAAAGTGTCATGTTGTTCTTCCTTATTAGAGGTCTGACCACATGGTTAGGCTAGCTTGTCTGACCAGTTATTTCAAGCAAAAAAGCCCGCTATTGTTCATTTTAGAAGCCAGTTTTTTACCTTGCCAACTACACCAATTACTTAAAAATTGTTCAATTGCTAATTTTGTAAACTTATTTATATTACAAAAAAGTCCTAAGGAGGGGATGCTTATGCTTTTGGGTAATATATGTATCATAGTGGTTTCATTCGTGGCGATGTTGCTGAGTGTTGAAACTTATGAGTATGCAGTTTTTATTAATTTTTTCAGTAGTATAGCCTGCGCCTGTTATGCGTATATCGGTGCGCAACACATCGCTTTTTTTCTCGCTTGGTGCAATGTACAAGCCTTTGTTTTCAGCCCGATCATCAATGTCTCGGAGCAGCCAAGTGTCAAACTTCTCGTTTTGTTTTTACTGTGCCTAATGTTTATTGCTCTGGGAATTGGTGCGAGGCGAAACTAGGGACTTGTCGCGAGCTGAGTTACAATGTAACTCCGTGCAATGTGTAGGAATGATGTTAAATGAAGATCTTGGCTGATCAAAATATGCCGTTGGTGGAAGAGTTTTTCTCAAGTTTGGGCGAGGTTGAACGTTTTGATGGACGCTCGGTTACGTCTGAGCAGGTGAAAGATGCAGATGTATTACTTACTCGCTCTATAACTCAAGTGAATGAAAATTTATTGTCACATGCGCATAAAATAAAGTTTGTCGGAACCGCCACGATTGGCGTTGATCATATAGATCAGAGTTACTTAAGTGAACGTGGCATCGCTTTTTCAAGTGCGCCGGGGTGTAATGCAATTGCTGTCGCAGAGTATGTAATTAGCGCCTTATATGCATACAGCCAAGATCGTAATGTTGAGCTGCGTGGTAAAAAGTTGGCAGTTATCGGCGTAGGTAATATAGGTAAGTGTTTAGCGCAAAAACTAAAGTTCAGTGGTATTGAGCTAATTTTGTGTGATCCAGTTCGTGCGCAAGAGGGAACACTTGATGAACATGTTGATATTGATTCAGCATTGGCACAAGCCGATTTTGTGACATTTCATGTTCCACTTGTAAAGTCCGGTGAGCATAAAACTAAGCACTTGTTAAATGAACAAAGGCTCAAAGGCTTGAAGTCTGGCATGCTGATTATTAATGCAAGTCGCGGAGATGTAATTGACAATCAAGCCCTGCTGCAGGCCAAGCAGTCAGGCCAAAAACTCGAATTGATATTGGATGTTTGGGAAAATGAGCCTGCTATTTTAACTGAGCTTATGGATGAGTGCTTGTACGCGTCAGTACATATTGCGGGGCATACCTTGGAGGGCAAAGCAAGGGGGACACAAATGCTATATGAGGCGCTTTGCAAAACCATGCATAAGTCTGCAACTAAGCAGCTTGAGGCATTTTTACCTATTCCTGTAATAAGTCAATGTCACTTAAATGAAACACTTGATGAAACAGATTATGGTCGTATTGCACATATGATCTATGATATTCGTCGCGATAATGGTTTAATGCGAACGAATTTAGAAAGCCAAGGGTTTGATGTACTGCGCAAGCAATACCCAGTAAGAAGAGAATTTTCTACACTGAGCATATCAGCACCATACGCACACCAATCAAAGCTACAACAGTTAGGCTTTCGTATAGAACAGAATGAGGAATAAGCATGTCGCAAAAATTTAATGTCGCGGTACTTGGCGCAACAGGCCTAGTTGGTAAGCAAATTATTGAAACGCTTGCGGAAAGAAAGTTTCCAGTTGATAGGCTTTTTCCATTGGCAAGCAGCCGAAGTGCTGGAGAAGAAATTGACTTCATGGGTGAGAAAGTCACCGTACTAGATGTTGAAGAGTTCGACTTTTCTGAGGCGCACATAGGTCTATTTTCTGCAGGAGGCAGTGTATCTGAAAAGTATGCTCCTATCGCAGCTGAGGCTGGTTGCGTGGTCATTGATAATACATCGCACTTCAGATATGACTACGATATCCCATTAGTTGTACCTGAAGTTAATGCAACAAGCTTAGCGGATTTTAGAAACCGCAATATCATTGCCAATCCAAATTGTTCAACAATTCAAATGATGGTTGCTTTAAAACCCATTTATGACGCCTATGGAATTGACCGAATCAATGTTTCGACGTATCAAGCTGTATCGGGTGCGGGCAAAGAAGCTGTCGATGAGTTGGCAAAGCAAACAGCCAACTTGATGAATGCAAGACCAATGGAAAATGAGGTATTTCCAAAGCAAATCGCGTTTAACGTGATCCCTCAAATTGATGTATTTCAAGACAATGGCTACACCAAAGAAGAAATGAAAATGGTGTGGGAAACGCAGAAAATCTTAGGTGATAGCAGTGTGATGGTAAATCCAACAGCTGTGCGCGTACCTGTCTTTTTCGGCCATGCAGAAGCGATTCATTTAGAAACGCGTATGCCTTTTGATTTGGAGCATGTAAAGCAGCTACTTAATGATGCGCCTGGCATTGAGTTGATTGAAGATGAGCAAGATTATCCAACACCGGTTGGCGATGCCAGTGGAAATGATACCGTTTATGTTGGTCGTTTGAGAGCTGATATATCACACCCAATGGGTTTAAATTTATGGGTTGTTTCTGATAACACGCGTAAAGGTGCAGCAACGAACAGTGTTCAAATTGCGGAAGAATTAATCGCAAATTACCTTTAGTATAAGCGTGGGGTGAAAATGATATGGCAGCATTTTGCCCCACATTCTTGTTAATTCATTTCTATTTACCACCTTCCTGATTTATAAAACATTTTCAATTTCATACTAAAGCATTACCCTGATGTTAAGATTCAATACGTTGGCAATGGATATTCCCTTACAACTGGTTTATAGTTTGCAATTGGAACAGAGCTTGCAAAAAGCAAAGATGAGCAAATTTTTTATTCGCTTACTGGTTGAGTAAGTGGTCACCTGAAACAAAGGAACAGCATGCGCGGTTTAGCCTTATTTTGTATCCTAGCATTGGCTTTCATAACATCTCCCGTTCACACTCAAGAAGGTACGGTGTTGAAAGGTCCAAAAGGCGTAGATTATGGGCTGGAAGGCCGAACAGTCGGACCTATCAGATCTTCAGACACATTGTGGCGAATAGCGCAAAAAATCCGGCCGGATGACTCGGTATCTGTTTATCAAGTTATGAAGGCTTTATATGATAAAAACCCCAATGCGTTTTTAGATCAAAACCTCAACCATATGCGCGATGGTGCGTATTTAAGCATTCCTACCTTGGCAGAGATCCGTCGTGTAAATGCATCAATAGCAAAGCAAAAGTCAGATCAAGACGATGTGCTTTGGGAACGTAAGAAAAATGGCACATTAAATCAGGCTGATATTGAGGCTGCGAAAAAGCGCGTAACTCAAGCTCGTAAAGTCGACGTAGAATTGGCGCAACAAGAACTTACCAACCAACTTAGAAACTTGAGGATGGAACAAGACTCTAAGCTGCTTGAACTTCAGAACGAGTTTAAGTCGTCAGTTCGTAACGTTGAAGAGATTTTAGAAGAAAACAATGAGCTGAGAAAACAGCTAGGTGACATCTCAGATGAGTTACAAAATGTCCGTGAGCAGCTTGGTAAAGACAGCGAAATTCAGCAACAGCTAAAAGTAGTGATTGATATGCAGAGCGAGATGATTGCTCAGCAAGAAGCACAACAGATGGCACAAGAGGAAGCTGGTTTTGGGAAGGCTTTGTCGAATCCATTGGTTATTGCTTTATTGGCAACCATCCCTGCCTTACTCGTGATCGGTGGCCTAGTGTTGTTTATGCGTAAACGTAAACAAGCAACCGAGGTTGCAAGTGAAGATGACGACTTCTTACCGCAAGCGCCTGCTGCGGCCGCAGCTGCAGGTGCCGCAACAGCAGCGACAGCGGCTGTTGACCCGCTTGACTTGGATATGCCTGGTGCAGATGAAATATCGCCACTGGATGAAGGCGTGCAGCTTGATGATGACATTCTACCCGAAGACGACGATATTGTTTTTGATTCGCTAGACGACGAAGAAGGTTTTGAAACAGGTAGCAGCACGCTAGATCAAGATGAACTAGATAGCTTGTTAAGTGATGATATCGTATTTGACGATGAATCTGATGCCACCGAAAGCGCTGATGACTTGGATGATTTCTTGCAGCAAAGCTTTGATGAAACGGATGATGCACTCGATGATGAAGTCACATTGGATGTTGAAGACAGCGCTTCTGATGGAGACGATATTCTCAGTGCAGACGACATAGATGATCTGTTTAATGAAGTCGGTGACGAACAAGATGATACTTTAGATGTGAGTGATGATGCGTTGGCTGCGCTCAGTGAAGAGTTAGCAGACGAGGCAGACACACAAACAGAGTCCAGCAGTGATGAGTTAGATTTAGACGATATAGACAGCTTAATTGATGAAGCTGCAGACGTTTCGCAAAGTGAGGTAGCAGATAGTGCAGATGATTCTGAGAGTATTTTAAGTGCCGATGACATTGATGACCTACTTGATGGCGCGTTGGACGAGGACGATCAAAGTGATACAGACGATTCACTAGAGCTTGGCGACATTGATGATTTAATTGATAGTGCCGCTGAAGAGCCAGTGAGTGATGAGCAACAAGACATCGATAACTTACTCGCACAAGCCGAGCAGTCAGAAGAGATCGCTGCTGAAGATGATATTGACGCACTTCTTGCTGAAGCTGGTGGGGATATTCTCGAAGAAAGCGAACCGCAAGCCTCGAATGAAGAGCAAGAGCCAGCTGAGCTTGATGATATTGACGCGTTACTTGCTGAAGCCAGCGAAGATATCTCAGATGAGAGTGGAGAGCCCTCAAGCAAAGAACAAGAGGCTACTGAACTAGACGACATAGACGAGTTACTGGCGGAAGCCGGAAGCGATGAGGCGCTATTAGAAGAACCAGAGATCGCACCCGACAGTGCAGAACTCGGCGAAGAGCTTGATGAAGATAGCCTAGGTGACATAGATGATCTACTGGCAGATGCCGGTGATGAAGGCGCGTTAATTGAAGAGCCTGAAATCGCAGCCGAAAGTGAAGCACTTGGTGAAGAGCTTGATGAAGATAGCCTAGGTGACATTGATGACCTACTGGCAGATGTTGGTGATGGTGACGCATTACTAGAAGAACCTGAGATTGCACCTGAAAGTGAAGAGCTCGGCGAAGAGCTTGATAAAGATAGCTTAGATGACATTGATGACCTACTGGCAGATGTCGATGATGGTGACGCATTACTAGAAGAGCCTGAAATTGCAGCCGAAAGTGAAGCACTTGGCGAAGAGCTTGATGAAGATAGCCTAGGTGACATTGATGACCTACTGACAGATGCCGGTGATGAAGACGCGTTACTAGAACAACCAGAAATCGCACCTGACAGTGAAGCACTTAGCGAGGAGCTTGACGAAGATAGCTTCGGTGACATTGATGATCTACTGGCAGATGCCGGTGATGAAGACGCGTTACTAGAACAACCAGAGATTGCAGCCGAAAGTGAAGAACTCGGCGAAGAGCTTGATGAAGATAGCCTAGGTGACATTGATGACCTACTGGCAGATGTCGGTGATGAAGATGCGTTACTAGAAGAGTCTGAAATTGGAGCCGAAAGTGAAGAACTCGGCGAAGAGCTTGATGAAGATAGCTTAGGTGACATTGATGACCTACTGGCAGATGTCGGTGATG
>NZ_AUXV01000022.1 GCF_001625575.1 Pseudoalteromonas luteoviolacea S2607
AGTGGTGGAGGGAGCTGGATTCGAACCAGCGAAGGCTGAGCCGTCAGATTTACAGTCTGATCCCTTTGGCCGCTCGGGAACCCCTCCACATAAAGTGAGCTAAAGTACAAAGTGGTGGAGGGAGCTGGATTCGAACCAGCGAAGGCTGAGCCGTCAGATTTACAGTCTGATCCCTTTGGCCGCTCGGGAACCCCTCCGAATTGTACTTTGTCGTTGATGGTGGAGGGAGCTGGATTCGAACCAGCGAAGGCTGAGCCGTCAGATTTACAGTCTGATCCCTTTGGCCGCTCGGGAACCCCTCCTCAACAACGGCGCTGATAATATCAAAGTTTTTGACGATGTAAAGAAATGTCCTAAAGTTTTTTCAAAAAATGCCGATAAAATTTCAGACTTTGAATTTTTTGGCGAAAATCCATGCAGATAGAACAATTGTTACTCAAGGAAGCACAGTTAGGTATTGCCCTTAACTTAAGTGTGCGAGAATCGCGACGAGGAGACTTCGCGTTGCTATTGAGTGCGTTGTCTCAAGATGCGTTAGATTTCAGTCAATTTGATTTTCCTCGTTCGGCGGTTGATGAGAAAGATAAGTCAGAAGAGGCGTTAAAAAAGGAGTTGCAAGTAGGGCCCAAAAAACCACTTGCCCCAGCAGAGTATGACTTTCTGATTGGTCAATACAACCGTTACTTCGTAAAAGATGGTGGCTTGGAAGATATTAAGCTGAATGAATGCTTAGACCCAGAGCCGCTGCATATACGCGACAATAAATTACATGTTCCTCTTTCTGTGGTTGAAAATTTAGAGCCAGCTGTGCGAGCTAAGCTCTTCAAGCAGCAGAGCCCTGAGATAAAACTTCAAGATCGGGAAATGGATGCGGCGGGATTTTACGACCAGCTTGCCAGTGGGGAAATGCAATCTCAATTACGTGTTGCAGTGTAGCAAGCTAGATCTATTGGGGGTCAATCAGAAGTACTTATACAGTGTCAATATAATGCGTTGGTGGTTAAACATGAATATTCATAGAGTGAGTACAATTAGCCGTGACACTTCTTAAACTTTTTCCCACTTAAGCACGGACAAGGATCGTTTCGGCTTACTTTTTTTCCAGCGCAAGCGAACAAGTTGCCATCGAGATACATCCACTCACCACCTTCTTTAATAAATCGTGAGCGTTCATGGAGTATTTCCAGTTGTTGCCCCTCTAAATAAGAAGCCTTGAATTCAACGTATTGGTAGCTTTGGTCCTGATCAGTGTGAACGACTTCTAAATTGATAAACTCAACTTGATTGGCAAATAAGAGTATGTCTTCTGCTGTATGCTCACGTCGTTTTTCCGAGGCGTAGGTGTTGACGATATACTCACCATCTTTTACACAGTACGCGCTATACCTCGAGCGCATCAACTGCTCGGCATTTTCTGGTTTGCTCTGTCCAGTAATGAAAAGGTTACAGCACTGTTCAAAAGGCAGAGCTTGACCACAAAAACACATATAAAACCTAATAATTAATGTGCGACCTCTGACATTGGTAGTTTGCAAACCTCCTTAAAACAAAATAGGGCTGTTTCGGAGTTATTTAAGCTTCGCTGTTTCATTTGTCGGGCTGATAAGATACCAGGCCCAGTGATTACAGCTGCAAAGTTACCATTGTGCAGAGCGCAATCTAGAGTGTGTTCTAAGTTTATCAGATCTTTGAGCTTTAAAACTAGCAGCTTATTGATGTCGATGCCGAAGTCATCCAGCATAGACTTATTTATTGTTTGGTTGGGTGCTATTAACAATGTCCAACCAGCTTTCGAATTGCAAAAACCCAATATTTTCATAAGTTCTAAGCTGGTTGTGGCTTCATCAGATGTATTTACAATATTAAAGTTTGCCTGATTTGGAAGGCCTGCCGCACTTGCTTTTAAAATGGTCGAAGTATGTAACATAATTTTAATACTGATTGTTTATACAGTGTATATACAGTATTTCATACAGCATTTTTGATCAAGGTTACATCTGATGTTTTTTTAATCTTTTTTGCAGTGCTTAGTCCTAATTCAGGTTAACGTTCTGTTTTAAAATGATTTAGTTGATGGATTTGCTCATATAACGTTGCGGCATAACATTGCGCGTCTAAATAACGTTTTGTAGTTAAATGTGGTCTGACTTCTTTTAAAGTACTTTCTGCGGCCATATTGCCTTGGCTTTGTGCCAAGCTAAGCCAAGCGACACCATGAAATACGCTCTTAGGGACACCTTGTCCTTTAATAAACAATAGTCCCAAATAGAATTGCGCCTTATTGTCCCCAGACATGGCAGCTAACCTCATCCATTTAGCTGCTAATGGATATTGTTTTTCTTTTATGTAGTAGAGGCCTTTTTTATAAGCTTGATCGGGGTCCTGTCCCTCTGGCCATTGGTGCTTAGGATCTGGCTCCTGCGTTACAAATTCGAGCACATTTAGCAGCTGTTGCTCTAAGTCACCACTGTAAGCCTTTGTAGATTGACTGTTTTTCATACTCACTTCACTTATTACAACCTAGCCTACAGTGTAGCCGATTTTTGCTTTATTTGTCCTATAAAGAGAACGATTTATGGTAAAATTGCGGCCCCGTTTCTATTTAAAATACAAAGACATGCTAGAAAGACTTTTTTCGCTCAAGGCACTTCAAACCGATGCAAAGACTGAGGTAGTGGCCGGCCTGACTACGTTTATTACGATGGTTTACATTGTATTTGTAAACCCTGCAATGCTCGCTCAAGCAGGTATTGACCACGGTGCGGCTTTCGTCGCTACTTGTTTAGCTGCGGCTATCGGTTGCTTTATTATGGGCTTTTGGGCTAATTACCCTCTTGCGCTGGCGCCTGGAATGGGCCTCAATGCTTTCTTTACCTATGGTGTTGTGCTTGGAATGGGGCACAGTTGGCAAACGGCATTGGGTGCCGTATTTTTGTCAGGCTGCTTATTTTTAGTATTGAGTATTTTTAAAATAAGAGAGTGGGTAATTCAAGCTATTCCTGTGGTATTGAAACGAGCAATCGCAACTGGCATTGGTGCTTTTCTCGCTTTAATTGCTTTAAAAAACTCTGAAATTATCGTTTCAAGCCCTGCAACTTTCGTTCAGTTGGGTGACATTACAAGCCCAGGTCCTCTTTTAGCTATTCTCAGTTTATTTGTCATTACCGCTCTGATGTATCGAGAATTCAAAAGCGGGGTACTGATTAGCATTTTACTCGTTACTGTAGTCGCTTGGAGTGCAGGCCTTGTTGAGTACTCTGGTATTGTTTCAGTACCACCCAGTATAGCGCCAACCTTTGGACAGTTAGATATCGCTGGGGCGCTTGAGGTAACCATGCTCAGTGTGGTGTTTGCATTTTTATTTGTAGATCTATTCGATACAAGTGGCACGCTGGTAGCAGTGACTCAAAAAGCAGGAATTGCAGATGAAAAAGGGAATATGCCACGCTTAGGCCGGGCGCTATCAGCAGACAGCACGGCAACCGTCGCTGGCTCGTTCTTAGGCACTTCAACAACGACGTCATACATTGAATCTGTCTCAGGCGTTTCTGTTGGCGGCAGGACAGGGCTCACAGCTGTGGTCGTTGGTGTTTGCTTTCTTCTTATGATGTTTTTTGCACCATTGGCACAAATGGTCCCTGCTTATGCAACAGCTGGTGCGATTCTCTATGTAGCGGTTCTTATGCTACAAAACTTAAAACTGGTAAACTGGGATGATATGACCGATGCAATTCCTGTAAGCGTGGTGCTGTTAATGACGCCCCTTACCTTTTCGATTGCACACGGTATTGCTCTTGGGTTTATCGCATACACAGCGGTCAAGTTAGCTTGTAATAGAAAAGACGAAATTTCTATCAGTGTTTGGGTATTAACAATTTTGTTTATTTTAAAGTTTGCTATTAGCTGATCACCACTTCTTTTTGGGGGCGAAAAGGACATCGAGATCGTCCTTTTCCTTCTCTGCTTTTTTCTTAACTGCAGATGCGTTTGAAGCTTTCAACTCGACGCTGATTTCATTCAAATACCCTTCAAGTTGATTTTTCTTTTCAGTGACGTATTCATCGCTATAGGTTACAGCCATAATTGTGGCGTATGCCTTTTCAAAGTATTGGCGTGCAGATCCAACCATATTGGCTGTTTTAGCAGAAAGGCCCCTTTTAATTTGGCTTTCAACGTTGATTCTTAACTGAATCTTTTCAAGACGTCTGTCTTCTTTTACGAAAACTTGAGTATCGACTTTACCCTTGCTGTGCTCTGAACGCAGTAAGTGTCTTACCTTTTTAATGCCTTGGACTAGGGCGATTAACTGTTTGTCGTTGTCAGGAAGAGATACATTGTCGCTGTCATTCAGTTTACCGGGATCTGAATTCATACGCTCTTGAGATTCGTGTAAGCGGTTTTTTAACTCTCTTGATGTTGGTGAGAGCTCTACCATTGTCGCAAGGGCGTCGTGAATACGCTTTTGGATGATTCGAAGCATATCCCCAGACATAGGAATATTTGAGCTGTTAAGCAACACATCCTCAGATTCTTCGATGATCCGTTTTTGCTTTGACAGCTCTTTGCGTCTCTCTGCTTCTTGTTTCTCTTTATGTTGTTGAATAGCACTAACCCACACTGCAATTACAACTAAAGCAACAATCAATAATATTATTATGGAAACAAACATACCCGAATCTCTACGTAAACTACCCAAGGCGATATTTTTTATCTTACATCAAATAATTGTATATTGGATAGTTTTAATAACAAGGTGTATGTAAATGATTTTGAATACACCATTTTTCAGTATAGACGTATCTAATACAGATTTCTTATATGATTGCGCAAATGTTACAATTACTATCAGCTACACGATAAATATGCTAGCCTAGGAATGGATCCGACTCGGCGCTCTGCGTAAATCGAAAACCAAGTCGCTTATTAGATAACAACTAAAACAATAAACAGTGTTATGAAATTACAACAGTTGAAATACATCGTTGAAGTACTGAATCATAATTTGAATGTGTCTGCTACCGCTGAGAGTCTTTACACCTCTCAACCAGGCATTTCAAAACAGGTACGTATGCTAGAAGACGAATTGGGTGTGCAAATTTTTGGTCGAAGTGGCAAACACTTAACGCATGTCACCAGTGCGGGTAATGAGATCATCAACATCGCCCGTGAAATTTTGTCCAAGGTTGAAGGCATAAAAGCAGTAGCCAATGAGCATACTTTGCCCGATCAAGGTAAACTAAATATAGCAACAACGCATACGCAAGCTCGATATGCGCTGCCTCCCGTTATTCAAGGTTTTATGCAGAAATACCCAGCGGTATCTTTGCATATGCATCAAGGTACACCGCAGCAGATTTCAGATGCAGCAGCGCGCGGCGATGCGGATTTTGCGATTGCGACTGAAGCATTGCATTTATACGGCGATTTGATCATGTTGCCATGCTATCATTGGAATCGCAGTATTGTGGTCACAAAAGACCACCCACTCGCTCAGCTAGGAAAAAATATCACGGTCCAAGATGTTGCTAAATATTCGCTAATTACTTACGTATTTGGTTTCACAGGCAGATCGGAATTAGACAAAGCGTTTAATGCTCATGGGTTAGAGCCACATATTGTGTTTACCGCTACGGATGCTGATGTGATTAAAACGTATGTGCGTCTTGGCTTAGGTGTGGGCGTGTTAGCAACAATGGCGGTAGATGATATTGCAGATAAAGATCTAGTTTGTATTGATGCGAGTCATTTGTTTGAGGCGAGCACAACTAAAATTGGGTTTAGAAAAGGCAGTTTCTTAAGAGGGTATATGTATGATTTCATAGAGCGCTTTGCGCCACATTTGACTAAAGACGTGGTAGAAAAAGCCAGCTTAATGCGAAATCAAGATGATGTAGATGCGTTATTCTCAAATGTAACTCTTCCAATTAAATAAAGCCGCAATGTGCGGCTTTATTTTTTACTGTGATGTCTATGCAAAGACTTAACACTCGATAATGTTTACCGCGAGACCGCCACGAGCGGTTTCTTTGTATTTTGTCTTCATATCATTACCAGTATCAAGCATGGTCTTGATAACTTTATCTAACGACACTTTTTGGTCACCCGTACCTCGAAGCGCTAAGCGAGAAGCGTTGATTGCTTTTACGGCACCCATTGCGTTTCTTTCAATACAAGGCACTTGCACTAATCCGCCAACAGGGTCACATGTTAGGCCTAGGTTATGCTCCATGCCAATTTCAGCAGCATTTTCTACATGAACGACATTTCCGCCCATGATTTCGGTCAGTGCACCTGCCGCCATCGAACAAGCGACGCCCACTTCACCTTGGCAGCCTACTTCCGCACCTGAAATAGAAGCGTTCTTCTTGTAAAGAATGCCAATTGCAGCTGCCGTCAAAAGGTATCGGGTAGCAATTTCGACGTCAATTTCTTTGATAAACGTATGATAGTACATCAAAACAGCGGGTAGGATCCCAGCTGCTCCATTAGTGGGAGCTGTAACAACACGGCCACCTGCAGCGTTTTCTTCATTGACCGCAAGGGCAAATAGGTCTACCCAATCCATAGCGCGCAATGGATCGTTGCTGTTTTCAACATTAAGTTTCAAATAAAGGCTAGGAGCGCGTCTTTTAACTTTTAGACCACCAGGTAAAATACCCTCAGTGCGCATGCCACGTTCGATACATGCCTTCATCACTTCCCAAATATTGAAAAGTTCTTGCTTTATATCGCTTTCAGAACGCAGGGTTTTTTCATTGGCCATCATCAAAGCAGAGACACTTAAGCCCGTCTCTTTACAAATAGACAATAACTCTTCCGCTGTATCGAACAAATATGGTGCAGGGTTTTGTTCACGAACATCCAGCGCAGCCTGTTTCTCAGCTTCGAAATCTTCATCTGTCACGATAAAGCCACCACCAATAGAGTAGTAGATTTGGCTATGAAGCAGCTCATCACCCTTATAGGCTTGTATTTCCATCGCGTTAGAGTGTTTTGGCAGTGTTTTTCGACGGTGGAATACAACAGCACCTTGTTTAGGAAAATCTGCTTTGTGCTGCTGATCAAGGTAAATGACTTGCTCTTGCTCAATTTTTTCTAGAATTTGTGGAACAAGATCAGCATCAATGGTTTCAGGATCGTAACCTGCTAAGCCCAAGATAACCGCTTTTCCTGAGCCGTGACCTATACCTGTTTGACCTAGTGAGCCAAAAAGCTCTACTTTAACCGCAGTAACGTCGTCAATTAGTTTACTTTTTTGTAGATCTTTGACGAACAGACGCGAAGCGCGCATCGGTCCGACGGTATGGGACGAAGAAGGCCCGATACCGATACTGAACATATCAAATGCACTAATCATAAATTTTACTCATCATTGCCTCTGAACGGGCGCACATAATAACGTTAATTATTGCAGAAGTAACCCGTTATCGGATGGAAAATAGTGTTTTGCTAGATGATTAAATTAGAGAGTTGGTAAATTTAGTTATAATGCTAGCGGTCGCGCCCCAGAGAAGTCCATGAGGTGTCATGAAACCTTTGATGCTCGTGGCTTTCCCGCGAAAGTGAGTCGTGTAACTTTGCCAGTGTTCTTGGGTCATCAAATCACGTATTGGGAGTGTAAAAACTTGCTCTACTTCACTGCTTGTGCGTGCCCATGTTGCGCTGTTTTCTACTTTCGCGAGAATTGGCGTAATATGAAATCCGCTCAAGGAGCTATGCGTTGCAAGCTGACCAAGTGGGGTTACAAACTCTCTAGCTAAGCTAATCTCTTCAAAGGTTTCCCGTAAAGCAGCGTCTTGCACAGAGGAATCATGGGCTTCAATTTTACCGCCTGGGAAGCAGATTTGACTGGGGTGGGCCCTAAGGTTGGCATTACGTTTACATAGCAACATATGCGCTTGGCCATCAAACTCGATAAGTGGCACAAGCACAGCACTTTTCACTCCTGTCAAATGAGAAGTAGAGTGTGCGCTTTTCGACAGCGTATATTTACTGATTATGTGCTCAAGCTTCATTTAAGTACGGGTAAAATCTTATTTACTTTATGATAAGTTTCTTGGTACTCCGCGTCTACTTGAGAGTCAGCAACAATACCACCACCGGCCCAACAATAAATCGTGTTTTGTGCACAAACAAGCGTACGAATGGTGATAGACGTATCCATGTCACCACATGCACTCAGGTATCCCATAGAGCCGCAGTACGCGCTACGACGATGTGGTTCAAGCTCTTCTATAATTTCCATAGCCCTAATTTTTGGCGCGCCAGTGATAGAGCCACCTGGAAACGCTGCCTCTAGTTGATCTATTGCGCTCTTTCCGTTTGCAAGTTCGCTGGTTACGGTGCTTACAAGGTGATGGACCGCAGGGAAACTTTCTATTTCAAACAGCTTTGGTACCGTGACGGTGCCCGCCTTGGCAACTTTGCCGAGATCATTTCTTAATAGGTCGACTATCATGACATTTTCGGCGCGGTCTTTACTTGAACCTTGTAAGGTTTTTGCCTGCTCGATGTCTTGAGCAGGGTCAGATAGTCTGGGTAAAGTGCCCTTAATGGGTTTTGTTTCGACTTGGTTTTTTCTTACAGAGATAAACCGCTCTGGCGATACGGACACAATGGCGGTGTCCTCACCTAGATTATAAAACGCAGCGAATGGCGATTTGTTGTTCGCTCTTAACTTTTTATATGCTTGCCAAGGGGAGCCAGTGAATTGTGCGCTAAAGCGCTGCGCTAAGTTGATTTGATAGCAATCTCCGCTGAGAAGATATTGGTGTATTTGATCAAATTTGGTTTGATACTGCTGTTTGGTCATGTTTGACTGCCAATCAGTTAGTAACTTAAATGGTTTTGGACTTGATGCGGCACTGTTTAAAATTGCTAAGTATTCATCAAGCCGATTTGCATTTGACTGACAGACATAAAACCACTTTTGCTGTTGGTTATCGAATATGAGTGCATCTAAATACAAGCCTACGGTCATATCGGGTAATGAAATATCTGTCAGAGCTGACTCAGGAAGCTTTTCGATATAGCGGCCTAAATCGTATCCGAAATAACCTAACCAACCACCCACAAATGGCATCCCTGTGACACGTTCAGGGCATAAAAGGGACAACTTCTGTTTGAGAATTTCAAAGACACTGAGATTTTGTTGTATTCCGTCAAGGAAAGCTTGCCCTGATTTTGCCTCAAGGATATGTACTGGGTTAAAACTAATGATGTCGAAGTGACTATTTTCATGTACTGCGTCACTTGAATCTAACAAGATTGCGTATTTATGCTGCGCAAATTGTTCGAAAACTTCTACCGTAGAGAGAGAAATGTCAACAGCAATGCATTTATTCTGCGCATTTATCATTTACTTGCCCCTGAAAACTAGCCCGAAACGGGCGAGGAGGTTATCATAATTAGATGTGAATCTATAGAGTAGATAAGCGATAACTAATAACCATATACAGTGTAAGGATGTTGATTGTAAACTCGGGGCGTGTAGTCGGTTTACTCATCAATATTCAACTTACTGCGGTTAGCTTGCTTTTCTACTTACCAAGTACAGGCTGTTTAGCAACCCTAAATAGCAAATAAAGGAACCGTCATGAGCATTATCCGTCAGCAAGATTTTATTGATAGCATTGAAGATGCACTGCAATACATTTCTTTTTATCACCCGCTAGATTTTGTGCAAGCTTTGGAAAAAGCATATAACAATGAACAGAGTAAAGCTGCAAAAGACGCAATAGCGCAAATTTTAATTAACTCTCGTATGTCTGCAGAGGGCAAGCGTCCACTATGCCAAGATACGGGCATCGTTACTTGTTTTGTAAAAGTAGGTATGGATGTTAAGTGGGACAAAACAGACTTAACAGTGCAGCAAATGGTGGATGAAGGTACACGTCGTGCTTACACGAACCCAGATAATCCATTACGCGCTTCAATCGTGGCAGATCCAGCGGGTAGCCGTAAAAACACCAAAGACAATACGCCCTCTGTTGTACATGTAGATTTAGTACCTGGTGCAGAGGTAGAAGTTATGATTGCAGCTAAAGGCGGCGGTTCAGAAAACAAAACTAAAATGGCAATGCTTAACCCATCTGATGACGTTGCGGCATGGGTTGAAAAAACATTACCTACAATGGGCGCCGGTTGGTGTCCACCGGGAATGATAGGCATTGGTATTGGTGGTACAGCTGAAAAAGCGGCTGTACTGGCAAAAGAATCACTGATGGACCCTGTCGATATTCATGATTTACAGGAGCGTGGTGCTGAGACAGCTGAAGAGAAACTGCGTTTAGATATCTTTGAAAGAGCTAATAAGCTGGGCATAGGTGCGCAGGGTCTTGGTGGTTTGACAACGGTTGTTGATGTGAAAATCAAAACAGCGCCAACACACGCAGCTTCGAAACCTGTGGTAATGATCCCGAATTGTGCCGCTACGCGTCATGTACATTTCACGCTTAATGGCTCTGGCCCGGCAGATCTGAAAGCGCCAAAACTAGAAGATTGGCCAGAAGTAACGTGGGAAGTGGGTGAAGATACTCGCCGAGTTAACCTTGATACACTGACCAAAGAAGACATCCAAGATTGGAAAATGGGTGAAACGGTATTATTGTCAGGCAAAATTTTGACAGGCCGTGATGCTGCGCATAAGCGTTTACAAGAAATGATCAACTCTGGACAAGGCCTGCCTGAGGGTGTCGACTTTACCAATAAGTTTATTTATTACGTGGGCCCTGTAGACGCAGTTGGTGATGAGGTGGTAGGTCCTGCTGGCCCAACCACTTCAACACGTATGGATAAGTTCACAGATTTGATGCTTGAGAAAACAGGCCTTGTTGGCATGATCGGTAAGGCGGAACGTGGTCCTGCAACTGTCGAATCAATCAAGCAAAACAAAGCTGTCTACTTGATGGCTGTCGGTGGTGCTGCGTACTTAGTTGCTAAGGCGATCAAGAAATCTCGTGTGGTCGCGTTTGAAGACTTGGGTATGGAGGCAATCTACGAGTTTGAAGTAGAGGACATGCCAGTAACGGTTGCTGTAGATAGTGAAGGTGCCAATGCACATACTCAAGGTCCTGCAATCTGGAAAGCTAAGATTGAGGAACTTGATAGCAAGTTAAGATAAACTAGCAACATAAAGAAGGTGGTGGTTACCACCTTCTTTAATAACAACTTTGTTCTTTGGCCAATATCCTGCCTCTCAATTATCTTTTTACCAACGCGAAGTGCTTACTCTTAGCACGCAACATATTTCAGAACGCTTAATTTGTCATCTTTCCACTGTTTATGATTTGATACACTGGCAGTGAATTAGCGCAAAAATTGTTAACAATTTAATTTGAATCTAGCTCGTGTAAATTTATACTTACACAGGGCTATTGCTTTACGTTTACGTAAACAGAAGCTCTAAATTTAATGGGTATTTCTAATTAAATATGTTTTTTAAAATTGTTTTCATAGAAAACCTATCTTTATATTTAATTTATTTTGGATTATATATGCGTGTTGATGATGTAATGAGCTTAGATCATCTCATTTGCTGGATTGACTAAAAGGTTAGTGGTAGAGTCAAGCCAATTTCAGCGCTATCTGACACGTTCAGACAATAATCGGAGAATAATCAAAGTGGCTGTATTTAACCAAGTTGAATTTGATAACCATGAACAAGTTGTGTTTTGCTCAGATGAAAAGTCGGGCTTAAAAGCAATTATCGCTGTGCATAGTACTAAGCTAGGCCCAGCTGTTGGTGGCTGTCGTTTATGGGATTATGCAGAAGATCAAGACGCAGTATACGATGTGTTACGTCTTTCTAAAGGCATGACTTACAAGAATGCAGTAGCTCGTTTACCGTTCGGTGGCGGTAAATCAGTGATCATTGGTGATGCGAAAAGCATTAAGTCTGAAGAACTTTTTAGAGCATTTGGTAGACACCTAGAGAGATTAGGCGGTAGTTATTACTCAGCAGAAGATGTGAATATCACCACTGGTGATGTCATGATGATGCACAAAGAAACTGATTACGTTTTAGGTCTTGAAGGCAAAAGCGGCAACCCGTCTCCATTTACTGCTTTAGGCACGTTCCTAGGTATTAAAGCAGCGTACCAGCATAAGTTTGGACACCAAGACTTGTCTGGTGTAAAAGTAGCTGTGCAAGGCCTTGGCGCTGTAGCGTATGGCCTGTGTAAATATTTGCACGAAGCTGGTGCGAAGTTATTTGTAACAGACATCAATCAAGCATCGGTTGATAGAGTCGTTACTGACTTTGGCGCAGTGGCAGTAGATATTGATGAAATCTACGACTTAGATGTAGATGTGTATGCACCATGTGCACTTGGTGCAACAGTCAATGATGAAACCATTCCTCGTATTAAAGCGACTATCATTGCCGGTTGTGCAAACAATCAGCTTGCAGAACCGCGCCATGGTGATGTATTGCGTGAAAAGGGCGTACTTTACGCGCCTGATTATGTAATCAATGCTGGTGGTATCATTAATGTATATTATGAGACCAAACCTGAAGGCTATAACGAAGCGCAAGCAACTAAGCATGTTGAAGGCATTTTTGACACGCTGGCTGAGATTTTTAAGCGTTCTGATGACGAGAAAAAATCTACTCACGTTATTGCAGACGAGTTAGCGCAAGAAATCATCGAGAACGGATTATAATCGTTACTTGAAAAAGCTATAATGAAGGGCGTATTCGCCCTTTTTTTATAGTTGTTAAAATGAAAAAAATCGCTTTAGACTCGTGGGAGCGCAAAGAGCACTTTGAGTTTTATCAAGACTTTGCAGATCCAAACTTCAATATCACTACAAATCTCAATACTCATTCTCTATATATTAAAGCTTCACAAGCTGATCTGTCCTTCACTTACTGCTATCTTTATTGTTTATCACGAACGATTGAACAGTGTGACTTTATGCGTTATCGGATAGTCGATGGTTGTCCCGTCGAATCCGAGAAGGTGACAATTAGTAGTACCTTTTTAAGAGAGGATAATACCTTCAGGTTCATCACACTGAGTGAAAGTAGCGATGTTAATGAATTCATTCAACAATCAGAAGAGAATAAAAAGGTCGGCTTGTCGCAACCTTTATTGGGCGAAATGTTTTTATCAAATTGTAGCTCGGTTGAACAAGTCTACGTATCTATTTTGCCTTGGTTTCAATTCACTAGTTTCAAGCATGCAAGGCATAGTGAAGACAATTTAGGCATACCAAAAATAATTTTTGGTAAATTAAATGAAGACAAAAATAGTCTGCCTGTATCAATTGAGGTACATCATGGTTTGGTAGATGGGTACCATTTATCACTATTCCTAGATGAATTTCAAAGACAAATCATTGCGTTATGTTGCCAATTAGAAGAAGAAAAAAAATTTTAGGGACAACAATATTGTGTTATACGCAATTTTTTTCTACGTATTTTTGTCTCTAACAGTTTGAAAATTATAGCCTAATCAAAGAGTTTTTAGTTTTGCGAGCTCTATTTTTGGCGAAATTTTAACTGTAATAAATTGTTAATTAAGTTGCTTTGTGTATGAAAAGTAAGTGATTTAAGTTTTTTTTGGTTGTTTTGTTGTTAATGTGATGTTTTATTTCATTTTATTAGAAAAGCGATTACAAAATTAGTTTTAAACATGAAGTTGACATGGGCAAATGCATTTAGCATTATTGCACGGTTGATACTTCTAAAAAGGTATCCGGGGTACTCTTCTATAGTCGAGTGCAAAAATTATAAAAGTAACATTACTTAATTGGTTGGGAACTATGTCTGTTAAAATCAGAAAGAGTCTTGTAGCTTCAGCGTTATTCGGCGCAGCAGCATTTGCAAGCAGCAATGTGATGGCAGATCCTTTGAATGACATACAGAAAGTAGGTCAGCAAACTCAAAAGGCTGCTCAAAAGTCTCAAGAAAAAGTTGATAATATTTACGGTCAGTCAATCGAAATGATTGCAGAATACCGCACTACTGTCGATGAAACAGAACTTTTAAAAGTTTACAACGACCACGTTGCACGTTTGGTAGCGGACCAAAATGCAAACATTGAGTCTCTAGAGCGTCAAATCGCGACAGTTGATAAAACTAAGCAAGACGTTGTGCCTTTGATGTATCGCATGATTGATACACTCGAGCAATTCATCAAAGCGGACGTCCCGTTCGATACTGAAAAGCGTTTAGAGCGCGTAGAAAGACTACGTGAAACTCTTTCAAACGCAAAAGTAACTACTTCAGAGAAGTACCGTCAGGTACTAGAAGCTTACACTGTTGAAACTGCATACGGCACAGCAATGACAGCTTCTCAAGGTTCTCTTGAAATTAACGGTAAAAACATCAACGTTGACTTCGCTCGTCTAGGTCGTATCGCATATGTTGCTCAATCATTCGATCAAAAGAATGCATGGGTTTGGGACAACAATGCTAAGCAGTGGCAATCTCTAGGTGAAGAATACCTTAAGCCTATCAAAGACATGATCCGTATTGCACGTGGTCAGGCTGCCCCAGAACTAGTTAAACTTCCTATTTTCGGCGCGGAGTAATAAAACATGAAGAAACTATTTAAAGGTTTTGCAGTTGCTGCAGCATTAACAGTTTCTGCTGGTGCCGCGTTGAATGCACATGCAAACACGGAAGCACTAGACAAGATCCTTGAGCAAGTTAAACAGAATCGTATTTCTGAAGGTAAAATTAACAAAGCTCGTGAGCAAGAGTTCTTGTCTGAGCGTGCTGACAAGCAAGCACTACTAAACAAAGCAAAGCGTGACCTAGCTGCTGAAAAAGCACGTGGTGAGCGTCTTAACAGAGAATTCAAGCAAAACGAAATCACACTTGCTGATAAAGAGACTGAGCTAGTAAATGCACAGGGTACTCTTGGTGAGATGTTTGGTGTTGTACGTCGTTCATCAGCTGATGCAATCGGTTCAATCGAAGCGTCAATCGTAAGTGCTGAAAAGCCAGGACGTGCTGAAGTTCTTCGTTCACTAGCTGCAGCTAAAGAGCTACCAACTACTCGTGAACTTGAAGAGCTTTGGATTGCATTCCAAACAGAAATGACTGAATCAGCTAAGACTTCTACTTTCGAAGCTGAAGTAGCTGAGCTAAGCGGTGACATCAATGTTAAGCAAGTTACTCGTATTGGTAACTTCAACCTTGTAACTAAAGACGGTTATGTTGTATACGATGCAGAGAACAAATCAATTGTTCCTCTAGGTAAGCAACCTGCTTCAAACGTTGTTGCAACAGTTTCTGATCTGCTTAACACGTCTGCAAGCAGCTACGTTCCTTTCGTAGTAGATCCAACTCGTGGTGCTATCCTTCGTCTAAACACGCAAAAAGCAAGTGTTGAAGAGCGTTGGCACCAAGGTGACACTGTTGGTTACATCATCACTGCATTGTTAGCGCTAGGTGCACTAATCGCATTAGTACGTTTCCTAGACCTAATGGTAGTTGGTGCTAAGATCAAGTCACAAATCAAGAACGCTAATAACCCAAGTGATAACAACCCACTTGGCCGTATCTTGAAAGTGTACCACGATAACAAGAACCAAGACGTTGAGAACCTTGAGCTTAAACTTGACGAAGCAATTCTACGTGAAACGCCTCGCATTGAAGCTGGTATCAACATCATCAAGATCCTTGCAGCTATCGCTCCGTTACTAGGTCTACTAGGTACGGTTGTAGGTATGATCTTGACGTTCGAATCAATCACTCTATTCGGTACTGGTGATCCGAAGATCATGGCAGGTAACATCTCTCTAGCACTTGTTACAACAGCTCTTGGTCTAATTGCTGCGCTACCACTAATCCTACTTCACGCTATTGTTGCTGGTCGTAGTAAATCAATCCTACACATTCTTGACGAGCAAAGCGCGGGTATCGTTGCTGCGCACGCGGAGAAGGAGAAAGCATAATGCTAGTCCTGGTGGAGACGTGGGAATCTATCAGGGATTTTGTTGCTACAGGCGGCGACGTACTATTCGTTGTCGCAATGGCACTCTTTCTTATGTGGGTATTAATGATTGAGCGCTATTGGTTCCTATTAGTTGAGTTCCCTAGAATGCATAAGGGGATTGTAGCTAAATGGGATGCCCGCCAAGATACTACATCTTGGTACGCACACAGAATCCGTGAAGCATGGGTTTCTGAAGCGTCTGAAAAATTAGATGAGCGTATGTTGATTATCAAAACATTGGTTGCAATGTGTCCATTAATCGGTCTACTAGGTACTGTTACAGGTATGATTTCGGTATTCGAAACCATGGCTACTCAAGGTACTGGTAACCCGCGTTTGATGGCATCAGGCATTTCAATGGCGACGATACCAACAATGGCTGGAATGGTTGCGGCACTATCTGGTGTATTCTTTAGTACTCGTCTTGAGGCGAGAGCAAAAATGGCTAAAGAAAAACTAATCGATAGCTTGCCACATCACTAGAGAGAGATATAAATATGGCACGTAAACAGCGTTTTCGTGAAGAAGAAGAAGCAGCAGTAGATATGACACCGATGCTTGACATCGTATTCATCATGTTGATCTTCTTCATCGTAACTACCTCTTTTGTTAAAGAGGCAGGCATTGAAGTTAAAAAGCCAAAAGCTGCACAGGCTCAAACTAAGAAAAATGCGAACATCTTTATCGCAATCCGTGAAAACGGTGAGATTTGGATGGATAAGCGTCAGGTAGATGTTGAGCGTGTAAGCGCTAACCTTGAAAATCTATTGGCTGAACAACAAACTGAGACAGTAATTATCCAAGCGGATAAAGGTGCTAAGCACGGTGTTGTTGTGAAGGTAATGGACCAAATCAAGGCAACTGATGACGGTCTGAAGATTTCAATAGCTGGAGCTAAGTAATGATTCGATTTCTGTTTTCACTTCTAGCAGGTGGGGCAGTAACTTTCGGCTTGTTCTTCTTTATGTCTTACCTAATCTCCGGTGGAGCTGATAGGGCAGACAACCAAAAGGAAGAGATCATAGTCGAGATTATGTCGAATCCACCTGAATCAGACGTGCAGGAGAGGAAGCGTGTACCGCCTCCACCTCCTCCACCGCCAAAGCAGCCGCCTAAGCCGCAGCCGCCGCAGCCAGAGACATCAAATCCTGCTGCAGGCGCTATCGGTTTTAACATGCCTAGCATCAATATTGGTGGTACGGCAGGTGGTCTGAGTGGCCCGGGTGATTTCGGTCGTGATGGTGAAGCAACACCGATCGTTCGTATTGAACCTAAATACCCACCGCAAGCAGCGCGTGATGGTAAAGAAGGCTGGGTACAGCTTGAATTTACAATCAATGAGCTAGGTGGTGTAGAAGATATTAAAGTAATCGCAGCTGAACCGAAGCGTATTTTCAACCGTGAAGCGCAAAGAGCACTTCGTAAGTGGAAATACAGACCAAAGATTGTTGACGGCAAGCCTGAAAAGCAATTTGGTATTCAAGTTCAACTTGATTTCAAACTTAACCAAGACTAAGGAGTAAGATATGAAGCAAATGTCAAAAGCAACAGCTCTTGCTCTGATGATGTCTTTAGCTGGCGGTGCACTGAGCACCGCAGCAGTTGCTGCTCCAGATCCTGCAAAGATCGAAGAGCGCAAAAAAGCTAAGACAAAAGTCATGGGTGAGCGTGTTGGTAAAAAGGTCATCAAAGCTTTTGACCTTTACAACGAAGATAAAGTAGATGAAGCAATTGCTTTGTTACTTGAAATCGACGCTTCAGATGAGTTTGATAAAGCAACGGTTAATCGTTACTTAGGTAACCTTTATGCTCAAAAAGAAGAGTATAAAACGGCTATCAAGTACATTCGTCAAGCGATTGCTCCTGACGTACTAAACTTCAAAGATCAAGCTGATCTTATGAAGTTGCTAGGTGACTTACTTGTAGGTACCGAGCAGTATGAAGGTGCAAAGAAGGCTTATTACGATTGGATGGACTTTACGGGTGAAGAAGACTCGAAAGTATACGGTCGTATTGCACAAGCAAACTATGAACTTAAAAAGTTTGCTGATGTAATCAAGCCAGCTGATCAAGCTATTGCTTTAAATAAAGAAGAGCCTAACAAGTCATTCTATATGCTGAAAATTGGTTCGTACTTCGAACTTAAACAGTTTAAGAATGCAGTTAGTGTTGCTGAGGAACTTGTTAAGATCTTCCCTGAAGACAAACAAGTTTGGACTCAACTTGGTTCTTTCTATATGCAAACAGAAGAGTACCGTAAAGGTCAGACTGTGATGGAAATTGCATTTCAGAAAGGCTATTTTGAGAAAGAGAATCACTACAAGATTCTTGGTAGTTACTACTCTTTGAATGAAATTCCTTACAAAGCGGCTATTACGTTTGAAAAGGCAATCAAAGATAAAAACATTGAGCGTAACAAGCAAAATGTGACTGCTACAGCGAGTTACTTCCACCAAGCGAAGAACATTGCAAAAGCAGCTCAGTACTACGAAGAAGCAGCTAAATTTGAAGACGATGCAGAGCTGTATAGAAAGGCTGGTAGCTTATTGCTACAAGACCTGCAATATGCAGCTGCAGTTGTTCGTTTAAATAAAGCACTTGAACTGGGTTCTAAGAAAAAGGGTACTATCTACTCTGACTTAGCAGAAGCTTATCTTTATCAAGAAAAGTACAAGCAAGCTTACCGTGCGATTGTTAAGGCTCAAGAAGATCCTAAGACACGCAAGTTCGCTCGCAGTTGGGCCTCTTTTATTAAAGAGAAAGCACAACGTAAAGGCATCAGTCTTTAATTAAAAAAGCCCCGTCAGGGGCTTTTTTATTTCCTTTTAAACACGCCAGTTAAAGTAGATACTTGCTATACCTCATTCGTTTTAGTCTGTGAAATCAAATATTGATTTAGAACACGACTTCTTATCTCAGATTGCGTAAACTATTCAAGTCCATTGAACTACCAACCTGTTGCGTCAATATCACGTGACTATCAAATGCAGAATATTGTCGATAATAACTGTTAAATCATTGGGGATTTTATGCTTAAGAGATGTATAGCGCTCTTTACTTTTTCTTGCCTTCTCCTGTTAAACGCTTGCTCTGAGCCTCCGCGAACGCTCTCTTTTGATGAATTCTTTAGGTCCATTCAGGCACTAAATTGGTTTGCTATATCAGATGCAGCGAGAGCCCAAAATGAAGGCCTTACTAAAGCGATGCCGTTTGATGAGCATTATTTAAGGTCTCGTCATGAACTGCTTCACTCCGTTGATATGGCTCGTTTGTCTGAAGAGCAAAGGGAGTCAATTAAGTATCTGAAGATTCAGGAGCGCTACCCTGAGCGATTCTTTGCATGGCCACCACATACCGATGTAATTAAGCATACATACAAAGAAGTGTCTGATGAAAGCTTGGATGAGTGGTTAAAGTTAGTATTGGCTCGACTGAAAGCTGGGCGCGAGAGCCATGTGATTTTGTCGAGGTTAGAGCGTATGCAACTGCTGGATTATTTGGCCGAGTCAAGGTTCGATAGTGCACATAAGCAGGCACTAGAGCAGTATTTGTCGGAGTATAAGGCTCGATCTGGGATTGGCCTTTATCAGTTGCCAAATGGCAAAGAGTGGTATCAAAGTAAACTCAATTATTACTCTGGCCAAACTCATGATCCCTACGAATTGGCTACGTTTTTAAGTGCCAGAGTAACGGCTGTGAATGGCTCAATTGAATTCAGCGGGAGTACGGAGTCACGTTTCCCCGCTATTTTGGCGATCACTGCCGCATACTGCGATGCCATGCCAGGGCTGAATTGGCGTGATAGCTATGTTGACATTAAGAGGACACTGGCCAATTGTTATGAGCGTATCCCTTTGTCAAAATGGAAAGTGTTGGCCGTCGTTGCGGAGGTGGACCTTGGTATTCATTTGTATGCTTGGTCACAAGATCAAGCAATGCATAGACTTCAATCCCGGTTAGCCCTGAATGACGCTCAAGCCCATGCATTGTTGAAAAATATCGCTTTTTATCCAGCGACTAATATGGCCATACTGCCATATATAAAGGCATTATCTACGATTTAGATTGGCAGCATTTACATCGCTGTGTTGTGGGGTCTTGATTTAACAGCTCCACTTCTATTTCTTTTTCACAATCGCAGCAAAACCCAAACTGCCCGATGTCAATTTGGCACATTGCGGCCTCAATCTGAACGAGCCTCGTGTAGTTTGGAAATTGACTGGGGCAAATTTTGTCATCAATACTGTCAACCCAATCTGAGGGGGATGTTTGCTGAAGCATCTCAGCAAGCTGAGATGTAACCGGATTACTCGTCGTTTTTAAATCTTCAATAAAGCTTTCACGAGTTTGCACTAGTTCATCGGCTAGCTTTAATTGGTACTGGTTTAGTAGATTATCATTCATGGGCAGGTTCTCCTCTGAATGACCATTATCTATTGCAGACAGTTAGATGCTATGATTTGAATCAAGTGACGGGGACTTTGCATATTTCTCCAAAACATCAACAACATCGCTTTTGGCTTTTAAACGTTTAATTTCTTCGAACAAGTCATGTGCTTCTGAATATTGTAACTTCAAATATCCAAGCCATTGCTTGGTGCGTGAAGAAAAGTATTTCTCACTGACATTCTCATCTTGGTGCATGGAAGAGTGCACAATATGATAAACCACTTCTTGCCATGTTAACGGTGAATAACTAACGCCTTGCATATGCGCTTTTATTTTTGCAGCAAGATCAGGTGTTGCTAATGCACCTCTTCCTAGCATCAAGTCAGAACATTGACTCTGCTGTTGGCAGCGAACTGCATCTTCTACCTGCCAAATTTCCCCATTTGCAACAACCGGGATGGAAAGTCTCGAGAGCAGAGGTGGTATTTTCTCCCAGTAGGCGGGAGGGCGGTATCCATCGCGTTTGGTTCTGGCATGAATTGCAAGGCTGGAAGCACCTGCGCTTTGCACCGCGTCTACAATTTCTGTGCTATTTGCATCATCGTCAAATCCAAGCCTAATTTTAGCGCTTACTTCGTGCTCTTCAGGAACCGCGTCTCTTACAGCTTTGATTATCTGGTACATTTGTTCTGGCTCTTTGAGTAAAACTGCGCCGCCTTTGCTTTTGTTTACTGTTTTGGCAGGGCAGCCAAAATTGAGATCAACGCCGTGAGAGCCAAGTTTAACAGCCTTTCTTGCATTCGCCGCGAGCACGTGAGGGACTTGACCGAGAAGCTGTATTCGAACGGGTGTTCCTGCTCGTGTATAGCCACCATTTAATAGTTCTGGGCAATAGCGCATAAACACTCGCCTTGGCAGAGTGAGATCAACCACACGGATAAACTCAGTCACGCAGAGATCAAAGCCGCCTAAGTCAGACAGCAATTCTCGCATTTTAAAATCGACTACGCCCTCCATCGGGGCCAATATAAGTTTCATGAGCACTGCACCAATTGAAAATTCGCGCTATTCTATATGAGAAGGAGATAATAATTAATATAAATCTTGCCTTTACTTCTAAAGAAATAGCCGATATTGAAACGCTCGAAACTCAAAAATTAAAAAACTTTGAAATTAGTTTTAAGGAAATGGGGTCTATTAAACGAACCCGAATTAAAGACTGAGAGATAACACTATGAACACAGTAAAGAAAAACTCATTAGCTTTGACGTTAAGCGCAGCAGTTGTAAGCACAGCAGCACTTACATCAACAGATGCATCTGCAAACCCTTTCTCTTATGAAGTGATGACTGCAGGTTATCAATTAGATGCCAGCGAAGGTAAATGCGGTGAAGGTAAATGCGGTGGCGCGAAAAGTAAAGAAGGCAAATGCGGTGAAGGTAAATGCGGCGGCGATGCTAAAAGTAAAGAAGGTAAGTGCGGTGAAGGCAAATGCGGCGGTGATGCTAAAAGCAAAGAAGGCAAGTGTGGCGAAGGCAAATGCGGTGGCGCTAAAAGCAAATCTGAAGGCAAGTGTGGTGAAGGCAAATGCGGTGGTGCAAAGAGTAAGTCTGAAGGCAAATGTGGCGAAGGCAAGTGCGGCGGTAGCGCAAAGAGCAAATCAGAAGGCAAATGTGGTGAAGGCAAATGCGGTGGCAGCCACTAGTCGGATAAAGTAATAAAGTAAACGGTTAGTTAGGTGTTTTGCCTGTAGGAGTATTGATGAAGAAAGCTATCGGTAGCGTTGGTCTAGGGTTACGTCGAGAAATGTTGGAAGAGGTTTTAGCGACCCCTTCTAATAAGGTAGGTTTTTACGAGGTAGCACCAGAAAACTGGATGAACCTAGGTGGAAAGTTTGGTACACAGTTTTCTCGTTTAACGGAGCAACATAACTTCGTATGCCATGGGCTATCGTTATCGCTTGGTGCTACAGCTGAGCTGGATATAGAGTTCCTAAAGGCACTAAAGCACTTTTTCACACAACACAATATTCAATGTTACAGCGAACACCTTAGCTACTGTTCAGGCACAGGGCATATGTATGACTTGATGCCTATCCCGTTTACTGAAGAAGCTGTAAAGCATACTGCCAAGCGCATTCGGGAGGTACAAGAGAGGTTAGAAAGGCGAATCGCGGTGGAAAATGTCTCTTACTATGCCGCTCCTGGACAAGAAATGTCGGAGTTGGACTTCACGCTAGCGGTATTAGAAGAAGCTGATTGCGATTTACTTCTTGATGTTAATAATATCTATGTAAATTCAGTTAATCATGGCTATGATGCAGAAGCCTTCCTCGCAGCAATGCCGTCAAAGCGCATTGCTTATGGGCATGTAGCTGGGCACTATGAAGAAGATCACGATTTGCTTATAGACACACATGGCGCTGATGTTTGCGACCCAGTGTGGAGCTTACTTTCCAAAGCGTATGAAATTCACGGGATCTTCCCGACTTTGTTAGAGCGAGATTTTAATATTCCTCCGATGGAAACTTTGCTAGAGGAAGTCGATCAGATTCACGCCGTGCAAGAAGCGTATCGAACTTGTCAAAGGGGGATTGCCTAATGTCGTTTGAACAAGTTCAGGCTGACTTTGTTGCGCACATTAAAGATCCAGATAATAGACCTAAGCCATCTGACATAGAAGATCGTCGCATGAAAGTCTATAGGGAGCTGTTTTTCAATAATATTGAAAACTTTGTAGCATCCGCGTTTCCTGTACTGAAAAGTTTGTATACAGCGGATAATTGGCAGCGATTGGTCAGGCAATTTTTTGTCGAACATGACTGCAAAAGCCCGTACTTTTTAGAAATCAGCCGAGAGTTTCTCAACTATCTAGAAACTGATTATATTAAAAAAGACTGCGACCCCAGCTTTATGTATGAACTTGCACATTATGAATGGATAGAATTGGACGTATCTATTTGTGAGCGGGACAAAAGTGAGCGCAAAAGGCAGTCTGCTCTGGAGTTAGATACCGCTTTATTTGTTTCAAATACCGTGCGGTGCGTGCATTATGAGTTTCCTGTGCATCAAATTCAAACAGAGTTTCAACCACAATCTCCAGAGGGCGGACCTTATTGCTTCGTTGTTTACAGAGACCTCGATGATGAAACGCAATTTATCTCTGTAAATCCTATGACAGTAATGTTGCTAGACGCCATAACGACCGTACCTGGGATAAGCATTACTGAACTTTGTCTCAATATCGCGGAGCAACTGCCTAACTTTACGTCTGAGCAATTGGCAATTGGTGCTCAGCAGACCCTCCAGCAATTTGTATCATTGGGTATTATTGTTGATAAAAGGACTAGTAATACTTTATTTGCCTAATAACATCTACTAATATTGGCGCACGTTTCGTGCTTTGGCCTGACATTGTGTCGTATCAGTGTAAGGTCTCAAATAAGGTAACCACTATGTCTGAAAGTGATTGTAAAGATCCATTTAATGTTAAATACTTCTTGGCCTTTCTAGCTTGTTTTGTCGTGATAGGCTGCTTAAACGCAATTTTAGGTTGGCTAACGCTAGGAGCCGGAAACTAAGTGTGGTTCTAAAATCGTTATATTTTTTATGATGGGTCACAAACTAGCCAAGTTGGACCCATTAATTGATTTAGGCTTTGTTTTTTCCTCGAATTTCACTCAATCTCGTTTCAACTCGATCCATTCTTGTTATAATCATCTTCTTTCGACTTAAAATCTAAAAACGAACCATTATGACACAAGAAAATATTGCTTTGATCAAAGATAGCATTGCAACAGTCCCTAATTATCCTAAAGAAGGGATCATGTTTAGAGATGTAACAACTTTGCTTGCCAACCCAGCTGCGTTCAAAGCAACGTTAGATGCTTTTGTTGATGCATACAAAAATCAAGGCTTTGACAAAATTATTGGTACAGAATCTAGAGGTTTTATTTTCGGTGCCCCATTGGCATTAGAGTTAGGTATTCCTTTTATTCCTGTTCGCAAACCAGGAAAGTTGCCTAGAGAAGTAGTCAGTCAATCATATCAATTAGAATATGGTGAAGACACGCTAGAGCTGCACAAAGATGCAATCGATCAAGGTGACAAAGTACTATTGGTTGATGACCTACTTGCGACTGGCGGTACGATTGAAGCAACGGCTAAGTTGGTATCACGTTTAGGTGGTGAAGCGACAGATGCTGCATTTGTAATATCACTTCCAGAACTAGGTGGTGAGCAAAGAGTCGAAGCGCTTGGCATCAATATTTTAAAATTAGTAGAGTTCGACGGCGAGTAATATCGATGAGCTATCAGGTCTTAGCAAGAAAGTGGCGGCCTCAATCATTCCACGAAATGATGGGGCAAGAGCATGTAAAACAGGCTTTAATCAATGCGTTAAATGAACAGCGTTTACATCATGCATATTTGTTTACCGGGACTCGTGGAGTAGGCAAGACCACCATTGCTAGGATCTTTGCAAAAAGCTTAAACTGTGAAGAGGGCATATCATCAACTCCTTGCGGGCAGTGCGGTACGTGTGAAGAAATAGAGTCAGGGAAGTTTATTGACCTGATTGAGATAGACGCTGCTTCACGTACAAAAGTTGAAGATACGCGAGAGATACTTGATAACGTTCAATATGCACCGACCAGAGGTCGATATAAGGTGTATTTAATTGATGAAGTACACATGCTCTCTAAACATAGCTTTAATGCGTTGCTTAAAACGCTAGAGGAGCCTCCTGAGCATGTGAAGTTTTTGCTGGCGACCACTGATCCACAAAAATTACCGATAACGATTTTATCGCGATGTTTACAATTTAACTTAAATGCAATGGCCAAAGGTCAAATCGTTGAGCAACTTGCAAAGATTTTACCGTGCGAGAACTTTCAGTTTGAGCAAGAAGCGCTAGATATTATCGCTAAGGCAGCTGATGGCAGTATGCGCGACGCTTTAAGTTTGACAGATCAGGCGATAGCTCAGACCAATGGTCAGCTTAGCGTTTCTGCCGTTCAGCAAATGCTAGGGTTAATGGATAGCGCTCATGCAATGTTATTAATGAGCGCAATTCTATGCCAAGATGGTTCGGCCCTAATGTCAGAAATTGACAACATTGCACTAAAAAATGGTAACTTCACGAGTGTTATTGATGACTTAATTTCTTTGATGCATGTCATTCAGTTGACTCAATTAGTGCCTCAAGCTGCGCATATAGGACAGTTTGATAAGCAGCAGATAAAAACGCTTTCAGAGCAAATTTCACCTCAAACAGCACAATTTTATTATCAGCTTTTGCTATCTGGTAAAAAGGACTTAAGTTGGGCACCGGATGCCAAACTTGGTTTCGAAATGGTGATGTTACGCTTACTCGCTTTTGAAGGTACTGATTTGTCTCAGCAAGTTCCTGCGGCCTCTGGTACGAACAGCGGACAAAGCTCGGGTAAATCTCGGGCCGGTGCTTTGCGTGATATATTAAATACTAATCAGAGTAAAGCGCAGGCGCCAGTGTCGGCAAATACACAGGCACAGCCAAAGCAAACTACTGAAAGTATGTCGCAAGACAGCCTCGCAACTCAGCTGCAACCGGTAAATGAACGAACAACGCCTATGGCAGCTCAACGTAACCAGTTTCAAAATAGCGGAGCGGAATCGCCAAATCACCACTCTGTGACAAATAATTCTGAGTCGCAAAGTGGCCCGCAGCACGTTACGCAATTAGAACCTAGTCCAAATTCAATGACTGCACCTCAAGAGCAGTTGCCACCTATTGAACAGCAGTTCAATGATGTGATGGCGCAAGCAGCAGCACAAGGTTTTGATGAGCAAGCTCAATATCAACCAAATGATAATGCACCTGTCAACCCAGATATGGCAACGAACCAGCCTGCTCAGCAATCTCCAGCAAGTGTTCAGGACCCCCAAACTTTGTATTCACAAAAACAAGGTGAAGCTCAGTCGGCAATTGCTAAGATATTACAAAATAGGCAAATCTCAGGAGCAGGCAAATTGCTGGGAGGCAGTGAACCGCCAAAAAAGCCTGAACAGGCGGGCGTGACACAGTCAGTAGAGAAAGTTGTTACACAAAGCGCATTACCGCGAGCTGATTTTGCTACAAAGCCGGTGGGTAATTTCTCAGAGTCAAGTGCAGCACCGGTAGGTAGCCATGGTGATAACACGAGGGGAGATGTTACATCCACGCAGCACATTCACAAGCCTAAGGCCAAAAAACCAGAGATCTCCGAGCGCTTTAAAAAAGATGAAAGTAAACTAGCGCCTGAATTAATTGAGCAACTTACTCCTCAGCAATCTAAATCAGATGAAGAGGAACACAAAATTGAGATCCCAATTCCTGAAAACTTTGTCAGCCCTATTAGTGAAATTAAATTTGCACATCAAAAAGATGATTGGGCCAAGTTGATTGAAGCGATGGAATTAAGTGGGCGTGTTAGGCAGTTTGCATTGCATGCCATGTATCATAAACAGGCAAACACGTGTTTATTGAGAACGGAATTAAGCCAACAACACTTAGACTCACCTATGCTCAGAGAAAAACTACAGGAGTCTTTTGCGAAAGTGCTTAATGAGTCTATTGATTTACAATTAGAGTTTGTTGAGCAAGTGCAGTCAACGCCATTTTTAATTCAACAGGACATAGATCATCAACGATATTTAGAGGCTGTAGACGCTGTTAATTCAGATCCTGTGATTCAAACAATGGTGGCGGAATTTGACGCAACGGTAAACGAAAAATCGGTAAAGGCATTGTAATTAGTTACAATAGACCTTATCTTTTAGCCAATTAATTTTTGAAGTAAGAGAGCACACTATGTTTAAAGGTGGAATGGGCAATATCATGAAGCAAGCTCAGCAAATGCAAGAGCGCATGGAAAAAGCCCAAGAAGAGATTAAAAGCCTAGAAGTTACAGGCGAAGCAGGCGCTGGCTTAGTTAAAGTTACAATGCTAGGTAGCCATAATGTTCGTCGTGTAGAAATTGATGAAAGCCTAATGGAAGATGACAAAGACATGATTGAGGACTTACTTGCGGCAGCAGTTAATGATGCTGTACGTCGTGTAGGTGAAGAAACTCAAAAGCGTATGTCAGAAGTAACTGGTGGTATGCAGATGCCTCCAGGCTTCAAAATGCCGTTCTAATTTAGAATCCTTTAAAAATAGCGCCTTTTGGCGCTATTTTTTTGTTTAAAATTTGGGATACCAAAGAAGCACAGGGAATAAATAGGGTATTTTCTCTTGTGACGTTGTGCACAATACTCACGACTGACTACTTAAGTGTAAGTTGTAGAACAGGGATAAAAATTGACTGCTTATTTAATCTTAGCTCGAAAAGCCACTTCAAAAGGGCTCCGATATATCACATCAAGGTAAAAGATATGGCACGATATTATCCAATTAAACTGGATGGTTTGTTGGCAAGCTTAGTAGGGTAATGGTAAATTAAACCTAATTTAATTTATTACTTTTATTAGAAATTTTAGACATTAGTCAAGGTTACAAGTTTAGCTCACTCAATTGGAGACGTTATATTCTATGGACAGAAAACAAGAAAAAATTCAAAATCTGCTAGCGCAAGCCGAACGGGACCTTTCTAACGATCCCAAATTATATGAGCGTAAGCTATTTCGCTATTCTATACTTGGCTATGCGATTATTTTAGCAATCACCTTTGTTCTATTTGGACTTTTTGCTGGCACTGTTTGGCTGGCCTTTTCCAGTTCAATGTTCTTATTACTACTATTCAAGAAGAAATTGTTTATCCCTCTGTTAATTATGGCGTGGGTACTATTCAAGTCTGTATTTATAAGGTGGCCTAAACCTGAAGGTGTCATTATTACGAGGGAACACTCACCAGAGTTATTCAGCATAATCGATGAACTTCAATGTAACTTGAAGGCCCCGCGTATACACCAAGTAATTATTACTCCAGAGTTTAATGCTGCAATTGTTCAAACTCCAAGGTTCCTAGCATTTGGGTTTATGCACAATACACTAATAGTTGGTTTTGAACTGTTATTGTCTTTGACTATTGAAGAGACGAAATCGGTTGTTGCGCACGAGCTAGCGCATTTGTCTGGAAATCACAGTAAGTTTAGTGGCTGTATATATCGAGCTAGAGAGTCTTGGCAGAATATGATGTTCAACCTTGAACAACATAATGGGTGGACGACCGCCCCAATTAGGGCTTTTTTTAATTGGTATAGCCCTAGATTTTCTG
Organism: Pseudoalteromonas luteoviolacea S2607; assembly: GCF_001625575.1. GTDB lineage: Bacteria > Pseudomonadota > Gammaproteobacteria > Enterobacterales > Alteromonadaceae > Pseudoalteromonas > Pseudoalteromonas luteoviolacea_E. The sequence continues at coordinate 28,573 of NZ_AUXV01000022.1, forward strand.
CTTACTCGTTTGCTTTAGCTAGGCAAAATGAATACGAAGCTGATCATGTTGCCGGCGAACAGTCGTCAAATGAAGTTGCTGCTTCAGCCTTATTGAAGTTACATGCATATTCAAACTTCATCCAAGAAAACTACTGGAAGCCGTTTAGCAATTCTATACTAGAGTTGCCTGAACCCCATATTTTACCTTTTGCTGGTCTTGTAAAGTTCATGCAGCAAAACGAAATTTCAGCTAATGAGGCTATTTCTGCAATCAATTTCGCTAAAAAAGAGGTTACAAATTACCGAGATACGCACCCTTGTTTAACGGATAGACTTACTGCTTTAAAAGGGGAAAGTATTGATTTTTCTCCTACAGAAAATTCTGCTGTAAAGCGACTATTTGGTGAACGAGTCAATGAAGTTGCGATGATGCTGGATGCGCAATGGAGTGAATGGAACTTAGATGGTTGGAAGCAAGAGCATAAGTTCATTCAGGAAGAGAAACTGGAATATGATAGGCTGAAAATTAAAGGAATCAAAGAATTGAGCAAGGATGAGCTTTGGAGGTTGGCATATTTGCAGGAAAAGTTTGTGAGTGAAAATGAAGCGATACGCTTATATCGCGCTTTCAATGAATTGTATCCCAATGATGCTGATGGTCAATTTGCATTAGGAAAAGCTATATTGGCACAAAAAGATGATACGGGGCTGCAATACTTGGAAAAGGCTTCAGCAAAACATGAGTTGTTAGAAGCATCGTCAAAGGTTGCTTATATGTATCTCGTTGACAAAGAGCGCACAGAGGAAGCGAATGTTTGGCTAGAGAGAATGCATAATCTGGAAGGAATTTATCGAGAAGCAAGTAAAGAGCGTAATGCTGTTAGCTGCAAAGATACTATAGAGCCAACGACAATACCTGAAAACTTATTGGCTCCTTTAGTCAAACAAATCAAAGCAAATAAGAAAGTAAAAGCAGCATGGGTAGCACAAAAAAAAGTAAAAAACTTTGCTGATAGCCACGTATTGATATTTGCAGTGAACGCTAAAAGCGGGTTTTATATCTCTGACAATTTGGCTGAAAAAATAATCGGTTCATTGGAAATAGAGTCCGACATTACTGTGTTTGTACTTACCAAAGGAAATGATAAGAAACTGTACAAGAATGTTATAACGATGGGGAAGCAAGTCATTTAAAAGGATAAACTTTAACAGAAGTGCTATTAGTGGCAAAGCAATGGCATTTGAAGGGTCATCGACTGCGCGTCGGTGACATCTTCGATGTTACGTCAATTACAATCGAGAAACACAATGAGATATGAAGTCGAAATTTTTTCCACCAAGTAACCTTTCGCTGATTTTATATGCATCGGCAATCATGATTTTAGTGGTATTACTGGATCTGATTGGTGTGCCTTTAAATGCCTTTGGCATTATTCCACAAAATGAATTGCATTTAATCGGTATCTTTACTTCGCCATTCATACATAATGGTTGGTCGCACTTGAGTGGAAACTTAATAGGCTTAGCTATTAGCGGCTACCTCATGAGCAAACAGGCTTGTTTTAAGAGAGCTACGCTGGGTATAGCTGTAAGTACAGGTCTTTGCGTTTGGTTGTTTGCAGGGGACGGAAATCATATAGGTGCATCTGGCATTATTATGGGTTATTACGGCTATCTAATTGGCATGGCATTATTTCAACGCAACCTTATCGGATTTGTGTACTTGGCGGCACTAATTGCGCTAACTTATTATGCGAACATTCGCTTTTTCGCTACTCTTTTTGACTTTTCTGAGCAAACAAGTAGCTCTGGGCACCTATTTGGTTTTGCTAGTGGCTTAGGTTTCTCTTATCTGTTGAAGAATAAAAACTAGTTTTTATTCTAATAAACAATGGAGGGAAGGACAAAATAGAAGCAATTGAACTTTGTGTTTATTTGATTGCTTTCAATCACTGATTGAATCACTTATTATCGCACTCTAGCGAGTCATTTCATTCGGTGCAAAGGTACCGACATTGAGGATATATGCAGTTATCACCAAAATTAGCCGCCTTAGTTGAAGCATTGAGATGCTTACCTGGGATCGGTCCCAAGTCTGCTCAGCGCATTGCTTTTCATTTACTGGAGCGAGACCGTGATGGTGGAGCTCAACTGGGTAACTGTTTGACCGAAGCAATGACGAGCATCGGCCATTGTGAATCTTGCCGAACATTTTCAGAAACGTCTATTTGTGATATTTGCACTAGTGTAAAACGTCAAGACACTGGACTACTGTGTATTGTTGAATCTCCAACAGATGTGCTCGCTATAGAACAAACCGGGCAATATAGTGGATTATACTTTGTTTTAATGGGACATCTATCGCCGTTAGATGGTATTGGGCCTCAAGAGATTGGTCTAGATATACTCCAAGGCAGGTTACAACAAGGTGGTATTCAAGAGGTTATTCTTGCGACAAACCCAACGGTTGAAGGGGAAGCAACAGCGCATTACATTGCAGAACTTTGTAGTAACCTTGATGTTAAAGCGTCGAGAATAGCCCACGGTATGCCCGTCGGTGGTGAGCTAGATTTAGTGGATGGGATGACGTTAATGCATGCATTTTCTGGAAGAAAAACGCTCTAACGTTGCGTTCGAATTAAATCTCAATCTGTTCAATAGCTTATCATTTTAACCTAAACAAGGCTTGCACCTCTGTATTGTTTACAAAATGTAAAATTAGAGGTTGCAATTCTAGTTTGGGGGACATATTATTTTAGTGCCGGAATATTTACTGATGATTATTTTGAAGACTCAGTAAGGTGGTGGACTTGAATATGGTGTCTTGAGCAAAAATTTGAGACTCCTGATGTTTATGCGGCAATTTAACTATTACTTGTAATATATACGTTACTAGATACAAACAAGGTATAAACTGTGACAATGCTAATCGCTGCTATATTACTTTATATGTTGGCAATTACTATCTGTTTAACCGTGATAGTAAAGGGTCATAGCCTAAATAATATAGAAAAAAAGTTAAAAAAACTAATTGCAAAGGACTCTGCAGATAGCGAAGACGTGATCACCCAAAAAGATTACTATCAGGCGTATGAAATAGTAGATGATTTGGGAGCGGTACTGGAGTGCAATAATGACATGGTCAAGTATGATGGTGTCAAGAGCGTATTTCGACGTGTTGAAAAGTTTAGAAATCAAAAACAACCTGAGACGAATAAAATCGACGAAGGTGAATCTGAACTAGACGATCAAGCTTGTAAGAAGAGAAACGGCTTATGGGTCGTGAAATAAGTGTTGAGGCTTAGCACTATCTCTTTTTTCTTCACGGAAAATGAGCAGCTTATGTTTGTTCAAAACGGATTTTTAAGCGGTTAAGGAATTTTAAACTATAAAAAGCAGCCGAAAAATGACAAAACAATAATAATGAGTGGTTTAGGTAGAGTGTTTGAATGCGAGCTGATTAACGACCAGAATAATATGTGCTTAAATTACCTAGAAGTTTTATAGTAACTCACATTTATGAATGAATTTATAGACTTAATTAGCTGGGTACTTAAAGCACTCATGCTTCTTGTTGTCGTTTATTTGCTTTATTACTTTAAGCAGTATCGTTTAGGCTTATTGTTTGGCCGTTCTGGAAGTCTTAAAACGAGAGCTGACCATGAGTTGCACTCATGTTTTCTGGCTGCCTTGGTAACACTTGTTTTTTACGTACTTTTTCAACAGCTGCTAGATTACATAGTAACGTTGCCTATTGAACCAATGGCTCTGAGGCAGATTTACCATTTTATCGCGGCCTGTACGTCAGCTTCTATCATTATTACCTTGACACTTTTGCATGCTGTGAGAGGCTGTACGTTTTCTCCTGTTGCGAGGTTTTGTTGTTACCTGCAATTTCTTAGTATGGTATTAAAAACAACCCAGCTAATTGTTTATGGTTATATGGATATTGCTGCATTCAACTCAGCTTTTTCTATATTGCTCCTAACAATTACCATTGTTCAATTTATCTTGGTCGCGAAATACCCGTTGAAGATCTTCATGATCAATAAGTTTGCTAGGGAAAGCTGACATGCCACTACTAATAGTTTTATTGTTGATTTATTGTTTGGTCATTTGTTTTATTTTGGCGGTAGTCATCAATGGTCACGAATTAACTCGCCTCGAAAAAAAAGTCCGAGCTTTTTTGGTCAAAACAAAAGAGGAAACAGAGGTACCGGACGAGCTCTACAATAAAGCCTACGAAATTGTTATGGACTTAGGAGAGGCATTAGAAAGTGAAAATGACCTAGCAAAGCATGATGGCGTACAAATGGTTTTAAAGCGCGTTGAAGATTTTCGAGACGATTCAAAAGATTTCAATTATCAAACTCAAGAAGAGACAGAACCAAAACCTAGTCTTAAAGTTATAAAATAATCTCCGCGCATACTACTTTACCATACTGTGTACTCTGCAATGGTGCACTCAATTTATTTCCCTTATGGTTCTATTTAATTTATAAAACGAATTGAAGCCGATTCAAGCTACCACAGAGTCTTAGTGACAAATACTTAGGGTAAATATGTATTTTAGTGAGCTATTAGCTACAAGGAATGGGCTTTTGTATGCTTTATATGAGAGGCGCTGCCAAATTAGAATTTTATTCGAAAGCAGACGTCGTTACGCAATAGTAACCTGCTTTGCCTTTGTATCCTTTGGCTCGATACTGAAATTTGAATTTATTGCTATGTTTAACTAGCATTCGACATGTTTTGCGCTAGCCGACCTTTTTAGTTGGGTTTACAACTCGTTTGTCTAAAAATGGTTGTAGGTCTCTCAATAAAATTTTGCCACAATTATCGAAGTTGACTTCTTTACCTCTTTTAAACCATCCAAGGTGGCAAATAAAGAGTAAACTTTCTTTTGCTGCTTTCAAAAACTGAGATTCAAAGTCTTTATCGTACGATTGGGTTACATTTTCTGACTGAGTGGATGGGGTTAAAGTGGTCGCATTGGGTCTCTCTTGGCCAGTGATTAACCAACACGCATGCTTCTCCGTTAACGGGTGTGAAAAAAACTTTTCAATTACAGATAGCGTAGGCTCCCTCTCTCCTTTTTCATACTTACGATATGAGGCGGTAGGTATATCTAATATTTCAGAAAAACTAATTTGTGATTCTTCTAAGGAAACCCTTAGTTGTTTCAATCTTGTTGCAAAAGTTGTTGACATATAACCCAATCCGATCAATTATTTACTCAGTTGACCCAGATAGACTACATTAAATGAATTCAGTTGTCTAATTGGGTCGGGGTTAATTTAATCATTTTTTCTGACTTTTAGTTGGGTGAACTAGCTCTGTTAGTAAACATATCCAGCTTAATGTTAGTAGAATGCTGAAAATAGATATGGATATGTTATGAGTGTGATCTCTAGAAATGAACGTTCGCGTAAAGCGCAAACACAAGATGCTAAACGTTATATTCAAATGACTATACGCAGACTGCGTCAAGACATGAACTTAACACAGGCTCAATTAGGTAAAAGCCTGGTTACACCAGTTGACCAAGCAACCATTTCAAACTGGGAATCTGGGAAAACGGAATTATCAGCTTCACAACTATTAGATGTAATGATGTTATTCGGCAAACCTAATTTTCTTATGCTTTTAGAGCAAAGCGACGCTTCTGACATGGCTTTTGTGGCGCGAAAATCAGCATAGTGACCCTGACTCTGTTAGGCTGTTAAAAGTACTGCGCTAAACTTATGTTTCGTGCAGTACAGTGAGTACTAATTAAATAATACTTTGCTTCGTACTTACGAACATCGGCAACAAAAAAAATTATTTTTTCCTCTTGAAAAACCTTTTCACAACACAATATACCTAACCATAACTTTACAAATAGAATACTAGTACGACGAGCTTTTGTACTAAATTGATTAGGATATATCGAATGTCTGATATTAAAAATAAAGAAAACCACCAGTTTGGCACCGATGTAGGTAAGCTTCTAAACCTCATGATCCATTCTTTGTACTCAAACAAAGAAATATTTTTACGTGAACTTGTGTCAAATGCGTCAGATGCAGCAGACAAGCTGCGCTATTTAGCTTTGCAAAATGGTGACTTGTATGAAGGTGATGCTGACCTTAAAGTACGTGTAAGCGCCGATAAGGATGCTAAAACTGTCACTATCTCTGATAATGGTATCGGTATGTCCCGTGAGGAAGTGATTAACTCGCTTGGTACAATAGCAAAATCAGGCACAGCCGAATTCTTCCAAAATCTTACGGGAGATCAAGCTAAGGACTCTCAATTAATTGGGCAGTTTGGTGTTGGTTTTTATTCTGCATTTATCGTTGCAGATGAGGTGACGGTACGCACAAGAAAAGCAGGTGAAACCACAGCTGTTGAGTGGCAGTCAAAAGGTGAAGGCGAGTACTCACTGGCAGATGTTGAAAAGGCTGAACGAGGAACTGAAATTACCCTTCATTTACGAGAAGACGAAGGTGAGTTCCTAGATGAATTCCGCTTACGCTCAATCATTACTAAGTACTCTGATCATATTTCTATTCCTGTAGAAATGTTTAAAGCACCAGTACCTGAATCTGAAGGTCCAGATGGCGAAAAAATTGAAGCGCAACCTGGCGAGTGGGAAGCGATCAACCGTGCTACAGCTCTTTGGACACGCGACAAATCAGAGATCTCTGAAGAAGAGTACAAAGAGTTTTACAAGCACGTAGGACACGATTGGGAAGAGCCTCTAACATGGGCACATAACAAAGTTGAGGGTAAGACAGAATACACTAGCTTATTGTATATTCCGAAGAAGGCACCTTTTGACCTTTGGAACCGTGACCGTCAAACAGGTTTGAAGTTATATGTTCAACGTGTCTTTATCATGGACGATGCTGAACAGTTCATGCCAAGCTATTTACGATTTGTAAAAGGTTTGTTGGACTCAAATGATTTACCTCTGAATGTATCACGAGAAATTCTTCAAGATAACAAAATTACACAGGCCATACGCAAGGGCTGTACATCTCGAGTATTGAAGATGCTTGACCGAATGGGCAAGAATAAACCTGAAGAGTACCAGACATTTTGGAATGAGTTTGGCCAAGTAATTAAAGAAGGTCCGGCTGAAGACGCAGCAAACAAAGAAGCGATTGCAAAACTATTACGATTCAGCTCAACAAGCACAGATGAAAGCACTCAGAACGTGTCACTTGAGCAGTACGTCGAGCGCATGCAGGAAGGCCAGGATAAGATTTACTATGTAGTTGCAGATAGTTTTGCAACAGCTAAGAGCTCTCCACATCTTGAGATCTTCCGTAAGAAGGGCATTGAAGTGCTACTTATGTCAGACCGTGTTGATGAGTGGATGATGGGCCATCTAACAGAATTCGATGGTAAGCAGTTCCAGTCTGTGACACGTGGCGATTTAGACCTAGGTGACTTAGAGGACGAAGAGTCTAAAAAGGCGCAGGAAGAGAGCGAAAAAGATGTAGCTGGACTTGTTGAGCGTATTTCAGCGTCACTAGGTGACAAAGTTAAAGAAGTTCGCTTTACGCATCGTCTAACAGACTCTCCAGCATGTGTGGTCGTTGATGATCATGATATGAGTTCGCAAATGCAGAAGCTCATGGAATCAATTGGCCAGTCTGCACCTGAAAGCAAACCAATTTTTGAATTAAATCCAGAGCACCAATTAGTTAAACATTTAAATGATGAGCAGGATGAAGATAAGTTTGCACAATGGTCAGAAGTTTTGTTCGACCAAGCGCTATTGGCAGAACGAGGCAGTCTGAAAGATCCTGTCGGCTTTGTGACTCGTTTGAACAAGTTAATGCTTGATTTGAGCAAGTAATCTTTAGTGAGTAAAAAAGCCAGCTTATGCTGGCTTTTTTATTTTGTGTATCATAGCGCTTTTAATGCGGCTATCGCAGCATCGTAGTCTGGTTCTGTTGCTAAATTTGCAACCAACTGCTTGTATTGAACCTTATGTGATTTATCAAGTACAAATACTGCTCTGCTTAGTAAACCCATATCCTTTATGAGTAAGCCATACTGCTCGCCGAAGTTGCGCCAGACGGAATCTGATAATGTCTGCACCTTATCAACGCCTTCTTGCTTACAGAATCGCTTTTGTGCGAAAGGCAGATCAGTGCTCACCGTTAGCATGATGACTTCAGGATATTCACTGGCGACTTTCTCGTTAAAGTATTTAGTCTGCAGGCTACAAATTCCTGTATCTAAGCTGGGGACTACGCTAATTAAAACGGCTTTTCCCTCAAATTCAGTTAGAGAAACGGGTGTAAAATCTGCATTGACAACTTTAAAGTTGGGCGCCTGATCACCCAATTTAACACCGCTACCAAGTAAGGTTACAGGCTTCCCTCCAGCCATAACTTTACCTTGATCTAGCTGGTTTTCGGAAAGTGCAGCTGAGGCAGCAAAACAGCTTGTGGCAAATAACATTGTTGCCAAAAAAGAGACTTTACGCATAACGTATTCCTTTTTAAATTTTTCGCAATTCTCGACAGTGTATTATACTGATTTTATATAACCAAGCTTCGGCAGTAATTTGGATTGTAAATTGGTCATGCATTGATTAACATATTTACTCTCAACGCTGCTGTGTAATAACTATAATTAGAATTCTTGGGTAAAAATAAACCCAAATAATAGAGAGCTTTTATGTCAACACCCATCCTAATTTGCGATGATTCTAAACTTGCACGCAGGCAATTAGCCCGCTCTTTGCCTGATGACTGGGATATAAAAGTTGAGTTTGCAGAGCATGGATTGGATTGTATAGAAAAGATTAAAGTAATTTCTCCGGAAATTCTTTTTCTAGATCTCAACATGCCGCACATGGATGGATATGAAGTACTGCAGGCTATCCAAGAGCAAGATTTAAATGTTTTAACCGTGGTGGTATCTGGAGATATCCAGCCTAATGCTCATCAAAGAGTAATGGAGCTCGGCGCAATAGATTTTATCCGCAAGCCTTGCGATGCCCAAAAACTCGAAGAAATCATCACTCACCACGGGATCAAAGACAAGGCGATCCGAGCCAACTTGGTCCATAAGCTCGGCGAGCAATTAGAGCCCGAGATCAGAGATATTTATCAAGAAATCGCCAATGTTGCGATGGGTCAAGCTGGCGATCTGCTGGCAAGGCTATTGAATGTTTTTGTTGAATTGCCAATCCCCAATGTCAATGTACTTGAAGTAAATGAGTTACACATGGCGTTACAGGCAATAGATGCAAATGCAACTACTTCCGGAGTATGTCAGGGATTTATTGGTGGAGGTGTCTCGGGAGAGGCATTATTGCTGCTAAATGATTCCAGTTTTAAAGAAATCGCATCCTTGATGAAATACGATGGAGAGCTCAACCAAAAAGTAGAGCTCGAGCTGTTAATGGATGTAAGTAATATTCTAATTGGCGCCATTTTAACAGGGTTGTCGCGACAACTAGACATGCCTTTTAGTCAGGGACACCCAGTGGTGTTAGGTCAGCATTGCGAAGTTTCCGAATTGGTAAAAGCTAACAAATCTAGGTGGCAAAGAACATTAGCAATTGAAATAAGCTATGGAATAGAACACCACAATATTAACTGCGACTTGATGCTGTTGTTTACAGAGGATTCTTTGAAAACGCTGAAATACAAAGTTGCTTACCTATTAGACGACTAGAATTATGCCTGCTTCTGATTTTGATATGAATGAAATCCATTGGCTAATGGATATGTTTAACACTGTAGACGTTGGGCTGGTTGTACTAGACAGAGACTACCGTGTTTGTATTTGGAATGGTTTTATGGAAAACCATTCTGGTTTGCTACCGAGTGCTGTGAAAGATAAAGATGTGTTTGACCTATTTCCAAGTATCGATGAATCTTGGTTTAGGGGAAAAGCAGAACCCGTTTTTGTGTTAAAAAATCGCTCTTTCACTATTTGGGAACAACAGCCTTACATATTCCGCTTCAAAAATTATCGCCCAATTACTGGCAAAGCGGAATACATGTATCAGAACGCAACGTTTATCCCGTTAACAACGGTAACAGGTGAAGTAGGACATATTTGTGTCATTCTTTATGATGTTACTGACGAAGCGATGAATAAGCTTGAGCTTGAAAAAGCGAATAAGACGCTTGAAGAAATGAGTCGAACAGATGCATTAACAAAGTTGTCAAATAGAGGGTATTGGGAAGAATCGCTCAGACATGAGTTTAAACGGCTGAAAAGAAACCATGGTTGTAGCAGTTTATTAATGTTTGATATCGATTTTTTTAAGCGTATTAATGATGAGTATGGGCATAGCGGTGGTGACGAAGCCATTAGGCATATCTCAGACTTATTAAAAAAGACATTGCGCGAAACTGATATTGCAGGCCGGTATGGTGGAGAAGAGTTTGCGGTAACGCTTGTGGATACCGACGCTGAAGGCGCGATGATTTTTGCTGAAAGGCTGCGCAGTATGATAGAAAACTCAGTCATTTATTATGATAAAAAAGAAATTAAGCTGACAGTCAGTCTAGGTATCGCGAGCTATGACGAAGCATTCAGTAAGCATGAGCAGTGGATTGAGGCCACAGACGCAGCGCTTTACCATTCTAAAGAAAATGGCAGAAATAAAGTCACAATCTATGAGCAATCAATGTCTCAGTAAACTTAACTTGAGACATTACATCTGTGTCAGTTAGGTGTGAATTAGTATTTCAAAAGCTTGAAAGTTTTTACTTTCAAGCTCTCAATTGATATTCAATCTGTGTCCGCAGATTCTAATGGGCATTGACCGAGTAAGGTGATAGTACCATCTTCTTCTAGTTGCTCTAATCTCACTTCAAAGCCCCAAAGGCGATACAAATGCTTGAGTACTTCAATTTTAGATTCAGCGAGGGGGATCTTATCTTGAGGGACATATCGCAATGTTAATGATCGATCGCCTCTAACATCAACATTATACACTTGAATATTTGGCTCATTGTTACTTAAGTTATAATGTGCAGAGAGGCTATTTCTAACTTTTAGATACCCACTTTCATCATGAATTGCACTAACTTCTAAATGCGGAGATGACTCTTTATCAAGAATTGAAAATAGCTTAAAGTCCCTGATAATTTTAGGTGACAAAAACTGACTAACAAAACTCTCGTCTTTAAAGTTCTCCATCGCAAAGTGCAAGGTATCTAGCCAATCTTTTCCTGCAAATTCTGGAAACCAGTATTTATCTTCTTCAGTTGGATTTTCACAAATACGGCGAATATCGACCATCATATTAAACCCAAGTGCATATGGGTTTATACCAGAGTAAAACTTGCTATTGTATGGCGGTTGGTAAACCACATTGGTATGGCTTTGTAAAAATTCCAACATAAACGCGTCACTAAGCTTTCCTTCGTCATATAAATGATTCAATATCGTATAATGCCAAAACGTAGCCCAGCCCTCATTCATTACCTGAGTTTGTCTCTGAGGGTAGAAGTATTGAGATATCTTGCGCACGATACGTATTATCTCTCGTTGCCACGACTCGAGTAGGGGAGCGTTCTTTTCGATAAAGTAGAGAATGTTTTCTTGCGGCTCAGAAGGAAACTTGAGTAAACTTTCAGTATCCTCTTGTTTATTTGTGGGAATCGTTTTCCAAAGCTCATTCACCTGTGATTGTAGATAATCCTCTCTTTCTTTCTGTCTCTTTTGCTCTTCAAATAAAGAGATTTGTTGAGGGCGTTTATATCTATCAACTCCATAATTCATCAATGCGTGACATGAGTCCAACAAGTTTTCCACTTCTTCGATCCCATACTTCTCTTCACATTGAGCGACATAATTTTTTGCGAAAACAAGATAATCGATAATGGATGATGCATCTGTCCATGTTTTGAATAGATAATTACCTTTAAAGAAAGAGTTATGCCCATAACATGCATGTGCCATAACCAGAGCCTGCATTGGCAGCGTATTTTCTTCCATCAAGTAAGCAATACAGGGATCTGAGTTAATCACAATTTCGTAGGCCAGCCCCATTTGACCACGTTTATAGTTTTGCTCTGTTTGAATAAACTTTTTACCGTATGACCAATGCGCATAGCCGATAGGCATACCAACGCTTGAATACGCGTCCATCATCTGTTCTGCAGTTATTACTTCAATTTGATTTGGGTAGGTATCTAATCGGTAGTGTTCTGCTACCCGAGCAATCTCAGCTTGATAAATCTCAAGCCGTTCAAATGTCCAATCAGGACCGTCATTTAAAGGGTTATAGGTCATTTGCGCTTCCCCTCTGATTATGCTGCACCTTGCTGTTTTTGGCGGTTTTTCTTGAACAATTCTCGGAAGATAGGATAAATATCTTCAACCGAACGAATGTGCTGCATAGCAAAATTATTATAGGCTGCGGATAGTCCTTGGTACTCACGCCACAAACTCTGATGAGCCCGGGTGGTTATTTCTATATAAGCGTAATATCGAACCATCTTCAGTAGTTTATTAGCGAGAATATCGGTACAGTGTGGTGAATCGTCGGCCCAGTTATCTCCATCAGATGCTTGCGCTGCGTAGATATTCCAATCACCTTGCGAATATCGCTCTGCTACAATCTCATCCATTAACTTTAGGGCGCTTGATACAATCGTCCCACCAGTTTCTTGAGAGTAAAAGAACTCTTGCTCATCGACTTCTTTAGCCTGAGTATGGTGGCGTATATATACTACTTCTATGTCTTTATAGGTTCTGGTCAGGAACTGATAAAGTAAAATATAAAAACGTTTTGCCATGTCTTTTGTAGCTTGATCCATTGAGCCGGAAACATCCATTAAACAAAACATCACAGCTTTGCTGGTTGGATGTGGCCTTTTTTCATAATTTCTAAATCTCAAGTCATAGTTATCAATAAACGGCACTGCAGCAATGCGTTTTTTAAGCGTTTCAATTTCTTCTTCGAGCTGTTGAATTTTTTGTTGAGGCGGCACTGGCTCTGCCAGAAGTGCCTCAAGCTCTTGCTCAAGTTCCTTTAAACGGCCTCTTTTCCCAGCGGTCATTGCTATTCTTCGTGCAATAGACCCCTTCAGTGAGCGTACAATGTCCAAATTGCTGGGCATGCCGTCATTACAAAAACCCGCGCGATGAGTTTTCATTTGTACTAACTTATCAAGCTGACTCTTTTGCAGATTAGGCAACTCTAAATCTTCAAAAAGTAGATCTAGGTATTCATCTTTTGATATTGAAAATACAAAGTCATCTTGCCCTTCACCTTGATCGCTGGCGTTGCCCTCGCCAGCGCCACCGCCTTGACCTGAAGGTGGCCTTTGGATTTTATCCCCAGTTGTAAACTGATCATTACCTGGGTGGATATGCTCTCTATTTCCACCTTTACCCTGATGAAATATCGGCTCACTAATATCTCGTTGCGGAATAGAAATACTTTCTCCACTGCTGATGTCAGTTACACTTCTTTTATTGATGGCGTCAGAGACAGCCTCTTTTATTTGTTTTTTGTAGCGCCGAATAAACCTTTGTCTATTCGGCGTACTTTTGTTCTTCCCATTCAATCTTCGATCGATGAAATGTGCCATAGACCACCCTCCAATCGCTAAGATTACTGTGACTTTCTAACTCTTAAATACCATTCAGAAAGTAACCGAACCTGTTTCTGGGTATATCCTTTTTCCATCATTCGATTGACGAAGTCCTCATGCTTTTTCTGATCTTCGGCTGAAGTTTTGGCATTGAAAGAGATAACGGGTAGTAAATCTTCAGTATTAGAGAACATTTTTTTCTCAATAACTGTTCTAAGCTTTTCGTAGCTCGTCCAAACAGGGTTATCGCCATTGTGGTGGGCCCGAGCACGTAAAACGAAATTTACTATTTCATTTCTGAAGTCTTTTGGATTAGAAATACCCGCTGGCTTTTCTATTTTCTCTAGTTCAGCATTGAGCGCTGATCTATCGAAAAGCTGCCCAGTATCTGGATCTCTATACTCTTGGTCCTGAATCCAAAAATCAGCATACGTAACATAACGGTCAAAAATATTCTGACCATATTCCGAATAAGACTCTAGATAAGCTGTTTGCAGCTCTTTACCTATAAACTCTACATATTGAGGTATCAAGTAACCTTTTAAGTGGCTTAGGTATCGCTCTTGTATCTCGGCATTAAATTGCTCTCTCTCTATCTGTTGTTCAAGCACGTAGAAAAGGTGCACAGGGTTTGCTGCGACTTCAGTATGGTCAAAGTTAAATACCCGTGAGAGAATCTTAAAGGCGAAGCGCGTAGACAAGCCATTCATGCCTTCATCCACCCCGGCATAGTCTCTGTATTCTTGGTAAGATTTTGCCTTAGGGTCCGTATCTTTTAAGCTTTCACCGTCATAGACGCGCATTTTTGAATAAATACTAGAATTCTCGGGTTCTTTAATTCTCGAAAGAGAAGAAAACTTTGCCAAGGTTTCCAATGTGCCTGGGGCGCATTGCGCATTTTTAAGTTCACTATTCTCGAGAAGCTTTTTATAGATTTTTACTTCTTCTGAGACGCGCAGACAGTATGGTACTTTCACAATGAACACACGGTCCAAAAATGCTTCATTGTTTTTGTTGTTTTTAAAGGTTTGCCATTCTGACTCATTGGAGTGGGCAAGGATAATACCATTAAACGGTAGCGCCGAGATGCCTTCTGTCCCGTTATAGTTGCCCTCTTGTGTGGCTGTTAGGAGAGGGTGCAACACTTTTATTGGCGCTTTGAACATCTCAACGAATTCCATCAGGCCTTGGTTTGCCAAACAAAGTGCACCAGAATAAGCATATGCGTCAGGATCATTCTGCGCAAAATGTTCTAATTTACGTATATCCACTTTACCTACAAGTGCTGAGATATCCTGATTATTTTCATCACCAGGCTCTGTTTTAGCAATAGCGACTTGATCAAGAATTGATGGGTATCGTTTTACAACTTTGAACTGGCTAATATCACCATTGTATTCATGTAGACGCTTGGTTGCCCAAGGAGACATGACCGTTTTAAGGTAGCGTTTTGAAATACCGTACTCTTTTTCAAGTAGTTCACCATCTTCCTGCGCGTTGAATAGACTTAAGGGGTGGTCGTTGACCGGGGAACCTTTGATGGCATACACAGGAACTTGCTGCATTAAATACTTTAACTTTTCAGCGATGGAAGATTTACCACCACCGACAGGTCCGAGTAAATACAGTACTTGTTTACACTCTTCAAGGCCTTGAGCTGCATGTTTTAAATATGAAACGATTTGCTCAATGGCATCTTCCATGCCATAAAACTCTTGAAATGCGGGGTAGCGCGCGATAACCCGATTCGAGAATAGCCGACTCAATCTTGCGTCGGTAGAGGTGTCTATCATTTCTGGCTCACCAATGGCCATGAGCAACCTTTCAGGCGCACTGGCATAAGCTGCCTTATCCTCTTTACAAATATCGAGAAATTCAGCGATTGTGAACTCTTCTTCTTTTGCTGCTTCGTATCGGGATTGGTAATGCTCAAATATAGTCATATCAAACTCCAATAACCTGTTAAAAATTAGCTGGGGTTAAAATGCAAGGCTTAATTAAAGCTTAGTCGCGTTATTGGATATTTGCTTAAAAAATATGAGAATTTAATGTGATAGCGAAACTTGAAAGGTGTAAAAAAAGACGCACTTGCGTCTTTTTTATTGCTTAAATTGGTACAGTTATACTGTTGTAATTAAGCTAGATTTTCGTTTGCGAAATCCCAGTTAACTAGAGACCAGAATCCTTTTAAGTATTCTGGGCGAACGTTGCGGTAATCGATATAGTAAGCGTGTTCCCACAGGTCAACTGTTAAAATTGGTGTAACACCTTCTTCAGTAAATGGTGTAGCAGCGTTAGAAGTATTAACGATATCTAAAGAACCATCTGCTAGTTGTACTAACCAAGTCCAGCTTGAACCGAAGTTGTTAACTGCTTTGTCATTAAATGCATCTTGGAATGCCGCAAAAGAGCCCCACTTTGCGTTAATAAGCTCAGCTACTTTACCTTTAGCTTCGCCACCACCGTTTGGTGCCAAGCTGTGCCAGTAGAAAGTGTGGTTCCAGATTTGAGCTGCATTGTTGAAAATGCCACCTTCAGAGCTAAGAACAACTTCATCTAGCGTTTTATTAGCGAAGTCAGTACCTTCTACTAGGCCATTTAGCTTAACAACGTATGTATTGTGGTGTTTGCCGTGGTGAAATTCTAAAGTCTCTTTAGAAATGTGCGGCTCTAGTGCATCAATAGCATAAGGAAGTGACGGTAGTTCAAAAGCCATTTTAATCTCCATTTTTATGTTGAATTCCCAAAACAGTAAAAAGATGCCTTGCTACGGGCACATTTCAGTACGTTTTGGTTCTATATAGTGATACTATAATTCCTGAGTATTTTACTCAAGTTTTAGCAAACAGCAATGGCAGTTGCTAAGACTTGTAGTCTGAATGATTCATATGCACTATTTTTAACCAGTCAAGTGCGTGTGAAACGATCTTATCGTCATTTGAGGTATATATGGAAACCATTGAAAAGATTAAACAGCAAATTGCAGAAAACCCGATTCTTCTATATATGAAGGGCTCTCCAAAGTTACCTAATTGTGGTTTTTCTTCTCAAGCTTCACAAGCCCTTATGGCGTGCGGTGAGCAATTTGCTTATGTTGACATCTTACTAAACCCAGACATCCGAGCTGAGCTTCCGCACTACGCAAATTGGCCAACATTCCCGCAGCTTTGGGTTGAAGGTGAGCTTATTGGTGGTTGTGATATCATCATCGAGATGTTCCAAAAGGGCGAGTTACAGCCTCTTATCACAGAAACAGCAGCAAAGTATAAAGAAGCAGCAGAATAATCACTGCTAAATATTTTTACTGTGAACCCGAGCAATAGCTCGGGTTTTTCGTTTTATTACTTCTTCTTTATTCGCTTACTTTTCCCGCCTTATACATTCGTAACCTTAACCTTGGCACCTTACCTACAGGTAGCGCTTACTGGCATGACTTACGGAAATGACAAATATCACGCTTGTGAATAGTTATTCATAAAGCTGCATGTTTACGTTTACGTAAACTGGCTGGTTGCTTGTGCGTGTTTTGGGTTATTTAACATTTGATACCGGTGTCATTTTGTTTTTGATGTCATATTTACCTGCAATATTGCAAGTTATTAAATATTGGTTACAAAAAGGGGTCGTTGAGAAATATTCAAGAGGGTGAATATTTATTCTTTTTTTGATTGACTCACATTTGATTCAGCGCTAATTTTGAATATCTGCCAGTAAATCGTCGAAGTCAATCCAGCTGGCAGTAGTAGCAAGGGGAGGGGTCTATGTTATATGACTCGGCATTAGAAAGAGATAACTGTGGCTTTGGTCTAATTGCGCATGCGCAAGGACAAGCTACTCATAAATTAATTCGTACCGCGATAACTGGGCTTGATCGCATGCAGCATCGAGGTGGAATTGCTGCGGATGGTAAAACGGGTGACGGCTGTGGCTTGCTGTTACAAAAGCCTGATAGCTTTTTCCGCGCAATAGCTGCTGAAAACGAATGGCGTTTGGGTAAAAACTATGCTGTTGGGATGGTATTTTTAAACTCAGACCCAACGCTTGCCAATATTGCTAAAAGCATTGTTAATGAAGAACTAGAAAAAGAAACACTTTCAATTGTTGGTTGGCGAGTAGTGCCGACTCAGCCGTCTATGCTTGGGCCTATCGCGAAATCACAACTGCCACAATTTGAGCAGGTTTTTGTGAGTGCCCCGGAGGGATGGCGACCAAAAGATTTGGAGCGTAGATTGTATGTCGCCAGACGTAGAATCGAAAAGCGAATTACCAATGATGAGCAGTTTTATATAGCAAGCTTGTCTGGGCTCGTGACCGTATATAAAGGTCTGATGATGCCATCTGATCTACCTAATTTTTATCAGGATCTCGCTGATTTAAGAATGACCAGCGCGATTTGTGTATTCCATCAGCGCTTTTCTACCAATACACAACCAAAATGGCCGCTAGCGCAACCGTTCCGTTATCTCGCTCACAATGGTGAAATTAACACGATTATGGGTAACCGACAGTGGGCAAGTGCGCGCGCTTACAAGTTTTCCTCACCGTTGTTGCCAGACTTACAAGTTGCTGCGCCATTTGTAAATGAATCCGGTTCAGACTCTTCGAGCTTGGATAATATTCTTGAACTGTTTCTTGCTGGTGGAATGGATATTTTTAGGGCCATGCGTATGCTCGTACCACCTGCATGGCAAAAAAATCGCGCAATGGACGACGACTTAAGAGCGTTTTATGACTTTAATTCAATGCATATGGAACCATGGGATGGACCCGCCGGTATTGTAATGTCTGACGGTCGTTTTGCAGCATGTAATCTAGACAGAAACGGCTTGAGGCCAGCGAGGTATGTAGTGACTCAAGACGGTTTTATTACGATCGCGTCTGAAGTTGGTATATGGGATTATGAAGCCGATGAAGTCATTGAAAAGGGCAGAGTCGGGCCTGGTGAATTACTTGTTGTCGATACATTACATGGCAAAATCTGGCAGTCATCAGAAATTGATCAGGATTTAAAGGCGAGACACCCCTATCGAGCGTGGCTAGAACAAAATGTTCAGCGTTTAACACCTTTTGAGGAGCTTGATGAAAAAGACGCTGGGCAGAGAGATTTTTGCGATGATGTGCTGCTGACCTATCAAAAGCAATTTGGTTATAGCAACGAAGAAGTTGAGCAAGTGATCAGTGTGATGGGCGCTAATGGTCAAGAAGCGACTGGATCCATGGGCGACGATACACCCTTTGCCGTGCTTTCACAGGGGGCACGCTCTTTGTACGACTACTTCAGACAAAAGTTTGCTCAAGTAACGAACCCGCCGATAGACCCGCTTAGAGAAAACCATGTTATGTCTCTGGCAACGTGTATTGGTCGAGAGCAAAATGTTTTTAACGAAACGACCGGGCATGCAAAGCGTCTACAGTTTAATTCTCCAATCTTAACCTATTCAGATGTCCAGCAGCTGAAATCGGCTGACGATGCACACTACAAAGTGGGTGAAGTGAGCTTAAATTACAACCCAGCCGAAGAAGGGTTGCAGCAAGCTATTCGCAGAGTGTGTGATGAAGCACAAGAGAAAGCTGCACTTGGGTGCGTAATGGTACTTCTTACAGACAGAGACATTGAAAAAGGGAAGCTACCGATTCCCGCAGCTATGGCAGTAGGTGCTGTTCAGCAGTGCTTGGTTAAGAATAACTTACGCTGCGATTCAAATATTGTTGTTGAAACAGGAAGTGCAAGAGATCCACACCAGTTTGCCGTGCTTCTGGGTTTTGGTGCCACTGCGATTTACCCTTATTTAGCCTATGAAACACTCGTCTCTCTTGTGGATAAAGGAGTAATTAAAAAGTCCTATCGTGATGTGACACTTGCTTATCGTAATGCAATTAATAAAGGCTTATACAAAATTATGTCAAAGATGGGGATTAGCACGATTGCGTCGTATCGTTGTTCAATGCTCTTTGAGGCAGTTGGTCTGGCAGACGAAGTTGTAGATTTATGCTTTAAAGGCGTTGTAAGTCGGATCAAAGGTGCTGATTTTGACAACTTTGAGGCTGAGTCTAAATTGCTCAATCAGCTCGCATACAGTAAGCGTAAATTATTAAGTCACGGTGGGCTATTAAAGTTTGTTCACGGTGGTGAGTATCATGCTTACAACCCTGATGTGGTTCAATCTTTACAGGTCGCTGTTAAATCAGGGAAGTATGAGGATTATTTAAAGTACGCTGAAATCGTTAACAATCGTCCAGTGACAAATTTACGAGACCTAATGCAATTAAAACTGCCAGAGTCTGGCGTATCAGTAGACGATGTTGAACCGGCGTCCGAGTTATATAAACGTTTTGACTCTGCCGCAATGAGTATTGGCGCATTATCACCTGAAGCGCACGAAGCCCTAGCGATCGCGATGAATAGACTGGGCGGATACTCTAACTCAGGGGAGGGCGGTGAAGATAAAGCGCGATTTGGCAACGAGCGCAATTCTCGTATCAAACAAGTGGCTTCAGGGCGTTTTGGGGTCACTCCGCATTATTTACAAAGTGCAGATGTCATTCAGATTAAAGTGGCGCAAGGCGCAAAGCCTGGAGAAGGTGGTCAATTGCCAGGAGAAAAAGTAACCCCTTACATTGCAAAATTGCGATATTCAGTACCTGGGGTAACGTTAATTTCTCCACCTCCGCATCACGATATATATTCAATTGAAGATCTCGCACAGCTTATTTTTGATCTGAAACAGGTCAACCCTACCGCTATGATCTCTGTGAAACTAGTATCAGAGCCTGGTGTAGGGACTATTGCAACTGGGGTGGCTAAGGCCTATGCCGATCTAATTACGATAGCTGGTTATGATGGTGGTACCGGTGCTAGCCCTCTGACATCGGTTAAATATGCTGGCTGCCCGTGGGAGCTAGGTTTAGCTGAAACACAGCAAGCCCTAGTTGAGAATGGTTTAAGGCACCGTATTCGCTTGCAAACGGATGGCGGTCTAAAAACGGGTTTAGATATTATCAAAGCTGCGATTCTCGGCGCTGAAAGCTTTGGTTTTGGCACCGGTCCTATGGTTGCTTTGGGGTGTAAATACCTCAGAATATGTCATTTGAACAACTGTGCAACTGGCGTTGCAACACAAGATGATACTTTAAGACAAAGACACTTCCATGGCTTGCCTGAAATGGCAATGAATTACTTTAAATTTATCGCCCAAGAAGCGAGGGAAATAATGGCTTCTTTGGGTGTAACAAAACTCACCGATTTGATTGGTCGTACCGAGTTACTTGAAGTATTGGAAGGTAATAGCGATAAGCAGCGCAAGCTAGATCTGAGCCCAATTTTGGCTAAGCCAAATAATCCGAGCCAGCAAACGCTTTACTGTAGTGCAGAAAACACCTCCCACTATCGAGGCGAGTTAAACGAATCTCTGTTGAGTAAAGCACAGCAAGCGATTGACTCTAAATCTGGTATTTCATTAGTAAACCGAATTAAAAATACCGATCGTTCTGTTGGTGCCATGCTCTCTGGTTATATTGCGAGTAAGTATGGCAATCAAGGTATGGCAGCGGATCCTGTGTCAATTGAATTACATGGTACCGCGGGACAATCGTTTGGCGTATGGAATGCTGGAGGGTTGGAATTAACACTGGTTGGGGATGCCAATGATTATGTTGGTAAAGGTATGGCTGGTGGAAAGTTAGTTATTAGATCGCCTCTTGGTTCTAGCTTCAAATCGCATCAAGCTGCCATTGCTGGAAATACATGCCTTTACGGTGCAACAGGCGGAAAGCTGTTTGCTGCTGGCAGAGTCGGTGAGCGATTTGCTGTTCGTAACTCGGGCGTTCAAGCGGTTGTGGAGGGCTTGGGTGACAATGGTTGTGAATATATGACCGGAGGCGTTGTCTGTGTGCTTGGACAAATTGGTGTCAACTTTGGAGCGGGCATGACTGGTGGCTTTGCTTATGTGTTGGATGAAGAAAATGACATAGGTAAACGTTTCAATCCTGAGTTGGTTGAGGTTATGACCCTAGAACAGCTCCCCTCGCATCAAGAACATTTAAGAGGGTTAATCGCTGAACACTTAGAGCTCACAGGATCAGACAGAGCTGAGCAAGTTTTAGCGAACTTTGACTTGTACATTCCTATGTTTAAGTTGGTTAAGCCGAAGTCAAGCGATGTAAAGAGCTTACTTGGTCATCGTGCTAGAAGTAGTGCTGAGCTTAGAGTACAGGCACAGTAAAGGAGGAATTATGAGCGAAAATGTTTATCAATTTATCGATGTTCAGCGTGTAGACCCACGAAAAAAACCAATCTCTACACGCAAAAGTTCCTTTGTTGAGATTTATGAACCATTTTCTGGGCAGCAAGTGGACTCTCAGGCAGATAGGTGCTTGGATTGCGGAAACCCATATTGTGAATGGAAATGTCCTGTTCATAACTATATTCCTCAGTGGCTGAAACTGATCCGTACTGGTCGGATAATCGAAGCGGCTGAGTTATCACATAGAACAAATAGCTTACCGGAGGTTTGTGGGCGAGTATGTCCACAAGATAGGCTTTGTGAAGGTGCATGTACGTTAAATGAAGAGTTTGGTGCCGTAACCATTGGCAACATAGAGAAGTACATCACAGATACCGCTTTTGCGCAGGGCTGGAAGCCAGATTTGTCATATGTCAATTGGACAGATAAAAAGGTCGCGATTATTGGTGCGGGTCCTGCGGGATTGGGGTGTGCTGATATATTGGTGAGAAATGGTGTAAAAGCGGTGGTGTTTGACCGTAACCCAGAAATTGGCGGCTTGCTAACATTTGGTATCCCTTCTTTTAAACTTGAAAAGTCGGTGATGGAGAAGCGCAGAGAAATTTTCAGTGAAATGGGTGTTGAGTTTAAGTTAAACACTGAAGTCGGCAAAGATATCAGCATGGATGACTTACTTGCAGAGTATGATGCAGTGTTTGTCGGTGTTGGAACTTATCAATACATGCGCGGTGGTTTAGAAAATGAAGATGCTAAGCAAGTATATGACGCCTTACCATTTTTGATCGGTAATACAAATCGAGTAATGGGCTATGACGAATCTCAGCAGCCGTATATCAGTATGACAGACAAGCGCGTAGTTGTATTAGGCGGTGGTGATACAGCAATGGACTGCGTAAGAACTTCTGTTAGGCAAAAAGCCAGTTCGGTAATTTGTGCTTATCGCCGGGACGAAGAAAATATGCCGGGTTCAAAACGCGAAGTGAAAAATGCGAAAGAAGAGGGTGTAGACTTTCAATTTAACATTCAACCAAAAGGTATTGTACTGAATGCGCAGGGCGATGTATGTGGCGTAAAAATGGTGAAAACAGAACTGGGTGAGCCAGATAGTAATGGTCGACGCAAAGCACAAGAAGTAGCTGGTTCTGAGCACGTCATTGAAGCAGATGCTGTCATTTTGGCATTTGGCTTTAAGCCACATAACCTTGAGTGGCTTGCCAGCTATGACGTCGAAATAAATCATTGGGGTGGTATTGTCGCACCTGAGCAAAATACATTTACCCACCAAACAAGCAACCCAAAAATCTTTGCAGGTGGTGATGCTGTAAGAGGTTCAGATTTAGTTGTCACAGCCATTTTTGAGGGTAGAAACGCAGCTGAAGGGATCCTAGATTATATAGATGTTTAGGTGTTTAGAGTAAATCATCACATGATGTGAGAATCTATATTACGTAGCAAACCCCAATACAAATTTTGTATTGGGGTTTTTTCTTTTTTGGCTGTTGGCTCTTAATATCAAACATGTCGGTTCCGATTTAGATATTCTTTTTTGCAGATTGAACTGTCCCATAATTGGCATAACTCTTAGTGAGATTAATGTCCTAGAATAGTAAGCAACATGCGTCAATTAGAATTGAAAACGAGACAAATATGAGTATTAAAAATACTGAGCTGACTTATGGCTGTATTGCTAAATGGATCCACTGGACAACAGCAGTTTTGTTCTTAGCGGCTTACATATCAGTCTATTACCGACAATGGTTTACAGAAGTAAAGACTCCAGAAAATTGGAATGCATTGCAGTTACATTTATCGTTTGGTGTATCAATTATGGTTATTGTTGTGCTGCGTATAGTGTGGCGAGTGATGAATCAATCACCCAAGCTTGAACCAGGCTCTAAGCTTGAACATCTCGCGGCACATCTAGGTCACTTCGTGCTTTACGCTGTTATGATTATTGCTCCAGTAACAGGTTATATTGGTACAGGCGTCAATACTGAGTTCTTTTTCATGTTTGATATTCCAAAGTTTGAGAGTACCGCTATGTTTCAATACATTGTCTCAGATGGTTTAGGACTGACTTTCGCCGAGCTTGAAGAGCCAGTAGACTTTATTCACAAGGAAATACTTGGCGCTTGGTTGATCTGGATATTGATTGCTGGGCACGCCGGGGCCGCATTTTTTCATCACTATGTGAAAAAAGATAGAACACTATTAAAAATGACTTCCAGCAGGTAACCCTTGTCACCTTGTTACAAACACTCAATTGTCATGGCTGCTGTAACAAGGCTTATATCGACGTCTGACTTAGCTTAAGCACAGCGCTGAACTGTTAGGAGCTCTTTTGCGCTTGCACGGGTCGTTTCACTTACGCTGTCGCCTCCAAGTAGTCTTGCTATTTCATCTATTCGCTTATTCTCGTCTAAAGGGACCATCGAGGTATAAGTTTGATCGTTGTCTACGTCCTTTTTAACGAAAAACTGCTGGTGGCCACTACAGGCAACTTGAGGTAGGTGAGTAACACAAATCACTTGCGTTGAACCGCCTAGCAAGCGAAGTTGTTTGCCAACTTGCGATGCAGTTGGGCCCGAAATACCAACATCCACTTCATCAAAGATTAGCGTTGGGGTAGTTACTTTGTTCGCGATGATAACTTGTATTGCTAAGCTAATACGAGAAAGCTCACCACCAGAAGCCACTTTTGCGAGCGGTTGCATTGGCTGCCCGGGGTTAGTAGATACTAAAAAGTCAATGCTATCCATTCCCAACTCATTGGGGCGTCGGTCATTTTCTTTGACTAATTCTATTGCAAAACGGCCATTTTCCATTGATAGCTCATGCATGCTTTCGGTGATTAAGGTGTTCAGCTTGTCTGCCGATATCGCTCTACTTTCACTCAATTGATTTGCCGAAATATGATAGGCATGAAGCGCTTCAGCTATTTCGTGCTCTAAATGGTCTATACGAGCATTGTCGGAGCAAATGCCGTCCAACTCTAACTTCAAGGCTGTGTGATGTGCTGCCAATTGATCAGGTTGTATCTGATGTTTTCGCGATAGAGCCATGGCTTGAGTAATGCGCTCTTCTATTTCCTGTAAGCGTAATGGATCTTGCTCGACACTTTCTCCATAACTACGGATCTCTCGACAAGCTTCTTCCAATTGTACCGCAGCTTCATTGAGCATCATGCTAATACCCTCCAAAGACTTATCTAAACTGCTGAGTTCACTGAAAGTTTGTACGCTGTGCTGCAATTGCCCCAATACTGTTTGATCATCCTGCTCGTACAGGCTCATGAGTTCTCTTTGGCAGCTCTCAACGAGCGTTTGTGAGTGGCTTAATCGGTTGTGCTCAGCCTCTATTTGCTCATATTCTCCTGCTTGTAAGGCAAATTCATCCAGCTCTTCAACTTGATACTCTAACAACTGCTTTTTTGCTGCTTGGGCCTGCTGTTGTTTTATTAAGTGAGTATGTTCTTTTTGTAGTTTTTGGTAATGGTTATACTGTGCTTTGACTGCACTGAGCAAATTATGGTGGCCAGCATAAGCATCAAGTAACCCAAGCTGATGTTCGGGTTTAAGTAGTAGTTGGTGTGCATGTTGGCCATGAATTGCGATGAGCATTTGTCCAAGCTCTTTTAATTGAGCGGCGGTGACTGATGAGCCGTTAATAAAGCTCTTACTGCGGCCATTTCGCGTAATTACTCTGCGCAATATGCAGTTTTGCTCGTCATCATCAAGCAGTAGTTCAGAAAGGAACTTTTGTGCCTGGGGTAAACTTCGAATATCAAACTGTGCTGAGATTTCAGCTTTACTACTTTGCGGGCGAATAGCGTTGGCATCTGCTCGTTCACCAAGACATAGGGATAAGGCGTCAATGGCAATTGATTTACCTGCACCGGTTTCACCAGTGATTGCAGTCATTCCAGTACGCCAATCAATGTTTAATTCACTGACAATCGCAAAGTTCTTAATTTGCAAACTCGTAAGCATGCTGTATATCCAAACAGTATTTTACTGTTAATTTATACAGCATTTTTTAAAAAAGCAACTTTTTAATTGGCAATGTCAGCCGTTTGGCGTTGCATAGGAGGATTGTCCAATTCTGATTTTGACTCTTCCGTTTGTGCCTCTTCCTCTTGAATATCAGAGTCTTGGTCTACAGGATCTGCATCATATGAGTCGGGTGTTTGAATGCGTGAAATCAGTGCAGGCAAAACTTCGGTATAGAAAGCTTTGTTGTAGGCAATACCAGTAGAAGGCAATTCAGCAGCAAAAAGAAACAATTGCTCGGATAACAGCTCAAGGTTATCGTTGTTTCTGCACTTATTGAGTTCCGAACCAATTTGCATGAGTAAGAGTTCACTTACTTTTTCCAGCCTGTCTAGGTTTTCATCATTGTGAGGCTGAACCACGAAAAAATTACTGACGATTGCATTAAACTTAGGCGCATGTTTAGGCCTAATTAGTTTGCAATCGACATACTCAGATATTTTTCGTTTGTACAGACCTGTAATATCTTTAACGCGCTCATTGAAAATGCGTTTCTCGGCATCCCGTGCTTTTTGTCGATTGCTTTCAATAACCATGTAGACGCCAAGGATAGTGATGAGCAACACTATCGACACAATCACTATGTAAGTCATGTTGTATTACTTTTCCCTAATATAGAAAATAAATCAGCCCTATTCTGCTTAACAAATTTGCTTTAGTAAAGCCTACTGCCCCAATTTAGTTTTTCTCTAAGAACATGGTAGTAGGAATAGCTTGTAGGATGAATAAGGCGAAGCTTTTGAGATGCTTTTTTGACCACAACTTCGTCACCGGGGAGCAATGCTAATACGACATGACTGTCGCAACTAACTTGTAAGCTAGCTGTGTTTTCTGGACTTAATTTCAATTTAATTTGTTTACTAGCATCAACGACCAGAGGACGGCTGGACAATGTATGCGGAAACATAGGCACTAACGCCACTGCATTTAACTCAGGCGTTAAGATTGGGCCTCCACCTGAGAGAGAGTAGGCGGTCGATCCTGTGGGGGTGGTGACTATTAAACCGTCAGAACGCTGAGAAAATACAAACTGATCGTCTATAAAGGCTTCAAATTCGATCATATGTGCCACTTTGTCAGCGTGCAGAACAGCCTCATTGACAGCAAGGTTTGCGCTTTTGAGCTGGGCATGTCTATAAACTTCAACTTCTAAAAGAAAGCGATGTTCTTCGACAAATTTACCACTTAAGACTTGTTCAAGCTCAGGCTCGAAGTCGTCAGGGTTGAGGTCGGTCAAAAAGCCGAGGTTGCCTCTGTTTACTCCAATTACAGCAACATCGAATCGTGCGAGTACGCGCGCAGCGCCTAGCATGTTGCCATCACCGCCAACGACGACAGCCAAATCACATTTTTCACCTAACTCGACAAGATCTAAAAGCTGGCTACTTGCCAGGCCGGTAAGTTGTTTACCCGCGCGGCGTTCGACAAAAACTTCATATCCGAGTGCTTGCAAAAATGTATAAAGGCGATGTAAGGTCTGAGCGGCGCCGTCGTGGTTTGGTTTTCCGATAAGGCCGATGGTGTTAAATGGAGTGCTCATTTTTAACGCAAATCCTTGGTGTTTAAACTTTACCAAGATTATCTTAAATTTGAGGCGCTTGAAACTTTGAAATTAGCCCCAACATAAATAATTATGAAATTAAGTGCCCGCGACAAACAAGTTTTTTCAGCTGTGATGAGCCTTTACTGTAATGGAGAGGGGGTGCCTGTTGCGTCCAGTAAAATTGCCAAGATGAAAGGGATGGCAATTTGTTCTGCAACTGTACGTAATGCAATGGCACGACTAGAAAACCAAGGTTTGCTGTTTTCACCGCATACATCCGCTGGACGTGTCCCATCAGATATTGGTATCAAATATTGGCTACAAGAGTATTTTGAATTAGACGATATAGCTTCTTATTGGCAGCCGGAACAAGAGCAACTTGTGACATTGGCACATTCGCTTAGTCAGCAATATCAGGTTTGTTGCGTGGTAGGTTTACCGCAAGTTAGTAGTCAAAAAGTGTTTCGTGTCGAAGTGTTAGACTTTGATAGAAAACACTGGTTGGTATTATTGATTGATAGAGCGGGGCAGTCCCAAAACATCTGTATTAACAAACCAGCAGACAATTCGGATGAAATACGTTATCAATTTGCATTGTGGATGAATACTGTGTTCAGTCAGCAAACCCTAAAAGAGGGGTTACACCGCATGCGAGCAATGGCCAATAGTGCGATGCCCAATTGTCGCGAGTTACTCACACAGTGGACTCGGGAGTTGAGTTTACAGCTTGGGACTGATAACAGTATCGTGGTTGGTGAACGACATATCTATAATCGTTTAGAGCAATCTAATGATTTAAGTCTTGGTGTACCATTTTTGCATCAAGTTGAAGACAAATTAGCGTTTCGCGAAGGCGTGTCAGTATTATTAGGATCTGAAGTGGACGAAGCCAATCTATCTCGCTACGTGATATTGAGCGTCCCTTACTTTGTGGATCAGGAGTATCAAAGCCGGTTTTGTGTCGTTTGCCCCGCTGAAGCGCAAATTGAATCAATAATTGAGGAATTTACGCGAATCGAGCAAAAAGACTCTTGAAACTAAAAATTCCATCCCCATAATTACGGCAGTTGTAAAGAATCGGAGATACACTTTCATGTCTGAGCAGACAAAAGCACCAGAGCAGGAATTAGAAACTGCACAAGAAGAAGTAGTAGAACAAGCTGCTGAAGCGCAAACACAAGAAGAAGCGCCACAGGCTGAACAGGCTGAGTTAAGCCCTGAAGAGGAAATTGCTGGTTTATACGCTGAGCTTGAAGCTGCAAAGCAAACAATTGAAGGTCAAAAAGACGGTGTTGTTCGCGCTGCTGCAGAAGTAGAGAACATGCGTCGCCGTGCAGCGCAAGATGTTGAGAAAGCGCACAAGCTCGCACTTAAGAAATTTGCCAACGACCTACTCCCTGTAATCGATAACTTAGAGCGTGCGGTTGAGTTTGCTGATAAAGAGAATGAAGCAACTAAATCTATCTTAGAAGGCGTTGAAATGACGCTGAAAAGCTTCTCAGATGCATTAAACAAGTACGGTGTGGAAGCGGTAAATCCACAAGGTGAGGCGTTCTCTCCAGAATTCCACCAAGCAATGTCTATTCAACCAAGTAATGACGTAGCACCGAACACGGTGTTAGCGGTTATGCAAAAAGGTTATACGTTAAATGGCCATCTACTTAGACCTGCAATGGTTATGGTTTCAAAGGCCGCTGAGTAATCTAGCTTGTTATTGAAAAGCCCGCTTTTTAGCGGGCTTTTTTGTTATGACTGGTCAAGTTCTAATAATGTAGTTTATTATTTACATATATTCAGCAATAAAATTGCGAGCCAACAATACGTGGGAAGTATGATGAAAAAAGTAGTAGCGTGTATGTTAGTTGCTTTGACACTGAGTGGTTGTAAAACATCTCCGACAGGTCGAACTCAAATAATGTTGTATCCAGAGCAGCAAATGGATGAGATGGGAGTAGCGAGTTTTGACCAAATAAAATCAGAACAAGCCATTGAAAGCGAGCAGAGCAGTAACCAATACGTAAGTTGCATCGCAGATGCACTTATTGCCCAGTTACCAAACAAATATGCGTCTCAAAAATGGGAAGTCGTCGTTTTCAAAGATGACAGCGCCAACGCTTTTGCACTGCCTGGAGGTAAAATTGGGGTACACACTGGGTTGCTAAAAGTTGCCAAAAACCAACATCAATTAGCAGCTGTTATGGGACATGAAGTAGGCCATGTTATAGCGCAGCATGCAAATGAGCGCGTATCTCAAAGCAGCTTATTGCAAGCTGGACTGCAAGTTAGTAATGCGGTTATGCAGATGAATAATATTGAGTATCGCAATACAATCATGCAAGGGCTGGGTGTGGGCGCTCAAGTTGGTATCGCTTTGCCATTTAGTCGCAGCCATGAAACTGAAGCTGATATTATTGGCTTGGAACTGATGGCCAAAGCAGGTTTTAAACCCATCGGTGCGGTAGAGCTTTGGCAAAATATGGAAAAGCTAGGTGGTGAAAGACCAATGGAATTTTTATCGACCCATCCGTCACCAGACAATAGAATCCAGCGATTAAATAACAAAATGCAATCGGCAAACAGCCTGTATCAAGCGGCCAAGCAGAAAGGCTTGAGTCCTAATTGCAAGATCTGATTGCAGATTACAAAAAGGCAGTACCTCTTCGGTAACTGCCTTATGCTCACTATCCAACCAACCTAGGTTTTACTGTGTCTTATAAAAGTTGAGTGCCTGCTCGTCTAATACGATAAATAGCCTTAGGTCTAGTTCTAACTGATGATAGGCCTGCTCCATGTGGCAACATAAGCTATAAAAAGCTTTGTTGTGATCAGCGTGTTTAAAGTGTGCAAGTTCATGCACTATTAAAGCACGCAATATGGCTTCAGGAGCGTACTTTAGCTGATTGTTTAGCGCTATATCGTAGCGTGTTTTTAGCTTTTTTCCATGTACCTTTTGTTGGTGAGTATGAGTACCTAATGTGCCTTTAACCATGTCGGTATGCTTGTTAAAACTGACCGAGTTTAAACGTGGTGTATTTTTTAAATAACGCTGTTTTATTTCGGTGCTGTACTGATATAAATCTTGCTGGTTTTGCAGCTGGTGCCCCGCTGGGTACTTACGTCTGAAATACGTTTGCAATTGATTGCTAGTAATAAGCTGGCGGACTTGATCCTGTAGGTTTTCAGGATAGTGCTGAAAGTATTTCAATTCTTGCATTGCGGTCTTTTTTTGTAGTCGTTTCTCGCGTAATCTCTGAGTGGGATTATAACTCAAGGAAAAAGTATATGTACAAGGCAAGCTGTCTATGTAAAGGGGTGGAGTTAGAAATTCATGGACCAATTGAAAGCATTATCCATTGTCATTGTTCGTTATGCAGAAAATCAAGTGGCACTGCGTATGCGACCAACGGCTTTATTGCTACCGAAGCTATGAAAATTGTAAAAGGCGAGCAACTTATCAAATCATACGCCTTTAAGCCTGGCCGGTTGCGTCATTTTTGTAGTAATTGTGCTTCCCCTTTATTTAGCTCAAATACCGATTTGCCTGAAAAGCTCAGATTACGCTTAGGATTATTGGACTCTGAAATAGAAGAGCGGCCTATGTCTCATAATTTTATAACGTCTAAAGCAAATTGGGATAATTTGGATGCAGACTTGCCTAGGTATGATACCTTTGAACCGAGCCGATTGAAGAGTAACTTAAAATAACGATTGAGTGTGAGTGAAAGCACTCACACTGTAGCGCTTATCTCGTTCCCATTGCACAGCAATCTGATGCTCTAGAGTTACCACCAAAAACCTCTTGATGTGGCAGGTTGCAGCAGTCTGAAGCGCGAGAGTTACCGCCACTGCCACCCGCGCCGATAATGTCATTTGTTTGTGCTTTTGGTAAACGAGCTTTATCCAAGGAAAGAGTCTTTACTTGTTTTTTTTGTAGCTTTAGTAACATGTTTTAATCCTTTATTTATTATTGGTTCCTCTTGTACAGTGCACCACACCATTATTTGTGTCAAATACTCACAGCAAGCTGCCCTGTTTTGGTTGTTGTTCAGCTGGGAATGGAAGTAAGACTTTATGATCAATGCCGAGATCTTGAGTAAACTGCCGCGCGAGAAGGGGAGAGTCGTAATTATCGGCTGTGTGAAAGAATACCAAGGGTTCCTTGCCTTCCTTTAACCAACCACGGATTTTGTTGAGCCAAGGGGCGTAAAACTGCCTATTCTCTTGAAGGTTAGAGCAGCCAACAAATCTGACCATTGGGCGATTGCCAGTGGCAATGACATTGACCGGGACGCGTGGCTTTTTACGCTGGGCATCTATGATGGCAGGTGTGCTGGCTGGCTCACTAAATAATGGGCGGGTGTCCATGATGATACGGTTAATGCTATTTTGCATTAGGTACTGATTGAATCGTTTTTCATTTTCATCTTTTTGAAAAAAACCTAAATTGCGTACCTCAATACCTACACATAGCTCCTTGGGCAACATCGTCATGAACGCTTCAATACGATTCAAGTGCTCGGGGCCGCAATTAGCGGGTAACTGGACCATAATCATGGCCATCTTTTCAAATAGGGGAGAAAACAACTTACACCATTCTAGCGTTTCTCTCTGACAGTTTTGCAAAGCTAATTCGTGTGTAATCTGTTTAGATACTTTAAAGGTAAATTTAAAGTCATCGGGGACAGCATCTCTCCACTGCAAAATAGTGTCAGCTTTAGGATTGGCATAAAAGCTGGTATTGCCTTCGACACTATTAAATATTCCGGCATACTCTTTAAGCATATTGGCGTTTTGGCAATGTTGACTAAAAAAGCGACCTTTCCAGTGTGAAGAGCTCCATTGTGGGCAACCTAAATAAAGCATAACGTCTTTCATTGATGTTTTTTCTAAGTCTAACAAACTGTGAGTACCTAAAAAAACCAACTTTACACATAATGATCATGATTGGAGGATGACAAAGCGGCCTATTTTTATATAATTGGCGATTATTTTTGTTAATTACGATAGCCCGTAGGCGAAACTGCACTTTGAAATGTAAAAGCCTAGGCAAATAGGAACGATATGCGCTCTATATATTGCGGAAAATTAAATAAGGACCACGTAGGTCAGGAAGTCGAACTATGTGGTTGGATCAACAAGCGCCGTGACTTAGGTGGATTAATTTTCGTCGACTTAAGAGATCGCGAAGGCCTAGTACAAGTTGTATTTGACCCAGAAGTTGACGGGTTAATGGATGTTGCAAACACATTGCGTCAAGAGTTTTGTGTGAAAGTAACAGGTAGTGTACGTGCAAGGCCTGATAGCCAAGTAAACAAAGACATGGCAACGGGTGAAGTTGAAATCTTGGGCACAGGTCTTGAAATAATCAACCGTTCTGAGCCGCTACCGTTAGATTTCAATCAACAAAACTCAGAAGAGCGTCGCCTTAAGTACCGTTACTTAGATCTTAGACGCTTAGAGATGAGTGACCGTATCAAGCTACGTGCTAAGGCATCAAGCTTTGTTCGTCGCTTCTTAGATACTAATGACTTCCTAGACATTGAAACGCCAGTTTTAACGAAAGCGACTCCAGAAGGCGCACGTGATTACTTAGTGCCTAGTCGTGTACATAAAGGCAGCTTTTACGCTTTGCCTCAGTCTCCACAGTTGTTCAAGCAATTGCTCATGATGTCTGGCTTCGATCGTTACTATCAAATCGTTAAGTGCTTCCGTGATGAAGATTTACGTGCTGATAGACAACCTGAGTTTACACAAATCGATATCGAAACGTCTTTCATGACGTCTGATCAAGTGCGTGAAGTAACGGAGCGTCTGATCCGTGAAATGTGGCAAGAACTTCTAAACGTTGATTTAGGCGAGTTCCCAGCAATGCCTTATGCAGAAGCTATGCGCCGTTTCGGTTCTGATAAGCCAGATCTGCGTAACCCGCTAGAGTTAGTAGATGTTGCTGATATCGTAAAAGATGTTGAGTTTAAAGTGCTGGCAGGTCCTGCGAATGATGAAAAAGGTCGTGTTGCAGTGCTTACAGTACCTGGTGGTGCAGAGCTATCTCGTAAACAAATTGACGAATACACTAAGTTTGTTGGTATCTATGGCGCGAAAGGCCTAGCTTGGATGAAAGTTAATGACCGCGAAGCTGGTATGGAAGGCGTTCAGTCTCCTATCGCTAAATTCCTCAACGAAGAGGTGATTGCGGCACTACTTGAGCGCACAAATGCACAAACAGGCGACATCATTCTATTTGGTGCTGATAAGCGTAACGTTGTAAACGAAGCAATGGGTGCGCTTCGTCTTAAAGTTGGCCTAGACAGAGAAATCACAGACCTAAACAAGTGGGCACCACTTTGGGTTGTTGACTTCCCAATGTTTGAAGAAGATGATGAAGGCAATCTTCATGCTGTACACCACCCATTCACGGCGCCAAAGGACATCAGTGCACAAGAGCTTGAGGCAAACCCAGCTGCAGCTATTTCAGATGCCTACGATATGGTTCTGAACGGCTATGAAGTGGGCGGTGGCTCTGTTCGTATCCATAACAACGAAATGCAACAAGCGGCTTTCAGAATCTTGGGTATTGAAGAGCAAGAACAGCAAGACAAGTTTGGTTTCTTGTTAGATGCACTTAAGTACGGTACACCACCGCATGCTGGTTTGGCATTTGGTCTAGACCGCCTTGTAATGTTACTGTGTGGTACAGATAACATTCGTGACGTAATTGCATTCCCGAAAACAACACAAGCTTCTTGCTTAATGACGAATGCGCCAAGTGTTGCTAACCCAGATGCATTAACTGAACTTGCAATTGCTGTACAGCAGGCACAAAGTGACGAGCAGTAATTTAATAACATGATTGAAAAGGCGGCCTTAATGGCCGCCTTTTTTGTTTTGATACTGGTAATCTATACAGTATTTTGGCATGATGTGGAAAAAATTAAGAGAGTAATGCCTTGGCAGTTTTATTAGGTATAGACCCAGGTTCTAGATTTACCGGTTATGGTGTTATCCAACATCAAGGTGCAAAATTTCAGTACCTTGGCAGCGGTTGTATTAAGCTTGCCGATCATGACTTTCCCACTCGATTAAAAATGATCTATCAAGGGGTGAGTCAATTAATCGAACAGTTTTCGCCAGATAGCTTTGCTATTGAGCAAGTCTTTATGGCGCATAACCCGGATTCGGCGTTAAAACTGGGTCAGGCCCGAGGTGCGGCAATAGTTGCTGCAACTATGCAAGACATCCCTGTGCATGAATACTCGGCAAGACAAATAAAGCAGGCTGTGGTTGGCACCGGTGGTGCGAATAAATCTCAGGTGCAAGAAATGGTAAAGCGCATTTTAAAGCTACCTGGGACACCGCAGGCCGATGCCGCAGATGCGTTAGCTATTGCGATTTGTCATGCCCATTCTGAACAAAATTTAATTCGATTGGCAGGCAATGCTAAAAAAACAGTTCGTGGAAGGTTAAGATAACTATGATAGGCAAATTAAGCGGAACTTTATTAGAAAAGCAACCTCCAGAGATCTTGATTGATGTCAATGGAGTAGGCTATGAAGTACAAATGCCAATGACATGCTTTTATGAGCTGCCGAATGTTGGTCAAGCAGCTGCTATTTTTACTCACTTCGTTGTACGCGAAGATGCGCAGTTACTATTTGGTTTTAATCACAAGACAGAACGTGCCTTGTTTAGAGAGTTAATTAAAGCAAATGGCGTTGGACCTAAGTTGGCTTTGGCAATTTTGTCGGGCATGTCCGCAGAGCAATTTGTCCACTGTGTGAATAATGGAGATGCATCTACGCTAGTTAAAATACCTGGTGTAGGCAAAAAGACGGCAGAACGACTAGTCTTAGAAATGAAAGATAAACTCAAAGACTTTGGCCATGATTTATTTACACCATTTAGCGACAATGCCGTGTTGCCGCCTCAGGAGGATCCCACCGTGGGTGCTTTACCTGCTGATGATGCTATTGCCGCGTTAATCGCATTGGGCTATAAAGCTGCACAAGCGCAAAAAGCTGTGAAAGGTGTTAAAGGTGAAGGCTTAGACGCAGAAACCTTAATCAAAGAAGCTCTTAAATCCATGATGTAATTATGATAGAAGCAGATAGACTAATTGAGCCCGAAGTACAGGGCAATGAAGAGCAAATAGACCGTGCTATTCGCCCGAAGTTATTAAATGACTATACGGGACAGCCTCACGTTAAACAGCAGATGGAGATATTTATTGAAGCTGCGCGTTCACGTGGGGAAGCGCTTGACCACCTATTGATATTTGGCCCGCCAGGGTTGGGTAAAACCACACTTGCTAATATTGTGGCAAATGAGCTCGGTGTAAACATAAAAACCACGTCAGGGCCTGTGCTTGAAAAAGCAGGCGATTTGGCTGCAATGCTGACAAACTTGGAAGAGGGCGATGTTTTATTTATTGACGAAATACATCGCCTCAGCCCTCAGGTCGAAGAAATTCTCTATCCAGCAATGGAAGACTACCAGCTTGATATTATGATTGGTGAGGGACCTGCTGCTCGTTCAATTAAATTAGACCTGCCCCCATTTACCTTAGTGGGCGCGACTACCAGAGCTGGTTCATTGACTTCTCCATTGCGTGACCGTTTTGGTATCGTGCAGCGATTGGAGTTTTATTCTGTAGACGATTTGGCGACTATTGTGAGTCGTTCAGCACATTTCTTAAATCTCGAGTCAACGGATGAAGGTGCTAGAGAAGTGGCTAAAAGAGCGAGAGGGACGCCCCGTATTGCGAATCGACTACTTCGTCGTGTTAGAGATTTTGCTGATGTGAAAGGTGACGGTAGTGTAGACGCAAATATTGCAAGTCAGGCGCTTGATATGGTCGATGTCGATAAATGTGGCTTTGACTATATGGACAGAAAGTATCTCTTGGCTATTATTGAAAAGTTCACTGGTGGTCCCGTTGGCCTTGATAATCTTGCCGCGGCCATTGGTGAAGAAAAAGAAACTATCGAAGACGTCATCGAGCCTTTCCTAATTCAACAAGGGTTTATTCAACGTACGCCAAGGGGGCGTATTGTCTCTGATCGCGCTTATATGCACTTTGACCTAAGCAAAGAAGACTAATCTCTATTGCCACAGCTATCAGTGCTGTGGCCTTTCTATTCCTTTTCCCTTCACCTTAAACTTTCTTTGTTAGTCGAAGTCTTGCTTGGCAGCGAATTACAGGCAAAAAAAAGCCCGCACATATGTGCGGGCGAAAACAACAAGTTGAAGGAAGTAATCCAGGGAACTGATGAGTCTGTTAAGGTTTTATCCAAAAGTTTCTCATCAAAGTAATAGAACAATCAGACATCTATTACTTAGGTAACTGGCTTTGCATTGCGTTAAGCAGTGCGCTCAGTACAGGGTGTATGTTAAAGACATCCGTGCCTTTTATCAAACTAGAAAAATTATATCTTTCGGATAAAAAAAACTAATGTCAAAGATTGTTTGTTATTTTTTAATGGTTAATTAATGACTCTATTTACATATTTAACTCACTGTTTTTATTGGTTTTGTACTAATTATGCGCAGATTGTGAATATTAGATAAATTGTTGTTAATTGGTATTACCAATAGGTTTTTGAGCATTTATTCGTGCAAAGTGAATAAATTCGGTCTTTTATGCATGTTGAGTAAATATTTAGGCTCCAACCGAAGTTGTGGAATAAAAATGTTAATTGCATAGAAGTACCACAAATAAAATGATTCAATTATTGATATATCCTTAAAGGTCAATAAATAAAGTGCATACTGGTGATTGTGTCATTTATCGACATTTAAGCTAATTTTATAGCTTTGACGTTGTAAGCCACTATTTGTGTGGTTAAACTACCTGAACCTTTTGTCGTGCTTGAAGTCTATCAGTTGAAAGGCGCCATGCCGGGTACACAATATTATTAGGAGTGTTAAAACGTGGAATCGGGTCTAAATTTCATTGATCTAATCTTAGAAGCCAGTGTGCTTGTTCAACTTGTTATGTTGACGTTAGTTGGTATGTCAATCGCATCTTGGGCGATCATTTTCCAGCGTCGCGCAGTAATCGCAGAAGCACAAAGTGATGCTAGAAAGTTTGAACAGCAATTTTGGTCAGGAATGGATCTTGGAAAGTTATATAACGAAATCACTGCGCGTTCAGGTAGCTCAAAAGGTCTAGAAGCTTTATTTGTGGCTGGCTTTAAAGAATTTGCCAGACATAAAAAGAACAACACCGGTTCTGCAAACATGATTTTAGATGGTACGCACCGCTCAATGCGAGTTGCGCTATCGCGCGAAGTAGAAAAACTTGAGTCTAGCCTTTCATTTCTAGCAACGGTTGGCTCGATCAGCCCATACATCGGCCTATTTGGTACGGTTTGGGGTATCATGACGGCATTTATTGCGCTTGGCAACGTCAAGCAAGCAACACTACAAATGGTCGCGCCTGGTATCGCTGAAGCCTTGATTGCAACGGCAATGGGTCTTTTTGCTGCGATCCCAGCTGTCATGGCATACAACCGATTTGCCAAGCATGTTGAAAAGCTGGAAGTGAACTACGCCAACTTTATGGAAGAGTTCGCTAATATTTTACATCGTCAAGCTGCCACGTTAGTAGAGGCGAAGAATAATGTATCAGCCTAAGAAAAGACGTCCTGTTGCCGAGATTAACGTTGTGCCATACATCGACGTAATGCTGGTACTATTGATCATTTTTATGGCAACTGCACCGTTGATTACCCACGGCGTCAAAGTTGACCTGCCTCAGATGCAAGAGTCTGATTTGGTCGAGACGAAAGATGCACCACCAATTATTGCAAGTATAGATGCAGAGGGACGTTACTTTGTTTCGGTGGGGACTGATCCTGAAGCGCCGATGGATGCTGTTGAAGTTGCAGCGATCATAAAGCTCAAACTGCAACAGAATCCAGATACGCCCGTATTAATTAAAGGTTCAGGTCGTGTGTCATATCAAGAAGTGCTGCTCTTAATGGATTTCTTGAAAAACGCAGGTGTGCCATCTGTTGGATTAATGACTAAATCGTTTGAGGATAATTAATGGATGCGTTAACAAGCGGAATTATCAAGTCGTTTCTGCTTCATTTCGCGTTAGCTGGAATGTTGTTTGCCTCAGCTAATTTGCAGATGTCAA
Organism: Pseudoalteromonas luteoviolacea S2607; assembly: GCF_001625575.1. GTDB lineage: Bacteria > Pseudomonadota > Gammaproteobacteria > Enterobacterales > Alteromonadaceae > Pseudoalteromonas > Pseudoalteromonas luteoviolacea_E. The sequence continues at coordinate 67,097 of NZ_AUXV01000022.1, forward strand.
AGCCAACCGTGATGCAAGTGCAGCTCAATCCAATCAGTGAATCCGTCGAAGAAGAAAAAGTGGTCTCTGCTATTTCAGTTGATCAACAAGCGGTTGAGCGCAAAGTAGCAGAGTTAAGAAGGCAAGAAGATGCTAAAAAGCGTGCAGAAGAAAAGCGCATTCGCGACTTGGAACGCAGAGCACTTCAAGCGCGTAAGGACCGAGAAGCAGAAGCTAGACGCATTAAAAAGCTAGAGCAGCAGCGACAAGCAAAACTTGCTGAGAAACGCAAAGCGGAAGCGCAAGCTAAAAAAGCCCGTGAAGTTGAGAAAAAACAACGAGCGGACGCTGAAAAAGCGCGTAAAGAGAAGCTCCAAGCAGAGCGAGCAGCAAAAGCAGCAGCTGAAAAGCGTAAATCAGAAGAAGATCGTTTAAAAGAAGCTGAAGCCAAGCGTAAGCGTCAAGAAGAAGAAGCTAAGCGCAAAGCTGAAGCTGCTGAACAGGCGCGCCAGAAAGCTCTGCAAGAGCAGTTGTTACAAGAACAACTGGCTCAGGAACAAGCTGCGAGAGCCAAAGTTCGTCAGCAGCAAGTGTTGGGTGAAGTAGACAAATACAGAGCGCTTATTATGCAACGCATTCAATCTAACTTATTAATCGATGAAAAGATGAAAGGTAAGCAATGCCGTGTAAATATTCGTCTAGGATTCAATGGTCTAGTGACGCAAGCAAAGTCGTTAGGCGGTGATAAGTTGGTATGTGAAGCTGCACTGAGAGCTGTGCGTATGGCTGATACTTTACCTGTCTCAAAGGATAAAGATGTCTTTGAGCAGCTTAAAAATATTAATTTAACGATTAAACCAAATCTTTAAAGGAAAACCATGTTAAAGCATTTTAAGAACATATTGTTGGTTTTTGCTTTCGGGATGGCAACGCTTGCCAACGCAGCGCTTGAAATTGTCATTACCGAAGGGGTCGACAGCGCAAGGCCAATTGCAGTTGTGCCATTTAAATACATTGGTAATGGCGAAGTGCCATCAGAAATTAGTTCTGTGATTGCCGCAGACTTGATGAGAAGCGGTAAATTTAAACCTGTTTCAGAAGAGCAAATGCCGCAGTTACCTACAAGTGATGAAGAAGTTGATTATGACGCCTGGGTAAGCCTTGGCGTAGAAGCCATTGTAATTGGCACCGTGACTCAACAGCCTGCTAATCGCTATTTAGTAAAATACGAGCTTATTGACGTATTGCGCGCGCAAATTACTGGCGGCGAAACGCGTATGATGAGTAATGGTCAGCTAATGAAGAGTCAGGATCACATTTTAGAAGGTCGTCAGAGTGTAATCGATAGTGATTCATTCCGTTACTATTCACATCAAATCAGTGATGTTGTCTACGAAGCACTTACAGGCGAGCGTGGCGCATTCAGAACCAAGATTGCTTACGTGATTGTACGCGAAGAGCAAGACAAGCCATATCAGCTTGTTGTAGCGGACTATGACGGCTTTAATGAGCAAGTGTTACTGCGCTCTAAAGAGCCTCTCATGTCACCTGCGTGGTCTCCAGATGGTAATAAGTTAGCGTATGTAACATTTGAAAACCGTCAATCGCAGATCTATGTACAAGACATCTATACAGGAAAGCGAGAAAAGATCACCAGCTATAAAGGTATCAATGGTGCACCGCAATTTTCGCCTGATGGCACACAAATGTTAGTGGTATTGTCAAAAGACAAAGGTGGTGCTACCGAAGTGTATGTAATCGACTTAGAAACGCGCAGCGAAAAGCGCTTAACTAAGCATAGAAGTATCGATACTGAGCCAAGTTGGCACCCAAATGGCAGAGAAATTGTTTATACGTCTGAAAGGGGTGGTAATGCCCAGATATATAAGTTAAATTTAGATACTGGTAGATCTAGACGTGTGACTTTTGATGGCGATATGAACTTGGCAGGTTCAATTACGCCCGATGGTAAGCAATTAGTAATGGTAAATCGCACGTTAGGTCAGTACCATATTGCTAAGAAAGAATTTGATTCAGGGCTGTTTCAGGTGCTAACTCGTACGAGACTCGATGAATCCCCGAGTATTGCGCCGAACGGCTCTATGATTATTTACAGTACCCTGCATAATAATAAGCAGGTTTTGGCCCTGGTGTCGATGGACGGTCGCTTTAAAGCGAGATTGCCAGTACTTGACGGGCAAGTGAAGGCACCGGCCTGGTCGCCGTTTTTACAGTAAAATTTACTGGTTAGACTTATAAAGATATAGGAATATACTCGATGCAACTTAACAAAACTTTAAAGGCTTTATTGGTAGCGTTGCCTGTAATGACTTTAGCTGCATGTAGCTCATCATCTGGTGATGTTGATGGTGGTGAAGGTCAGCAAACCAATGCTTCTTCTAACAGCAACAACGACGGCGTTGATGTAAACACAATCGATCGTCCAAAAACTGCTGAAGAAAAACTTCAGGAGAAGTATGAAGCGTTGCGTCAAGAGCAGATCGTATACTTCGATTTTGACCGCTCAACTGTTCGCAGCGAGTACGTCGAGTTACTACAAGCACACGCTGACTTCCTAGTTAAAAACCCAAGCGTTAAGGTACTTATCGAAGGTCACGCTGATGAGCGTGGTACGCCAGAGTACAACATCGCACTAGGTGAGAGCCGTGGTAAGTCAGTTGCTAAGTACCTTGAGAGCCTAGGTGTTTCTGATAGCCAAATCTCTGTAGTGAGCTACGGTGAAGAAAAACCAATGGTTAAGTCGCGCACAGAAGAAGCTTTTGCTAAGAACCGTCGCGCGGTATTGGTATACTAATTTAGACAAGAGATGTTATGAAGCCGAAAACTATTTTGGCAGCCATCATCTTTCTTAGCGGGAGCTCCCAAGTTTGGGCAGCTCCCGCTACTGTTTATGATGCTGCAAATTCACAGAAAACGCTTGAACAGCGCGTTGCTGAACTCGAAAATATGATGAACAATCGCAATCGTGTTCAGGCAGACTTACAATTACAATTGCAGCAATTGCAAGACGAAGTGAGCCAAGTTCGTGGTTTTACTGACGAGCAAAGCTACAAGCTTGAAAAAGTCTTACAACGCCAACGCGAGTTATATCAAGAGATTGAAAATCGCGTTACGCAAGTTTATGAGCAAACTAAATCAGATATTGCAGCAACGACTATCCCCAGTGTTGGAGAGCAGGCTGTAAGTACTAACTTATCTGAAAACGAAGCGTATGATCGCGCTGTGGCACTTATCATGAAAGATAAGCGCTATGATGCGGCAATTCCTGAGTTTCAAAACTTTTTGAAGCAGTTCCCCGAATCTGTTTATATTCCAAATGCGCATTATTGGCTAGGCCAGCTACAATCTATTAAGAGTCAGCCTGCAGAAGCAATAAAGCATTTCACTGTAGTTGTTGAACAGTTCCCAGACTCTAACAAGCGCCCAGACGCTATGCTCAAGTTAGGCACATTGGCTGCGAATGCAGGTGACAAAGAAAAGGCTAAGCAGTTGTTCAATGACTTGATCAAAGAGTACCCAAGTACGACTGCTGCAAAATTGGCAACAGAACGCTTATCTAAGCTGTAGTTAGCTGCTTTGTGTACACAGTGGTCTAAAAATAGGCGCTTAGACATAAAATTTAAAAAAAACAGCGTAATTCAGTTGCACTAGAAATTTAAATAAGTATTATAAGCGCCCGCAGCAGGCGATACGGTATCGACTTCTTGCTGCAATGAGTGGGTCATTAGCTCAGTTGGTA
>NZ_AUXV01000024.1 GCF_001625575.1 Pseudoalteromonas luteoviolacea S2607
GGCAGAGCGTGAAGAAGCAGAGCGCTTAGCGAAAGAGCAGGCAGAGCGTGAAGAAGCAGAGCGCTTAGCGAAAGAGAAGGCAGAGCGTGAAGAAGCAGAACGTCTAGCGAAAGAACAAGAAGAGCAAGAGAAGCCGAAGAAAAAGGGCTTCTTTGCACGTCTAAAACAAGGTTTACTAAAAACTAAAGAAAATATCGGGTCAGGTTTTGCTTCTATCTTCAAAGGCAAAAAAATTGACGATGATTTATTTGAGGAATTAGAAACGCAATTATTAACGGCTGATCTGGGTGTCGATACGACCATGAAGCTCATTGATAATTTAACTGACGCCGCAGATCGTAAGCAGCTTAAAGATGGTGATGCCCTTTATGAACTGATGAAAAGTGAAATGGCGGACATCTTAAAAGATGCGGAGCAACCGTTAGAAATAAATGCGGGCAAAAAACCTTATGTGATCTTGATGGTTGGTGTGAACGGTGTAGGTAAAACAACAACTATTGGTAAAATGGCAAAACAGTTCCAAGCGCAAGGTAAATCGGTAATGCTTGCTGCGGGTGATACTTTCCGTGCTGCCGCTGTTGAACAGCTTCAAGTATGGGGTGAGCGTAATGAAATCCCTGTTGTAGCACAGCACACGGGTGCTGACAGTGCCTCAGTTGTATTTGATGCGTTTCAAGCCGCACAAGCAAGAAATGTAGATGTACTAATTGCTGATACAGCTGGACGTCTTCAAAACAAAGACAACTTGATGCAAGAACTAGAAAAAATAGCCCGGGTTATGAAGAAGCTTGACCCAGATGCGCCACATGAAGTGATGCTTACGATTGACGCTGGTACGGGGCAAAACGCAATTAGTCAGGTTAAACTATTTGATCAAGCTGTTGGCTTAACGGGGATCTCGTTGACTAAACTAGATGGTACGGCAAAAGGTGGCGTTATTTTCGCTGTTGCGGACCAGTTCAAGATCCCAATTCGTTATATTGGTGTGGGCGAAGGTATTGACGACTTGAGAACGTTTAAAAGCCAAGACTTTATTGAAGCGCTATTTAGTCAAGAAGACGAACATAAAAACTAATAACATCGTAAAAGCGCCTTTTAAAAGAAGGCGCTTTTTAGTTAGGGAATGAATATAGGCATTTTTCGGGTTAGGTATGATTAAATTTGATCAAGTTAGTAAGACTTACCCAGGAGGACATAGAGCCCTCGAAAAGGTAAGTTTTGAGCTCGGCAAAGGAGAATTAGCTTTTTTAACTGGCCACAGTGGTGCTGGAAAAAGTACTCTATTAAAGTTAATTAGCTTGATGGAAAGGCCATCAGCTGGGAAAGTGTCAATTAATGACGTGGATCTCAATCGCATTTCGAATCGTCAAGTCCCTTTTGTTCGCCGTGATATCGGTATCATATTTCAAAATCACCGCCTGCTTGAGCGCTACAATGTCTTCGATAATGTGGCGCTGCCACTTGTAATTGAGGGGACTCACCGAAAACATATTACAAAACGCGTGCATGCCGCATTAGATAAAGTAGGACTTTTAGATAAAATAAAATGCCAGCCCAGTACTTTGTCTGGCGGTGAACAGCAACGTGTTGGTATTGCTCGCGCTATTGTTAATTCACCACCGTTGTTATTGGCGGATGAACCGACAGGTAACTTAGACCCTGAATTATCAATGGAAATTCTAACTTTGTTTGAAGACTTTAATCGCCATGGCACGTCTGTACTCATTGCTACCCATGATTTGGGTCTGATCGCGCGAATGAAATACAGAAGTTTAACATTAGAACACGGCCGAATGCTGCAAGATCCACTCGCGATTGACCCATTAAAAGGTGACTACCTGGGAGGGCACTCATGAGTTTGTTGTTTAAAGGGCGCGGCAATCAAGCTAATAGTCAAGAAAAATCCATCTTCCTAAAACTTTACTTTTTCGTTCTTACTTTATTTCGTCATGGGGTGCATAGCCTTGGTGAAATGTGGCGCACGCCAATGGCATCGTTGATGACAATTTTGGTATTAGGATTAAGTCTTACCTTACCAACGACACTTTATGTTGTTGTCAAAAATGTGCAGAAAGTAAGTAGTGGTTTTCAAGAGGCTGCTGAAATCTCACTTTTTGTTAAAGAAAGTACCAGTGAACAGGAAACACAAACTCTAGTAACGCGTTTAGGTCTGTACCCAGAAATTGAATCTGTGAGTTTTATTTCACAGGCGCAAGCATTAAATGAGTTCAAGCAAATCTCTGGGTTTGGTCAAGCCTTGGATTATTTAGAAGAAAATCCATTGCCCAGCGTTGTGCTTGTAACACCAACAAAGCGCCATCGCGGTGCTGATAGCGCTCAGATGCTGTTAGAGAAGCTTGAAAAAGAGCGGGAAGTGGAGTTTGGTAAGTTAGATATAGAGTGGCTTGAGAGACTTAATGCGTTATTAGGTTTGCTCAAAGAAAGTGTGTTTACGGTAGGGATACTCTTACTCAGTGCTGTTGTGCTGATAATCGGTAATACGATTAGATTGTCTATTATGGATAAAAAGGAAGAGATCCAAGTTTTGAAATTGGTTGGGGCAACCAACACCTTTATCCATACTCCTTTTTTGTGGACTGGTATATGGTACGGCATCGTTGGCGGCTTAGTTGCCTTTATTTGTGTTACACTTATGTTGTGGTGGCTAGAGTCTGCTGTTTCTTTGGTTGTAGGCGTATATCAAAGTAGTTTTGTGTTAGAAGGCTTAGAGTTATCTGAGTTGATGTTTTTGTTGCTGTTAGCTATTTCGCTCGGCTTCATTGGGTCTTACTTATCAGTGCGAAAATATATTCGCGAGATTGAACCTGAAAAAGTTTAACCTGTCAGATCTAGCAGGTCTTTTAGATTAAAGGCCTGTTCTCCATTCATCTTGTATTAAATTCGTTTATATTAGTCTATATAAATCAAGTGCTTATTTATTCTTTATATCGGGATAATAAAAAGCTTGATTTTTAGTCTCAAAAAGTAGTAGATTGCAGTTAGCACTCTAAAGGTTAGAGTGCTAAAATTAACTAAAGATTTATCACTGAGGTGAAAAATGAGTAAAGACATATATGCAATGGCATTAACAGCTGGACAGCAAAGCGCGAGTATTGAAGGGTATTTGCAGGCTGTTAGTACGATCCCAATGCTAGACGCTGAAAAAGAGCATAAACTTGCGACGCGTCTTCATGAAAATGGCGATCTTGATGCAGCTAAGCAACTCATTATGTCTCACCTCAGGTTCGTTGCGCATATTGCGAAAAGTTATTCAGGATATGGTCTACCGCAAGCGGATTTGATCCAAGAAGGCAACATTGGACTGATGAAAGCTGTTAAGCGCTTCAACCCTACGGTAGGCGTAAGACTTGTATCATTTGCTGTGCACTGGATCAAAGCTGAAATTCACGAATATGTATTAAAGAATTGGCGCATTGTTAAAGTTGCGACAACGAAAGCTCAACGTAAGCTATTTTTTAACTTGCGTAAAAATAAAAAGCGCTTAGGTTGGTTCAATCAAGAAGAAGTAACCACGGTAGCGACCGAGTTAGGTGTGAGTGAAAAAGAAGTTCGTGAAATGGAGTCTCGTATGAGTGGCCAAGACATGGGCTTTGATTTAGGTGCTGATGAAGATGATAATAGCACCAGCACTAGCTTCTCACCTGTACAGTACCTTACAGATACAAATAGTGATTTGGCCGAAGTCATTGAAGAAGAGCAATGGCAAGAGCAGTCGCAAAACCGTTTACTTGCAGCAATGAAAACACTCGATGAGCGCTCGCAAGATATCGTGGCTGCGAGATGGCTAGCAGAAGATAAGGCGACACTGCAAGACTTAGCCGATAAGTACAGTGTATCTGCTGAGCGTGTTCGTCAGCTAGAGAAATCAGCAATGAAAAAGCTGCAAGCTGCAATGAGCTAATAGTTAAAACAAATTAAGCATAAATACCGCTCCATATGGGGCGGTATTTTTTTGTGTCATAAAAAATTGAGCTTACAAGTGTACGCTTATTTGATTATAATGCTCAGCTTAAGATATAGGAGCTCAGAATTTGTTAGCTTTATTTCGTATCGTGGCAATGGCCATGTTTATTATTTTTAGTTGTGTCTTTGGATTAGCGTTATGTATTGTCAGGCCGTTTCATCGCAATAATGTGCATGTGATTGCGTCTTGGTTTGGGTCAATGGCGAAAGTTATTGGTGTTGAGTTGGTGATCGATAGAGCGCCTGAAGTCAAAGATATTGGACCAGCATTGTATGTGGCTAATCACCAAAATAACTATGACTTATTCACTTTACCAGCTGTAGTTCCTCAAAATACAGTGAGCATGGGTAAAAAAAGCTTAAAGTGGATCCCGTTTTTTGGTCAGCTTTACTGGTTGTCAGGTAACATTTTAATTGACAGAGCTAATCGTTCAAAAGCGGTTGGCACGCTGGATAGGGCAGTACAAAAAATTAAACAAAAAGGCCTATCTCTTTGGATGTTTCCTGAAGGGACTCGTAGCTATGGCCGTGGGCTGCTACCATTTAAAACGGGTGCTTTTCACGCAGCGAAAAGTGCACAAGTGCCAATTGTTCCTGTGTGTATGAGCTCGACCCAAAACAAAATCAAATTAAATCGCTGGGACAATGGCAAAGTGTATATTTCTATAATGGCTCCGGTAGAGTTGTCAGCGGATAAATCTGCAAGAGAGCATGCAAATAACATTCATGCTAAAATGGCCGACAGAATCGCACAATTAGATAAAGGTGAATAAGCTGATGGAAAATTGGCAAGAGATCAGTGAAGATATTGTGGAGTCATTACTTGAAGATGGCTCTAACCCTGAAAAGTTATATGAGGTTGAGCACCACTTTGTGTGTGAAGACTTTGACAAGCTAGAAGAAGCCGCTTTAGCAGCATTTAAACTCGGCTATGATGTTGAAGAGCCAGCTGAACTAGAGTTGGAAGATGGTGGTAAGATCTGGGGCTTTGATATTGTTGTTGAAGCAGAACTTAACGCAGAAGTGATTATGGAAGATGTAACTAAGCTTGTGGCTGTAGCGACTCAGACTGGGGTTGAATACGACGGCTGGGGTACCTACTTTCAAGACTAATTAAAACGCATTCTCAATGCGGTAGAAAGAAATGGATTTCTCTCTCTTAAATTCTCATCCTTTATTATTGTATTTTTATCTAGTAGTAGACAATTTAGTCGTAACTATGCATATTATTGCGGTTTGAGTAAAAAAGCTTCACTTAGGAACTATGCACGCGACAATCCCTATTAATGAACTTGTGCCAGGAATGTTTGTGGACAGCGTCCACAGGTTAAAATCTGATGCAGATGTAAAGCTAAAGTCACGAGGGATGGTGCGTAATTCAGCGATAATTGCAAAGCTGGAAGCTGATGGTGTACTTGAATTAAACATTGATATTAAGCAGAGCCAAGTCCCCGTACCCGAACATTACCTCCCTAAACCTGAAGTCTCACCACCACAGGTACCAAGGTACACTCGTGTTGCGCAAAATACTGCTGAGGCGAGTGAAGCGCAGACGTCGCAATTAAATAGCAATGTGCCAACAGCTGAGGTGTTTGCAGCTGCTTTAAATCAATTTGAAGTACAAAACAAAAAGCTTCAGATTGTGTATGGCAATATCTTGGGGGGAGAAGCCCTGCAGCTTCACTTAGTCAATGATATTAGCCAAGAGATTGTTGCTTCGGTGACTCAAAATAGCAATGTTATGGCCATTCTAACGCGTTTAAAGGACAAGCAAGGCTTTAACTGGCGCCATATGATCAACTGTACTATTTTGATGACCATTTTTGCCAAGTACTTAGGGTTAAAGCCACATGTTGTAACTCAAATGGCTATGGCTGCAATGCTGCATGACATTGGAAAAAGTAAAATACCGCAAAGCATCTTGGAAAAAGCGACACCATATACCAAGCATGAAAGACGACATTGGCAAAAGCATGTGGCGTATTCAGTTGCCATGGTTAAGGAAGAAAAAGGCATTACGCCGTTGGTTATCGACATGATAGTCAACCATCACGAGCGTTTAGATGGTAGCGGATTTCCCAGAGGGCTCAGTGCAGAAAAGCTAAGTAAAGCGGCTCGGGTAATGGCAATCGTGGACGAATATGCATCTTTGACAACAGATCAAAGCTTTGAGGAAGCGCTTGAGCCGGTGCACGCGCTGCGTATTCTGTTATCAAACAAAGATAAGTTTGATGAGGTATTGGTGCATAAGTTTATTCGATGCATCGGCATTCACCCTGTTGGTACAATCGTAAAGTTGACCAATGACCGTCTTGGCTTGGTCATGGCTGGTAATAAAGAAAACCCGAAGGCACCCATTGTTCGAGTGTTCTACAATGCCAAACATATGCATCACGTCACAATGAAAGATGTTGATCTAAATGACAACGATGATATTAAAATTATCGCAAATGTGAAGCCACTTGATTATCAGATCAATTTATCCCGTCTGTTACAAGAGAACTTGCTTGTTTAGCTTGCTTGCATCTTTTTAGTCTCTGTACTTTAGCAGAGAGTAAAGCTCCAGCTAGACAGCTCGACATGAGTACTATCCACATTAGAGTGCCTTTTTCGCTGTGCAGTGCGATGCAACAGCACGCCAGCGCTGCTAGTGCAGCCATAATGGCACCAAGCCAGTAATGATTTACTGGATTGTCACATTGTCCTGCTCGTTGGCAAGCACAGTAATTTGCTTTACATAGGCAGAAAACACTGACCCCAGAAAGTAGCAGCGCTGCCAAGATCAACAACACTATCATAATCATCTCCCTTAAAGTAATGGCGAACAGTATAAGCGAAACTTTGAAATGGTTCAATGATATTGAGAATCAGTCTCATTTATGGTGCTAATATAATTGTTTAAATGCTGGTCTGCTTTGTTATTAAAAGTAATTAAATGATTCTATTTCACTCAATTAGGTTGTTAAAAGCCCTAAAATTGGAGATTTTTAATTCTTATTTATGTACTGTGTCGCGCAACACATTTATCGTATTTTTGATTTAGGGGTTATTAATGAACAAAGTAATGGTCGCGCTATTGGGCACAGGCATGTTGATGGTATCAACGCAAAGTTTAGCTGCCGCATTCCAATTAGCTGAGCAAAACGTTTCTGGATTGGGTCGTGCCTATGCCGGCGAAGCGAGTGTGGCAGATGATGCTTCCGTGGTTTCTAGAAACCCTGCGCTGATGAGCAGGCTTGAAGGTACACAGCTAAGCGTTGCGGCGATGTACGTAAAACCAGATGTTAGTCTGCAAGGTACAAGCACTAATAACGGAGTGCCAGCCGCCGCTTTGGATAATAGCAGCATTGCACCGAGTGCGATTGTGCCAAGTGCTTTTATGACGACCTCTATCGGAGATAAGTGGTCTGTTGGCGGCGGCATATACTCACAGTTTGGTCTTGCCACGGAGTTTGATGCTGATTATGTTGCGGGTCAGATTGCAGGCGAAACAGAAATAGTAACCATCAATACAGGTGTGGCAGCCTCCTATCAAGTGGATGAGCAGTGGAGTGTCGCTTTTGGGTTAAACCATGTTTACGCTGATGCGAAAATTATTCGTAATTTGGGAGCGAATAATCTAGGGGTACCAAAAGAAACTGAGGTGGTTGATTTAGAGGGTGATGACTCTGGCTTTGGTTGGAATGTGGGGGTTGTTTATAACATCGATGCTGATAATCGATTTGGTTTTCACTATCGCAGTGAAACGGATATTACTTTTGAGGGTACCTTCAGTAACCAATTACCTGCGGCAGCCCCATTCAATGGAACGGCAGGTAAGCAGCTACCTGGCAGTGTTGCTATCACATTGCCAGCAATTGCTGAGGTGTCTGGTTCTCACAAATTGAATACAAAATCGACCTTGCACTACAGTATTTTGTGGACCGGCTGGAATAGTTTTCAGACGTTATCTGCTGAAGTAGACAACGTAGGGACGGTATTTAGTAAAGATGAAAACTTTAGCAATTCACTACGATATTCGGTTGGCACTGATTATCAATGGAATGAGGCATTAAAGTTACGCGCGGGTTTTGCATATGATGAGTCACCTGCCGATGAAAACCATATGTCTATTTCTATTCCTGATACCGATCGAACTTGGTATGCATTTGGTGCAGAGTACCAAATGAGTAAAGAGGCCAGTATTGATTTTGGAGTTAGTATAATTCGCGGTAAAACACAGCGTTTTATTGAGAAAGATAACGCTGGAAGTGAGTGGGGGTTTAAGTCTAAAGGCCATGCCTCTGTGTTTGGTTTACAGTACAACCACACTTTATAAAATGCATATAAAGCGGACGCGCTATTGTTAGAAAAGGCTGCGGATTGCAGCCTTTTTACTCTCTTAAAGTTTGTCTTTCAATTGATAAAGGAGCGCGTGGGCTTGCTTGGGTGTTAGCTCATCAGGGTCGATAGTTTCTAACATTATTTCTACCTCTGAAGGCTCACTATTTAGCACGAGACTTTGCTGCTGAGGGGCGCTTCCAGCTGTGCTTTCAACAACACTTTGATGTTGTTCTAGTAGCGTGAGCTTTTGCTTTGCAAGTTTTATCACTGCTTTTGGTACACCGGCAAGGCCAGCTACTTGCAGGCCAAAGCTTTTACTTGCTGCACCCTCTAACACTGTGTGTTTAAAGGCAATGGTATCGTTATGTTCAACTGCGTCCAAATGCACGTTAACCAATCCGGTTTGTTGTTCAGCCAGCTCGGTTAATTCAAAGTAATGTGTCGCAAACAGCGTTTTTGCAGAGATCTTATTGGCTAGATAATCAGCGGTAGCATAGGCCAAGGAAAGGCCGTCATAAGTACTTGTACCGCGACCTATTTCATCCATAAGTACCAACGACTGTTCTGTGGCGTTATTTAAAATAGTGGCTGTTTCGGTCATTTCCACCATAAAGGTTGAGCGCCCGGAAGCCAAATCATCGCTGGCACCAATACGCGTAAATATTCTATCTATTTGACCAATGTGCGCACTGTTTGCTGGCACAAAGCTACCAATATGTGCCATTAACACAATAAGTGCTGTTTGGCGCATGTAGGTTGATTTACCGCCCATATTCGGGCCGGTAATTAGTAGCATCTTACGTCCACTATTCAGATGTACTGGATTGGCAATAAATGGTTCACTGCTAACATGTTCGACAACTGGGTGGCGACCCGCCTCAATATGAATTTCGTCTCCCGAAGTCAATTCCGGTTTACAGTAGTCGAGGGTCTGAGCGCGTTCAGCCAAGGTATTGAGCACGTCTAAATCAGCGAGTGCACTTGCCATAATCTGGAGCTGCTCGATATACGGAGCGATTAACTCGAATAGCTGTTCATAGAGTTGCTTCTCTAGTGCCAACGCTTTTGATTGGCTACCTAACACTTTGTCTTCGTGTTCTTTCAACTCTGGAATGATATAGCGTTCATTATTTTTGAGTGTTTGGCGGCGAATATACTCTGGTGGCGCTAAGTGAGAGTTGGCCTTGCTGATTTCGATATAGAAACCATGTACTTTGTTGTAGCCAATCTTTAGTGTACTGATCCCCGTTCTTTCACGTTCACGCTCCTCTAATTGATCCAGTACATCTGTAGCGCCTTCACTGAGCGCTCGCCATTCGTCCAGCTCACTCGAATAGCCTTTGGCAATGACACCCCCATCTCGGATCAGTACAGGTGGATTATCAATAATTGCGCGCTCTAGTAACTCTTGAAGGTGCGGTAATTGAGGAGATTGAGCTTTAATTTGCTGTATGCGTGCATCTTCACTTTCATTAAGTAAATGATGAAGAGGCGGCAATGCTTGTAACGCACTGCGTAATCGAGTGAGATCTCTGGGCCTTGCATTACAGAGAGCTAGTCTAGCGACAACACGCTCAATATCTCCAATTTGACGCAAAGCATCATAGACATCCATACCAAGTTGAAGGTTCAAGATACTCGATATGGCGTTAAGGCGTGCGTTCAGTTCTTGTCTATCTCTAACAGGGGTATGAATACGGCGCTTTAACAGACGCGAACCCATTGGGGTGGCGGTTTTATCCAGCACTTGAGCCAAAGTATTATCTATCGAGCCAGAAAGGTTCATTGTTAGCTCTAGATTTTTACGTGTCGCAGCATCTAAGATCACTGCATGTTCATTTTTTTCAAGAGTTATGGATCTGATGTGAGGTAACGCAGTGCGCTGAGTGTCTTTAACATATTGCATCACACAGCCTGCTGCTATCAAACCTGCGCTGGCATTTTCAACCCCAAAACCGATGAGATCTTTGGTTTCAAACTGCTGGCACAGCAGATGCCTAGCGGTGTCTAAATCGAATTCCCAGTCTGGGCGTCTGCGACTGCCTTTGATTTGTTCTAACACGATTAAATTTTGAAAAGACTCTGGATAGAGTAATTCGGCCGGTTGTAGCCTTTGCAATGTTGATGTAAGCGCTTCGTCCGTAGCCAGCTCAACAATGTTGAAACGTCCTGAATTAATATCAAGATATGCCACGCCATATTTGGTTTTATCTTGCCAAACAGCTGCGAGTAAATTGTCTTGACGCTCTTGCAACAGTGCTTCATCAGTGACCGTTCCTGGTGTCACAATGCGCACAACCTTACGTTCAACTGGCCCTTTGCTTGTAGCCGGATCACCAACTTGCTCACATATCGCAACTGATTCGCCCATTTGTACCAAACGTGCAAGGTAGTTTTCTACGGCATGATAAGGCACACCTGCCATTGGGATAGGATTGCCACCGGCTTTACCACGATGGGTTTGCGATATGTCTAGCAATTGCGCGGCACGGATGGCATCGTCAAAAAATAATTCGTAAAAGTCACCCATACGGTAGAATAGCAGGATCTCCTTATGTTGGGCTTTGATCCTAAGATACTGCTGCATCATAGGTGTTTGTTGCTTTATAGTATGTTCAGAATAAAGATCTAATGACATGCTTCTACCTAAGGTTTTTTGTATGGAAATACACACTAAGATCGCCGCATTGGCGGCACAATTGGGCGCTATTCTAACGAATAAAAGCTTCACGATCACTACTGCTGAGTCGTGTACTGGGGGAGGAATCAGTTATGCGCTTACAGATACCCCCGGTAGCTCGGTTTATATTGACCGGTGTTTTGTCACTTACAGTAACGATGCTAAGCAAGCTTTGTTAAACGTGCGTGAACAAACGCTCATAGAATTTGGTGCTGTAAGTGAGCAGACTGTCATTGAAATGGCCAATGGGGCAAGAGCACACGCACAGGCGGACGTTGCGATTTCGGTCTCAGGAATCGCAGGCCCCTCAGGTGGGACTGAATTAAAACCCGTCGGTACTGTATGGTTTGCCGTTGATATACAGCAAAAGACCTATACATTTAAGCAAGTTTTTTCCGGAGGTCGCGCTGAAGTGAGATTGCAAGCTATTGAATTTATTTTGGAAAAAATAATTTCTTTAATAAATCAGTAAAAGACTCTTGATACTGTAATTCTATACAGTATACTTGTCGGCAACACGCTAGATTGGAGAAACAGATGAACGATAACAAACAAAAAGCATTAGATGCTGCATTGTCGCAAATTGAGCGTCAATTCGGTAAAGGATCAATTATGAAGTTAGGCGATAGCCAAGCTTTAGACATAGAGTCAGTATCTACCGGTTCTCTAGGATTGGATATTGCTTTGGGTATCGGTGGTCTGCCAACTGGTCGTATTGTAGAAATTTATGGTCCTGAGTCATCGGGTAAAACAACGCTAACACTGCAAACTATTGCACAAGCGCAAAAAATGGGTAAAACGTGTGCATTCGTTGATGCTGAACACGCACTTGACCCAGTATATGCTGAAAAGTTAGGCGTAAATGTAGACGACCTGCTAGTTTCTCAGCCTGATACTGGTGAGCAAGCACTAGAAATTTGTGACATGCTAGTTCGTTCTGGCGCTGTTGATGTTGTCGTAGTTGACTCTGTAGCTGCCTTGACACCTAAAGCCGAAATTGAAGGTGATATGGGTGATTCACATGTTGGTCTTCAAGCTCGTTTGATGTCACAAGCTTTACGTAAACTAACAGGTAACATTAAGCGTTCAAATACGCTTTGTATCTTCATCAACCAAATTCGTATGAAGATTGGTGTGATGTTCGGTAACCCTGAAACAACTACTGGTGGTAACGCACTTAAGTTTTACTCATCTGTAAGATTAGACATCCGTCGTATCGGTTCGGTAAAAGAGGGTGATGAGGTTGTCGGTAATGAAACCCGTGTGAAGGTTGTTAAAAACAAAGTTGCGCCTCCGTTTAAGCAAGCTGAATTTATCATTATGTATGGTGAGGGTTCTTCTAAGCAGGGTGAACTTATTGACCTTGGTGTAAAACACAAGTTAGTTGATAAAGCTGGCGCTTGGTTTAGCTACAATGGCAATAAAATTGGTCAAGGTAAAGCTAACTCAATTAAGTTCTTAAAGGAAAATGTAGCAATTGCTGACGAAATTGAAGGCAAGCTACGTGAAATGTTATTGCTTCAAGCTACGATCAAAGATGAAGAAGGCGAAGACAAAGGTCTAGCAGACTTAGAAGATCAGCTATAAACCTCCAAAGCTAGCGCATCTTCAATAGAAAAACCGCTTATGTTTAAGCGGTTTTTTTGTGCTTATTGAACATGTGAAGACTTGCAGCACATGCGAATTTTCAGCCCTTCACAACAAGGGAATATTTACATCACACTTCTTGCTCGGTTGGCGTAAAGCTCTATGTCACAGTATTCGACACTCGCGTTTTTGAAGTGTGCCTGAATCCCTAGTTATCAATAAATTTTCTGTAAAATACGCGATATCTGTGTAGAATTGAGACACATACGACCACATCTTTACATATAGAAAATTAAAGAAGTTAACACGACTATGTTTCATATCGCACTACATGAACCCCGCTTACCACAGAATACTGGTAATTTAATCAGGCTAGTTAGTAACAATGGCTGTCACTTACACCTAATAGAACCTTTGGGTTTTGACTTGGATGAAAAGAAGCTGCGCCGAGCGTCACTTGATTATCGTGATATGGCTAAAGTAACGGTTCATCCTGACTATGAATCCTTCCTAGAGGTGATGGGAGATAGGCGTATTTTTGCTTTGACGACCAAAGGAAGTCGCCCACATCACGAGCCGGAATATCAGGAAGGTGATGTTTTATTGTTTGGCTCAGAGACTTCCGGGTTACCTGATGAAATTCGTAACTCATTTCCAGCTGAGCAGCGTATTCGTATTCCAATGCTGCCAGATGCTCGCAGCATGAATTTATCTAATGCTGTTGCCATAGTGAGTTATGAAGCATGGCGTCAAGTTGGCTTTTCGGGCGGCAAATAAGGTTTCGCGCTTTAACTATGCGTTAAGTTAAAGCGTGCCTCTAAAATTTAGAGCCAGTTAAACGGTGTAGCTGTTGTTAAAACACGGTTGAGCATGACTAAAAAGTGAAGTCTTTTAAGCGCAGCACATCATTTTTTGGTTTAACGCTAAAAGTGCGATTTAAGTATGTTGACGCATTCAAAATAAACACTTCTTGTTTGCAATTTAAGCGCTTTTTGTTCATCCACGCTTCTTCACCTCCACATATTAGTTATGAGTATGATCTAGGACAATAAGCGACTTTAGTCTGTAGATTTTGGCGTTGACAGGGTTGTTCAATTATCATACTTTTGTCACTGTAGTAGAAACTACAAATAACCTAATAGACAGTAAAATAAGGAGTTGTTATGAAAACATTGTCTATCGCCGCTCTACTTTTATCGACACTGACAATTAGTGTTCAAGCACTTGCTACAGACTACACAATCACAAAGCAGAAACAACCAAGCAGAATGTTAGTTCTTAGTTCTGCTGGAGGACTATCAAGCGAGCTGTTCTCTGTGTTAAATATGGATTTAAGAGATATTCCTTACAGAGACAAA
The DNA here is from genome assembly GCF_001625575.1 of Pseudoalteromonas luteoviolacea S2607. Lineage (GTDB taxonomy): Bacteria > Pseudomonadota > Gammaproteobacteria > Enterobacterales > Alteromonadaceae > Pseudoalteromonas > Pseudoalteromonas luteoviolacea_E. The sequence continues at coordinate 13,933 of NZ_AUXV01000024.1, forward strand.
ACAGGTACAATCACTGGTATTAGTTATGTTTCTGCAAGCTTTTCAGACTCTGCAACAGAGACCGCAGAGCTATGTTTTTACCGAGCTTATAGTTCAAACCCTCTTATGTGCGAGGAGATTGTACCAAACTCTTCCGGTATGGTGACTGCTTTCAACGGTCAATGGTTCAGAGCGGGTGTTCAAGCATCTATTGTTCATCGGGTTGAAGCGACTGGCAGCTTCCACTATTTAGAGCCAAACAGAGAAGAGAGCGTTACTTTCCACTATACTACTAACTAGTCAGTCTTTGCCCCTTTATGTCAATATGGGGGCAATTCATTACGCTTAGAAGAGATAGATAATATGGATATATCAAGCACTAAGTGGAGTTCAAGTTCAGGTGTTACGGCAAAAAACTCTCAGCAAACTCAGTCACCAATCAGCCAATTTAAATCAAACACGACCAATGTCTCATTTTCATCTTTGGCATTGAAGTTAAAAGATGCCCAACGTTCAATAGACAATGCACAGGTTAAGCAGCTGCCTTTAGTCTGGAATGGGCAAAAAGCGCTGAAAAGTGAACAGCTGAATAAACAGGAAGTCGCCGCTGCGAGGTGGGAGTTTGAGCAATTGTCAAAAGCTCAGTTAGAGACGATTGCGTTAGACCCAGGTGGCACATTTTCTGATGTGGAGAAAGTCGCCGCATATGAACAATGGCATGTATTAGACCAAATGGCATTGTCTAGCATGCAGCGAGAAAGTTTAGAGCATGAAAACCCGCTTGATGCGATTACAGGATTTGAAAAGGCAGTAAATTCCCACACTCAATCTTTCTCGGTACTTGGCAAAGCGATGGTCTCTGAGCAATATGCCTCAAATGCACAAGCAAAATTTGAAGCCATCATCAATGAACAGGACAAAGCACTACACAAAACCACAAGTCAGTCTGAACACTATTACACGATGATGGTGAAAGATATTTTTGCAGGTGATGAACCTAATGTGCTGAGTGGTGTTGATGGGATGTCTCTCTCCAATATATCTAAAAGCCCTTTTGAATTTTTAACTCAAGAGGACCGATTATTGTTGGCAGATATGTATGAGTATGCGGATCAAAATGATATCGACTTTAAATATATTCAAAGGCTTGCGAGTGACCTTGGTGACTACAGAAAGCACAACGACGGTAAGTTGGTAAGCAATTTCAACAGCGGTCATTTCGATGAACATGGGCATCAACTCAGTGTCGGTTTTACGGAAAAAGATCAGGCTACGATAGATAGCCTGCGCAGCGGGAGTGCACTCGCTTCTTCACGATTAGATCAGGGGTTTGTCTCATTTCTTACGGATCCCGGTTTGGGAGCACTTTCCCATGTAGGGAGCTACCAGTTTTTACAGCATATGGTAGAAGTGACAGCTGGCTCACAAACTAGCGTATCAGCTGGGAACTTTGAAGTATTTAAGGACTTTTCGAGCACTGTTGAACGGTATGTGATGAGTACTTCTGAAGAGGCAATCACTAGGCCTGAGCCTGATGTAGTTTGTAAAAATGGACATTGCGAAGTCACAGAGAAGGGGCGTCAAAATGGAGTGACATTAGCGCAGGATGAAAAAGCAATGAGCCCTGCGATTGATCTTAAATCTGAGTCAATAGAGTCATTGATACAGCAGTTTAAAAATACAGAAAAGCAAGAAAGTATCTGGTACCAATGGTTGGCCGATGATTAAAGTACCTATTTTTACAGAATGCTCTATCAGATTATTTTGGCATTTTCCCGCTTTAAGGGCACCAATTTGACATGCGCTTATACTCTCCCTAAACGATAGTCAATGAATTTGGTGACCCATGTTTCGTCATTATAAGTAGTTATAACCCAATTGAATAGGGTGTTTATTCCATGTCATGAGTCGTTAAAAGTCCAATGTAACGTCAAGTCAGAGCACTCATGCAGCTAGCATTGATATGACACATCAATTTATGGTGTTTATCAAGATAGCCAACAATAAGCATTTGTAATCTAATATTTCTATTTTACTCCATTTCTGGAGTATGATGAGAGAGTTGAACGCGTGCAACAAGGGGGAGTAACTGTGACGCGTAATTATGATTATCTAGTTCGTTTTTCGAGCATTTTTACTATCGTGATGGCTGGCATAATGATCGTTGCCAAAGCGTCGGCTTGGTTATCATCTGGTAGTGCTTCAATGCTTGGTTCACTGACGGACTCTATGTTAGACGTGACAGCATCTCTTATGAGCTTTTTTGTGTTGAGTTATGCACTGCGTCCTGCAGATGATGATCACCGCTTTGGCCATGGTAAGGCTGAGGCATTGGCTGGTTTGGGACAAGCGGCGTTTATTTCTGGCTCCGCATGTTTTTTGGCATTTCATGGTATTGAACGGCTCTTTAACCCTGTTGTAATCAACCACAGCATGCTGGGCGTATGGGTGAGTTTATTCGCCATTTTCTGCACATTGTTAGTTGTGATGGTTCAGCATCAAGTGGTTAAGCGTACACAATCCCTGGCGATAAAAGCGGATTCAATGCACTACAAAGGCGATATTTTATTGAATATCGCCGTATTGATAGCTTTGTTGTTAAGTCACTATGGGATCATGTGGGCCGATTCTGTATTCGCAATAGGTGTTGCTGGTTACTTGTTGTATAACTGCTGGGACATAGCCAGAGAAAGTGCCGATCACCTGATGGATAAGGAACTTCCAGAAGAAGAAAAAGCGCTGATTGTAGAGATTGCGACCTCTCATGAGGCGGTCTTTGGTGTGCATAATTTACGAACGCGCCAAAGTGGTAAAGTAAAATTTGTACAACTGCATTTGGAACTTGATGATGATATGCCACTTATGCGTGCCCATGAGGTTGCAGATGAGGTTGTCTCTCAAATACAGGCACAGAGTGAAGGGGAAATTGATGTTTTAGTGCATCAAGACCCTGTTTCGCTCAGTGTGACCGAATCGGCGAATTCATAAAACTGGGCTAATACGGCGTTTCGAATAGAATCCGATTCACACAGTAGTTCATGTTTCCCATTATATGTTTTTAAAGTACAACGTGGATGTCGCCGTGCAAATGTGTGGTGTGCGCTGGCTTTGACAATCGTATCTTGGTTTGCGCTGGCGATACTAAGAGGATGTTTTATGGTGTCTTTGTCCAGCTTTTTGGTCAGCGACAGTGCGGCATTAAGCCAACCAAAGCTAACACCTCCTAACTGTAGTTGCGGGTGTTGCTCATAAAGTTTACGAAATAAATCATAGCGATACTCACAATGTGTGAGTTCGTTTTCAGTAAAAGGCTTTGCTTGGTAGTCTTGCTGGCCTATCGCGTAGTGTTTATCCCGACCCAAAAAACAAGCTAATTTGGCAAGGTTGCTCGCCAGCCAAAATGGATAAGGCGAGGTATTAATTTCGAGCATGGGTGCACACAAAAATGCTCCTTTTGCTGGCGAGTCATAAAAGCGTGTTAGGTAGTCGCATACTATAGCTCCTCCCATTGAATGCGCCATAAATAACCAGTTTTGGGTTGTCGGTGTAACTAGCTGTTCGACCACCAGTTTTAATACCTGTGAAAACTGACTAAAGCATTGAATATGACCTATTTGAGGGTTTTCGACTAACCGAGAAGACATGCCTTGACCTGGATGATCATAAGTAATCACACCAATATTATTTTGTGCTAATTCCCACAGCAATTCTTGGTATTTATGAGCGCACTCTATACGGCCATTGACGAGTACCACCGTATAACGAGGAGCTTGAGGCAAGTGGTAAGTGTAAAAAATATCCCCAAAAGGCGAATCAAGAACGCCCTTGCTGCAATGTTGCCAATGTTGTTCTATGAGCGCTAAATTTTGGGGTAACTCGGTACTATTGCTGTAAATCATTTTGCTGTGTTAAAGGGATGCTCAAGGTGACATCCAGTCCATGATTGTTCTTGAAGAGAATATGGCCATGATGCACTTTTATCGCATGTTGCGCAATCGCGAGCCCAAGGCCAAATCCACCTTTTTGGTTAACGTCAGGCGTCCTAGATTGTGACGCGCGATAAAACGGAATGCACAGTTTATCGAGCATCTCTTCACTGACGCCAGCACCATCATCCGCCACTTGTAAAACAAATTGTTCATTAATAACTTCGCACTTAATCGTCACTTTGGCCGTTGCGTATTTTAGTGCGTTACGAATAATGTTTTCGATAGCGCGATTGAGTAAAACAGCATCGCCCACTAAGTACGCTTCAGGCAGCTCGCCAACGACAATTTGCTTATTCAATTGCTGAGACTCAAACTGTGCGTCGCTGATGATTGGCTCCAAGAGTTCTGCGATACACAAAGAATGTAACACTAAGCAGGAGGTTCCCGATTCTAAACGAGATAACTGTAAAATATCGCTCAGCATATGGTCCAGCAGGTGCGACTCTTTTTCAATTCTTTGCAAATAGTTATCTAGCTCCCCAGAGGCTTTACCCGCAGCAATACCCGTTGCCATTTGTAACCTAGTTAACGGAGAGCGTAACTCATGTGAAATATCAGCGAGGAGTCGCTTTTGACTCAAAACTTGTGTTTCAAGTTGGGAAGCCATGATATCAAAGTCTTTACCTAGCTGTCCGAGTTCATCTCGACGTTTGCTATCAACCTGAGCTCTGGCATTTAGCTCCCCCTTGGCTAGTTTTGCCGCCGCAAGCTGAAGCTGTTTAATGGGCTTCAAAAGACCCATCGCAAACCAATAGCTGAGCACTAAGCTTGCGAGCAACAAGATCGTCAGTTTCATCCACCGAGGCATCAGTTTAACTTTAAGAAATAAATCGCCTTCACGGTTATCTAGTATCATGAAAAGTTGATAGTCATATTGCCTAGCACGAATACTCACCGGACCATAGGCTCGGTATTTTTCTGTGTTAATTACTTTTGGCTCATCACCGATGGCAAAATTGAGTAGTGTTAAGTCAAACTGGTTTAACTCAGGGCTGCTGATTAAGCTTTTATCCGGATCACTATTTTTGAGGTAAAGTTTTGAACGTTTGCCATGACGTCTATGAGTCAGTATTTCCTCAAGAGATTTGTCAGGCATGCGTTCAAGATGTCTATCCAAAGACTTTTTCATATGAAAAAGGTTTTTCAGCATAGGTGGAGAGATGTCTTTTGACGCCAGCACATCGGGTTGTAAAAAGCTAACACTCACCATAATGGCAAGGGTACTAATTACCGTGAGCCAAAACCAGAGAAAGACTTTAATTGCTAAAAATCGTTTCATACTAAGCCGTTAAAAATATATACCCAGAACCACGTAATGTTTTTATGAAAGTGTGGTCGCTGTATTGAGCTAGCTTTTTTCTTACATTGCTTACATGCATATCTACAGAACGGTCGTATGGCACTAGAGGTCGACCGAGTACTCGCTGGCAAAGTGCTTGTTTATTTACGACTTCTCCTGCTGATTTCATCAGATGATAGAGTACTTCATATTCGGTGCCCGTGAGTGTAAGAGGGGTGTTGTTTAAAGTGACACTTCTGGAGGCAATATCAAGAGAGAGGCCATGAAATGCTAAGCTTTGCTCTTTTGTTGCCTGTGTTAGGTGTGCAACACGACGTGTTATTGCTTTTATCCTAGCTAAAAGCTCTCTGTGATTGAAGGGTTTTGGGATGTAGTCATCTGCCCCTAGCTCTAACCCAAAGATTCGGTCAAAATCGTCACCTTTCGCCGTGAGCATAATGACAGGGGTCATTTTTTCTACTCGCAATGCCTTGAGGACCTCAAACCCATCCTTTTTAGGAAGCATGACATCCAACAAAATGACGGCAAATTCTTTATTCAGTGCTTCATTTAGGCCTGTTTCACCGTCATGTTTGCAGGTTACTGAAAACTGCTCACTCTCTAAATATTCGCCTAACAGCTCACATAAAGACTGATCATCATCAATGATCAAAACTGAATTACTCATAACGTCACATCTTCGAGTTTAGATGACTTTTATTGTACCTAACTATAGAGCCCCGAGGATGGAATTTACACTTCTTTACGCACTTTTTCCGGAATCTATGCGTTGCAGAGCATACAGCTAAGCGCTTATACAGCTTCAATAATTTTTGCACATTTGTCATGAACACTATGTCCTAAGATGTTTTGTAATCACTGTTGACAAAACTTTACTCTGACTTGACGTTGCTTTGCTTTGAGCTTGCTAAATTAAATCATGTCACGAGTACAGACAGTGCCAGGTAGAACGATGTTGTTGAGCACCGCTGTCGAACGAAAATACAATCAACCGGAGAGACCACTATGAAAAAATTAGCCAGCCTATTACTAGCCAGTTGTGTCGGCATGGGTATGCTTCCAGCAGCTTCTTTTGCAGACGAAGGCAATCATCAGGTACACAAAGCGAAGCGCCATCACATGAAGCCCTTAGCGCATATTGAAAAAAGGCTGCTTTCCGACAAAGCTGTACGCCATTTAGGTTTGTCTGATACACAGCAGACTGAGCTGAAGTCAGTTTTTGATACTTATAAAGCGCGTTTTGCAGCTTTAAAAGAAACACAACCTCAAAACAAGCCGCACAAAGCCTTTAAAGAAGTCATTGAAGCAGAAACTTTCGATAAGGCTCAAGTACAATTATTACTAGAAGAATATGCACCTAAAAAGCAGGCATTTATGCTAACCATGCTGGAAGCAAGACATGCCATTCATCATATTTTAACTCCAGAGCAGCGTGAAAAAATTGCAAAAAGAAAAGGTAAGTTCTTAGCAAAAATGCACCATAAAAATTAATGACGGGATTAAAGCTAGCAGGAGACATTACGGTCGCTCAGCAGGAAAGCTTCATGCTATTACTCTGAGCGACCAATGAATAAGTATTACCTAAGGAATAGCAGGAGTTGGTTGCCTGCTGCTATGGTGTTGTTTTCACCTTCAAATATATTATCTGTGTGCTTGGTAATTACAGCACCATCTAACCATTCAAACACTTCCTTATTAAATGTCATCAGTGTATCGACAGGAAAATCATAATTTTCATCGAGTATCATTAAGACGTTCGCAACTTCGTCAATAATGAGTGCGCCATCATTAAACTCAACACAAAAATAAAGGTTATTGGCGACTTCTTTAAAGCCGTTAGCAATGTTTTCTAAGCGCTCTTTACTTTGCCCCTGGGACTGCAATAAACCAATCTCAACATCCACTTCTTGAATAGACTCAATAAGTGCTGAAATATCCTCTTCATCAATTGGATTTTCGGCCCAAAAGTCATTAGCACTTAATGTGCCTTTGTCCATTTTATTGCCAAGTGCTCCCAGTTCATCAGGTGAAAAGTCAAAAAATGCGTCTTCAAACAAATCTGCATTTTCTTCATTTCTCAGCCCACCAGCGTAGATTTTTTCATTACTTTTTAAAGACTCGACTACCTCTTGGTTTTCTGCGCTCTTATTCTTTTTGGTAGTGGATAGATAAAATTCTTTAAAGTTTTCATTTGATTCTTTGACCTTTTCAGCCAACCGCTTGAAGTTGCTCAGGTCTTTTTGCATAGAAATATAATGGGTTACTTCGCCTTGTTCATTCTTGATCTCGGAAATATTCCACTCAACCGGATACATACTGCCATCTTTTCTATAGTTAATTGAAGCACCATAAAAAAAACCTCTTTCTTTGAGTGATGGTGTTAGTTTTTCAATCACGCGTTTATTGCTTTTTGGCCCTTGGAGTATCTTTGGTGAGGTGCCGACAAGTTCTGCCAGCTCATACCCAGTATGTCGGCAAAATACAGGGTTGGCATACACAATACGATATCCCGCTTGTTCGTCTGCATCTGTAATGACAATAGCATGATGAGAATGGATCAATATTTGTTGTAGCAGTGTCAGCGGAGAGCACTCATTGAGCATTTGGCTGAAAAACAGCATCTCTTCCATGTCTTTTGCTTGATTTGGCATAAACAGAACCCTAGTTAGCTGTCGAGTTTTAAGTATTACCTGATTTACTCAAATTGCCAGATTTGCAAAGGAGATATAACACTTTATAAATGCCTCCCTGAATGAGAGGCATGATATTTCTTAGCAGTAAGTGAGTTTAGACAGTGTGCCGCAAAACTCAGGTGCCGTGAGGCAAGCGCCGTACAGCACGGATATTGCGCCACCATTCACATTTGGTGTTACTTGCTTTTCTAACTGCTTTTTTGAGCTGAGATTTTTAAGTTTTGTTTTATTGATTTTCATTGTTATCTCCTGTTTTTGTCTGAAGTTGGATTTGTTCGAAGTTGGATAGCGTTTCAAGGTATTGATTGCGGGTGCCGAGCCCTTTTAGATATAAGTCTATAAATTCCACACTCGCGGAATTCACAAGCTCAGTGACAACATAGGGGTCTATTGTCCCGAGAAACTCTCGATTTCTATCGTTAGGAAACACGTAGGGATAATCTGAAAAATCCCAATGTAAAGCTTCTTTGACTTTCATCATATAGGTATCAGCTTTCTGCTGATTAAATACAACGGTATAGTCAGCACTCAGTGGTGTATCAGAATGCATCATTAAGTAAGGTTTTGAATGTGGGGTAGTAGGCGATAGGTTAAAGTGCAGTCCATCCAAGTTGATAGCCGCTTTACACTGAAATACTTGCTCGCAAAATGCAGCCACAGTTGGCCCACCAAAAGACAGGCCAATCGCGGCGATCTGAGTTAAATCGAGGTTGCCTTTAAAGGTCCTAAGATGTTCCCCTAAATAATTAATACCCCAATACTGACCGTATTGAAGACGAACAAGTTGGTCATAAGCAAAATGCATATCTTGTACCCAAGTGCTCAAAGCGATACGGTCACCTTCAGCCCATGCCATTAACTGATATACGCGGGCAACTTCACTTTCATTTAGAGGGCGGCCAGCCAATTGATATAGCTCTGCGACCAACTCGTCAAAGTTCACATCAGCTTGATCACTAATGTAAAAATCATCTTTACGCGCTTCATGATCGTAAGTGGCACTTTGTCCATGGCTCTGAGTGACAAATCCGGCGTGATGAGGATGCCCAACACTTGCAACAATGTAACCTCGTTTGGCGAGCTCTATCATTAATATTTCTTTATCTTCAACCGTTGATTGGTAACCATGAGAATAAAAAACGACTGGAAAAGGTGTGTCAGAATGGGCTATTGGCGCATTTTTGTAAGTTGTGAATGGCAGTGTTTTTAAATAAGCATGGAATTGGTAATCAGGCTCGGATGGCGTTGCGGTTGAGTAGGGAAACTCCTCGGTATGAAAATGCAGATAACGCGCGTCGAAGTCGCCTGTTTGGGTGATTGGATACCATAGTTTAATTAGTACGTCTCGATAATCATCATACCTCGGTGTTAGTTTTTCTGTCCGACTATAGTCAGTGGCAGCAATATATGTGACACCAACCGAGTATGTTTGAGAGTGTGCGATGTTACTGTGGAGTAAGAGTATTAATCCAATTATACACCCCACATATGCATAGTGTTTCATTTCAATTTCCCTTTATTGTTGTATCCGTTTTATCTTTGTAAAAATTGAAAACTAAATGCAAGTGGGTTTTTTTTGTACAATGCTTCCCCATTTATAACACGCTGTTTTTAGCTGAATTTTTGAACATGAAAGTTTATCATTGTGTAGCGGCTCTATTTATGGCGATGTATTAGTGTTGTATTCTCGCCATAAATTAAGTGCTGTCAGATAAGTGTTAACTACTCAGTTAAAATCACGGGTGTTGTTGCGAATGAGCTTTGAAAGGCAGTTTAAAGTTAGACTTCTTACGCACAGATGGTTTGATGATTGAGAGCACTGCAATCATTTCTAAGCCCAGAATAAAAGATTTAATGAGCTCGTAGTTGTAGTAAATCCCAGTCCAGTTTTGGAAGTAAGTAGAGAACGACCCAGTGATACCTAAGTATCGCAAGTTTCTTAAAAAGTTCTCTATCAAAGCGAGGCCATCGACCAGCATGAATAAACCAAATATACTTAGCAAGGTAATGTCAGCATTGGTCATGCATATCATTTGTTTGGCATCATCATGGTGTCGTTTTACCCACCTAGATATAGCTGGCCGCAGACCAATCGCAAAAAACAGTATTAAGTCCAAAATAAAGTGGATAGTAAAAGCGCGAGCATTATGCCAAACCCAAGGCGCATCGGGTTCAACAGAAAATAAATTAAAGTGAAAAATAATGATCGACACAATATGCTGTGACGCGAGCAGGGCACAAATGTGTGCAATGTTGATATTAATACGAAACCAGATACCGATAAAAACGATAACACTGACATAAAGAATCTCTGCCTTTACTGCATCTAACACATTGGTAGTTAAATACATGATTAAAGTGGCAGCGAATAAGATTGCGATGACTTTCATTCGTTGTGCTGTAACTTGATTGATCTGTGTGCTTTAATCGCGAAGTAAATGATATTGAGCAACGTATCGCTTTTGGCAAATAAAGTTATGAATGCTTATTTCCTCAAAAAGCTCTATGCTTTCATCATATAAACGATCGTTAGAGCTTTCATAATCTTGGTTTGAGTGCCGTATATTAAAACCTATCATCGCAAGCAGTCCTTTAGGAGCTTTGTTGACCTCGGATTTTTGCAATTAAATCTGTTAAATCAATGGAGCAGTAGGCACAAATCGCAAAAAACTGGTTAAGCTTTGGCTGTCCGACATCACGTTCCCAATTTTCGTATGTTTTGCGACATACACCTAAATGTTTCGCCATGATTGCTGTTGTGACACCTTTCTTCTTGCGCAGTGCTCTAAGGTCATCCCCTGTGATATATCTTGCAAAAAAATCCACCATATTCCCCTTACCTTAATACCGAATCCGTTACAATTTTACAACATTTAAAAGACGAAACTTTGTTGTGAGGCCATGAACTAAAGTTAATATGTGCTTTATTAAGGTGTTACACATTATCAGCAACTTTATATAGCATGAGTTGTTTTAAAGAATAAGCTTGCCTCAGCAACAAATAACTACAACCCGTTCATACTTATATAATCAAAGCTAATTTCGTATACAGATTGTAATTTTCACAGATTTTTATCACATAAAATTAATACTGTCTATTGTTCATTCAACTATATGAAATGTTTCATAGGTTCTTTGTTTTGGGTAGGAAATATTGCATAAAAAGCCAAAAGCGCAATTAACGACTCATAAAGAGAGGTTAAAAATCAACTGTAAAAAGTAACTATATTGGATGCTTAAAACGATAGGTGAGAGGGAGGTATCTTGTTATCATTATGATTATATTTGTTTTTTTATAATTATATTTATTTCAAAGTTTAAATTGTAGAGAAATATACCCTTAGAAAGGTCGTTTTTAGTTTAATCAAACCATCAGCAAAACTGAGCCAGCTATGAACGGCTGGTTGTGTGTTTTTTGTTGAGTATTTTGCACTAATAGGTGCAGGGTGGAGTGAAGCTACAATGTATTGGTATTGTCGCAACAAATACGCTTAATGTGGATTTTGGAGAAATAGCTGCCTAATTAAAGGCAGCTAAATATGGCCAACTTCGCTACTCTGCAAGCCAATGTTTTGCAGATGCTAAAATACCTTCGCCATCAAGGCCCATTTCACTGTGCATCTCTGCTTGAGTACCATGCTTAATGAACTCGTCTGGGATCCCTAAATGCATGACAGGTCTTGTGATTTTGTTTTGAGCGAAGAATTCACTGACTGCACTGCCTGCGCCACCTGCAATTGCGTTGTCTTCCAATGTTATAAAGTGGCTGTGTGTCTGAGCGAGTGTTTCGAGCAACGCAGTGTCTAAAGGCTTAACAAAACGCATATCAACAAGTGTTGCATCCAACTGTTCAGCAGCTTGATGGGCATTTTCTAGTAAAGTACCAAAGTTCAATATAGCGAGCTTATCTCCCTTACGAACCTGGTTTGCTTTGCCGATAGGTAATTGCGTCATTGTTTGCGCTACTTCAGCAGTACCAGCCGATCCTCTTGGGTATCTTACTGCCGCTGGCTGATCTAACAGGTGTCCAGTATAAAGCATTTGTCGGCACTCGTTTAAATCACTCGGGGCCATGATAACTAGGTTCGGGATACAGCGCATAAAACTAAGATCATAGGCACCTTGGTGAGTTTCGCCATCTGCACCAACAATGCCTGCTCTATCAATTGCGAAAAGAACCGGCAAGTTTTGCAGTGCAACATCGTGGATCAACTGATCATAAGCTCGCTGTAAAAAACTAGAATAAATTGCAACGACCGGGTTTAGGCCCTCACAGGCAAATCCTGCACCCAGAGTTACAGCATGCTGTTCAGCTATTGCGACGTCAAAGTACTGTCTTGGGTACTCTTTAGAAAACTTCACCATGCCAGAACCTTCTCGCATAGCTGGCGTTATAGCCATTAAGTTTTTATCTTGGGCCGCCATATCACATAACCAGTCGCCAAATACTTTAGAGAAAGTCGGTGCGCTCGGTTTTGATTTAGGTAAGCTATGTACGTTTGGGTCAAACTTAGGTACGCCGTGATAGCCAATCGGATCGGCTTCGGCAGGTTGATAGCCTTTACCTTTTTGCGTTTTAACATGCAGAAGTTGCGGGCCTTTTAAATTGCGCATGTTACGCAAAGTGTCAACCAGCATGTCTACATCGTGCCCATCGATAGGGCCAATATAGTTGAAACCTAGCTCCTCAAAGAACGTACCAGGGATCACCATGCCTTTTAAGTGTTCTTCTACTTTGCTGGCAAGTTCTTTTACTGGTGGCACTCCAGAGAGAAGCTTTTTACCACCTTCTCGAATATTGGTATAGAAGCTACCTGATAAGATACGTGCAAAGTGATTGTTTAAAGCGCCGACATTTTCCGAAATAGACATTTCATTGTCGTTCAGTATAACCAGCATATCTGATTTTACGTCACCTGCATGGTTCATTGCTTCAAAAGCCATACCTGCTGTCATTGCCCCATCACCAATCACGGCGACGGTTTTACGGTTTTTCCCTTCTTTTTCGGCTGCAATTGCCATGGCTAAGGCTGCCGAAATAGAGGTACTAGAGTGGCCAACACTAAATGTGTCAAACTCACTTTCTTCACGATATGGAAAGGGGTGCAGTCCATCTTTCTGACGGATGGTGTGCATCTGGCCTTTTCGGCCAGTTAAGATTTTGTGAGGATACGCTTGGTGACCAACATCCCACACTAATCTATCAGTCGGTGTGTTATACACATAGTGGAGCGCCACAGTTAATTCAACAGTGCCTAGCCCAGAAGCTAGGTGGCCGCTACTTTGAGACACTGAGTCTAATAAATAACCTCTCAGCTCCGCGCTAAAGTCATTTAACTTTTGCTGCGGTAATTGGCGCAACTGTTGAGGCTGATCAACGAGTGCCAATAGGGGATACTTGCTACTATCAAGAGTCATATTATTTGTAATATCCTTAGCAAACCTTGCTGAATTATATACAAAGCTTGCCAATAGTTTTATAAATTTAAAGGGAACTTGTCACTAAATAGTCATTTACAACAGGGCCAAGGTTAATGGTCTCTAGCAATAATATAATGTGCTAGCTCGGCCAGTATGCGGGTATCAGCATCTATTTTATCCAAAGCTTGTAATGCCTGTTCAATCAGCATTTTGGCTTTATTTTTTGCCCCTTCCATGCCCAGTAAAGCTGGGTAAGTAGATTTATTGTGCTGTAGATCCGAACCCTGCGGTTTACCCAGCGTACTGGTATCCCCTTCAATGTCGAGAATATCGTCTTGTACCTGAAAAGCCAATCCAATAGCTAAACCAAACTCCTTTAGTTGACTACGAGTTGAGTCTGAAACATTGGGAGCACAAAGTGCCCCTAATTCGATTGCACAATTAAGTAAAGCGCCTGTTTTTAGTCTATGAATACGCTCTAATTGTGCTAAATCGATCAATTTGTTTGTTGCGGCAATATCAAGTGCCTGACCACCCACCATACCTTGCAGCCCTGATGCTTGCGCTAACGCGTTGATCATTTTTAGCTGCTGGTTCGGTGGTACAATAAAGTTGTGAGAAGACAACAATTCAAACGCTAAGGTTTGCAAAGAGTCTCCAGCGAGAATGGCTTGAGCTTCATCAAATGCAATATGGCATGTTGGCTTGCCTCGCCTTAAATCGTCGTCATCCATGGCTGGCAAATCGTCGTGTACCAACGAATAGCTATGAATACACTCTACGGCTGCGGCAGCGATATTTAAGTCTTGCTTGTTAGCACCGAGCATTTCGCCAGTGGCATACACTAAAAAAGGGCGCAATCGCTTTCCGCCATTGCTAATAGAGTATAGTGCAGCCGCTTTAGCTGTCGGATCTGTATTTAGGTCTTGCGCAAAATAGTTTTGTATTGTTTGTTCTACATCTTGTCTAGCGATGCTGAGTTTTTGTTGTAAATCCACGCAATTATTCCACTTGATCCGCAAACTCACTGGGTGTGGTCGTCTCGTCATTCGCGAGTAAAATTGATACTTTCTGTTCTGCTTGTTGAAGTTTGTGATTTGACGCTTGGGCTAGTTTCACACCTCGTTCAAATTGCTTTAGGGACTGGTCAAGAGTCAATTCTCCGTGCTCCATTTCTTGCACGATGGTTTCTAGCTCTGTGACAGCTTCTTCAAAGCTCATATTTTCTGGTTTTTTAACTGCCATATCTTCTCTTTACTTTTGCGCAAAACTTTTAAGGGCTCAATTTTATGGTTATTAAAGATAGAGGTCAAAGTATCTGATAGACTTTTTTACTATCCTTATTGCTCAAATTGAATTGAATGTTTACGTATATTCTCGCAATTTAAAGGGTTTTTAATATAATTGAATTAAGTTATTGCAAAACCTGCCGATAACTCAACGTATAACAATAACTGCGTGATATTTCACGGATAAATACCTTTGGAGGGTGTGTGGATTTAGCAACCGTTATAGGTATCCTTGGTGCCATTGGTTTGATAGTCATGTCGATGGTTCTAAGTAGTGATGGTCAACTTGCCATGTTTTACAATACTCCTTCAGTGGTTATTGTATTCGGTGGCTCAATATTTATAGTGCTTTCGAACTTTACAATGGCGCAGTTTTTGGGCATTGGTAAAGTAGCAGGCAAGGCGTTCATGTTTAAGATTGAAACGCCTGAAGAATTAATTGAAAAAGCTGTAGAGCTTGCTGACTCGGCGCGTAAAGGTGGATTTCTCGCTTTAGAAGAAGCAGAAATACCGAACCCATTTATGAGAAAAGGGGTCGATATGCTGGTTGATGGCCACGACGCTGATGTAGTGCGCGCGACGCTACAAAAAGACATTGCTTTGACAGCTAACCGTCACGAGTTAGGTGCGGGGTTATTTAAATCACTGGCAGATATAGCACCAGCAATGGGTATGATTGGTACATTAATCGGTCTTGTTGCCATGTTATCAAACATGGATGACCCTAAAGCGATTGGTCCAGCGATGGCGGTAGCACTACTAACAACGCTTTATGGTGCCTTTTTAGCAAACGTTGTTGCCATACCGATTCAAGTGAAACTAGAGCTCAGAAAAGACGAAGAAGAGCGCAATCAACGTTTGATCCTAGATGCTATTTTAGGCATACAAGATGGCCAGAATCCAAAAGTGATTGAAGGCATTTTGAAAAACTACTTGCCAGAGTCAAAACGCGGTGACGGCGCAGAGGAGTAGGCTATGTCTGACGAAAATGAATGTAAATGTCCCCCCCCAGGTTTGCCTGCGTGGATGGGGACTTTTGCGGATCTGATGTCATTGTTGATGTGCTTTTTCGTTTTACTTTTGGCGTTTTCAGAAATGGACGTACTGAAGTTTAAGCAAATAGCGGGCTCTATGAAGTTCGCGTTTGGTGTGCAGAATAAAATAGAAGTTAAAGACATTCCCAAAGGGACCAGCGTAATCGCAATGGAGTTTACGCCCGGAAAACCAGAGCCTACGCCGATAGAAACGATTCAACAGCAAACTGTTGAAATGACTCAGCAAATGTTAGAGTTTCAAGCGGGTGAAGAGAGCTCTGCTGGTGGTAGACAGGAACAGCGTGGCAACAAGCGGGGAGGTGAGTCAGCCAGTACCGCTCAAGAGCAGTCTATGACACAAGCCGTTGCAGCTGCGGATCAAGAGCAGGTGAATGAGCTGGTTAAAAAAATCTCGCAGCAGCTTGAAAAGCAGATTATGGATGGTGCAATAGAGTTAGAGTCTCTCGGTCAGCAAATTATTATTCGCATTCAAGAGAACGGCTCATTTCCATCGGGAAGTGCATTTTTACAGCCAAAATTTAAGCCCGTGATCCATGATATTGCGGAGCTGCTGAAAGATGTCCCGGGTGAGATCACGGTTTCAGGGCACACAGATGATTTTCAAGTGTCTAACGAGCTTTACTACAATAATTGGGACTTGTCAGCAACTCGTGCTGTTGCCGTTGCGAGTGAAATGCAAACAGT
Organism: Pseudoalteromonas luteoviolacea S2607; assembly: GCF_001625575.1. GTDB lineage: Bacteria > Pseudomonadota > Gammaproteobacteria > Enterobacterales > Alteromonadaceae > Pseudoalteromonas > Pseudoalteromonas luteoviolacea_E. The sequence goes on from NZ_AUXV01000024.1 coordinate 30,343, forward strand.
CAGTGGCTTTGATAAAAACCGCATGGTTGTCGTGGGGCACGCTGATACTCGTCCTTTAGTACCAAATGCAAATGACACAGACCGAAAACGTAATCGCCGCGTCGAAATCTCGATATTGCAGGGCAAAGCAAAAGAATCCGATCCTATTGAAGTTAGGCGGGAAAATAACTAGAAAAGATTGCGTGATGTACATTTTTGGGCTAACGTATGTTGGTTGGAAAATTTTTATTTTAAGGAGCTTGTTATGTCAATTTTAAAACGCTTCGCAAGAATGCCTGGTGGTAATGGTAGCGGTGGCGATAGCGACGATCAAACGGATAAATAAATAGCATAGAACACTAAATAGGCATACATTTGGACTCCTCTCAGCTTGCCGAGTACTTAAATACTCATGCTTTTCATCTTAAGTTTATAGCGGTTCTTGATGACTCACTAACGCTATTGGCTTTTTTAGCATGTGTGATTTTTTTAGTGATAAAAGATAAGCAAGCTTTTCGATATTCAATGTTGTGCCTAGTGTTCTTTGTCGTGGGGTCATTTACTTTTGACCCTATTCGTTCTTTTGATGATGACAAAGTCTACCGTTATATTATTTGGGCACTTAATGACATTATTTTCATTGCCATTGTCGCGTACTGGGCTTTGAAAGATAAAATGTATATGTGGCAGAGTATAATGGTTCAACTCGTGGTGTTACCTGCGCCTATACTTCAGTTGTTCCGTTTGGTTGATAGACATTTAATGGACCTGAGCTACTCTACTTACCTTTACAAGTCGGTACTGCCAATCGTCAATACCGTCACGATTGTGCTGTGCTTTGTGCCTTTGTTATGGCACTTTGGGCAAAAGCTCAAGTGGAAAAATAGTTCCGTAAAAAGCTAAAGCCCTAGCAATCAGTCTTATAAGTCAATATCTGAGATTTTTAGCTCAGCGTTGGCCTGTTCAAACTCTAATAACCCCGATACCTGAACAGATGTTTTATTCCCTCTTTGGTCTGGTAATGACACCTTCGTCAGGTCAAATTTACAGCTTTCAAGTTTAATGTCTTGTTCAAACCCTGCAGATAAACAAAACGTTTGCGCTTCGTTGCCTATTGTTTGTGTTTCGCAATATGCAGGGTCGAGCGTGGCGAGAGCTGAATTGGCAACTTGTTGTAAAGAGAGAGAGATATCGAATTCTGTTTGATCACAACTTAATATGATGGAGTTCATATTTGTTTGAGGATCCCCCAATGTTATTAGGTTGTTGTCTCTATCTCGGTAGTGAATTGTTAGATTAACGCTCTCAAGCGATTGCGTTATTTTCTCTGGCTGGCTTTTTGAACGCCAATCCGTAAGTGAAGCAATATCAGGTAAACTGGTCTTAAATTTAAATTCTGGCGCGTAGTAGTACAGCTCACCTTTTTTAAATGACGCATTATCTTCGCCATCCCATGTTTCTGCGCTGATTGAGCCAAAAACACTGGCAGCGAGTAGACAAAGTGTTTTATCCGAAGTAATTGTATGTGTAGCCCCGAGAGAGCGGCTATCTGCATAGAGTCTGAACTCAGGCTTAGATTGTAGGCGTTCGCCTTCCACTTGCCAGAACACGCTAGAGAACTCAAACTTATTCAGCGAACGCTCAGCACTAAAGTTTGCACCGCAATCTTGCCCTGTACTTGGATTTTGTGCAGTTGGTGTATCTGGATTAGAACTATTGTCTCGCTGTAATGGTGAGTCATTCTCACCGCCGCATGCGCTGAGCAATAGTAGTGGCACTAGCGCCAATGTAGCCTGTTTCATTGTTAACTCCTTTATGATTGAGCCTATTATATACATCGCACTAGATGAAAATCGACACTAGAATTGTAAGAAAGTGGTAGTGATATATTAGAGATTGTAGAAGCGTGGTAGATGGAGTTACCATGCAAAGGCAGTGGAGATAGGAAGTCTATCTCCAAAGGACATGTATTCTGGGTGATTATCCCAGTGCAGGTATTACACCAAACATTTGTAAGCATTGTGCAGAGATGATAAGCAGGCCGCATAAGCCTGCACAAGCGAGCCCTAAGTTACCCCCTCGGACTTGGTAACCAGACATGTTCTCCTTTCTTTGTTGCCAAACCATGGCGACTGGTAGAAATACTGCTAATACGACTAGCGCGATGGCAGCATAGCCTAGCGCCATGATAAAACCTTGTGGGTAAAAAAGTGCAAAACCAAGCGGTGGTATAAACGTTATTAAAGCCGTTTTCACTCTATCCATACCATTGTTGTTTTGTTTGAAAGCATCGGCAAAGAAATCAAACAGTCCCAGGCTCACTCCCAAAAATGATGTTGCGAGCGCTAAATCGGCAAAAATAGTAACAAAGGTATGTACTTTAGAGCTTTGGGCAATACTTGAAATTGAGGTCACTAGGCCCTGAAGGTTTTCACTTTGGAGCAGTGCTTCTTGTGCCATGATACCTTGACTTAACAATTGCCAAAAAACGTAAATAGTCAATGGTAAAGCTGCGCCAGCTATCATCACTCGTCGTAAAGTTTTAATGTCTAGCCCGACATACTTCACAATAGATGGAATAGAGCCATGGAACCCAAATGAGGTAAAAATAACGGGAATAGCTGACAAGATAAGCCCCTGTTCAATCGGCATATTCAATAAGTGTTGACCGTGAACATAAGGAGTTAAAACGAAAAACAAACTAGCAAGTACGATGATTTTAATTGTAAATAATACTCTATTTAGTTTATCTACTGTGCTGGTTCCTAGCGCAACAATGGTTGCGACAATCACGGCGAGAACGATGGAGCCTATTTGAGGCGCAATTTTCACGCCCGCTAGGTTACTGAGTTTTTCTCCTAATTGGGAGCCACCACCAGCGATATAGGCTGCGCAAAGTGCGTAAAATAAGAAGACCATCGAAAAGTTGGCAATATATTGTCCTTTAATGCCTAAGATCTGTTTCGCCAATGTATTTAATGTGGCTTCTTGATTAGCAAACTGGTGGACTTCAAGCATAAGCAGGGCGGTATAAGTCATTAACAACCAAGTTGCGATAATTAAAATGAGCGAAGTGGTGAACCCGAGCCCAGCCGATGCAATTGGCAGCGCGAGCATACCTGCACCAATTGTGGTACCTGCGACAATCAGCATACTGCCCAGTGTTTTATTATTAAGCACAAATTGCCCCTATATTTGTGAGAGAAACAGGCACAATATAACGGTCTGCACAAAATTGAAATAGTTTTGCTGAAAATCAAAGTAAAGGATTGTAATTTATGTCTTACAAAAGTTAATTTATTTTGTTTTTAGTGAAGATAACTTGTTGTTAGTTATAGTGCTATCTGAAGACGCTTTGAATGAGTTTAAAAATAAAAAAGCCAGCATTAGCTGGCTTTTAAACTTCGTTTACGACTTAGTCATGATGTGATTTATGACTCATCTTCGACAAGCGTCATCAGCGATGTATTACCGCCTGAAGCTGTTGTATCGATACTGATTGTCTTCTCGGTGACTAGGCGTCCTAGTAGCGTATCGTAGTACTCTGCGCTGATCACAGGCAAAATCGCACCACTTCTCGCGGCAAGCTGCGTACTGACATAGCCCTTACGCTCACAGCCACTTCCGACGACAGCACCAGCAAGGTGTTCGTGTGCAAGAAGTGCAGGAAGCTGGTTAAGCTTAGCAACTTGAAGTACGCCCTCTGCTACACCACTGCTTAATAACTTATCTCTAAACGCAATTGCTTCTTCGTGGAATAAGTCAGAGACAACCGTGATCACGGTGTTACCAGCTGCTAGCGCAGTGATAACCGATAATACCCAGAAGTTAAATGAGGTATCTTTATCTGCATAACAGACAACACAGCCACGTGCTTCGTAGCGAAGCGTGTTTGATTCGCCTGTAGGGCCAGGTAGCTCAATTACCGTATCTAAACGCTTTTCAACACGAATAAGTTGCTCACGGGCATCGGCCAGCGTTTTGTTTAAGTCATCGGCAAGCGTATCTAGGATCTCAACTTTGGCGAGCTTAGCAAGTAGCTGACGTACGACAGAAACGCGATCGTTTAGTGGCATTGCACGCCAAGTCTTTTCGTCGCGCTTTGAGATATTCATCATGCGAGATACTTGCTCTTGTGCGCCTTGATAAGCAGTGATCTCTTCTCCGTCAGCTTTGATATTAGTCGCTTGGATGTTTTCTGCAGCTTGGTTTTCTTTTACTAATCTAGCAATGTAGTTAGGGCCGCCTGCTTTAGGACCTGTACCAGATAGGCCGCGACCACCAAATGGTTGTACACCTACGACCGCACCAATCATGTTACGGTTAACGTAAATATTACCAGCGCGAGATTGCTTTGCTAAGTACTCAGCACGTTCTTCGATACGTGTGTGGATACCCATAGTCAAACCAAAACCAGTGCTATTAACTTGGTCAATAACATTGTCTATATCAGCGCCTTTAAAGCGGATCACGTGAACACATGGGCCGAATACTTCTTTTTTCAGTACTGATAGGTCGCTGATTTCGTATAGACGCGGTGCAAAGAAGAAGTGACCAGTCTCGTCCATATCTGGCAGTGAGCACTCATAATGCAGTGTTGCGTTGCCTTTTAAGTATTCAACGTGCTCATTTAGCGCATTCAATGCTTTTTGGTCAATTACAGGGCCTACGTCAGTAGATAGATGCGCAGGGTCGCCAATATGTAGCTCTTTCATCGCCCCTTTGATCATATTGATCACCTTGTCCGCGATCTCATCTTGTACAAAGAGTACGCGAAGTGCTGAACATCGTTGACCGGCGCTTTGGAAACCAGATGAAATCACATCATCAACCACTTGCTCAGGCAGTGCGGTTGAGTCAACGATCATACAGTTTTGACCACCAGTCTCTGCAATTAGAGGCACTTGATCACCGCCGCGCTCAGCAAGCGTTTGCGAAATACGCGTTCCAGTTTCAGTCGAGCCTGTGAACATCACCGTTTGGATACGTGTATCTGGCACGATGTGTTTGCCTACTTCACTACCGCGCGCGATAACAGGCTGTACAATACCTTTTGGTAAACCCACTTCTTCCATTAGTTCAATGGTACGAAGGGCAACCAATGATGTTTGCTCAGCTGGTTTTGCGATAACGGTGTTACCCGTCACGATTGCCGCAGCAACCTGTCCAAGGAAGATAGCCAGTGGGAAGTTCCAAGGGCTGATACATAAGATCACACCACGTGGACTAAAGCGCTCATCCAGAGCAAGCTCTTCAGCTTTTGCAGCGTAGTAACGACAGAAATCAACTGCTTCACGGACTTCATCAATACCGTCTTGTGTGATTTTACCTGCTTCTTTGATACACATCGCGATAAGTTCGTCGCGATGGCGCTCAAGTGCATCACCTGTGCGGCGCAAAATTTCTGCGCGTTCACTGACTGATGTTTGTGACCAAGTTGCGAAAGCCGTCTCTGCATTGGCCACAAGTTGCTTCATTTCATCAGCATCTTGGTGGCGAATAGAGCCAATCACTTCATCGTGGTTAGCTGGGTTTAATACCGCTTCGTGACCTGCTGGGACATCCGCAGCCGTCATTAAGTTTTCCTCAACCCACTTTTGCAAGTTGTCACGCATCGGTGTGATGTGGTTGATGTTTGTCAGGTCAAGACCTTTTGAGTTATTGCGTTCTTCACCGTACAGGTCGATTGGCAACGTGATTTGCATATTACGCTTGTGCTTAACACGTTGGATCTTTTCTACCGGATCTTCAAGGAGAGACTCAACAGGCATTGACTCATCAACAATCGCGTTTACGAAAGAAGAGTTTGCACCGTTCTCAAGTAGACGGCGAACAAGGTAGGCAAGCAAGTCTTCGTGCTGGCCAACTGGCGCATAGACACGACATTGTACTTTGTCTTCTGTTACGACTTGGTTGTATAACGAATCACCCATACCGTGCAGACACTGGAATTCAAAGTTATTGAATTCACCGTTTGCAAGCTCAAGGATAGTGGCAGCTGAGTAGGCGTTGTGGGTTGCAAACTGAGGGAAGATCACGTCACGTACATTCATTAGCTTGATTGCACATGCTTTGTAAGATACGTCAGTGGTTGCTTTACGAGTAAATACTGGGAAGTCTTCAAGGCCATCAGCTTGAGTGAGTTTAACTTCAGTATCCCAATAAGCCCCTTTTACAAGACGAACCATCATCTTACGACCAACTCGGCGGCACAGGGCTTCCAGCCAATCAATAACCCAAATAGCACGCTTTTGATACGCTTGCACAGCAAGGCCAAAGCCATTCCAGTTACCGAGTGCATCATCAGAAAATACGGCTTCGATGATATCAAGTGATATGTCTAAACGGTCCGCTTCTTCAGCGTCTACTGTGAAGTTAATGTCGTATTGTTTTGCCGCAAGTGCTAATTCTTTAAGTTTAGGTACCAGCTCTTCAATAACACGGTCGCGGTGAGTAAATTCATAACGAGGGTGAATGGCTGATAGTTTTACTGAAATACCTGGGCTCTTGATTGGGCCACGGTTATTTGCTGCTTTACCAATGACATGGATAGCCGTCATATAGCTGTTAAAGTAACGCTCTGCGTCAGCCATTGTGCGCGCGCCTTCACCAAGCATATCGTATGAATATGCGTAGCCTGTCGCTTCTTTTTCTTTAGCGCGTTCAAGTGCAGCTTCAATCGTGGTGCCCATTACAAATTGCTGGCCCATGATCTTCATCGCATATTGCACTGACTTACGAATCGCAGGTTCGCCAATGCGACCCATAGTGCGCTTTAGTAAACCAAATTGTTCTTCTTTGTTTTTGTCAGCGTAGTTAACCATTTTACCGGTTAGTAATAGGCCCCAGCTCGACGCGTTTACAAATAGTGAATCACTATTACCTAAATGCGAGCTCCAGTCACCTTTGCTAAGCTTATCGCGAATTAACATATCTTGCGTTTGTGCATCTGGTACGCGTAAAAGCGCTTCAGCCAAACACATAAGCACAACACCTTCTTCAGAAGACAGTGAGTACTCTTCTAATAATGCGTCTACACCGCCTTGACCGTGTTGATCTTTACGGATGTTTAATACCATTTGACGAGCTCGTTCCCATGCACGAGTACGAGCAGAAACACCGACTTCAGCAAGCGGTAAAATATGATCGATGACAGTTTCTTCATCAATGCGGTAGAAGTCACGGATCTTTTGACGGATCGGACACTGGGTTGTTAAATCGCCTTGAAATAGCATAGGTTAAACCCTCAATATAAAAACCTAAGTACTACGAAGACAGCAAGTGTCTTCTGCAGCTCAAAGAGTAAGCTGCTGTGTAAATTTACGGTGGTTAAATTTTAGCCCCTGAGTGATAAGAAACAACTTTGCCCTTATCATAGGAACGCCATAGAAATTTGAGAGCATTGTATAGAAGTTTCAGCAGAATATGCTGTTCTATTTTCACTAAATACGGTAAATTTAGGGGTATAAAGACTTTCTTACAGAATTTTATGCTGCATGACCACGTCAATAAAAACCAGAGTGTTAGATCGCATTGACACTGCCATATTAGAAGCACTGCAAAAAAACGGCCGAATTTCAAATGTTAACCTTGCTAAAGCTGTGAATTTAAGCCCCAGCCCATGTCTAGATAGAGTTAAAAAGCTCGAAGCTGAAGGGTATATAGAAGGCTATGCAGCAAGGCTCAACGCAGAGAAATTAGGCCAGAAGCTGGTGGCACATGTCGAAATCACATTAAAAAGTTCTACGGAGTCGGTATTCGAAACATTCAAGCAACACGTCATTGAGATCCCGCACGTCGTGTCGTGTGACATGGTGGCGGGAGGCTTTGATTACCTACTAAAAATTCGAGTAACAGACATGCATCAGTATCGGGAAGTACTTGGCCAAATTGTTGAAATACCTGGAGTAGGAACAAATCATACTTATATGGTAATTGAGCACGTAAAAGAAGATGCTGGAGTAACGATATTACCAATTGATTAACAATTAATTTCAATCACCCCCTTTCTATTTATGGGTTTAGTAATTTTTATGGTAATAATTGAAATAAAATATTTAATGCAATATTTTGTGTGTGTTTAACGCTAAACCCTTTTTATCAATCTTTTTTTGATTATAACTCTTTGTATATTTGAGTTTTTATTTTATGCTTTTTTATTCCTAAATCATAAAGAAATGGAAAAATACATTACAGCGCATTACATATGAGCTCTTTTTGAGACTAGTTTAATTTAGATCAACAAAAGTTTAACTTTTGTAAATTTATGATTCTTGTTGGCAATTTTTTACCCTAATCTGAAGCAGAATGAATTCGGTAAAGTAAGTAAGGTAATAAAATGACAACAGCGACGCGTACAAAGGATATTACGCCTTTAGACTCTATCCAGTTTCAAGTCCTAATTGATAATACGCCGGTCACTGCCTGCGAGGGAGAAACCGTGTTATCAGTATTGCAGGCAACAAATACAAAGCGCATATGCGAAAACGATAAACATGTCGTCACGGGTGCATATTGCTCTATGGGAGTTTGTCACTGCTGCCACGTTAAAATTAATAAACGCCACAAGCAACGGGCTTGCCAAACTTTGGTTGAGCCAAACATGAACATTGAAACACTGAGTAACCGCTTTAAAGAAGAGGGACTATGCAATGGTAAAGTCTAGTCCTGTAGTGATCATTGGTGGTGGACCGTCGGGTACCGCCGCTGCCGCCATGTTAGGGAAGTATCAGATCCCATCAGTAGTGATTGATGAAGCGCCAAAAATAGGCGGTGTGATTTATAGAGGGCCACTACGTAGGACGTCGTCTTTGCCCCATTTAGATGATAATTTGCAGCGGGCGATGAGTGCACTTCGTACACGATATGAGAATAATCGTGATTTTATCGACCTAAAGTTATTGACTCGTGTGTTAGGGCCTGAGGGTAAGCAGCAGTTACTGTTAAGTGAAAATGGCGAACTGACTACGCAAAGTTACAATGAATTAATTTTGGCAACGGGATGTCATGAGCGCAGTGTACCGTTTCCTGGTTGGCAATTACCGGGGGTGATGTTGCTGGGAGGCGTGCAATTGCAAATAAAAAGTGGCCTGGTTAAACCGGGTGCCAAAATGGCGTTAGTAGGAACAGGTCCGTTACTGCCATTGGTTGCTTGTCAGTTACACAAAGCGGGTGTAAATGTCGTTGGTGTATATGAAGCAAGCTCATTTAATAAACTAGCGAAAGAAGCGGTTGCACTATTAAACAAGCCTAAATTGACACTTTCAGGTTTGAGTATGATGGGGTACCTGAAGAAACATCAGATCCCTTTTTACTACGGTCATGGCATCGTAAATGCTCAGGGAGCAGAAAGTTTAGAGCGAATAACAGTCGCACCATATGATGACAATTGGCAGGCCGATCATCGTCGCGCACAGTCAATTGAAGTTGATGCAATTGGCGTAGGGTATGGTTTTGTTGCTCGTACTCAATTGGCAATGCTATTAGGAATAGAACATAAATACACAAAAGTGAGTGGTTACATACCAGAGCTGGATGATAACTTTCTCAGTAATCAAAACAACATGTATGTTGTGGGTGATAGCAGTGGTCTACTGGGCGCAGATGCCGCGATATGTGAGGGCCAAATCGCCGCACTGAATATTGCCTTGAAACGAGGGGCTGTAACCGCGAGTGTCGCGCTCAAAGAGAAAAACAAAATAATGCGTCGACATGGCAGAATTTCACGTTTTAGGTTTGGTTTCGATCGCTTCAGCGAGCGCCAAAACGGCATACTCAATTTGGCACAAGATGACACCGTGGTGTGCCGTTGTGAGCAAGCAACTAAAAAACAGTTAGACGATGCGATAAAGCAAGGTGTAAAAGATCTGACAACATTGAAAATGCGTACTCGAATTGGCATGGGTGATTGTCAAGGCAAAACTTGTAGTAGCTATGCGTTAGACCTGCTTCATCAAGCTGGCCATAACCAAAATCCAAAAACAGGGGTGATAAAACCTCGATTTCCTTTAGATCCCATTCCCTTTACTTTTATGGAAGAAATAAATTGATGAGCAAATATGATGTCATTATTGCTGGTGGTGGCGCCATTGGTGCGGCTTGCGCGTACTTTTTAAGTCGTGATACCGACCTTAAAATAGCCTTAGTCGATATTAAAAAGCCTGGTAATGCATCTCGCGCCTCTGCGGGTGGATTGTGGGCAATTGGTGAGTCGGTAGGACTTGGATGTGGGGTGATTTTTTTCAAAACCTTGTCCAAATTGCAAAGTGAAGCGCAAGGCGAAGAAATTCCGACGATGCGCCCCCACCAATTACCAGATTGCTTTTTTGAACTGGCATTAAAATCGAATGCTATGTACCCAGACCTCTATGAAGAGCTGCGCACAAAGCATGATGTAGACTTTAAGTTTGAACGAACTGGGCTCAAGTTTATCATGTACAACCGTGATGACGAGTTATACGCCGACCAAATTGTCAGTGGTATTCCGCATTTGAGCGATCAGATCCGCTGGCTAAATGCAGAACAGTTAAAAGCAGAAGAACCATATGTTACACCTGATGCGATTGGTGCCATTGATTTCAAATGTGATCACCAAGTGAACCCTTATCGTCTTGTTGAAGCGTATACCGAGGCGGCGAGACAGAACGGGGTTGAACTGTTTTTACATACTGAAATTGAACACGTACTGCGCGAAGGAAACCGAGTACTGGGTTTAAAAACCGCCGCTGGTGAGCTACACAGTGACACTGTCATCAATGCGACAGGCGCTTGGGCGAATACCCTCTTTAAACAAGCCACAGACTTGGACATGCCTGTTTATCCAGTAAAAGGCCAAATTGTGTTGTCAGAGCGTATGCCAAAAATTCTAAATGGGTGTATCAGCACCAGTGATTGCTACATTGCACAAAAAGACAATGGTGAAGTATTGATTGGTTCTTCTACCGAGGAAAAAGGCTTTGATACCACCAATAGCTTGGATAAAATTCAAGAGCTATCCCGAGGTGCTATGAAGTGTTTGCCTATTCTTAATGAGTCGAATATCAAACGTTGCTGGGCAGGGCTTAGACCTGGCACACCAGATGAATTGCCCATTTTGGGCGAAGTTCCGGGCATTGAAGGCTATCTAAATGCATGTGGTCATTTTAGGACAGGTATTTTAACGTCTGCTATCACGGGTAAACTCATGACCGAATTAGTGATGGGCCAACCCACGTCAATCGATTTAACTCCATTTAGTGTGACGCGCTTTTTTGATAAAGCGGAGTAAACACTACTTCTAAATTGATGGCTTACCAATGCAAGAGTAAGCCATCTATAAGGCTAGTTATTTAATTTCGGATCATTTAAAAGCGGATTTTTGCTTTTTGTCGCATCAAACTGACATTATTTTTGAAGTTGTTATTATGTAACAGTACTAGCTAAATATGAGAAAATAATGAAAATAAAGCATTTATTTGCGGCTATGGCTGCAGTGCTTGGGCCACTTGCGAGCCCAGTGGCAAATGCCTATAGCACGGAAGATACTCGTTTATTAAGATTCCCTGATATTCATAAAGAGCACGTCACTTTTGTGTATTCTGGCGACATTTATGTAGCCAATACCGAAACTGGTAAAAGCACCCGCTTAACCGATCACGTGGGCTTTGAAACCTTTCCTAAATTTTCTCCAGATGGTGAAAAAATTGCATTCGCTGCCGAATATAATGGCAGTCGTCAGATCTATGTTATCAACAAAGATGGTTCTGGGTTAAAGCAGCTGACTTACTATAACGATGTGGGCCCAATGCCGCCTCGTGGTGGATTTGACTACCGTGTATTAGATTGGACACCAGATGGCAAACATATTGTATTTCGCGCCAACCGTACGCCTTGGGGTAAGCGCATGGGTCGTCCATATATGGTGCCTGTGGAAGGGGGCCTAGAGCAACCGTTAGCGATCCCTGAAGGTGGCGGCGGTATGTTATCAGCGGATGGCAGCAAATTCGTTTATACACCTATCGACAGAGAGTTTAGAACTTGGAAGCGTTCACGTGGCGGTCGTGCGCAAGATGTTTGGGTATATGACCTAGAAAAAAATACCTCTGAGCAACTTACCACTCACCGTGCTACTGATCAGCAACCAACGTGGGTAAATGACAGCATTTACTTTGTATCTGATAGAGACTACACGCTTAACCTTTACAAATATCGTGAAGGTAAAAAGCCTGTCAAAATGACGGACCATAAAGAGTTTGATGTGCTTTGGCCTTCTGCGGGTCCTGATGCCATCGTTTATGAAAACGGCGGCTACTTATATCGTTTCAACGAAGCGAATAAGATGACAGAAAAGCTGACTATTAATATTGATGGTGTGCGTAAGCACGCGATGCCTTATAGCAAAAATGTCAGTAAATTCATCGATTCAATGGATATTTCTCACGATGGTAAACGCGCTGTGTTTGCTGCGCGCGGTGAAATTTTTTCTGTGCCTGTTAAAAATGGCCCAACGCGCAATTTATCACACACGCCTAATGGCCGAGAAATTGCAGCGACATGGTCGCCAAATGCGCGTTATATTGCTTACTTGAGCGATGCAACGGGTGAATACGAAATTTACCTAAAAGATCGTGCTAATAATAACGAGGTTAAGCAGTTAACAGACAATGGTACGATTTGGCGTTTTGACCCTATTTGGTCGCCAGATAACACGAAGTTGTTGTTTGCAGACAAAGATCATATCGTTTGGTTATTAGACGTTGAGTCAGGAAAGCTAACAAAAGTCGATCGCGGTTTACATGATGAAGATGGCATTACGCAATATACATGGTCGCCAAACAGTAAAGACTTAGTATTTGTTAAAAACAACGAAAACCGTTATGCATCACTTTGGCACTACAATGTTGAAAGCAAAAAGTTAAGTCGTTTAACCGATGATATGACTTCTGAAAACAACCCAACATTCTCTGAAGATGGTCAGTATATTTACTTCACCTCTGAGCGTGATTACAACTTAGCCTTCAGTTCATACGAGTTTGATTATCTATTTAATAAAGCGACCCGTATTTACTCAGTGGCGGTGAATGATTCTATTGAACCAATCAATACGCCGCAAAGCGATGAAACGAGCATTGTTAGTGATGACCAGAGCGAGGCCGACAAAGCCGATTTAGATACCAGCATTCAAGTTGATGGGTTTATGGACCGGGTGGTGTCACTACCTGCTCCAGCAGGTAACTACCGTGCATTGACGGGTGTTAAAGGCGGTGTGCTAACACTTTCTGGTGGCGCGCTTAAGTTGGTGGAAAATAAAGCTGACGGCAAAGTTAAAACAGTTGCCAAAGGCGTTAGCACATACAAAGTGTCTACAAATCGTGAGCATGTAATCGTGCGAGCTGGTAGTAAATACAGTGTGATCAAGCCAAAAGCCAAACAAGACTTAAAAGCGAACCAGCTTGATTTAAGCAAAATGAACTTGAAGATAGACCCACGCATTGAATGGTCACAAATGTACACGGAAGGTTGGCGTACATTACGTGATTGGTTCTATGACGAGAATCATCACGGTCAGGACTGGGATGCAATCTTGAAGCGTTACCAGCCGATGGCGGATGCTGCGGCACACCGTACTGATATCGATTATGTACTCAGTGAAATTGCGGGTGAGATCAACGCTGGTCATATCTATGTGCAGTCAGGTGATGAACCAAAAGGCAAGCGTAAGAAGCACGGCTTATTGGGTGCAGAAGTCGCTAGCCATCGTTCAGGTTTTGTGACTATCAAGCATATTTTCAAAGGTGAGAATTGGCATGAAGACTTCCGCTCGCCGCTTAATGAAACGGGTGTGCGCGCAAGTGAGGGAGATTTCATCCTTGCTGTAAATGGTCGCAACGTAAATGAAGTAAGTAACTTCTATGAGTTACTGGAGAACACACAAGGTGAGCCGGTAGAGCTTATTCTAAGTAAGTCTCCAAGTTTTGCAGACAGTTGGAAAGTTAGCGTTAAACCTGTAAAGAGTGAAATTGGTTTACGTTACCTACAGTGGGTCGAGTCACGTAAAGCTTACGTAGAAGAGCTCTCTGGTGGTCGTATTGGTTATGTACACCTTCCTAATACGGCTTACGAAGGCAACCGTTCAATGTTCAAAAACTTTATGCCACAAACGACCAAAGATGCATTGATCATTGATGATCGTTACAACGGTGGTGGTTTTATTCCTGAACATGTCATCACGTGGCTTGCACGTAAGCCACTTAACTACTGGAAGCGTCGTGGCGTAACGCCAACGAAAACCCCACAATTTGCACACGATGGACCTAAAGCTATGTTGATTAATGGCTATTCGAGTTCTGGTGGTGATGCTATTCCTTACTATTTCCGCCAAGCGGGATTAGGTAAGTTGATTGGCACACGTACTTGGGGTGGCTTAATCGGCATTTCGGGTAACCCACGTTTGGTTGACGGCGGTCAGGTAATTGCTGCGACTTTCCGTATTCTTGACAACGACGGTAACTGGATCATCGAAAATGAAGGTGTGGTACCAGACATCGAAGTGATCGATCGTCCTGAACTCATTCAAGCGGGTAAAGACCCGTCTGTTGAGCGAGCGGTTAAAGAGCTATTAAAAGAGCTTGAAGAAAACCCGAAGAAAGCGCTCACTGTACCACCGGCACCGACAAAGTTTATTGACTAAAGCTATTTAGTCAGTTAATTAGTTAATTATAAAGGGGGCACGGCCCCCTTTTTTTATTCAAGGAGCACACATGAAAATTGTACTGATCACAGGTGCTAGTCGTGGCATCGGTGCTGCGAGTGCGAGATGCTTAGCAGCCCAAGGGTATGTGGTTGCGATTAACTATAAGTCGAATCATCAAGCCGCTGAAGAAGTAAAAAGTGATATTTTGGCGGCTGGTGGAAAAGCTGCGCTTTTTCAGGCTGATATTAGTGATGAGCAGCAGGTCGTCGCGATGTTTAACGCGATTGAAACGCGTTTGGGGCGGGTAACACACCTCGTTAATAATGCAGGTGTATTGCAAACACAGATGCGTGTCGAGGAAATGAATGCTGAGCGCATCAATTGGATGCTGACACAAAATGTGACACCGTACTTTATTTGTGCGCGGGAGGCGATTAAACATATGCGTGACTCAAGCTATCCTGTAACAAGCTGTGCCATGGTAAATGTCTCTTCAGCGGCCTCTTACTTGGGCGGAGCAAATGAATATGTTGATTATGCCGCCGCAAAAGGCGCGATAGACAGTTTCACAACAGGCTTGTCACTGGAGCTTGCGGCTGAAGGAATACGTGTGAACGGTGTGCGACCTGGCTGTATCTATACTGATATTCACGCCGATGGTGGAGAGCCAAATCGGGTTGATAGAGTCGCAGAGTTTTTGCCATTAAAACGTGGTGGGACACCTGCAGAGGTTGCTAATGCGATTGCCTGGTTGTTAAGTGATGAAGCGTCTTATGCCACCGGCACGTTTATTGATTTAGCTGGTGGGAAGTAAGCTAATTTTAATTGGGGGTGATGCCCTGTTTACCATATTGAAAGAGCGCACTCTTAGGTTTATCGCCTTTTATATAGAGACTAAATTTCACTGACCTACCTAATATCACAGCTAATGCTTATCGGTTTTTTATGTAATTGGGTAGGAAAATTGGGTCTACCATAACTAATTAGCGCTCCTCCTGCGTTTTGAGCGGGCTGGCTTACACTTTCGATTTTACAACCGGTATGTAGGACACATTAAGTTTATTAGAAGAGGAGACTCAGTCGCATGGAGTATTTTTATAAAGTCCAGCTTTATGTTCTCTATACATTTGAAAGAAGTAGGGGAGAAAACAATGATTACGCTTTCTTTTCTGCTCTGTGTTTGATTTCATTTTTGATTATGTTGAACGTACATAGTGCCTTTTTGCTTGGGGAGCTTCTTATTCCTAGTGCTTTTAAGCGAATAAACGATTGGCTTTATCATGAAGCGTTTTTTCATATAAATGCAATTGCCATTTACTTTGTACCATTCATGTATTGCTGGGCAAGACGGAAAAAGTATAAGGGCTTTCCAGATTTTGACCAAGAAATGATGCAAAGCAGTTTGGTTAAAAAATATGGGATACTCAATTTTGTTGTCTACTCTTTAGCCAGTGCTCTTGTGTTTTTGTGGTTGTTATTTAGTCGTATTTAGCTGGATTATCGATTAGATTTTTCAACTGACATATACGGACACCAAGTCTGATATCTCTCATACTCTATCAGAATACTTGGTTTATAGCTTAGTTCCGTCATCTTGTTTCCCTTCATATACCAGCCTTCACGTTTTCGGTTTCCGAGAAGTGAGTCATGGTAAAAATCACACCTAGCAATGGGTATAGTCACCTTCATAAAGTGAGGTTGTGGAAATGGATCTCCAGCCATCCCACACAGCCCAAGAAAAAGCTGTGGAATGAGAGTTAGGTAAGCCGTTGACTAAAGCGAAAAAGAACACTTTGAAGGACAATACACCTGCACGTAGTGATGCATACTCTGAGGATCTTGCAGGTGCAGCTAAAAGACATAAGAAAATATTTGATGATGCAATGAAGGAGAAGTAGTAAAAGCCATGAAGCTATCGAGTTTTATCGGGAAGAGCATCGATTCACTATTAGAAAAAAAACCATTTTTAGATTGGAATTTGGAGAAGTCATTAGATGACGAAGGTGAAGAGTTAGTTTATCACTATGTCTTTATTAAAAATGGTCTTGAAGTGCGATGCGATGAAGAGTTAAAAATCTGTGTAATATTCATTAATTCTGGTGAGTATGGTGGGTTCAAAGAGGAATTTGAAGATGCGTTTTTGACTTTGGAGAAAAGTGAAGTCGTAAATGATTTTGGTGCTCCAACTATGTCAGGTGGACCCGTTGATCATCCTATACTGGGTCGCTCAGGTGCTTGGGATCAGTTTGTACTTGATGACTTTGTAATTCATTTTCAATACAAAGTTGGGTCAGAAAAGATAGAGCGTATTACTATCATGAACCATGACTCTCTACCGTAGCAGGAAGATTGAATATTACTTTAGCCTTTATTATCTAAAGCCCACACCCGTGGGCTTTGCCAATTTAAGAAGACACACACGGAGTGTCCATATATGTCTATTAAAATTTTTTACCAGACTTTCATCACCGCACTTCCACAAGCCACTAATAAAAGGTTACAGGGCTGTTCATGCCTAAATTCCTGCTCAGACTACTCATTGGGCAAAATACCTGAACAATTGCAGCATATATCACTTTTAGGAGTTGTTTGTTCCTGCTTAGAAGCTTATTTGGTGCTGTGATAAATTAAGATGGGTGTCTATAAAGAGGTCAATGTAGTGGAAGTCTTATCAGGAAAGCAAACAGCTGCACAAATGGAAAGAAAGATAAGGAAAGCGCCTGATTCCAAATGTGGAACAAATACCTGTGTAGCACAAGATTAAAGGTTGGGGTTGCCATGTACAAAAATGTATTTCCAGGTGATTTGAATTTAGATAAAGCTGTTAGCTTCCTTGTCTGCAATTGGTCTAGCGAGTTAGAAGATGAGCTTTTAAATATTAATGAGGGGCTTTTTAATCACTACAGTTTGAAGCCTATATTGGCCAATGGAAGCTGCGATGACAAAACCACAGATGGTAAATATAGCCGGGTCAGAAAGAAACTATTAGATTTTCTTCGGTCAGAAGCCTCATTTGTTGATTTTAGATTGGTCAGTGAGCCAGACTACCAAGATGATTTTTTTCCATCAAAGCTTCTTGCTGCATTTAGCCTTGATAAGGAAGCCCTCAATCAAGGGATTTTCTCTGCAAGAGAAACAAGTAACGATATTACCAGTGAAGATGTAGTCGATGTGTATGAAGGCTATTTGAATAAATTAGGTCTTTTCTATGGCGGGGTGTTTTTGTTTCCAGCTAAGTACGGCCCAGACTATTATTTATCATCTATTAATGCAATGCCGAAAGGGACGAAATTCGGTTCTAATGATGAATATGTTCGAAGGCTAAATAACTGGAGAGAAAACTCGGGTGTAGCAAAATTTTACCCCTTAAATGGATATTTCAGAGAGATATATCAATATAACTTTATTGTGGAGTCTCATCTCAATAAAAGATTTGCAGAAAATACTATGAAGGAGTTTATGGAGTCTAACGGTTCATTGATTCAATTAAACAATGATATCCCTCAGTTTCTATGGAGCATAGAAACTGGAAGATTGGCGGAGATAGGCGAAGCACTAGAAACAAGTGGCTTAGTACTATCATCAGATACAAAGCCACTGTAAGTCACATTGATTTCTTAAGTTAATGTTAAAAAGAAAGTAGACTATTCAAGCATAGCAAAACTATAAAAGACATATATGGACACTCCATTTATGTCAAGCTAAGCAAATCTATCGGGGCAGCTTTTGCTGCCTCGTTGTTTTTTAATATCTACCAGCTGCACTTCGATGATTAGCCACATGCAATAAAGCGTTGCTCTGACATATATCTGGGCTTAACTGTTTTTCAGCGCCCCTCATGAGCTACGAGCCAATTTAAGAAGACACCCATTTTAAATTGGGCAAAAAAACTGAGCCCTAATTCAATTTCCAAGTGCTCAACTAAAATTATCAGGGGAAAGATAATTATAAAAAGAACCACCGTGAAGGGGTTAAAGGTTAAAAATGGCTCAAAGAGACCAAATTAAGAAAGATCAAAAAGGCTACTGGAAAAATTGGGATGACGCTATGTAACTGTCCCATAAACATCAACAAAAATTCTCTATCCATTGGCTTTCAACTGAGCTAGTATCAGGAGATTCGTATGTACTTGTCTGACAAAAGAAGGTAGGGGGATGCTTAAAAGAATAAAAATTTCGAAATCGGTTGTTGCTTCCTTATATTTACTGCCTATCTCGATATTGATTTTTCTACTATTGCTTGTTTTTGTTCCGATTGAATTTAAAGTTGGGTATTACATAAATATATTCTTTGCTTTGTTTTCGATTGTGAATTGCTTTTATAGTGTTGTGTGCTCTTTTTTTATTCTCAGAGCCTATCACTCAATACCTAATACATCATCTAAATTATTTGATTATTTATTATTATGTATTTTGCACGTATTTGCGGGTTATTACTTTTGGCGAAAGATAAAAAAGAAAGTAGAAGCAGAAGAAGTGGAAGTCACTTTACAGTGGAAGATAAGTGTAATAGAGATCCTCTATGTTACATTAGTTTTTATCGCAATCGTAAGTAGTAAGCTAATGTACGATGCTTAGGCTCAAAACCCTACTTATTCTGATAGGTAAAATAGGCTGAACAAGCCGCTTAATACGGCTTGTAAATAAACTAGCGATTAGAATGTCGCGTAGTTTGCTTGAATATAGATATTATTGCCTTTGTGATCGCCACAGATGCCAGAAAACTGAAGAGGGGTGTTGGTGTTTTTTGAATGCATAGCCAGATCAAACATGCGCTCAGCACCTGGTGAGCTTGCTGGAATATACGCATAAATTGCAGATGGGCAACCTGGTGCTTCCCACGTATTATTGGCGTCATTTGCAGCGGCTTCATTGCTATCTACTGAAGCGAAGTAATAGTATGCATTACCGTGATATACTTCGACACGAACTTCCTTTACAACCTTATCGGCTGTTACAACGGTTGTTGATTGTGCTTGAGATAAGCCAGCGAATAAAACAAAAGATGCAGCTATAGCCAATTTTTTCATATTAGTGTCCTTTATTTTTCAACTTTAAATCCATTGGCTATTCTATTTAAAAAATCAAATTTTTAAATAATGATATGCTTTTAAATAATATATTTAAATTGTTAAATTGTTAAATTGTTAAATTGTTAAATTGTGACTTTATTAATTTTTATAGGTTTTTTCGTTTAAATAGACTCACGTTAGTTTTTATAACTTTGATGAAAAACTAACGTGAGTCTATAGAGCTTAGTGGCTGATTGGCATTTTTAGTCATTTTTGCTCAAGTTTGGCCGTCAGCTTAATAGAACACTTCAATTATCAATAAAATCTTAATTATGTTTCCTCTTTTATGCTTGTTATCAGTTTTAGTTATAGGAATTACCCTTGAGTTTGGAAGGAGCTTATGTGCTCTCATCATCTGAAAATATAGGAGTATGTGTGGTAAGTCGTTTGAAGTTAATTTTAGCTGGTTTGTTTTTATTCATTAGCCATTTTGCTGCCAGTAAAGCGGCTGGTGTACGTTCTATTGATCAACTTCAGTGGAGCCCTCTGAATCCTGCAAGGGGCGTTGCTAGCCCGCAAGCTGCTGATTTATGGGGCGATCGAAAAAGCAGTGCAGCAACAGGGTTTTTAGTTAAATTTAGGCCGGGTTTTGAGTCTCCACCTCACATTCACAATGTCTCTTATCGTGGCGTGGTTATAGAGGGGCTGGTTCATAATGATGATCCGCAAGCCGCAACAATGTGGCTACCGGCTGGGTCTTTTTGGACACAACCTGCTGGTGAGGCGCATATTACTGCGGCGAAAGACAAACAAAGCATTGCCTACATAGAGATTGATAATGGTCCTTATCTTGTGCATCCAAAAGAGCAAGCTTTTGATAATGGCGAACGTGCGGTCAATGTTGACCAGTCAAATCTAGTTTGGCTTGGAGCGAATGACATCAAGTGGGTTGATGCGCAACAAGATGTGAAGCGAGCATTTTTGTGGGGGAGTACTGCTAAAGGCCAATTAAATGGCAGCTTGATTAAACTTCCTGCGGGCTTTAATGGCCAGCTTAAAAGTGAAGGCAGTATCTTTCATGCCGTGGTTATTCGTGGTCATTTAAAGCATATAAAACAAAACTCTATTCTCAACCCTGGGAGCTATTTTAGTCATACAGATGATGGTTCTCTTATCGAGGTAGCCGAAAAGGAGGTCGTAATTTATGTGCGTACCAATAGTAAACTACACATTTTGAGCAACAAAAAGTAACAATGGGGAAAGCCGTTCTATTTTTACAGTCTAATTAAACGCATAATTTAATTAACTCAATATGCAGAGCATGTTACACCGTGGTGTTTTTTAACAGCAAAAGTTTTTGGGCTCCCGACGAGCCCATGTATACTGCTTTATATATTAAGCCCCATCAGCGAGTATTTATTGGGGATTAACAATAAGGTGTTTATAGTAATAACTTGTGCTATTGAGCCGCCCTGATACATCGGATACATAATAGGGTATTTGCCCAACCTTGCTATACCCAATGGAATGATAAAAGTGCTCAGCTTTGTCGCCACTTAGAGTATCTAATACCAAAAGTTGAATACCTTGTTGTAACGCATCTGACTCAATATATGCCATCAGCTGTGAAGCATATCCTCGACGATGAGCGCGTGGCTGAACGAGCAGTTTTTCAACCTCAGCACGGTGACGCCCATTTTGTTTTTGACACAATGACAGCTGTACGGTGGCTTGCACTTCACCATGGTCATATAAGATGTATAACAATCTTTGGTTGTTACTGACTTCTTTTGCAACTGTTTGCCAATAAGAAAGCAGCAAGTCTGCCCCTGCTGGTGCATAAAAACCGAGAGATGCGCCGTGATCAATACAAGCGTCTAATAGGTTGCGCAGCGCTTCAAAGGTTGCGGGGTCTATTCGAGCAATACGTTCAATGGTTATCACTTTGCTACCTTGCGCTCTAATTGAGTTATACGCGCATCAATTTCAGTAAGCTGTTCAAATAAATGGCTGCGCTTTAATTGTAGCTGAGCCAGTTGCTGCGCTTGGGTCGCATTATGTGCGCGAACGGCTTTATATAAACGCAGTTGTGAAATATGGCATGACTTGGCGCTCTCGCTAATACTTAATCCTTTTTCATTGACCATATGTATTGCGCGGAGCAAGTTATCTTGCATGTTTAAGGTTGCTATATCCATGGGAACCCTTTCTTCACTTGTTAAAGTAATAACAAGAAGAAAGATTAATGCCAAAAGTTAATCTATATAAAAATCAGTTGGTTAAATTTTTTACCAATGGCTTTTTGGGTCATAACGGTGCTTTGTCTCTAAACTTGCACCAAAGTGGGGAGTTTTATAGATGATGAGCTAAGTGGCATTACCGATAAACCAACCGTTAGAAAAAGGCTTTTTCCATTTTCGCAGACACATAACGTCTGGCATGAGTCAGTAGCACCAAAAGTAACAGTAATCCGACGAACAACCAAACGGGCGTATGACCATGTTTACTAAAAAAACTATGGCCGGATATCAGTTTTAATTCTGTACTAAGTACGTTGCTAGTAAACTGAGGAATTGTAATTTGTTGCTGAGATAGCGGGTCATACACGCCACTGATACCGTTATTGGTCACCCGTACCATAGGCCTTTGTAACTCTAATGCGCGCATTCTAGCTATTTGCATATGCTGATGTGGACCATGAGAATCGCCAAACCATGCGTCATTACTCACTGTAAATAATATATCTGACTTATTGGTGTAGTTACCACGCACAAGTTCGCTAAAGGCAATTTCGTAGCAAATGGCTGGTAAAACGTGAATACCATTTGCTAGTAAGTTATTTTGTACCGCGTCCCCTCGAGAAAAGGAGGACATTGGCAGGTCAAATAGGGGCGCGAGAGGTCTTAATAGGTCCTCAAAGGGCACAAACTCGCCAATAGGCAATAATTGGTGCTTTTGGTAGCGATTACGATGTAGGTATCGGTACTGACCCTCTTTGTCATCTTGCTGCTTTTTACCGAGGACAATTAGCGTGTTGTAGACATTGCGCGTATCAAACTGGTAGTCGGGGATCCCCGTTATCAAAGCGGTGTTGTTAAATGCTGCGGCTTTGTCCAAATTGATCAAATAATCAAACGCATAATCTTCTATTTCGGGTATCGCGGCTTCTGGCCAGACTACGAGATCGACATTCGCCCAATTAGGCCTTGTCATATCTTGGTATTTTGACATGGTGGGCCAAAATTGCTCAGGGGCCCAGCGCAAACTCTGCGCAATATTGCCCTGTACTAGCAAGGTTTTAAGCTGCTGACCACTGTATCGTGTATCTGTATTATGTGCACTAAAAAGGCACAGTATCACTATGGGTGTAAGTGTTGCGAGTACGCTTTTGTAGTGTTTGTATCTAAGCAACCAATAACCTATGTAACCAAGCGCAACGCATAGCAAGGTTAGGCCAAATTCACCAATCCAAGGTGCTAGACCATTGAAAGGTGAGTCTGTGAGGGTGTAGCCAAAACTGAGCCAAGGAAAGCCTGTCAGCAGGGTCCCGCGCAGATACTCTGTAATTGCAAAACCACTGATGAGTAGAGCTAGCCTTTGCCAGTGAGATTTACTGTAGCGGTTAGCAAACGCAAACGCTAAAGCAGGGTAAAGTGCTAAATATGCACACAGCAGGGCCATAGCAAGTAAGGACAGGGCAATAGGTAGCCCACCAAATTGCGCAATGGAAACATGAACCCAGCTAATACCTAACGCAAACCAACCAAAGCCAAATAAGAAACCATATTTAGCAGCTTGTTTGGGAGTGGGTTGATCGGTGACATAGGCCGCAATTGAGAAGCATATAAACGTGATGGGCCATAAGCCAAAAGGGGCGTAGGCAAAAGTAAGTGCACAGCCCGCGATTAAAGCCAGCCATGCGTTCTTATCTTTACATAAGGTAATGAGCTTATTCAGTTGTGTCTTCAACATGCTCAGTTTTAGGCACCGTTACTTGCAGTTGCAAAATACGGCGATTGTCAGAGTTAGTCACTTTGAACTGTAATGGCTCCACATCAATGGTTTCACCTTTACTCGGCATATGCCCAAATGCATGTAGAATTATGCCACCGATCGTATCGGCCTCTTGTGTGTCATATTCTGTTTTAAAGTACTCGTTGAACTCTTCAAGTGGCGTGAGTGCTTGCACGTTAAATACATGCTTTGAGAGCTGACGAATGTCCTGTTGTTCATCTTCATCGTCATGTTCATCTTCGATTTCACCAACGATGGTTTCAAGAATATCTTCGATGGTAACGAGACCTGATACACCGCCATATTCATCAATGACGATAGCCATATGGTATCGTTTTTGTCTGAACTCATTAAGTAGCGTATCAACCCTTTTACTCTCAGGTACTACAATGGCCGGGCGCAAATACTCTTTAATGGCTGGTAGTGCACCATTACGCTTAAGTATTAAAGGTAAAAGATCTTTAGCAAGCAATATACCTTCTACGTGGTCTTTGTCTTCGCAAACCACGGGAAAGCGAGAGTGGCTAGATTCAACCATCGCAGGAAGTTGAGATTCTAAGTCTTGCTCTACATCGAGTGTAATCATCTGAGAACGAGGGATCATGATGTCGCGAACTTTGAGCTCAGAAACGCTCAATACACCTTCCATCATATCCTTGGTCTCAGGGTCGATAAGTGCTCTTTCTTGAGCGTCAGCAATGACTTCTACCAACTCTTCTTTGTTTTGGGGTTCCCCTTGCAGCATCTGAGTGATGCGTCCCAGCCAGTTTCTGCTAGAAGAACCCTGGCTACTTTGCGAGTTATCGTCGCTCATTGTAGTCTTTTACTCCAATTAATTAATATCATCTCGATATGGGTCAGCAATGCCCAAATCGGCTAAAAATTCTTTTTCAAGACTTTCCATTTCCATGGCGTCTTGTTCATTTATATGGTCAAAGCCCAACAAATGCAAGCACCCATGTATGACCATATGAGCAAAATGATCATGGAAAGATTTTTCTTGTTCCTGAGCTTCGCGAAAAACCACTTGCGGACAAATAATTAGATCTCCGACGAGCGGCAACTCGATGCCAGGAGGTGCTTCAAAAGGAAACGACAAAACGTTTGTTGGCTTGTCTTTTCCTCTATATTGACCATTTAATTCTTGGCTTTCAGTTTCATCAGCAATACGAATCGTCACTTCGGCGTGTTCTCTATACGGAAGCAACGCTTTTTCGGCCCAATTTTGAAACTGGTTTTCGCTAGGTAAATCGTTAAATTCACAGGCGAGCTGTAAATCTACATCAACACTCATGATTCTGGACCTTGTTCTGCTGCTTGTTGTCGCGCTTTTTGTTTTGCCACTTTTTCTTGACGTTCTTGCTCTTCTTTTGCTTCATATGCCTCCACGATCCGTGCCACAACTGGATGACGAACAACATCATGTGATTTAAAGAAGTTGAAAGAGATTTCGTCTACGTTACTTAATACTTCAATGGCATGACGTAAACCAGAACGGGCTCCACGAGGTAAATCGACCTGCGTAATATCACCGGTAATGACGGCTTTGGAGTTAAAGCCAATACGCGTCAAAAACATCTTCATCTGTTCAGTCGTTGTATTTTGGCTTTCGTCAAGAATGATAAAGGCATCATTTAAAGTACGTCCACGCATGTATGCAAGAGGGGCAACTTCTATGACATTTTTTTCGATTAAACGTTCAACTTTTTCGAAACCAAGCATTTCAAACAAGGCGTCGTAAAGCGGGCGTAAGTATGGATCAATCTTCTGGGTCAAGTCACCTGGCAAAAAGCCCAGCTTTTCACCTGCCTCAACAGCTGGGCGAGTCAAAAGTATGCGTCGGATTTCCTGACGTTCAAGCGCGTCTACAGCGGCAGCAACCGCTAAGTATGTTTTACCTGTACCTGCGGGACCAATACCGAAGCTAATGTCATGAGTAAGAATATTTGCAACATACTGGCTTTGGTTTGGGTTTCTAGGCTTAACAACACCACGACGCGTTTTGATAAAGACTTCTTTTTCCCACACGTTGGGCATGTCTTGTTCTAGACAGTTGGCTTCTGTGATCGCCAAATGAACATGATCAGGTTCGATATCTTGGGCTTTGCCTTTTACTGGCTGAGTATCAACGTACAGAGACTTTAAAATATCAACAGCGGCTTTGGCTGTGATTTGGTTTCCTGTGACTTTAAACCAGTTATCCCTGTGGGCGACTTCTACCCCTAATCGGCGTTCTATTTGTTTTAAGTTATCGTCAAAAGGACCACAAAGAGAAGAGAGGCGGTTGTTGTCGGCAGGTTCTAGATAAAACTCAATATTTTTTACTTGATTGCTCAAAATGACTTCCTAAGATTGAATGCGCCAGCAAGGTGCTGGCGCATAACGTTCGTTCTATGGAGTAAAGGTGGCAACACCCAACTCGTTAGCTTCTGGCTCCGATGGTGCGCGATTTAAAATGTCAGATGGGGCAACATCACGACGCAAGTCCATTTGTGCTTCGGTTCTGATCAATTCACCACGTAGTGAGTTCGGTAGCGCTTCTGTAATACGTACATCGACAAATTGACCGATCACTGAATGTGGGCCTTCAAAGTTCACTACTCGGTTGTTTTCAGTACGGCCACGCAGTTCCATAGGGTTTTTCTTGGATGGCCCCTCTACCAAAATACGCTGTTCTGTATCAAACATCTTACGGCTAATGTCTTGCGCCATTTGGTTGATGCGATTTTGTAGGATATATAGTCGCTCTTTTTTCTCTTGCTCTGGCACATCGTCAGGTAAATCAGCTGCTGGCGTACCTGGGCGAGCAGAATAAATAAAGCTAAAGCTCATATCAAAACCGATGGCATTGATAAGGTTCATTGTTTCTTCAAAGTCTGCTTTAGATTCACCAGGGAAACCAATGATGAAGTCTGAGCTCATACTTAAATTAGGGCGAACTTTACGTAGCTTTCTGATAGTTGATTTGTACTCAAGCGCTGTATGACCACGCTTCATTAGGTTAAGTACGCGGTCGGAACCACTTTGAACAGGCAAGTGGAGGTGGTCTACAAGCTCTGGCACATCTTTGTATGCTTCAATGATATCTGGCGTAAATTCCACAGGGTGAGACGTCGTATAGCGAATACGGTCTATACCATCAATTGCAGCAACATAACGTAGTAAATCTGAGAAATAACAGATTTCACCGTCATGCATTTCGCCGCGGAATGCATTTACGTTTTGACCGAGTAGGTTTACTTCACGAACACCCTGTTCAGCAAGCTGAGCAACTTCTAAAATAACGTCGTCAAGCGGACGGCTTACTTCTTCACCGCGAGTGTATGGTACTACACAGAAGGTACAGTACTTAGAGCAACCTTCCATAATCGAAACGAAGGCTGTTGGTCCTTCTGCTTTTGGTTCTGGTAGGCGATCAAACTTTTCAATTTCTGGGAATGAGATATCAACAACAGAACCTTCTTTGCTCTGAACTTGTTTAATCATTTCAGGTAGACGGTGAAGTGTTTGTGGGCCAAATACAATATCAACAAAAGGGGCACGTTGACGGATTGTGTCACCCTCTTGAGATGCCACGCAGCCACCTACACCAATAACCAAATCAGGGTTATCTTCTTTTAGTAATTTCCAGCGACCTAATTGGTGGAATACTTTTTCCTGTGCCTTTTCACGAATTGAACAGGTATTGAGTAGGATCACATCCGCCTGCTCAGCTTCTTCTGTTAGCTGATAGCCATTGGTGGAGTCTAGCAGATCCGCCATTTTCTGGGAGTCATACTCATTCATTTGACAGCCCCAGGTTTTGATATGCAATTTTTTACCCATTGAAATAAAGCCTCGTTTTCAATTCGATGATAAGCACAACGCCTCGCCAGTTAAGAAAATACCCCTACAACTGACTTACACTTACTAAAATAGCTTAAAAAGAGGCGTATTTTATATGACCTGTAGTCACTAGCCAAGTATAGATTTCATCTTTCAAAGTGGGGATCAATGACGGATGTAATTATTCAGCTACAATCGTCGGGAAGGATCTTTTTTCTGGGATTTACGATACAATGTGTATACACCAAAAAATGTAGGCAAATTTATGAAAAATAACGTGTTGATAGTCGGTGGGGGTATGGTTGGTGCAGCGGCAGCGGTAGAACTGGCGCGCCAAGGTTGCCAAGTCACTGTCATTGAGAATAATCCGATAGATGCCAAAGCGATACTTGAAGGAGAGCAAGTGGATATTCGAGTATCGGCAATCAACCGTTTTTCGGAAGCATTACTAGATAAACTGGGCGCGATGCCTTTAATTAGAACAAGCCGCAATGCACCATACCATCAACTTGAAGCTTACGAAAAAGGCAGCGAACATTTGCTGTTTGACAGAGAAGAAGTTTCAACGTCGCATTTAGGGCATCTGGTTGAAAATAGCATTATACAGGCTTCATTATGGTCTCAGTTTGAAGAAAATAATATTCAGGTCATTGAAGTTAAAGACGCTCCGATTGCGCTAGAGCAGCACCTGAGCAGTATTGAACTTGTTTACCCAGAGCAAAGGTTTACAGCAGATCTCTTGATTGCCGCTGATGGTGGGCGTTCGCAACTCCGAAACTTAGCAGGTATTGGTGTGACTGGCTGGCAATATCAACAGCATTGTATGGGAGTTTTAATTAAATTAGATGCGCCACAACAAGTAAAAACATGGCAGGAGTTTAAACCGACAGGTCCAATTGCGTTTTTGCCGATGCAAGCGCCTTATGCCAATTTAATATGGTATCACCACAGCTCAGAACTGAAACGTTTACAAACGCTATCCAACGAAGCGCTAAAAGAAGAGGTGCTTTCACATTTCTTTGACCTGCCAGGAGATTTCACAATCGAGCAGAGCGCGGTCTTCCCACTTGCGCGCCAGCATGCTAATCAATACAGCAAAGGACGTTTGGTGTTAGTAGGAGATGCCGCACATACAATCAACCCACTTGCTGGACAAGGCGTCAACCTTGGGTTTAAAGATGTTGCTGCGTTAGGTGGTTGTTTGCAAGGGTGTGATGATGTAGGTGAGCTATCTCGATTACATCAGTATGAAAAAATGCGCCGCAAAGATAACTTATTAATGATGAGTATGATGGATGCCTGTTACTTTGGTTTTTCAAATGAGCTAAAGCCTCTCAAGTCATTACGCAGTTTGGCATTAACACTCGCCAATAAAGCTGGCCCACTTAAAAGAGAAGTATTGAAGCATGCTATGGGTGGCAGTTTTTAAGTAATGTAAGTTTTGTATAGAGGGAGCGAATGAGCTTCCTTTTTTTGTGCAAATTGGAGTTACACAACAATAAAGGCTTTAAATTAATTTTTTGCGCAATAGGAAAAATAATAGCAAGACGTTTAAAGTGTAGTATTAATAAAAGAGATGAGTTTGAATAAGAAAGAATTTAAACATGGTGCGGAAGGAGAGACTTGAACTCTCACATCCTAAGATACTGGAACCTAAATCCAGCGCGTCTACCAATTCCGCCACTTCCGCAATGTTTAATTATTATCTATAGAAGATAATTGGCTGGAGTACCAGGATTTGAACCTGGGAATGGCGGGATCAAAACCCGCTGCCTTACCGCTTGGCGATACTCCAACAAAGGTAGTCGATTATTTTAGTT
>NZ_AUXV01000025.1 GCF_001625575.1 Pseudoalteromonas luteoviolacea S2607
CAAGTCCAGTACAACCCACCAATTAAAATCCGTTATGCGGTTGGATACTAATCCACAAAATCTATATTCGGGTTGTTAGCTCAGTTGGGAGAGCATCGCCCTTACAAGGCGAGGGTCACTGGTTCAAGTCCAGTACAACCCACCAATATATAAAATGTAATTTGGGTGATTAGCTCAGTTGGGAGAGCATCGCCCTTACAAGGCGAGGGTCACTGGTTCAAGTCCAGTATCACCCACCAAATTACACAGTCCCGGGTTGTTAGCTCAGTTGGGAGAGCATCGCCCTTACAAGGCGAGGGTCACTGGTTCAAGTCCAGTACAACCCACCACTCTACTTTCACTTCAAGTAATAATTTCCAGATTTTTATGTTCAAGCTAGTGATTTCTTGTTCTGATAGTCATCTTTTGACGAACTATTTTAAAACTTAAAAGAAACGACTAGACTAAAAACATTGAGAGCAACACATTTAGATCACTATGCCAGTTCAACCATTTGTTAATTCAAAAATTTTAATTGTGGAAGAACAACCTCTGGCGCTTAGTTATTTAAAACAATCGCTGGAACGCTTGGCTTATCGCAATGTATTTATTGCAGAATCCGCTGCTGTTGCCAAAGAAAGCTGTCAGACTAATAAATTTGAACTTATTATCTGCTCTTTTGATTTAAGTAAGCGCCAAAACGGCTATCAGCTTTATGAAGAGCTTTTAAAAAAACGATTAATCAAACGCTGTACCGGGTTTATTTTCACTTCGGCAGAGACCAGTCCTGAGCTCGTACATAGCGTAGTAGAGCTACAACCTGACGACTTCCTTGTTAAGCCTTTTACGATTAAAGATCTTAAAACACGCATTGAGAGGATCCTAAAAAGAAAGCAAGGCCTCAGAAAAATCTACACGCTCATAGATGACGAGAACTACTCTAAAGCACTCAAGTTTATTAATAGCGAGCTTGACGGCCAGCAGCATGCTTATTCCGTTATGCTACTTAAACTCAAAGGGGAAACTCTATTAAAGCTAAAACGCTTTGATGAGGCTAAACAGTTTTATAAATCAGCGCTAGAGTTACAAAAATTCACCTGGGCCAAGTTAGGCATGGTAGAAGCACTCATTGCAAATAATGAAGACTTGACCGCTCAAAAGTTTCTTAAAGGACTTATAGAAAAGAGCGAAACTCGCCTTGCAGCGCTGGATCTGCTTGGCCGCTTGGAAATTAAGCTTAACCAATTTGAGCACGCCCAAAAGGCCCTGCATGAAGCTTCGCAAATTGCACCTCGGAATCTGTCACGGCAAAAATCACTCAGTACCGTTGCAATGATCAATCACGATTATGAGTGCAGCTACAATGCGCAAAAAGAAATCGCCAGTTTTGCGCGCTACTCTATTCACGACAGCCCTGAGGTATATCTCAATGCAGCACGAGCGGGAATCGACTTTGCGTTAGCAACAGATCAACATGAACAAATCCAAAAAATCACCCGACAGACTCAACAGTATTTAACTGATTTGAAGAAGCAGTTTCCAAACGCAATAAATCAAACACAGGTGGATGTTCTTAACGCGCGAATGCACTACTTGAAGGACGAACATAAGAAAGCACGTCACCTAATGGAACAACTTGAAGACGAACCGGTCATCCGCTCTGTAGACGCAGCATTAGATAAAGCCAAGGCGTTCCATGAACTCGGTTTTCAGCATAAAGCTCAAGCCTTGTTTGGGCAAATCATAGAACATTGTGAACGCCACCAAGCCCAAGAAGATCCAGTGATGATGCGCTACTTACATCAGCAACATGATGAGCGCAAGGATATTACAATGGGCCCCAAAGAGCTCAATAATCATGCCGTCAAGCAATTTAATAAGGGAGAACTTGATGTCGCCTTGGAGGCATTTTCCCAAGCGTTTAGAGTTATGCCTAAAAACGCGAGTATTGCCCTCAATTTACTACAGTGTTTAACCGATGCGACGGGGAAAAAAGGCATCACCTTTAATACTAACTTGGCTAAGAAGTGCTTAAAGGTTTTACAAGATTCCGAACTGGATTCAGAGCAACTCACTCGCTTCGATAAGTTACTTGCACAAATGAAAGAAATGGGGTTAGCTCATTAAAATATCAAGTTAAAACAAGGGGCTTATTAACCCCTTGTTTAACATTAACTCACCGTTTCTTGCTTGACCATCGCAAGAGCATTCACACAGTATCTTAACCCGCTAGGCTTTGGACCGTCAGGAAATACATGGCCTAAGTGAGCATCACAAACGTTACACACAATTTCAACGCGCGCCATACCATGAGAGTTATCTAATATGTAAGCTACCGCTCTAGGATCTGCAGGTTGTGTAAATGAAGGCCAACCAGATCCACTTTCGAATTTCTCATGCGCATCGAAAAGTAACTCACCACAGCAAGCACATTCATATTGACCAGGTTCAAACAAACTACATGATTGCGAACTGAACGGCCTTTCAGTGCCTTTATTGCGAGTAATATGAAATACAGAAGGCTCTAGTAAAGCTTGCCACTGCATCAAACTCTTCTCAACCCTTCGTGGTGGTGTAGGGTTGCCCTCGTTGGCCAATTTGAGGATATCTTGCCAAATTAACATGTTGATATTCCTAGTAATATATTATTGTTAATGTTTTCAGCTAATAACACTATTTCGCCTCTCTCGATGTATGGATACACCCTACACTAACTTCATGACATATCTAGGTCTAAACAATACCAGTTCCTATATATTTAACAACTGGTATACATCAGGTGAGCTTTAACAGTAAGTCATCATATCACTCGTGACTTCTCATTAAATTAAATAGGCAGACTCACCACTAAAATCGTCATAGTTTACGTTCACGAGAACGACAAAACCCTACTTTACATTTAGGCTTTTGGTCGCTTTTGCGTCAAGCTATTTGGCTTCTGGTTCCGGCCAATCACTAAAAAAACACGTTAAGTAACGGCTCTGAATTAGATACAAAGTGACCCATGAAACCAGTACTATCTGACTCGCTAGATAAAATGAAAATTGGTAGTAACCATTTGCAGCTTGCATTAAAAGCCAGCCGAGATCTAACACTGCTGCAATAAGCAAAGGCCAACGCATGTACCCCCAAAGCTCTCCCCAGCGGGTCGAACTGCTTGGGCGACGCATTGAGAAAACCAGTGCAGGCAATAGCGCAATAGCTGCGATACTGATGGCGACAAAGAAATTGCTTTTGGCAGGGAAAAATAGGCTCATAATATCCAGATCAGGGCGCCAAGTCAGCGCCGACATGAGCCAAATTAAAAAGGGGCGTAAGAGCACAATTAAAGTCAAATTAAAGCCAATTGGTGTTCTGTAGACACCATGCTTGTCCCAATATTCTGGTCCAAAGCGACCCATTAATTTACTCACACTGCCCCCACTTGTTTACTTAACCTTGATGCTTTTCAAATAACGCGATCAGCGCAGCTTCATCCATAATGTCAATGCCCAGATCCTGTGCTTTAGTCAGCTTAGATCCCGCCTTTTCACCCGCAATTAATGCATCTGTATTTTTCGATACACTGCCCGCAACTTTAGCACCAAGTGCTTGAAGTCGCGCTTTTGCGTCATTTCGGTTTAACTCACTCATGGTACCAGTTAACACATACGTCAAGCCCGCAAGCGGTTGTGCTTGCTCTGTGGGCGCTGCGATTTCTGGCCAGTGAATACCGACTTCCAATAGCTCTGAAACAACTGTCTGATTATGCTGTTCTTTGAAAAACGCATTGATATGATGTGCAACCACGACGCCCACATCACTCACTTCCTGTAAGCTTTCAATGGTGGCATTCATTACGTTTTCAAGGGTTAAGTAATGGTTTGCTAAATTTTGGGCCGTCGCTTCGCCCACTTCACGTATGCCCAGTGCGTATAAGAATTTAGCTAAAGTAGTTTTCTTACCTACCTCAAGTGCACCTACCAAGTTTTTAGCCGATTTAGGCCCCATGCGCTCCAGCGACTCAAAGTGCCCTTGGCGTAACTTAAACAACTCAGCAGGTGTCTTAATTAGCTCTCTATCCACCAGCTGCTCAACAATCTTATCGCCAAGACCATCGATATCGAGCGCTTTGCGAGACGAAAAGTGCTTAATGGCCTCTTTTCTTTGCGCCTGACAAACTAGCCCACCGGTACACCTTGCAACAGCTTCACCTTCAATGCGCTCCACATGAGAGTCACAGACAGGACAAGTATCAGGAAATTGGATCTCTTTGGTGTCATCAGGCCGTTTATCTAAAATAACTTGCGTGATCTGTGGGATCACATCCCCTGCACGGCGAATGATCACATGATCTTTTACTTTGATACCTAAACGATCTATCTCATCTTGATTGTGAAGCGTCGCATTGGAAACTGTCACGCCTCCCACAAAAACGGGCTCTAGGCGAGCAACTGGCGTAATGGCACCGGTGCGCCCTACTTGAAATTCAACATCCAATAACTGAGTGACTTCTTCTTGAGCTGGGAACTTATACGCAATGGCCCAGCGCGGCGCACGCGCCACAAACCCAAGCTGTGACTGTTGCTGTTTGTCATCGACTTTAATAACGACGCCATCTATTTCGTAACTAAGCCCATCACGGCGATTTAGAATGTCTTGATAATAACTGATTGCCTGTGCAACACCTTCAACGCGTTTGGTTTCAGGACACATGGGTAAACCCCACTGCTTTAGCTGTTCGAGTTGACCAAAATGCGTATTGTCCAGCTCTGCACCTTCGATTGTGCCCATAGAATATGCGTAAAACATCAGTGGCCGTTGAGCCGTTATCTTTGAATCTAGTTGACGCAAACTTCCTGCTGCTGCATTACGTGGGTTAGCAAATGTCTTTTCATCTTTGGCCAAAGCGGTTTCATTTAGACGATCAAAGCCAGCCTTATCCATAAATACTTCACCACGTACTTCCACCTCAACAGGGATATTTTCCCCTCTTAATCGCAGTGGTATATTGCGTATAGTCTTCACATTTTCAGTGATGTTTTCGCCAACTTGGCCATCACCACGCGTCGCCGCTTGTACCAGTACACCACCTCGATACAAAATCGATACCGCTAAGCCATCTAACTTTGGCTCACAACAAAAGTGCAGTTCATTACTTTCTAATAAACGCTCTTTTATACGACGGTTAAACGCATTGAATTCATCTTCACCAAACGCATTATCAAGCGATAACATGGGCACTTTATGTGTAACTTGTTCAAACTTGCTTAATGCCATTCCCCCGACTTTTTGCGAAGGAGAGTCAACACTCAAAAGCTCAGGGTGTTGCGTTTCTAGATCTACCAGTTCGCGCATTAGCCTATCGTATTCAGCGTCTGGCACTGACGGCATATCTAAAACATAATATTTGTAATTATGATCTTCTAATTGCGCCTTTAATTCATTGATTCTATTACTGATAGATTCCGACATTTCAACCTCTTAATAACACAAAAGCCACCGGCTAATACCAGTGGCTTATTTTATCTTTTGCGCTTGTTAAGTACAAAGCACAACGCATAGTTACATGCTATGCTGCAAACTCACGTACTTTTTCTACATATGCTCGTATTGTATCGACAGTTAATGGCTCGCGTGCACTATCTAGTACCTGCGCACCAAACTCATCTGAAAGCTTTTTAGCTGCGCCATGAAGCATATTAAATGCAGCCATGCTGTCGCCTTCACAAGGTAGCGTCATAAACAAACTCACACCAGCGGTGCTAAATTGTTCCATATTGTCTATATCGAATGTACCTGGGTTGTACATATTCACTAAACGAAATAGCACCGGACCATTACCAGACGACTCAAGGTGGCGATTGAAGAAACCTTCTTCTGAATACTTAAAACCTAAGCTCAGAACACTAGGTAAAAGTTTCGAACCTGCCATTGTAAGCCCTTCAGGCATTTGAATATGCAAGATAATAAAGTCTTGGGGTTCTGGCGCGGGTTGCGATGCAGAGTTTGTTTCTGATGCCTCTTGTTGTTCTTCATCAGAATCGTGTAAAACAGGCTCTTCAATTGTGGCTTTAGGTTCTTCTTCTACTGCCGTAAAGCTCATATCGTTAAGTTCTGGCTCTGATGTTTTCACATCATCCATCGGTGCTGGTACATCCTGTCTGCTACCATCTTTATCTTCTTTTTTTCTAACAGACCATAACCCATGAATCAGTAATCCACCTATGATCAACGCACTGATCACGATTAATGCCCATCTTAACTCTGTGGCCATTGTTCACCTTTACTTATTATGTATGTGCCATCTGCACTGCTTGTTCTATGTCCACGGCAACTACACGAGAAACCCCTGGTTCCGCCATAGTTACCCCCGTTAGCCTTGCGGCCATTTCCATCGCCACTTTATTATGGCTAATATAAATAAATTGTACCGCCTGTGACATTTCTTCTACTAAACGGCAAAAACGCCCGACATTGGCATCATCCAATGGTGCGTCTACCTCATCCAGCATACAAAATGGGGCTGGATTCAATCTAAAGATAGAAAATACCAATGATAATGCGGTCAACGCTTTTTCTCCACCACTTAGCAAATGAATTGTCGAGTTTTTCTTTCCTGGTGGTCTTGCCATTATAGTAACACCACTTTCTAACAAATCATCACTAGTGAGCTCTAAATAGGCACTCCCCCCACCAAAAACTTTTGGAAACAGCTCTCCAAGTGAGCCATTAACTTCATCAAATGTCGCCCGAAAGCGCGTTTTTGTCTCTCTATCTATTTTTCGGATGGCGTTTTCAAGCGTTTCTAGTGCCGCAGTTAAGTCATTGAGCTGCTCATCAAGGTACTTTTTACGTGCCGACGCTTCATCATACTCTTCAATAGCGGCTAGGTTCACAGCCCCCAGCATTGACAACTTTTGACTTGTTGCAGTTAATTTACTTTGATACACACCTTGCGTCATATCTTTATTTAAAGTCGCCAGCACACCTTTTAAAGTTTGCTTTAGTTCTAGAAGCGGCTCTAATGCAGACTGCGCTTTTACTACTAGACTTTGCTCTTGTAATTGGAGTTGCTGCTTTTGCTCCTTCAGCTTTAGGCTTTGTGCTTGTGAGTCCTGTACTGACAGTTGCTTGTCAGCAAGCTTTTGTTTCGCGGTGGTAACTTCTGCATCAAGCTGCTCCAATTGTTCCTGCTGCGCTTGATGACTATTAACTAGCTTTTGGATTTGTGCTTTAATTTCTTGGTTAGGCACCGCCAACTGAACTAACTGCGCCTTATTTGCCTTAAGCGATGACTCAAATTGCTCAAAGCTTTGTTTTAAATGCGCCGATTTTGTCGCACTTATTTGCTGAGCACTTTGCGCCTGCTGCAATGTCAATTTAGCTTGATGCACTCGCTCTTGCTGCTGATTTTTACGCAGTTGTACTTGGCTGTATTCTCGTTTGTGCTTTTCTACTGCATCTTTGCAATTGGTAACCTGGTGCTGTATTTGTTCCACTTGTTCCATATGCTGAGCTTGCAGCAAGGCTAAATGATCAATTTCTTTATGCTGAGTCACAAGCGCACTTTCAACTCGCTCTACCTCATTGATAAGTTGCTCTGATTGCAATTGCCATTGTTGATGCTGTTGCTCTAACATCTCTAAACGGCTTTTGCTGCCAGCCATTTCTTGTGCAATGCGGTGAATATCTTGTTTAGCTTGCTCGGTTTGGCTCGTCAACTCGGCCAAGGCATCTTGTAGACGAGTTAACTTGTCTTCGTTCTGACTCAGAGACTGCTGTAATTCAGGCAAAAGAAGAGACAATGCTTCGAGCCTCTCATATTTGGCAAGCTCGCTATTTTCATTGTCACTTGGTTGAGTAACAAAGTTTTCTCCGTACACTTCGCCCAATTCATCGATCGCGAGTATAAACTGTGAACATGGGGTAAATTGACATGGTTTACCCAACCATTTTATATGATTTAAGAAGCTGGGGTAGATCCCCGACTCTATCAATGCTGCGACACTCTCTGGGTGAGGTCGTGCCGTTACTCCCCACAAACCTTGTTGATGTGGCTCGTCTGCCAAACACAGCTCGGTAAGACCCAGTAATGCGCTTTCGACCACGTGCCTATACTCTGGGTGCACTTTTAATTGACTTAAAAAGCTCTGAGCTGAAGAAGGCTCAGATGTACCAAGCATTTCAGCCAACATCTCTTTTTCTGTCGCGGCCTCCATGTGCTTTTGTTTCAACTCACCTCGCTCATCTTCGCACGCTTTGACTTGGAGTTCACAGCTTTCTAATTTAGTAGCTAACTTTTGGGATACACTCTGCAGCGCCGCCATGTCTTTAACCAGAGCTTGTTGTTTGGCGCGTTCCATTGACAACGCTTTAGCACTATTTTGGGCTTCCAGTGCATCTCGCTTGGCGTGCAAATCTTTAAGCTTATCTTGCTGAAACAAAAGCGCCTGCTGGGCTTTTTGAAATGTACTATTATGACTGTTTAGCTGTGTTTGAGTTTTGTTTAATTGCTGCTGAGCATCCTCTAAATTTTGCTCTCCCTCTTGTGCAGTACTGTGCAGAGCGTCATAAAGCGCAGCTACTTCCTCCAATTCAGCTTCGCATATAGCCAAAGCTTCTGCGGCATCACTGCATTGTTTTTGGAGCGTATCGCACGATTGACTTTGCTCAGTTAACAGTTGCTGCGCATTTTCGTGTTCCTGCACAAGCTTAGTTTGTGACTCTGTTAACTCGGCTCGCTTTTCACCTAAGTATATTTTTTGTTGTTCCGCACGAGTGAGTTCAGTATGTGTTTTGTGTAGCGTTTGCTGCGCCAAATTTAATGCTTCAGCCAAATGATTTACTTGTTGCTCGAAACTGGCAATCACATCATTTTGTCCGCCATGCGCTTGTTCAAGAAAAGTCAGTTGCTCATCTAATTTGGCAATTTGTGCAACTTTTTGTTGCAGTTTTTCGTTAAAATCCTGCCACTTTAATACAGCCAGCTGACCTTTTAGGGTGCGTTCTTGCGCTTTCAACTCTTTATACTTACGCGCTGATTCAGCCTGCTTAGCTAACCTATCCAGTTGAGACTGCAATTCTTGGCGCATATCAAGTAAACGCTCTAAATTATCACGCGTACTTTTGATACGTGTTTGCGTCTCTCTCCTGCGCTCTTTATATTTGGATACACCAGCGGCTTCTTCTAAGAACACACGAAGTTCGTGTGGCTTACTTTCGATAAGGCGAGAGATCATCCCCTGTTCAATTATCGCGTAGCTACGCGGCCCTAAGCCAGTACCTAAAAATATATCGGTTATGTCTCGACGGCGGCATTTACTGCCGTTGAGGTAATATAGTGACTGGCCATCTCTCGTTACCAACCGCTTTATGGCGATTTGATTTCTATCCGCCAATGAGCCAGGTAAGGTTCCTTGAGTATTATCAAACATGAGCTCAACAGAAGCCTGAGAAATGGCTTTACGGTGTGTAGAGCCATTAAAGATAACATCTGTCATGGCATCGCCACGTAGATTTTTAGCCGAACTCTCTCCAAGTACCCAGCGCACCGCATCTATCACATTTGACTTCCCACAACCATTTGGACCCACGACACAGGTCATCTGATCGGGAAATGGGATCTTCATTGGATCGACAAAGGACTTGAAACCAGCCAGTTTAATGTGACTTAAGCGCATAGAGAGTTTTAATTATGAGACCAAAAGTTACTTACACGACTCACGCTACACTGCGCGGCGTATGTTATCAAGGATGATCCCTGTGGCCATCGCCACATTCAAAGACTCAGCTTCCCCAAACGCAGGGATCGTAATTGGCTGGTTAATATACTGGCTCAGATGAGGTCGAATCCCATGAGATTCACTGCCCATAACCAATACGCCACTTTGACTAAATGCAGTTTGGTGAACGTTTTCTCCATTTAAATAAGCGCCATAAATTGCTCCGTTATAGTGACTTAAAAAATGGGCTAAATCTGTACGGACGACATTAATACGGGCAAATGATCCCATCGTTGCGCTAATCACTTTTGGATTCAAGTGGTCGGCACAATCTTCGCTTACCACAATCTGCTTTAAGCCATACCAATCTGCTACGCGAATAATCGTGCCTAAGTTTCCGGGATCAGATACGCCATCCAGTGCCAATACTAAACCACTTTTATCGATGCTTTGCTGCTCAGGAATAGGCACAATTGCAATGGCAGCATTGTTGCTTACTAAAGTGCTTACTTTACTCAAAGCTTGCTCGTCGCACTCAGTTACTTTGCTGTTTTTCAATTCGTTTTGGTGAGTACTGATAAATTGAGGTGTTGCAAAAATATGCTGCACTTCAATTCGAGCAGCCAGCAGCTCTAGTACATTTTTTTCGCCCTGTACTAAATAAAGACCATGTTGCTTGCGGTATTTCTTTTGCGCCAGCGCTCTAACTAGTTTTTGTTGGTTTTTAGACAGCATACTCACCTCATTTGGTTAAGAAGCGAAGTATATACAGAATCAGGCATAAAAGGCAGTGTATTTACTGACAACCCACACTCTAGTCGCCCTGAATATCATCAAAGTGCGCAGATTGATTACTTTGCAGACACGTTGATAAGTGTTTACAATGTGCCACAAATAAAAGTTTATAGCTAAGGTTATGCAAAGCTTCGTGCTGAGTAGCATTTGTGCTTTGCAGATTTTCAATTTTCTGAGACGCAGTTATGTCCCCAGAGTTCAATGTAATTTTACTCAATGCAGCTATTTTACTAATAGCTTATTTCGTTATTTATCCGAGATATGCGGGTAACGATTTTAAAAAAATTTCGGCCCAAGACTTCATCGCATCTATGGTGTCATTGGGTGTGGTAGGTTCGGTGTATTTTGGCACAGGGGCTGAGTTTAGCTTGATTTGGTTCAACGTAACTTGGGCTTGGTTTACCCTGGTTACCTTCACTCTTATCGAACTCCCGCTATTTTACTGGTATGCCAAGCGGCACAACGTTAAGTTACCTTAAAAACTAAAAAAGGCATCATATAGATGCCTTGGCTTTAATTTACATTAACTTTGGGGGAACTGTTACATTTCTCTATGGTGCAGCACGCTTTCTACAACATCTTTAAACGCACTGCTCGATTTGAGTGCAGTGATAGTACGACTACTGCTTTTTACCATATCGATAAAATCAAAATAGCCGACAGCACTTGCTTGCTGACCGACCACTAATAAATAGGCTAGACCATCCTCTTCCATTGTCGCCATGATATCTCCCACTCTTGCATTCAATACTTGAGATGTAGAAATCTGGCGAAGTGCTGTTAAAGGCACCATCACATCACTGACAGTCAATTCATTGCGTTTACACCCTAACGCTTGTGCTTTTGCCAAAATAAAACGGCTGCCTAATTGCGCCATAGATATAAAACCTAAATGCAGCCCATTCATATCAATAACAAGCGCAGTCGCTTGGTGTGTTTTGTCTAATATCAACAAAACTTCATCGATAGTGGCGTATTGATCAACCTCTGTGGTTGGTAAAGGATGCAGAAATTGCTCTGCTGGCAATTGCTCTTGTACTTCGCCAGATGCGATTGCAGTCATTACATTAGAATTTGTTTTTGCTACGGCGTCAGTATTCACCGCATTTGTTTCAAGCGCACGATAATAGCTCATGGTTCACCTCACGATTATTAAACAATAAAATTTTAATTTAAGCGTGTTTAGTGAACAGGTGGGGCGCGGATTAACTTAGTAGAATGGGAACTAGATTGAGCGATTGAGCGAGTAATTAACTTACACTCAATGCAAGTATAATCATGACTTGAAGCACCAATCACCAAAGCGTCATCAAGGTCAATGTCAATAAACTGAACATCAATGTCAGTCAAGACTTCAACAACCTGCTGTCTTTCATCGGCCGCATTAGCACCCGCCGCCGTTACACATAGTAACGTCGCAAAGCTCAATGCAAATAGCACGTGAAAGATACGCATATTAGATGATTCTCCAAGTAAGTCTATGAATTAGTGTATGGACTCACTTCGGTGTTTACAAGGGGGGGCGATACACTATTTGCTCTGAAGAATTGTAAGAGAGTGTAACATTTACTCTCTAGCTACTGAATTTTATGTGATTTATTTGCAATGATGCAGATCAAAAAAGCACTACGTTAATTTTCAGAAGCGATTATAATAAAAAGCAACTGTTCCTAATTTAGAGTTTACGTATGCAATTAACAAAAGGGATGGAGTATTTCGTAGCTGGGTTTTCCATGCTGGGTCAAAAAGGACTTAAGCGTTTTGTTTTCATTCCGCTGCTGATCAATATTCTGTTATTTGGTAGCTCACTATTTTTTCTTTTTGATTGGCTTACTCAAGGTTTCGAATACCTCAGGTCAATGCTGCCGAGTATGTTAAGTTGGGTAGAATGGTTTTTATGGCCTTTGGCTATTATGATTATTCTGTTTAGTTACAGCATGGTCTTTACGGTTATCACCAACTTTATCGCCGCACCCTTCAATGGGCTGTTATCTGAAAAGGTCGAAATGCACCTCACAGGCCAAAAAATCAATGACGATGGCTTAGCAGATGTGCTTAAAGACGTCCCACGCATGGTCGGTAGAGAGTGGACAAAACTCCGATATTATTTACCTCGTGCTCTTATCTTTTTTGTTATGTTGTGGTTTCTGCCCGTTATTGGTCAGATTCTGTGGATATTGTTTACCTGTTGGATGTACAACGTGCAATACAATGACTACCCGTTTGATAACCATAAAATCAGCTTCAATCAAATGAAACAGGACCTAAAAGGCCAACAAGGATTATCTTATGGATTTGGTTTTGCGGTGTTCGTATTAACGGCTATTCCCTTTGTTAACTTAATCGTCATGCCTGCTGCGGTGTGCGGAGCAACCAAACTCTGGGTCGAAAACTACCGACACAACTATCGCTAGGCGCTCATATAAACGTCACAATTCATACCGATAATAGCTAAAAAAAACCATACTAGGACGTTATGAAAACTTTAGCTAAAATCGTAATAAGTACGGCACTGCTAAGCAGTGCCTACGCAAATGCCACAGCACAACTTGGCCCTCGCCCCTTTTATTTATTGGATCAAATGGCACCGAGTGCGTTAAAAACTAAGCTCTCTCGCTGCGTAAATAGACCTTTTTTTAAAAGCGACTTTTCTATCGGTCACCGAGGTGCACCAACGCAATTCCCTGAACACACAAAAGAGTCATATATTGCGGCAGCCAAAATGGGCGCAGGTGTTTTAGAGTGTGATGTGACATTTACCAAAGACAAAGAGCTCGTTTGTCGCCACGCACAATGTGACTTGCACACCAGTACCGACATATTAATGCGACCAGAGCTTGCAGCTAAATGTTCACAACCATTTACCCCAGCTGATCCTGAAACAGGCACTCTCGCAAGTGCACAATGTTGTGCATCGGATTTGACGCTTGAGGAGTTCAAGCAACTTAAAGGTAAAATGGATGGCGCAAACCCAAATGCCACGACTGTAGAAGAGTATGTGCAAGGTACCGCTAGTTGGCGCACAGACTTGTACTCTGCAACTGGCACGCTAATGAGTCACGCTGAAAGTATTGAGCTATTCAAGTCATTGCGCGTAAAAATGACCCCAGAGCTAAAAGCACCTCAAGTACCAATGCCATATGAAGGCATGACCCAACAAGACTATGCTCAAAAAATGATTGACGAATACAGATCAGCTCGCGTGCCGGCGCATCGAGTATTGCCTCAGTCTTTCAATATTGAGGATGTTCAGTATTGGCGTCACAACACGCGCTATGGCCGAAAAGGGGTTTATCTTGATGGTCGCTATGATGACCCGAAGTTTGACCCAAGCAATCCTCAAACATGGCAACCTTCCATGGAAGAGATCAAAGACAGTGGTGTGAATATTATTGCTCCGCCGCTTTGGGTACTGCTGACACTCAACGACGCAGGTATGATTGTTCCATCTGAGTATGCACGAGCAGCAAAGGCTGCGAACCTAAATATTATAACATGGACACTTGAACGTTCAGGGCTTATCTCCCAAGGCGGTGGCTGGTATTATCAAGGAATCAATGAAGCGATAAAATCAGAAGGTGATGTCTATACGGTTCTCGATGTACTTGCGAGACAAGTGGGTGTCAAAGGCGTATTTAGCGACTGGCCTGCAACAACGACTTTTTACGCAAACTGCATGAACCGTTATTAATTACGCGGTTGGGTAACATGATGATGCGCAGTATTTTGCGCATCATTTGATTGAGATTAAACTTCTATTGACTGAGCATGATTAAGTCGATTTGTCGGGTCTAATAACCGCTTCACTTGCTGCAGCCTAGGATAATTACCCTTGTAGTACAGGTACTGCCAATTTTGAATGTCAGTATCCGCATAATTGACATAGCATCCATCCATGACACCATCAGGTACAGGCCCACTTTTACCATACATTTTTTCGTAAAGGTTGTTCATCCAACCAATGTGGTAAGGATCTTGACCCGCCTCAAACCAATACGTTTGATATTGCAACTTCATCACCGAGCTGCGATGGGACACAGCAGTGTCAGAAGAGGAAGGCGCATTGATTTGGCCACCATATGATGAGATTTGCACCATACCTCCAGGGCTAAGATAGTCGCCATTACGTAACTCATCCCACAAAGTACGTATCTGGGACTCTGGAAATGGCTTGTTCATGTACGCCGATTTATTTTTACCTCGAGCACCAATCAATGGGCCCGCGTTATATTGCGTACCATACCACCAAGGTAAACTAAAATAACTACCAGGTGGGGTTGGGCGTGGCGGTGCATCTTCTTGGCTTTGTAGCCCCATATGATCGGAAGTACGCAGTCCAACTTTTGCTTGTGCTAATTGTGTTGACGAAAAGACGGCATCCAGAAACTCGTCTATCAATCCGGGATCTCCACTACTAAACAACTGGATACGAATATCGCCACTGCCGCCGACTGAATTCGGTACCGACATAGATGAGTGCAATGCATTAAAGCGACTTTCAGGCCCATTATTCTTCGTCCAAAATTCTCCGTAATTTTTCAGTAATGCCGCAAATTGCGTGTAGTCTAAGCTGGCC
Organism: Pseudoalteromonas luteoviolacea S2607; assembly: GCF_001625575.1. Classification (GTDB taxonomy): domain Bacteria; phylum Pseudomonadota; class Gammaproteobacteria; order Enterobacterales; family Alteromonadaceae; genus Pseudoalteromonas; species Pseudoalteromonas luteoviolacea_E. Next base: position 15,055 of record NZ_AUXV01000025.1, read on the forward strand.
CAAGGGATCGCAACCTCTTGTGCGTGAACAAAGGCGGGGACATTAGGCAAATCTTTGAAGTAATATTTAGTAACTATACCGAAGTTACCCCCACCACCACCTTGATGTGCCCAAACTACCTCGTCAGCTTGTGAAGATTGTCCTTTAAAATACTTTCTAGGATAGTTCGCTTGCCCACCCCACTCATTGAACGAAACAAGCTCGACACCCGCTAAATAATCACTCGACAAGCCATATAATCGTGAGTGAATACCAAAGCCTCCACCACAAATATGGCCACCAATACCAACGCCAAAACATGAGCCTGCAGGAATGATTTTGCCAAACTCTTTAAACAAGGTTTTATAGGTATGCCCTAAGTTCGCCCCCGCTTCTACCACGTAGTAATCGCCATCTTTGTAAATGCGATCCATATTACTGATATCTATTACGACCCCATTATCATTATTCACGAACCCTTCATAACAGTGGCCACCAGCACGTACAGTGATCCGCTTTCCTAGTGCAATCGCATCCCTCGCGGCCATATAGACTTCATGTGCCGAACTACATGCGCCAATATAGGTTGGTTGACTCAAAAAGCGCATGTTCGAACCCAGTAGCATCGAAATATATCTTGGGTCATTACCATATACCTTATGGTATTGGCCGTACTCCCCTCGCGCCTGCGCTGATGTTGAATTCAGCGCAAGAGGCACAGCGCCAATGGCGCCTCCCACCGCTAACGACTTTTTCAAAAAGCTGCGACGGGAGGTGTACGCATTAGGCTGTGACGAGATACCTTTATCATTGTTATCCATTGTACTTTCCTTACATGTTATTGTTATCGACCACATAGTTCCGGCCACCAGCCAAAATCGGCACGGTGATATACATGGCTTTTTCAATGTAGCAATAAACAGAACAAGAACTGTATAGAAATTAGACTAAAGGATGACTTATTTTAAACGCACAAAGTCTAGCAATGACTTAAATTAATGAGACAAATCGTATGTAAGCACTCACATTAGAGTGTTTCAAAATATTTCTGGAAATTATAAAGAAGTAAAAGGAAACTGCCATTAGATGCTTAAATTGTGACAATTTTAAATTCGAAGTGCGCTATTTTAAACTCCCTAACTAATTAAGAGTTACGTCAAAGCTCTTTTATTTTTTTGTGAGATTCTCGAAAAAGCCGCCCGAACTTTAATTGCTTATAAAGCACCGGCGGCTCCCCCCTTATACAAAATTTAACGTAGTTATTTTACATTTGCTTCAACACGTTCCTTAACAAATTGATACCATTTATCAGACGTATCATTAATAACCTCTACTCCTTTAGCGTTTGACTTAAACTTAGGAAATAATAAATAGCCATAACCCAATCTGAAGCTAGCGGTTGTCTCACAGTTGGTTAGTATTTGACTTCGACCCACGCCATCTTTCCAAAACTTCTCATCTTTATGAAGAGAGAAATCAGTCATGAATTGATGTGATGCTTTTTCATCATATTCAAATGCTGGAAAGGATATGGTGAGTTGCTTTCTTTCACGTCCTTTTACAACATCAAGCACATTAAATGTGGTAGTAATGATCTTGTTTTCTAGCTTTTTGCTTACTGCTTTTACAAGGTAAATGTCAGCTGACTGTTGAATCATTTTCTCATGGTTTAACATATATTCATCAGATGCTGCTGCACATGCCTCTGACTCTTTAGCCGTTATAAAGCAAGTTGATAATACGATTATCACTGCATAACTTTTTAGTCTATTTAATATCATATTGATTTCCATAGTAGTGCACACCACGGCCCTCTCTAGGGATCTCACTATTGTACTTGTACATAAGGCTCTTAACATTTGGTATTGCAATGCCTCATTAGAGTGGCCAAAACATTGTTATTGTGTCCTTTAAGTTACTTGGAGATAAGGCAACATGCATCAATTCATGCTCTAGCAATCGTTTTAAAGAAGATTTATAAATATAGGAGGGTTAATAAAATTAAATTTGCAACATTTACTTCCCTATGAATGCAACAAATTAATATTAGCTATACAAGTTTTGTGGTACTTTTAATACCTGAATATGAACGGTAACCTCTTCACGGTCGTGATATAGATGTTTAGCTTGCAGTTTATATCCGACATTATAGTGAGCTAATTCATCATCGATAAGCTGCAAACACTCATAAACGCTGTCGAAACGCTTTTTCATTGGCAGTTTTAAGTTGAAGATTAATTCTTTAGCAAAGCCGTTTACTATCCAATCAATCATCAACTGAGACACTTTACTTGGTTTTTCAACCATATCGCACACTAACCAATCAATATTGCGCTTTTCTGGGCGGTATTTAAACCCATCTTCACGAAAGTGTTTTACTTGTCCGGTTTCCATCAACTTGTCATTCATAGGGCCATTGTCGATGGCAGCAACAAACATACCTCGTCTAACGAGTTGGTAAGTCCAACCGCCTGGACATGCACCTAAGTCAACGCCCCGCATGCCAGGGCGAGCCCGCTCTTCTTCTTGCTCTTTAGTTAAAAACACATTAAATGCTTCATCCAGTTTGAGCGTTGAACGGCTTGGACCATCCGCTGGCATTTTTAAACGTGGGATCCCCATAAAAAATGGTGAGTTATTGTCGCTGAAAGAATAACCCACGAAAGCAGTGTCATTTGCTAAAAACAGTACATGTAACACGGGCTTTTGTGGTTTTACATTGCGTGTTAACTTGTTTTGCTTTTCTAAAGATTTAGCCAGTGGAGTGGAGATTTTTTTACAAAATTTTGAGAGCTCTTTGCCCTCGTTTGTATCAGGCGTCTCAACTCTCAGATCACCACACAACGGAAAATCAGCAACACATTGTTTTATCTCGCCAACGCGATCTTCCAGTGGCATTTTAGATAACAGCGTGCCAGCAAACCACTGCCTAGCAAACACTAAGCTTTTAAAATCAATTTGCTTGATCAGTCTCTCAGCATCCTCTTTGGCAAAACACTCAAACGTCACAAACCCTGTATTAGGCTTTGCTTTCACGTAACCTGCTACACCTTGTAACTGAGCATGATGATTGATTTCAGCAGCAGCGTCGTTTTCAAACCCACTGCGACAATAAATTACAACACTCGACATTTAAACTGATCCCAAATTAAAACGACTGCTTAGCTGATTTATAAATTATTATCAGCCAACCAAAAATAAAACACATTCCACCCAATGGCGTGATTGGACCGAGCCATTTAGCTCCGGTTAACGCCAGCAGGTAAAGGCTGCCACTAAATAGCATTATACCAGCTATAAACAGATAGCCGGCCCATTTCATTTGCATACCCCATTTAATCAAAAGCGCCACCACGACAATCGCCAGGCCATGTGTCATTTGATATTCGGCTGCGGTCTTGAATACCCCCACCGCATATTCACTGACATGGTGCTTCAAACCATGTGCGGCAAACGCACCTAATGCGACAGACAACATGCAAAATGTACTACCAATGATTAAAAATAGTTTAGCCATTACATATGCCCCGAATAAATTGAATCGTACCATCCGCGGCGGTTTGCCGGTTTTGTTGCTCAGTAAAGCCACTTGCCTTTCGTGGCTTTAAGGAATGATCCCCATCAGGGAGCCAAACAAACTGTGGGCTCTTATCAAAAGACATATCTGAAATTTTGCTCTTAGTGCCAAATGTATCTCTTTCACCTTGTAAGACTAGAAAAGGGCACGAAATGTTACCAAAATGCTCAATTCTCAACTTTTCCGGTTTACCCGGAGGGTGGAAAGGGTAACCATATGCAATCACCCCACGTACAAACACTTGCGTCTCACAAGCCAACATAGAGGCCATTCGACCACCCATTGACTTGCCACCAATGAATAACGGCAGATCACTATCTAATTGAGATAACACCTGCTCATATCGATTTAACAGTTTTGGCGCTCTATCTGGTGGGCGCTTTTTATTTTGTGCCTTGGCAGTTTCCATATATTCGAAATCAAACAAAGCAACATTGACCCCAGCCAATGACAGCTTCTGAGCCATATCCTGCATAAAGTCAGAATCACTCCCAGCGCCCGCTCCATGCGCTAAAACAAGTTGAGCGATTGGCGACTTTGCTTCGAACCACTGTATTGCGACGGTTTCTGTCATTTTAACCTTCTTTTTATATCTGCTCTTGCTCTACCATCGAGAGCATCCAGTCCTTAAAAGAGACAATTTTACCCAACTCAGCTTGAGATTCACGACATACTAGGTAGTACGCATTTTTACTTTCCAAACTGTGACTAAACGGAATGACTAATCGGCCTGCATCTAAATCAGGTTTGGCAAGTACGCTATTGCCTAACGCCACCCCCTGCCCGTGGACAGCGGCTTGCAACACCATAGAAGAGTGGCTAAAAATAGGGCCCGTATTGGCAGGCACATTTCGTACCCCCGCCGTTTTTAACCAAGCTTTCCATGAGCGGCGTGTGGTATCGTGCAACAAATTATGATTGGCAAGATCATTTGGCGTGTTAAGCGGCTTTGGGCCATTTAACAGTAACGGACTACACAATGGCACCAAGTATTCAGTGTGTAATTTGTGGGTCTGAACCCCATTCCAATTGCCTCGGCCATAGTATATGGCCACGTCCACATCGTCCGTCAGTGAGTTTTCGTCTAAATCTTGCGCTTTGATACGCACATCAATATCGGGGAACAGCTCATTGAATTTACTTAACCTAGGAACTAGCCATTGGATTGCAAAACTTGGCGTTAAACTCACTGTCAAAGAACCTTTCGCTCCTCGGGCAAGTAGCTTCTCGGTTGCGTCAATCAATTGAGAAAAGATATCTTTTATATCTAAAAAATAGCCCTGCCCTTCCTCTGTAAGCAGTAATGAGCGATTTTTCCTCAAGAAAAGCTTTAACCCTAAATGCTCTTCTAATGTTTTTATTTGATGGCTTATCGCAGCCTGTGTAACAAATAACTCTTCAGCAGCTTTGGTAAAACTCAGGTGCCTAGCTGCTGCTTCAAACGCTTTTAAAGCATTCAGCGGTGGTAACCTTCTCGACATAGCAGGACGCCTTTACATGTATTTAAAGTCGGGGTTATTTTGAACTGAAGCGTAACTTTGCTTCTTTAAAGTTACGCTGAGCCTAATGCAATCAGCTTAAAGGCTGGCACTCGTATCGAGCGGGTCAAAGCTCTTTACTAGTTCATCTACCGATTTCATTTGCGTCAGGTATCCTTCCAATTTTGCCAATGGAAGTGCACAAGGACCGTCACATTTAGCAACGTTTGGATCTGGGTGAGCCTCAATAAAAAGACCCGCTAGGCCAAGCGCCATACCACTACGTGCTAGCTCTGCGGCTTGTGCACGACGACCATCAGCTGAGTCTGAGCGGCCACCAGGGCGCTGTAATGCATGCGTCGCATCAAAAATAACCGGAGCCATATGCTTCATGTCATCCATACCCAGCATATCAACGACTAAGTTATTATAACCAAAGCTGCTACCACGCTCACAAAGAATCACCTTTTCATTACCAGCTTCATTAATTTTTTTAATGATGTGGCGCATTTCATGAGGTGCCAAAAATTGTGGTTTTTTCACATTAATAACAGCACCCGTTTTCGCCATTGCGACAACCAAGTCCGTCTGCCTAGCCAAGAATGCTGGCAATTGAATTACATCCGCTACTTCTGCTACAGGTGCAGCTTGGAAAGGTTCATGTACGTCAGTAATCACAGGTACGTTAAAGGTGCGCTTAATCTCTTCAAAGATTTTTAACCCTTCTTCCATACCTGGGCCTCGATATGAATTGATCGAAGAGCGATTCGCTTTGTCAAATGATGCTTTGAATACATAGGGAATATTCAACTTTGAAGTCACTTCAACATAATGTTCAGCGATTTGCATCGCCAAATCTCTCGACTCCAAAACATTCATACCACCAAAAAGTACAAATGGCTTATCGTTAGCAACTTCGGTTGTTCCAACTTTTATTATTTGTGTATTCATATTCAATTCCAAATTTAACTACATACGCTGAAAGGGTTTATCATTCCACCCAGCATATTTTGTATACGTTTAGCAAGGTTTAGCTCTTTTACATAACAGCTTGTCCATGACGCAATTAAACCATGCCAATACTTGAATCTTTAATTATATCTTAAACTTGTGGTAATAAACGGGTGGGATACTAAGTTTAGGCTGAGCACTTTGCGAGTCTCAAATACTATAAAAATAAGCCTTGATAGAAATTTACACTCACCAGTAAACACTACCAATGTTGATGTGAGAACAGTAATTCGCTCAGTTCAGTCCACATACAAACACACCAACCTTTATCACCGATAATATTACCACCCTTTAGAGGATATAATTTAACGGTCACTTTGACTACTCACTGATAGTCGATATATGGACTCAAACTTTCACTTTTTTACTTAAATATTTGCGTACGCTTACACATTGCATTAATGCAAAATATTATTGTGATCTGCAAGCTCTTCAATTTGGCTTTGAATGATGTCTATTGTCGGGTCATCAGGGCATTCATCGACAAAGTACTGCAGATCATCTTTTGCCATTTTAGGGCAATTAAGTTGATTTAGTAGATAGCCGCGATCGCGTCTTTCATATGGGTCATCACCCAGTAGCTCCATTAGCAGCTCAACACAACTTAAAGCGTGACTGAATTTTTCCGCAGCGATAAAAGACCATTTTTGTTGAGCTAAATATAGTTTGAATGCTTCATCACCGATGATGAGCTCCATGGGTTCTTGATCTTTCTCACCATCGTTTTCTGGCGTGATATACCAAGATTGTTGTCCCGAGCTTGGATCAATGACGTAACCTTCTTCACTGCTCAAAGCGACATGTACCATCACTTCGCTTTCCATGAGCGCAATTGTTGCGTTAAACCCTGCCCGCTCTAATAAGTGGGTCAGTAATAAACCAAGAGCAGTGCTGGTTCCGCTACGCATTTTCAGTACATAGCCAATATTATTGAGCAAATACTCGGGTACTTTTTGCCCTGTGCCACTGAATACCCACTTGGTATAAAAGGTATCTAGCAGTAGATCAACACGTTTATGTAAATCTTTTTCTTTCACACACATATCATCAATAGATAATTCAAGTTCGGCAAGCAAACACAGAGTCTGCTCAGTATCAGCTTGTGCATCCCAACGTTGCTCAGCATAAATACTTCGAAGCAATGCAGGAACTGAATAATTCGCGCCTAACTCTTGTTGTTCATCAAACCAGGTATCTGTCATAGACTGTACTGCTAACCCATGTGTAAATAATAAGGACGTAGTGTAACACTTTTTAAAGCATACCCAAGTGCTATTTTTGATAGGCACCATGTGAACTGGAAACATACAGTCCACACGGTAGTTTAGTTTTGGAGTCTAACTATAAAATAAAGGCGTTTTTAGTCCCTGCAAGATAGCCTATCGCAGCGATGATAGCCGTTGCGCCAATTAGCGCGCCTATTTGTTTGGGTTTATGGGTAGACTTTGCAATCACGAATCCCAACCCTATATAGCCAAACACTAAAACAATTTTTTCTAATAACCACGGCTGTGAGGTTGGCGTTAGCCCAGCCAGAACAGCAAGGTAAACAGCAGAGATCAATAATAGTGTGTCAGTCCCGTGGCTGGCTATGAAAACGGCTTTTTTACCAGCAAGCTTACCCGATACCAAACGAGATATTGAGCGAGTGTAGAACAATGCCACACTAAGAATTGCAAAAGCCATATGTGTATGTTTTAAAGCGATATAATCCACATCAACCTCATGATTTATCAGGGAAGCGAGCCAGAATCGCTTCTAACTCTTCAATTGTGTCGTTGAACACCGCAACCAACTTAGGATCGAAATGCTTACCACTTTGGTTGTTAATCTCTTCGATGACCTCAGGCAGGTCCCACGCCTCTTTATAACAACGGCGGTGTCTTAAAGCATCATACACATCAGCAAGTGCGACTATACGGCCAAAGATGTGAATTTCTTCACCTTTTGCGCCTTTCGGGTAGCCCGTACCATCCCATTTTTCATGGTGGTCGCGTGCTATTAGCGCACCGGCGTTTACAATCTCTCTTCTTGAATCGCGTAACAATTGGTAGCCTTTTTTCGCATGCGTTTGCATCACTTGCCATTCAGCTTCATCGAGTTTGGCAGGCTTATTTAAAATGGCATCCGGAATGCCCACTTTACCAACATCATGCAATGGAGATGCTATTCTCACAAGGTCCGCTTCTCTATTACCCAAACCATAGCCCACAGCAAGCGCATGACAAATATGCGCAACGCGCTTAACATGATTGCCCGAGTCCGTAGAGCGAAGCTCCAGCGCTTCACTCAAACGGTATACTAGCTCTTGCTGAGTATCTTCAATTTCAGCTTGAAGTTGTACATTTTCATAAGCCAATTGTACGTTTTGCGAAAATATTTCAATTAAATGTTTTTGCGTATCAGTTAAGAACTCTGGGATCCCAGAAACAAATAACATAGAGGCATGGTTGTATTCACTTGAGCAATAAGAGAATAAATAGTTGTCTTTATAAACGATTGTTTTCTCATTCAGTGCTTTTTTACAAGCCTGATATTGCTCATCATTGAGTACATCTTCAATTGGCTTGCCTTCACACTTTTCAAACTCACCACGGCCAGTAAATACAATTAAGTCTTCACTGCATGTATCAGGCTCATTGCTTGCTACTAGCGACGTGGCATACATAGCCTCATCAACAGTCCCTAACAGCGAAGTAAGTTGTTGCATAACCCCTTCGATAAACTGTTCAATCGAGTGTGTAGCGAAAATGTCTCTAGACGCTGTAATGATTTTCTCTAGCCCTTGACGAGATTGATCGATAGAAAGGATATCTCGGTATGAACGCAAACTCGACATAACAACAGTGAAAAGTTTTTGCGCGGTGAGCTCAGTTTTGGACTTGTAATCATTGATGTCATAATTGACGATTACCTGTCTCTCGGGCGCCTGCCCTGGTTGGCCGGTACGTAAAATTATACGTATATTGTTATTCTTGGCCGTTTCACGGATATACTGAGCGACTTTTAATCCCGCATCATCGGTTTCCATTACAACGTCAAGTAACACGATAGCTGCGTCGGGGTGATCCATAACAACTTGCTTGGCTTCCTCCCCCGAGTAAGCACTCAAAAACTCAAGTTTCTTCTTTTGAAATTCAAAGTCGCTCAGAGCAAGTTTAGTCACTGCGTGCACTTCGGGCTCATCGTCAACTATTATTACTTTCCAACTGCCGCTTTGTTCGGTTTCAGTGACATCGGTCGGCTCATCTGAAAACAAAAAATCATCCATATAGAGTCCTTAACGCTTGTTTCGACGCTCGCTAATTTAAAAATTTTACTGCATTCTATGCATCATTGTAACTTTTGTGCCAATGTTACTCTGTCACAGCCTGCCATATCTTTTATTGTAAGTATATTGCCATACCCCATTTGTGCAAAAATCTCTTGCACACCCGCACCTTGATCGTAACCATGTTCTACCATGATATACCCGCCAGTCATCAGATAATCGAGCGCATTTTTAGCTATATGCCGTATGTCCGCATAACCTTGCTCAGGGGCCACGAGTGCCGAAAGCGGCTCGAAACGAACATCACCTTGTGATAAGTGAACATCGTTTTCTTCTATATACGGAGGATTGCTCACAATCAGATCAAAGTGCTGCTTTGGTACATTGACAAACCAATCACTTTGTAAAATCGTTGCATTAGTAATGCCTAACCGCTGCTGATTTTTCTTCGCGAGCAAGACTGCATCATTAGAGTAATCAACTGCCCATAACTGCCATTTAGGCATTTCTGACGCCAGCGACAATGCAATGGCCCCAGTGCCAGTACCTAAGTCAAGTACATTTGCATTAATGGGAAGGTCCAGCTCTAATGCCTGTTCCACGAGCGTCTCTGTATCAGGGCGAGGGATCAGGGTGCTACTGTTTACGTAAAAGGGTAAGCTCCAAAATTCTCGCTCGCCTGTCAGGTGTGCGACGGGGACTCCCTCACTGCGCTGTCCAACCATGTTCTTAAACTGCGTATATTGCTGTTCAGATAGCTCAACTTCAGGCCAAGTGAATAAATAACTACGAGGTTTATTTAGAACATGAAGTAAAAGCACTTCAGCATCAAGTTTAGGGGAGTCAGAGAGGGCCGTTAATAAGTGTGTAGCCCAAGCAATCGCTTGGGCATTCGACGGGCAGGTCACGTTAATCGTCACCCATTGCCGCCAACAGATCTGCTTGGTGTTCAAGCAGTAAAGGATCAATAATTGCACCAAGTTCACCACCGACCACTTCATTTAGTCGATACAAGGTTAAATTAATACGATGGTCCGTTATACGGCCTTGTGGGTAGTTGTATGTACGGATACGCTCTGAACGATCTCCACTACCTACGAGGTTGCGACGCTCACTTGCTTCGGCAGCTTGACGCTTTTCATCTTCAGCTTGCTGTAACCGTGCACCAAGTACAGAAAGTGCTTTTGCACGGTTCTTATGCTGTGAACGTTCATCCTGACATTCAACAACGACACCCGTTGGAATATGTGTAATACGAATTGCAGAGTCAGTTTTGTTAACGTGCTGACCACCTGCGCCTGATGCTCTGAATGTGTCTACTTTCAGATCTGATGGATTGATCTCGATTGCTTCTGCTTCCGGAATTTCAGCCATCACAGCAACGGTACATGCAGAGGTGTGCACACGACCTTGCGATTCAGTCTCTGGTACACGTTGTACTCGGTGAGCGCCCGATTCAAACTTCAGTTTACCGTAAACGCCATCACCTTTGATATTTGCGATGACTTCTTTGTATCCGCCATGTTCACCCTCATTTGCACTGACAACTTCAACTTGCCACTTTTGAGTCTCAGCATAACGGCTGTACATTCTGAATAGATCTCCAGCAAAAATAGCAGCCTCATCACCACCAGTACCTGCACGCACTTCGAGGTAAACGTTATTATCGTCTTTAGGGTCCTTTGGTAGCATAAGTACTTGTAATTGATCTTCTAGCTCTGAAATCGCTGCTTTTGCCTCTTTATACTCTTCTTGAGCCATTTCACGCATATCTGGATCAGAGTCCTTCAGCATTTCCTCTGCTGTTGCCACGTCTTCCTGTGCTTGCTGATAAGCAGTGAACGTTTTTACAACATCTTCTAACTCTGAGTACTCTTTAGAAAGTGCACGAAATCGATTCTGATCGCCAATCACCTCTGGATCGCCCAGCATCGCCTCCACTTCTTCATGACGTTCTACTAAGCTTTCTAACTTACGATAGACAGACTCTTTCATCTAAATTTTATTCCTGTTCAATACCTAATGCCTGCTTTAGCAATATCAATTGCTCTGTATCGCCCGCCTTCGCCGCTTTTTGAATAGCATGCGTGGGGGCATGAGTTAGCCGGTTGGTTAACTTGTTTGCTAGCTCAAGCAAGACTTTTTCTGAATCTTTACCCGATTGTAGCTGATTTACAGCCTTTTCCACGAGCTCTATTTTTATTTCTTGTGCCGATGTCCTGTACTGACGAATGACATCAACTGATTTCAACGAGCGCTGCCAGTCCGCAAATTCCCGCGTTTTCTGGTCAATAATATCCTGTGCTTGCTTCGCGGCCTGCTCTCGGCTGGCAATATTTTCGTTTACGATTGCCTGTAAATCGTCAACCGTATAAAGATACGCAGCATCTAGCTCGTTTACTTGGCTCTCGATGTCTCTTGGCACCGCAATGTCAACAAACAGCATTGGGCGGTATTTACGTCTTTTGAGTGCCTGTTCAACCACCCCTTTACCAATGATTGGCAGGGTACTCGCAGTAGAGCTGATCACAATATCAGCATGGTGTAATTCCTCAGGCAGCTGTGCCAATGAAATCACATCCCCATCAATCTCTTGTGCCAAATTTTTAGCTCGCTCAATGGTGCGATTAGCCACAGTAATATGTTGCGGGTGATGTTGAGATAAATGTTTGGCCACTAATTCGATGGTTTCACCAGCACCAATTAGTAACACTTTGGTTTTATCCAACTTGCCATAAATATGCTTTGCTAAGTTCACTGCAGCATACGCTACCGAAACAGCACTGGCACCAATATCTGTTTCCGTACGAACTTGCTTGGCTACTGAGAATGTTCTTTGAAACAAGCGCTCAAACATCGGTTTGATCACATTATGCACTTTAGAGCTGTTGTAAGCTTGTTTAATCTGACCAAGGATCTGTGGTTCACCTAGCACCAAAGAGTCTAAACCGCATGCAACGCGCATTAAGTGATTTACCGCATCTTGGTTTTGATGAATATACACATTCTGCGCAAGCTCTTGTTCTTCGATACTATGAAATTCAGCAAGCCAGCTGAGTAGTGCTTGGGAATTATCTTGGTCGAGGCTACAATAGATTTCGGTACGGTTACAGGTGGACACAATCACAGATTCATGAAACTCTGATAGCTTATTAAGTTGCTCCAAAGCTCTAGACAATTGCTCTGGTGAAAATGCGACTTTTTCACGTAATTCAACTGAAGCGGTTTTGTGATTAATACCTAGTGCGATGATGGTCATAAATGCCAGTGTTGCCCGAGCCCTGCTTTAAAGCGACTAACTGTACCAAAAATCAACCGAATATGGAAAGTAAGGAACCCCATTTGAAACAAATTCATTTGATTTTACTCATGTTTTTTTTATTTTTAGGTGGATGTGCACAGTCCCCAATGGTCCCAGATGGGGGACAAGTGACACTGAACTCCCTAAATAAGTTCAACCTCTGGCAAGCGAGAGGCAAAATAGCCTTCATATCCAGCGATGATCGTCAGTCCGTTAATTTTAATTGGCAATTAAAAAACAACAAGCAAGCGTTAACATTATCCAGCTTTATCGGTACTCAAGTATTAAAAATGACTGAGTTCGCGCACCACAGTGAAATTATCGTGGATGGCAAACCTTATACTGGCCCAGAAAGTGGCCCATTAATTGAGCGTATTAGCGGCTGGCAGCTACCAATAAAACAAGCGCCAAATTGGTTCACCGCGACTCGACTAGATAATCAATATGAAACGGATAACAACGGCAATATTAAGCAGGCTAGCTGGCAAGACGAACAAGGCAAGCAATGGACAATTAAATACCAACGATATAGTGACTTTGATGGGCTAACACTGCCTGCGCGGCTAACACTTTCACATCAAGATATATCAATAAAAATTCAAATCAACGCATGGCATTTTGATACACAATGAACAAATTAACTCTGACAGCCCCAGCTAAATTGAACTTATTTCTTCATATTAATGGTAGAAGAGATGATGGTTATCACGAACTCGAAAGCCTATTCACGCTATTAGATTTTGGTGACGAACTAACATTTCAATTGATTGAAGCTGACACTGTCAATATAACAGGTGATGTAGACGGAATTTCAAAAGAAGATAACTTAATCTTCAAAGCGGCAATGTCTTTAATGGCATATCGAACAGTAAAAAAAGGTGTAACTGTACATTTAACTAAACACTTGCCCATGGGCGGAGGAGTCGGTGGTGGTTCATCAGATGCAGCAACGACTCTTCTTGCTCTTAATACATTGTGGAATTGTCAATTATCATTGGCCGAATTAGCAAATATTGGTTTACAACTCGGTGCCGATGTACCTGTATTCATCAATGGGAAAACGGCTTTGGCTCAGGGGGTTGGGGAAGAATTAACCACCTTTGAACAAGCCAATAAATGGTATCTTGTTATCGCCCCTGGCGTGCATGTTAGCACGGCAAAAATCTTCACAGATCCAGCTTTACCACGCAATACACCCAAACTAAAATCACCATGGAGTATGACTGAAACACGTAATGACTGTGAAGAGTTGGTTAAAAAGCTTTACCCCGAGGTTGAAAAGACCCTGACGTGGTTGCTAAAATATGCGCCGTCAAGAATGACTGGAACTGGAAGTTGCTGCTTTGCCACATTTGATGACGAGCAAACAGCACAGCGTGTACTCCAAGATATACCGTCTTCTTGGCAAGGCTTTGTAGCAAAAAGTGCAAGTGAATCGATTACTCACAAGCAACTCGCTACGTGGCTAAACAAAGAGAAGTAAATTAGTTTAAGTTAGCCTGTATTGACTGTGCTATTTAAAGTCTTTGCATGTTAGTCCAAAAATTCAGTGCCTGAGGAACCCTACCGTGCCCGACATGAAGCTCTTCGCTGGTAACGCAACACCCGAGCTAGCTCAAAAAGTTGCAAAACGTTTATTTATTGAGTTAGGTGATGCCGTTGTAGGCCGTTTTAGTGACGGTGAGATCAGCGTTCAAATCAATGAAAATGTACGTGGTTCAGACGTCTTTATTATTCAATCAACTTGTGCGCCAACAAACGATAACCTTATGGAGCTTATCGTCATGGTTGATGCACTACGTCGTGCTTCTGCTGGCCGTATCACAGCAGTGATCCCATACTTTGGTTATGCACGTCAAGACCGCCGCGTTCGTTCAGCACGTGTGCCAATCACTGCGAAAGTGGTAGCAGACTTCCTATCAAGTGTAGGTGTTGACCGCGTTTTAACTGTGGATCTACATGCAGAACAAATTCAAGGTTTCTTCGATGTCCCTGTAGACAATGTATTTGGTAGCCCAGTGCTTATCGAAGACATGAAAGAGCGTGATTTCGACGACGTTGTTGTTGTATCACCAGACATCGGTGGCGTTGTGCGTGCACGCGCTATTGCGAAGCTTCTTGATGACAAAGACCTTGCGATCATCGACAAGCGTCGTCCACAAGCGAACGTTTCTCAAGTCATGCACATTATTGGTGACGTAGAGGGTCGTGACTGTATCATCGTTGACGACATGATCGACACAGGTGGTACGTTATGTAAAGCAGCTGCTGCGCTTAAAGAGCACGGTGCTAAGCGTGTATTTGCTTATGCAACTCACCCAGTGTTATCTGGTAACGCTGCTGAGAATTTACGTAACTCAGTCATCGACGAAGTCATCGTAACAGACTCTATTCCATTGTCTGACGAGCTTCGCGCAATCGATAAGGTTAAAGTACTAACCTTAGCTGACATGATGGCTGAAACAATCCGCCGTATCAGCAACGAAGAATCAATTTCAGCAATGTTCGAGCACTAATTCATTGCAGGAATAAATAAAAAAGCACCAATCGGTGCTTTTTTATTGCCCTAATGGTTTTAATCTAACCATGATAGTGCTATATTAGCGCGCCTTTTTTACCTACTGAGCAGACAAAAATTTGTCAGTTTGATAGGTATACGCCAGAAAATTTGGTCGCGAGTTTTCTGACATTATTAACTTTATATATTTTGGAGACAGTTATGTCACAATACGTTTTAGACGCTGAAGTACGCGTAGAATTAGGTACTGGTGCGAGCCGCCGCCTACGTCGCGCTGAGAAAGTTCCTGCAATCCTTTACGGTTTAGGCAAAGAAGTTGTTTCTCTTACTCTAGATCACAACAAAGTGATCCACATGCAAGAAGACGAAGGTTTCTACACTCACATCCTTACGCTAAACATTGGCGGTGAGTCTGTTGAAGCTATCGTTAAAGACATCCAGCGTCACCCGTACAAGCCTAAGATCACTCACTTAGACTTCCAACGTGTTGATGCTTCTCAGAAGATCCACACTAAAGTACCAGTACACTTCATCAACGAAGAAGCTGCTACTAAAGGCGGTAACACTGTTGCTCACCACGTAACAGAAATCGAAATCACATGTCTACCAGCTCAACTTCCTGAGTTCGTAGAAGTTGATGTTGCTGCGCTAGAAGTAGGTGCAACTGTACACCTTTCTGACGTTGTACTACCTGCAGGTGTTGTTTCAGTAGAACTAGCTAAAGGTGCGGACCACGACCAAGCTGTTGTTACTTTGAACGCTCCTAAAGGCGCTGCTTCTGAAGAAGAAGCTGAAGAAGCTGCTGAGTAATTTTTAAGGTGTTAACACCTTGAATAATATTCAAATGCTTGTGGGCCTGGCTAATCCAGGCCCCGAATATGCAAACACTCGTCATAATGCCGGTGCGTGGTTCATAGAAGAACTGGCAAAACGCTACAATTGCATTCTCAAACCCGACTCTAAGTATCATGGCCTTACAGGCAAAGTACTTATCAATAACCAAGAATTTAAATTGCTTATTCCTACCACTTATATGAATTTAAGTGGCAAAGCAGTATCAAGCCTTGCAAACTTTTTTAAAATTCCAGCCGAAAACATCCTCGTTGCACATGACGAAATGGATATGGACCCAGGTATCGCCAAAATTAAAAAAGGCGGTGGTCATGGTGGACATAATGGTTTGAAAGACATTATTTCTAAGCTTGGCAATAACAAAGAATTTATGCGCTTGCGAATAGGCATTGGTCACCCAGGCCACCGAGACAAGGTTACTGGCTGGGTATTAGGTAAAGCACCCAAAGCAGACCAAGAAAAAATTGATGCGGTCGTTGATGAAGCGGTTCGCTGCATGGAAATTTTAGCGAAAGACGGTGTGTTAAAAGCACAAAACAGACTACATTCATTTAAGCCGTAAAGTATTTTTATACGGCAACAATTTGATTAACTGAAGGTTCAAAATTATGGGTTTTAAATGTGGCATTGTGGGTTTACCAAACGTTGGTAAATCAACCCTATTTAATGCATTAACTAAAGCGGGAATCGAAGCCGCAAACTTTCCGTTTTGTACAATCGAACCAAACACAGGCGTTGTTGCCGTTCCGGATCCTCGTCTAGACCAATTGGCTGCGATTGTTAATCCGCAAAAGACCATCGCAACAACAATGGAATTTGTTGATATTGCAGGCCTGGTAAAAGGCGCATCAAAAGGTGAAGGTCTTGGTAACCAGTTCTTAGCAAACATTCGCGAAACAGATGCCATTGGTCATGTTGTTCGCTGCTTTGAAGATGAAAATATCGTACACGTTTCTGGTCAAGTAAACCCTGCAGATGATATTGATGTTATTAATACTGAGCTTGTTTTATCAGACATGGAAGCGGCAGATCGCGCTGCACAACGTAATGCTAAAAAAGCAAAGGGCGGCGATAAAGAAGCGAAATTCCAAAACGACGTACTTGAAAAAGTTAAAGCACACCTTGATGAAGGCCTCACGTTGCGTTCTTTAGAGCTAACTAAAGAAGAGCTTGCTGCGATTAAGCCGCTTAATTTCTTAACGATAAAGCCAACGATGTATATCGCAAACGTCACTGAAGATGGTTTCGAAAATAACCCATTCTTAGATAAAGTACGTGAAATTGCAGCTGCTGAAGATGCCGTTGTTATTCCTGTATGTGCCGCGATTGAATCTGAGCTTTCTGAGCTTGAGGAAGAAGATAAGTTAGAATTTATGGCTGATCTTGGTCTTGAAGAACCAGGTCTAAACCTCGTTATCCGTGGCGGTTACGAGCTACTTAAGTTACAAACTTACTTTACAGCGGGTGTTAAAGAAGTTCGAGCTTGGACTATTCCTGTAGGTGCAACGGCACCACAAGCGGCAGGTAAAATCCACACAGACTTTGAACGAGGCTTTATTCGTGCACAAACTATTGGCTTTGACGACTACATTGAGTATCAAGGCGAAAGTGGTGCAAAAGACGCTGGTAAAATGCGCCAAGAAGGTAAAGATTACATCGTAAAAGATGGCGATGTAATGAACTTCCTATTCAACGTATAAACACTCAATTATACGTATGTCAAAAAAGCTCCTTTTTATGGAGCTTTTTTCGCTTTTAAGCACATAAAAATCTCTTGCGTGCAAAAAATCACGCGCACCCCTATATTTAATTTTCTATTGAAGCGATGACTTTTTAGTACTTATCGTTAATCTAGTTTGTACTTTTAGATTTGTTTTGGTATAAAAACAGGCCGTTTCGCTTAATTTATCTGCAAACAATCTGTGATACGAGATTTTTTCAAAAAAAGGTGTTGACGGCATGGGGGCATATACGCATAATACGCCCCGCACCAGCGATGGTGATAAACGAAAAAGAGATGGCTATGTAGCTCAGCTGGTTAGAGCACATCACTCATAATGATGGGGTCCCCTGTTCAAATCAGGGCATAGCCACCATGCTTTTTCAAGTTGATTAGCAACTTTAAAACTAACTACCCTGATGTGCGGAAGTGGCGGAATTGGTAGACGCGCTGGATTTAGGTTCCAGTATCTTCGGATGTGAGAGTTCAAGTCTCTCCTTCCGCACCATGTTCTCGATAAGAACTAAAATAATCGTTTCGTTGGAGTATCGCCAAGCGGTAAGGCAGCGGGTTTTGATCCCGCCATTCCCAGGTTCAAATCCTGGTACTCCAGCCAATGGCTATGTAGCTCAGCTGGTTAGAGCACATCACTCATAATGATGGGGTCCCCTGTTCAAATCAGGGCATAGCCACCATTTTCTTTAAAAGAAAATACATGCGGAAGTGGCGGAATTGGT
>NZ_AUXV01000026.1 GCF_001625575.1 Pseudoalteromonas luteoviolacea S2607
CCCTGAAGCTGGGTCCCATCGTGCATCCATGCGCTCACTTCCTCATGCTGCGAAACTTTGTTTCGGTCATTCGTCACCCTTGCGCAAAGGAAACGCACTCACTGCGTTCGCTGACTCTCGTTTAAGGAGCCTTCGACTTGAAAGCCACACAAACTTATTTTTAAAAAGCAGGAAAACCAATCAGGTAAGGGTTTTAACCGCTTGGGAAATACCTTCTAGTGTCAATGGGTACATCCTTCCATTCATCAAGCTGTCAATTTGCGCTATTGATTGGTAATAATGCCAATACTCTTTGGGTTGTGGATTAAGCCAAGCAACCTTTTCGAAGTGATTTGTTAAGCGATGCAGCCACGCGCTGCCAGGCTCTTGATTCCAATGTTCCACGCTGCCGCCTGGGTAGGTGATTTCATAAGGCCCCATGGTTGCATCTCCAACAAATATTAACCGGTAATCTTTGCCAAATTTATTAATGAGCTGATAAGTATCGAGCAGTGAGTCGTTTAGGCGGTCATTGTCCTTCCAGACATGTTCATACACACAATTATGGAAATAGAAAAACTCTAGGTGTTTAAATTCCGAATGAGCGGCGCTGAAGAGTTGCTCGCAAATTTGGATATGATCATCCATGGAACCGCCGATATCAAACAACATAAGCACACTGATAGCATTGTGCCTTTGTGGGGCCATTTTGACATCCAGTAAACCACCTTGCTTTGCGGTTGCCTCAATTGTGTTGTTGAGATCAAGCTCATCACTTTCATGACTACGTGCAAACTTTCTGAGTTGCTTGACCGCCAATTTCATATTCCGGGTGCTAAGATCAGCATCTTTATCGAGATTCTTATATTGTCTTTGATCCCATACTTTCACAGCTTGTCGGTGGCGGCTTTCATGTTGCCCGATCCTAACCCCTTCGGGATTGTAGCCGTAAGCGCCAAAGGGGGAAGTTCCGCCAGTACCAACCCACTTATTCCCTCCAGCGTGCCTTTTTTGTTGCTCTTCAAGGCGGCTCTTTAGGGTTTCCATTAATTTTTCTAGGCCTCCTAGCGCTTTGAGCTTGGCCTTTTCTTCTTCGCTGAGGTGCTTTTCGAACTCTTTTCTCAACCAATCTGATGGTAAAGTTTGCTGCTGAATAGCATGGGCAATGTCGACTTGCTCAACACTCTCAAAGTACTCTGCAAATGCCCTGTCAAACTTATCAAATAAAGTTTCATCTTTAACAAAGATTACTTTGCTAAGTGTATAAAAGTCATCAAGGCTGCCGAAACAGAGGCCTTTTTCTAGTGCAGTAAGGCAATCCAACAGTTCCCTAAGACTTGCTTGAATACCGTGTCGTCTTAGAGTAAACAGAAACTCGATAAGCATTATCTTTTACTCATAAATGCGAGCTTCTCAATGAGAGTAACATCTTGCTCATTTTTCAACAATGCCCCAAACAGTGGCATAAGCCCACCTTGATGAGTTTTATCATGCAGCGTTTTTGCGTCAATCTCTTCTGCAAGCAATAGTTTTAGCCAATCCAACAATTCACTGGTACTGGGTTTCTTTTTGAGACCACGAGCTTCTCTTAAATTAAAGAATACTTCGAGCGCCTGTGTAAGCAGCTGTGATTTTATATTTGGAAAGTGTACGTCTACAATCGCTTTCATCTCTTCTGGTGAGGGAAAATCGATATAGTGGAAGAAGCAACGACGCAAAAATGCGTCCGGTAATTCTTTCTCATTGTTTGAGGTAATAATAACAATGGGCCTAATATCTGCTTTAACTTGTTGTTGTGTTTCGTAAACATGAAACTCCATCTTATCCAGTTCAAGTAGCAAATCATTTGGAAATTCAATATCAGCTTTGTCTATTTCGTCAATGAGTAAAACTGGACGTTTATTTGCAGAAAAAGCCTGCCATAGCTTGCCTTTAATGATGTAGTTGTTTACGTCATGAACACGTTCGTCACCAAGTTGGCTATCTCGTAACCGAGACACGGCATCGTATTCATATAGGCCTTGTTGGGCCTTAGTCGTTGATTTTATGTGCCATTGTATCAGCTCGGTATCTAGGCTTTGAGCAAGCTCTTCTGCCAAGAGTGTTTTGCCTGTGCCCGGCTCACCTTTTATCAGTAATGGCTTTTCGAGGAGAATGGCGGCATTTACCGCCTGTTGCAATGCTGTTGTTGCTATATATTTATCGGTGCCTTTGAACATTTTTTATTGTGGTCTGATGAGGTAATGGTATCAGTTTGCCACATTTTTAATTTTACTATCAAATATCATTCTTCTCGTAAATACTGAAATCTAGGCTGAGTTTTGCCATCAACCATTACTTCCTCGACAAACATGCTCAGAGGCCTTGCCCAATGGTCGTAATTACCATATAAAGTCTGGTAAATAACAAGTGGCTCTTCACTTTCGCTGTGAGTTGCTACAAACATTACTTTATATTCTTTTCCTTTGTAATGACGATATATCCCTTTTTTAAGTTCGCTAGGCATTGTTGAGTCCTCGTGTGACTGGGTATAATTGAAATTATTAAAAACGAGTCTGTAAACTCGTTTATCTGTGAGAGTAAGGTTTCTATACATGAATTATATTGCGCTTAACGATTTCAAGAAAGCATGGGTTTTTCGTCATCAAGATTTGCCTATTGAAGAGTCTGACTTGGACCAGATAAAGCCAATGACGGCCCAGCGTGCTGCGGTTCTTTGGAGTACAATGGTCAGCAGAGAACAAGATCATCCTGACTTTTTTACGCCGCATGATTGGGTCGGCAAAGAAGATAATTGGGAAGAAGTAGTCGACTGGGAACAGGCTTGGGAGCAAGGTGTGGAAACATTGCCACAAGAGATATGTGATTATCTTAAATGGGAAGACAATACCACAGTGTATTTTTGTCTGTCGCGCGAGCATGTTATTGAAACACAGTTTGGGGTTTTTAAACGTTGCTGGCAGAACTTTATGTTTCTTGTCGATGGGAGTTTGTTGTTAGGTAAAAAGCGCGACGCAGCAGTGCAATTTTTAGAGTCAGGCGAGGCCAAACTAGGTCTACGACCAAAAGGAAACTAGTACTTTTAGGCGTTGTAATTTTGTCAGATTGGCTGTATTTAGTAACGATGGCGTGTTATAAGATCCTCATAAAGGAGGAGCTTTGGAAAAATACCAATCTAGCAGGCAGCAAACAACGATCTGGCAAGATGAAGTCTCCAGGCTTATTTTTGCCGAGCTTGTTAATGTATTTTACACCAGAGAAATTACCAACTTGGTGAACGAACCCGATCCTATTCGGTTAAAGCGCTTTTTGAAGAGTCTCCCCTACTATGTTGAACGTGCAGCGACACACATTGTATTAGGTGCTGTACCGCTTGAACTAGACAGCCATAACGGGTGCTGGGTTGCACCGCAAAGAAAAAAGCCTTCGCAAGATCTTGCGGCGATAAACAAGTACTATCAAAAAAGTGCAATGGTTGGCCTTGTAGTGCCTATCATGTTTGAACTCCAACATGAAACAGGCATCTACATAGATATGATCGATCAAGTTAAGCCGAACAAAATTCACTGCAATGAATTTGGCTGGTTTGACTTGTCAGGTTTGCCGCAAGAATCAGAAAAAGCTAGGTTATTAAAACCAAGTAAAGCTTTAATGACCGCAGCCTGTTGTGGTCATCGATGGCATTATCATAAAATAGCAACACCAAGACTACTTGGGCTCAGAGAAATGCTGCTTGCAAGCAGTATCAACTGGCCTAATGTAACGAAAAAGAAAATAGTGTCAGGTTAATATTCGCACTTTGGCGACATGACTACACAGTTCATATACTAGGATATTGAATTATGCGTTTATTCCAACTTGCGCTGTTTTGTCTGTGTGTCTACATCCAATACAAGCTTTGGTTTGGTCACAATGGTTTGCAAGATTATCGGCGAATAACTGAAACCGTCAATTCTCACCAAGAAATGAATGCAGAGTTGCTAAAAAGAAACAAACTATTAAAAGCAGATATTGAAGATCTAAAATTAGGTTTAGAAGGTGTCGAAGAAAGGGCTCGACATGAGCTCGGTATGATAAAGCCTAATGAAACCTTCATTCGAGTATTACCAAAGAAACAACATGAATAAATCAATCTCTATTGCCTCCGTCGTACCAGCGGCTGGAGTCGGTGCAAGAATGGGGTTAAATCACCCTAAGCAATACATAAATATTAACGGCAAAACAGTGTTAGAGCACACGCTAAATAAGCTGGCTAGTGTAAGCAAAATTGAGCACATTTATGTCGCGGTTAGCGAGTCAGACGAATACTTTGGCGGGCTTGATTTAAAACACCTTGCACTATCTCGCGTAAAAGGAGGGAAAGAGCGGGCCGATTCGGTCTTAAATGCATTGAAGGCAATGTCTGATAATCCGCCTAAATGGGTATTAGTGCATGATGCGGCAAGACCTTTGGTTGACGTAGAAGATATAGAAAAGCTGATTGCTCAATGTCTCGCTTCAAATGAAGGAGGCATACTCGCGAGCAAAGTGAAAGACACGATTAAAAGAGGTTCGCTGTATAGTGAAGAAACCGTTCCTCGAGACATGTTGTGGCAAGCGTTAACACCGCAAATGTTTATTTATGAAGAGCTTTTAAGTGCGTTAGATATTGGGTTGAGTGCTGGAGCAACTATTACAGACGAAGCTTCAGCAATGGAACTTCAAGGTAAGCCGGTTAAATTGGTTGAAGGGCGGTCGGACAATATAAAAATTACCACACCAGAAGATCATGCTTTAGCATGTTTTTTAATGAGCCAGCAAAAAAAGAGTAGTTAATATGTTTAGAATTGGTCATGGGTTTGATGTGCATAAGTTTGGTGGTCAAGGGCCACTGGTCATTTGTGGAGAGAAGATAGATTACCATCAGGGTTTTATTGCTCACTCTGATGGTGATGTTGCTGTACATGCATTATGTGATGCCTTGTTAGGTGCGTTGGCGCTTGGTGATATAGGCAAACACTTCCCAGATACAGACAATGAATTTGAAGACATTGACAGTCGAATTTTACTGCACAGAGTCATGAGCCAAGTCAAGGCGATGGGCTATCGCGTTGGCAATGTAGACGTTACCATTGTGGCGCAAGCGCCGAAAATGAGGCCGCATATAGATGCTATGCGTGCAAACTTGGCTGAAGATTGCGATATTGAAATGGACCAAGTAAATGTCAAGGCGACTACGACAGAAAAGTTAGGATTTGAAGGGCGTAAAGAGGGGATCTCTAGTCACGCCGTTGTATTGCTTTTTAAGGTATAAAATCGTGATTGATGCCATCTCTTCGTTAAATTACTTGTATGGAAAGCCACTTTCTGAAGGCGAGTTTAAACACGAGCCTGAAGACTTTATGGTTGAAGAAGTGCTAGATATTGAATTTACTGGCGAGGGTGAACATGTTTGTTTGCAGGTGATTAAACGCGGTGAAAATACTGCGTATGTGGCAAAGAAAATTGCTCAATTGGCAGGTGTGGCTCCACGCGATGTGAGCTACGCAGGCCTCAAAGATCGACATGGCGTTTGTACGCAATGGTTTAGTGTGCCAGTTCCTATTAAAACTGAGCGGGATTTTTCTAAACTAAATTCTGACTCGATTGTCGTACTTAAACAGATTAGACACAACAGAAAGTTAAGAACAGGATGCCACCGAGGAAATCGATTTATCATTACCTTACGTAACGTAACAGAGCCACTAGATGTATTGTCTCGCATTAACGCAGTAAGGCAGGGCGTCCCAAATTACTTTGCTGAGCAACGTTTTGGACACGATGGTCATAATTTAGAGATGGCAGAAAGGTTATTTGGTGGTGAATACATCAGAGATAAAAAGCTACGCGGGATCGTGATTTCAGCTGCACGTTCGCACATATTTAACCAAATAGTCTCTCGGCGCGTAAAAGAACATGGTTTAGCTAAAACATGGCACCGCGAAGTCTTTATGCTCGCTGGAAGCAATGCGTTTTTTGAAGACGACCTAAACGACGATATTGTCGAACGTTTAAATAGAGAGGACATTCTATTGTCGGCGCCACTCGTTGGTAAAGGTGAAAAGGGGCTTACGTCAATCGAGCGTGAATGGCTTCTTGCATATAGCTCTTGGCATCAAGGTTTGGCAGATTTAGGGTTGAAAAATGAGCGTCGTAGCTTAAGAGTTATTCCTAAAGAGTTAAAACTGGAGTCTATGCCGGAACGGGCTATCAAACTTACCTTTGAATTACCTAAGGGTTGTTACGCAACATCAGTCCTCAGAGAGCTCATCATGCATAAAGACGTAAGTTTAAGAGAAAAACAACCACCAGGAGATTCGAAAGAGTGAAAATCTTATTGAGCAATGATGATGGTGTAAATGCCAAAGGTATTGACGTTTTGTATAAAGCTTTGAGTGAGCTTGCCAACGTAACGGTTGTTGCACCAGACAGAAATTGTAGCGGTGCCAGCAACTCTTTGACGTTATTAAACCCACTACGTACGACTAAATTGGATAATGGCTTTATATCAGTTAACGGTACGCCCACCGATTGTGTACACTTGGGGGTGAACCAACTTCTGGATAGCGCGCCGGATTTAGTCGTGGCTGGCATAAATAATGGGGCAAACCTAGGAGATGATACATTATACTCAGGCACTGTTGCCGCCGCCGCAGAAGGCCGTCATTTAGGCTTGCCTGCCATTGCGGTGTCTTTGTGCTCCAAAAAGGAAGCGCATTATGAGACTGCAGCAGCCATCACAGTGAGAATTATCAAAGCACTGGGCAGTCATCCATTACCTAAAGATCAAATAATCAATGTTAATGTGCCAGACATACCGTTAAGTGAACTCAAAGGGATTAAGGTAACAAGGCTAGGTGCACGGCATAAAGCTGATACCATGACAAAACAGCGCGACCCTTGGAATCGAGATATATACTGGTATGGCTCACTGGGCTCGGAGAGTGATGCAGGTGAAGGTACTGACTTTTACGCTGTGAACCAAGGATATGCGTCTATAACGCCGCTTACAGTTGATATGACAGCACACGATAGCATTGATAGTCTAGCCACTTGGCTTTCATCTCAGGAGTAGCGCAATTGCTCAGTAATTATCAACGTAGCGCTGACAAACTCGCAGCAAACTTAAAAGCCGCTGGCATACAAGATTCAGCTGTGTTGCAAAGCATATCAGAAATACCGAGACATCTGTTTGTAGATGATATTTTGCAGCATAAATCCTATGAGAATACTGCGCTACCTATTGGGCAGGGACAGACAATATCACAGCCATACATTGTGGCCAGAATGACAGAAGTGCTGCGACAATTTGGTATTTCACGAAATGTACTTGAGGTAGGAACTGGTTCAGGCTACCAGACGGCGGTGTTAGCGAAATTGTTTGACAGTGTGTTTAGTATTGAGCGAATAAAAACATTACAGTGGCAGGCCAAGCGGCGTTTGCATCAGTTGGATTTATACAATGTTTCAATGAAACATGGTGATGGTTGGTTAGGTTGGCAATCGAAAGCCCCATTTGACGGCATAATTGTCACGGCGGCGGCATCAGTTGTCCCTGAGCAGCTATTAGCTCAGTTAGCTGATGGTGGCGCCATGGTGATCCCTTTAGGTGTTGAAGAACAAATTTTAACGCTTTTTACTAAGTGCGAGGGTAAAATCACTCAACAAGCGCTTGCCCCTGTGCGGTTTGTTCCTTTGGTAGCTGGCCCGATTTCCTAAAATAAATGAAGAAAAATATTTTTAAGACTGATAAATTTTGCGTTTCTTAGTTTATTGTAAAGTCGGTTGAAGACTCAAATATGGATTTTGGTGGTGTAAGGGTGAGACAAAAAAACTTAATTATAACTGGCATTTGTTGCCTTTTTTTGAGTGCTTGTACCTCTGTTCATACTCCTGCACCAGTTGTCAATCTGAGTAAAGGTAAGACAACTTCGTCAAAAAAAATTCATATTAAAAATAATCGTTATAAGGTAAGAAAAGGTGACACTTTATTTGCCATTGCATTCAGTGCAAGTAAGGATGTACGCACAGTAGCTAAAATCAATAATATTAAGCCTCCCTATACGATTTATCCCGGTCAGACTATATTATTAACCTATCCTAAAAAAGCCAATAAAACGGTTAAAGTTTCACCGTTAAAAATCAAAAATAATACAAATAATAAACCTTTAAATAACAAGGTATCGAAAAAAGAGCTTGATCCACCCCCACAACGAGAGTATGTTCAAAAGCAAGCCAGTAAAAAAACCAATGACACCAGTACTTTGTTGAATAAAAAGGTACGTTGGAATTGGCCCGCAGTAGGTAAAGTTACAAGACGCTTTTCTATAAAAGAAAATGGCTACAAGGGAATACAGATTTCTAACAAAACAGGGACATCGATAAAGGCTGCGGCAAACGGCATTGTTGTTTATGCAGGGAGTGCATTAAGAGGCTATGGCAATTTAATCATTTTGAAGCATACCGATGATTATCTAAGCGCATATGCCCACAATTCCAAATTGCTAGTAAGAGAGCAGCAGCAGGTTAAAGTGGGGCAGAAGATTGCCGAAATGGGGAATTCGGATTCAAGCTCGGTTGCTTTGCGTTTTGAAGTAAGATATCGAGGTAAGTCAGTAAACCCTATGAGGTATCTGCCCAGAAAATAGCGTATCGACGTATTGATGGAACACTATCACTTATTCGCTTGGGAGGATGCTTATGGCTCAAACAGCAAAACAGAAAAGTAAAGTGAACCCGGAATTAGACGATAAATTTAGCGGGGTTGACTCCGAAGATAGTCCTAGTGGAGAGCTTCTTGAAGATATCGACAATGAAGAAGAGCTTTTTGCGAAAGACGATTCAGTTAAAAATTTAGACGCAACCCAATTGTATCTTGGCGAGATTGGTTTCTCTCCGTTACTTAGTGCTGAAGAAGAAGTTTATTTTGCGCGTAAAGCCCTGCAAGGGTGTGAAGCGTCTCGCAAGAGGATGATTGAAAGTAACTTGCGTTTGGTTGTTAAAATTGCACGCCGTTACAATAATCGGGGACTTGCACTGCTCGACCTTATTGAAGAAGGTAATTTAGGGTTAATTAGAGCAGTTGAAAAATTTGACCCTGAACGTGGTTTTCGATTCTCGACTTATGCCACTTGGTGGATCAGACAGACCATCGAACGGGCGATAATGAACCAGACTCGAACCATACGTCTGCCTATTCACGTCGTGAAAGAGCTAAATGTTTATCTCAGAACAGCGAGAGAGCTTACCCAAAAGCTAGATCACGAACCCACAGCTGAAGAAATTGCTGAATGTCTAGACAAGCCTGTCGAAGACGTAAGTAAAATGCTTCGCCTAAACGAAAAAATCACCTCAGTGGATACCCCCATTGGCGGTGACAATGATAAAGCTCTTCTTGATATCATCGCTGATGAACGAGGATATGAACCTGAGAGTGAAGTACAAAATAAAGATATTAATCGCCACATAGTAGATTGGTTAGGTGAACTTAATCCTAAGCAACGAGAAGTACTAGCACGCAGATTTGGGTTACTGGGTTACGAGCCTTCGACATTGGAAGATGTAGGTCGAGAAATAGGCTTAACGCGTGAGCGAGTAAGACAAATTCAAGTTGAAGCACTGCGTCGTCTCAAAGATATTTTACAGCATGAGGGCCTTAGTACCGACAGCTTATTCGAGCAATTGTAACGCTCAAACTTCAAATCCACGCGCCTGAGCATCGGTCGCACTTTTTCCCTAGATGTAATATTAGGTTTATCTAGGGGAAAAGTTGGTTTCGAACCTCATTATAGCAGCCCTGAATTAATAAATTGAACTAAGTAGTGGTATTGCGTCACCCTTTATGAATTGAATAATACTGCTTGTTTTAGCTGGCTACTGTGCCGTTGAGGTTGTCAGTTTTTTGCAGACATAAAAAAGCCACTGTACTAAACAGTGGCTTTTTTGTTTTAAATCAGATTAAAGAGATTCGATTTTAGCTTTTTGCTCAAGTAGCTTGGCTTTTGCATCGCTAAATTCAGCGAGTTTATCTCTCTCTTTTTCTAATACAGCAGCTGGTGCATTATTAACAAACTTTTCGTTTGCCAACTTCTTCTCAACTTGTAAAAGACCCTTTTCAGCTTTTTCTAGCTGTTTGGCAATACGTGCCAGCTCTGCATCTACGTCGATTAAACCAGCCATTGGGATCATAATTTCTAAATCACCAATAAATGCTGTAGCTGACGCAGGGGCGTCTTCTTTGTTTGCTAGAACAGTAAACTCTTCTAATTTAGCCAGTGAGCTTAAGAAAGCCTTGTTGTCATTTAATCGGCGCTGGTCTTGTTCATTTACGTTAGCGAGCAACACACTCAGAGGTTTATTTGGACTGATGTCCATTTCACCTCGAATGTTACGAATAGCCAAAATGAACTGCTTAACCCACTCAAGATCAGCCATCGCTTGTTCATCGACAATCGAAGCATCAAACTGAGGGAATGCCTGCAACATAATTGTAGTTGCTTCAATGCCTGCAAGCGGTGCTACACGCTTCCAAATGGTTTCTGTGATATATGGCATTAATGGGTGTATCAGGCGCAGCAGGCCTTCTAACACAGTGATCAGAGTATGACGTGTGCCACGTTGTTGTACTTCATCACCTTTAAATAAAACCGGCTTAGTTAACTCTAAATACCAATCACAGAACTGATTCCAAGTGAATTCGTAAATGGTATTCGCTGCTAGGTCAAAGCGGTAGTTGTCCAAGTGCTCAGTAAAGGTATTTACTGTGTTTTGGAACTGGCCCAAGATCCAGCGGTCTGCCAGTGAGTATTGTTTTGGCGCTTCATTGAATCCACAATCTTGGTCTTCTGTGTTCATTAGCACATAACGACTAGCGTTCCAAAGCTTATTACAGAAGTTACGGTAACCTTCAAGCCTGTTCATATCCCAATTGATATCACGACCTGTTGATGCCATTGCAGCGAGTGTAAAACGTAATGCATCCGTTCCGTGAGCTTCTATACCATCAGCAAATGTTTTACGGGTATTTTTCTCAATTTTCTTCGCCAATTGAGGTTGCATCATATTACCAGTGCGCTTAGTCACAAGGCTTTCAAGGTCAATGCCGTCGATCATATCTAGTGGATCTAACACATTACCTTTCGACTTAGACATCTTATCGCCGTTCTCATCACGGATAAGACCCGTTACATAAACTGTTTTAAACGGTACTTGTGATGTGCCATCGTCGTTTTTAACGAAATGCATGGTCATCATGATCATGCGAGCAACCCAGAAGAATATAATGTCAAAGCCAGTTACCAGGACATCTGACGGGTGGAATACTTTTAAGTCTTCTGTGTTTTCTGGCCAACCTTGTGTTGAAAAGGTCCACAGCGCTGATGAGAACCAAGTATCCAATACATCATCGTCTTGTGTTAGTACAACGTCGTCAGATAGGTTATTGTCTTTGCGCACTTCAGCTTCGTCACGACCGACATATACGTTGCCTTCGGCATCATACCAAGCTGGGATACGGTGTCCCCACCACAATTGACGAGAGATACACCAGTCCTGAATATCACGCATCCAAGAGAAGTACATGTTTTCATACTGTTTAGGTACAAATTGAATATCACCGTCTTCAACTGCCTTAATTGCAGGCTCAGCAAGAGGTGCTACTCGCACGTACCACTGGTCTGTTAGTAGTGGCTCGATGACTACGCCTGAACGGTCACCGTAAGGCACTGTTAGGCTATGGTCGTCAATTTTCTCTAAAAGGCCTGCTTGTTCAAATTCTTCAATGATCAGTTTACGTGCATCAAAGCGGTCTAAACCATGGAAGCGCTCTGGGATTGGCGCATCAAGAGACAGCTCTTTACCATCAAAAGTATAGCTTTCACCTTGTGCTAGAACTGCAGCGTCTTTATTAAATACGTTTATCATAGGCAGCTGGTGGCGCTTACCTACTTCGTTATCGTTAAAGTCATGAGCTGGTGTGATCTTTACACAGCCTGTGCCTTTTTCCATGTCTGCGTGTTCATCCGCAACAATTGGAATACGGCGGTTAACGATAGGTAGTAAAATTTCTTTGCCAATTAGATCTTGATAGCGTTCATCATCTGGGTTGACCGCAACACCTGTATCACCGAGCATCGTCTCTGGACGCGTTGTCGCAACAATGATGTAGTCTTTACCATCTTTGGTTTTTACGCCATCAGCAAGTGGGTAGCGCAAGTTCCACATGTGGCCTTGCTTGTCTTTGTTTTCTACTTCAAGATCTGAGATTGCCGTATGAAGCTTAGGGTCCCAGTTTACTAAGCGCTTACCACGATAAATTAAATCTTCTTTATAAAGACGAACAAAGACTTCTTTCACTGCTTCAGACAGGCCTTCGTCCATTGTAAAGCGTTCGCGATCCCAATCTACAGATGCACCTAATCGACGCAATTGCTTCGTGATAGTGCCGCCAGACTCGTTTTTCCACTGCCAAATTCGATCGATGAACTCATCACGTCCTAAGTCGTGTCTTGTTTTCCCTTCCTCAGCAGCAAGTTTGCGCTCTACAACCATCTGCGTTGCTATACCTGCGTGGTCAGTACCGACCTGCCATAAAGTATTTTTACCTTTCATACGCTGGTAGCGTGTTAGCGTATCCATGATGGTATCTTGGAACGCGTGGCCCATGTGCAGGCTACCTGTGACGTTTGGTGGCGGGATCATGATTGAGTATGCATCGCCTTGTCCAGAAGGCTTAAAGTAGCCATTCTCTTCCCAGTCTTGGTATAGTGACTGTTCAATATCTTGTGGATTATAGGTTTTATCCATTACACAGAACCTTTAAAAATACTTTAATTATCAATTTCTTTTGTTGAAATATTTGCGCCTATAGCGCGAAGTTGTTTGAACCTTTCTCGTGCAGCCTGCTTGGCGTGTGACTCCACAGGAACAAAGTCGTAAACCTGCTCAAATCGTCGGACAAAATCCGGGATATGCGTGGCGAGGTTGATTAGTGTCGTGCGCCTTCCAACGGGAGGCATTTGCCCAATTTCCACTGGTGCGCCACCTTTTGGGCCTTCACCTTGCAAATTATGCGGTACGAAACTTTCAGCATCGAACTGCCACAAATATTCGTCAACGGCATGGGCATCTTCAACGTTATTTACATAAATAAACACGCGTTGCCCAGCACGGTACAGTTTAGCAGCACTGCGTGCTGCAAGATCAAAATGAGCCGGGATTTGTTGATTGGGCTCATGGTCATGCTTTAACACAAAAAAGCGTGCATTGATTGACATGGCATGTGACTTATATTCAGTCCTGAATTATTAGCTTTGCATGATTTGCATCGCTTGAATTCAGCGTTCAAAATAAAGCCGCATTCTGACACAGAATACGGCTATCATCAATCTAGAGTCGTGCTTGAGTCAAGTTAATTAGTACTTAAGCTCAATAATACGCTCTTTTGTTAATCTTGCATGCCTTCGGTGATATTTGCGCGGTTAAGCAAATATTGCATTAACATTGGCACAGGTCTGCCAGTAGCGCCTTTATTGGCGCCGCTACGCCAAGCAGTTCCTGCCACATCAATATGTGCCCAGTTGTACTTTTTAGTAAACTTAGATAAGAAACATGCAGCTGTTATGGTGCCTGCGGCTTTACCCCCCAAGTTGGTGAAATCAGCAAATGGACTCTTCAATTGTTCTTGATAGTCATCCCATAATGGCAATTGCCATGCCCTGTCACCACTTTGCTCAGACGCTTTTAACAAGTCATGAGCAAGCGGGTTGTGATTAGATAATAATCCTGAGGCGTGGTGACCAAGGGCAACAATACATGCTCCGGTCAGTGTTGCAACGTCTACGACTGTGTCAGGCTCAAAAGCTTCTACATAGGTCAAGGCGTCACACAGTACTAATCTGCCTTCAGCATCAGTGTTTAACACTTCTACTGTTTGGCCCGACATGGTAGTTAAAATATCACCAGGGCGATATGCACGGCTACTTGGCATATTTTCACAGCCAGCAAGTACACCTATCACATTTAGCGGTAGTTGCATTTGTACAACCGCTCGCATTAACCCGAGTACGCCTGCTGCTCCACCCATATCGTATTTCATTTCATCCATGCCTTCGCCTGGCTTTAATGAAATACCACCGGAGTCAAAAGTTAAACCTTTCCCGACAAACACAATAGGGGCTTGCTTTTCAGACGCACCATTGTAGTGAATAACCGACATAACTGACTCATTTTCACTGCCTCGGCCAACGGCCAAATATGAGTGCATGCCTAGTTCTTCCATTTCCTTTTCGCCGACTAAGTTGACGGTGACATTGTCAAACTCTTTAGTGAGCGCTTCGGCTTGTTCGCCTAAGTAACGAGGGTTACAAATATTTGGCGGCATATTCGCGACGTCTTTACACAACTTTGCGCCAGCAGCGATAGCTAAACCATGCTCAATAGCACTTTCGCCAATGGTTAACTCTCTACGAGTCGGGACATTGAAGACAATTTTACGCAGTGGACGTCTCGCTTCACTTTTTTTGCTCTTCAACTGGTTGAATGTGTACAAGCAGTCTTGAGTTGTTTCAACAGCTTGACGCACCTTCCAATAAGTATCTCGACCTTTTACATGTTGCTCTGTGAGAAAACAAACAGCTTCCATTGAACCTGTCTCGTTGAGCGTATTAATCGTCTTTGAAATGATTTGCTTGTACTGTTTGTCGTCAAGCTCGCGCTCTTTGCCGCAGCCGACGAGTAAAACGCGCTCACTAAGTACGTTGGGAACGTGGTGAAGTAATAAAACTTGTCCCGGTTTGCCTTCTAGATCACCACGGCGTAATAAATTGGAAATATAGCCTTCGCTGATTTTATCCAGCTGCTCACCAACCGGCGATAAACGACGTGGTTCATACACCCCAACAACAATACACGCACTGCGTTGCTTTTCTGGACTACCACTTTTAACGCTGAATTCCATTGCGACTCCTGAGTCTAAGTTATGCCATTTTCAACTTTAAATGCCAAATTACATCAAGTTAACTAAGTTACTTTAGTGCACCCGCACTAGTAGGATATTTGATTTTGATGGCATATAATAAAGTGACTAAAATAACCAGTTTACTCAAAATTTCCTACTATTCCAGTGAAATGAGACGTTTTATAGGGGCGAACATTGCTAATTTTTCGATATTTAACTGCTGAAGTTTTAAAATCGCAGGTCGCCGTTTTCCTTACTTTGATGACTATTTTTCTGTCGCAAAAATTTGTCAAAATCCTAGCTGAGGCTTCTGGCGGCGGAATTCCGGGAAAACTTGTGCTGTCCTTTTTGGCACTTAACTTGCCCAAACTTGCAGTATACATCCTGCCTTTGAGTGTGTTTCTTGGCATTATTTTGGCTTACAGCCGTATTTATGCGGATAGCGAAATGACCGTTTTGAAAGCCTGCGGTGTCAGTGAATGGTATGTTGTTAGGGTGACGCTTGCATCCAGTTTTGGAGTTGCACTGTTTGCGGCTTTTATTAGCTTGTATGCAGCGCCTTGGGCTGGTGAAAAACAAAATCAATTACGAGAGCAAGCAAATGCAGAATCTGGTCTAACTCAATTGCGTGCGGGTCGCTTTCAGCAAACGGGGAACGAAAAAGCAGTTGTGTTTATTCACAATACGAGTGACCAAGGGACTGTGCTTAATAAAGTGTTTGTTGCGCAGTTACCTGAAAAAGAATCAAATCATGCTGCGCGCATTGTTTATGCGCAACAGGGTGAGGTGGTAGATGGTGATTCAGGTGAGCAACAACTGATCCTCAAAGATGGTAAGCGATATGAAACAGATGGGTTTAGCCAAGCGCTAAACAAGACTGAGTTTGGGAGCTATCAAGTTCAGATTCAAGAACAGGAAATAGAACGTAGGCGTCGAGAGCTGGAGGACTTACCTTCTAGACGTTTGCTGGAGCTTAATACGCCAGAAGCTGCTGCACAGCTGCAATTGCGAATAGCGACCCCAATTTCAATAATTCTACTAACGTTGTTGGCTGTTCCACTTAGTGTCGTTAATCCTAGGCAGGGAAAATTTGCGAAACTCGTACCAGCAATAGGGATTTATCTAGGGTACTTTATCCTCTTAAATGCTGGTAAATACCTTGTGGCGGAAAGTAAAATTCCACCTTCACTCGGTCTTTGGTGGATCCACTTAAGTGTGCTCTTTATTGGCACTTACTTGATAGTTAAAGGCCGTCCATTTGGCGTGTGGGTCAGATCGATACTGAAAAGAAGGGAGACTGTGGCATGATGAAGACGCTGGATTGGTACTTAGGCCGCAGCATATTACAGACAACGAGCTTTGCGCTTTTGGTATTTGTTGGTATTAACACGCTGATTAAATTTATCGAGCAGCTGCGCTCTGTTGGTCGTGGTACCTATGAAGTCACAGACGCATTGTTGTTTACGTTATACAGCGTGCCAAGCGATATCGTGGTGTTTTTCCCGATGGCGGCTTTGATTGGTGGTCTAACAGGGTTAGGTGCGTTAGCATCCAGTAGCGAGCTGGTGGTTATGCAGGCAGCAGGCATGTCTCGATTGCAAATCATTGGCTCTGTCATGAAAACAGCCATCGTGCTGGCTATTTGTATGATGGTGCTTGGTGAGTGGGGGGCGCCTGAAGCAGAAAGAACTGCTAAGCAGTTGCGTAACCAAGCCATATATGGCGGTGATGTGTACGATGCGCAAAAAGGCGTCTGGGCCAAAGATGGTAATAACTTCATCAATATAGCGAATGTCGAAAAGTCTGGTGAATTGACGGATGTGAATATTTATCAATTCGATGACGATTTGAATTTGCAGCATATCACCCGAGCTCAATCAGCAACGCCTTCAGAACAAGGGTGGCAGTTAAAAGCTGTTGAAGAGGTTCAGATCACCGAACAACAAGTTAAAACGCTTTATGCGCAAACTCGTTTGTATGAATCCCAGCTGACGATTGACAGATTAGGTGTTGCCTCTTACGAACCTGAATCACTGTCTTTTAGTGGGCTCATGTCTTACTTAAATTACCTTGAGCAGAATGAGCAAGACACCAGTAATTATGAGTTAGCACTGTGGCGAAAAGTTATGCAGCCAGTGACAATTGCAGTCATGCTACTGGTCGCATTGTCATTCATATTTGGGCCTTTGCGCTCTGTGAGTATGGGCGCGCGGATCATCATGGGTGTGGTAACGGGGTTGATATTCCATCTAAGTAATGAAGTATTTGGGCCCATAGTAATGGTTTATCAGATCCCGCCATTTGTTGGGGCTGTGATGCCGAGTATCATATTTACACTGCTGGCGATGTACTTTTTACAGCGAAGGCAGTAGGCATAAAAAAGGCGCATCGAGCGCCTTTTTTATGTATGAGCCTATTTAGTCGTCTAGGCTATCGTACACTTTTTTATTCTCTTCTTTGCTGAGTAAGACGACCTCAGACTTGCATATCAAGTCTTGCAGGGCGCGTTTGTGTTTTCTATCTAAGATAACCATTAGGTTTCCAAGTCCTAATATTGCGGTTAAGCTTCTGGCAACAGCTTGTGGCCAAGTCAGCAACTTGCCATCATTGCGTTGTACTTTGAGGCGCCAAGCTCTCATACCAATTGTTTGTCCGCTTTTAGTCCAAAAATATGCAAAGAAAGCGACAGAGACTGCCACAAGCAGCACTGAGCGCAAATAGTAAAGCGCAGGTGTGGCCTGAATAAGCGCAGTGACATCTTCATGTCCTTCAAGGGCAAACCAACCGATAGAGATCATCCCCTGCACTAGGGCCAAATAAACGATGGTGGTAAGCATTGCAAAAGCGATAACTACAAGCGCATCGTATATTAGCGATGCCAACCTGCGAATAAATCCTGCTCTAGGAAACGGTGTCATGTCAGAACTCAATAAAAACTAGATGAAGAATATTTTACACAAAATCATCGGGTTTCTTTATTAAAGCATATATATTTTATGATTTTGGTCAAATACCCAACACTTAAACACTTTTATCAAAAAAACTGCTTGCTAGGCTGTCACATATTTGTATAATGCAGGGCATAGAGACGAGGGCAAATAAAAAAAGCCTAAGCTCAAAGTGGTTTTTCTTTATCTTCTCAAAGTTAGAAGATTAAAGAAAAATGATGCCAGTGTGATGGAATTGGTAGACATGACGGATTCAAAATCCGTTGCCTTCGGGCGTGGCGGTTCAAGTCCGCCCACTGGTACCACTTTTTATAGCCCCAGAAATTTTTCTGGGGCTTTTTTATTTCTGCAGATTTTGATTAATCTTGAGATTCTCCCATTAAGCCGCGCATAACGTGCAGGTTATCATCTGAAAAAGCATATTAAACACGCTGTAAAGTCTTTTTCTAGCAAGTTATATGTATCAATGCTGTAACTTTACTTCTTGTTTTTGAATGCTAATCAAATAATCTTTCTCTTTGGGAGTAAGGTTTAAGCCTTCTAATGTTTCAATATCTATTTTTACAGGCTCATTGTATTTCATCATATAAATAATGGAGTCGGCCAATCTCACTTTGTGACGTGTGGAGATAAATATAAAAGTTGTATAAATGACTGAGAGTACTATTAATAGCAATAACACAATTATAGTTACTAAAATTTCCATCGCTTTCCCCATTTAAATTTCACTATATGATGATGGCAAGTGCGACTATAAAATTGTTCATAAAAAAGGCATAGTGCATAACTTTCACTCGGTATATCGCTCAGTTTGAGTTTGTAAGCACTAATCTCATGATCTCTCCTCCCAATTGTTCAGGCCAGATTGGCAATTCTCGACTAAACTTATTTTGGGGCAAAAGACAAGCTGGACTATTTTTGTGCAATTAAAACAATCACTTTTATTTTTTAAAACAGCCGCGGTTGGTTCTGCTTTGGTTATTATGATTGTCAGTTGGGTATTGTATGTGCAACTGCAACAAACACGAGAGCTTAATGACCGGCTGTTCATGCTGCAAACGCAAATACAACGTTTACTTGATCAGGAGGAACGCTTTCTTATCGAGAGACAAAGAGAGAGCTTAAAATCTATAGAAGATCTGAGATTCGCCTATAAAGACAGTTACAGCCAATTATTAAATATGTTGGTTTCTCACGATCGTGACCTTGATCTGTTATTTAAATTAGATGAAGAGGTCAAGCGCTTCACTTTAAAGTATGAGCAATTAGCGTCTATGCAGGCTCTGCTAGGTTACGACAAAAGTGAGGGGGTATATGGCAATTTTCGTCGACAGGCACACGCGTTGCAAGATATAGCTAAGTCAACGAATCACCCTCAGTTAGAAATATTAATTCTGGAGCTTAGGCGCAGAGAAAAAGATTTTTTACTTAGACTAGACCCGAGCTATTTGTTGATGCATCAAGAGTTATTGGTTAACACTAAAGCACTTATTCGCGAGCAATTCCCTGATAAGTCGGCTCAGTTGCTTTCTACGCTAAAGCAATACGATCAAGGCTTTAATACGTATATAAACGTACTAAAGCGTCAAGGTTTAGATCACAGTCAAGGTGTGCGAGCTGAATTACACGATTTAAAATTGTCTATTCGCGGTCATTTTGAAGTAGTGTCCAAGCAGCTATTTAATCAATCTCTAGATAAAAAGCAGCAGCTTATTTTAGCTTGCTTATCGGTCATTGTGTTTATTAGTTGCTGTAGTCTTTTTCTTTTGTATATGCTTAACAGCCGAATCTCTGAGCATATTATCGCGATTAGCCGCGTGTTAAAAAAAGTGGCAAAACATGAAGACTTTTCGCTTAGAGTCGATATACAAGGTGAGGACGAAATAGCACAGATTGCCCATTATTTGGATGATTTGCTGGCGTTTATTGAAACATTATTAGATCGACTAACGGCTGCACAGCAACGTCTAATAGAAGAAGCAAA
The DNA here is from genome assembly GCF_001625575.1 of Pseudoalteromonas luteoviolacea S2607. Lineage (GTDB taxonomy): Bacteria > Pseudomonadota > Gammaproteobacteria > Enterobacterales > Alteromonadaceae > Pseudoalteromonas > Pseudoalteromonas luteoviolacea_E. The sequence goes on from NZ_AUXV01000026.1 coordinate 19,886, forward strand.
AATGGCCAGCTTAGGGAATATGGTGAGTGGTTTTGCGCATGAACTTAATACGCCTCTAGGCGTTGCTATTACCAGCCAGTCGCTTCTGAAAGAGCAAGTTGAGACTTTAAAAAAAGACCTCGAGTCTGGTCAATTACAAAAACACACCTTAACCCACCTGATTAACGAAGCTGAAACTGCACTTTATTTACTAGAAAATAACTTGCATAGAACGGCTTCTTTAATCAATGATTTTAAGAAAGTGTCTGTTCAGCAAGAATATGACGATGTACAAGAGTTTAATTTAAAAGCGTTGGTGGAAGGGGTGTTTGACTGCTATCAACATGAATTGCAGGCACCTGGCTATCACGTAGATTTGGAAATTCCCGAAAGTTTAATTCTCAATAGTTACCCCAATGTATTTGTACAAATACTTACTTACAGTCTCAACAATAGCATTCAGCACGGTAAAAATAAGGACAGAACACTTAATATTGTTGTTTCAGCACTGGTAGTAAATGAATATATCCATGTATATATCAAAGATGATGGCAATGGTATTGATAAGGAGTTGTTGCCCGTCATATTCGAACCATTTATTACGACTCAAAGAAACCAAGGTGGGATAGGGCTGGGCTTAAGTATTATTTATAACCTAGTTACGCAAAAGCTAAAAGGGGAAGTTAAAATACAAAGCCCCGCACATGGCGGGGCTTGTTTGCATATTATTTTAGCTAATACGCCATTTGAGCTAAAAGAGCATTAACTCTTTTTACTCGCTACCCATTCATCAACGAATTGCTCAAGCACATTCAGTGGTACTGGACCATTTTTAAGTACAACATCGTGGAATTGGCGAATATCGAACTTGTCACCAAGTTCTTTTTTCGCGTCTTCACGAAGCTCAATGATCTTGTTCATACCAATCTTATATGCCGTCGCTTGGCTAGGCATAACGATATGGCGTTCAACCATTTTTACTGCGTCTGATTTCGCGTTTGGCGTGTTGTTGACGTAGTAATCAATCCCTTCTTGACGGGTCCACTTCATAGCGTGGATACCAGTATCAACAACTAGGCGACAAGCACGCCACAACTCCATGGCTAAACGACCAAAGTCTGAGTATGGATCTTCATATAGGCCCATTTCTTTAGGTACAAGTTCTGAGTATAAGCCCCAACCTTCAACGTAGGCTGTATAACGACCAAACTTACGGAATTTAGGCATGTTCTCTAGCTCTTGCGCAATGGCAATTTGCATGTGGTGACCAGGGATCCCTTCGTGATAAGCAAGCGCTTCCATTTGGTAGGTTGGCATAGCTTCCATATCGTACAAGTTAGCGTAGTAAATACCTGGGCGTGAGCCATCAGGAGAAGGCTGTTGATAGAATGCTTTACCAGCCGCTTTTTCACGGAATGCTTCAACACGTTTAACTATCATGTCCGCTTTTGGCTTAACAATGAATAACTCATCTAAACGAGATTTCATGTTATCGATCATTGCCGTTGCGTCTGCCAAGTACTTGGCTTTGCCTTCTTCTGTGTTTGGTAAATAGAATTGCTTGTCATCACGCATAAACTGCATGAAGGCTTTTAAATCACCTTTGAAGCCGACTTTCTCTTTGATTTCGCGCATTTCATCATGAATTCTCGCAACTTCTTTTAAGCCAATTTTATGAATTTGCTCAGCTGTTAAATCCGTTGTCGTTGTGCGTTTAAGCGCATTGTTAAAGAATTTATCGCCATCTTTAAACTTCCATACACCATCGCGAGTATCAGCACGCTTCTCTAGTTTATGCAAGTAGCTGATTAGTTTGCTGTAAGATGGCTTTACGGCACTCGTTAGCGCTTCGTTTGCTTCTGAAATTAGTGCGTCTTTTTCGCTTTGAGCAATTTCGAGTTTAGTTACTTTGCGCTTGAAGTCCGCTAGGATAGCTGAATCATCACCACTGCTAAATGGCGCACCTTTGATGATATTTTTGCTTGACTCGATTACGTGAGGGAAAACAAATTTCGGAGCAATGATTCCCATGTCTGCACGAGTTTCTAACCCTTCGATCAGCTGGTCAAATACCTTAGGCACACCATTTAAGCGCGAGATATATGCTTTAGCATCTTTTACATCGCTAATTTGGTGTTGGTTGATTAAGAATGCTGGCACCATAGAGTGAGTACCATACATTTGATTGACCGGGTATGAGTAGTGACGCCATTTAAAGTCAGCGATTTCGTTTTCTAAACTTTGCTTGAATAAGTCGTAGCTCACTTGAGTATTTGCATCTAACTTGCTGCGATCGATAGCATTAACTGCCATCAAATCTTTTTTAGTTAGTGCTAGGTCCTCTAGCTCTCTCTCTTCAGACTCGTCATCCCACTTATCATAGTCAGTCTTAATACCGAGGTAAGTTTGGTAGATTGGACTGCGCATTACGCTTCTGTTGAAAGACTCATCAAACAGTGTATTAGCTTTTTCGACTTCACTCTGAACAACTTGTTGGACTGCAGTTACAGGTTTTGGTTGCTCTGCCGTTTGTTGACAGCCCGCAAGCAATACCGTCGATATTGCTGCAGCGACAATGGTAAGTTTACGCATGTTTTACCCTTTTTATTTTCTGTATTAAGAGGTTATCTTGTTATTTACATTGAGACCCATCAGCTCATTGTAGGTCATTATATGAGTTGCGACGAATTTCAATTGGATTGTGAGACCAATTACAAATATAGATTAATGTAAAAATCGCTCTAATGTACCTTAAACTAGACAAACAATTCTAGCAGGTCATTTAAATATCTATGGCCTTTATTTGTTACAAACCATGAATCTTTACGCTCTTCCAACAAGCCAGAGCTAATGGCCTGTGTAAGCTGGTTTTCTATGTCGCTCAAAGCAAGGCCTGTATAATCTATAAAGTCCTGTTTAGAAGTTGCTTCTACCAACCGAAAAGTATTCATAAAAAATTCGAAAGGCCTGTCTGCGGCTTCAACGTGCCAGCTATCGTAAAGGTAGGGCTTGGTTAAATCCATATACCCCCTAGGATGCTTTACTTTGACAGTACGACGTATTTGATTTTGCTCAGGCAAGGTGATTTTTCCATGTGCGCCACACCCAATGCCGAGGTAATCACCAAACCGCCAGTAGTTGAGGTTGTGTTTGCACTGTAAGCCTGCTTTAGCGTAGCCAGATATTTCATACTGAATGTAACCGTGTTGCTTCAAGAGCGCTTGTCCAGCTTCTTGGATAGCCCATAGAGTTTCATCTTCAGGAAGCTTGGGAGGCTTTGACGCAAACTGTGTATTTGGTTCTATGGTTAATTGGTACCAAGACAGGTGAGGGGGAGCCAACTCAATAACACGTGTTAAGTCGCTCATCGCGTCTTCTAGCGATTGATTTGGCAAACCATGCATGAGATCCATATTGAAGCTATTGAGGCCGGCATCATGCGCTTCAGAAGCTGCATTGATCGCTTCTTGTTCACCATGAATACGGCCCAATGCTTTCAGTTTGTCACTTTGTAAGCTTTGCACACCAATGGATATTCGGTTAATACCCGCTTTAACGTAGTGCTTGAAGCGGTCGCTTTCAACCGTACCTGGATTTGCTTCGAGCGTGATCTCGATGCCATCTTCGAAGCCAATGAGTGCTTCAATCTGTTGAAGAAGATAAACATATGCGTCTCCTGACAACAAACTTGGCGTGCCGCCGCCGACAAATATGCTGTGTAACTTTCGTCCTTGAACCAAATGCAAGTCAGCTTTGAGGTCATCGAGTAGGTGCTGAATATATTCCTGCTCAGGAATTGTGCCCTTTTGGCTATGACTGTTGAAATCGCAGTAAGGGCATTTTTGCACGCACCACGGTACGTGCACATATAAACTTAACGGAGGGAGGTTCACAGTTTGCTCTTAAAGTGGGACAAAAGTTGTTGCAAAGCTTGCCCTCTATGGCTTATCGCATTTTTTTCCTGTTTAGTGAGCTCTGCGGCCATACGGTTTAGAGATTTGACCCAAAAGACAGGATCATAACCAAAACCTTGGTCACCGTGTTGTTCAGTCGCTATTTCACCTTCCCAACTTGCTTGGCAGATAATCGGAGTAGGATCGTTTTCATGCTGCATATAAACCAAGACACACCAGAACCTTGCGCTGCGATTTGGGGTGGAGCCTAAATCACTGAGTAGTTTATCGATATTATCCTGATCGCTTGCACCTGAACCAGCGTACCGAGCGGAATATACCCCTGGGGCACCTTGCAGCGCATCTACCTCTAACCCCGAATCATCAGCTATAGCGGGTAACCCTGTTTCTTTAGCTGCATGGCGCGCTTTTATGATGGCATTTTCGACAAAGGTTGTTCCAGTTTCAGCTACGTTAGATACACTGAATTGACTCTGTGGTAAAACTTCAATATTGAGCGATTCTAGCATTGCGCCGAGCTCTTTGACCTTGCCTTGGTTACCTGTGGCAAGCACGATTTTGTTTGTCATATTACTTAATCTACATAAAACTTTTGTTGAAACTGTAAAACGTGTTGTTCAGTGCCTTGTTGAATTTTCACATCAAAGCGGTAAACGTCTTCATTGTAGTAATTGAGTTGAGCGAGGTAGTAAATCGCATCACCTTCAACAACCTGCTTGAACTCTAAATTTTGCCCGTTGCCCAATAAGTTTTTTGCAACACCAGCTATTTGCACTTGCTGTGCCGTTTTAACGCCGTCTTTAGCCAATACGGATATATTGATCAGAGCTTTGTTATCTGCTCGGACAACGCCATAAGCTTTGGCAACATTAGGCTGAATAAATGTGGAAGGAAACGCGATGTAATGCACTTCCCAATTACCGAGTACTTTAAATTGACCGCCAGACTCAGTATTAGCAGCGTTAGCTGCCATACTGGTCATTAAAGCCAGCAGCATAGCGAATAAGATTCTCATGACTAATACCTCTTTGAGATCAGTGTAGGAAGTCCATAACAAGTCGCTGTAAGAACATCATGCCAATCAGTACCACCATTATAGACAAATCTAGTCCGCCAAGTGGTGGAATTACTTTACGGATTGGTCTTAAAAGTGGCTCAGTGAGTTGCTCGAATACGGCTGCAACAGGGTTGTAGCCCTGTACGACCCAACTTAGTAATGCACGGATAACCAAAATCCAAAATACTAAACTAAACGCTTCTTTTAGTACGGTTAGTAAGCCGCTAATAGCGACACCCGCAGCATCCCAATAGCCACCAAACATCATCATTAGCACTGACACTTTGGCACAGGCGACGATAAACGCGAGAATCAGAGAGGCAATATCAAAGCCCCCGAGCCCAGGTACAACCTTTCGCAGTGGGTTTACAGCGAAGGAGGTTGCCTTAACAATTGCTTGGCTCAATGGGTTGTAAAAGTCGACACGTGCCCATTGCATCCAAAAACGCAACAATACAACCATCAAAAATAAATTGAACAAAGTTTCAATTAAAAAATGCATAGCACTCATGGTAATTCCTTAGATTTGTTTTTCCATTTCGTGTGCGCGAGCGATACAAGCGTCCATCGCTTCGGCAACTGTTTGTGGCAAATGACCGTCTTTCATAAACTCGATTGCAGCATGTGTGGTACCACCTTTTGAAGTGACATTGGCACGTAGCTGTTCAAGGCTAGTTTGCTCTTGAGATACTGCCATTTGTGCTGCACCTAGCGCGGTTTGCTGAACTAAACGTCTTGCTGTTTGCTCGTCAAACCCAAGCTGCTTAGCTTTTTCTTCGATAGACTGCATGAAAAGAAAGAAGTAGGCAGGCGACGATCCCGTTACGGCAATAATATCATTTATCTGTTCTTCTTTATTCAACCAGGTCGTAATGCCCGTTGCGCTAAATATTTTGTCAATGAATGCTTGTTGTTCCGAATCAATATCTTGGCTATATAAACCCGAGACACCCAACCCAACCAGTGAAGGTGTGTTAGGCATACATCTCACTACCTTAGTATCGCTGTTTAGCATTTCTTTTAAGCGGTTTATTGTGATACCAGCCGCCACAGATACAATCACTTTGTCTTTGAGGTCTAGATTGTGCTTTTCAAACGTAGCACATAGCTCGGCCATCATTTGTGGTTTGACAGATAATACAACGACATCAGCAGCATTAATTGCACTGATATTGTCGCTGGTGGTGTTTACCCCAAAGTCAGCACTTACTTTTGCCAGTTTCTCTGGATTGCGGTTAGTCGCGATAATGTCCTGTGCTGCAAATCCGCTTTTCAACATGCCACCGATAATGGCATAGCTCATGTTACCGGTACCGATAAATGCAATTGTTTTGTTAGACATGTGTTATGTGTGCCCTTTATTGTCTTTTACCAAAAATATCCGTGCCAATGCGAACCATTGTGGCTCCTGCGGCAACTGCCGGCTCTAGATCTCCACTCATTCCCATGGAAAGTGTATCTATTTGAGGATATTGGGCCTTTAGTTTATCAAAGCAATCTTTCATTTGCTGAAAATATTGCTTTTGTAACTCGGAATCGTCGGTTTTTGCTGTGATAGTCATGAGTCCGCGCAAGGTAAGTTGCTTTGATTCACTGATAAATTGCGCAAGCGCATCAAGCTCTGAAGGCCTGCAGCCAGATTTATTCTCATCATCGCTGATATTAACTTGGATTAAAATATTAAGCGGTTTTAAGTTTGTCGGCCGTTGTTCATTGAGTCGCCTCGCGATTTTTAAACGGTCGACACTTTGTACCCAGCTAAAATGCTCTGCAATGTGGCGTGATTTGTTCGACTGAATCGGGCCAATAAAATGCCATTCGATATCTCGAAGCTGTTTAAAATGCGAGACTTTATCAACCGCTTCTTGAACATAAGACTCACCAAATAAGCGCTGCCCAGCATCATAGGCTTGTTGAATCAACTCTATCGGTTTGGTTTTTGATACGGCAAGAAGTTGAACAGGATCAGAAATTTGACCATTTTGTTCAGCTTTTGCGATGCGATCGTAGGCGTTATTTAGCCGTTCTGCTATTGTAACCATATTATTATTTGCTCGTTGTGGAGTCATAGATGGATATTACTGAATTATTAGCCTTTAGTGTGCAACATAAAGCGTCGGATCTACACCTGTCTTCGGAGGTTTCACCGATGATCCGAGTAGACGGGGACGTTCGTCGCATAAACATTCCTGCTTTAGAAGCAAAGGATGTAAATAGCTTAATATACGATATTATGAATGATAACCAGCGTAAGGACTATGAGCAAAATCTTGAGGTAGATTTTTCGTTCGAAGTGCCTAATTTGGCGAGATTTCGTGTCAATGCTTTCAATTCAAGCAGGGGACCTGCCGCAGTTTTTCGTACTATCCCAAGCCAAGTACTGACTTTAGAAGAGCTCGGTGCGCCAGATATATTTAAACAAATTGCTGAAAACCCTCGGGGGTTAGTGCTGGTTACAGGTCCTACAGGTTCTGGTAAGTCAACGACGTTGGCAGCCATGGTTGATTACATAAATAGCAATAAACACCACCATATCCTCACCATTGAAGATCCAATTGAATTTGTGCACCAGAATCAACTTAGTTTAGTAAACCAGCGTGAAGTGCATCGTGACACGCATAGCTTTAATGCGGCGCTGCGCAGTGCGTTGCGTGAAGACCCTGATGTTATCTTAGTCGGTGAATTACGTGATCTAGAAACGATTCGACTTGCAATGACTGCCGCCGAAACCGGTCACTTAGTATTTGGCACTTTGCACACCACTTCGGCACCTAAGACGATAGACCGTATCATTGACGTTTTTCCTGGAGAAGAAAAAGATATGGTGCGTTCGATGCTCTCAGAGTCTCTTCAGGCTGTTATTTCTCAAACCCTAGTGAAAAAAGTGGGGGGCGGACGGGTTGCAGCTCATGAAATTATGCTTGGTATACCAGCAATTCGAAACTTAATTCGTGAAGATAAAATTGCACAAATGTACTCAGCGATTCAAACCGGTGCATTACATGGCATGCAAACCATGGATCAGTGCTTAATGAACTTGGTTAATCACGGGCTGATTACAACACAAGATGCTTACACGAAAGCACATGACAAGAATCAGTTTGGTAGTGGGTATTAATTATGGCATTGAAAGATTATTTACAGCTGATGGTGGACAAAGAAGCTTCTGACTTGTTTGTTTCGTCAGGGCTTGCCGTTAGTGCCAAGATTGACGGTGAACTTCGTGCGTTGGACGATGAAGTGCTGGACAATGACGGTTCTCTTGCAATGGTTGAGTCTGCGATGACTGAAGTGCAAAAGCAACAGTTCCATCAAGAGAAAGAATGCAACTTTGCTGTTGCTAATGAGATAGGGCGTTTTCGTGTATCTGCATTTTGGCAGCGCGACTGCGCTGGCATGGTTATCAGACGTATTGTGACTGAGATCCCCGATGTGACGCAATTGGGACTGCCCTCCGTATTAACCGATGTAATTATGTCGAAGCGTGGTTTGGTATTGTTTGTTGGTGGTACAGGTACGGGTAAATCAACATCGCTTGCAGCCTTGCTTGGTTACCGTAATCGCAATCAGCGAGGTCATATTCTAACGATTGAAGATCCAATTGAATTTGTGCATGAACATCGCAAGAGTATCATCACACAAAGAGAAGTTGGGTTAGATACAGAAAGCTTCGAGGCTGCCCTGAAAAGTTCATTGCGGCAGGCGCCAGACGTTATTTTAATTGGTGAAATTCGCTCACAAGAAACCATGGAATATGCGTTAAGTTTCGCAGAAACGGGACACCTTTGTGTAGCGACGTTGCATGCTAATAATGCTAACCAGGCGATTGACCGTATCATGCACTTAGTGCCAAAAGAAAAGCATGACAAACTTAAATATGATTTGGCGCTCAATCTACGCGCGATTGTCGCTCAGCAACTTGTTCCGAATTCGAAAGGTGAAGGGCGAGTTGCTGCAATAGAAGTGTTACTTAACTCACCGATGGTCGCTGAGTTGATTAAGAAAGGTGACATTGGCTCTATTAAAGAAACAATGTCTAAATCTAAAGAGATGGGCATGCAGACATTTGACCAAGCGTTATTTGAATTATATAAAAATCAGCGGATTAATTATGCTGATGCGCTTCATCATGCTGACTCGCCTAATGATCTGCGTTTGATGATCAAACTGCAAAATAATGAGCAAAAAGGAGCTGGCTTTTTACAAGGGGTCACCATTGATGGGTTGGAAGGCAAGAAAAACTAAGTTTTTTAACATTATTGCTTTCTATTTTCTGAGCCTCGCTGAATGTAGCTGGGCTCAAAATGAGTATGTTGACATATATATTCGTGATGATGTGTATGTTAACTACACGACCCTCATTGCAGGTCGCTCTCCACTGCTTGTGGATGACTTCCACTCTCAATTTATACGCCGTGATGTGATAGACATGGTGTTACTGCATAAAGCGTTATTGCTCGGTGGCTTTGATAAACCTTTTAAATACCGCCCTGGAAACATTAATTTCAGAGATACCAATTTACTAGAACAAGGAAAGCAGTTGTTAAGCTTTGATACTTATTGGTACGAAGAAGCACTCGATAAAAAAGATAAGCTGTTTATCAGTGACCCTGTTGTTAGAAAAGGAGAGTTTTACGCGGGTCTGTATTATGCAAAAACAAACACGAAGATGGCGAAGCTATCGTCTATTAATGATCTACAGGAATTAACGGCAGTATCGTCAAACCGCTGGGTGGTTGATTGGCAAACACTGAGCAACCTGCCGTTAAAAAGGTTGCTAAACGAAACAACATGGGCAGCGCAAGCGCAAATGGTAAATAAACAATGGGTTGACTTTATGTTGATCCCCCTGATGCCGCATGCGGGAAATGATTTTCAACTAGCGGGGATAAGCCTCGTGTCTCATCCTCACTGGGTTGTATTGTTAGATAGCAGTCGCCATTTTGTGGTGTCTAAACTGCACCCAGATGGTGAACGGGCATTCTTGGCAATACAAAGAGGTTTGAAAAAGCTCAGGTTGCAGGGAAAAATCGTTGATGCATATCGACAAGCTGGATTAATCCCTGATTTAAATCAATATCGGCAATTAAATGCAATGCCTCGTTAGATGAACAATACTTTTACTCACCCCATAGCTGTTCAAAAAAGCTTTCTAAAATAATCACCGCAGACATTGCATCTACATTGTCTTTGGCTAGGGATCGGTAACCCCCTTGATCGAATAGCCTAGCTTTCGCATCGGTTGTTGTTAACCTTTCATCCTGAGTTTCAACAGGCAGGCGGTAGTTGTTGTGCAAACGGTTGGCAAACTTTTTAGCTGCAAACGTCACCTGTTGATTGGTGCCGTCCATATTAAGCGGCAGGCCAACAACAAGGAGATCTGGCTGCCATTCTTTTACGTGCACTTCGATATCTGACCAATTTGGAATACCGTCACGTGCTTTTACTGCCCCTATACTTGTTGCGGTACCAGTCACTTCTTGGCCAACGGCCATACCTATACTTTTGGTGCCAAAATCGAACCCCATTACAGTGCGCTGACCTACGGGGGTCTTTTCTTTTTTACTACTCATTTTGTTTATGCATGTCCTGCTTGATTACTGAGCTGTGCGATATCAATACCGAGCATACTGACTGCTTTTTCCCAGCGTTTTTCAGGTGGTGTACTAAAAATAATTTCTGGATCAGCTTGAATGATTAACCAAGAGTTTTCGAGGATTTCTTTCTCTAGCTGGCCTTTTTCCCACCCAGAATAGCCTAGCGTGATGATAAACGCCTCAGGACTATCATGGTAAGTGAGAGACGCGAGCACATCCTTAGAGGTTGTGATCATAATATCAGAGCTAAGCTCTTTGCTCGAAGCATAGCCTATCTTCGGCGTATGTAGCACAAAGCCTCGATCAGTATGTACAGGACCACCTGCAAATACCGTTTGCTCAGCAGCGTTGCTTGATTTGTCGTTGTCTATTTCGATTTGATCAAGCAGTTCGCCAACGGTTACGTCAATAGGGTGATTGACTATTAGGCCCATCGCCCCTTCTTCGTTGTGTTCGCAGATGTAAGTGACCGAACGTTTAAATAGCGGGTCTTGCAAATTTGGCATCGCGATGAGAAAGTGATTTGCTAATGATTGCATGCGTGACCCCTTCTATGATTTAACTTTCAGTATGGTTGAGTTTTGTTTCAATCGCATCAAAAAACTTGTCCATAATAGATATATCGTATGCAGCTTCAATTTCCTTAACACATGTCGGCGCTGTGACATTAATTTCTGTCAACCTATTTCCAATGATGTCTAGGCCTACAAAGATTAGACCCTTTTCTTTTAGAGTTGGTGCTATGGCTTCTGCGATTTTTCTGTCACTGTCGCTAATAGGTCTTGCCTCGCCACGACCACCAGCTGCCAAGTTACCTCGCGTTTCACCGCTCTGAGGGATACGAGCTAGGCAATAAGGGATCACCTCACCATCTACTACTAATACGCGTTTATCACCTTCTTTGATCTCCGGGATGTAATTCTGCGCCATGGCAAAACGTTGTCCGTGCTCTGTCAAAGTTTCGCAAATAACGCCAATATTCGGATCGCTCTTTTGTACTCTAAAAATCGATGCGCCGCCCATACCATCAAGTGGCTTAAGAATAATGTCTTGGTGCTTTTCTAAAAACTCTCTAATTTGCTGTGTATTACGCGTGACCAAGGTATCTGGCGTATGTTCACTAAACCAAGCTGTAAATAACTTTTCATTAGCGTCTCGTAGGCTTTGTGGTTTATTGACGACTAGCGTCCCAGCAAGTTCAGCGCGTTCAAGAATATAAGTCGCGTAGATATACTCCGTGTCAAAAGGAGGGTCTTTACGCATTAAAATGACGTCTAATTCACTTAGTGCAATGTCTTCTTTATCAGCCAGCTCATACCAGTGTTGTTCATCATTAAACACCTTTGCTTTGGCGGCGGTCGCTCTACCTGCACCTTGATACAGATACAAGTCATCCATTTCCATGTAATACAGCTCATACCCTCTTTGTTGTGCTGCCATCATCATGGCAAAACCAGTATCTTTTTTAATGTTGAAACCACTGATTGGATCTGAAATTATCCCGAGTTTGACTGCCATTGCATTTACCTTATGAGTTACTTTTAGAGTATCGTTCGGTGCGGCAAGTATTCTGCCGCCGTGTAACGTTTATATGTGGTCGTATTTGGTAATTTAAAGAGCCAAATCACCAAACTGCAGCTGAAGAGCGCTCAAAACTGTTAGGGCTGCCGTCTCTGTACGCAGTACGCGAGGTCCGATTTTAATATCAACAAAGCCCTGTTCGCTGGTGCTGTGCATTTCTTCATCGGTAAACCCGCCTTCAGGCCCCACTAAAAACCTAACTCCATGCTTTGGCTCTGGTAAGGTCTTGATTGAGTGCGCAGCGCGTGGATGTAGTGTCAGCTTCAATTCGTCACTTTGCTGGGCTAGCCACTGTTCAAGTGTCATAGGCGTATGGATTTTTGTGATGTAGTTACGGCCAGATTGCTCTGCTGCTGATATAGCGATTTTTTGCCATTGCTGATGCTTCTTAGCAAGCCTATCACCACTCAGTTTGACACCACAGCGTGTCGTGAATAGCGGCGTAATTTCGCTCACTCCAAGCTCAACCGACTTTTGAATGGTAAAGTCCATTTTATCGCCTCGTGAGATCCCCTGACCTAAATGAACCTTTAATGGTGACTCTGCACACTTGTCGATGAACTCGGTGGGTACAACCGTTACCGACTTTTTTGATACGGATTCTATGGTTGCTAAGTATTCGCCACCTTGACCATTAAATAGACTTACTTGCTCGCCAGCGCCCATACGCAATACACGCGCTATGTGGCCTGCAGCATCTTCACTTAAGTCTGTAGATTGATTAATTGATAAGTCAGAAGGTTGGTATATGTGTGGAATTCGCATCGTGTACACGTTCTAGATTTTCAATGCGTCAATGGTAAGGCTTTCGTGGCAGTGAGTCTAGCGCCAGATACCCTAACACACTGTATAAAAAACAGTACAATGGCGGGGAAAGTGCATTAATCAGTAGTATCTGTTTTTAGTACTATGAACTCGCTAAATGTATCTTCTTTAGTTGCGGCAAGGCTCGAGTTACATGTTAGGTGATTGTTATTAAACGGATCTGAAATGCGATGATAGTCGTAACCATTTGGTAATTGTTCAATGGTGTATCGCTCTGCATGTAAAGAGTTAAAAATAAACCTTTGCTTCTCATCTGCTAGATGATAATCCAAAGAGTTTATAAGGACGCCTTTTATTTGATGATGTTCGTGGAGGTAAGTAGCAAGCTCAGAGACGCTGATTTCATTATCAAAATCACAGTAGCTATAGTCTTTGATTTGGTCCTTAAACATCATTTTAAGCATCTGTTTTGTATTATCGCCAGCAATAATAATCTTACTGGGAGTATCAGGCGCCAGTGTCTTTACAAATTCAACAAACTCTTGGCTAAACTCCCAGTTACTATCAACGAGTAAGAAGTTATCTAAGTTCAAGGACATAACTCTCCAGAAGCACGATCTCCAATATCTATTTACGCAGCTAAATTGAAAACATGTTTATTAGTAAATAGCCCATGGTACAAAAAACAGCAAATTCTAAGCAGGCAATACCAATATTATCTTGATGGTCAACTTCTAATCCAATGTTCACTTTTGGCAACACTATTTTTATTAGTAACCTGCTACATAGGTATAGAAGTATCCACATAAATATGGAGTGAATAAGTACAGTCAGTAAACTATCTACGATTTTTCCTTCATAACTGGGTGCACTGTGTAAGCCTGCGTAAATAGCTAAAGCTAAACCAATGGTTTTACCCGCATAACGAATGCCAATGGAAGTGTTAGCTAGGTTGAAATTGTCCTGTAGAGAAGCCCCTTGATTGGATTTAGCAAAACGAGACTCCCTAAACTTACTGTCTAATGCAAACAACAATTGCAAAACAATGAAACAGATACTAGCGATAAAGAGGGATTTGAAGTCAGTCGGGGCAAACCACTGGTACAATCCAAGGACGAGGATGCAATTGCCTATTAACATGCCCGAGTCCACTAAAGCTGCACAGACATTTTGGTTTAATATAGCTTGAGCTTCATTGAACCGATAGAGAATCCATTTTCGATGTATATACTGCCCTAGATATATATAGGACCAAATTAATCCCATTGGCAGCAGTATTTGCATATGTATGACAGAGGCATCAAATACAGTAAGGTTGCCGAAAAAATAACTGATACTGCCACACAAAACGGCTACTTTGGCAGCATAGTTGATCCCAAGTGCAAAGTTGTCACGTTGCGCTAGTTCTTTTTGCAATAACTTTTTGGCATGCATTTGCACAATTAAACGCAGACTGGTGAGTGCTATACAGATGAGCACTAGGCTGCTTCCAATGATGAAAAAATTGCTGTTTTCTAAAGACAAGTAACTCATGCTCAGTGTAAGGTTTGTGTTATTTAGCGTTACTATAACACTGCCCAACAAATGAGCCACAGGGCACCGGAGATTTTTGTATGGAACAAAACCACAAGACAGGTGAATTAACCCAACTAGGGCAGCAGCGATTTCGTGAGTTATTTCCTGAACGCGATACACACGATCAAGTCGTTCAGCTTTTAGCCCTGAGTGATTTTGCTTATCGCATATTGGCGCAGCACCCTCAATGGGTTGATTGGCTGTTAGATGAACAAGCTATGCAAAGTCGTCGCTGCGAAGCAATTTTTACTTCTGTGGTGGCTGATCTCAACGAGCAAGATGCTTTTAGGCAGTTACGTGTTTATCGTAAACGCTATTGGTTGAAATTAATGTGGCTTGATCTGGTGCTTGGTAACGATATTGCAGACAGCATTTTATATCAATCACAGTTAAGTGAGCACCTTATTGCGAGCGCAAATGAATGGGCGTTCTTGCAGGTCGCCGCGAGCAACGGGGTGCCTCTAAATGAACGCGGGCAGCCTATCCCCATGCTGGTACTGGGTATGGGTAAACTCGGGGGACAAGAGCTAAACTTTTCTTCTGATATCGATCTTATTTTTACTTACCCAAAGTCTGTGAACACGCAAGGTGGGCGGCGCAGTGTTGAGGCACAAGTCTTTTATACTAAAGTTGCACAAAAGCTGATCGCAGCTTTGGATCAACGTACCATGGATGGTCAGGTTTTTCGTGTTGATATGCGGTTGAGGCCTTTTGGTGACAGTGGCCCTTTAGTAATGAGCTTTTCAGCAATGGAAGACTACTACCAAGATCAAGGGCGCGAGTGGGAGCGTTACGCGATGCTTAAAGCACGCCTGTTAGGAGAAAAGAACGCTTATTGGGATGAGTTTAAAGTACTTATTAGACCATTTGTATTTCGTCGCTATATCGACTTTTCAGTGATCGAATCGCTGAGAAAAATGAAGTATATGATTGCTCAAGAAGTTCGACGCAAAGGGCTCAAAAACAACATCAAATTAGGGGCTGGTGGTATTCGCGAAGTAGAATTCATAGTACAAGCCTTGCAGATGATCAGAGGTGGCCGAGAACCTGAATTACAAGTTCCTTCATTACTAAGCGCTTTAAGTACATTGGCTAAATTAGATGTTATCCCGAAAAAAGTTGCCACAGAGTTGCAATCGCAATACTTGTTTTTGCGTCGTGCTGAGCAGTATTTACAGGCATTCAATGATGAGCAAACACAAACACTACCTGACGACGACTTAAACCAGCTCAGGTTGTGCCAGCTTCTTGGGGTCAGCGACACACATGCACTGTTTGCATTGTTTGACACGGTACAATCAGGGATTCGACAAGAGTTTGTTCAGGTCATTGGAGAGGAGCCTCATGATTGTGAAGAGTTAGACTCAAGCTATACCTCGGCATGGGAACAACGAGATATGAGCTATTTAGAGATTGGATTATCACCATCAGAGTGTACTCAGTGGCAGGGGGTCCTAGATACGTTTTATGCGGGTATCAATAAAAAACAAATAGGGGTTCGTGGTCGAGATGTCCTTGATCGGTTAATGCCCTTAGTTTTACGAGAAATGAGCGCCATCAAGTCGGCGGAGACACTGCAAAGTGTGCTCGATATCATTGCCAAAGTTGCATCAAGAACAGCGTATTTAGAGCTCTTGTATGAAAACATAGGTGCTTTACAACAGCTAATAAAGCTTTGCGCACACAGTTCTTGGATAGCTTTGCAAATAGCACGGTACCCAATCTTGCTGGACGAACTCTTAGATCCTGCTGTGTTATACCGCCCACTGCCTCTGAACGCCTATTACAGTGAAATCCAACAATATTTCTTACGCATTGATGAAGACGACCTAGAGCTGCAAATGGAAGCCTTGAGGCAATTTAAGCAAACTCAACAACTGCGGATAGCGGCAGCAGATGCAACGGGCGTTTTGGATATTATGAAGGTCAGTGATCACCTCACTGCTCTTGCTGAATCAATTGTTGCCAAGGCGGTTGATATTGCATGGGCACAAATGGTTGGTCGCTATGGGTACCCAGAAGGGGCCTCTGTAAGTGCTAAAGGGTTTGCTGTGATAGCCTATGGCAAAGGAGGGGGCTTTGAACTGGGGTATGAATCAGATCTAGACTTAGTGTTTGTGCACAATTGTGATGGTAGCAGTAAGACCATGGGGGATAAGGCGATTTCTTCAAGGCAGTTTTACTTGAAACTTGCACAGCGGTTAATGCATCTGTTCAATACGAGGACCCCATCGGGGATATTGTATGAGTTAGATACACGATTACGACCAGAAGGAAACTCGGGCTTATTGGCAATTAATATTGAGAGTTACTATCAATATCAACAAGAGCAAGCTTGGACCTGGGAGCATCAGGCCTTGGTGAGGGCGAGAATGGTTGTTGGAGAGTCGGATTTGGTAGAAAGGTTCCACTGGATACGCCATGATATTTTGTGCCAACAGCGTGATATAGAAGCGCTTAAACAAGACATCGTAAAAATGCGTGCGAAAATGCGCGCCCACTTGTCTAAAGACAGTGAACAAGAGTTTGATCTCAAGCAGGGCGGTGGTGGTATGACAGATATTGAGTTTTTAACCCAATATTTAGTGCTTGCCTTTTCCCATGATTACCCTGCGCTCACACGTTATTCAGATAACATTCGAATTTTAGAACAAGCCTGTGCTGAGTCGGTCATTAGTGAGCATCAGCAATCCACTTTAACGCAAGCATACTGTCAATTAAGAGAGTGTTATCACTTGAACAGTTTAAATGGCAAAGGAAAGACAATCGATGCTCAAAAGCTGGTAGAGCAAAGTTCGATGGTGAAATGTATTTGGCAGGCCTACCTTGAGTAGGCCCAAGTACTAATTTGTGAGTCGTCGGCAATTTTCTCGCACAAATATAGAAGGGTTCTCTGTGATTACTGCAGCCCTTTGGCGATGACAAAAGAACGTGTAAACCTCAAACTCGAAATCGTCGTTGATGGCTCTACCTACCTGATATAATGCACTAACAAAGTCAGAATCAACACGAAAGTTTTGTTTTACGACATAGTCTTTACTGAGGTACCAAAAAAGCTCTATGTCTTCTTGTTTGGCGTAACTCGTTAATACGCTTTTGAGAGTATTACCCATTTCGAAACGTCGAGGCTGTGACTCACCAGTCCACCTTTGGTTAGTCGGCTTCACAACGAGTTCCCTCTGGGCAAGTGCGTCATCAAGTGGAAACGTTGGTTTTCCAATATCCATAACGAACTTCTCACGCTCCGTGTCTCGCTCATTCATGCGGTCGCGAAAATTGGCATAAAACTGAGACAAGCCTTGCGCAGCTGCGTTGGTTGTTTCTTTAAATTCCATTTTAGGAATATTGCCATACAAGAAGTAGTAAGCAGCCCAAACTAAGATCGCACCTAAAGAAAGGTGCTTTGTCCAAAACCACATTGCGGATAAACGTTTTTTATTTTTTTTAGCCATATTACGCGACGCCAGTTATTCGTAGTTTAAGAGTAATACGATGGATCACTCTCATCAGGCCTAGTTTTAAACCGCCTGTGCAACCACATGTATTGTTCTGGAGCTTGCATGATTGATTGCTCCATTCTTTTATTAACGCGTGTGACATCATGATTTTCATCTTCACTTGGAAAGTCAGCCATCGCAGGATGAATCGTGATATGGTATTTACCGTGTTTATCACGAATACCTGTTAAGCTTAATGTCTCACACTTTTTACTAGATGAAAATAATAAAGTACCAGTAGTTGTTGCTGCATCAGGTACTGCGAAAAAAGGGGCAAACTCACACCGTTTTCTGCCATAGTCTTGGTCTGGCAGGTAGTAACAGACTTTTTTATCGTGAAGTGCCTTCAATAACCCTTTTACGTCACGCTTACCTATCAGAAACTCATTAGAGCGCAACCTACCCTTGGTCATAAAGTATTCCATTAAGGGATTATTATGAGGGCGGTAGAAACCAATGCCTTGCGTATCTGTGCCTAAAATTCTTCCAAGCATTTCTAAATGCAGCATATGAGGTACTAAAAGCAATACGCCTTTGCCATTTTTTTGTGCACTTTTAAAGTGCTCTAACCCTTTGATAGAGCCAACGGCACGTTTGACACGCCATTCAGGCCACCACCAAGCCATACCCGTTTCAAATGTAGCAATCCCAGTATTTTCCATATTTTTAAGTACCATGGCACTGCGCGCTTGTTCGTCCATGTCTGGGAAGCAAAGCGTCAAATTAACTTCAGCAATTTTTCGGCGCTTTTTGACAAAACGATGTACCAGTCTGCCCAGCAACCTTCCGAGAGAAAACTGCACGCTTTGAGGCAGCCAAGAAAGACTATAAAGGACTATGACACCAAGCCAAGTAAGCCAAAATTTAGGTGCTAAAAACTGTAATTTAAAGGTGGGATTGTGAACCAAGGTGGCGTTCTCGTACAAGCATAAAAGGGAGTAGTTTATCTATAACTTGCAATTTGCTCAAGCGTTGTTGATTTGGCAATTGAGGAGTTTGGGACCAGTGGTAACTGGCCCCATCAAATCAAGGCTAGTTGTTTGCAACTAAACCTCTGTTGATTGCTTCTAGATCGTCACGAGTTAAGTCACCAGAAGCTTGTTTCAGTT
The DNA here is from genome assembly GCF_001625575.1 of Pseudoalteromonas luteoviolacea S2607. GTDB lineage: Bacteria > Pseudomonadota > Gammaproteobacteria > Enterobacterales > Alteromonadaceae > Pseudoalteromonas > Pseudoalteromonas luteoviolacea_E. The sequence goes on from NZ_AUXV01000026.1 coordinate 38,960, forward strand.
GTAGCGTCGACAAGATGTACTGATAACGTAAATTTGCTAAGTTACGTTTGGCACTGTAAAGGTTACGCGTGCTCACTAAAACATCAACGATAGTACGAGTACCTACTTCAAAGCCAGCTTCAGTTGCTTGTAAAGCACTTTCAGCTGAGACCACCGCTTGTTCTAAAGCGCGATAAGTCGCCACATCAGACATTACTTGGTTGTAAGAAGTGATTACTGAACGTGTAATGTTACGCATTGACGCTTCTAGGTCTTCACTTGCCGCAACATACAGTGCTCTAGCCTGATCTGTTGCTGCAACCGTTCTACCACCAGAGTATATTGGAACGTCAAGTTGTAGCCCAATTGTGGTTTCGTCGCTACGAGGTGCAAGTTCACTGCCTGGCGTATTGGTCAATGAATCCCCGTGTGATGCTTGGAAAGACAAAGTAGGGTAATGTCCTGCTTGCGCTTGATCGATTTGATCTTGTGCAATTTCTAGAGATGACTTTGCTACCTGTAACGAAAGGTTTTTCTCTTTCGCAATGTTGATGAAATCATCTGCTTGTTTGTTCGGTTTTACCGTTGAAAACTTTTCTGTATTTAACTTATCGAGTTTTGCGTGGTATTTACCTGTGATTGTGCGCAGAGTTTCACGTGCCGTTTCAACTTCGTTTTGCGCAACAATCTCATTTGCAACTGATTGGTCAAATTGAGCTTGTGCCTCGTGAACATCAGTAATTGCTGTCAAACCTACTTCGTAACGCTGTTTGGTTTGCTCAAGTTGGCGTTCGATTGCACGCTTTTCTGCTTGTACGAACTCTAAGCCGTCTAGTGCACCAAGTACATTAAAGTAGCCCTGTGCGATACGTACAATCAGGTTTTGTTTTTCTTGCTCATACTGAGTCAAAGATTGCATCGCGCGCTTTTCAGCAATTGATAAACCTTCCCAAATACTAAGATCGAAAATAGTTTGGTTTAACGTCAGTGTACGAGAAAATGAGTCTCTATAGCTGTCGTTTAATGTATACCCAGATTCATCATTTTGTGTCGGTAGTGAACCTGTAGAGTCGGTATCAGAATAGCTTAGTCTTAGTCCCAATGTTGGTAGTAAAGCACCAAGTGCGCTGTCTTGTGCGTACTTTTGTGCATCTGCATTGGCTTTTGCACGCAACACCGTAGGATCGTTTGCCGTCGCAATGTCGTAAACTTGAAGCAGGTCTTCTGCGTATGAGCTGTTACTTGACAGCGCACAGGTCAAGCCAACCAACATAGATAAAATGGTTTTTTTCATTATTTTTGCAGTCCTTAGACAATTTTATTGTCAGCATGTTACCTTGTTTTCATGCAAATTCCCAAGTGCTATTCAGGGATAAAAACAAAACAAGTGTAACAGAATATAATACATTATCAGTTCTGGCTTTTCGGGCCCGTTTCGTTGCTTATTGCAATATGGGGATAAAATAGCCGATATTAAACCCTACTTTATGAATCTAGGATTAAAAATGAAAGAAATTAGCCAATACAATAGCAATGATGTTGTATTGAAGCCGTCTTCGGGTGGTGTTTTGTACGATGGGTTTCTAACAATCAAAGAATATGCCTTTGAACACGCGCTATTTGACGGTGGTGTATCTGAGACAATCCGCAGGGAGATTATTGACCGTGGTCATGCGGTGGCAGTGTTACCTTATGATCCTGTTAGAGATGAAGTATTATTAATCGAACAAATTCGCATTGGTGCTTTGGCAACGAAAAACTCTCCTTGGTTATTGGAATGTATTGCGGGAATGGCTGAGGGAAGTACTGATCTCGAGGGAGTTGCCAGAAAAGAGGCACAAGAAGAAGCTGGTTTGAAGCTCAACAAACTGCATTACATGCGCTCATATTTATCTAGCCCAGGTGGGTCTACAGAGCGTTTATATTTATATTTAGCGGAAGTGGATTTAAGCGAGCATGTAGCAGGTGTTTTTGGTTTGGAAGAAGAAGGTGAAGACATAAAAACGCATGTATTACCTTTCGACGAAGCGATGGCGAGGCTCGAAAGTGAGGAAATTGATAACGCTGCTACCGTGATTAGTCTACAATGGTTAGCGCTAAATAAATCGAAACTTGCAACAATGTTGTGAAATGGGAGTCATTTTGTCTGGTTTGATGCGTGAATATGGATTAAAGGGTAAGGCTTCTGAGCGAAGTTACGTACAGTCTTTACCTCAATATATAACTTTGTGTGAGCGCAACTATTTGCGTGCACTTAAGGTGATGCCTGAAGAACAAGTGGGCAAACAGCGTCAAATTAAAATGGGCTCTATGGACTTCTACATTGTTGTCGATGATGTTGAAAAATATACAACGGATATTTCTATCCGCCAAAAGCATGGTTTAAGCTGCCATATCGGCGAATTTGAACTGGCTGTGAGACTGTATCATGATGCACGCGTCGCTGAAGTTGTGCAGCACAATTATCACCAAAAAGTGAAACCATCATATCGTTACCCTAACCCGAATATGCACCACAAAGACGAGAAGTATCAGTTGAATGCGTTTTTAGCCGATTGGCTTATAGCTTGTATCGAAAACGGTCGAGTGCCATTGAATTGGGACGTAAATAATGGGCTGGTTTGAAGACAAATACGAGTTCAATCAGGCACAATTGCGCATTGCTCATATCACAGACACACACTTATTTGCCGATGAGGGTGGGGAATATTTTGGCGTGAACACAGCGCAGCACTTCGGCGCTATTTTAAACGCGCTTGCGCAATTGAATTTAGATGCGGTTATCTTTGGTGGCGATCTCACCCAAGATCATACTTATGAGTCGTATGAGTTATTTGCAAGGCTGGTAGCAAGCTCTAAGTTGGCGTGCCCGCTATTTTGGTTGCCAGGTAACCATGATGACATCGAGTATTTATCAAAAATCAGTCACGGGCAAATTCAACAAACTAAACGTATCGCTTTTGAAATGGGCCAAATTCTGCTGGTAAATAGTAAAGGTCCAACCCCAGCGGGCTGGATTGAAACCTCACATTTAAACGAACTAGAGAAACATTGTGAGTCACCTAGTGTTGTTTTTTGTCATCACAACCCTTTGCCTATAGATGGTTACCTCGATAAGCATATGTTAGACAATGGCCCCCAGTTGCTTAATCGGCTAGTGGATAGCGGACAAGTGTTGGGTTTATTTCATGGCCACGTACATAACGAGTACCAGTTTCGGTTTCGAGGCATGACGCTCTATGCAACTCCAGCGACCTCAATCCAATTCACTAAGAATACAGCGCAGTGGCAACAAGAAAATTTAGGCGCGGCGTACAGGTTGATTAATTGGACACAGGATGGCATACAAACAGAGGTTAAATGGCTCGAAAAGTAATTTATATCCACGGCTTTAATAGTTCAGAGAAATCATTTAAAGCACAGCAATTTGGTGAATTTTGCCAAGCTCAATGCGAATATATTGTACCTCGTTTACACTATGATCCGCGCATCGCGATTATTCAACTTGAGCAGTTAATTGACAACGATAGTGTACTAGTCGGCAGTTCGTTAGGTGGGTTTTACGCAACATATTTATCTGAACGGTTTGCAATTAAAGCAGTTGTTGTAAACCCAGCAATTAGGCCGGATAAATTGTTATGGGATTACCTCGGAACTCAGTATAATCCCTATCAGGATATAGAATATGAGCTTACCAAAGAACATGTCTTTGCACTTAAGAGTATGTATGTTAAGCAATTAACTACTCCAAGCAATATATTGCTATTACAGCAAACTGGTGACGAGGTGTTACCTTATCAAGAAGCTGTGGAGTATTATCGTGACTGCCCATCGAAAATAGAGTTTGGTGGAGATCACAGTTTCATGAATTTTGAAAGGCACTTTGATCGCCTCGCCAATTTTCTTAAAATTAACTAAAACATAAAGAAATAACTTAGTCAGTAGCATTTATGAGTCAGCAAAATTATAACGCAGAAGCCATTGAGGTGTTAAATGGCTTAGAGCCAGTTAAACGCCGTCCGGGTATGTATACGGACACCACTCGACCAAACCACTTAGGTCAGGAAGTTATCGACAACAGTGTTGATGAAGCATTGGCAGGTCATGCGAGTAAAATTGATGTAATTTTGCATGAAGATAACTCGCTGCAAGTCATTGATGATGGCCGTGGTATGCCTGTGGATGTGCACCCTGAAGAAGGGATCCCAGGTGTCGAATTAATATTAACTAAACTTCATGCCGGCGGTAAGTTCTCAAATAAAAACTACCAATTTTCAGGTGGCTTGCACGGCGTAGGTATCTCGGTTGTAAACGCGCTCTCTACCCGGGTGGAAGTAACGGTAAAGCGTGATGCGCAGCAATTTGAAATCGCATTTGAAAACGGTGACAAAGTACAGGATTTAGAGGTAACCGGTAGCGTTGGTAAGCGTAACACAGGTACTTCAGTTCAGTTTTGGCCAGATGCTAGCTATTTTGACTCTGCCAACTTCTCTTTGACAAAACTTAATCATTTACTCAAAGCAAAAGCTGTTTTATGTCCGGGCTTACGCATACGATTTATCAATAAACAAACCAAAGAAACACAAGAGTGGCACTTTGAATCGGGTTTGCAAGATTACTTAAGTGACAGCGCCAAAGATTTAGAAGTGCTACCGAAATCTCCATTTACAGGGAGTTTCAGTGGTTCTACTGAGGGGGTTGACTGGGCGTTGCATTGGCTGCCAGAAGGTGGCGAGTCAATAGCAGAGAGCTATGTAAACCTGATCCCAACAGCGCAGGGTGGTACCCATGTAAACGGGTTAAGACAAGGCCTTTTAGAGGCGATGCGAGAGTTTTGCGAATTCCGTAATTTATTGCCTAGAGGTGTCAAGCTGACACCAGATGATGTTTGGGATAAGTGCAGTTACGTACTTTCTGTGAAAATGCAGGATCCACAATTTGCGGGTCAAACAAAAGAAAAGCTCTCCTCTCGTTCATGTGCAACATTTGTATCGGGTATTGTGAAAGACGCGTTTAGCCTATGGTTGAACGAGCACACAGATACCGCTGAGCTGCTGGCTGAACTGTGTATCAGCAACGCCCAAAAACGACTACGAGCTGCTAAGAAAGTCGTACGTAAAAAAGTAACCAGTGGTCCTGCATTGCCCGGTAAGTTAACGGATTGCTCAGGCAGTGAAACTGAGCGTTCAGAGCTATTTTTAGTAGAAGGTGACTCGGCGGGTGGTTCAGCTAAGCAGGCGCGTGACCGAGAATTTCAGGCCATCATGCCTTTGCGTGGTAAAATCTTGAATACTTGGGAAGTTGACTCGGGTCAGATTTTAGCTTCTCAAGAAGTCCACGATATTTCTGTCGCGTTGGGAATTGACCCTGACTCAACAGACTTATCCGCACTGCGCTATGGCAAAGTGTGTATCCTTGCAGATGCAGACTCGGACGGTCTACACATTGCAACCTTGCTATGTGCGTTGTTTGTAAAACATTTCCCAACCTTGGTTGAGGCAGGGCACGTTTACGTTGCAATGCCACCACTATTTAGAATCGATGTGGGCAAAGAAGTATATTACGCGCTAGATGAAGATGAAAAACGTGGCATATTAGACCGCATTGAAGCGGAGAAAAAACGTGGCAAAGTCAATGTGCAACGATTTAAGGGGTTGGGTGAAATGAACCCAATGCAATTGCGTGAGACCACGATGGACCCCAATACCCGTCGTTTAGTTCAGCTTACTTTAGATGAACAAGAACAGACGATGGAAATGATGGATATGCTGTTGGCGAAAAAGCGCTCCGGCGATCGTAAAGCTTGGTTAGAGCAACATGGCGACAAAGCCGAGGTATAACAAGAAGTAAGGTGTGTCATGACTGATCCACAAGCCCTGTCATTGCAGGGGATAGAACAATTACCAATGGGGCGCTTTACTGAAGACGCCTACTTAAATTATTCCATGTACGTGATCATGGATAGGGCATTGCCACATATTGGTGATGGCTTAAAGCCGGTTCAACGTCGCATTGTTTATGCAATGAGTGAACTGGGGTTATCTGCAGCTGCAAAGTATAAGAAGTCTGCGCGTACGGTAGGTGACGTATTAGGTAAGTACCATCCGCACGGCGACAGCGCATGTTATGAAGCCATGGTTTTAATGGCGCAGCCGTTTTCATACCGTTATCCGTTGGTGGATGGGCAAGGTAACTGGGGCGCAGCAGATGATCCTAAATCATTTGCTGCAATGCGTTATACCGAAGCGCGCTTATCAAAATTTTCAGAAGTATTGCTCAAAGAACTCGGTCAGGGCACTGTAGACTGGGCGCCAAACTTTGATGGCACAATGAAAGAGCCACAGGTATTACCTGCACGCCTTCCGCATATCTTATTAAATGGTGTGACTGGTATTGCTGTTGGCATGGCTACTGATATTCCACCGCATAACGTCAATGAGCTGGCAACGGCGTGCTGCATGTTGTTGGACAAGCCAAAAACGACTTTAGAGGAATTGCTGGAAGTTGTTCAAGCTCCGGATTACCCCACCGAAGCTGAAATTATTACGCCAAAAGATGATATTCGTAAAATCTATACGACTGGCCGTGGGTCAATCAAGATGCGTGCTGTGTATCAAGAAGAGCAAGGCGAAATTGTTATTACGGCATTACCGCATCAAACGTCTGGCGGAAAAATACTAGAGCAAATCGCCGCCCAAATGACAGCTAAAAAGCTGCCAATGGTTGCGGATTTGCGCGATGAGTCTGACCATGAAAACCCAACGCGAATTGTTGTCGTACCGCGTTCAAATCGTGTTAAAGCTGAGCCTCTAATGGCACACTTATTCGCGACGACCGATCTTGAGAAAAACTATCGTGTAAACCTCAATATGATTGGGCTTGATGGGCGTCCACAAGTTAAAGATATCCAGCAAATCCTTTCTGAGTGGCTGATATTCCGTCGTGAAACTGTGCGCAGAAGGCTACAGTATCGTTTAGATAAGGTCTTGGCTCGCTTGCATATTTTAGAAGGCTTGATGGTTGCTTTCTTAAACATTGACGAAGTGATTGAGATCATACGTAATGAAGAAGATCCGAAAGCAGAGTTAATGTCTCGCTTTGGATTGTCTGAAACACAAGCCGAAGCGATTCTAGACTTAAAACTGCGCCACCTAGCAAAGCTAGAAGAAATGAAGATCCGCGGTGAACAAGATGAGTTAAGTAAAGAACGCGATAAGCTAGAGTTAACATTGGGTTCTGAGCGTCGTATGTCGACGTTAATGAAGAAAGAGATCCAAGAAGCGGCTGAGCTTTATGGTGATGAAAGACGCTCCCCAGTGATCGAAAGGCAAGAAGCTAAAGCGCTTAGCGAGAAAGATCTGATCCCATCCGAAGCGGTTACTGTGGTGCTTTCTGAAAAAGGTTGGGCACGCTTTGCTAAAGGTCATGAGATTGATGCTGAGGGATTAAACTACCGTTCTGGGGATAGCTATAAAGCCTCAGCCAAAGGTAAGAGCAACCAGCCCGCGGTCTTTTTGGACAGTTCTGGTCGCGCCTTTGCAACAGATGCACATAGTTTACCGTCAGCGAGAAGCCAAGGTGAGCCGATGACTGGCCGATTTAACCTCGCAGCTGGGGCTAATTTTGAACATGTCGTTATGGGCGAAGAGCAAGAGTTGTATTTAATGGCCACTGATGGTGGGTACGGCTTTATTACAGAATTTTCTGATCTCGTGAGCAAAAATAAAAACGGTAAAGCGCTAGTAAGCATTCCAAAAGGTGCTGAGTTAATGGCGCCAATTGCCGTTAATGATGTTGCTACTGACCGCTTGATGGCAATTTCGAATGAAGGTCGTATGCTGTTGTTCCCGCTTAGGGATTTACCCAAATTGGCCAAAGGCAAAGGCAATAAGATTATTTCTATACCGAGTGCCAAAGTGCAGGCAAGGGAAGAGTTTGTGAAAGTGCTGGCAGTCGTCCCAGAGGGTCGTGCCGTTACGTTGTATGCTGGTAAGCGAAAGCTCACTCTTAAGCATTCTGATCTAGAACACTATTTTGGAGAGCGCGGCCGACGAGGTAACAAGCTGCCAAGAGGCCTACAACGTGTCGATAACTTTGAGATTGAGTTCTTAGAAACCGAAAATACCAATACTGAAGGCGATCCAGAAGCTTAGCAGCCAACGAGAGAGCGGGTCCTATGACCCGCTTTTTTATTGTGATTTCTATGATTGATGATGAGCACATTGTCATCACTTTCTCGCTAACCTGTCATTTTGCTGTAAAAACCCTGATGTATGACAAGCAATTTCTATCTGAGTCGGCTAGAATACACGGTTATAAGTTATTCTTGTTCAGAGTGACATCTAACTAAGGTGACACTCGCACTGACAATACGGGGTTTTTATGTCTGAGAAGTGCTACATTACAGCGCAACAGTTACTAGAGGATTCTTTCCGTCTAGCGGCTCAAGTTTATGAAGATGGGTTCCGTCCTGATTTTATTATTGGCATTTGGCGTGGGGGCGCACCTATTGGGATCGCTGTGCAAGAGTACTATGATTACAAGGGCATCGAAACAGATCATATCGCGGTTCGTACATCTTCTTATTACGGCATTGGCAAGCAGTCAAAAGAAATTAAAGTACACGGGCTACATTACATCATTGAAAATGCCAATGCTGGCGACTCCCTCTTAATTGTCGATGACGTTTTTGACTCTGGTCGCAGTATTTATGCATTACGTGAAAAACTTGAAGAATTGATGCGTTTGAATCTACCGAAAGACATTCGAGTTGCTTGCCCATACTACAAGCCTACCAATAAGAAAGTACCTATGACGCCTGACTATTATATTCACGAGTCTGACGAGTGGTTAGTCTTTCCACATGAGCTGTCTGGGTTAACGCCTGACGAGTTAATTGCTGGTAAGTCAGATCTGGCTAACATCAAAGATCTGTTTACTAAGTAATTACTAGGTTGAAAATATGAGCCGTCGAAAATTTGTCTTTTCGGCGGCTTTTTTATGGCTGCGAATAAGTGCATTTGTTACACTCCGGCCATTGTGATTTATGCCTATTTTGTATGACAGACTACCAATCAATTTTAGACCGTACCGTGTCCCATGTGCAGCCTTTTTTAAGGCAAGGTCAGGTCGCAGACTATATTCCTGCATTAGCAGAGCAGCAACTCGGCCAGTTTGCTATTGCGATTCAAGCCCAATCAGGTGAAACCTATTGTGCCGGCGCATGTGAAGCTATGTTTACGGTGCAGTCGGTGTCTAAGGTGATGACTTTGACGCTTGCTTTACAGCGTTATGGAGATGAGTTGTGGCAAAGGGTTGGCAAAGAGCCATCAGGAACAGCTTTTAACTCTCTTACTCAGCTTGAGTTTGAAAATGGTATTCCAAGAAACCCGTTTATTAATGCTGGTGCAATTGTGACTTGTGATGCGCTGTACTCCCGTTTGAGTGCGCCTATTCACACCATGCTTGAAAGCTATCGTATGCAAACTGGTAATCCAAAGCTATCTATTAATAAGGTTGTTGCTCAGTCTGAATATGAGCATCGTTATCGCAATGCAGCAATGGCATATTTGATGAAATCATTTGGCAACTTTAATAATGAAGTTGAAGAAGTGCTTTGGTCATACTTTAACTTCTGTGCCATTGAGATGAATGTAGCGGAATTGGCGAAGTGTTTTTCCTATTTGTCTAACAGCGGTGTTTGTACCCAGACAGGTCAACAAATTCTGCCTGCAAAGCAAGTAAAGCAACTAAACTCTTTGTTGTTCACCAGTGGCCTGTATGATGCAGCGGGAGACTTTGGCTATCGTGTTGGTATGCCCGGAAAGTCAGGCGTGTCTGGTGCGATAATCGCGGTTGTACCTGGGCGTTTTACCATAGCGGTGTGGTCGCCGGGTCTTGATAAAGTAGGGAATTCTGTTGCAGGAATTGCGGCGTTAGAATTTCTTGCTGAAGAGCTCGGCACAGCGATCTTCTAACGCCACTCAAAGCGCGATGACTTTCGCGTTTTTTAGTTTACTGATCCCAGTAAGATTGCTCTAGAGAGTCTTCTCTTTCTGGGAGGCCACGAGATAACCTTGGGGAATGCTGCACTAAAACTTCGAAACTTGCGCGATTAGCATATTTACTAATTTGCGCTAACGAAGAGTAAGTAATTGCTGCTTGTTCATGCTTGGCTGAATTAGGCACATTTAAGCGGTGGTAAACATTTGCTGATAAGTCGTGTAAAACAGCTGCTAATGCACAGTCACCCGCACCATTGGTATTCTTAATCGTATCTGGCCCACCCATGTAAGGGGCTGTATGACTATAAACTCGGACAGGGTTGTCGCAGTGGGACTTGCGCATTGCGCGAGAAAATTCATAGCGATTAAATTCAGGGATAGCACCTGGCAAAAGCGGATACTCTGTCTCTCGCTTCATCTCGTCTTCAACATAACCTGCCATATAAAGCCCAGTTGGACCCGCGGTGCAAATAACTAAGTCCACCCAATCCAGCGCTTTATCGGCTGCCATTAACGGATCATCAAACCCTGTAATTGCCTCGCCTTCTTCTTCGTTCATAGCAAGAATATCGACATGCTTTTCGACGAATTCAGCCCACCACTGAGGGTCCTGTTCGATCAAAAATTTAGTACCAAGTGTAAGTACTACAGGGACACCAGCTTGGTTTGCATATTCAACTGCTTGCATGGTGGCTTTTGTCATCGTTTCATCCCCTTTGGTACGCATAAGGTATGCGCTGATCACCAAAGCTGACGCGTTTTCGATCAATGACTGGCTGATAGATTCAGGCTTTAGGTAGTTCATCAAGCCAGCGCTGATAGCAAAAGTTCTCTCTCCACTGTCGTCGATCAGGGTGAAGCAACGACCAATAGGGCCTGCTACCGGTTGCAAATGATCTAAGTCGACTCGGCTAGAAGTATTGCATAAAAACTTATACGCATAGCTGCCTATCTCAATGCGCTCACTCATAACGCCTAGCAATACAGAGCGGTCGTCTGCTAAGACTGAGTAGTTGTGCATGGTGTTACCAATAGTTCCGCCAGCAAATTCGTAATCAATCATGTCATCACGCTTTAAACGCTCGTAGAGCGCATTGGTGACATCATTGTCTATGACTTGTGACATACCACGTTGAAGATGAAACTCATCTAAAAACGCTTGGTCGACTTTGGCTTCAATATCGACAACTATTTGATCAATGCCGCATATGTAGTTGCGTTTTAAACGATCTTCAGCATTTAAGTGGTTGATAAGTGGGTCTTTATCTTCCACTGGAAAATAATGTTTATGCCTACGGTGTCCCGGAAATTTCATGTTTTACCCGTGTGTTATGAGCTCATTAAATAAAAAAAGCGGCGAATTATAGCCTAATTTTATATCGCGGAGCCATGGTAAATTGGTAATTTTAGCAATAATTCTGTAACCAAGCGGTTTCTCCAGTTTGAACTGGTATACTAAAGTCCAAATTTACATTGCAATATTGAATATGACTGCCCAAGAGCAAGATGAGTACTGGATGCGCCAAGCGCTAAGCTATGCGGACAAAGCCGAAGCCGAAAATGAGATTCCCGTTGGCGCTGTGGTTGTTCAAGATGGTGAACTAATCGCGGCGGGCTGGAACCGCTCGATTGGTCATCATGACCCTTCGGCACACGCTGAGATGATGGCTATTCGTGAAGCTGGTAAAAAAATAAAAAACTATCGCCTCATTGATTGCACGCTATATGTCACTTTGGAGCCTTGCCCAATGTGTGCTGGCATGTTGGTGCATGGGCGTGTTAAGCGGGTGGTTTATGGTGCAAGTGATGCTAAAACAGGTGCAGCGGGTTCTGTAATGAACTTATTGCAAGAACCGCAATTAAACCATCAGCCCGAAGTCACATCTGGTGTGCTTGCCGAAGAATGTGGAAAGAAGTTATCTAGCTTCTTTAAGCGCAGACGTAAAGAGCACAAAGCGGCAAAAAAAGCACGCCAAGCGCAACAGGCTAATACGGCTCAAGACTGAGCCGCTTTGGTATCTGCCGCTAATTGGAGTAGTGAATAAATACGGCGGCGCAATAAGATTTTCTTGTGGATGTTTTTAAGCATGACTCGGCGACGATTAGGATTGGTGTTGCGAGTATTGCGTTTAAATTGATGAGTTCGACGTCTTCTAAGCATCAGAACCTCCTTTGTGAGAGAGAAAAAACTTACGCGTGACAGAAATACCTGTTTATTGTGACAGGCTTATGACAACGATGCTGGGATGCAATTTATTCGCCAGAACTGAAAGGGAGCGCCCCGTTTTCGTCTAACCAGACTAGAGCGTCAAAGTAGCGACGTATGTTATCAACGTAATGTACCGCAACATCGCCACGCGCATATCCATATCTTGTGCTTCGATAGTAGCGCTTTTTTGTCAACAGTGGTAGTCGTTTTTTAACATCGGCCCAACTGTTTGGATCGCCCCCCTGTTGAGCAGTTAATTTTAATGCATCCCGCACGTGACCCATACCTACGTTATACGCAGCTAGTGCTAACCAAGTTCTGTCAGGGTTGGTGATTTCATCGGGGACACGAGAAATTAGATTGGCAAGGTAACGGGCCCCTCCGCGGATATTTTGCTCAGGTTTTAATCGATGTTTAACGCCCACGCTTTTGGCGGTACTTTGCGTAAGCATCATTATACCTCTAACTCCCGTAGGAGATTTTGCTCTCGGGTTCCACATTGACTCCTGATAACTGAGCGCTGCGAGCAGTCGCCAGTCCAAGTTGTACTGCTTAGAGTATGTTTTAAACCACTCGGCATATTTTGGAAGTGTTTGTTTACTCGCCTCTACAAAAGCGACGGTGTTAACATAATTAAACCGAGTTACGTGCCCAAAATACTTTTCTTCGAGTGTTGCTAGTTGACCGCTATATTGTACTTTCGCAAAAAATGGCATAAGTAGCGCAAATAATGAGTCGTCTGCTTGTTGTTTCATTACCCAAGCTATCGGGTCCGATTGTGTAACTGAGAAAGCAATACTCAAATTAGGATGATAGCGACGAAAAAGCGCCAGAGAGTGAGAATCTACGATTGTATAATCAATTTCATCATTGAGGATACCCAGTAGGAGTTCCTCTTGATCAAGTAGAGTCGTGGTTTGCCAGTTCAAATTGGGGTTATCAACTTTCGCCTCTTGCAGTGACAGCAGGTGGTGGCTATTTGCCAATACCGTAACGGGAGCATCAAGCTGACCATAGTGCCTTGGTCTTGATTTCCCCTGTTTATACACCAGCTTTTGGCTAATCTCGCGATAGTAAGGCCCAAAACGAAAGTTTTTTGCGCGACTCGAATGATAGCTTATTCCCGACGCGATAATGTCTATTTGGCCTTGTTCTAAACTTTCAAATAGTTTTTCTAAATTAAAAAAAGGGATTATTTCTAATTTTACGCCAAGTTCTTGGGCAAATGCGCCTGCCAGCTCAAACTCAAATCCCTCTTCTTCCGTAGAGCCTTGATAATAGGTTGCAGGGCCCACTAAAGTGCCGACTTTAAGCTTGTTGTTTGCTTTTACTTGCTGCAATTGATTAGGTGGCGTTTTGTCACACCCTCCAAGTAGTGTGAGCACGATGCAAACTGTGACTAAGCCAAACAACCTCAAAATTACCATAACGCTCCTGATTCATTTATTTCTGAGTCTTAAGACATCTTTGCAAACTGTCTTGTTAGAAGTTGAAAAACAAAGAGTAAAGATCAAAAAGTATCCTCTAAATCTTATGCTCTCAGTTCTATGTAAATTTGTGAAGAGGGTTTTTTTCGATAAATGACAATTTTGAGTTAAATCTGTGCGCCAATTCGACTATAATAGCGGCCCAAAATATCGTTCAATCCTTAACCCCGGATGAAATATCTATGTTAATCCTACGTGGTGCACCTGCACTTTCTGATTTTAAAGTCCAAAAGATACTTAAAAGCTGCGCGGATGCAGAATTACCTGTTACTGGTGTTTATGCCGAGTTCATGCACTTTGCTGATTTAACTGCTGAACTTACAGAAGCAGAATTAGACAAACTGAGCAAGCTGTTAACGTATGGGCCAACTGCCGTTGAACATACGCCAGAAGGCGCACTAGTGTTAGTGACTCCTCGCATCGGTACTATTTCACCATGGGCATCAAAAGCGACCGATATCGCTAATAACTGTGGCCTTGATAAGGTGCATCGTGTTGAGCGTGGCATCGCATATTATGTTGAAGGCGACTTAAGCGCTGCGCAATTAAATGAAGTTTCTAAGCTACTTCATGATCGCATGACGGAATCTGTACACAGCCAATTAGAAGATGCTGGGCAGTTATTCCGTGTTGAAGAGCCGCGCCCAATGTCATCTGTAGATATTCTTGGCGGTGGCCGAGAAGCACTTGCTACTGCAAACGTAGAGCAAGGTTTTGCATTGGCTGATGATGAAATTGATTACCTAGTAGAAAATTTCACTAAACTAGGTCGTAACCCGAACGACATCGAGCTATTCATGTTCGCACAGGCGAATTCAGAGCACTGTCGTCATAAAATTTTCAACGCTGATTGGACAATCGACGGTGAGCAGCAGCCTAAGTCGCTGTTCAAAATGATCAAAAACACATTCGAAACGCACCCAGAAAACGTACTGTCTGCGTATAAAGATAACGCGGCAGTAATGAAGGGCTCTAAAGCAGGGCGTTTCTTCCCAAATAAAGAAGGTGAATACAGCTACAATCAAGAGAACATTGAAATCTTGATGAAGGTTGAAACCCATAACCACCCAACGGCAATTGCGCCGTTCTCGGGCGCATCGACCGGTTCTGGTGGTGAAATTCGTGACGAAGGCGCAACAGGTCGCGGTTCTAAGCCAAAAGCAGGCCTAGTTGGTTTTACCGTATCTAATCTTCGTATTCCTGGTTTTGAGCAGCCGTGGGAAACTAACTTCGGCAAGCCTGGTCGTATCGTTGATGCTCTAGACATCATGATTGACGGCCCTCTAGGTGGCGCGGCGTTCAACAACGAATTTGGTCGTCCTAACCTACTTGGTTATTTCCGTACTTACGAAGAAAAAGTTAACAGCCACAACGGTGAAGAAGTTCGTGGTTACCACAAGCCAATTATGCTTGCAGGTGGTCTAGGTAACATCCGTACCGAGCATGTTCAAAAAGGTGAAATTCCAGTAGGTGCTAAGCTAGTGGCACTAGGTGGCCCTGCGATGAACATTGGTCTTGGTGGTGGTGCTGCATCATCAATGGCTTCTGGTCAGTCAAACGAAGACCTAGACTTTGCTTCTGTACAGCGTGAAAACCCAGAGATGGAGCGCCGTTGCCAGGAAGTTATCGACAAGTGTTGGCAGCTAGGCGACGAAAACCCAATTGCGTTTATCCACGATGTGGGCGCGGGTGGCCTTTCAAACGCATTCCCTGAGTTAGTAGACGACGGTGGCCGTGGTGGTAAATTCCAACTACGTAACATCCCGAATGATGAGCCGGGCATGGCACCACATGAAATCTGGTGTAACGAGTCACAAGAGCGTTACGTACTTGCTGTAGCGGCAGAAGACTTTGCACGTTTTGAAGAAATCTGTAAGCGTGAGCGTGCACAGTACGCTGTAATTGGTGAAGCAACAGAAGAGCGTCACTTAACGGTTGCGGATAGCCACTTCGACAATAACCCGGTAGATCTGCCGCTTGAAGTATTACTTGGCAAAGCACCTAAGATGCACCGTGACGTTGAGTCGAAGCATGTATCTGGTGAAGCACTTAAGACTGACAGCATCGACGTTGAAGAAGCTGCTAAGCGTTTACTTCGTCTACCAACAATTGCTGAGAAAACTTTCCTTATCACGATTGGTGACCGTACGGTTACTGGTTTAGTTGCACGTGACCAAATGGTTGGCCCTTGGCAGGTACCAGTAGCAAACTGTGCTGTAACAGCAGCTGCGTTTGACACATACCACGGTGAAGCAATGTCAATGGGTGAGCGCACACCTGCGGCACTTCTAAACTATGGTGCATCTGCACGTTTGGCAGTAGCAGAAGCGTTAACTAACATTGCTGGCGCAAACATTGGTGGTCTTGAGAACATCAAGCTATCTGCAAACTGGATGGCTGCAGCGGGTCACCCAGGTGAAGACGCAGGTCTTTACGAAGCAGTAAAAGCTGTGGGTGAAGAGTTATGTCCAGCACTTGGTCTAACTATCCCAGTTGGTAAAGATTCAATGTCAATGAAGACAACATGGCAAGACGACGGTGAAGATAAAGCGGTTACTGCACCACTTTCTCTAGTTATCACTGCATTTGGCCGTGTAGAAGACATTCGTAAAACAGTAACGCCTCAGCTTCGCACTGATAAAGGTGACTCAAGCTTAATCCTAGTTGATTTAGGTGCCGGTCAGAACCGCATGGGTGCATCAAGTCTTGCACAGGTTTACAAGCAGCTTGGTGATAAGACGCCTGACGTTGATAGCCCAGAGCTATTAAAAGGCTTCTACAACGCGATGCAAGCACTTGTGGCTGACGAGAAGCTACTTGCTTACCACGACCGTTCAGACGGTGGTTTATTCACTACCGTAGCTGAAATGGCATTCGCAGGCCGTACAGGTGTCACTGTAAACCTTGATAGCCTAACAGGTTCTGACATCGAAGCGCTTTATAACGAAGAGCTAGGTGCAGTCATTCAGGTTCGCAACTCTGACCTTGCAGCAGTTGAAGCTGTGTTAGCAGGTAACGGCCTTGCAGCAATCAGCCACACTATCGGTGCATTAAACACAGAAGATAAAGTTATCTTCAACCGTGGTGGTGAAGCGGTACTTGCAAATACACGTACTGAACTACGTACTATTTGGGCTGAAACGACCTATAAGATGCAAGCACTTCGTGATAACCCTGAGTGCGCTAAGCAAGAATTTGATGCTAAGTTTGACGAAAAAGATCCTGGTCTTAACGTAGAACTAAGCTTCGACTTAAACGAAGACGTAGCTGCACCTTACATTGCAACAGGTGCTAAGCCTAAGATGGCAATCCTTCGTGAGCAAGGTGTTAACTCACACGTTGAAATGGCAGCCGCATTTAACCGTGCAGGCTTTGCAGCAGTAGACGTACACATGAGTGATATCCTTGAAGGTCGCCTAACGCTAGAAGAGTTCAAGGGTCTTGTTGCATGTGGTGGTTTCTCTTACGGTGACGTATTAGGTGCTGGTGAAGGTTGGGCTAAGTCGATTCTATTCAATGACATGGCACGCGACCAGTTCCAAACATTCTTTGAGCGTCAAGACACGTTCAGCTTAGGTGTGTGTAACGGTTGTCAGATGTTATCAACATTGAAAGAACTTATCCCAGGCACTGAGCACTGGCCACGTTTTGTAACCAACAAGTCAGAGCGTTTTGAAGCTCGTTTCAGCCTTGTTGAAGTACAAGAAAGCCCGTCAGTCTTCTTCCAAGGTATGGCTGGTTCTCGTATGCCAATCGCAGTATCTCACGGTGAAGGTCATGCTGAGTTTGCAAACGACGCAGCAGTAAAAGCAGCATTGGAGTCTGGCACGGTCGCGGTTCAGTACGTTGATAACTTTGGTAATTCAACAACGCAATACCCGAACAACCCGAATGGTTCTCCAGAAGGTATTACAGGTATCACGTCAACAGATGGTCGCGCAACAGTAATGATGCCGCACCCAGAGCGTGTATTCCGTGCAGTTGCTAACTCTTGGCACCCAGATGAGTGGAAAGAGGACAGCCCTTGGATGCGTATGTTCCGTAACGCACGCAAGAACGTGGGTTAACCGAGCGGATTTTAACTTTTGAAAAGGGTCACTTAGGTGGCCTTTTTTATTGCTTTATAAAAGCTACTCTTGGCAGCGATATCCGTAACAAGAGTGGAAAGAGGGCTGCCCTTGGATGCGTATGTTCCGTAACGCACATAAGAATGTGGGTTAACCGAGCGGATTTTAACTTTTGAAAAGGGTCACTTAGGTGGCCTTTTTTATTGCTAGTGGCAAGCTCGCTTAGGCGTCGCCTTAACCTGTTGGTATAGAGTTGGTAGCGGTTGTGGTTGTGGTTGTCAAAATATTAAAGGAACTTAACTTGTTAAGTTCCTTTAAGTTCCTACTTTTCATGACTTCAAGTTGTAGTCTTTTACGAGTCGCTATTGGTGGAGTGTCGTCCGTCTTCAATATTGCAGTGTTTTTGACGATGAGCACATTTTCGGAAGGGATGAAGGTGGCTTCACACCCAGTTAGTGTGATGCTTAAAAGCGCAGTTAAGATAATATTACGTAACAACTTTATAATTCCTTTGATATTTTTTATGAGGGCGAGCAACAGTCGCATTTAAATTATAGGAAACTTAAATTTTATTTCAGTTGTAGCAAGCGCTTAGGCTATTTTACAACTTCTTACTTAGTTCTACATTACATTGCAGCAATGATGGCTTAAACTAACAGCCTTAAGTCGCTAAATTATCTAGGATCGAATGCGCCGCAACTTTATCTTCGCTGCGATGGCTTTGCTATTCGTTGTTTTTATTACTTTTGTCTTTAGGGTGCCGCTAAGTTTGGCGGTTGCTAAGTACTATCTACCTCAGGGGCAACTCACTTGCTTAGATTGGTCATTATCAGGACTTATAGAAGTCACAGTAGATGAAGTGTGTTTTGAAAGTGATGATATTTTGGTGTTAGGCAAAGACATTGCGATATCCACAGAGCGTTTAGATGCTGATTTGTTAAGCATCACGCACAAACGGCGGCAAAAAGATGCACAAGAAAGTGCAATGCAAACGCTAAACTTGCCACTTCCAGAACGCCGACCTCTGGTTAATGTCGTTCATCTAGATATTAACTCCCCGTTGTTGAAGCGACCTTTGCAGTTGTCGGTTAAAGAAACTCAGTTGAACCGATTTGAGGTAGCGGGAGAGCTCTTGGCGGGCATAGAAATCTCTCCTCAACGAGTGAAAGCTCAGTTTGAACTGCACAGTGCGGCCATTGCACATTACTTACCAGAACAAGTTAATCAGCTGGCAGGTACTTTCAACTTATCGACGGATGGTGTGATGGTTAAGTATGAAACTGAAGTTGAGCTGAGTGCTCACTATCAAAAAGACAAACAATGCCAAGTTGATGTTGTGAGTAAAGGTCAACTATCGGGGAGTTGGCACCTAAATGACACACAAGGTGGAATCGATGCGTCTAGGCTACCTTTACAGCTTGACGCTTCCCGCTGTGCCGATTTTATCAATGCGCAGTCGCATGTGCCTAATGGTACGTTCAGTAGCCAGTGGGTTGCAGCTTTTGATTCAAATCTCGAAATTAGCCAAGCAGAGGTATTGATTCCTCAACTAACTTTGTCTGATTCGAACAGTGATTCTGAGGTTCAAGTTCACGCTTTTACTTTCAATTATAACAACCTAGCTGCAAAAGGCCGTTTGGATGTTAACCATCACTCTGAGGTTTTTGGTTTGGTTGCATTACAATCCTCTTTTTTATATGAACCTCTATCGACACACATATCTGGTGATTGGATAGTAAGCAATGCATTTCTTGTAATACCAAGTAACCTAAAGCTTACTGACTTAGTTAGCCAAGGGGCATTTACATTAGCTGGTGACCCTTCACAGGCTCTTAACTTAGAAGTGAATGCGCAGTTTACTGCCAGTGAGGTTAATGTTCAGGATATACAGCTGGACAATACTGAATTAAACATTGATAGCGCATCAGTGATACACCTAACTCGTCTTAGCATGCAACATGCTCTTCCGATACAGATAAATGAAATAAACACCCAACTCAGTGCACAGAAATATAAACTACAGACACTATCGGGTAAGCATGTGCTCTTACAGACGCATGCAGAGCTCAGCGAATCAGGAGATCTTTTAGCTAATACTGAGCTAGACATAGGCTCGTTTAAAATGAGGGAGATAAGAGGAAAAGATATTAATCAAACGTCAATAATTTCGGGCAAAGTCACAAGTCAAAAGATTAATGCCAGTATCGATGGCGAGATGCATTTGGGGCTAATAGCAAATCCAAATCTGTCGTTTCGCGACGCCGTATTGACGACTTCCGGCAGTATTCAAGATGCTGTAAAACTCAAGCATATAGCTCATTTAGAAGATTTTGAGTTTAGCATTGACCACATTTTGGATGGAGAGCTGAACCAAGTGTTGTTAAATGTACCCGAGCAGAGCTTTATGACACTGCAACCTTTCGTTAGTCAGCTAGCACCTCAATTACAGCTGAGTGAAGGCTTTATATCTGCTGAGGTTGCTGGAGATTTGGCGACTCAAAGCTATCAGTTTAAAGCCGACTTGAAAGGTGGTGGGGTTTTGTATGACTCCCACTATCTGCATGGTATTAACTTACCTGTTATGGGAAAGTTCAATAATGGGCAGTTGGCACTTTCTGAGACTGTGCTCGATATAGAGGAAGTTCGTTCAGGTGCTGTCCTTACAGATGTGTCAGCAAAACTGTCATCAATGAATAACACGCTGATCCTAAGCGATGCTAGAGCGACAATTTTTGATGGCGAAATCACTGCACAAAAATTTAATTTATCTAAGGGTGATCAACGCTTTTTAATCGAGGCGCACAATTGGGACCTTGCACTTATATCAGAAGCCGGAAAAAACGCGGGTGTTGAGCTTCGCGGGCGTGTCTCAGGCAAGCTACCCGTTTCTATTGAGCAAAGCGCGTTTGAGATTACAAATGGTAAGTTAACTAACATTGATGTGGGCTTTCTAAGTATCGAAAATAATGAGTCAGTTGAAGCATTAAAGTCGCACCAAGCGGGTATAGATACCGCATTTAGTTTGTTAGAAAATCTAGAAATAGAAAAGTTATCGAGCGATGTTGCTTTGTCACCTGATGGTTGGCTAGATTTAGCTGTAGAAATTGTAGGTGTTAATGAGCAGGCACAGCAACCGATAAACTTTAATTACACACATAGTGAGAATATTTTTCAATTGTTTAGAGCATTGCGTTTAAGTGATGAGATAACGAATGAAGTAGAGAAAGCATTAAATAAATAGGAGCAAGAGAGCATGAAATGGATGCTAACCTTGATGCTGGTTGTGTTGACGTCAGCATGCACGCATAAAGTGCAAGTAGAGACGAAAGAGCCAATCACTATCAATTTAAATGTTAAAGTGGATCACGAAATCCGCGTAAAAGTAGATAAAGAGCTAGATGATCTGTTTAGCGAAGACAGTGAATTATTCTAAGGGAGCCTAAACATGAAAGCTAAAATGATTTTGACAACAATTGCGGCAGCCTGCTTGAGCTTTTCAGTGATGGCAATGACCATCAATGAAGCGAAAACGCAGGGCTTTGTGGGTGAGAACTCAGCAGGCTATTTAGGTGTGATCAAGGGTTCTGCTAGTGTGAAAAAACTTGTTGCGGACATAAATAAAAAGCGCAAAGCGAAATATCAACAACTCGCGAAGAAAAATAAAATTAGCTTGGCACAAGTTGAAAAGCTTGCTGCGGAAAAAACCTATAAAAAAACCTCATCAGGCCACTTTATTCAAGTCAATGGCAAGTGGGTCAAGAAATAAGCATACTGCAGCGCCCATGGGCGCTGTTTCTTTTTAAAGTTTGAAATACAGTTATTTGTGAGCGGTGCACTGCGATAGCAGCTGCTGCCAAAAAGCTTCACCTTTACGCCTTGCGAGTCGTATATTATTGTCGGGAATAGACTCAGGATCATCATATTGTTCTAAGGCCATGGCCATACTGTCTTCACGAATAAGGTGAAGTGTTGGATAGGGCGCACGATTGGTATAGTTGGCCGGATCGGCCTCATCGCTGTCAGCAAAGACATAATCAGGGTGAAAGTTAGCTATTTGATACTTACCTTCAAAACCTTGCGCACAGAGCATTGCATTGGCAAGATCAACAAGGTCTAAAAAGTCATCAAACAAGGTAAACCCCTCTGAAAATATTAACAGTGTAGTTTCTCGTTCAGGGAGAGTGTTTAGTTCAAAGCACTCTTGCAGCATTTCCATTACGGCATCCTCATGTGAGACCGCTGAACTCACTTGATAGTGAATGGATTGCTGTTCCACTTCCTTTTTTGCAAACGGGCAAAAGTTATACTTTACAATCACTTTACTTACCCAGTTTTGCATAGAATTAATAACGTGCTGAGACATTTACTGCTCCAAAAGTGCGTTGATAACTTTAAGGGTTCGGTTAATTGCCCCCTGGTTTTTTGCCAAACACGTAAACGCATTTTGGCCTAGTGTTTGAGCGGATTGAACATCGCCTAGATAAGAGGTGACCTGTGTTGCAAGCTCTTTTTCATTTTGGCACAGGATAGCGCCATTCATGGCCATCAGTTCCGGATAGATATGCGAAAAATTATAAGTGCTTGGTCCACTGATAACCCCAATTGCACTAGCTGCGGCTTCAAGCGGATTGTGGCCGCCGCGTTCAATTAAACTGCCGCCGATAAATGCAACCGATGCGCCACCATAAAGAAACTTGAGTTCACCTAGTGTATCGGCGAGCATAACTTGGCAGTCTTTTTCATACGAAGAACTGCGGCGGCTGTACTTAATGTTTTCGCTCGACAGAATATGAGCTACGGGGTCAAACTGCTCAGGGTGACGTGGCGCAATAATCAGTAAGGCGTTAGGATGCTTTTGCAGGATTAATTGATGAGCTGCAATGACTTGTTCATGTTCATTAGGATGTGTAGAGCCCGCTATCCAAACCGGTCTGTCACCAATTTGTGTTTTTAACGCATTTAGTTTGAGTTTGTCTGCATCGTCGATGTGAATATCAAACTTGATCGAACCTGTGAGCTGCACTCGACTAGCATCAAGCCCCAGAGCAATAAAACGGCGACTATCTTCTTCGTTATGACTGGCTAATACATCTATGTGTTTCATTAACTGGCGGCTCAAGGAGGCAAAGCGTTTATAACCTTGGTATGACTTTTCGGATAGGCGCGCATTTACCACGGTTACGGGGCATTGATTTTGCTTAGCGTAATAAAATAAATTAGGCCACAGCTCAGTTTCCAGAACAATAAGCAGTTTGGGCTTAACCATTTTAATGAACTTTCTTGCTGCGAACGCGATATCAAGAGGCAAATAGCACATATCAACCGTGTCGCCAAATTGCTTTTGGATCTCAGCTCTACCTGTTGGCGTATTGCAGGTGATCAGTAATCGCTCGTTTGGATGAGCATGTTGGATGCGCTTAATAAGTGGTGAGGCTGCAAGTACTTCCCCAACAGAAGCGCAATGCATGACAATTGAATTCTTTGTGGTTTTATTTTTTACACGGCCAAACCTTTCGCCAAAGTGCGCCCTATAACCGGTGTTTTTTTTTCCTCTTACTTGATACAGGTAAAAGGCAATAAATGGGCTGAGCAATAGCAACAGCAAGGAGTATAGGTATCTGGTCATAGCGATAGGTAAAAAATAAAAGAGTATTCTAACCCGCTAACGGGATAATGGAAATTGCTATAACAATTTTACACATAACCGCGCGTGCTCAAAAGCTGTAAATTTGCTAGTATTCGGGCCCTGTTGTGATTTCAAATGAATTAAAATGTTGTCAACTTATAAAAGAGTATTATTTGCTGTTTCTTTTTTAGGGCTTAGCTCGACAATGGCACTAGCAATGCCAACTGCTTATCTACCGATTGGCAAAGATAAGATACTTGAGTATCAAATTGAAAAAATGTTTACCATGACTGCTATTACCCCAATGAGCAAGCCATATCGCATTACAGAAATAAACCAACATATCGCTAAGCTTGGCAAGATTGATCCTGCGCTGCAAGCGAGTATTCGTGCTCGTATTGCACCTTATCTTGAAAGAGATGCCATTACCCGACGCGGCGTTAAATTACGTATCGATTCTGGCGAAGAACAAAAACTTGCCAATGATAGAGGTAACCACTCAAGTGAATATGCTGAACTCTCTCTAGATGGCATATATAGAGGAAGTGATAACTCTTTGATGCAGTTAGGTGCAGAGTATAGAGTCGAATCTGGCAAGCTCGTACCTTATAATACGTTTTACGCTGTGGGCGGGGAAAATCTACAACTTAACCTTGGATATAAGGAACATTGGTTTTCTCCATTCAAACATTCTGCAACCATACACTCTAATAATGCACAAGCGCCGCTATCAGCTTCTATTGGCTTGAATTCACCACTTAGAAATTGGTGGAACTTTGACTTTGAAGTATTTTACTCTGAGTTAGAGCATGTAGAAGATGGCATTCTATATCAAAAAGAAATGCATGATGGCACGCCTCGATTAGCCGGAACACATATTAGTATTGAGCCAATGCAGAATTGGAAGGTAGCTATTAATCGAGTGATGCAATTCGGTGGTGGGCCCAGAAAGGTTGGCTTTAAAGACGTAGTAAAGGCATATTTTGACCCTGCGGGCAATGACAACAGTGGGGTAACCGGTAGTAAAGATAATGAACTTGGCGACCAGTGGGCCAGTGTAACGACCTCATTTAAAACGAGTTGGTTGACAACGGTTGAGTGGTACCTTGAACATGGTGGCGAAGATACTCGAGAGCATAAAAACTATTTATTTGGTAATAACGTAACTAGCTTCGGTGTCTATCTACCAAGCCTTACCGACGACTTCTCTTTCAGATTCGAGCATACTAATCTGCACAGTCTATGGTATGTAAACGAAATTTATGCCAAAACAGGGAACAGTATCAATGGTTTTGTTATCGGAAATTCCTTGGCAAACAACAGAACATTTAATGATGGGGTACCTTCAACGAGCAATGTGCTAGAGGTAACCTATTCAGAGAGCTTAGATTCAATGTGGAATCTAAAGTTAACAAGTGTTCAAAATAAGAGTGGATATAAAAATGAGTTGGGTGGCGTAAGCGATAATTACGAGAATATGCGTGAACTCAAATTATCAAACTCGAGAAAAATTGACAGCTACCAAGTAGAAACAAGCCTGACTTTAGGTAAAGATGTGTATGGTGATAATTACACATGGCTTTCAGTCAATGTATACTGGTAAAACACGGGTAATCAAAGAAGTTAGGCCCAGTATTTGGGCTAATAACAATATTAAGGATCACTATGTCAGTTAATGACCAAATAGCAAATAGCTACTTAGACAGCTTGAACCGCCATATGGCACTGTTTACGAATATGGCAAACTACCATGAAGAGTCGGTGGAGTTGCTTAAACAATGTCAGAAAACATTGCAAGCTGGCGGGAAAGTCATTTGGTTTGGTAATGGCGGAAGTGCGGCTGATGCGCAACATTTGGCTGCAGAGTTTGTGGTACGTTATAAATTAGAGCGTGGGCCGCTGGCCTCAATTGCATTGACAACAGATACCTCTATCTTAACCGCGCACAGTAATGACTATCATTTCAACACTGTTTTTGAAAGACAAGTACAAGCACTTTGCAAGCCTGAAGACTTAGTGATTGGTCTAACAACCTCGGGCACAAGTGAAAATATTAATTTAGCTTTAGCTGCTGCTAATGAGATAGGCGCATACACAGTCGCATTGACTGGTCGTGAAGGTGGTGTTGTAAAAGATATTGCTAAGTTACCTATCATTATAAACTTCGATGAAACAGCGAGGATCCAAGAAGCGCACATGTTTATTGGACATTGGTTATGTGAAGCTGTTGACTTACTGATTGCGGAGCAAAGCAAATGAACCTAAGTGCCTTACAAAACCTTAACAATGCAAATGTATTAGTTGTTGGTGATGTGATGCTTGATCGGTATTGGCATGGTGATACGGGACGGATTTCTCCTGAAGCACCTGTGCCTGTGGTCAAGGTTAGTAGCTTAGAAGATAAAGCTGGTGGTGCTGCAAACGTTGCAAAAAATATCGCTCATTTAGATGGAAAAGTAGGCCTGTTAGGCCTCATCGGTAAAGATGACAACGGTGCTAAACTAAATGAAATCCTTCAATCTCAAAAGATTGACTCGCAGTTGGTTGTGATTGATGAGCTGCCAACCATTGCCAAAATGCGCGTTATTAGTCGACATCAGCAAGTTGTGCGCTTGGATCTTGAAGAGCCGTTTGAAGTTGAGCATAGTCAACTGTTAACCAAGCAGTTAGCGTCGGTGATAGAAAATTACGACTTTGTCTTGTTTTCTGACTACAACAAAGGTGCACTTGCTAACATTCAGGAAATGATCCAAATTGCTAAAAATGCAGGTAAGACCGTACTCGTAGACCCTAAAATGAGTGATTTGTCTTATTATAGAGGCGCTGACTTCATTACCCCTAACTTAAATGAATTTAAGTTAGTTGGTGGTGATGCAACGACCGAACAAACGTTAACAGACAGTGCTCGAAAGCTTATTTCAGAATCAGGCATCAAGGCGATGTTACTAACGCGCTCGGAGCAGGGGATGTCATTGATCACAGAAACTGAGAAGCACGACTTTGCGGCTCAAGTACTGGAAGTGAGTGACGTAACAGGCGCTGGCGACACAGTCATCGCGACTTTAACAACGATGTTAGGCGCTGGCATGAATGCCAAAGATGCGGTTGAGATGGCTAATCTAGCAGCAGGTATTGTGGTTGGTAAATTAGGGGCTGCTACCGTATCGCCTGAAGAGCTAAGTGCTAAGCTAGGGCAATATTTAAAAGATACTGGTGAGCACTACCAAACACCTTTCGAAGATGTGTTACAGCATATTGAGTTTGCTAAGCAAAATGGCGAAACAATCGTCTTTACTAACGGTTGTTTCGATATTTTGCATGCAGGTCACGTGAGATACCTTGCACAAGCAAAAGCGATGGGTGATAGGCTAGTTGTTGGCCTTAACAATGATGATTCTATAGCACGATTGAAGGGCGCAGACCGTCCAATAAACCCTCTAAATGAACGAGCGATGGTATTGTCAGCGTTGGCCTCTGTTGACTGGGTCATTCCATTTGGCAAGGTTGAAGAAAATGATACACCAGCCAAGCTTATCGCTTCTATCAGTCCTGACATTTTAGTGAAGGGCGGAGACTACAAGGTCGAGGAGATTGCAGGCGCCGACCACGTCTTGGGCCAAGGTGGTAAAGTAGAAGTGTTGTCTTTTTTGGACGGTTGTTCCACTTCTAATGTAATTCAAAAAGCGCGCTTAACTAAAAACTAGTGAGTCTCTAATGCAGTCTGGTAGGCTTTTATTAAAGTCTGCCAATCTGCATCTGTAAAAAAGAAGGTCGGCCATTTTCCTGCTTCTTTTTTAAAAGAACGATGTAGCCTGTCTATGTTAGCTTGTTGCCACTGCTTATCCAGCTCTCGTATTGCGCCTTTATCAAAATCGATTAGATAAACTTGACCTGTTTGATCAAAAAGGATGTTGTTGATGTTTAAGTCATCATGATAGACACCTTCGCGATGGAATTGTGCGATTGTGCGTCCAACAGAGGTTAAAACGTGTTCAGAGGGCGCTTGCTGTCGTAACATCTCACATAAGCTCTGCGCGCCGTGCACGGCTTCTGTAATAATATCTGCGCGATAAATGCCTAACTTTACTTCGACATATGCCGCGATGGGTGTTGGTACTGGTAAGTGTAGTGCATGTAGCTCTGACAACAGCAGGAACTCTTGATAAACGCGAGTATTCTCCAACCCCGTATAAAGGTACTGATCTGACAACAGCTTGCCGATTAAACCGCCGCGCCAATAGTGTTTTAATACAGCTATCTTGTCTTTGTGATAGTTGATAAACCATGCGGCTGCTCTGCCTTGCTTACTCGTAACAATTGCATTTTGGTTGCGCCAATATTGAGCTTTAAACCACTCAGAGTGGATATTTAGCGTGGAGTGTTCTGGCAAGAGCAAGTACTGGTTATTCGTTTTTTCTACCTTGAGCATGATTTATTTAACAACAGGAAATATGCGGCAAGTTTAGCGACTTTTTGCCCAGAGTAAAATGGACAAGTGTTGCAAATCAGGATGATTAATTTAAGATCAGGCGTTCATTCATTTATTTGGTAGGGCTGCGTGTCTAATTCAATCTCTTCTATTTGTATTCTAAGGTTATCAGCAATAGGCGATGTTTGCCATGCTGTCTCTGCCGTACAGGCAATTCAAAGAGCTCACCCGCAAGCAAAAATTACCTGGGTAATAGGTAAAGTGGAGGCGATGCTTTTGGCTGACTTACCTGGCGTTGAGTTTGTAATATTTGATAAAAAACGTGGCAAGGCCGCTTTTAAAGATTTAAAAGCGCACTTTAAAGGGCGTAAATTTGATGTACTGTTGCATATGCAGGTGGCATTTAGAGCTAATGTCGCTGCATTGCAAATTCCTGCAAAGGTAAAGGTGGGCTTTGATAAAGGCCGCTCAAAAGAATTGCATTCTTTATTTATAAATCAGCGTATCGCGCCTCAAAAAGAACCCCATGTGCTGGAAGGTTTTCACAATTTTGCGCGCGCAATAGGCGTGAGTGATGACCAAATTAGCTGGGATATGCCATATTCTGATGAAGATGAAGCTCGGGCTAAAGCGCTGTTAGGTGATCTAGAGAAGGTCTTTGTAATTTCGCCTGCCGCTAGTAAAAAAGAACGAAATTGGTTACCTGAGCGTTATGCAGCGCTGGCTGACTATGCGTCAGAACAGGGGTTCAGTGTTGTGATTACAGGCGGTCCAACAGAGATGGAGCAGTCTTTGAGTCGCGAAATTATTGAGCATGCAAACTGTGATATAGTTGACCTTGTAGGTAAAACGCAGCTAAAAGAACTACTTTGTGTGTTAAAACAAGCCAAACTAGTATTAGCGCCAGATACGGGACCTGCCCACATGGCTGTGACAGTAGGCACTCCGGTCATTGGCTTGTATGCCCACTCGAACCCAAAACGCACAGGCCCCTATCTTTATCAACACTATGTTGTCGAGGTTTATCATCAGAACCTACTTGCCCAAAAAGGCAAGTCAGCCAATGAATTACCTTGGGGAACGCGCGTTAAAGGCGCTGATTTAATGGCACAAATAGATGTTGAGCAGGTGAAGTCCATGTTTGACAAAGCAGTAAAGCAAGAGCAGTTATGAAGTGTAAAGCCGTCTTTTTAGACCGTGACGGGGTGATCAATCATGATCATGCCTATGTACATAAAATTGAAGAGTTTGAGTTTATTGATGGTGTATTCGAGGCGTGTCAGCGTTTTACCGAGCAAGGCTATAAAATAGTGGTGGTGACAAACCAGTCGGGAATTGGTCGAGGTTACTATGACGAAGCACAGTTTCAGACCTTAACGGATTGGATGTGTGCGCAGTTTTTAGCAAATAACGTTGAAATAAATGGGGTATATTTTTGCCCACATCATCCGAAAAAAGCACAACCTGAATACTTGAAGGAATGTAATTGCCGTAAACCACATCCCGGCATGCTGCTACAGGCAATCGAAGAGCACGATATTGATCCTGCCCAAAGCATTATGGTTGGTGATAAAGGGTCAGATATGAAAGCCGCTAAAGCTGCTGGTGTGACGACTAAAGTCTTAGTGAGATCAGGGCAAACATTTGACGAAAAAGACATGTTAGCTGCTGATTTAGTGTGTGAATCCCTTTCGGGTGTGCCAGATCTTGTACTCAAAGATGCTTGATTATTTACAGTTGAACAAAACAAGCTAATTACAATTCGTGCATTTAGCTTGCGAACCTTTTAAAATATACTCAAGTTATGTAATGCATTCATACAAAACTAAGCAACACGCTTGGGTATGACTTTTCATTTGGTGTGTATCCGTTTTTTGTTGATTTACTTTCAACCCTTGCGTCTAACGAGTTTTTGATTAAATTCGAGCGGATAGCTTATTAGCTAGCGACGATAAGACGAGTTATTTTTGAGGGTGTCAGTGTTACGACAATCAGATGTTTACACACTCCGTGCAACCAATGGAGACTCTACATGAGAGCAGCGGCATTTTACAGCCAACTTCAACAACAAATAGAAGAAGTAAAAGCTGAAGGTTTATATAAAAAAGAACGTATTATCACTTCACAACAGCAAGCTGAAATTGCGGTTTCAACAGGTGAAAGTGTAATCAATTTTTGTGCAAACAATTATTTAGGTTTAGCTAATCATCCAGAGCTGATTGAAGCTGCGCAACAGGGGCTTTCTGATCACGGTTTTGGCGTTGCCTCAGTACGTTTCATTTGTGGTACACAAGATATCCATAAAACGTTAGAAGAAAAAATCAGCAGCTTCTTAAAAACAGAAGATACGATTCTTTATTCTTCTTGCTTTGATGCCAATGCAGGTTTATTTGAGACGATTTTAGGCCCAGAAGATGCCATCATCTCTGACTCACTAAACCATGCGTCAATCATTGATGGTGTACGTTTGTGTAAAGCGAAACGTTTCCGCTACGCGAACAACGACATGGCTGACCTAGAACAACAGCTAATCGCTGCGACTGAAGCAGGCGCGAAAACCAAGCTAATTGCGACAGATGGTGTGTTTTCAATGGACGGTGTGATCTGTAACTTGAAAGCGGTGTGTGATCTTGCTGACAAGTATGATGCACTGGTAATGGTCGATGACTCACACGCAGTTGGCTTCGTTGGTGAAAATGGCGCTGGTACGCCTGAGTACTGTGGTGTAATGGACCGTGTTGATATTATCACCGGTACTTTAGGTAAGGCGCTTGGTGGTGCATCAGGTGGTTATACCTCAGGTAAGAAAGAAATCGTTGAGTGGTTGCGTCAGCGTTCACGCCCATACTTATTCTCAAACTCATTGGCCCCGTCTATTGTAACAGCGTCTATCAGAGTATTAGATATGCTCAAAGATGGTAAAGCGTTGCGTGAAAAGCTGTGGGAAAACGCGGCATATTTCCGCAATGAGATGGAAGCTGCTGGCTTCACTTGCGCAGGTAAAGACCATGCAATTATTCCTGTAATGTTGGGTGACGCTAAAGTTGCGGCAGAAATGTCGGACAGATTACTCGCTGAAGGCATTTACGTGATTGGTTTTTCTTTCCCTGTTGTGCCAAAAGGTCAAGCACGTATTCGTACACAGATCTCGGCTGCCCATACTAAAGAGCAACTAGATAAAGCGATTGCTGCGTTTATCCGCATTGGTAAAGATTTAGGTGTGATTTAATAGTTTGGTGCCACTTTGGCACCTACTTTCTAACGAGTGAGTATTATGAAAGCATTATCCAAGTTGAAAGCTGAAGAAGGGATCTGGATGACCGATGTGCCAAAACCAGAAATGGGGCACAATGATCTGCTTATCAAGATCCGTAAAACAGCGATCTGTGGTACGGATGTCCATATTTACAAATGGGATGAGTGGTCGCAAAACACCATTCCAACACCTATGGTAGTAGGCCACGAATATGTGGGTGAAATCGTTGATATGGGGCAAGAAGTACGTGGATTTTCGATAGGTGACCGTGTATCTGGTGAAGGCCATATTACTTGTGGACATTGCCGTAACTGTCGTGGCGGACGTGTTCATTTATGCCGTAACACAATTGGTGTTGGCGTGAACAGAGAAGGTTCATTTGCTGAGTACCTAGTGATCCCTGCATATAATGCATTTAAAATCCCCGATAATATCTCTGATGAATTAGCATCTATTTTTGACCCATTTGGTAACGCAGTTCACACTGCGCTGTCTTTCGATCTGGTAGGTGAAGATGTGCTAATTACAGGTGCAGGACCTATTGGCATTATGGCAGCAGCGGTTGCTAAACATGTTGGTGCACGTCATGTCGTAATAACTGATGTGAACGAGTATCGCCTAGATCTTGCAAGAAAAATGGGGGCAACAAAAGCGGTTAATGTTGCAAACGAAAAGCTGGAAGATGTCATGCAAGAACTCGGCATGACAGAAGGCTTTGATGTTGGTTTAGAGATGTCTGGTGTGCCAGTTGCTTTCAACAGTATGCTCAATAACATGAACCATGGTGGAAAAATCGCCATGCTAGGCATTCCGCCAAGTGATATGGCGGTTGATTGGAATCAGGTTATTTTTAAAGGTCTTGTAATCAAAGGCATCTATGGACGAGAGATGTTTGAGACTTGGTATAAAATGGCGAGCTTAATCCAGTCTGGCCTAAACCTAGAGCCAATCATTACGCATCAATTCCATGTTGATGACTTCCAAGAGGGTTTTGATACCATGATCTCTGGTCAATCTGGAAAAGTAATTTTAAACTGGGCAGAATAAGCCTAGGGCTAAGCCTAGGGCTAAGCCTAGGGCATTGAACACCAAGCGTGTGTTGTTGCGGCTAATAGAAAACATATTGGCCGCATTTCTGAAGGTCGTTTTTTAAAGAGAGTAAGATGTCTTTTAAACATATCACCATTGAACAAACCCATGAAATGATGTCTCGCGAGAATGTTGTAATAGCAGACATACGAGATCCAAACTCTTATGCAGCGGGCCATATTCCGGGATCTGAGCACTTGTCCAACGAGAATCTTGCGCACTTTATGCAGGAAAAAGAGTTTGAGCAACCGATCATCATAGTGTGTTATCACGGCATCAGTTCGCAAAGTGCAGCCAATTACTTGGTTGAACAAGGTTTTGAAGATGTATATAGCATGGATGGCGGATTTACCCAGTGGGAGCAATCTCAGCCAAATAGTATCGAAAAATGAAATGTTTAGGCTCCTTTTCTGATCCCAGAGCGGTTCAAGGAGCTGCTGACTACCTTCGCACACAGGGGATCCATTGCCAACTACATAGTGAAGACGGCACTGTGGTCACTGTGTGGATAAAGGAACAGGACTATGCTGTGGCCGAACAGTATTGGCGTGAGTTTCTTTCAGACCCTTATAGCGATAAGTATAGCCAAGCGTCATGGCAGGTCGGGTCGACGCAAAACCCATTAAAGTACGAAGGCACGCAATTAAACCTCTTCTCACGCTTTATGGGCCTCAACTGGCTACTTCAGTCAGTCGCTATCATCAGCGTTTTACTTTTTGCAAGCTTCTTTGTGTATGATGCCAATAGCATTTTTAATGCACTGAAATTCAATATAGACAAGCCAATTACTTGGTTAACTCCAGCGGTTGTGCACTTTGGTATTATCCATCTGTTATTTAACCTGAGTTGGTGGCTTTATCTGGGTGATCAAATAGTCACGAGGACGAATTTCTATACGCTAGCCGTATTATTCATTGCCAGTGCAGTTATTAGTAACTGGGCGCAATTCCTTTTCGTAGATGCAGAATTCGGTGGACTCAGTGGCGTGGTGTATGCGCAGCTAGGGTTTTGCTGGGTTTACTCTTCGCTAAATAGCAGCGAGACCCCAATATTGTCCAAGCCAATCGTTGGTTTCATGTTAATTTGGATGGTTCTTGGGTTTGCTGACGTGCTGTTTATCAGTATGGCGAATTGGGCTCACTTGTTTGGGTTATTGTCAGGTATTGTAGTGGCCTTTTTACATGCCAAAATTAGTGGTAAAGGTATTTTGTAAACAGGACTTCTCGGATTATCTCTTGTCCGGTCTCATCTTTTAGCAGAGACTTCAATTTTGCCGCACATCTTTGTCTTATCTCTTCTCGGCCAGTTAACGATTTGATTGACTCTTCAGGCTCTTTACTTAAGATTTGTACGATTGCATCTCTCAATAAGGGGGTATGATGCTCTACGACAGCGATGTTGGAAATATCGTCTAGCATAAGGTCAATAGTGACCCTGACATAGCCCAATTTTTTGTTGGATTGGCCAATATAATTAGTGATGATATCTGGCTCAAAGCCATAATAGCCAACAGTAGACTCTGCTTTAAGCTTAAAACTTAATGTGCTGACCAATAGCGCTACTAACAATAAATGAACACGAACCATAATTGCCTAAAAAAAGTAACCAAATATCAATAATAAGCTTAGTTTATACTTAAATCTAAAACATGAACAGCGGGCAATAAGATAATCACAAACTTTTTTGCATTGCTAAGCTTTGGTATCATGGCGGCGATTTGGTCCTTATTGAATAATTGAATTGTTAAAAAATCCTATTTCCTTAGATTATCAGTGGTGTGGCATAAACCAACTGAATGAAAAAGCCCCCTCTTGGTTGTATGATAGATTAGTAGAGCAGGGCTCCTTAACGGCGTTACTTAAGAGTCAGTGTGTCGATTTTAGTGTGCAAGTATTAAATGAGTCGTTGATGAAGCCACCAGCGAATATAGCCAAACTATTAGGTGACAGCGTTAATCAAAGCTTATGTAGAGAAGTACTATTGCTATGTGACGGTGCGCCACATGTTTATGCACAAAGTTGGATTACTATAGAAGCGAATGAGTTGGGGTTAAGCAACATGGGTAACAAACCACTGGGAGAAAGGTTGTTTCAGGAGTCCGACTGGCAACGTGGCGATCTAGAAGTGAGCCATATTCAATGTGCGCAAAGCTGTAAACAATTAGCTGAATTGTTTGCGGCCTCAGTTATGCCTTTCTTTGCTAGACGAAGTATATTTACAAATCAAAATGCGAAAGTTTTGGTATGCGAAATATTCAACAATGGAATTAAGTAAATGAAAAGTGCTGTTTTACAGTTATCACACTACCCAGAATACAAGCAACTTATGCGTTTGGATAAACCCATAGGCACGTTTTTACTATTGTGGCCGACCATGTGGAGTTTATGGCTAGCGTCAGATGGCTCGCCTAGTTTATTGCATATATTTGTATTTTCGCTGGGGACATTTTTAATGCGAAGTGCGGGTTGCGTGATTAACGACTTTGCAGATCGTAAGGTAGATGGCGCTGTAAAACGAACCGCGATGAGGCCATTGGCACGAGGGGCCGTCTCTTCAAAAGAAGCACTATACTTGTTTTTTGTCTTGGTGCTTGCAGCTTTTGCGCTAGTGTTATTACTAAATTGGCAAACAATTGCACTGTCCGTTGGGGGCGTCATTTTGGCTGCTATGTATCCGTTTATGAAAAGGTACACACATTTGCCACAAGTGGTACTTGGGGCTGCTTTTAGCTGGGGGATCCCAATGTCTTTCATGGCGGCTTCAGGTGAGGTGCCTATGGTGGCTTGGTACCTATTTGTGGCTAATCTGGTATGGACTGTCGCCTACGATACAATGTATGCCATGGTCGATAGGGATGATGACCTGAAAATTGGTATTAAGTCTACAGCAATTTTATTTGGTAGGTGGGACAGGCACATTATTGCACTTTTGAACCTTGGGTTTATGTTAATAATGGCCTATGTTGCAATGAGTTATAACTTAGGAGTCGGTTTTTGGGCGGCCTTTGGCTTAGCATGTATTGCGTTAGGCTATTTACAAAAAGAAATCACAACACGTGACAGAGACGCCTGCTTCAGGGCATTTTTAAATAATAATTATGTTGGATTGATATTGTTTGTGGGCGTGTTGTTAGGTTAAACGCTTGCCCACATCAAAAAGAGGATGTGGGCTACGTGCGTCAAGTAGAAGAGAAATTAAGAATGCACTGGCGCACTATTCATTTGTAATTGACTTGCCGTCTTTTCAATCAGCTTGAGCAAGCTGCTGACATGGGTATTACCACTAATTTGATGGTTAGTATTAATAACTAACTGCTCGTGACTATCATCTTTATTAGTCTTTAACAGCGCTAATTCAGGATCTTGCGCAATCGTTTTTGAGTGCTCAATGCTTGCAATAGCAAAGCTTTGGCTACACTTCAAACCATCAATAACTTGCGTGATGTTGCCTATCTTAACACTGGTTGACTTGTTCAGACCTTCAACAGCTTCATTAAGCATGCTCTGCACCTGTTTAGATTGAGAGAAACAACCATACATAGGGTACTGAGAAAGCTCTGATCTGCGAATGCAATCCTGAGAAGCCAGCGGGTGCATTTTAGAAACGAACAGAATAAGCTGATCTGGCAAATGAATATCACTTATTAAGCTTGTCGCAGAAGAAAGATATACACTAATGTCAACTTCACCGAGTTGTACTTTTCTCGTCAATTCATGTTCGTCTAGAAGCTGCATCTCAATTTTTACATTAGGATAATCAGCTAGGAACTTACCGCAAGACATTGGCACAATTTCACTTGCTTTAGCCGTATAGCCTACGATTAGTTTTTGTTGATCTCTACCAAATAAGCTTTGCTTAATCGTATTCTTAGTCACGTCAAGTTCACTTAATGTGGTTTTGCAATAGTTTAAAAACAGCTCTCCTTGTTCA
The DNA here is from genome assembly GCF_001625575.1 of Pseudoalteromonas luteoviolacea S2607. Classification (GTDB taxonomy): domain Bacteria; phylum Pseudomonadota; class Gammaproteobacteria; order Enterobacterales; family Alteromonadaceae; genus Pseudoalteromonas; species Pseudoalteromonas luteoviolacea_E. The sequence continues at coordinate 75,036 of NZ_AUXV01000026.1, forward strand.
GTTAATTTCACTGATCGTGTAGAGCGTTTTACGAGCTCACACCCAATTTCATCTTCCAGAGTTTGTATGCTTCTGGTCAACGCAGAAGTACTGATCTGGGTTTGTTCGGCAGCTTGTCTGAAATGACGAAGGTTGCCAAGAGCAACAAATTGCTCAAGTTGTTCAAATCTCATTTGAAATTCCTTTTATTTCAACAAAAATGCAATCATAACGTTGATTTCCTAATACTAATACAGATTAAGGAAACATCCAAGTGAATTTTTTACATTTCGCTTACAAAATTTTAGTCGGGATGGTTATCCCTAATTAAAGTGAATTGTTCCAGATTATTTATAAACAAATCAACTAATTTGGGATCAAATTGCTTGGATTTTTGAGATTTAATCTCAGAAATCACTTTTTCAAGTGGCCAAGCCGTTTTGTAGCATCTTTTACTGCCGAGCGCGTCAAAAACATCGGCCAAGGCAGTTATTCTGCCTACTATGTCAATATTCTCGCCGCTTAAACCCTGTGGGTAGCCACTGCCATCCCACCTTTCATGATGTTGATGGGCAATTGTTGCGCCACATTGCAAAATTTCATTCGTAGAATTTTTCAATATCTCATAGCCTAACTGGGCATGAGTTTGCATTATTTCCCACTCTTCACTGGTAAGCTTCCCCGGCTTGTTAAGAATGACATCTGGAATGCCAATTTTGCCAATATCATGAAGTGGTGACGCCATTTTAATAATTTCAGCTTGATAGCTATTAATACCCGAAAGTTCAGCAAGCAATTTGCTGTACATCGCGACGCGCTTAACATGAGAGCCTGTTTCTTTTGAACGTTTTTCTACGGCTTCGCCCAATATATAAGACAGTTCTCGTTGAGATTCTTTTACTGTTTCTCTGAGCTTTATATTATCGTGCGCAAGTGCAATATTGTTGGCAAAGAACTCTAGAAGCTGGCAGTCTGTACTCCGTAAAGAGCTTTTTTTACTGACATAAAGCATCGTTTCTAGGCCGCCTTTTGAGGTGAAATAGCCCACATATTCATTGCAAGACTTGCAAGAAGTTTTTCTGTTATGTGTTTCAATAAAAAGGTTTTTGACGTTTGTGGGTATTTTTTCTGAGCTTGGCTCAACGCCTTCGCCCGATGCGGCCAACAGCTTAAATTGTGAACCTGAGTCGGTTTGTCGGTTTGTCGCCGCTGCACAATAAATTTCAGAGTCTGATAAGCCTAAAACCTGAGAAACATGGTCAAGTATAGTAGAGGCGAAGTCTTGTACATTATCACACTCTAAAAAGCTTGAAGAGGCAGCGATAATACGCTCTAGTCCTTTTTTATGCAGTTCGATGGTTTGTAAATCTCGATGAGAGCGCAGGGCAGAGTAAAGCAGTGTTTTTAGCTTCACGGCGGTTAGCTCTGTCTTGTTTTTGTAATCATTGATGTCATAGTCCCGTATGACAGATTCTTCAGGGGCTTCTCCTGGCTGCCCCGTTCTCAAAATTAATCGAATATCATGATTGGCGATATCGTTACGAATAAATTTGATTAAGTCTAATCCGGCATGGTTATTTTCCATAACAACATCAATCAAGCCAACTGAAATTGAGTTTTCGCCCTCTAAAATTTCCATGGCTTGCTGTGCCGAATAAGCATGATGAAATCGCAACGACTTTTCTTCAAACCTGAAGTCAGAAAGAACGAGTTTGGTTACCTGATGGATGTCTTCCTCATCGTCTACGACTAGCACTTCCCAGAAGGCATCCTCTTTTGGGGCACTCGCTTCTTCTCTTAGTTGTTCATTTGAAAAAAGAAAACCACTCACACACGGCCCGCCTTTTACTGTTGTTAATGTCAGTATAGTCAGGCCAAGGCGAGATGCTTACTCTTGCATTGGCTTTTTTTCAATATTATTGAGTTCAATTTCGATTGCGTCGCACGAAATATGGATTTCGTACAGCGAAAGCATCAGCGATGCGATTAGGCAGCATAAACTGGCCCCAAACAAAACAATACCAAGCAAATTTACCTCAATGAACAAGGCAAACATGGATAGGGTACAAAGTAAAAATGAAAATACGCCCCAGACTTGCATCAGTCTGATTAACTTGATGCGCTTTTTTAAATTATTGATTTGCTGCACAACAAGGGAGCGCAAGGTGTCTCCCTCTCGTGCGTTTAACTCCCTAATTAGTTGGGCTAATACTAAAAACCGATTGGTATACGCAAGTAATAATAAAGAAATGGCAGGAAAAAGTAATCCCGGTGTTGTGAGAGTCATAGAGCTCTTCCAATTTACACACTACAATATTGTTTATGATAGCAAAATTAGATTTGGACGCTATGGTAAACGAATTAGATACTTGGTGTTGTTTGTTCAGTACTGATAATGTAATTGAAGCACATCTGGTCAATGGCTTGCTTAACCAAGCAAGAATAACGACTAAAATTCAAGGGGAGGCGCTGAGCTCTTCCTTGGGGGAGTTGCCCTTTGCGAATAATGCAATAAAGATCCTTGTGCCTGCGATAAAATTGCCCCTTGGCGAAGAAATATTGGTAAACTACCGCCAGTCAAAATCAAATGAAGATTGGCAGTGTCCAAATTGTAATGAGCAAAATGGTGCGGCATTTCAATGTTGTTGGCATTGCGGAAGTGAATATGAACAAAGCAAATAACTTTCAGCGGATCAGAGAACTTAATTATCTACAAAAAGCCGTTCTTGCGGCTGCTATTTTGGAACGTATGACACCAAACTACGGGCTTTTTAGTGAAGCGACAGGGTTTGGTGATGAGCAAGTGTTCAAAAACGCATTAAATTTATGCTGGGAAAAGCTTCTTCTGCCAAAAAGTAAAATTAGCCTTGAAAAGCAAATAGAGAAAATTGAGCCAAACGTACCTGAACTATCAGACTTTGATATGTTTGGAACTTACCCTGCAATTGACGTATCAACAGCATTACTTGGGTTTATCCAAGGGTTAATGACGAAAGATGACTCAGAGTTTGTCAACGTGGCAAAAATTTCGCAAGCGACTGTTGCTAGGTACATAGAGTTTTTATTGATGTCGGAAGACATTACACCGGATAATAAGTTAGTGCGAGAGCACCCCTTAATGCAGTACGAGATTGACGTGCTTTCAGAATTAATTGACTTTGTAGAAGGGATGGGGAGAATCACTTCGGAATCAATTAAGCAGCTGAAAGCGCAGGCGGTTAGTGATGGGCAGACCAATATTGGCTTGGCTATTGAGTCAGCGTAAGTAGAAGATAAAGTAAAGTAGTGGAGAACAAGGTTGCGTATTTTAGGTATTGAATCTTCCTGTGATGAAACCGGCATAGCCATTTATGACGATGAACAAGGTTTATTGGCCCATCAACTGTATAGTCAGGTAAAAGTGCATGCTGACTATGGTGGTGTAGTACCTGAACTTGCGTCTCGAGATCATGTAAGAAAAACAATTCCATTAATTGAAGCGGCATTTGAACAAGCTAATTGTGGCCCTGAGTCATTAGATGGTATTGCTTATACAGCGGGCCCTGGGTTGGTAGGGGCGTTGCTTGTAGGGACCTCAATTGGCCGCTCACTGGCGTTTGGTTGGAATATTCCTGCTGTAGCAGTTCATCATATGGAAGGTCATTTACTGGCTCCTATGCTTGAAGAGGATAAACCAGAGTTTCCGTTTGTTGCTTTGCTTGTATCTGGTGGGCATACCATGATGGTAAAAGTTGCCGGTATTGGCGAATATGAAATTTTGGGCGAATCTGTGGATGATGCAGCAGGTGAAGCATTTGATAAGACAGCTAAATTATTGGGGTTAGACTATCCAGGCGGTCCTTTACTTGCAAAGCTAGCAACACAAGGTGTACCTGATAGGTTTGTTTTCCCGAGACCGATGACAGACCGTCCAGGACTTGATTTTAGCTTCAGTGGCCTAAAAACAGCCGCCGCAAATACGATAAAAAATGAAGGTAGCGACGAGCAAACTAAAGCAGATATCGCGCATGCTTTTCAAACGGCCGTCATTGATACATTGGCCATTAAGTGTAAGCGCGCCTTAAAACAAACGGGTATTAAGCGTTTGGTAATTGCAGGTGGTGTGAGTGCAAATATTGAATTAAGAGGAAAACTAGAGCGCATGATGCAGGGGATGCAAGGTCGCGTTTATTATCCTCGGACTGAGTTTTGTACAGACAATGGCGCGATGATCGCGTTTGCTGGGATGCAGCGTCTTAAAGCTGGACAGGTTGCTCCACTTGACATGAAAACGCAACCGCGTTGGCCATTAGACAACTTACCACCTGTGTCTTAATCGGGTTTATCTGCGCTTTTCTTACCGACTCTAGGTTCTTTGCCCTGCAAGAGCCTAGAGATATTCGCTCTGTGTCGAAATATTATCAAGATAGTTAAAAAGCCTACGGGCAATGTATATTGAGGCTTGATAAGCCAAGTATATAAAGGTGCTGCTGCAACCGTGACTATTGCTGCAAGAGATGAGAAGCGAAAGGCCCACAAAATCACCAGCCAGGTCAAAATTAATAACCCAGCCAAAGGTAGCCCAATTGGTAGTAGTGCACCAAATGCGGTGGCCACAGCCTTTCCACCATTAAAGTGAAAAAATATTGGATAAATATGTCCAAGGCAAGCACTCACCGCGACGGCACCCAGCCATATTGGCTCAATATTTAGAAAGTAAGCTCCCCAAACGGGGATCGTGCCCTTTAGCACATCGAATACGAGTACGAGCGCTGCTGGAAGCTTACCGCCAAGCCTCAAAACATTAGTTGCACCTGGATTGTTTGAGCCTGAAAATCGCGGATCTGGCAAAGAAAACAGCCGAGAGATTAAAATCGCGGACGAAATTGAACCAAATAAATAAGCACAAACACACATTAAAATGACTAACACAAGCTTCCTTATTTTTTCTTGCTTTAATTTGGGCTATGATCGCGATTCTTTTATACGGCTATAAGTATTGAGCCGACCTGTTTTAGTCATGCTAGGAGTATACATGGACAAGGTCTATATCTCGCAATTGCACGTCGAGACCATAATAGGAGTTTACGACTTTGAGAAAGAAAGTAAACAAAGCCTTTATTTTGATATTGAAATGTCTACAGATATTACTCAAGCGGCCAAGACGGATGACATTAATCTCGCTGTAGATTATGCCAAAGTGAGCGAGCGAGTAATCGAGCTATCAACTTCTTGCCAAGTAGAATTGTTAGAAACTTTACTAGAACGTTTGGCCGATGCAATTCTAGCCGAGTTTTCTGTCAGTGATGTTAAAATAAGAGTGAGCAAACCCGCAGCGGTTGCACAAGCCCAAACAGTGGGGATTGAGATCTTACGGACAAAAAACTAATGGCAGAAATTTACATCAGTATTGGTTCTAATGTGGACCGAGAGCGACATTTTAAAAATGGATTGGCCGCTTTAATTGAGCACTTTCCAGACTATTCACATTCCAATGTATATGAGAGCGAGCCAGTTGGGTTTAGCGGAAGAAATTTCTTCAACTCCGTATTTGCTGCAAAAACAACAATTAGCGTTGAACAAGTTTGTCTCATATTAAAACAAATCGAACAAGATAATGGTCGTACGAGAGGTGATAAAAAGTTTAGCCCTCGAACTCTAGACCTCGATCTATTGATGTACGACGACATGATTTGTGAAGAACCTGCACAATTACCAAGAGATGAAATTACCAAAAATGCGTTTGTACTCTTGCCATTGTCTGAAGTGGCTGCTGAGGTTACACACCCGGTTGCAGGTCAAAAAATAAAAACGATTTGGCAAAACTATCACAACCCTTCTCAAAAGCTATGGAAAGTGGAGCTGTAAAATAAAATGAGTATTATCGAAATAATAGTATTGGCCCTAATTCAAGGGTTAACCGAGTTTTTACCAATCTCTAGCTCAGCACACCTGATCCTTCCTTCACAAGTACTTGGTTGGCAAGATCAAGGCTTAGCCTTTGACGTAGCAGTACATGTAGGTACTTTGTTTGCTGTTGTGATTTATTTTCGTAAAGAAGTCAGCGAGATATTAACTGCGTGGTTCAAGTCGTTTGGAAATCAGGGGGCCACCGATGATAGTAAGCTTGGTTGGTTTATTTTATTGGCTACATTACCTTCCCTTATCATTGGCTACTTTGCAAAAGACTTTGTAGAAGAGTACTCGCGAAATGCATGGATCATCGCTGCCACCACAATTGGCTTTGGTTTATTACTGTGGTACGCGGACAAGACCGCCAAACAAGTTAAAACCATCTACCAGGTGAATTGGTTTATGGCGTTGTGCATCGGTTTATCTCAAGTTATTGCTATGGTTCTACCAGGCACTTCGCGTTCAGGGATTACTATGACGATTGGCTTAATGATGGGGTTGAATAAGCAAAGTGCTGCTAGGTTCTCATTTTTGATGTCAATTCCAGTTATTGCGGCGGCAGGCAGTTATCTAACTTATAAGTTAATCTCTGAAGGCACAGAGTTTAATGCCACAGATATCATTACCGGTGCAGTGCTTTCATTTTTTGCGGCTTATGCCTGTATCCACTTTTTCTTAAAAGTAATAGAAAGAATGGGTATGTTACCGTTTGTTATTTATCGTCTGGCACTAGGCGGCTTCTTAGTGATTTTCTTGTCTATGTAACACGTATTTAGCGGAGAGTCAGGACTCTCCGCTAATGGCTTATTAAAGGTGGCGCTCATACAAAACAACCTCTGTATCTCCTAGCGGGTCATGGTGAAGTTTGGATTCTTTATAAGTGAGTCCGAGTTTTTCCATTATTTTGATTGAGCCTGCATTATCAGGTAAGGCGATTGCTGTTAGTGTGTCACAGACTTGGTGTTGCATAAGTGAATTGCTCACTGCAAGTGCAGCTTCAGAGGCAAAACCTTGACCCCAGTGAGACTGCATAAATCGCCAACCTATCTCAAGATTATTATCTGCCCTTTGATCAGTAAAAAAATCCATCGGGCGAACCAATACCCAGCCGATAAACTTATTTTGGGGCTTCAAAAAACAGCCCCACAGCCCCCAACCTTGTTGCTCGTTAGTAAATCGGCGTAGGCGCGGTATAAACACGTTGTCGATGTCATCTAGGGTATTAGGCATGCCACCGTTAATGTATCGCATAACCTCAGGGTCTTGATCTAGTGCAAATAGCAAATCACGATCTAAGGGTGTAAGTAGGCGGTAGGTTAACCGCGAAGAAGCGCTAATTTTCATGGTATTCCATTTATCCTTTTAGAGTGAGACTTGGTACAATACCCCGTCGTTTTTTATCGGAGGTTATTTTGAACAACTCTGTATTGGCTCTTCGTGCGCAGCAAATTGCTGAATCTAAAAGAGAGTTTAAAGCCCGAGGGTCTAAACTCGCCCGTTGTGAAACTTGCCTACTGGCTGAGCCTCTATGTATTTGTGACGGAGTGACGCAGGCTGATTGTGACAGCGCAGTGTGCCTAATAATGTACCACAATGAAAGTTTTAAGCCATCTAACACTGGTCGACTTATTGCTGACATTGTGCCAAACAATTACGCTTTCAGGTGGGACAGAACAGATCCTGATAAAGCATTGCTAGCGTTGTTGTCCAACGAACAATATCAACCTATTATTGTTTTTCCTGAAGAAAATGTTGAACCGCACAGAGTAATCAAAAAAGTAACCCGTGAACTTGGGAAAACGCCGTTATACATTTTTTTAGATGGTACATGGCGTGAAGCAAAAAAAATGTTTAGAAAAAGCCCATATCTGGATGCGTTACCTGTATTGTCAATCTCACCTCAGAGTTTGTCTAATTACAAGCTGCGAGTTGCACCCCATGAGCACCAACTTGGTACTGCAGAAGTCGCTTGTGTCGTGTTGGCAGAAAATGGTGAAGCGGAAGCCGCAGCTTGCTTAACACAACACTTTATTGATTTTAGAGATGCTTATCTGAAAGGGAAAAGAAGTAAACTAAACAATTGAGAGCCCTTCAACGAAGATAGCGCGACTCTTTCGAGCCGCGCTTGACGGAATCTTCTAAATAGCATCCTGCTATGTTGATTTGATCAACTCCTTAAACATTTCCATACAACTTGCTTGGTGTTTTGATTCTGCAAGTTCACGTGCATCCTGCACTTTTCCACTTGGGTCGTCCAAACCCCATCCATTTGCCTCAGCTTTTCCATAAGCCAATGTCCTTTGCTTAGATCCTTATTTGGGTATTCCATAACCCTTCCTAAATCCCTCACATCCTCACTTCCTGTGTATTAACTTCCTTACTTTAATGTTTGCATCCTACAAACACATCATAATCCAAGTTCCATACTCCATGCGGGGACCTAGTTCCTTTTTTCGCCGTTCACATCCCTTTTCCTTGCTTAAGCCTCTCCCCTAGAGACAAATTAAGTATATGCCCTGTCGTTGGTATTGAACATTAAGTTGCAGTTCATAAAAAACAGACTATGTTCTATTGTGATATTAAAAATGATTAAATAACAAAGAGTTTCCAGAAAGCAGGTGATAAAATCAGCGCTATCTTCATAGATAACTACTCACAGAGTGAGAGATATCGCACATAAAAATTGTCTTAAAGCGACATTAATCGCTTTGGCAAGCGAATTAGTGGGCTGTAATTTATTCACAATCGCGTTAGAATTACCTGAGAATAATAATTGTTTGGATTTGGAGTCCCCATGAAACGAGCTATTGCCACATTATTGACTGCCGTGACTTGCCTACCGGCATTTGCTGCAGATGAAGTTAATATTTATTCATTCCGCCAGCCTTTTTTAATTCAACCAATTTTGGATGACTTCACTAAGCAGACAGGTATTAAAACAAAAGTCGTGTTTGCTAAAAAAGGCCTGATTGAGCGTGTCAAAAGAGAAGGCAAACACTCACGTGCAGATCTGGTTCTGACTTCAAATTTCAGTGCAATGATCCAGTTAGAAGACCTCGGGTTGACACAAAAAATTGATAGCAAAACCGTTGAGTCGAATATTCCTTCTGCATTTAGAGATCCAGAGGGACAGTGGGTTGCTTTAACTAAGCGTGTGCGCAATGTGTACTCATCTAAGGCTCGCTTAGGCAAGCTCGACTCTTTAAGTTATGAAGAGCTGGCTGATCCTAAGTTTAAAGGGAAAATTTGTACTCGCTCAGGCAAACACCCATACAACCTCGGCTTAGTGGCTTCGATGATTGCACATCATGGTGAAGCAGAAACAAAAGAGTGGTTGGTTGGTGTTAAAAACAATTTAGCACGTAAGCCCCAAGGCAACGACCGTGCGCAAGTAAAAGCTGTGAAAGAAGGTTTGTGCGACGTGGCATTAGGCAATAGTTATTATTTCGGTAAGATGATGACTGATGCCAAACAAAAGTCTTGGGCGGAGTCTGTGTTTATTAATTTCCCTAATCAGAAGAACCGTGGTTCACACTTAAACGTTTCAGGTGTGGTATTAACAAAGTATGCAAAAAATAAAGAAAATGCCTTGAAACTCATAGAGTTTATGACGGACAATAAGGCGCAAAATATGTATGCTTCGACGAATATGGAGTACCCAGTTAAGCCGGGCGTCGAATTATCTAAAATGGTAGCTTCTTGGGGAGCGTTTAAGGAAGACAGCTTGCCACTTGCTGAGATTAGTAAATACCGTCCTTTAGCGTTAAAGCTAATTGATGAGGTAAAATTTGACCTTTAATGCAACTAAAAAATAATCTGTCTCACTGGCAGCTAATCGCGTGGGTGATAGGTATCTGCCTATCGACCCCGCTCGCATTTCTTATATTTGAGTCTTTGCAGGGAGAATCTGAAGTATTCTCCCATCTCTGGAATACCGTCCTATGGGACTACATCAGTAATACGGTCTGGTTAATAGTGGGCGTTTTACTACTCAGTGCTTTAATTGCACTGCCACTTGGCTGGCTTACCGCTTATTGTCACTTTCCTGGTAAACGTGTATTTGAGTGGGCACTAATGCTTCCCTTGGCAATGCCGACCTATATTATTGCTTACGTTTATACTGACCTGCTGGATTATGCTGGCCCGGTACAAATCCAATTACGAACGTGGTTCAATTGGTCCAGCCCCGATGATTACTGGTTTTTTGACATACGTACTCTACCCGGTGCCATCGTAATGATAGCGCTCGTTCTGTATCCATATCTTTATTTAATATTCAAAACGGCTTTGAGAGAGCAGTCCTTTAAGTTAGTTCAAGCTAGTCAGCTAATGGGGCTTTCTCCATTTCAGAGCTTTTTGAGAGTAAGCCTTCCTTTGTCGCGAGGTGCAATAGTCGCGGCTTTAGCACTGATCAGCATGGAAACGATGGCCGACTTTGCAACGGTTCATTACTTTGCAGTTAGCACGTTAACTACAGCAGTGTACGATACTTGGTTAGGGTATTACTCATTGACGGCTGCCGCTAAAATTTCCGGTATTATGCTGCTATTTTTATTTGTCGCACTCTCTTTAGAAAAAATGAGCCGTAAGAGCCAAGTTGTGCATGAACGCCAAAGTGGTGTGAACGATACTTGCTTGTATGAGCTCAATGGTCGAACTGGGTGGTTAGCAACACTATTTTGCTGTTTAGTGCTCACTGTGGCATTTTTTATCCCTGTGGGAATACTGTTTAGCTACGCGATAGATTATTTTGATCAAGCGTGGAACGATGAGTTCTTTACCTATGCTTGGCAAAGCTTAAAAATCAGTTTTTATGTGAGCGTTATCGCTATTTTGTTTAGTATTTTAGTGGTGTTCTATCAGCGTATTGGGGAGCAAAAATCAAAAAGTTTACCTGGTAAAGTATCTAGTATGGGTTATGCCTTACCTGGTACAGTTTTGGCGATAGCCGTTCTGTTGCCACTGACATTATTTGATGACTATCTTAATCGCTGGTTCAGTGGAACGGGTTTTGAGCCGGGTTTGCTACTCAGCGGTACTATTTTTGCGATGGTTTTTGCTTACGTTGTGCGCTTTTATGCAATTGCGCACGGTGCGGTGGAAGCGAGTTTTGTTAGGATCAGTCCAAGTATTGATATGGCGAGTGCCTCTTTAGGTAAAAACCACTTACAAACTTTAGGTCGTGTGCATGTTCCTCTACTTAAACGTGGGATTTTAACTGCGGGGCTGTTAGTGTTTATAGAGTGTATGAAGGAATTACCTGCGGCATTATTACTTCGCCCATTTAATTTTGAGACCTTGGCAACGCATGTTTTTCAGTTTGTGAGTGATGAGCAATTAGAACTTGCTTCCATCTCAGCCCTGTTCATCGTATTAGTAGGGTTAATTCCCTTGTATTTAGTCAATCGCTCTATGGAACAGCAGAAATAATGTACAGTTTATCTATTGAATCCCTGCAATATAGTTACGATGGCCATGTCGTCATAGATGATTTAGACCTACAAGTTAAAGAAAATGAAATCGTTTGCTTGTTAGGTTCGAGTGGTTGCGGGAAAACGACCACCTTAAAAGCAATTGCTGGGCTCCTAAAGCCTCAAAGTGGTGCAATTCATATCGGCTCCAAATGTGTAAACAGTAAAGGGGTATGTGAGCCACCTCAAAATCGAAACGTCGGTATGATGTTTCAAGATTATGCTTTGTTTCCGCATTTGACGGTGACGCAAAATATTGCCTTTGGTCTGGGGAAGTTAAGCCGTGCCGAAAGGCAAGCACGCGTTGATGAAATGCTTGAATTGGTTCTGCTTAGTGATTTTGGCAAGCGTTACCCTCATGAATTGTCAGGTGGCCAGCAGCAACGTGTTGCGATCGCCAGAGCATTGGCTTACAGGCCAAACTTATTGTTGTTAGATGAGCCTTTTTCAAATATTGATGCACAAGTGCGTTTTCAATTGATAAGTGATATTCGCAGTATTATCAAAGATCAAAAAGTGTCGGCGATTTTCGTCAGTCACTCTAAGGACGAAGCCTTTGCCTTTTCCGACCGCTTGGCCATTATGCACAAAGGTAAAATTGAGCAATTGGGGTGTCCAACTGAGCTGTTTCAAACACCAAAAAGTAAAGTCGTTGCAGAATTTTTAGGGCAGGGTATATATTTAGATGCAAAGCCGTCTGGCAATGATAGTTTTCAGACTAAGTTTGGAGTAGTGAATTCATTAACTGAGCAGTCTAAATCCCAAGATAACGGTAAAATTTTTGTTCGCCCCAGTAACATAGAGTTATTTAATACAGATGCGGGTGATATAAAGGTGAATCAGGAACGTTTTGTTGGCACAGAGTACCTTTATGCGGTAGAGCTACAGGGGCAACAACTCGAAATAGCCAAGCCAGCAGACAAACCATTGGATTTGTCTAAACCTATCTCTTTAAAAATTAAGCCTCATGCGGTAAATTTCTTTTCTTAAGAGTGAATAGTAAATAGGGAAAGGCGATGGCTCAGCCTCAATCTGGCGTGTGTGCAGAAGCAAATTTGCATGGTTTACACTTGTTCTTCAACGTACTTGAAGGACAAGATGAGGCTGTTAGGGCTACGTTAGCGCAGGTTGGACGGCTTCAAGACGAGCTTAGCGATCGTTTTTCAGAGTCGATGTTAAGCAGCTTTGTCGCAGTGGGCGCACAATATTGGCCACATATATATCCTGAATTTATTCCCCCAGAATTAAAAAGCTTCCCGCATATTAAGTCATCCGATCATCTAATTCACAGTCAACCATTTGATCTATTGTATGTGATTCGCTCAGATCGTGAAGATGTGAACCATCTATTTGCACAAAGTGTGATTCATATGCTTTCTGGATATGTAGAACTAGTAGCCCATGTGCGCGGCTTTCGCTTTTTGGATGGGCGTAACTTTAACGGCTTTATATATGGCAGTGAGACTCCTCATGGTCGCTTTAAAAGGCAAGTTGCGTTAGTAGATAACCCACAAGGGCTTGATCATCAGGGCAGTTATATTCACATTCAACGTGTAAAGTTTGATTTGGCGCGCTGGCAGCAATTACCGGTTTCAGAGCAAGAAACGCTTATGGGTCGAACAAGGCTAGACAATCATCTGATCGAGCCAAAAGTTGCCTTTAGTCATGCAAGCAGAGTAGAGATCAAAGATGCAAATGGGTTAGTTTTATTGCTCGATCAGAGTATGCCGTTTGGGGATGTATTTGAGCAGGGAAGTATTAGTTTAAGTTGCTCAGCACACGGGAATGCCTTTGAAACGGTACTGATGAGCCGTTTTGGTTTACTGTCGGGCCAAGACTGCTATGACCCTTTGCTAGACTATTCGGAAGCTGATATGGGCGCCGCATTTTTTGCGCCATCACTCCAGTTTTTAAGTCAGATGGCGCAGAATATAGACGATTAATGCTACACGTTGTCAAATAACGTTTTAACTTTTTCAAGTGTGGCATCAATTTCTGAAACTTTAGCTGGCGCAATAAAAATTGTGTCATCTCCTGCAATAGTACCCAATACGCCATCAGCACTACCCAGTGAATCAAGCAGTCTCGCGATAAGTTGTGCAGCCCCTGGGCTGGTACGGATGATAATCATCATTTCATTGTGCATGATATCGATAACCAGTTGTCTCAATGGGCTTTTAGCTGTAGGAACCCCCATTTCTGCAGGGAGGCAATAAACCATCTCTTGCTTTGCATTGCGAGTACGAACAGCGCCAAACTTACTTAACATACGAGAAACTTTACTTTGGCTAATATTATCAAAGCCTTGATCTTTGAGTGCATCAACGATTTCGCCTTGAGAACCAAAATTTTCTTCTCTTAATAAGGCTTTAAAGGCTCTAACTAAAGCTTCTTGTTTCTCTTGCGCTTGCATATACATCTCTTCTTTCTTGTTTGGTTACCCGATTTTACACAAATCGACACCGTTACCCAAATTTTCACGCCAGAGTAATTTTCATGCTGTATCGTAAAGTGAATTTGCTTAACAGTTTTCCGTTGTTTACAACTATAGTCGAAAAAATCTCGAAAATAACGCGGATAAATTTGTCTTTACTCGCGCTTTTCATTATCTTTACAGCACACAAAATTCCTACCTTCAATTTATGGAGAATTATAATGAAAGTTGCTGTATTAGGTGCCGCTGGTGGTATCGGTCAAGCGTTATCACTTTTGCTTAAAAACGGTTTACCTGCGGGCTCTGAGCTAGCACTATATGATGTTGCACCTGTTGTTCCTGGTGTTGCAGTGGATCTTTCTCACATCCCAACTGCTGTTAAAGTAGCTGGTTACGGTAAAGACGATTTAGACCCTGCTCTAGCGGGTGCTGACATTGTATTGATCCCTGCTGGTATGCCACGTAAGCCTGGTATGGACCGTGCGGATCTATTCAATGTAAATGCGAGCATTGTTAGAACGCTAGCTGAAGGTATCGTTAGAAACTGTCCTAAGGCGTTTGTTGGTATCATCACAAACCCTGTAAACGGCACTGTTCCAATCGTTCGCGAAGTATTCAAAAAAGCAGGTACTTATGACGCTGCTCGCGTATTCGGTGTAACAACTCTTGACGTTATTCGTGCTGAGACTTTCATTGCAGAGCTTAAAGGTCTTGATGTTTCAGAAGTGAAGATTCCAGTTATTGGTGGTCACTCTGGTACAACTATTCTACCTCTACTTTCACAAGTTGAAGGTGTTGAGTTTACTGACGAAGAAGTTGCTTCTCTTACTAAGCGTATTCAAAACGCTGGTACCGAAGTGGTTGAAGCAAAAGCGGGTGGCGGTTCAGCTACACTTTCAATGGGTGCAGCGGCAGCACGTTTCTGCTTCTCTCTAGTTAAAGGTCTTCAAGGTGAAGAGAATGTACTAGAGTATGCATACGTTGAAGGTAACACTGGTGATGCAGAGTTTTTCGCGCAGCCAATTCGCCTAGGTAAAAATGGTGTTGAAGAGCTTCTACCTTACGGTGAGCTAAGTGCGTTTGAGCAAAAAGCAAAAGATGACATGCTTGCAACACTTGAAAAAGACATCAAAGAAGGCGTTGATTTCATGGCTTAATGCCTGAATAACACCTGAGATTGTAAAAGCAGCTTATAAAGCTGCTTTTTTATTACTGGGTCTCGCCCAGTACAAAAAAACCGGCATATGGCCGGTTTTTCAATATTGATGCTTACTACGCTTCAATTAGTGTAGAATTCTAGCCCTGATTGTACCTTCAACGGCGCTTAATTCTTTGAGCGCAACTTCGGAGTGATCGCTGTCTACGTCAATCACAACGTAACCAATACAATCGTCAGTTTGCAGATACTGGGCAGCAATATTAATACCATGTTGGGCAAATGCTTGGTTAATTTGGGTAAGTACACCAGGTCTATTTTCGTGTACATGAAGTAGTCGGCTGCGGTTTGATAACTCAGGCAACGAAACTTCTGGGAAGTTTACAGCTGTGACTGTTGAACCATTATCAGAGTATTTAGCGAGCTTTCCTGCGACCTCGATACCGATGTTTTCTTGCGCTTCCTGGGTAGAGCCACCCACATGAGGCGTTAAAATGACGTTATCAAATTCTCTTAATGGAGAAACAAACTCTTCATCATTAGATTTTGGCTCAACAGGAAAAACATCAATCGCAGCGCCGGCCAGTTTTTCGTGTTGTAAAGCTTCTGCGAGCGCATCGATATCGACAACGGTGCCTCTTGATGCATTTATTAAGATTGCACCTTGTTTCATAACCTCAATTTCGGCCATGCCTATGAGGTTTTTAGTTTGGGGTGTTTCTGGAACATGAAGACTGATAACATCTGCGCGTTGAAGCAGTTGCGTAAGGTTTTGAACTTGTTGGGCGTTACCAAGTGTTAACTTATCTTCGATATCATAAAACTCTACCTTCATACCAATGTTTTCAGCCATGATACCAAGCTGGGTACCGATATGTCCGTAACCTATAATACCTAACGTTTTGCCCCTTGCTTCATACGAGCCTATTGCTGATTTGAACCATTCGCCTCGGTGCGCCATTGCATTTCGTTTCGGAATACCACGAAATAACAGTAAAATCTCGCCGAGTACCAGCTCCGCAACCGAGCGAGTATTTGAAAAAGGCGCGTTAAAAACAGCAATGCCTTTACGCTTTGCTGAGTCTAAATCAACTTGATTTGTACCTATGCAGAAGCAGCCTATCGCCACTAATTTTTCTGCTGCGTTTAGAACATTCTCGGAGAGATGAGTACGAGAGCGGATCCCGATGAAATGGACTTGACGGATCCGCTCAATAAGTTCATTTTCAGGTAGCGATGTCTTGAGGTATTCAATATTGCTATACCCATTACGCTTTAGCGTTTCAACGGCGCTTTGGTGTACGCCCTCTAACAATAAAATTCTAATTTTATCTTTTGACAAAGATACCTTACTCATGACTCATTCCTGTTACCTAGTTTGTGGACCTTGCGGAGTCCCAGTAATAACAGTGTTGGCACCACGGTGAGCAAACAGTCCGTTGGTAACAACACCTACGATTTGATTTATTTGTTCTTCTAGTGCTTCTGGATCAGCAATACTTAATCCATGTACATCTAAAATGACGTTACCGTTGTCGGTAATTACACCTTGCCGATAAACCGGATCACCACCAAGCTTTAGCAGTTCACGCGCAACATAACTGCGTGCCATAGGAATTACTTCCACTGGCAGTGGGAAAGTACCTAATGTCTCAACATGTTTACTTTCATCGACAATACAGACAAATTTTTCTGCTACAGCAGCAACGATTTTTTCTCGAGTTAATGCTGCACCACCACCCTTTATCATATGGCCTTGTGCATTGATTTCATCTGCACCATCTACATAAACGTCTAACTGGGCAACATCATTTAATTCATATACTTCAATACCAAGTGCTTTCAGCTTTTCTGTTGATGCTTCAGAACTAGAAACTGCACCTTTGATGTCATCTTTAATACTGCCAAGCGCATCAATAAAATGATTTACAGTTGAGCCAGTACCGACTCCAACTATTGTATTTTCGTTGACGTGCTCCAGTGCAGCCCATGCTGCCGCTTTTTTCATTTCATCTTGTGTCATAACGTAATCACTTTTTTGTTCTCAATTAAGAGGGGATTATACGCTTAAACACTTAAATTGCATGTCAATAAAGGTCGAAACTATGTACTATTTTTTAGTCATTTTTGATGGCATGGCCATTGATAGAAGTTTGTTGGTGTTAGAATGGCAGGCAATGGTACATCCCAAGCTTCAATGGGGAGCTCATTTACTTTTTGGCAGTCATGAGCAAGCCCGATTAATTTTGGTTTTGACCAGCTTTGAGCATAATAAGTCGCCAACGTTCTATCATAGTAACCTCCCCCCATTCCGAGCCGATTGCCTTTACCATCAAAAGCCACGAGTGGCATAAGTAAGATATCGAGCTGCGCAATTGGGCAGATTTCACTGCAATTCAATTTAGGTTCTAAGATAGCATAGCGATTCTCTTCCATGGTTGAGTTTTTCTCATATTTTTGAAAGAGCAAATGAGTGCCGCTAAATGGGTGTATTACAGGTAGGTAAACATGGTGTTTTTCATGCCAAAGCCTTTGAATTAAAAGGTTTGTTCTTACTTCTCCATCGTTGGGTAAATAGATGCCAATAGCCGCGTTTTCTGGCAGTTCTACTTGTTGAATAAAATTCATGCATAGTTCAGTTTCGGCTTGGGTTTGAAAATTTTCATTTAGGTGATTTCTACATTTTCTGACTTCAATACGAATTTCTTTACGAACTTGAGCTTTTTTTGATTGTGAACTTGAATTTTCTTTCATTAGAATTGGACCATTTCTGGAAAAGCTAAGCTAAACCCTAAAACAATGAGTAAGACAAACAAGATAGATAGCAGGGTGTATAGTAGCTTTTTGGATTTAGGTTTAGGCTCTGAGTCTAAATCCAATTCATCAAAAAGATCATCGCTTTGCCACTGTTCTTCTTCTTTGTCGTCATCCGTTTTTTGTTGGCCATCTATACGCTGTTCTAACTCTTCAAGCTTTTCTTCTATTCGGATCAAACTGCTAGTGATGTAGTCTAACGCTTCAAACACCCGTTCGTTGGCGGCATTATTGTTTGCAGTATTAGAGTTTGATGGTATTTCTTGAATTTTGCTTTGAAAGCCGTAAATAGCTAGCAGCTTAGCTTGCTTTAGACATTTACTTTTATCCGAAATGCCAAAAAGAGATTTGCCTTGGGTAAAAGCTTCTACCTTTTGTTTAGGTACGCCAAGCTTCATAGCAAGTCTTTCAATGGCATTTTGTCCATCCGTATCAGCGTCAAACCCAACAAAGGTTACACGATATTGATCACTCATATTGATCCCTTACTTATTCTAATATGTTGAGTATACCCAAAAAATCATGACAAGCATTGATTAAATCTAGGAATGGCGTGTGCAACGACATTGACGCAGAAGATACCAGGTTAAGCGGTGGTTGGTCTTGTTAAATCAAGGAAGGATTCGACTTTATGAGGGATTAAGACAGAGATAGATATAGGTTGTTTTTCCATTTACAAATTGAGTAATAATAAAGCCAGACTCGGGGTGTCTGGCTCTATATGGTTGGAACTCTTTACATTTAGTATTTTGCGGCATGACCTGATGCTGGCAACGCATTCTTTATGAAGGCGCGTAGGTCATTATTTGAGAGCTTTAAGTCCTCGTAGCGCAAGTACATCATGTGCCCAGAGCGGTATCCTTTAAAGCTCAATCTATCTTTCATTTTTCCACTAGGATCTAGGTGCCATAAATTGTATTTACCATCAAAGTAGTTTGTTGCACCGTCATAGTAGCCCGACTGAACCATGACATGTAAATAGGGATTTTGCGCCATTGCCAAGCGTAATTGCTCACCAACATTGTTATTGGTTCTATCCCAAGGGTGAACAGGGCCGAACATATTGTATTTTATGTCAGTCTTGTAATTTAATTCATGGCGAAAATAGTGATTTATTGCGGGTGTAAATGAGTGCAACCACGAAGTTAGCTCTGGCCAGTAGTCAGGTTTTTCGCCTGCTGATCGTTTATCAATGCCCAGATAGCGTGAATCTAGCCTTCCCACTGTGAGTTCTTGATCTCGGAGCAGTTCTTTCCAAAATGCAGATGTCGGAATATCTAAATTATTTTGTGCTACGAACTTTTCTGACAAACCGCTGTATTTCGCGACGTTCTTAATAACAGCCTGTTTTTCAGCTGTACTTATCATTGCCCCTTTAGCGAGTGCCGGTAAGTACTTGTCTAACGTATATTGCTCAACTTCTTCAAGTAGTTCCAATAGGTCCTTGTTTTGTAAATCAGTTGAGAGCGCTTTGTGATACCACGCTGTAGCAGCGAAGTAAGGGAGCCGATTTGCAACATCTACAGGGCCTTGGCGCTTGATGCCAATGTTGGTTGGTGAGACGAGTATTACGCCATTAAGATACATCCATTGATTATTTTGCAGCTCGTGCGCTAGACCCGAAACACGGGTTGTACCATAACTTTCACCAATCAGAAATTTGGGCGAAAGGGCTCGGCCATGTCGATTGATAAAGGTGTTCAGCCACTGTGCTAAATACTTGATATCGGCATTGACACCAAAAAAGCGTTCTTGCTGGCTTTTTTTACTTGGCATTTTACCTTCTTGGTTTGGTAGCACGCGAGAGTACCCGGTGTTAACCGGGTTAACAAACACGATGTCAGTGGTATCGAGCACGGAATAAGGGTTGTCTTTAAGGCCATAAGGCTGAAGAGGATAGCCCTCATCATCAATTTTTAGTACTCGCGGGCCGGTATATGCAATATGCATCCATACTGACGCAGAACCCGGACCACCGTTAAAAGAGATCAATAAAGGTCTTTTGGCAATATCTTTGACTTTGTCTTTTTTGTAATAAGTATAGTGAAGAGACGCAAGCGGATTTCCTTCATTATCCCATAAAGGTTGCATCCCAGTTGAGACGGTATAGTTTAATCTTTCCCCGTTTATGGTTGCTTTATGCTTTGTCACAACAGAGTGATCAATGTCGAAACTTAGTTTTTCTGGTTTTAGATTGTTAGCGACACTTGTTGCACTGATGCAAAGTAGCAGCAAACCTGATATGATTTTGGGTACAGCAGTCATGAGAATCCTCAATATTCACTTTGAGCATTTATTTAAGGCTTTTCTCGTTTTTTTTTCAAAGTTAATGAGACTAAATCGCAATATTTGTAGTTCATTACAATTTGTTCACGAATTAACGCCACTGCTTGTTTTTTTTGTCATAAAATTCGCGTATATTTCATCCTTATGTCTGTAGTATGAAAGTATTTAGCTCTGTTAAATTCTTGTTTAGCTGCTTACCCAGTTGTAGTCATTAGAGATTTTTTCCATGCAAAGAGTATTAATTGTCGAAGATAGTAAGGTCGTTCAACAGATCTTGCGCCATTTGGCAGCACAACACTTAAACGTCGAATTAGATTTTGCTTGGTCTCTCAAGGAAAGTAAGGCGCTACTTAAAAACACTCGTTACACTTTGGCCTTGGTGGATCTCACTTTACCGGATGCCATGGATGCTGAAGTTGTTCAACTCACTCTGAGCCACAATGTTCCCACAGTTGTATTAACATCGAAGATTGATGAATATAGCCGCCAACAGATGCTTGAAATGGGTGTGGTTGACTATGTTATTAAAGATAATCGAGACTCCTATTTATATGCCATAAAACTGGTGTCGCGGTTGCTGCGAAATCAAGGGTGCAAGGCGCTTATTGCTGATGACTCCATGATTAGTCGTGCGGTTATGCGCCAGATGCTAGAGAAACAGCTTTTCACTGTTTTTGAAGCGCAAGATGGTGAGCAAGCACTCACTATGCTCAAGTCTGATCACGATATCAAACTGTTATTGACGGACTACGCTATGCCGACGATGGATGGCTTTGAGCTGGTCAAAGCTGTGCGTAATTTTAGAGGGCGTGATGACCTAGCTATCGTTGGTTTATCAGGCGCTGGCACGCACGGTTTGTCTGCAAAGTTTATAAAGTATGGCGCAAACGATTTCCTTATGAAACCTTTCATGAACGAGGAGTTCCACTGCCGTGTTATGCAGACCATGGAACAACTTAACTTGATTGCTGATATAAAAGATTATGCACACAGAGACTACTTAACGGGGCTTTATAATCGCCGTTATTTTTGTCAACACATGGACAAAGCACTAAAAAATGGTCCACTACCAAGCTGTTTGGCTTTATTAGATCTCGATTTGTTTAAAGAGATTAACGACAAATATGGTCATTTAGGTGGTGATAGTGTGTTAACTCAGGTTGCTGAGTTGCTAAACCAATCATTTGGAGATTGCTTAGTTTCGCGCGTCGGAGGTGAAGAGTTTGCTGTGTTGCTCCCCGGTGAAAGTTTAGAGGAAGCGAGGGCGATTTTTGACAACTTTAGATCTCGTTTTGCGGACAATATCTTTTACATTGAAGGTGAAGCATTGCATTGCACTCTGAGTATCGGTATCGCAAAATGTGAATATGCCACATTAAGTGAAGTAATGAGGCACGCCGATCAAGCTCTTTATCGAGCGAAAGCGCAAGGCCGAAATTGCGCGATGGCAGCCTGCACCAATTCAAATCAATCAATTGAAAAGTGCACCATATAAGTGCACTTTTTCTCCAATTTTAATACCCCTTTATCCTACTTACCTGAAAAGTATAGCTTTATTATTTTGGCATAATCGTTGGATTGATCCTGTCATCATCAACAGGAAAAAGACTCCTTTGGAGGCCAACAATGAAAATGATAAGCGCAATTATCAAACCATTTAAACTGGACGAAGTTAGAGAAGCACTTGGTGATCTTGGTATAGAAGGTATGACTGTGGTCGATGTGAAAGGCTTCGGTCGACAAAGAGGACACACCGAGCTATATCGAGGCGCTGAGTATCAAGTTGACTTCATTCCCAAAATCAAGCTGGAAATAGCTACGCACAGCGAAAACTGTCAGCGAGTTGTGGATACGTTAGCAAAGGCAGCCAACACCGGAAAAATAGGTGATGGTAAAATATTTGTGTATGACCTAGAACAAATCGTTCGGATCCGCACAGGTGAACTAGACGAAGAAGCGATTTAAGGGGATAGACGATGGACAATGCAATAATAGAACTACAATTCTCGCTCAATACATTCTACTTTTTAATTTCTGGCGTTTTAGTGATGTGGATGGCTGCTGGCTTTGCCATGCTAGAGGCTGGCTTGGTTAGGTCAAAGAATACCACTGAGATTTTGACAAAGAACATCGCGTTGTATGCCATTGCATGCACCATGTATTTACTTATCGGTTATAACATAATGTATGTCGGTAATTCAGAGGGTGGGTTTGTCCCTAGTTTTGGTGCGCTCATTGGTGAGGCGGCAACCGATGCTGATCATGCATTGGAATCTGATTTCTTTTTCCAAGTTGTTTTTGTTGCGACTGCAATGTCAATTGTATCGGGAGCAGTTGCAGAGCGGATGAAGCTTTGGGCATTTTTACTTTTTGCTGTGGTGCTGACAGGGGTTATCTATCCAATCGAAGGTTATTGGACCTGGGGAGCTGGGTTTTTATCTGAACTTGGTTTTGTGGACTTTGCAGGCTCAGCAATAGTCCATGGCGCAGGCGCAGCGGCCGCGTTGGCTGGAGTTTTGTTGTTAGGGGCGCGCAAAGGTAAGTACGGAAAGCATGGTGAAATCTACCCAATTCCGGGGTCAAATTTACCTTTGGCAACACTCGGTACATTTATCCTTTGGATGGGTTGGTTTGGCTTTAATGGTGGTTCACAGTTGTTTTTGGCAGATAAAGAAAATGCAGTCGCTGTGAGTCAAATTATGCTTAATACAAATGCCGCTGCGGCAGCGGGGGCCATAGCAGCACTGCTTGTATGCAAAATAATGTGGGGCAAAGCGGATTTAACGATGATTTTAAATGGTGCGCTGGCCGGTTTAGTCACTATTACCGCAGAGCCTGCATCACCCACACCGATGTTGGCGTGTATCTTGGGTGCACTCGGAGGGAGTTTAGTCGTATTTAGTATCGTTGGATTGGATAAATTGAAAATCGATGATCCCGTTGGCGCAATTTCAGTTCATGGTGTATGTGGTTGCCTTGGGGTAATGATGGTTCCTTTCTCAAACAGCGACGCGAGCTTTATGACGCAGTTGATTGGGTTACTGACAATATTAGGTTTTGTCTTTGTTACCTCTTATTTGGTTTGGGCTGCACTCAAAGCCACTATGGGGATCAGAGTAAGCGAGGAAGAAGAGCTGAGTGGTATGGACCAGCACGATTGCGGTGTTGATGCCTACCCGGAGTTTGTGACAATTCGTAATCACTAATCCTCAAAGTGATAGAAAAGCGAGCTTAAGCTCGCTTTTTTAGTTTCAGTGGCGGTTAATCTACGTTAATCTAGCATCATTGAAAATACAGCGAAAATTGTATAGGTACATGTCAGATAAAAAGCGTACTACTGGTGCCAAGCCCAAGCCTAAAAAAGCAACTCGAAAACCTTCTAAATCGAAAACGTCTTCACCTTCTTTAAAACAGCGCCTTAGTCATTTTAAGTCTCAGCTTTTAAAAACTCTATGGTCTTTATTCTGGAAAGGCGGCTTAGCAGTTTGTTGTGCCATTGCCCTGTATGTTATTTATCTCGATGCCAAAGTGAGTAAACAGTTTGAAGGAAATAAATGGCAGTTACCAGTGCAAGTTTACGCGCGAGCAATGACATTTCATCCTGATCAATACTTATCTGAAGATGAAGTTATTTGGGAACTTGAGCGACTTAACTACTCGCGAGTGAACCGTATTAAACGCACCGGCCAATACCTTGTTCAGGGTCGCACTATTACTGTTTATCGGCGCGCATTTGAATTTTATGAAGGTAATGAAGTTGCCACTGAATTCACGCTTAACTTTGCTGGTAAAAAACTGGCGAGTATCGTGGACAAAGGTGGCAGAAGAGTGTCCACCGCTAGACTTGAGCCTGTACAGATTGCACGCATTGGTAATGAAACCAACCAAGACCGAGAGTTTGTACCATTGAGTAAGTTTCCTAATGTTTTGAAAGAAGCTTTGCTAGTCGTTGAAGACCGCAACTTTTACGAGCATCACGGTGTATCTCTGTGGTCAATTATGCGTGCACTTTATAGCAATATCAGGGCCGGGCGTACAGTACAAGGTGGCAGTACACTTACTCAACAATTGGCGAAAAACTTTTACTTAACTCGCGAACGCTCTTTGGTGCGCAAAATCAATGAAGCATTTATCGCGCTGATATTAGATTATCGATACGGCAAAGACGAGATCCTTGAGGCCTATTTAAATGAAGTGTATTTAGGTCAGGCATACAATCAAGGGGTTCATGGTATGGGCCTTGCCTCAGAATTCTACTTTGCCAAGCCAGTTGATGAACTCGAGTTTGACCAAATTGCCCTGCTAGTGGCTATGGTCAAGGGGCCATCGTACTATAATCCGAGGCGCTATGCGGAGCGCACGATGGAGCGTCGAGACCTAGTTCTCAGGCTGATGGCTGAAAATGGAATTATTACTACCACAGAGTATCGCAGTGCACTTGAGCGTAAAATTGAGATCCAGCCATTAAAAGAGAGCTTACTTCAATCCTATCCCGGCTATTTGGAACTGGTGAATCGAGAAGTAAAAAAAATAATTCCGAATGAAGATGTGATTCATGCTGGGATAAGGATATTTACTTATTTCGAGTTACAAAAGCAAAGTGCGATGGAAGAGGCTATAACCTCAGGCTTGCCATACTTGGAGAGACGTTTTAACACTTCAGGGTTAGAAGTGGCTATGTTGTCAGTCAATTCCGAAAAATCAGGGGTTTCGGCTCTGGTTTCAGGAAGGCAAATGCGTTTCTCAGGTTTTAATCGGGTGTTGGACACAAAGCGCAGCGTTGGTTCACTGGTTAAACCTGCTATCTATTTAACAGCGCTACAACAGGACTACAATTTAGGCTCACTGGTAGATGACTCACCGCTACAAGTCACGAATACGGCAGGTAAAACGTGGGCACCTGAAAACTTTGATCATAAATTTAGAGGGCAAGTACCGTTATATCGCGCTTTTAGTGAAAGCTTGAACATCCCAGCGGTTAATTTGGGATTAGATGTTGGTGTCCATGAGGTCGCCAATACGATAACAGAGCTAGGTGTTGCAGGAAATATACCGACTTACCCGTCTATGTTATTGGGTGCAGTAGAGCTCTCTAGTTTTGACGTTGCGCAAATGTATACAACAATGGCAGCAAATGGCCGCTTTAGTGCCTTGACCAGTATCTCCGCTATCACTGATGCTACTGGCAAGATGCTCTATAAACATCAACCCGAAAAAGCGCCTCGGTTCGATCCCGCTTCTGTTTATATGACCAACTATGGCTTAAAAAGGGTAACAAAAAGTGGAACAGGCAAACGATTAAATCAACACTTCCCAGCGATACAATTAGCGGGGAAAACGGGCACCAGTAATGACTTAAGAGACAGTTGGTTTGCGGGGTTTGATCATAATACTGTGACCGTAACATGGATTGGAAGAGACGATAACAAGCCAGCTAAACTGACTGGGGGCAGGGGGGCGCTCGAGCTGTATATCCGATACCTTAAACCGCTTAACCCACAAGCAATTGCAGATGAGAGGCCAGAGGGTATTCGCTGGGCATTCGTCAACAAACAAACAGGCAAACAGGCTGCACCGCACTGCGGACCAACAATCCAGCTCCCGCTAAGAGCCGAATTGTTTGACCCAAAACCAAAATGTAACTAATTAAGTTCTAAATTGGCTCATGGCTGACTTCAAATGAGCAGCCATGTTACTCAGTTGATGGGCATCATCCTGAGTTGCCTCAGCGCTGCCTAGTGTGTGCTCGGCCAGAGAGCTTATTTCACTAGACTCCGACAGTGCTTGTTGCGTAGCTTGGGTTTGCTGTTGAACAAGCTCTCTAATAACATGACCTTGTTGATCAATGTCTGTCATACTTTGCTCTGCTGCACTTAATATGGCGTTGGTTTGCGTTGCAGCAGTTACACCGCGCTCCATTTTTTCAACGCTACTGAGCATTTTTTGCTGCGTATCATTTGATGCGTTTTGCAAAGACTTGATGATGGAGTGGATCTCTTCAGTTTGTTGTTGGGTCCGCTTTGCTAATGTACGCACTTCGTCAGCAACAACCGCAAAACCACGACCTTGTTCACCTGCTCGAGCCGCTTCTATAGCTGCATTCAGGGCTAGTAGGTTAGTTTGCTCCGCAATTTCACTGATCCCTAGGCTAACTTTGCTGATGTTTTGACTATCTTGAGCCAATTTATCGAGCGCTTGCCTGCTTTCTTCAAACTCTTGCTGAAGTACCGTCATATGCTGCGCAAGTTCGGTTGTATTAATGCTACCTTGTTTGACTTGCTCAGCCGCAGTGCTCGCTAATTCAGTGGCATGTTGAGCAGAGCTTTCAACAGCATCAGCGGCATTGGCCATGTCAGATAAGGCAGTATGGATCCCGGTTATTTTTATTTGTTGTTGTTCGACATCATGGCGAGTGTCTTGGCTAATGTGGCTCAGTTTGTCTGTCGCATTGTGCAAGTCACTAGAAGTGTTGTGCACATCTCCCAAAAGTTCAGTAAACGCATCTAGCACACGGTTATACTGGGCTACAATGTCATTCAACTCGTCATCCCCGTGAGACTGTGCTTTCGCGCGTAAATCTCCCTGAGCCGCTTTTTGGGCAGAAACTGAAAACTCCGAAATCGTATCGACGACAGCAAAGTAAAAGCCTAGCATTAAATACAGCGCCACTAATAAGCTAATAATTGAGGCAGTAGCGACCACATTTCGAATCATCTGTTCTTGCTCAAGCTTTTCTTGTAAAAGGCTTTTTAGTGTCGGCAAGGCGACTTCTACGAGTGTACGCGTTTTTCTTTGTACATCTTGATGAGCGCTGGTGAAAGCGGCCGCACTTAATTCAATATCATCGGGCTCGAGGAGTTTAGTGCGAATCGCTAGTTGATAACTATCTAACGCACGGTTCAACGTATCTACCTGATCAGAGAGTTGTGCTTTTACATGGCTATTTTCCAATGTGGCGACTTCGAGTTTATCTAACAGTTGGCCTTTCACTATAGGTAGCGCTTTATTAAGGTTGGACAAGGCGATAAATGAATCCGGGGTAAATCGGCCTCTGGCAATAATCGCGTTTGCCTGTTCAGCAATATTATTGACTTGATATACCAACTTGGGTAACGACTCCACCAAGGAGCGGTTGAGGTAAGAGCGGCTCAGGTCATTGTCTATGGCAAGCTTCGATGCAATTGACACTTGCTCCAAAGGGGTGTTTGACGCTTGACTATTTACCATCAAACCACTGCGAGCCAGTATTTCTTGATTTTCGCTTTGACGGTTATTGATGATATTTTCAAGTAATTGGGGGTACAGGTTTAACCCTTGCTGCTGCTGTTTGCTAACCTCAATAGAATGCGTCAATGTGGAATTTAAGAAAAATAAACTAAGTGCCAGTGGTAAAATAAGAATACCAAAGACTAAGCTGATTTTTGTTTTGTACTTTAACTGCGCCATAAACGCAATGGCGGGGCTACAAACTGATCTGAGTCCTGTCATAATTTAATTCTTTGTTATTGAGTCACGAGATAAAGACCTTGTTAATACAAAGAATAGTTCAAAGAATTAATATTTTTTTTCGTGAGTGAAAAAAAAGCCCTTATAGGGCTTTTATTTGCTCATTTTTAGCTTAATTTAGGAGTTCAGCTGTTAAGCGACCAACTTTGCAAAAGCACGATCTGCGGCTTCAATTGTTGCTTCGATATCTTGCTCGCTGTGCATGGTGCTTACAAAACCTGCCTCAAATGCTGATGGTGCAAGGTAAACACCTTCTTCAAGCATTAAATGGAAGAAGCGTTTGAACTTCTCTAAGTCACATTCTGTAGCTTGCTGATAGCTGTCAACGCGTTCCGCTGAGGTAAAGAAGAACCCGAACATACCACCAGCATAGTTCGTAGTCAGTGGGATATTATGCTTATCGGCTGCAGCTTGGAAGCCTGCACACAGTGCTTTAGACTTTGCCTCAAGTGCTTCATGCAAACCAGGCTCAGCCAGTAGCTCTAGCGCTTTTAGCCCAGCCGCCATTGCAATTGGGTTGCCAGATAAAGTACCCGCTTGATATACAGGCCCAACGGGCGCGATGAAATCCATGATCTCTTGTTTGCCACCAAATGCGCCGACAGGCATACCACCACCAATCACTTTGCCCAAGCATGTCAGGTCTGGTTCGATATTGTAGTATTGCTGCGCACCACCAAGTGCGACTCTAAAGCCAGTCATAACTTCATCAAAAATGAGGACAGATTGATGGTCAGTACACACTGAACGCAAACCTTCCAAGAACCCTTCCACTGGTGGAATACAGTTCATGTTGCCTGCAACCGGTTCAACAATCACACAGGCGATTTGATCTTTATACTGTTCAAAAATCGCTTTGACTTCTTCCAAGTTGTTAAAGGAGACGGTCAGGGTGTGCTTGGCGAAATCTGCAGGGATGCCAGGAGAATTTGGCACGCCCATAGTCAGTGCGCCTGAGCCTGCTTTAACTAGCAGAGAGTCTGCATGACCGTGGTAACAGCCTTCAAATTTAAGAATTTTATCTCTACCAGTGAAACCTCGAGCGAGGCGAATTGCACTCATAGTAGCTTCAGTACCAGAGCTAACCATTCGAACTTTTTCTATTGAAGGTACTAGCTCCTTTACTTTCTCAGCCATTAAAATTTCAGTTTCTGTTGGCGCGCCGTAGCTTAAGCCATTTTCTACTGCAGCTAATACAGCTTGCTTTATTTCAGGGTGATTATGGCCAAGGATCATTGGCCCCCAAGAACCTACGTAATCAATATAGCGATTATTGTCAGCATCAAAAGTAAAAGGGCCTTCAGCTTTTGTGATGAACAAAGGTGTACCACCAACACCATTAAAAGCTCTAACTGGCGAGTTTACACCACCTGGGATAGAAGATTGGGCACGCTCAAATAAATTCTGGCTAATTGTCATAATGTGTCCTTTTTGATTAACTTTGGCGTTTTCTGCTGAACCAAGGTACATTTGTTTCGTATTGTTGCACCTTGTTTTCTACACCTAATGTGAGTGCGAAAAGCGCCATACGGATCAGCACGCCATTTTGTACTTGTCTAAAAATAGCCAAGTTATCATTGGCATTTAAATCGTTGTCTAATTCGTTCGCATCGCTGCGGCTATCACGTGGTAGTGGATGCATTAAAACTGATTCAGGCTTACAGTGCGCTTCATAAATAGCCTGACTAATTCTAAATCCACCGCGGTACTTATTGGCTTCTTCTTGCGACGGGAATCGCTCTTCTTGGATTCGAGTTTGATACACAATATCAGCCGCTAAGTTACCTTCCATTTGTGAGACCAACTCAATTTGATGACCTGCGTTAGTGACTGCGTCAAGGACATAGTCAGGCATTTGCAAGCCGTCTGGCGCGACCATAGAAAACTTAATATTTTTATAGTGGCACAATAACTTAGATAGAGAGTGCACCGTTCGGCCGTATTTTAAGTCACCGACCAAGGCGATGTGCATTCCATCAACGCTGCGACCGTAACGGTCCAACTCGCGATCAATCGTTAAAAGATCCAGTAATGCTTGAGTTGGGTGCTCATTGGGGCCGTCACCGCCGTTAAGTACTGGTACATCGGAGCCAGTAGCAAACTCTGCAACACTGCCTGCATCAGGGTGTCGCATTGCTACAGCATCAGCATAAGCTGAAATAACACGAGCTGTATCGTATAAAGATTCGCCTTTTGCCAGTGCGGAGCTTTGCATACCAGTTGTTTCTCTTACCAGACCACCTAATAGGTTGAAGGCAGTACCAAAGCTGACACGTGTGCGGGTACTTGGTTCAAAAAATAGGTTTGCAAGCACTGCGCCTTCTAGCACTTGTGTACGCTTGTGCTTTTTAGCATAAGGCTCCATGCGCTTGGCGACTTCAAAAATAAGTTCTATTGCTTCTCTATCGAGTTGATTGACAGAAAGGATGTTTTCACCTTGGAAACTTAACATGCGGCGATTCCTAATCACAGATTGACAACAGGAGGCAAGGCTGCGCTCCTAACCGAGATAACCTTGGCAACACTAGGTTACTGGAACGACATAATAGCATAGTTCCTAGCTATCTGGTGAGTATGACGGCACTGTCGCCGCCATATTTACGCTAAAAAAAAGGTTTTAATACTGCTAACAGAATAATTGGCAATAATAAGAAAACGGGGAATTCATTATAGAAGCGATAGAAGCGCGTACTTCGGATGTTCCTATCATGCTTGAAGTCTGCTAATAATTTAAAGCAGTAGCCATGATAAATGTATAAAATAATGACGAAAACCAGTTTGTAATGAAGCCACATGTTGTACTTAAACCACTCTCGCCCGTACTCAACGATGGTAAGGGTACCAAATATACCGGTAAGGATGGCAAAAGGTGTAACGAAATAAAGTAAGCGTCTCTCCATAATTTTAAGCATCGCCTTACATGCTTTTTCCTCGGTCATTGTGTGATAAATAAATAACCTTGGTAAGTAAAAAATACCTGCAAACCAAGCCACCATAAAAAAGATGTGCAAGGCTTTGTAAATCAGCAGTGCGCTCATAATGCCCCTTATGATTCGATTAAAGTAAACTATTTCTCATTGTTAAAATGTGTCGTAATTTATCCCAGCGGACAATTCCCATGATTTGTAGGCTGTCTTTTTGGTTATAAACGTAAACTGCGCCAGATCTTTTGTCTTTTAATAATTCAAACGCTTCTGCAAGTGTCGCTTGTGTGCTTAAGCCCTGAAGAGGGATATATTTGATCGTTGCGCTATCATCTGACACGAGTGTTAAGTCGTATTCGGCTAACTGATACCCTGTTTCTTCGTCATAGACAATGAGTGGCGTTTGGCTTTCTACGGCTGACAAAGTATCTTTGATTTGTTTTTTGTCATTGGAGTATAAAAGCTTAAAGTCCTCTTCCATCTCTTCGACAATGCCCACTTTTTGCAGTGCCTCTTTTGCCGGTGACACCTGATAAGGCAGACCTTGAAAGTCCAGTTGTTGCAAAAATATCGAGCGATTGCCAAACACTTGCAGTGCTGTCACGTAAGCCGTTGAAATAATTAACATAGCAGGTACTACAATTTGTGGGTTAGATGTCAACTCCATCACGGCCGTAAGAGCAGCTAAAGGCGCATGCAGTGTCGCTGCTAGTAATCCAGCCATACCAAGGACACCATACGTACCAGCAACAGCGGTATCTGGTGAAATAAATTGGCCAAAAAAGGCCATGAGAGTACCTAGTATTACCCCAAGCCCGATAACGGGACCAATTAGACCCCCTGGAATACCTAGCCCTATGGCGAACAGGGTGGCCATTAACTTAGCGATGAAAATAGTCGTCAAGAGCTGCAGGTTATCTGGCGTTTCTACCGCAAGTTTAATCGCACTCATACCAGAGCCCATGGCTTCAGGAACCAAGTAGCCGATAAGGCCTGCGATAAGCCCCGCGAGTAGAAGACGAGGGAACATGCTGATAGGCTTAAATGTTTTGATAATCAACATTAGGTTTTGATTAAATGCAAACGCGACCGCGCCAAGTGCAAATCCACAAATAATTAAATAGGGGTAGTGCCAAAAGCTAAGCATCTCTATTTGAATTAGTGAAAGCTCTGACACGTTACCAAATACAAATTGCGTGGCTAAGGCTCCGGTGACGGCAGCGAGCATAATTGGTACGAAAATATGAATTTTATACTCTCTTAAAACAACTTCCATCACAAATATAACCGCTGCCAGCGGAGTATTGAATGAGGCCGCTATACCAGCGGCAACCCCGCAGCCTGCCAATGTACGCGCTGCGTTGTGAGGAAGGTGTAATCGCTCAGTTAAGACACTTGCCCCTGTTGCCCCCATGTGCACAGATGGGCCCTCTCGACCCACTGAAAATCCACATATTAGCGCAATTCCACCACCAAAAAACTGGTTCACTGAATTCCAAATTGGCATATGGCCGTAATGATGTTTGATGCGATTAATCACAAACGGAATACCTAGGCGATAATGTTTAAATCCAGTAAGACTGGCAAACAAGGCTATTACTAAAGCTGCGCCCACCGGCAGCAATAACCTTTGATGCTGTGCTAACGTAGTAAAATCATCGTGATTGTCTAAAAAGGTTGACTGCACCAATTCAATCATCAGGCGAAAAAGTATGATCAGTATTGCAGCGATAAGGCCTGCACACACGCCAAGTACGCACAATTGTGCAGAAGTCTTTGGTTTTGCAAGGCGGCGTCTGACTTGATCAAAGTTCATAATGTTTCGCTGGAGTTGAACAGATACTTGGATTTTATCAAAAGATTAGTGCTAAGTCCCTGACATAAATCTCGCTTTTTAATTAAAAATGTCGGTTCGCCTCGTTTACACTTGGCCATTCATTCAATTACAGGTACAAATGGAGATACTTGATTAAAATAGTCGGGTATTAGATAATTCCGCTAATTAATGTACAAGGGTCGAATGCACATGTCAGAAGAGTTACCTATTAAATTTAGCGATGCTGCAGCTGCTCGCGTAAAAGAGCTAATATCTGAGGAAGAAAATCCGGATTTGAAGCTTCGCGTGTATGTAACTGGTGGAGGATGCTCAGGCTTCCAATATGGATTCACTTTTGATGAAAAAGTAAATCCAGGTGACTTAGAAATTGAAAAAAATGGTGTGGTCATGGTCGTTGACCCTATGAGTATTCAATATCTAGTTGATGGTATTGTGGACTATACAGAGGGACTAGAAGGGGCGCGCTTCTTTGTTAATAACCCTAACGCGACAACGACATGTGGTTGTGGTGCGAGTTTTAGCGTGTAATAGCCTTCAATATTGAGTGAAAAAGCCATGCAATAGCATGGCTTTTTTATGCAGGGTTAGTAACGTGTATCATTAATACGAAAAAGCCCAACACAAATGCTGAAAATGCCAGAATATATATAAACCCCCGCTTACCTTGTTTCAATGGAATGCCATTGACCTTTAAAAAGTAATACCAGCCAAAACAAAGAATCAGTGGTAATAAAAATAAGATCCGAATCATTTTTGCACCCTAATTTTTCAATTAAATTTAAGGTTAGCTCTAAATGGCTAATTTTAAAAGGAAAATAAATTATTTCAAATACTGGTACAAGATATAAAATTTTTGTTAAAGTGTACTTTGTACCCTACATGAAAAAAATGAATATAATTTTTCAAAATTTTATTAGGTTTTAGCGCTAAGATGGTCTATACCTAATTGGGTACACAGGAACAAGGCCTGTTGGCAAAACAGGAAATACGCAAGACCTGTAGGGTCTGTAGCGAGTATTTTTTCTAATATACGATGTGCAGCTGAGTGAGACGGGCAAATTTCACGAAGCTGTTTAAGGTAAATCATCAAGTAGGAGATGTTTATTTATGATGGGTAAAACGGTTTCTTCAGAAGAAAACGGAAAGTTAACAAAATGGTTGAAATCAAAGCGTCATGAGAAAGGCCACACAATGCGTAGTCTGGCTCAGGTTTTAGGTACGCCGCATTCTTTTATCGGTAAAATTGAAAATCAAGAACGTCGTTTAGATGTCATTGAGTTTTTGCGTTATTGTGAGGCACTGGAAGTAGACCCGTACGAAGGCCTCTCACTAATCAATAAAGAAGAGCTATAAATCCTACACAATGGGATTGAAAAGCAAGGTGCAGGGAAATGCACCTTAATTTTGTTGATGATAAGACGCCTCTATTTGATAAAGTTTGTGTCTTATGAAATAAAGA
Source organism: Pseudoalteromonas luteoviolacea S2607 (assembly GCF_001625575.1). GTDB lineage: Bacteria > Pseudomonadota > Gammaproteobacteria > Enterobacterales > Alteromonadaceae > Pseudoalteromonas > Pseudoalteromonas luteoviolacea_E. The sequence continues at coordinate 108,794 of NZ_AUXV01000026.1, forward strand.
AATATCAGGGAAGGAAGGACCATCAAAGCGGTAATAATAAAGAAAACTGCCCAGTCGCCATCCAGCCAGTCGTCTATCACCACACCACTGTAACTCGATAACAAAGTTCGGCTTAAGCTGCCCAAAGAGGCAAGTAGGGCATAGTGTGTCGCGCTAAATGTTCTATCACATAGCATAGAAATAAATGCAACTAAGGCAACCAGTGACCAGGCTTGAGTAAACCCATCAATGACAATGGCCAATGCATACAGGTGTTCCTTAGGACCTGCAATGGCTATCCATGAAAACATTAGATTAGACGCGGCCATCGCCACACCGCTTATGAATAAACCTTTTACTATGCCGTATTTGTGGTTGAAGATACTACCTAAAAAGGCGAAGACGATGGTGATTAAACCAGTTCCCAATTTTGAGTACTGGGCTATTTGGGTATTGCTAAAACCAATCTCTTTATAAAATACAATGGACATTCGGGCTAAAAACGCTTCGCCAATCTTGAACAAGAAAATAAATGAGAGTAGTGCTAAAGCGGTGCTAACGCCGTTATTTTTGAAAAAGCTAACAAACGGTGCAACGATGGTAACCCCCAGCCATGCCAAGAGTTTATTTACCCTTGAATGGCCATGCGTAGATAGCTTATCTTCGTAGGCTTTTTGAATTTCGGCCTGAGCTGTATCACGATGTGATTCAGGTTCTTTTGCAAGTAATGTTACAACGACTAACAAGCTCATGATGCCAGAGAGCAACAGATACACATCGGGCCACTCAACATTAGGTAAATCGGCAGCAAAAAATGGGATAGCGCCAAGCAGTGCATATCCAGTCCACCATCCTGAAGTGGCCATCGCTGCAGCGGCCGTTGATTTTTCACTTTCAGCTTGAGGTAATATATCGATACGGTAGCCATCTATCGCAATATCATGCGTGGCGGCAAAAAGCGCGATCAGAAAGCACAGTAAAGCAGCTTGAAACAAATGATTCTGTAAATCCACGAAAGCCAAATTTACAGCACATAAGGTGACGACAATTTGACCAAGGAAAATCCAACTACGTCGCTGTCCTAACAAAGTGCCAATGAGAGGCAACTTAAGTCTATCAACAAGCGGAGACCACAAAAAGTTAATGGTATAAGCACCGAATACGACTCCAAACAGCCCTATCAGACTTCTACTTAGCCCTTCATCTTTCAGCCATGCAGACATCACCGAGCCGATCAGTACCCAAGGAAACCCCTGGCTCATACCAAAAGCAAATACAGTCAACAGGCGCTTGTCTTTATAATAACTTAGGTATTTTAAAATACTTGTTGTGGTCGCCATAGTCTTGGTTAGAACTCTTCTGCTGGCAAAATATCAATACTGTAGATGACGACGGCTGTTTTTGGAATAAAGCTATATCCCAGCTTTTTATTGTAGCCAGTTTCAACTTGCATGATTTTATCGAGCGTTTCATATCCATCGGTGACATTACCAAAGACTGCAAAACCCCAACCTCTACCTGGATTCAAATGGTTGTTATCATCCATATTAAAAAAGAATTGCCTTGTACCTGAGTGTGGTTTGTTATCTTGATAAGCCATGGCGACAGAGTACATATCGTTTTTCATGCCATTACCGCTTTCATTAAAGATGGGTTTTCTTTCAAACATGCCATCATAGTCTTTATCGTACCCGCCACCTTGGATAACAAAGTCTTTCTCATTGGCTTCGTCGCGTTCTACACGGTGAAAAACAGATCCTTTGTAGTCATCGTTGACCACATAGGTTAAAAAGTTATTTACAGTTATAGGTGCGCGTGAGCGATCAAGTTCCACAGTAATTTTGCCAAGTGAGGTGTTGATCTGGACTTTCGGAAACAGGTTGTCCTTTTGTACAAATCGTCCTTCTTTATTACCTGCAAAGGCAAGTGCACTGGTAAGTATAGTAATTATGAGTATTGCGCAGCGGATCATCTGTGTTCCTTATACTTTATTGTGAGATGAATTGAATAAGCTCTTGGTCTTTAATCATATGGGTTACAAGCTGTTGGGCAAGTATATTTAGCTGGCCCTCAACTTTTGCCTGATCATGTTTCAGTGAGCCGGTCAATTTTCTGTTACCTGTAAAAGATTTAACAAATGTGCTTTGACCTTTGGTGACGGTAACCATAAATTCTGCTTGTGCGTTACTTTCGTGTTTAGTATAAGTTTCTGAAATGAGTGCTAGAAACTGCTTTATCTGAACGGTTATTTGCACATTCGCGTTGTTTACAATGTTTGCACCATTGGCGCTAAATGCTTCATTTATCAGCGCTGATAAAGTAACAGGCAGGTTTGCATCAGGTAAATATACAGCCGGTTCCTTGTCGAGTACCTTGACAGTGAACTTTGAAGTTCTGAGGTCTTCTACTTTGACAGAGATGGGCTGATTGATCGTCGTGACTTGGCCTGCGGCGTAGCTGGGACTGAGGATCACCGCCTTTGGTGAGCCGGCACACCCTGACAAAAGCGTCACGATACCTACGGCTGCCAGTGATTTAATGATATTCGCCATAGATTAGCTCCTTTTAATTACACTTAACACGGTAAATTTTTTATTATTGCCAAGTACCTTACAGTTCCCAAACAGACGCTGCAACTTGTCTTGGTAGTCTAAATGACGATTGCCGATAATTCTAAGTTCCCCACCATTTCTAAGTGTGTATTTAGCCTGTAAAAACATCTGCCACGCAATGTGGTCTGTGATGGCTTGAGCCTGATGAAATGGGGGATTGCACAGCACTAAATCGGCGCTATTAGGTGCAAAATCAGTGAGGCAATCATTATGCACAAATTGGCAGTCAGCTAAACGTGATGGTAAATTGTGGCTGACATTTTGGTTGGCTGTCGCCACTGCCATCGCTGATTCATCAACAAAGGTCACTTTGCAATTCGGCATACGGTTTAGAGTTTGCAGCCCAATCACACCGTTGCCGCAGCCTAGATCTATGATATTCATCGGCTTTTTTCCAGCTGGAAGGTAGTTCAAGAAAAATCTAGCGCCAATATCAAGAGAGTCTCGAGAGAAGACATTGGCATGGTTAATGAGCGTGAAGTCTGTATTTTCAAGCGGCCAAGATACGGGAAACTTGCTATCTACTGGCTTGGCAGTTGTTTTGGAAAAAATTAAACGGGATTTTTTCACCGCAAGGCTGGTCTTTGGCTCGGATAAAAAATGATTGAACGATTTTAGTGTTGAGGTGTGGATCTCTTTCGCTTTACCCGCGGCGATGACAGGAATGTCCGCAGGTAGATGACTTAAAAGAGAGAGTTGATACTGCAAAAATCCCGCATTTTTGGGGATTTTAATAAGCACTAAATCAATGTCTGTTGGCAAAGTTTCCAAACTGTCTAAAAATGTGACGTGTTCAGCTGATAACTGGTTTTCAGCTAAGTTGTGCTGACATGCAGCCTTGCTTACAAAGGAGTCATTAACAAAGAAAAGGGTTGGCAGCGCCTGCTCTTTACGAAAGACCACACTTGAAGTACAGCACAGAGCACCAAAACTATCGTTGAGTATTAAGATTTTTTGTGCAGTCGGGTACTCTGATACAATATGGTCAAGAAGGTATTCGTCTGCGGCATCCCATGCTTGTAGACTGCGATTTTTTTGTTCAAGAGGAAATCGATGTAATATGAACGGGTGGTTTGCAAGTACCGCTTCGGTTGTCATAGTTCTATATTTTTCACTAAATTGTAGGTGCATAATAACATGTCAAAGCTGAACAAAGAATGTTTGCCCGAAGGCTTTCAGTATTTTCCTCACGGTATTTCATTTGATAAAAGCTTAGCGTTATATGAATACTTGTGTGGGCACTTATCTTGGCAGCAGCCAGAGATACGTGTTTACGGGAAATTGCATCACATTCCGCGCTTACAATGTTTTATTGCAGATCAAAATGTCAATTACGGCTATTCAGGAAAGCAGTTAGATAGTTGTGATTGGTTACCTGTTTTGAGTTCTATCAGAGCACGTTTGCAGCAGCAGTATGGTCAATCATTTAACGCGTTATTGCTTAATTGGTATCGTGATGGGCAGGATACTATGGGTTGGCACAGTGATGATGAGCAAGAGCTGGGTAATGAACCAATGATAGTATCCGTATCTTTGGGGGCCTCTAGGTTATTTAAAATTCGTGACAAAGTGACACGCGAGACCTATTCAATACTGTTAGAAACGGGCAGCTTCTTAATGATGTCTGGACGCAGTCAGCATGATTTTGAACACAGCTTACCCAAGCAAGCTAAAGTGTCCCAAGGTCGTATAAACCTGACATTTAGAACGGTTGGTTAATTCGGTCTATCCGCGTATAGTATAAAGCAATTTCTAAGACCAATCTGAAAAGGGCACTGTATAGATGTCAATGCAGCAACAAATTCATGCAAAGCTTGCCGACGCCATAGCGTGTACGTACCTCGATGTTATTAATGAAAGCCATATGCACAGTCGTGGCACTGACTCACATTTCAAAGTTATCGTTGTCAGCGAAGAGTTTTCTGGATTAAGGCTTTTGCCAAGACATAGGCGTATTAATGAGGTCTTAAAGTCAGAATTGGCCAACGATATTCATGCATTAGCGATTCATGCATACACCCCTGAGGAGTTTGACGAGTCAGAGCACCAAGTGCCTGCGTCACCTAACTGCTTAGGTGGTTCAAAATTTGATAAATAGCTGATCAGACCTGTATTTCGACGATCAGACATTACACTATAGGCAATTTTTGGCACCCTCTTTGACAAGTTTCATGACTTAATGTGGTAGAGATGTGCCTAAATCACTTGAAACATATTCAAAATTTAGTAGGAAACAAAATGGTAATTAAGCCGAAGATCCGTGGTTTTATCTGTACCAATGCTCACCCAGCTGGCTGTGCAGCCCATGTTGAAGAGCAAATTGCATACGTAAAGCAGCAAGGTGAATTACAAAATGGACCAAAAAATGTACTGGTTATCGGTGCGTCTACTGGTTATGGTTTAGCATCACGTATCACTGCTGCATTCGGCTCAGGCGCAAAAACACTGGGTATTTTCTTTGAAAAAGAAGGCACAGAAAAGAAAACTGCTTCAGCAGGCTGGTACAATACTGCTGCTTTCCAAAGTGCCGCAGACAAAGCTGGATTATGGTCTAAAAATATCAATGGCGACGCGTTTTCAAACGAATTAAAAGAAAAAGCGGTTGAAACCATTAAAGCAGAGATGGGTAAAGTAGACTTAGTTATTTATAGTTTGGCATCACCACGTCGTACAGATCCAAAGACGGGTGAAACACATAGCTCTGTGCTTAAACCAATCGGCGAAGCAATTACAACTAAAAACCTAAACACTTCTAAGCGTGTTATTGATGAAGTAAGCGTTGAAGCTGCAAATGAAGACGAAATCGCCAACACTGTAAAAGTAATGGGCGGAGAAGACTGGGAGCTTTGGCTAGACGCTTTGAAAGAAGCAGATGTACTGGCTGACAACTTTAAAACAACGGCATATACCTATATTGGTAAAGAATTGACATGGCCAATTTACGGTCACGCAACAATAGGTAAAGCGAAAGAAGACTTAGACCGTGCAGCTGAAGCGATTAAAACATCAACTGCTGCCTTAAATGGTGAAGCCTATGTTTCGTCTTTGAATGCGGTTGTGACGCAGGCGAGTTCTGCGATTCCGATTATGCCTCTATACATCTCTGCACTATTTAAAGTGACTAAAGAAGATGGCACTTATGAAGGCACGATTGAGCAAATTCATGGTTTGTTCAATGAAAACCTATATGGTGAAACGCCTCGTTTTGACGACGGCGGTCACTTGTTCCAAAACTACAAGGAATTGGAAGAGGGTGTTCAGGCACGTATCCAAAACATTTGGGACACAGTAGATACTGATACGATTGATTCATTGACCGATTACGAAGGTTACCACAATGAATTCCTAAAATTATTTGGCTTTGGTGTAGACGGTGTTGACTATGACGCCGACGTGAATACTATTGCTGAAATCAATGGCTTAGTATAAATTTCATACAGTGGGCGGAGCGTTCAAACTCCGCCTTTTTATATTTATTCCCTTATTCCCGCCACTTCACTTTCTCAATCAATAGCACTTTGGTCTATATTGAATTAATCGCAATTAGCTGTACTGAGCTAAAACCATTGTTAAGTCGTATTAATTTGATAAATGTACTCGCATAGTCAGGGCGATTAATGTTAAAATTGCGGAAATATGTGAGGACTATATATCACGGCGCTTATTTTTGGTTGATTTGGCTTTTGTCAAGTCATAATCATGATTGGCGAGTTCTTTGATACCGAAAACTAGATGAGATAGCTGCCGTGGTAAGTAAAGATTTTTCAATTTCTTTCCGTTAATGTAATGCAAGTGCGTATGATCAACATAAAAAAAGGTCTGGACTTACCCATAGAGGGCGCACCACAGCAAGCTATTCATGATGGCGCAGCCATCAAACGTGTAGCTGTGCTTGGTGAAGAGTTTATCGGTATGCGTCCAACCATGCATGTCCGCGTGGATGACCAAGTCAAAAAAGGCCAAGTTCTTTTTGAAGACAAAAAGAACCCAGGTGTCAAGTTTACTGCGCCAGCCTCTGGTGTAGTTAAAGAAATTAACCGTGGTGCTAAGCGTGTGCTTCAGTCTGTAGTGATTGAAGTACAAGGCAATGAGCAAATCACTTTTGACAAGTTCTCGGCTGCTGATTTAGGCAACCTAGATCGTGAGAAAGTGAAAGAAGTGCTTATTGAATCTGGTCAGTGGCCAGCGCTTCGTGCACGTCCATTTAGCCGTGTAGCAGTGCCTAGTGCAGCTCCGAGCTCAATTTTCGTGACAGCCATCGATACTAACCCATTAGCAGCAGATCCAGCCGTGATCATCGCTGATAACGTGGAAGCGTTTGAAGCCGGTCTAGCCGTTGTGTCTCGTTTAACTGATGGCAAAGTTTTCGTATGTAAGCAGTCAGGTAGTAAAGTACCTAGCTCTTCATTGTCACAAGTTGAAGTTCATGAGTTCGCTGGCGTTCACCCAGCAGGCTTAGTGGGCACTCACATCCACAACTTAGATGCAGTTGGTGCAGACAAGCAGGTTTGGCACTTAGGTTACCAGGACGTTATCGCGTTTGGTAAACTGTTCCTAACTGGCGAGATCTACACTGACCGAGTTGTTTCTTTAGCGGGTCCTCGCGTAAAGAATCCTCGTTTAGTTAAGACTCAAATTGGTGCGTCGCTAACAGATTTAGTATCAGGTGAAGTTGAAGACGGTGATAACCGAGTCATTTCTGGCTCTGTGTTAGCTGGTAAAACAGCAACCGGCCCTCACGCTTTCCTTGGTCGTTATCACGTACAGGTTTCAGTGCTTCTTGAAGGTCGTGAGAAAGAGTTATTTGGCTGGATTGCGCCAGGTAGCAACAAATTCTCAGTAACACGTACTTTCATTTCACACTTAGCTCCTAGCCGTTTGTTCAAGATGACAACGTCTACTGGTGGTTCTAAGCGTGCGATGGTGCCAATCGGCAACTACGAGCGTGTTATGCCTTTAGACATCCTACCAACGCTATTACTTCGTGATCTTATCGCAGGCGATTTAGACAGTGCTATCTCATTAGGTGCACTTGAGCTTGATGAAGAAGATTTAGCATTGTGTACCTTCGTATGTCCAGGCAAGTATGATTATGGCTTAATCCTACGTGATTGCCTGACTACTATTGAGAAGGAAGGTTAAAAATGGCCTTAAAGAAATTTTTAGAAGACATTGAACCTCACTTTGAACCAGGTGGAAAACACGAGAAGTGGTATGCGCTTTATGAAGCAATCGCGACGGTTTTCTATACGCCTGGTTATGTAAACAAAGGCGGCACGCACGTGCGTGACAACATCGACCTAAAACGTATCATGATTTTGGTATGGATGGCGACGTTCCCGGCTATGTTCTTTGGTATGTTCAACATTGGTCACCAAGCTGCAATCGCAATTGGTAACGGTTTTGACATCGCAAACACTTGGCAGGCTGGTATTTTCCAAGCGCTAGGTGGTGAGCTCACAGCTACTTCCGGCTGGGCTGCGAAAATGTTTTACGGTGCGTGTTTCTTCCTACCTATTTACGGAACGGTGTTTATCGTAGGTGGTTTTTGGGAAGTTCTATTCGCATCAGTGCGTAAGCACGAAGTAAACGAAGGTTTCTTCGTAACTTCAGTATTATTTGCATTGATCCTGCCTGCAACAATCCCATTATGGCAAGTTGCACTAGGTATCACATTTGGTGTTGTAGTCGCTAAAGAAGTATTCGGTGGTACTGGCCGTAACTTCCTTAACCCTGCACTAGCTGGCCGTGCGTTCCTTTTCTTCGCATACCCAGGTGATATCTCAGGTGACACAGTATGGACAGCAGTAGATTCATTCTCTGGTGCGACATACTTAGGTCAAGCAGCGATTGGTTCACTAGATTACAACAACATGCAATTGTGGTGGGACGCTTTCTACGGCTTCATCCAAGGTTCGGTGGGTGAAACGTCGACGCTTGCACTTGCAATTGGTGGCTTGTTCTTGATGTATGTTCGCATCGCGTCATGGCGCATCGTACTAGGTACATTCCTAGGTATGGTTGTAATGGCTACGCTGTTGAACATGATCGGTTCTGACACAAACGCGACATTTGCTATGCCTTGGCATTGGCACTTAGTACTGGGTGGTTTTGCATTTGGTATGTTCTTTATGGCGACAGACCCTGTTTCAGCGTCTTTCACTGATAAAGGTAAATGGGCATACGGTGCACTAATTGGTGTTATGGTTGTACTTATCCGTGTTGTTAACCCTGCATACCCAGAAGGTATGATGTTAGCAATTCTATTCGCTAACCTATTCGCACCGCTATTCGACCACTTTGTAGTGCAGTCTAATGTGAAGAGGAGATTGGCACGTGTCTAGTAACAATGAAACTATCGGCAAAACGTTAGGCGTTGTTGTTGGTCTATGTTTAGTGTGTGCAATCGTCGTATCTTTTGCGGCAGTACAGTTACGCCCACTACAGCAAGCTAACAAAATTGAAGACGTTCAACGTAACATTCTAGCTGCGGCTGGTTTTAAAGACGTTGAAAACGTTGCACAAAAGTACAATGAAGTCATTGACGCACGCGTTGTTGACTTCAAGTCTGGTGACTTTGTTGAAACAGACCCTAACTCGTTCGACTTCACGATGACTAAGTTCGACGCAGAGCGCAGCTTTGCACTTCCGAAAGAAGATGACTTAGCTGGCGTACTTCGTATGACGCATGAGTCTCCAGTATACCTAGCTAAGAACAGCAATGGTCAGGTTGAATCAGTTATTCTGCCTATCCAAGGTTACGGCCTATGGGGCATCATGTACGGTTTCATCGCACTAGACCTTGATACGAAAACGATTAAAGCAATCAATTTCTATCAGCACAACGAAACTGCGGGTCTTGGTGGCGAAATCCAGAACCCTAAGTGGACAGCTACTTGGGAAGGCAAGCAACTACCTGTAGATATCGTAAAAGGCACAGCTGGTAGCGATGTAAACAAAGTAGATGGAATATCTGGTGCGACACTAACGTCAAACGGTGTTGAGAACACATTCAAGTTCTGGACAGGCGATAAAGCGTTTGGTCCATTCCTAGCGAAAGTACGTGAAGGGGCATTGAACTAATGGCTAATGCAAAAGAAATGAAGGAAGTCTTGTTAGGACCAGTCTTCGCAAACAACCCGATTGCTCTGCAAGTACTGGGTATTTGTTCTGCGTTAGCGGTTACTTCAAGCCTTAAAAATGCACTTATCATGTCACTTGCTTTGACTGTGGTAACTGCGTTCTCAAGTTTATTTATCTCGTTGATCCGTAACCACATTCCGTCAAGTGTACGTATCATCGTTCAAATGACAATTATTGCATCATTGGTAATCGTTGTTGACCAGACACTTCAAGCATTCGTATATGCAACGGCTAAAGAACTAACGGTATTCGTTGGTCTAATCATTACAAACTGTATCGTAATGGGTCGTGCAGAAGCTTATGCAATGAAGTCACCACCGCTTATGTCTTTCTTAGACGGCATTGGTAACGGTCTTGGTTACTCAGTAGTTCTACTTACAATTGGTTTTGTACGTGAGCTATTCGGTGCAGGTGCACTATTTGGTGTTGAAATCCTTCCGCTAGTTTCTGACGGTGGTTGGTACCAGCCAATGGGTCTATTAATTATGCCATTTAGTTCATTCTTCTTAGTTGGTTTCTTCATTTGGGTACTTCGTACTTATAAGAAAGACCAAGTAGAAGCGAAGGCATAAGGGGAGAAAGATGGAACATTATCTTAGCTTATTTGTAAAAGCGGTTTTCATCGAAAACTTAGCGCTATCTTTCTTCTTAGGTATGTGTACATTCCTTGCGGTATCTAAGAAAGTAACAACCTCGTTCGGTCTTGGTGTTGCAGTAATCTTTGTACTAGGTGTAGCTGTGCCGGTAAACAACATTGTTTATCACGCGGTACTGGCACCGGGTGCACTTGAATGGCTTGGTTTCCCAGAGGCTGACTTAAGCTTCTTGAAATTCTTGACTTTCATCGGTGTAATCGCAGCACTTGTACAGATCCTAGAAATGACATTGGACAAGTTTTTCCCTGCGCTATATAACGCGCTTGGTATTTTCTTGCCACTTATCACAGTAAACTGTGCGATTTTCGGTGCGGTAGCATTCATGGTTGAGCGTAACTATAACCTTGGTGAGTCAGTTGTCTTTGGCATCGGCTCAGGTGTGGGTTGGGCGCTTGCAATCGTATTGCTAGCAGGTCTTCGTGAGAAGATGAAGTATGCTGATATCCCAGATGGTCTTCGTGGTTTAGGTATTACCTTCATCACTGTAGGTCTAATGGGCTTTGGCTTCTTGTCATTCTCTGGTATTTCACTTTAATTAGCGAGGAAACTATACGATGGAAACTATTGTATTAGGTGTAAGTATGTTCATCGCTATCGTTGTGATCTTGGTGCTAGTCATCATCGCAGCGAAATCGAAGCTTGTACCAAGCGGTGACATCACAATCGGCATCAACGGCGATGCGGACAAAGCAATTACATCAGCACCAGGTGGTAAGCTACTAGGCTCACTAGCTGATGCCGGTATCTTCATTTCATCAGCATGTGGTGGTGGTGGTTCTTGTGGCCAGTGTCGCGTACATGTTCATTCTGGTGGTGGTGATATCCTTCCAACTGAGCTTGACCACATCACTAAAGGTGAAGCACGTGAAGGTTGTCGTTTAGCATGTCAGGTTGCGGTTAAGACTGACATGGAAATCGAAGTAGAAGATTCTATCTTCGGCGTTAAGAAGTGGGAATGTACAGTTATCTCTAACGATAACAAAGCGACATTCATCAAAGAGCTTAAGCTTGGTATCCCTGAAGGTGAGGTTGTACCTTTCCGTGCAGGTGGTTACATCCAGATTGAAGCGCCGGCTCACCACGTTAAATACGCTGACTTTGATATTCCTGACGAATATCGTGGTGATTGGGAGCGTTTTGGCTTCTTCAATCTTGAGTCTAAAGTTGACGATGAGACGGTCCGTGCATACTCAATGGCTAACTACCCTGAAGAGTTCGGTATCATCATGTTGAACGTGCGTATTGCAACTCCGCCGCCAAATAACCTAAGCCTACCATGTGGTAAGATGTCTTCGTACATCTGGTCACTTAAAGAAGGTGATAAGGTAACTATCTCTGGTCCATTCGGTGAATTCTTCGCGAAAGAAACGGATGCAGAAATGGTATTCGTAGGTGGTGGTGCAGGTATGGCTCCAATGCGTTCACACATCTTTGACCAACTTAAGCGTCTTAACTCAGACCGTAAGATGTCTTTCTGGTATGGTGCACGTTCTAAGCGTGAGATGTTCTACGTAGAAGACTTCGACGGCCTAGCTGCTGATAACGATAACTTTGAGTGGCACGTAGCACTTTCTGATCCTCAACCAGAGGATAACTGGGAAGGTTACACAGGCTTCATCCACAACGTATTACTAGAGAACTATCTGAAGGACCACGAAGCGCCTGAAGACTGTGAGTTCTACATGTGTGGTCCACCAATGATGAACGCAGCTGTTATCAACATGCTGAAAGATCTTGGTGTTGAAGACGAAAACATCCTACTTGATGACTTCGGTGGTTAATTAGGTACTAAATATGATGTTTAATCGTATTTAAAAAGTTTAAACCCCTAGGGCGTTCCCTAGGGGTTTTTTTATATGGTGTAAGGACTAAAAAATAGATGCAAAAACTTGGTTATTTCTTCTCTGTTATTTTTTTAGTGTTGTTCTTATCTGCGTGTGGTGAGCAAAAAGCGGAACAAAGTCCCGTTGAAATAAACGGTAGGACAATGGGGACTACCTATAATATCAAGGTCTTCCCTGGCCCTGTTAGTTTAGATGCTGAACGTTTTAAAAGTGAAGTAGACGAAGCGCTTATTGCTGTCAACGAGTCTATGTCGACGTATATTCCTGATTCAGAGATTAATCAATTTAATCGGCTTGCCGCTAATACCGTGATGCCGATAAGCGAAGACTTCAGAAAGGTAACAGCAGAGTCTATCCGTTTGGGGCAATCAACGAAGACCCTCGATGTGACCATGGGGCCTTTAATTGATTTATGGGGGTTTGGTCCTGACAAGCGTCCTACTAAGCGTCCGTCACAAAGTGAGATAGAGGCGATGCAAGACAACATAGGCGTGGATAAGTTGACCCTAACAAGCAAAGGCCTGTCTAAATCTCTTAGCCATTTAGAATTATCTTTTTCAGCTACGGCGAAAGGTTATGGTATTGACAAAGTAGCTGAGCTGATTGAGCGCAAAGGCATTGAAAACTACATGGTAGAAATTGGTGGAGAATTGCGCATCTCAGGTAGTAAGCCTGGCGCAACGCCGTGGCGTATTGCCATCGAAAAGCCGGATGCACCAGTTGGCCAGCGTCAAATTCATAGAATTATAGAGCCGGGTAAAAACAGTGTTGCGACCTCGGGTGATTATCGCATTTTCTATGAGATGGATGGTGAGGTATTCACGCACCTCATTGATCCTGCAACAGGCAAACCAGTAAAGCATGACTTGGTATCGGTAACTGTGCTGCACCCATCAGCCATGACCGCGGATGGGTTAGCGACAGCGCTTACTGTTATGGGAACTGAACGTGCTAAGGCTTACGCCGAGCAGCACAAGCTAGCAGTTTATCTGATCAGTAAAACGCAGGATGGTCTGAAGACGTATTCGAGCTCAGCATTTGCGCCTTACTTAAATAAAGATTAAAGGAAGCAAATATCATTGCTTTTTGTGAGGTAAATTCATTCAACTTTGTCGGGATTAGATATATAATATTGTGAATATACCGTCAGTTGCTTGGGATAAACCTAAGTTGGTTCGTTAATTAAGGGGCTTAGCCTATGTCACTTTTTATTCTTACTTTTGGATTACTTGTTTTGATTGCAGCAGCAATGGCTGTGGGCGTAATAGTACAGAAAAAATCAATGGCAAGTAGTTGCGGGGGTTTGGGCTCTATGGGCATTGATAAAATATGTGACTGTGACGACCCATGCGATAAGCGCAAAAAACGCTTAGCGAAAGAGCAGTCATGGCGAGAAAACCAAATTTTATAATTTGGGTTGAATAAAAACGCAGGCCAGCCTGCGTTTTTTTGTGCGTATTATTTAATGCTAAAAACTATTTTCCTTGTCAGACACACTGAGACCGTTAAGATTAATCATTTGATCGGTGCCTCCGATGTGCCACTTCCTCTTGCAAGCCTTGAACGACTGCAAAGTCAGCTGGATGAATGTCCTAATATACAAAAAGTCATTTCTTCTCCCCGTCAAAGGTGCAGCCAAGCAGCACGAATATTTAGCGAAGCCCACCAAGTGCCATTGGAGATTGAGCCAAAAATTCAAGAAATGGACTTTGGTGATTGGGACGGACATTGTTATGAATGGCTATGGCAAAATACAGCCAATCCGAGTATTGGTGATTTTTGGCAAGATCCTTGGTCTCATATCCCGCCAAATGGCGAGCCTATGACGAGTTTTGAGAGGAGAGTTGAGTCGTGGTGGCAAGAGATTGTTTCCTCTCCCAATGATGATGCTATCTTAGTGGTAACACATGGTGGGGTGATAAAGGTACTGCTTGCAATCGTGTTGGCTTTACCACATAAAAGTGCAACCCATTTAAATTGTTTTGAAGTCGGCTATGGCTGTATCGTGCGCCTCTCTGTTTATTACGATAATAACGGAGTTGCTTGGCCTAAAGTTGTCTTTTAGCCATCTAGACTTCATAATACACAGAATCATTTCAGTGCTGCTTGGGAATGGGGTGAAAATCCTCAGCTGTCCCCGCAACTGTATTCGTATGCTTTAATAAAGTGTCGAAGAGCCAGATACCAAGGCTGAAATAAGAACTTAAGCGGGCGCACTTAAGTGATATCACAACACCCTATTGGAGCTGCTAATGCCCATCTTGTGATCTGTGCTGCCCGAAACAAGAGGACATATGGTAGCGGCACAAGTTTCTGTAAATAACCTCAATTTGGTTATTAATAATAAGCACATTTTATCTGACATTTGTTTTTCAGTAGCCTCAGGTCAATTTGTTGGGCTGATTGGTCCTAATGGTGCGGGAAAGTCATCACTATTGCGATGTTTGTATCGTTTTCAAACACCGGTGTCGGGTAGCATTTTGATAGATCAGACCGATATTAATCAATTTGATAGGCTGAGTTATGCAAGAACAGTCGCTGCGGTACTGCAAGAGATCCCCAGCCAGTTTAATTTAGCTGTGTTTGACGTCGTTGCAATGGGGATTACACCACATAAACGCTTGTTTTCAAGCATCTCACTGAGAGATCGCCAGTCGATTCAAGAAGCGCTCCAGAAAGTAGGATTAACCCACAAGCAACAGCAACCATATGAGTCTCTATCTGGGGGAGAGAAGCAACGCGTCATGATAGCCAGAGCAATTGTCCAGCGCCCGAGTTTACTATTGATGGATGAGCCCACGAGTCATTTAGATGTAAAGTACCAGATAGAAATTATGGCTTTGGCTAAGTCATTGGGAGTTACTGTCATTGCATCGTTTCATGATTTAAATCTGGCGTCGGCGCTGTGTGACTCAATTTTAGTGCTTGATCAAGGGGAGTTACTGGCTGATGGGACTCCTCAAAACGTAATGACAACCGAGATGCTGTCTACAGTGTTCGGAGTAAACGCGGAGGTATCATTACAGTCCTCGTCCAATGGCGAGCAAATTCCATATATTCGTTATCAATATCAACTCAGTGAAACAGATTTAGATTTACAAGTTTCAAGGGGGCGAGAGTGCGAGTAGCTGCAAGTAGTATTTTGATTTTAGTCTGCCTCTTTAGCTTTATGAGTGCATTGAGTATAGGTGCTATTCATGTAGATTTTTACGATGTATGGCTAGCGTTATGGTCATATGATGAAACACAACTGGCACAAAAAATAATTGTTGAGCTTAGGCTCCCTCGCACAGTTTTAGCATTTTTGGCCGGCGCAGGCCTCGCGACTGCTGGCTTAATTTTACAAACAGTGACACGTAACCCGTTGGCAGATCCTTATCTTTTCGGTATTTCTTCTGGGGCATCTTTTGGGGTGGTACTTCTTCTAACTATTTTCGGTATTCAAAATGGCTTAGCTATGTCGGGGGCTGCATTACTTGGCAGTGTGTGTGCGATGAGCCTATTGCTATTAATTGCGTACCATAAAGGGACTGCGCAAATTGAAAGCATGTTGCTTGCCGGGGTCGCACTGTCATTTTTATTTAATGCGTTTACTAGCTTGTTATTGTACTGGAGCGATCCGCAAGCCATCACTGCGATTATCTTTTGGAGCTTAGGCAGTTTTAGTCGAGCTGATTGGGCATGGATGTGGCTACCATTTACCGTGGTCCTATTAGGCTTTTTGAGCGTGATTTGTTTTAGGCGTCACCTTAATGCGCTTTTGCTAGGAGATGAAAGTGCAGTAACGTTGGGTGTTAACGTGCATAAGCTGCGTTTGGGCATGCTTTTAGTAAGCTCTTTGCTGACGGCGGTGTTAGTGGCAGCGTGTGGCGGGGTGGGATTTGTTGGCCTAATGATCCCACATATTGTACGTTTTTTTATCTCTCAAGCCAGAGTGCTAGGTATGTTGATGACGGCATTGAGTGGCGGTTTACTCATGTTATGGGTAGATGTGCTTGCACGTAGCTTAATTGAGAATCAAGAGTTACCAATTGGTGTGATCACAGCTGCCATCGGCAGTGTATTTTTCCTTTCTCTATTGATGTTTAAAAAACGCTCAGCAACAATTTAATTGGATAGTTAAATGATTAAACCTCTGGATTTAAAGCACAGTTTAAATGTGCAACAAAAGTTGGATATGAAAACCAAGCCGCTTGGCTCTTTGGGAAAACTAGAATCATTGGCTAAACAACTCATTTTGATTTTCTCACAGGGCATGTCAGAGGATGAACTGGGAGCTGCCGACTTCTCAGTTACTCATCCATGTATTTGTATATTTGCAGGCGACCATGGCATTGCAAGTGAGGGCATATCAATTGCGCCAAGCGAAGTAACAGGTCAGATGGTGACAAATTTTGCTCAAGGTGGCGCTGCGATCTGTGTGTTTGCTCGGCAGCTAGGGTGGCATTTAAACGTAGTCGATTGTGGAATTCTCACACCGCCACACAATAATACCGTGATTGATTGCCGGCTTGGTGCGTCAACGCATTCATTTCATCATCAGGCGGCCATGACCGGTGAGCAACTAGAAATTGGGTTGGCGAATGCCGCTGCATTGGTTGACGAGGAGCTACAGCGTGGGTGCAACTTATTTGCTTTTGGAGAAATGGGCATAGGTAACACGACGTCAGCGGCTGCCATATTCATCGCATTGTCTGGAGTTGCTCCAGAACTAGCCGTTGGAAAAGGGACCGGAGTGGCAGACGATGTGGTTAAGAAAAAGCAGCTTTTAATTGAGCAGGCCTTGCAATTACACCAGTTATCTCCAGAGCAACCTCTGGATATTCTTCAATGTCTTGGTGGCTTTGAAATCGTGCACCTAGTTGGTGCCATGCTTGCGGTTGCCAGCGCCCAAAAAGTTATTGTCGTAGATGGTTTTATAGCAACGGCAGCTGCAATGCTGGCAGTTGCCATTGAACCAAATAGTAAAGCCTATATGGTGTTTGCACATTGCTCGAGTGAACAAGGGCATCAGAAAATGCTCGATTACTTGGCCGTTGAACCTTTGCTGAATTTAGGTATGCGATTGGGTGAGGGTAGTGGTGCTGCGCTCGCACTACCTATTATCGAGAGCGCACTCGCCATTTATAATGACATGGCGAGTTTCGAAGAAGCCGACGTCACTCAGGTTGTTAAATAATATGTCTCAGTTTGCGTTGTTCAAGCTTGCGTTGATTTTCCTGACGCGAGTGCCGGTGAAGTTGAGCGGCAGTGTTAGCGATGAAGAAATTAACTTATCTAGCCGTTACTTCGCTATGGTCGGCTTTTGTATCGGCCTGTTCATGGCTTTTTCGTTGTGGGTCATAGCCTATTGGGTGCCTATGAATGTGGCCATCCTTTTCATATTGGGCTTAGGGCTGCTTGTCACTGGCGCGTTTCATGAAGATGGCTTTGCCGATGTTTGGGATGGTTTCGGCGGCGGATGGAGCCAGCAGCAAAAACTGGACATCATGAAAGACAGCAGAATTGGCACTTATGGTGCGGTCGCGCTCTTCATTTTAATGATGAGTAAGTATCAACTGCTACTGGCACTAAGTGAAGATTTAGTTACGTTGCTGTTCGCTATCGTGATAGCGCAGACTCTTAGTCGTATGACCGCAACGAGTCTTATCGGTAAGCTGCCATACGTGCAATTGGATGCGCAAAGCAAAGTGAAACCTATTGCAAAAGATTTGCAGTCGACCAGCAGGGCAATCTTATACGCCTCTGGGGGGATGGTGCCTTTGCTTGGGTTAGGTTTATCCACATTTTCAATTTGGCATATGTTGGGCTTGTTTGTAACGCTGTGGCTTACTCGGTGGGGGTGCCAACAATGGTTTGCTCGCCAGCTCGGCGGTTATACAGGGGACTGTCTGGGCGCTGCACAGCAGATCTGTGAAGTGGCTATTTACACTTTTTGTGTAGTGAGTGTGTTATGACTGGTCGAGTGGATCTAATCATTGGTGGTGCTCGTTCAGGTAAAAGTACACTGGCGGAAAGACGAGCTGAGCAGTGGTTATCTGCTGGCAGCGTAAAAGAGCTGATCTATATCGCCACGGCACAAAGTAAAGACGATGAAATGGCAGCGCGTATTGCACGTCACCAAGCAACGAGAACAGAACTTTGGCAGGTTCATGAAGCGCCTTGGGAAATAGCAGAACTCATTTCGCAACTAGCGCCTGAGCAATGTGCCCTCGTAGATTGTTTGACGCTTTGGCTAACTTATGGTTTGTGCGAAGTAAGCGAAAAAGAGTTTTATAGCAATAAGCGAAAATTACTGGATGCATTAAAGACAACGCAGGGTCGAGTAATATTGGTAAGCAATGAAGTCGGGCACGGTATTGTACCTCTGGGTGCCTTAAGCCGGCGCTTTGTTGACGAATCAGGTTGGCTCAATCAAGACATTGCTGCTATTGCCAAGCGTGTCGATTTCGTGATGGCAGGTTTGCCCCTTAATTTAAAAAGTGAAAGAAAATGAAGACATTGATGGTGCAGGGCACGACGTCAGATGCTGGTAAAAGCACACTTGTCGCAGGACTGTGTCGTGTTGCTGCGCGTAGAAGTATTAAAGTTGCGCCATTTAAACCGCAAAATATGGCACTAAATAGTGCGGTTACACCATGTGGAGGGGAAATAGGCCGGGCTCAGGCGCTCCAAGCCGTTGCTGCAAATGTTCCCTTAAGTGTGGATTTTAATCCCATTTTATTAAAACCTAATTCCGATACCGGTGCTCAGGTAATAGTGCATGGTAAGGCACTAAGTAACATGGAAGCCGGGAAATATCATGATTATAAAGCAGTTGCAATGGATGCAGTCATTGGATCTCACACTCGCTTAGCTGAACAATTTTCGTTATGCATAGTGGAAGGGGCAGGCAGCCCTGCTGAAATAAACTTGCGAGAAAATGATATCGCAAATATGGGGTTCGCCTGTAAAGTATCTTGCCCCGTTATTATTGTTGCTGATATTGATAAAGGTGGAGTGTTTGCTCATTTAGTTGGCACACTGGCGCTGCTTAGTGAAGAAGAACAGGCCTTGGTAAAAGGGTTTGTTATTAATCGCTTTCGTGGAGATATTAGCTTGCTGCAGTCAGGATTGGATTGGCTAGAAGACTACACGGGCAAGCCTGTTTTGGGCGTACTACCCTATTTACATGACTTAACACTGGATGCAGAGGATGCGGTCACCATTGCTAATCGTACCGAAAATGCCAGCTTAAAGATCGCGGTGTTGTTGTTACCACATATCAGCAACCATACAGACTTTGACAGTTTGCGGCTCAACCCCAAGGTTGACCTGAAATATGTTAGGCATGGTGAAAAGATCGGAAGTGTTGATCTGGTAATCATACCGGGCAGTAAAAATGTGATTAACGACCTGTGTTTTCTAAAGTCTGAAGGGTGGGATATAGAAATTAATCATCACCTTCGATATCAAGGCAAGGTGTTGGGTATTTGTGGTGGCTTACAAATGTTAGGTCAGGCAATTTTTGACCCGCAGCATATTGAATCCCCAGTTGAGCAGGTGACAGCACTTAATCTAGTGCGATTCAGCACTGAGCTGACTGAAACTAAGCATCTCACCAACGTGCATGGTTTGTGTTTATTAAATGATGAGCAGGTGGCGATACGTGGCTACGAAATACATTGTGGAATCAGCTCGGGACCGGCTTTGGAGAAACCATTTCTAACGTTTTCAAAACATCCTCAAGATGCAATCAGGGATGGGTTTATTTCGGATGACAATTTGATAGCAGGCACCTACCTACACGGGCTATTTGATGACCCAAACACTTGCTCCGCAATTTTGAAGTGGGCGAGCCATGGTGAGTTTAGTCATGCAGGGTTTGATTTAGATGCACACAGAGAAAAGCAGTTAGATAAGTTAGCAGACATTTGTGAGCAACATTTAGATATAGAAAAGATTTTTGCACTCGGCGAATAGGAGTCAGATATGACAGAAAAAAATCAAGAAAAGCATAAAGCTAGGCAGCAGAAAGTAAAAGAAAAAGTGGACCAAAAAGTCGCCGAAGCGAATATAGAGCAAGGGATTTTGCAGGTCATCACAGGTAATGGAAAGGGCAAATCAACTTCTGGCTTTGGCACGGTTGCTCGCTGTGTTGGGCACGGAATGCAAGCGGCTGTGGTGCAGTTTATTAAAGGAAACTGGGAGTGTGGAGAGCGTAATTTGCTTGAAAAAGCGGGTGTCCCATTTGCTGTGATGAAAACTGGGTTCACGTGGGAAACACAAAACCGAGAAACCGATACTCAAGCTGCTCAGGCAACGTGGCAAAAAGCAAAGGCATGGTTACAAGATGAAAGCATCGACTTAGTCTTGCTAGATGAACTGACCTATATGGTTAGCTACGATTATTTAGATTTAGAGGAAGTGCTTGAAGCGCTTCAAAACAGACCTAAAATGCAATCAGTGATCATTACAGGGCGAGGCGCACATCGAAGCCTAACAGAACTTGCAGATACGGTAAGTGAAGTTAGAAACGTAAAGCATGCATTTGAAGCTGGAATTAAAGCGCAGAAAGGGTTCGACTTCTAATGGTCATAAATTGGACCTTGGTGGGTGCACTGCTAGTGATGAGCTCATGGGCGAATGCTCAGTCACAGCAGGTACCGCAACGGATCGTTGCTCTAGCCCCGCATATTGTTGAAAACTTGTATGCCATAGGTGCCGGCGAACGCATCGTCGGCACGGTTGAGTATGCCGATTACCCTGAAGCTGCAAAGCAGATCCCAAGGATAGGAGGCTTTCATGGTATTCAGCTTGAAAAGGTGCTTGCACTGCGCCCTGATCTTGTTGTCGTATGGAAAAACGGCAATAAAGAGGCCGATATTGAAAAGTTGAAAGCGCTTGGGATCCCTGTAGCTTATAGTGTCTCCAAAAATATTCACCAAGTTCCTAACGAGCTGATGAAACTGGGCAAATTAACGGGGCTTGAAGCGCAAGCGAAAGTACAAGCTGACAAGTTTATAAGCGAATATCAGCAAATAGTAAATACATATAAAAGCAAAGAAAAGTTGGATGTTTTTTACCAGCTTTGGCCTTCGCCATTGATGACCATTAACGGTAAAACATGGATACACCAGACGCTTACCACCTGTGGGGTACGAAATGTATTTGCTGATGCTACCACTGAGTACCCTCAGATAAGCCTTGAGAATGTTATTGCTAAACACCCCCAAGCAATAGTCATCCCAAATGAAAGAGCGACAAAGGAGCCGCAAAAAGTTGATTGGCAACTTTGGTCAGAAATTCCCGCTGTGAAACATCGACAATATATAGAAGTTGATGCCGACCTAATACATCGCTTTAGCACCAGAATGCTGATTGGTGTGCGGGATATGTGTGATAAACTTCACGCTTCAAGAACTTATTATGGAAAACGGCAATGACAACATGGCGAGACCTGTTAGGGGATGAAAAGCAACAATCATACTTTCAAGATACGATGAATTACGTCGCACAACGCCGTGCTCAAGGGGTGACAGTTTATCCACCAGAAGACAAAGTATTTGAAGCATTCAAAGCAACTGAATTAGAGCAGGTTAAAGTTGTGATTTTAGGCCAAGATCCTTACCACGGCCCAAATCAAGCTCACGGCTTGTGCTTTTCTGTGATGCCGGGTGTTAAATCACCACCTTCTTTGGCAAATATGTATAAAGAGCTAGCACAAGATATTCCAGGCTTCGAAATTCCCAATCATGGATACCTTTTACCTTGGGCTGAGCAGGGAGTGTTGCTGTTAAATACGGTGTTGACCGTTGAACAAGGTCAGGCTCATTCACATAAGCATTTAGGTTGGGAGCACTTTACTGACGTAGTCATTGAAAAAATTAACACCCATTGTGAAGGTGTGATCTTCCTACTCTGGGGCTCGCATGCTCAGAAAAAAGGCAAGTCGATTGACAGCTCGCGGCACCATGTTTTGCGTGCGCGACATCCATCACCGCTCTCTGCACACCGTGGTTTTTTTGGTTGCAAACATTTTTCACAAGCCAATGCAATTTTGCAATCGATGGGAAAACCCCCGATTAATTGGCAAGTCTAACTCTGATATTACTGACATGGCAAACACCATATCAGTAATGAATTGCAGATAAACAAAAAGGCTCCAATAAGAGCCTTTTTGTTATATAAAATCGAGTTCGTCTAGGTCGACACTGTCTGCAAAAATATCAAGTTCTTCTAGTTCTTTTCGAAGGCGTTGTCTGTCTTTTAGCGCTTCAATTTCACGCCATTTTCTTTTTTTCCCCTTCGAAGAGGCTCTTTTCTTTGGTTCAGGACTTTCTACTATTTCAATCATATCGTCTAGGCTATCCATGAATATCTCCTATTGATGTACTAACCTCAAAACATGTGCTTTAGCATTACCCCAATTTGCATGAAAAACACACTTCGAGTAATGCTGGTATATCACAGACAGTAGAAAAATAAAACACTAATATGTATTTAAAGTGAAAACAAAGTGACACTTTAATGACAGTGCAAGATGGTATTGTTGCTTGAATGATGTGACTTATCGCGTCTGAATTGGTGCATTAATGTCGCTTAAAAATGCCAATCTAAAGATATATTATATTGATTTATAAGTGTTTCAGTTAAAGGGAAGGGTAGTCTGGCACTGGGTGTGGTAGCATGGAGAGAGCGTCATATTGTCACTGAAAAAAATCGGAAAATATACTTTGTAAACGAATATAAAAAATCGGTAGAAAATTTCGCTGATGTTGGAAAGTAACACAGAGCCGAAGTAAAAATCGCTGCGGCTCTGTGTGGGTCAAAGCCTTTTAAAGTGACTTCACTTCTGACTCTAAAATTTCCTGAGCATGTGCAAATGCGCGGATACCTTCAGCCAGCTTTTCGGTTGCCATTGCATCTTGATTGTGTAACCAGCGGAACTCACTTTCTGTTAATGGTGCTGGTTTTTGGGCAACTTCGTAGTTATTTTCTAGAAGATAGTCTTCGCTTGCAGGTAATTCGCCAAGCTCTTCAAGAAGCGCAGGACTAATGGTCAACTTGTCACAACCTGTTAATGCAACAATTTCACCTGTGTTGCGGAAGCTTGCACCCATTACAATGGTTTTATAGCCATGTTGTTTGTAGAAGTCGTAGATTGTACGAACTGACTGTACACCAGGATCGTCTAGTGGATCAGTTGGCTTATCTACACCATGTGCTACGTGCCAATCTAAGATACGGCCGACAAATGGTGAAATTAAGAATACATTTGCATCAGCACATGCACGTGCTTGAGCCTGACTGAAAAGCAGTGTTAGATTACATTTTACACCTTGCTTCTCTAGCTCTTCAGCCGCTTTGATACCTTCCCAAGTTGAGGCAATCTTAATTAAGATTTTATCTTTGCTTACGCCTTGCTCTTCATATAGTGCAAGTAGTTGCTGAGCTTTTGCAATCGTTGCCTGCGTGTCGAAAGATAAACGCGCGTCAACCTCAGTCGAAATATAACCTGGTACGATGTTGGCAATTTCTTTACCAATTAATACCGCGAAGTAATCACACGCTAGCTCAATTTGCTTTTGCTCATCTTGCTCTTGTGATTTAGCGTAATCTAAAGCCTGTTTTAGAAACGGCTGATAGGCAGGCGTTTGAGCTGCTTTTAATAAAAGTGACGGATTGGTCGTTGCGTCTTCCGGTTGGTGTTTACGGATCGCTTCGATGTCGCCAGTATCGGCAACAATCGATGAATGCTGTTTTAGCCTATCTAATGCTGAAGTCATGCTGTCCTCATTCCTAATTTTGCAGCTATAAATAAATTACACACCCTATGTTGCAATACCGTGATCAGCTTTTATAGGTCAAATGTCCGCTTGTAACGAGACAAGCAGATATGTCCTAGCCAATTTTGGTCATTGTTATAGTAAGGCGTGTTATGTTTTCCACAGTAATGATGTTGTCTGTTACCTTGCGGCTTAACCGAACGCTATGAGCAGAAGATTTTACGCTTGCGATTCACTGTGGATAGTGTTGAAATTGACATTAATAAATATTTAAGTCAATAGGCTATCAATGATCACGGTTATTTCACCAGCAAAAAATCTCGATTACGACTCTAGCGCACCTACAGAGCGTCACACCCTTCCTGAGTTATTGACGCATTCCGAAGCATTAATTTCAGTCTGTCGTGATTTAAGTCCGCAAGAAATCGGCAGTTTGATGAAGATCAGCGACAAACTAGCTGGGCTAAATGCGGCTAGATTTGCACAGTGGTCTCAACCTTTTACAGCAGACAACGCCAAACAGGCCGTTTTTGCATTTAATGGGGATGTATACGCTGGCCTAGAGGCGACGACATTATCTGAAGACGCGATTGATTATACGCAACAACATTTGCGCATATTATCAGGGTTGTATGGCGTGCTTAAGCCACTA
The DNA here is from genome assembly GCF_001625575.1 of Pseudoalteromonas luteoviolacea S2607. Lineage (GTDB taxonomy): Bacteria > Pseudomonadota > Gammaproteobacteria > Enterobacterales > Alteromonadaceae > Pseudoalteromonas > Pseudoalteromonas luteoviolacea_E. Next base: position 133,448 of record NZ_AUXV01000026.1, read on the forward strand.
GACCTAATGCAAGCATATCGTCTAGAAATGGGCACCAAACTAGCAAATTCTCGTGGTAAGAATTTATATGAATTTTGGGGCAGTGTGATTGCAGAAAAGCTTAATGAAACTTTAGCCGAAAGTGGCGCAAGTGCATTAATTAATCTCGCGTCTAATGAGTATTTTAAAGCGGTAGATAAAAAGGCATTGAAAGCAGATATCATCACGCCGATATTTAAAGACTGCAAAAATGGTCAGTACAAAGTGATCAGTTTTTACGCGAAAAAAGCGCGTGGCATGATGGCGCGTTACATTATGGAAAATAAAGTACAGGACCTAGAATCACTTAAAGCCTTTGATATTGCTGGCTATTACTTTAGCGAAGAAGCAACAATTAAAGCCAATGAACCGGTATTTTTAAGAGAAGAGCAGTCGTGAAAATACGTATACTAGCGCTATTATTGCTGTTACAAGGCTGCAGCCACTTTTCTTATATGTCGCCCAAAGGAACGCTTTCCTGTCAGCAGACACAGCAAAATTGCACTGGTATGTGTAGAGAAGATCACCCTCAGGGAGATCCACTTATCAGGCAGTGCTTAATGCGCTGCCACGATGAATTGACCATGTGTACTGTGAAGCCAAAGCATAATACGTATTGAGCCTATTACCCTTTCTAAAAAGCAGGGACAGTTAAATTGAATAAGAACGTTTTTTTGTTGTCCTGCTGTCAGGGCTTAATGACAACGGGTAATATCCTGCTGGTGACCATCAGTGCGTTGGTGGGCCAAATGCTGAGCCCTTCTACTTCGTTAACAACTCTACCTATCGCAATGCAAATGCTCGGGTTGCTCTTGACGACAGTACCCGCGTCGCTCGTTATGGCTAAAACTGGTAGAAGGCTTGGGTTTAGTCTTGGCAATGTCATTGGCACACTTGGTGCTGTTATCGGGTTTTTCTCCTTATCCCAAAGTCATTTTTATCTATTTTGTGTTGCGACTTTTCTAATTGGTGTCGGGATTGGTTTTGCGACTTTGTATCGCTTTGCCGCGATTGAAGCCAGTGACAAACCCGCGCGTGCGATTTCGATGATAATGGCAAGTGGTGTCATCGCAGCGATTTTAGGGCCAAATCTAGCAGTTTGGGTGAACCATCACTTCCCTGCACTTAACTATGCTAACTCTTTTTTAGCATTAACTTGTGTATATTTGATTGCTTTATGCCTATTGCAAATGGTTGCGTTTAACGAAGTCTCTGCAAAACAAAGCTCTTTGGCGCCGCGGCCAATTAAAGAAATTATTTCACAGCCACAATTTGTAATTGCCGCACTTATCGGCATGATCAGCTATTCGGTGATGAACCTGTTGATGACAGCAACCCCGTTAGCAATGCACCGCCATGGGTTTGATTTAGCAGAGTCTGCTCTGGTGATTGAATGGCACGTGCTTGGCATGTTTTTACCTTCGTTTTTTACGGGCAAATTAGTGGAACGCTACAGTGCCGTGAATATGACAGTGGTAGGTTGCTTGTTTATGTTGGCATGTGCGCTCATCAATTTACTTGGCGTGACGCACTGGCACTTTATGACGGCACTGTTTTTACTGGGAGTTGGGTGGAATTTTATGTTTATCAGTGCGACATCCCTAGTGAGCCAAACTTATGAACCTTATGAGCGTGCGAAAACACAGGCTGCCAATGAGTTTTTTGTGTTTAGTATGGTTGTGATTTCGTCATTATTTGCTGGCTGGTTAGAGAGTGAGATTGGGTGGCAACCGCTTAACGTGTGGTCAGTGCCAATTGTTTGTATTGCGCTGGGCGCATCTTTGTGGTTTAAAAACTATTCACCCCCTGAGCCAAGTGCAAGTAAGATTTAACGACTTCGTCTCGAAAATACAAGTCTTGATCTTTTTGCTCATTTCGATAGCGTTGGCAAAATTCCTCAGGATCGAGTGAATGCTGTTCTAGTAGCGGGTTTTTAAGGTAGGAATAATGCGCGTACCAACGTTGCTTTAGGGTACTTGGTATGCTTGGTAGCTTTGTTAAGATCCGCTCACTCAGGGTAAATTGTGAATGCCGTGCTAGTGCTATCATATCGTCGTTAGCAGCACCTAGCCAGCATGCACCTTTTTCATTGACACACAGTAACGGTAAAAAAGGAGCCAGTGCTGGGTATATGTCATTTTTATAGATAGACACCTGCCAATATTTTCTCGCGATAAGGCAAAATTGTTCAAAACTTGTAATCGCACTAAATCCACTTTGCTGTAGCTTTAATATTTCAACTCGAGGTTTATTTGGGTTTACAGTGTCGTTCGCTGTATCAATATACCAATCACGCCAAGTAAGTGCATTTTGAAAGTATTCATCTCTGAGAGACCCCCACACAGGCTTAAGTTCACAATTTATAGTCTTATTTGATCGGAGTACTTTCAAAGGTTCAGGGAGGGGAGAGACATTTAACTGTTGTTGCAGCATTTGATGCATGGCATTGCGGATTTCTTTACAACGGCCGAGCGGGTAAGGTTTGTCAGCAAAATATGGGTGTTCAACTGCTAATTTAGCGTCGACATATAGGCGTAACTCGGCTAAGTACATTTCCAATTGTTGCCGTTGTAGTTCGTTCACCGTTGCTTCCCAAATTGCAGCGTCACTTTCAATAGCATAGTGACTTCAACTTGTTATGTGAAGGGGACTTATAGCTTCTCAAGCGTTGAATATAAAAAGCCCCGCTAGAGCGCGGGGCTTTTTATTTACTTTTTCTTTTTAGGTTTAGTTTTTGCGGCTTTTTTCTTCGCTTTTATTTTTGCAGGGTCTTTCTTTTTCTTTGGTGGCTTCGCCTCTTTGTGCTTTGGCGCGAGCCCTTCAAGCGTTCTACGTTTGAGCTTTTGATCCGTATAGCGCTCAACTTTACCCAAAATTTCAACGTCATGGGCTTCGACTAATGAAATAGCCGTTCCTTTTTTACCTGCTCGGCCTGTACGACCAATACGGTGCACATAAATGTCAGCGGTTCGTGGCATATCGAAATTGATGACATGGGTGATATCTGGCACGTCAATACCACGTGCGGCAACGTCAGTAGCAACAAGGATGTTTGTGCGACCACTATGGAAGCTTGCCATGGCAGCCATACGTTTATCTTGTGGCATTTCACCACGTAGCCAAGTCGTTTTTATTTCATTGGCATACAGCTCACCAATTAATTGCTCAAGGCGTTCGCGAGTTTTCACGAAGACGATAGCCTTTTCAACGTCTTCACTTTGTAACAAGTTGGTCAGTATTGCGAGCTTATGTTTGTAATCATCAGCAAGATGAACCCACTGGTGAATTTTGCCTTTTTCTTTACGCGAAGGCTCAGCTTCAAGTAAAGCCGGATCGTTGAGCATACGTTCGGCGAACAGCTCAACGCTATCTCCCTCTAACGTTGCAGAAAACAAGAAACCTTGGCGACGATTTTTGGCTTCATCACAAATGCGCAGCATCTCTTTTTTGAAACCCATATCTAGCATGCGGTCCGCTTCATCTAGGACAAGTAGCTCTACATTATCAGCATGGAAGTTTTCAGTTTCTAAATACTCCATTAATCGCCCTGGTGTTGCGATTAATATGTCGTTATTTTTTTCAAAAATTTCTTTGTGACTACCATAGTTGATACCACCGGTCACCACTCCAATGCGCAAGTGCGTGTTTTCGGCTAGCGCCTGACATTGCTCATGTACTTGATAAGCAAGTTCACGGGTAGGTGTCATTATCAACACACGAGCAAAACCAGGGTCTTTTCTAGGGAAGTCGAGCAAATACTGAATTGCAGGGATCAAGAAAGCGGCAGTTTTACCTGTGCCAGTAGGCGCTGAGGCGAGAATATCTCTGCCTAAAAGCGCTTCAGGAATCGAGAGTTGTTGAATGCTAGTTGCGGTTGTATAACCAATTTTTTTTATGGCAGAAAGTAACTTGCCATCCAGATCGAATTCAGAAAATTGCATAATGCATCACAAATAAAGGACAATAGCGGAATTATACGTGTGCTTGACGCTTTCTAAAAGGTTCAATATGGCAAGCTTTGCATTTAAACAGTTTAAAATTGACCAAAACCGTGCTGCGATGAAGGTTTCAACCGATGGAATTATGTTTGGGGCGTGGATATCGTTGGCAAATGCGCAAAACTTACTAGATATCGGTACAGGTACAGGGTTGTTGAGTTTAATGGCCAAGCAACGAGTACCAGAACTACATGTTCACGCTATCGAAATAGACGAGCAGGCCGCGCTAGATGCGAAAGGTAATTTCAGCGCCTCACCTTGGCCGGAAATTGAATTAGTACAGTTGGCTGTGCAGCAGTTCGAATCAACTCAGCAGTTTGATTTGGTGATCAGCAACCCGCCTTATTTTCAATCAAGCCTTAAGGGAGAAAATGTACGTCGCAATGTGGCTCGGCATACTGACAGTTTGAGCTTTGAAGAGTTGATATCTGCATTTTTGCGTGTTGCAAAGCCAAGTGCACGATTAGCAATCATTTTACCTTATGAAGAGGGAAAGATATTTATTAGCCTAGCGGAGCAAAAAAATCTGTATTTGGCGAGGGTGTGTGAGGTCAAAACAACACCTAATAAAGATGTCTCTCGTTTGATGTTTGAACTGTCGAGCGAGCCTAGTGAAACATACACTGAGGCGTTGTGTATTTATGATCAGCAAGGTAGGTATACCGAAGAATACACTGCTTTATGTAAGGCATTTTACCTGAAAATGTAGCCTGCAAGCATGCTACAGTAAAAGGACTCAATGGCTTGCAAAGGAGCGTGGCATGGCAAATTTAGAGCAAATTAACCGAATACTTGAATTTCTAAGCGAGATCGCTTTACCGTATCAGGTGATACAACTCAATGACACCACGTTTCTGCCAGGCCTTAGGCATAATAAAGGTGTGCTGCAAATAGATGTAGCAAAGGTTCAGTTCCCAGGTGACATATTACATGAAGCTGGTCATTACGCTGTGTGTGAGCCTGCTGAGCGTTACCTATTGGATGGCAATATATACAAAACAGGGTTGCAAAATCACCGCCCTAAACAACAAATGATGGGAGAGGAAATGGCAGCAACCGCATGGTCAGTCGCAGCGGCCCTTTACCTAGGCTTTCCCTTACAGGTTGTATTTCATGAAGCTGGATATAGAGGGGCGAGCGCGAGCTTAATAGAAGCTTTTGAAAATGGCGGTGGAATAGGGCATCCGCTCCTTGGCGCATTTCAAATGACTTGTCCGCAGCAGGGATTTCCAAGTATGTCGACTTGGATCAGAACATTATCATGGGCTTAAGGCAATTGTGTATCAGGACTCGTAATCACAATGCGGGCTGAGGCCGCCCGCCAGAGAGTATGTTTAAAGCGTATTAGCGTATTCCGTCATAATTTGCTCAATCCAAGAAGCGATACGCTCGTCACTTTTGTCGTATTGGCTGTCCTCATCAAGTGCAAGACCCACAAACTGTGATTCATCTTCGGTCAGTGCTTTTGAGGCTTCAAATTCGTACTCATCTGAGTTTGGCCAAAAACCAATAAAATTAACGCCTTGAGGTGCAATTTTATCGTGCAGCATGCCAAGCGCATCTTGGAACCACTGACCATACCCTTGCTGATCTCCCATGCCAAAAAGAGCGATGGTTTTACCTTGTAAATTTACACCGTCAATGTCATCCCAATGAGACTCCCAGTCTTCTTGAAGCTCACCAAAGTCCCATGTAGAAATACCAAAGATCACAAAGTCGAATTGCTCAGCGCCTTTTAACGGCTCATCTTTGATATTGTGCAGTGAGACGACGTCTTTTCCAATAATTTCCTGAATTTTTTCAGCGGCCATTTCTGTATAACAGGTTGTAGAACCATAAAATAACCCGATTTGCATTGTATTCTTCACTTGAATGGCTGTTATTATATGGGGGCAGTCTACCTTAAGGCTTAATTAATTGATACAGGCAGCCCGTGAACGAACAAGAAACATTATCAAATACAGAAGATGAGCAGACAGACCCAATTGAAGTGTTTTTGGATATGCTTTTTCTTGAACAAGGTCTCAGTGACAACACGATTTCAGCCTATAGAAACGACTTGGAAAAGTTTTCACTGTTCGTCTGTGAACAGCTTGGAGATAAGCATTTATTTGCTGTAACAGCATCAGATATTGAGTCGTATCTTGCATATCGTGTCGATCTGGGCTTAAAACCACGCAGTACAGCACGCTCAGTGAGTGCATTAAAAAGATTTTATTTGTATTGGGTTAACCAGAAAAAATTAGCGCAAAGCCCCATGACGAATATTGCACAGCCAAAAACAGTACAGTCTTTGCCCAAGACATTGACAGAGCAAGAAGTTGAAGCCTTATTAGCCGCTCCAGATACTGAAGATGCCATGGGGCTTCGAGATAAAGCGATGTTAGAGTTGCTTTACGCAACGGGTCTTCGTGTTACTGAGCTGGTTGGGTTACGAATGGAACAAATGAATTTACGCCAGGCTGTGGTTTTAGTTCGCGGTAAAGGCGGTAAAGAAAGAATGGTTCCTATGGGTGAAGAATCGTTGCATTGGGTTGAACAATTTTTGAAGGTTGGTCGGCCTCAAATGGTTAAGCATGCCAATGATTTTGTGTTTGTTTCTAAGCGCGGCATTGGTATGACTCGGCAAACTTTTTGGCATCGAATCAAACTCTATGCTATGTTGGCAGACGTTAAGTCTCCGTTATCGCCACATACTTTACGTCATGCATTTGCAACACACTTGCTGAATCATGGAGCAGACTTACGAGTTGTACAAATGATGTTGGGTCACAGTGACCTGTCAACGACACAAATTTATACACATGTTGCTAGCGAACGATTAAAATCGCTGCATCAGCAACATCATCCAAGGGCTTAACGGAATTTATTTGAAGTTTTCCGGTCTTATTGGTTAGTTTAAGAACGAATTTACGAGAACAAAGATGAAAAAGTTATTTTTAGCAGCCGCATTGGCGGTAGGCGCTTCAGCTTATGCAACGGAAGCGACAAAAACTGAGAGCACATTAGCTATTAACCCAATTCAACAGTCGTTGGCAAATCTTGGCCTGTCTGTGAATGACATTACTGATAGCCCAATCGCTGGATTAAAAACTGTGATCACGGATCGCGGTGTCTTTTATTCTAGCCCTGATGGTCGCTACTTGATGCAAGGTGCACTTATTGATGTACCAAATAGAAAAAACCTTACTGAAGACGCATTGAGTGGTGTTCGTAAAGAAGGATTGAAAGACTATCAAGATTCAATGATTGTCTACAAAGCCGAAAATGAGAAGCATCAAGTCACTATCTTTACTGATATCACTTGTGGTTATTGTCGTAAACTACACCGTGAACTAGATGACTACCTTAACGCGGGTATTACCGTTAAATACATGGCGTTTCCGCGTGGTGGTCTACAAAGTCAAGGTTATGAAGACCTAATGAATGTATGGTGTGCAAAAGATGCTGCAACTGCATTAACAGAAGCGAAAGCGGGTAATCCAGTAGAAGACGTTAAAAATTGTAGTGCACCAGTTGCTGAGCATTATCAGTTGGGTCAAAAGTTTGGCATCTCTGGTACTCCGGCAATCATTCTAGAAGATGGCAGCATTATCCCAGGTTATCAGCCAGCAGCTGAGCTTGCTGGTGCATTAGAAAGAAATGCAAAGTCTTAAGCATCGCGTATAATAAGCGCATTGCGAAAAAAGGCCGTAGGGCCTTTTTTTATGCCTGTTAGGCAGGTGCGATAATTACGGTTACTTAAAAAGCATCCAAACAACAATCTCAACAATTCAGAAAGACGTATGCAAACTAAAATCCAGCCAAGAGCGCGTATTGACGACAGTCACCTCCCTGATAACCTTCACCCAGTCATTAAGCAGTTATATGCTGTTCGTGGTGTGCGCTCATCAGAAGAATTAAATAATAGCGCCGCAACCTTACTGGACTTTAAGTTATTTAAAGACATTATTAAAGCGTGTGATATTTTGCATATGGCCCTTAACGCGCAGCAGAAGATTCTTATTGTGGGTGATTTTGATGCCGATGGGGCAACCAGTACAGCTGTTTTGATGGAAGGTTTACCACAGTTTGGCTTTGCATCGGTTGATTACCTTGTACCGGATAGGTTTAGTTTAGGATATGGTTTAAGTCCTGCACTTGCGGAACAAATTGTGCAGCTTAGCCCGGACTTGGTGATCACGGTGGACAACGGTATTTCCTGTATTGCGGGTATCGAGATTGTAAAACAAGCGGGTATCAAAGTAATCGTGACCGATCACCATTTACAAGGTGAACAGTTACCGAACGCTGATGCAATTATTAATCCTAATCAGCATGACTGCCAGTTTCCGTCCAAATCTATAGCTGGTGTTGGTGTCGCATTTTATTTGCTGGTGGCGCTGCGCAACTATTTAAGAGAAGCAGCTTATTTTGAAAAAGCGGGGCACCCAGAGCCTAATTTGGCATCTTTGTTGGATATTGTTGCACTGGGTACCGTGGCTGATGTGGTGGCGCTAGATTCGAATAACCGCACTTTGGTATATCAAGGCCTCGCACGCATTAAAAGTGGTCGAACACGTCCAGGCATTCGTGCTTTGATTGAGGTATCAAACCGCAATATGAATCGGCTGAGCGCGAGTGATTTTGGCTTTTCATTGGCACCTCGTTTAAATGCAGCAGGACGACTTGATGACATGAGCTTAGGTATCGCTTGCTTACTTGCGAAAGATGACTATCAAGCCAAAAAGATTGCCAATGAGCTAGACAGTCTTAATCATGAACGCAGAGAAATTGAGCAGGGCATGCAACAAGAAGCACAGGCGGTGCTAGAGCATTTGAGCAGTAAAACACAAGAAGTTCCCAATGCGGTATGTTTGTACCAAGATGATTGGCATCAAGGTGTTATTGGTATTCTTGCTGGCCGTTTAAAAGAGAAGTACCATCGGCCTGCTGTGATTTTCGCACAGGGGGATGATGGTCAATTGAAGGGCTCTTGCCGCTCTATCGAAGGCATTCATATGCGGGATTTACTAGAGCATATCAATACTGAAAACCCTGAACTAATCTTGAAGTTTGGTGGCCATGCAATGGCTGCTGGGTTAAGTATTCATGAGTCAAGCTTTGCTCAGTTTAAAGTTGCTTTTGAAACTAAAGTCGAAGCCCTATTGAGTGATGAATTAAGACAAAGCGTATTGTTAACAGATGGTGCGTTACCACCTGAGTGTTTTAATATGGAGTTTGCCAACGAACTGCAAGGAGCAGGGCCTTGGGGGCAACAATTTCCTGAGCCTGTATTTAGTGAGCGGTTTGAATTGGTACAGCAACGGCTTGTTGGAGAAAAACACCTTAAGCTGGTGTTAAAACACACGACCGGCAAACTTGTGGATGCAATTGCATTTAATGTGGATTTACGCGCATGGCCAAATACCAGCGCACAGTATGCAGATATGGCATATCAATTAGACATCAATGAGTTTCGGGGCAAGTTTTCACTACAGCTCATTGTACGTGAGATTCAAGCTGTAAAGGCAATTTAACACCTGTTTTCGATAACTAAGACTTGATTTTGGTCTGCTTGTCTTAATATTGGTGAATAAACCCTTAAATTTATCACTTTTGGGGCTAATATCTAGTAGCAAATTTTGTTAGTATTAGCCGTTTATACCGCCTGCATTGTGCTAGAACAATGAAGCGAGAATGCAGGCTAACAGCCAAAGATGTAAATTGGAGTAATGCAGATGTTTGAAGTGAATCCTGTGATTAATCAAATCAAGGAAATTCGCGAACGTACTGAGCTTCTTAGGGGGTATCTTTGACTATGCTCTAAAGCAAGAGCGTTTAGAGGAAGTCAATGCCGAACTTGAAGATCCAGCAGTATGGAATGAGCCTGAAAAGGCACAAGCTTTAGGGCGCGAAAAGTCGTCACTTGAAGTGATTGTTGAAACAATCGATAACTTAGTTGCGGGTGCAGATGATGCCGAGGGTTTGGTTGAATTAGCGGTTGAAGCTGAGGATGAAGATACATTCGTTGAAGCACAGCAAGAAGTTGAAGGCTTGGTTGCACAGTTGGAGAAGCTAGAGTTCCGTCGTATGTTCTCGGGTGAACAAGATGCAAACGATGCTTATATTGATTTACAATCTGGTTCAGGTGGTACGGAAGCACAGGACTGGTGTAACATGCTACTACGTATGTATTTACGCTGGGCTGAAGCAAAAGGGTTTAAAGTTGAAATCGTAGAAGCAACAGATGGCGACGTAGCAGGTATCAAAGGTGCCACAGTACGCGTTTCTGGTGAATACGCTTACGGTTGGTTACGCACAGAAACGGGTGTGCACCGCTTAGTACGTAAAAGTCCATTTGACTCAACTGGCCGCCGTCATACTTCGTTTGCATCTGCATTTATTTACCCTGAAATCGACGAGAATATTGAAATCGATATCAACCCTGCAGATTTACGTATCGATGTATACCGTGCTTCGGGTGCGGGTGGTCAGCACGTTAACCGCACCGAGTCTGCGGTTCGTATTACCCACTTACCAACGAATACTGTTGTACAGTGTCAAAATGACCGTTCACAGCATAAAAACAAAGCGCAAGCAATGAAGCAGTTAAAAGCAAAATTGTTTGAACTTGAAATGAAGAAACAAAATGCTGAAAAGCAGTCGCAAGAAGATGCAAAATCGGATATCGGCTGGGGTAGTCAAATCCGTTCATATGTTCTTGATGATTCAAGAATTAAAGACTTAAGAACCGGCGTCGAGAACCGCAATACACAAGCGGTACTAGACGGCGATTTAGATAAATTTATCGAAGCTAGCCTGAAATCAGGCCTTTAATCAACAAGCTAAACTAAGAGCTAAAAAATGACAGATCAAATCCAAGACGAAAATAAACTCATTGCTGAGCGTCGTGCTAAATTGGATGCAATTCGTGAGAATTGTGATGCCAATGGCCACCCGAACACCTTCCGCCGTGAAGACTATACGGCTGATCTACAGGCTAAGTTTGGTGATAAATCGAAAGAAGAGCTTGTTGAATTAGACCATCAGGTATCAGTTGCAGGTCGTATTCTTGCGAAACGTGGTCCTTTCCTTGTACTGCAAGATATGAAAGGCCGTATTCAAGCTTACGCCTCTAAAGATGTACAAAAAGCACTAAAAGAGAAGTACGGTCAATTAGATATCGGCGACATTATCGGTGTATCTGGACCACTACATAAATCTGGAAAAGGTGACCTGTATGTAGATATGGTTCAGTACGAGCTACTGACTAAATCACTGCGCCCACTTCCAGAAAAGTTCCATGGCCTAACAGACCAAGAAGCGAAATATCGTCAGCGCTATGTTGATTTGATCACAAACATGGATACGCGTGAAACTTTCCGTATTCGTTCCAAGGTCATTGAAGGCATTCGTCGCTTCTTGGCTGAGCGTGACTTTATGGAAGTTGAAACGCCGATGCTACAGGTGATCCCTGGCGGTGCAACTGCACGTCCATTTGTAACACATCATAATGCACTAGATATCGATATGTATCTGCGTATTGCACCTGAGCTGTACCTTAAGCGTTTAGTTGTTGGCGGTTTTGACCGTGTATTTGAAATCAACCGTAACTTCCGTAACGAAGGTCTTTCGACACGCCATAACCCTGAATTCACGATGATTGAGTTCTACCAAGCGTACGCAGATTACAAAGACCTAATGAACTTAACTGAAGACATGTTACGTACTGTTGCACAAGACGTGCTAGGTACAACAACAGTTATCAATACAGTTAAAGATGCTGAAGGGGAAGTGACCGAAACCATCGAATACGATTTTGGTAAGCAATTTGAGCGTTTATCTATGGCAGATGCGATTATCAAATATGGTCCAGATGCAGAAGAAAGTGCGCACATCTTTAAAGACCCTGAAAACCATTTCGATGAGTTAGTTGCTTACGCGAAGAAAGTACACGTTAAGATCCCTGAAAAGTGTGTTTGGGGTGCAGGTAAATTCCTATGTGAAATCTTTGAAGAAACGGCAGAGCATAAGCTAATTCAACCAACTTTCATTACTGAGTACCCGTGGGAAGTATCACCACTTGCTCGTCGTAACGATGAAAACCCGTTCATTACAGACCGCTTTGAATTCTTTGTCGGTGGTCGTGAGCTTGCAAATGGTTTCTCTGAGTTGAATGATGCACAAGATCAGGCGGAGCGTTTTGCACGTCAGGTTGAAGAAAAAGATGCAGGTGATGATGAAGCTATGCATTACGATGCAGACTATATTCAAGCACTTGAATATGGCTTACCTCCAACTGCTGGTGAAGGTATTGGTATCGACCGTTTGGTTATGCTGTTTACAGACTCACCGACAATCAAAGATGTTATTTTATTCCCGCATATGCGTCCTCAAGCGGATTAAATAATGATTAAAGAGAAAAGCGCTTAAAGGCGCTTTTCTTTTATCTATGTGAGATATATCTCAAAAATAATTTTAATTTTCTCAATAAATTTTGTGTTTTTATTCTAAAACAGCGCGTTATCGTTTCTGTTTCCGTAATAAATACGAAAATCTTCGAGTACCATGGTTTGCAATCTCACCTCTCATTTCTATACTGTCGTTGCATTTAGGATGAATCACATATAATAAAACGTCAGAAAACATAGAATTATGCCGGAATTAGATGAAGAACAATTAAAACACGAGGCTGCAAGAAGGGAATATTGTCGCCAGTGCATTGCTGACTTTCAAAAGCTCGGATACTTAGACTCTTATTTAGAAGAAGTCTTTAATCGTAAGCAACGCTTATTGAGTCAGTTTTCTGATCAGCCAACCCCCAGAAATGACTAGCTTTAAACCAAAGTGATAGAAAAAAAGACTGGGTGCTCATTCTGTCACCATATAGTCATGTTTTACAAGAAAAGTGTTTGACTTATTTTTTCTGTTCTATATTATACGCCCCACAAAGACGGAGAGGTGGCCGAGTGGCTGAAGGCGCTCCCCTGCTAAGGGAGTATAGGGTTTGTAGCCCTATCGAGGGTTCGAATCCCTCCTTCTCCGCCATTCTTTGTACGGACGCGTAGCTCAGCTGGATAGAGTACCTGGCTACGAACCAGGCGGTCGGAGGTTCGAATCCTCCCGCGTCCGCCACTTTACTCAAGTGG
>NZ_AUXV01000027.1 GCF_001625575.1 Pseudoalteromonas luteoviolacea S2607
GAGCGGCTTTTTAATATTCGTATATCGAATTAGTTAACAGGTAACTATTACTCGATGATTGATGCTACAACACCAGCACCAACTGTACGGCCACCTTCACGGATAGCGAAACGTAGACCTTCGTCCATCGCGATTGGGCAGATTAGTTCTACAGTCATCTTGATGTTGTCACCAGGCATTACCATTTCTACGCCGTCTGGTAGCTGGATGTCACCAGTTACGTCTGTTGTACGGAAGTAGAACTGTGGACGGTAACCTTTGAAGAAAGGAGTATGACGACCACCTTCATCTTTAGAAAGTACGTATACTTCTGAAGTGAACTTAGTGTGCGGCTGGATTGTACCAGGAGCTGAAAGTACTTGACCACGCTCAACTTCGTCACGCTTAGTACCACGTAGAAGTGCACCTATGTTCTCACCTGCACGACCTTCGTCTAGAAGCTTACGGAACATTTCAACACCCGTACAAGTTGTCTTCGTAGTTTCTTTGATACCTACGATTTCAACTTCGTCGTTCACGTTGATGATACCAGCTTCAACACGGCCAGTTACTACTGTACCACGACCCTGGATTGAGAATACGTCTTCGATAGGCATGATGAATGGCTTATCGATGTCACGCTCTGGCTCTGGGATGTAAGAATCTAGTGCTTCTGCAAGCTCAACGATCTTGTCTTCCCACTCTTTCTCACCTTCTAGTGCTTTAAGAGCTGAACCTTGGATTAGTGGTAGGTCATCACCTGGGAAGTCGTACTCAGAAAGAAGTTCACGAACTTCCATCTCTACTAGTTCGATTAGCTCTTCGTCATCAACCATGTCACATTTGTTCATGAATACGATGATGTAAGGTACACCAACCTGACGTGAAAGTAGGATGTGCTCACGAGTCTGAGGCATAGGACCGTCAGTTGCAGCAACTACTAGGATCGCGCCGTCCATCTGAGCAGCACCAGTGATCATGTTTTTAACGTAGTCAGCGTGTCCAGGACAGTCAACGTGTGCGTAGTGACGAGTTGGAGTATCGTACTCTACGTGTGAAGTTGCGATTGTGATACCACGCTCACGCTCTTCTGGAGCGTTATCGATTTGAGCGAAGTCACGTGCTTCACCACCGTATACTTTTGCAAGTACGTTAGTGATTGCTGCTGTTAGAGTTGTTTTACCGTGGTCAACGTGGCCAATTGTACCTACGTTTACGTGCGGTTTCGAACGTTCAAACTTTTCTTTTGCCAT
>NZ_AUXV01000028.1 GCF_001625575.1 Pseudoalteromonas luteoviolacea S2607
CCTGTGCTGCTTCCCTATGCCTTCTTGGCTCCTCTCCACCTTATCCCTCGGCGCTCCTAATCCTATGACATTTCCTATGTCTGCACATCCTGTGCTATGTCCTACCTGCTTGGTTCCTCTTCACCTTGTCCCTTGGCGCTCCGAACTTCCCGTGTATGTCTGTATCCTACCCGCCTTCCTAGCGTTTGAGTCCTCTTGAGTCCATTCATCCTTCAACACGAATAAGTTTAAGTGAATTAGCCTGAATAAATAGGAGACATTCTCAATAAAAATTATTAAAAACTACTGAAACAAACAATATAACCATTTAAAAACAACAGGTTAAATTAAAAAACAAGCCAAAAACGAGATGTACTTCCCAATAATACTTACATCTATGTAGGAAAAGTCTCACAGTGTTTTTTCCAATTTGTCAGTTCGAGGCTTAAACAACAATTCTCCAGATGCTGATTTAAACGTCAGTTGCTCAATAAGTTGATAACCGTGGGCTTCAAAAAAGTTGACCTGGTTACCTCTGGTAACAAAAACAGCTAAGCCAGAAACTTCAAGGTTTTCATTAACCAAGGTATCCAATGCATTTAGTAAATAATGTCCATAACCTAAACCTTGATAATGCGGGTCTACGGCAATAAAGGACAAAAAGTAATAGCTTTCATGTACGCTCAGTTTTGATTTTATTGTGCGCTCCTTTTCCAATAGCTGCCGCGTCTGCAATCGGCCTGCAGCCATCATCAGACGTAACCGCCAATTCCACCCCCGTGTAGCATCAATTTCTGATTGAGAGATAAAAACGCACGCCACAGCCACCAAATTACCACCTACATATACGCCAATAATTGGTTGCCCAGCTTTGCTAAAACTAGAAAGCTCCTCTCTAATAAGGGCTCTTAATTTAGACTCGAATTTACTGTCATTAGGTTCATTTAAAATATTAATAAGTAAGGGATCTTCATGGTATGCCTGATAAAGTAAACTGCCGGCCACATGAATGTCTTCGGGCGCTAAGTATTTCACGCTAATTTCGGTGTTAGATACCAGCTCTTCTGTCGTTGTCATCTTTATATCCCTGTTATCAAGTAAGGTATGTTGCGCGAATTTATTACAAGGCTGTCTCTTTCTTATTATAAATTCCGTCTGCTTCTACTATAGTTGTTGTATATTTCTTGTTCAACGAGACCTGTATGGATACCAGTTACCACTCTTTGAAGTCATTATTTGCGCAGTTAGGGCTAGAAAACAGTGATGAGCAAATATCATTGTTTATCGATGGCAATAAGTTACAAAGCCATGTGCTTATCAAAGATGCTCCTTTTTGGAACGAAGGTCAGAAACACTTCATTGAAGAATCACTTAGAGAAGATGCAGATTGGAGTGAAGTTATCGACGAACTGGATGCACTATTACGCTAGCTGAAGATAACGCTACACTTAAAATAACAAACCACTGTTCAGCTACTTTAAGCCATTTGGCAATCAGGTTAAAATAGTAAAATAATTTTTAGTTATTGGTCGTTTGTTATGCACCCAGCAGTTCAAAAAGCCATCCGAGTATTAGTTTCGGAAGGTAAAACACCAACCGTTGCCACCGTAAAATCTAAACTAACAGAAGCTGTGCCCATGCCTGTGATTATTTCGGCGTTAAGTGCATATAAAAATGCACCGGAATCAATTGAAGCTGAAGTGCCTGAGCAAGAACAGTCAAAACCGCAAACTCACTCCCAACTTGATAGAATTGAAGCAAAGCTCGACAAGTTATTAGCCATGTTAGAAGAGCGCAATTAGCATGTTTGTTGTCGACCTCACATTTGATTGCTACCAAGATACAACTTTGGATATGGCTGAACAGGCGATAAACCGTTTGGTTAACGCGCTGCGATTTAACGGCCAGATTATCGGCGATGAGTTCCCTACTGTGCTAAAAGACGGTTACTTCATTACCCGTGTCATGTGTCCACTAGAAGACTCTTTACACCCACTGCACCATAGCCCTTTTGTCAAACATGCAATTGAGCAGCTGCAACAAGCAGGGTTATTAGCCCCAAAAGTAAAGGTCATTGGTCAAGATATTCATGCAAATGGTGCAGATCAATGCCAATCTCCTTCAAGCTATATTCTTTACACAACCTACGTGCATACTTGCAGCCCTTTATATTGCGGAGATGATTTTTTACCCGTGCCGCTTTACAACATTCCAGCAATTGCCAACGGTGATTACAAAGCATTAATAAAATGGCAAGAAGACTGGCAGGCGTGCGATCAAATACAAATAAATGGTGCAACTCGCTGTGAATTTGCTGCATTGGAAGAGATAAGCAGCCTTTCAAGTGACCTTACGCGTCGCGGACTAGATTTAAGCAAACGCATTCGCTACCTTACAAATAAGCCTGTTTACTATTATTTGTATCGCGTTGGCGGAGCTTGCGTTGAAGCAGAACGACAAAGAAAATGCCCAAGCTGCAACGGAGATTGGGCATTAGACGAGCCTTGGTTTGGTATTTTTGATTTTAAATGCGATAACTGCCAGCTCGTGTCGAATATATCTTGGGATTTTCAGTAATCAAAAGTTCAGGCTTTCTATAAATCCTTCTAGGTTAGCCGCCAAAACATGGTGCGGTGGCTTTCCAACGTATTCTAAACACACCTCGCCTGTTTTCAGTTTTACAGTGATCAACAAATCCTCTTTTTCAGTAAGGCCGATGAATATCGTATCGTCTTGTTTTAGCCGGCGCTTCATCAACACATGGCCCGTTATATTTTGTTGCAAGTTAATAAAATCTTCTTCATTCCACACCTGCAATAGCTCAACTTCATTACCATCAACCTGGGCGATAATATTCCCGCCAAACATCGCACCATAAAATGCGTGTAGAGCGGCAGGAAATTCAGTTTCAAGTGCGGTAGCTAAATCGTCTAAGTTTTCCGCAGGTGTCCTAGGTATTGCCTGCCACTGAATTTGACCCTGAGCATCAGGCTGGCCTATTTCACATGGGCTGGGGTAGTCAACGTCGTGCTGAATCAGTGGACGGTGACCTTGGTTTTGTTCGATTGCCGACGCATATTGCTTATGGAGCGTCTCCATCAAGTTTGTAAATGAAGCCATACTGCCAATCTCATTTTAATTCGCTATAATTCGGGCCATTGTAACCACTATTGGTGAAACATGACAGATTACAACAATGCACCTGAGCTAAAAGCGTCAGTGTTAGGTAAAACAACCGAATATGCATCTCAATATGATGCGACTCTTTTGCACCCAATTGCTCGTAAGTTAAATCGAGATCAAATTTCAGTAGATGAAAAAAACCTACCTTTTTTTGGTGAAGACACTTGGACAGGTTATGAGTTGTCTTGGCTAAATAACAAAGGAAAACCCCAAGTTGCCGTGGCGACATTTACGTTTCCATGCCAGAGTTCTCATATTATAGAATCAAAATCATTTAAACTGTATCTCAACAGTTTTAACCAAACGCGCTTTGACTCGCAACAAATGGTGCAACAACATCTGAGCGAAGACCTCAGTGCAGCAGCGCAGTGCCAAGTCATCGTAAAGCTTTACGGACCGGACGAATTTAACTGTTTGCCATTTACCGCACTTCCAGGCACTTGTATTGACGACTTAGATATTGACGTCGATACTTACAGCCCCTCTGAAGACATGCTTCGCACCGAAAGCGATGAATGTGTCAATGAAACACTGTATAGCCATCTGCTGAAATCAAATTGTCTTATTACTTCTCAGCCAGACTGGGCAAGTATCGTCATTAGTTACGAGGGCAAAAAGGTATGTCGAGAGTCTCTGTTAAAGTATTTAATTTCATTTAGAGACCATAACGAGTTTCACGAACAATGCGTAGAACGTATTTTTTGCGATATCAAGCGCACACTGAACCCAAGTAAATTAGAAGTTTATGCGCGTTATACGCGCCGTGGCGGACTGGATATCAACCCTTTTCGCTCAACAGAGCAAGACACAACAAGCTTTAATATTCGCATTAATCGCCAATAATAAAGTGCAGAATAAGTGCTGGATCGCACAGCACTTTTCTACAAAACTTTTCTTCGTGTCGGCACCGCTATTGAACAAACATCTGCGTAATTTGGCGTAAACTTAAACCACTTCTCAGGTCGATTAGTTCTTGCAGCTATAAGCTCTTCAAAAAGCGGTGTATTGGTGTCAAACACTTCAAACTGGACACTATCTTCAGCGGCAATATCTTGAAGCACATCCACTCGTAAAATAGGGTTATAATCACGCTCAGGTGTTGGGCTGCGCTGTAATTTAAGCACATGTTCCATGCCCTCTAAGACACGCCCAAATACCGTGATATTACGATCTAAGTAACGCTGTGGAGAGAGCGTAATATAAAACTCCGTGCCTCCACTGTTAATTGCATTGCCGCGCGCCATAGCAAAGGCACCTGCACAGTGAGTCATCCAAGTTTTGGTCGCACCGGGATTCTGTCCTACCGCAAAACCATCTAAGAAGCCCGCTCTAAATGCATAGCCGTCAGAGCCATCAAGCGCAGTAATCATCAGTCGAGAAGCTGTTTTATATGATAACTCTGCATCAATTCTTTTTTTGCCATGCTGCGGGATTTTAGTATCGGTATGATCTCCTCCCTGAGCAACAAACCCTTCTACAAAGCGATAAACACTGAGGCCATTGTAGAACTTTTCCCTCGCCAATAGTTTAATGTTAGCGACATGATTTGGCGCAAGTTGCTCATTGAGCTCAACGTAGACGTGACCGGTTTCCAATGTGATACGTAAAATGTTTTCTTTGTCCACCTGTCGCCAATTTGACTGCGGTGCCGAATTAATGATTTCGCTTGGAGCGCGAACCTTTATTTGCGATTTATCTGACTGTTGCATACAACCGCTCAACACAAGCAGAGCGGAAGCTAAAAATACGTTAGTTTTTTTCATTTTTTATTTCTTGTTGATACCAAAGGTGCTGATTTTCTAAAGGTGCACTTGGTGGCAAGCGACGGTTTTTTAATTCTATTAAAGTGCGCCTTTCCAAGGCTAATTCACTCACGAGTTCATGAAAATATTGCTTAAATAACTTCTCAAACCGGCCATCCTGCAAAGCTTTGTCTAAGCCGCTAGATAGCACACTATGCAGTGTCTGGTCGGATTTTTCAACAAACAGATACACCGCCGATGGGTAGTAAAGCAACAGTTTTTGCTCGGCATATGTCTGGTACCTTTTAACGAGATCAGGTAGTTCTAGTATACTGATGGGCACAGCATCAAAGCGATTAGACTTGAGCATATTCAACGCACCAGTAAACGTCTTAAACTCATTCACAGACAACTTATTATCTATAAAAATACTGTGATCGGGCCAATCATAGCGCAACCCAAAGTGAAACTTTTCGAGCTGAGATATATGATTTAACTGACTAAACTTTGCTTGATTCTCTTCGTTTATGACGAGGATCCGATACCCCAATAACCCTTTGACGATTGGGACTCGCACTGCACGAGCAATGTTTTCCCGCTCTGAACTGGTTACTGACCAAAAGATATCAATCCCATTATCTTTACCCAATAACCTAATTGCACGGCTTTGCGTTGGAATGTTGTCGATGTAACGGAGTTTGTACGACTCTTCTTGATATGACAGTGCCAACTTGATCAAATCTACAACATAAGGGTGTGCGCCCTGAGTAACTCTAACAACTTTGGCTTCTTTTGCGACCGCGGTATGACAAAAAATCATAACGAGCAAAAAGCTCAAATAGCGCATCAATCACCCCAATCAAATTTATACAACAAGTCTATACTATCGTAGAGACCACTCGTAGCTTCAATATAAAGCTTTGAAAATATTCGATAACGTACTGCTATTTCACTCAAAGATGCAAATACACCAACTCGGTAACTAACCTGTACACTAGGTGTAATGTACCCTGAAAGTTCCACTTGTGTATCATCTCCACTGCCTTTTGCTGCTAGATTGACATCCTTAAGACCCAATTTTTTTCCTGCTTTTGTAAACAATCCTTTACTTTTATCGATGCTTTTTGACAGTAAGAACTGCGCCAACATCGTATTGTTAGAACTTTCTCCTGCTCCCAATGCCTCTCCATTGAGCAAATATGCAAGCGCTTTAGCCTGATCCATTGCTGGCTCCGAAAAGATTGTCAGTTCAGGCGCAGCAATACTGCCTTGCACAGCGACGCCTGCTATCACGCCATTTGCGGTTGTATCAGGGTTACGAATAGCTCGAATATTCAAATAAGGTTTGTCTAGCGGCCCATTAAAACCGAGCTGGCCCGTTTCAATAAATAGATCCTGTCCAAAGGCAGTATATTTCCCCTCTCGCAAAGACACTTCACCTGCAGCCAAAATGGCAGTGTCTAGCTGCTTTTCTAAAGATAGCCCACCATTTAAATAAGCGTCTAGGCCCAAAGCCACAACACGCACGTCATCCAACAAGTTAATATCGATGTCCGCCTGAAAATCCATTATTGCAGATTTACTTTGGGGTTCCTGCGCACCAATTATCATCTGGTCTTCACTAACCAAAATGGCTTCTTCAGGCAGCTCACTCAAGGTAAATCGCGCGAATGGTACATTTACTTCGCCCATAATATTAAGCTGTTGTTGAGAAAGCTGGACATGTAAATCTGGAGAAAGGGCAACTTGCGCACCCGCCATCGGCGTCATAAACAAACGTTGCCCTTTTAGACTAAGCTCAGCTACCAAATCAGGATACAACGAGGCTGTACCATGAAAATCCGCCAAACCAGATTCTGGCGTGCGTAACTTACCATTCAAAGTCACCAAATCGTCTTTTACATCAAGATCTAGATTTAGCTCAGTCACTTGCATAGGCAAATAGCTAGACAGTACAGATAGCTGTGCGACTTTAAACTGTCCGAACACACTCGGGTGAGTGATATTACCCGCCAGCTCAACTCGACCATTCAATTGACCTGCTAAAGTCAGATCAGGCCAAGTTAGCACTCTAACGTAAGGAGTAAACTCGTCAAGTTGGATTGCACCAATATCGATAAAGCCATTTACATTATTGGTGTTTGCAATATCAGGAAAGTGCAATGAGCCATTAACCCCTCCGAGCTTATCGAGCTGCACCTGCCAATCAACATTAGCAGTATCCGCGTTGCCATTGAGATCAATATTAAAGGACTCAATCGTCAATGCTGTTGGCAGTGCGTCAGGGAACTCTTTTGTATTCTCATTTGATTGAGTGAGCGCTACTTTGCCATTGAGTAAGCTGATTTTACCAACTAGTGCACTGAGGCGGTTATCGGCCCAATGTAACTCGCTCTGACCTGTAAGCGCCCCCTCGGCGGATACTCCGTCTGGAAACCATGAAGATGCAGTATCAAGTGGTATATCAATCAAGTTTACTTTGGCTTCACCTTGCTTATTTTGCTGGTGCGCCCATAGACAAGCTTGGCCTGTAGATACTTGCCAGCAATGCTGTGAAATGGATAGATTAGTATCCGACACCAAAACTTCTATAGGGTCATTAAGTGCTAGCTTGAGCGACGCTATGTCAACATCCGTCTTGTTAACTTGCGCTGTCCATTTTTCACCTTCTAGCTGCCCTGTGATTGCCATATGGGCTGAGGCAAGTTGGCTATCAAGCTTTAAATCCATACTATGACTGCTTCGGCTTCCATTGGCATTGAATGTTAATTTTCCTTTTTCTACACCTGGAAAATCAGCTTCTGTGATTTCCATTGAAAGGTTGCCAGCAAAATCCTTCGCGAAGTCGATATCAGACAACAACTGGGCATTTTTCAGTGCAATGTCATTGTACCTAAACGTAGATATTGCACTATTCGCAACCACCTTTGGTGTTGAAGCAAGTCCAGTAATACCAATGTCTCCAAGCAAAGTAATATCTATAGGTATATCAGGTGTTGCCTGTTGGTTGATATCAAGTTTCGCTGTCAAATCTAGCTCTTTACCGAGCTCGCCTAAAATTTGTATGGAACTCGCCCCATACTCTAATTTAGCTTGCTCCAAATATCCGTGTAGTTGTTCATTTACCTCGCCTCGCACCATCAAAGACAGTGATTGTTCTGCAATTTCTCCATGTAATTTAAATTGCTCTACATGGGCTTTCCATGTACTGTCTAATTGCTCAAACTGCACTGCATATTCGCCAGATAAAACGCCAAGAGGCATATTGTTTACACTTTGCGCTCCAGCCAACCGCATATTAGGGATGGGTAAGTTTTCCAATTTGCCACTGGCATTGAGGTTTAGTCCATCTTGCCAATCAATTTTAGCGGATAGTTCGGTGAAGGCTTTATCCACTTGAATACGACTGTTTTTCATTTCTAAACTGGACAGAGTGCCGTTCATTGTTGCTTGGATATGGGCTGGCTGAATTTGCCCATAAGCGCGGTTTAAATCGGCAACACCTTGTATTGAAAGGGTGTAATCGTTTGCTTTCCCCTGCCCCGTTAACTTGACTTTAGACAGCTTCGCGACTTGTGCTATCTCTGCGCGGCCGATCTGTACATCCAAAGAAAATGGCCAATTTTGTGTCGTAGGAGATACCGATAGTACAGCTTGGGCATGTAAACTTCCGGATACGTTACTTTTAATTTTTAGGCTCTCTAACCCTCCTTGAATGACTGCTGAAAGCGCTCCTTTGTCCTGAGCGACTGCAAGGCTGGCATGAATTGAATTTGAGCGTAAATCGTAATCTAAGACCGCATATGCGCTATTTTGTAAGTAGTTAAAAGCCAGAGACTCTACGTGAACGGTGTGCGACGCAACTGACAGTGACAACTCAAAATCAGTAACTGACATAGGCGCTTGTTCAAATGGTTGATAAACAATATTTGAGATTTGTAGCGCTGGTAAATCAACGTCGATAGGAATGTACAAGTCTGGCATCACAACTGGCGCGAGATTATCTGGTACTTTACTCGCCTGTTCCTCGGGCAATCGCAATTGCTCAATATGAATTGCCTCACTTTGAAGATGAGTCACTTGTATAAGAGAGTCGTGAACTTCGGCGCTTACATTTAGATCAGAAAGCTTGATAAGGTGATTGCTGGCCTCTAACTGAAAGGAAGTCACATGTAATGAAGCTATGGCGAAGGAAATTGGCAGAGATATTTGTTCTTGGCCGTGTTTGTCAACTTCATCACCTGACACAGGCTCCTCTTCTGAGCTGGTTTTTGTCTGCAAAGAGTCAACCTTTAAGTTATCCACTTTCACTGATAGGCAAACCGTTGCGCAGTCAAACCAAGTCAAATTTATACGCGCTTTATTCACCGCGATGTTAACCGAAGGAGACTGAAATTGAATAGAAGCCAACCCACCAGAGAGTAATTTACCCTCTTGCAGTTCAATGTTTACCGGTGGCACCAAATAGTTGATGAGCCCCACAAGCATTCGGTTACCTGTATGAGTTACAAAAAGCAATGTAAACATGACAAGCACTGCACATACGCTCATCCACAAGCGTTTTTTAAAATCGAAACTCACAGACTCTCCTGCCATTATATCTCTGGCCCTATAACAATACTTAAACGCGTACTACGACTGGGTTTACTTAACCCCCACGCATGGTCAACCCGAACAGGCCCAACAGGGGTCAAATATCGAAAACCAAAGCCAGCTCCAAGTGCCCACTTTTCACTAAAATCATTCGTTGCTGTGCCCACATCTACAAATAGTGCAGCACGCCAATTTGGCAAAAATTGATAATTGTATTCAGAACTCGCAGTAACTAAATACTTGCCGCCTGTTAACTGGCCCAACTCCCCTCTTGGGGAGATAGATTGAAATGCAAACCCTCGTACGCTCTGATCTCCACCAGCAAAAAAGCGCATATTTAATGGAGTTTTATCAAAATCACTCACAGCCATCGCGCCGAGTTCAGCACGCAGCAACACCATGTGACGCTGTTGATATTGTCGTAACCAAGCTTGTTTCCAATGAATTTTAAACAGTGACGTTGATGAAATAATACTCTGATGAGCAGCTTCTAAGGTAATTAGTTGCTCACTTCCCCAATAGGGAGTCATACCACCTCGGCTTTGCTTCTTTGCGTAACTGATACCAGGGATCAACATTTCAGTATCTAGGTTCAGACCGACTTGTTCACTTTTTTCATGCTCTCGCTTAAGGAATGCGGTTCTGACCCAATTGCTTTTCAGCAACCATTGCCTTTGCAACTGAATATTCCAAGAGGAGCTTTTGACTCCTTCGGTAAGCTCATCTTGCAGTTGATACCCCCCCAGCACGCGGTAAATATCTGAATTGGGGTCGCTTACGGGTATGGTGTAGGCCGCCGTAACATCCTGCTGACGTTGGGATAAATTGAGATCTGACACAAAGGAGTGTCCACCATCACTTACCCACGGTTTGCTCCATTTTCCGCGAAATTTTGCTCCGAGATCCGTACTATACCCTCCGCCGACCTCGAAACTATTCTCTGGCTTGTCTGAAACCTCTACACGGATAGGGACTTCGAATGATTTGCGAGACTTTAATAGCGGATATACTTTTACACTCGCAAAATAAGGCGTTTCACTTAGTGCCAGACTGTATTCGCTTAACAGTTTTGCTTGATAAGGCGTGTTTGAGTTAAACGGGGCAAGTTCTTTAATAAATCGTCGGGCTTTTGATTGACCTGTAAACATCAGCTCACCAAATCGATAACGCGTTCCTGACTCAACAACAAGTAAAGCCTGAGCCCAGTTTTGCTGTGGATTGACTTCCAATTGACGCTGTTGCCATGTGTAATCAAAGTAGCCACGCTCTAGCAGAGCACTCTCAAGCTGTGCTTTTGCGGCACTGTAAGTGTCATGGCGCACAACAGTATTAACACGCAAAGGAGTAGACTCAATAACTTGCTGCAAATTCACATCGTCTTGTCCAGCCCCCACAATTCGAACTTCTATTTTTTGCCACAAAATAGGCGCTTTAAGATCAAGCGCAACGTTCAGAGCATTTTTGTCTGCCTCAAACTCAACCACACTGGAATAATTGTAAAATCCTACAGCCTGCAATGCTGAGCGAATGTCTTTTTCAATCGCTTTCTTGCGGCTGTGTGTATACGCGATATTTTGGTATTTTGACAGGTATTGAGTGACATTCTCTGTCGCTGTATCAACTTTTGACTCGACGTTAATTTCGTCAATTAACTGTTCCGTATTTGCCAATGCTGGCTGCAAGCATAAGCTTAACAATACGATAAAATAGATGATTTTTTGTGGCACTAATGGACTCTTTGGTTTCGCTTGATTGTTATTTTGCAGCGTATTGCGTTGAATGTGGGTAAAATTAACACACCGCAAGCGTATTTAACGACAAAAACTTTACAGTGATGCTTTTTATTTCATCTTGGATAACGGACAATATAGGCAATTCTACTAATTGAGTAATGATATGCAATTTCCAAATGATGACAATGGTCAGCTGTTATCTGAAATCGCTGCTGCGGGTGTCGATCTTACGCAAATGCAAAAAATTGATTTTTATATCCTGTTCGAACAAAAAGACAACGCAGAACGTTTTATTGACACTATCAGCAAAGACGAGTTAGCACCTCAAACCAAATTGGGAAAATGCCCAGATACTGGTGTATGGGAAGTGCTAACCACAGTCGCTATGGTACCTGGACACGAATTACTTAGCCAGACAGAACAGTACCTAGAGTCTATCGCCAATGGCCACGAAGGTTATGGGGATGGTTGGGGGCTCATGGCTGAGTAAACCCGTATTGCAGGTCTAAGCAAGCATCGCTTAGACCTATAACCCCTAACTTTTGTCTGCAACCCGATAACTTCCATCATAATCAAATAACTTGTCACTAATTTGCCACCCATACTTTTTGTGTTGTTTCGCAATCACAAAGTCAGGGGGAGACAAGAGCGTGATGTTTACCTCTTCGGCATTTTTCCACGCGCCAACAGCACTACCGTTTTTTAATCGCTTAGCAAAATTGCGATGGAAATAATAACGGCTACCTTTGTTCGTGAAGTCGTAAACCTCACTGACATCAGCACCATCTTCATCGAAATACGTGACCTTAAGCACTTGAGGTTTTATGACTTCAGCGGTCATCCCACAGCACCTCAGCACCAATGCACTTTTTAAGTTTAGGGCATCCCTAAGCTTGTCATCAGGATCTGCCATGATTTCACCGCAACTGTGACATTGCCGTGCGGCAATGTCATTTTCTGCACCGCAATGGCTACACTCTTTAAACTTGAAGCGGAAATCACATTGCATTGACTCACCATCGACTTCATCTGCCAATATCCCCTGACAGCGCCTACCATAATGCTCAATGACCTTTCCCTGCTCATCGAGTTTGCCCCAAAATGTGTTAGCAAACCCACATCCAGGGCATAAAACCTGTACAGGTTCACTGTCTGAGTTGGGCTTTTTAGCACCTACCTCAGGATGAAATAAATCAAAGTCATTGCCTGCATAGTCAATAATTAGGCAATCATCCTTCCCTTCATCCAAACGTAGACCTCGACCAACAATTTGTTGGTACAAGCTAACCGATTCTGTCGGCCTTAATATCGCAATAAAATCGACATGAGGTGCATCGAAACCAGTTGTGAGTACAGATACATTGACCAGAAATTTGATTTCCTTGCTCTTAAACCGGGCAATAATATTATCTCGTTGCTTATTTTCCGTATCACCAATAACCAATTCGGTTTCGTTTACAGGTAAATAACTTACAATTTCTTTTGCATGCATCACCGTGGCTGCAAATATCATTACCCCTCGTCTTGAATTCGCCTGAACTAATATATGTTCTATTATGCTTTTAGTCGCTCTGGTGTGGCTATTTAGTAGATTATTCATGTCGCTTTCACTGTAGCGACCTAAGCTATCAGTAGCTAAAGACGAGAAGTCATAATGTTCAATTGCTGGATCTAATTTATTAGGCGGCGTTAAATACTGGTTGCTAATCATATAACGCAACGGCAATTCATAAATACACTTTGCAAATGGACTTCCCTCTTCTCCTCGTATAAAGCCATGGTAATGTTCACGGTAAATCCAGCCATGTCCGAGTCGATAAGGCGTTGCTGTCAAGCCTAACAGCATGAGTTTTGGGTTATATCTTTTAAGGCAGGAAATGACCTTCATATACTGGCTGTCTTGTGCAGTACTCACACGATGGCACTCATCAATAATAACCAATGAATAAAAAGTATTTAGCTTGTCTAAATTGCGTGCTAACGATTGAACTGAAGCGAAAGTGACTTGCTGATCTATCTCTTTTTTATTTAACCCAGCCGAAAACACACTCGCAGTGAGTCCATAACTTTCATACTTTTGGGCATTTTGCTCTACCAGCTCTTTGACGTGGGTTAAAACCAAGATTTTACGTCGTGCAATACGCGCAAGCTCAGCAATGACTAGACTTTTTCCCGCACCAGTGGGTAATACAATGACCGCTGGGCTATTGGTTTTTTTAAAGTGGGCAACCGTATTTGCAACAGCTTCTTGTTGATAAGGTCTGAGCGTATAAATAGCAAACCTCTTAATCTAAGCTACATGTTCGACAGGTACAAAGTATAACACTTTGTACACCCTCCGTACTACAAAGCTTTTTCTGCCTCACTCCCAACACAGAATTACAAAAATGTTAAATTTAAAGTGACTAGATGATTAAAAAATCAATTGAATTTTTTCTAACTTAATTAGATGTAATTGAAAGCGAACTTCACTTTAAAATTAAATAAAATCTATAGTGGTATAGTTAATAAGATGAAGAAGACTTAAGAAGAGGCAATTTTTGTAGTGATTTTAAAAACAGGCGAGGTATTATTAGTACCTCACCATGTCAACCGAATAGTTCCTTTCGCTTTAGATTACGATTTAAAATATTTTATATTTATATCTTATAATCATCTAAATTTACATTTGCGAACGCCTTTGGTGTTTTACCACGGCCTGTCCACTCATGCACTTTACCATCGATCTCAATTCGATATTTTGGACTGACTTTGCTGCGCTTGTCCGTAGCACCAGAACCAACTAAGTCATCTAGCGTTAATCCCTTTTCTTTAATCAAAGCTAGCACTTCTACTTTTGCCTGTTCTTGCTCTTGTTGCTGAGCAATTGCTTCTTGTAGTAGCTCATGAGCTTTAGTTAGATCATTGAAGCTAGCAGTTTTAATAAAAGACTTTATTTCACGCATTAGATTTCTCTCACAAAATGTTGATTACAAATTTCATTGAAGTATTAAAAAGCTCTAATACTGAGAGTATATTATATTTATATAATTTCAAATTAATAGCCATTATTTTGCAGACTTTTAATATTATTTAAAATAGGTACAGATTAACTATTTACTTATATTGTATTAATACAAATAATGTAAGGTCTCATAAAAAATTAATAAACACATGTTTATTAAGGGAATTTTTATTGGTATGCAATCAAAAACCAATCTTAAACAGATTAAACCTTGATATTTAAGTAGCTAATCAAGCTTGAGCCTTAGTGGCATGCTGCGCAGTATTACAATAAATTTGACCTGCTTGCTGATTAAAAGCAACTTCTGCTCAGCAAGACTTATCCATTTTATCCACTTAAGAGCAATGAACATGATAAGTGCAAATGGGAAGAAAAAAGATAAAACTAGGTTTAATTAAGTGTACGGGTGAGAAGCCGCAAACCCATACACTAAATAAAGGCTGGTTAGTCCGCTACTTGCCAATCAATGGTTGCACCGGCCTTAATTGGTACCACATTTGTGTCGCCAAGGGGGTATGACTCTGGCACTTGCCATGCATTTCTTTGTAATGTAATGGTGTCTGAATTGCGCGGTAACCCATAGAAGTCAGGACCAAAGAAACTCGCAAAGCCTTCTAACTTGTCCAATGCACCGGCATCCTCAAATGCTTCTGCATAAAGCTCAATTGCAGCATGGGCAGTGTACGCACCAGCACACCCACAAGCAGCTTCTTTTTTGTCTTTCGCATGGGGGGCTGAATCTGTGCCTAAGAAGAACTTTTTACTGCCACTTGTTGCAGCGTCTATTAACGCTTGCTGGTGAATATTACGTTTCAATATAGGTAAACAGTAATAATGTGGCCTAATACCACCCGCTAGCATATGATTTCGGTTGTATAACAAGTGATGTGCTGTAATTGTTGCTGCAACATTATCTGGCGCAGATTGAACAAACTCAACCGCATCTTTCGTCGTGATGTGTTCTAAAACAATCTTTAGCTTAGGAAACGCGTCTACAATTTTGGCTAACTTAGTTTCAATAAAGACTTTTTCTCTATCAAAAATATCAATTGAAGAGTCTGTTACTTCACCGTGGATAAGTAATAGCATACCCACTTCTTGCATCGCTTCTAACGCTGGATACACATTTTCAATGTCAGTTACGCCTGAATCAGAATTGGTCGTTGCACCCGCTGGGTAAAGTTTGGCAGCAAAGATATGGCCACTGGCTTTGGCTTTTCTAATTTCCTCAGGAGATGTGTTATCGGTAAGATATAACACCATCAACGGTTCGAAGCCCGCTTTAGGCCCAGCTGCCATAATTCGGTCTCGATACGCAAGCGCAGTGTCCGTACAAGTAGCTGGAGGTACAAGGTTTGGCATTATGATCGCGCGTCTCATATATCGACTAATATCACGAACGGTGTCTTTTAGAACATCACCATCTCTCAAATGAACGTGCCAATCATCTGGTCGAGTAATAGTAAGGGTCTGATTACTTGTCATTGCTATTTTCCACTGCTGAATTTGCCCGATCATAGGCCCTGCAAGGCGGATAGTAAAGTAATTCGGGTTATTTTATATATCTAATAGAGGCCTTGAGCCGCTTGGCGATGGCGAACCACTTGCACTTTAGTTGCAACAAGGTAAAGCTCTTAATTTATTTTAATTGTGCAACCTACCCTGACCACCTAATTTCAAAGTTTGGCTGTTGCAAAGCCCACTGTTGTCTTGTGCTATTTTTTTTACAGTTTGATGAAAGTTAATTTTCGACAATATTTGAGATTATTACTCTATCTAGGATAACGTGTGTCTATTGTACAACCGAGTCATGCCTATGCTGTCTGAAAAAAAACTAGAATCAAAAACCGAACAGTTAAGCATTATTAATCAGTTTTCATCCTCGCTATTGCAAATCACCCACTTAGACGAGCTGTTTGACTATGTCACCTCGCAAGTGGTTAAACGCTTAGGGTTTGTAGACTGTGTGATATACCTTACAGATCCAAACCAAAACCGGCTTGAAGCCGTCGCCTATATGGGAGTTGCTCAAGACACTGAACGTTACGAAGTCCTACAACAAAAAATCCCCATAGAAGCCGGGATCACAGGACATGTCGCACGTACCAAGAAGCCTTTTATTTCAGGTGATGTGTCTAAAGAGCCCATGTATATAGCAGACTCTCGACCTGCACTCTCTGAGCTGTGCGTACCTTTAGTGTATAAAGAGCACCTCATTGGTGTCATTGATTGTGAGCATCCAGAAAAAGATTACTTTAGTGCCAACCATTTGCAAATACTATCAACCGTTGCGCATTTACTTAGTGCCAAAATCCATCAAGTGAGAACTGTTGATCACTTAACCGCAACCGTCTCTCAGCTCAACGATGCGCAACTAATTGAAAAATGTATACTAAAAATTGCCAACATTACTTATCACTCCCGAGAATTAGACACTTTTTACGATGAGCTGTACCAAATAATCTATACGCTGCTGCCTGCCGAGAACTTTTTTATCGGTATATATGATACCAAGCAGGACATGCTAGAAATCGAGTACTTAATTGAGGGAGGTACGAAGTGCCCTGCCCAACAAAAAGTATCGAAATCTCAGCTGAAGCAAACAGCTTCTTACTATGTGATCCGTACTCAGTCCGCCTTATTATGCAATGGAGAGCAGTTTCAAAGCCATATCGACAAGGGTGATTTCAATATGGTGGGCCGTTCTCCACACGCTTGGCTTGGCGTGCCATTTGTCGTCAATGATCAATATCAAGGTGTCATCGTATTACAGAGTTATGAAGAAGAAGACACCTTTAGTAGCCAACACTACTCTATTTTGACTTATATTAGTCGCCAAATCAGTATGGCCATAGACCGTCGGCTGGCTAAACAGGCATTAGAACATCGCGCCTTGCATGACGAATTAACGGGCCTGGCCAATCGATATCTGTTAATTGAGCGTATGAAACACGCCATTTTGTCTTTAGGTAGAAGCCAAACAGCCAAATTGCACTGTCTAATATATTTAGATCTGGATAGGTTTAAGAGTATCAATGACTCTTTGGGTCATGAGGTCGGTGACAAATTCCTTATTGCTATTGTCGAGGCTATACAAACCTGTATTCGCAAAACAGACACATTTGCGCGCCTTGGTGGCGACGAATTTGCCATATTTATGGAAAATATAAATAGTGAAGTAGAAGTTGCACAAGCGCTTAATCGCATCACTGAAGCCATAGCAAAGCCGTTTATTATTGATACCCATATTCTCCAAGCCTCTAGTAGTATCGGCGTCGCGTTTACAGAGCGAGATTCGGACAACGCGATTACATTACTACAACAAGCCGATGCGGCCATGTATGAAGCAAAATCTGCGGGAAGAAGTCAGATCAGGTACTTTAACAATGCCATGCGTAGTAAGTTGAAACACCAAGCTGACATTGAAAATGACCTTCAACACGGTATTCAAAATGGTGAATTTGAACTGTTCTTTCAGCCCATTTTTACACTCAATGCACCTAAAGTAGTAAGCTTCGAGTCTCTTGTGCGCTGGCACCACCCAAAAAATGGCTTGGTCGCGCCAGATCAGTTTATTCCTATTGCAGAGAATACAGGCCAAATCATAGAGTTAGATTTGCATATCTTGGAGCTAGCAGCTAAGCAGCTATCAATCTGGCAACAACAAACTCTTCCTAGCGTAAAAGTAACAGTCAATGTGTCATCTCGACATTTTGCCAGCCTCGAATTTATTGATCACATCCATGCGTTATATGAAAAGTATGACTTGCAAAAAGGCAGCTTATGCCTAGAAATCACAGAGTCTGGATTAATCGAAAATTTGGGCCTTGCAACAAAAATCATTGAGGGAATAACTCCGTTAGGCGTTCAACTTTATTTAGATGATTTTGGTACCGGATACTCAGCGCTCGGCTATTTACACCAACTACCGATTCATGTGTTAAAAATAGATAAAAGCTTTGTCGATCAGCTTACAACTAAAGATACTCCTTTAATTGATGCGATTTTATCTTTGGCCAAATCATTACAACTAGAGGTCGTCGCTGAAGGCATTGAAACACCCAAACAATGGGCGCTTCTAAAACGAAAAGGATGTCAATTGGGACAAGGCTACCTCGTGTCTAAACCTATGCCTAGCACACAAGCGATGTCATTTTTGGTCGCGCAAAATTCACAAGACGCACATACAAGCGGCTAATGTGCGGGGCACTAAGCCTGTTGCAAACAGGCTTTGCAATTTTTATTTCAGCTCTGTACGCAATTCTTTCGCCGCCTCGACCATGTTGGCAAGCACCTCTGGTGTTTCTCTCCAAGCCCGCATTTTTAAACCACAATCAGGATTCACCCATAAACGCTGCACGGGAATTTTTTTGTAGCTTCGTGAATGAGCGCTTTTATCTACATGATTTCAGGCCCATTTGGAGCGTGAATATCGTAAACACCGGGGCCTATGCCGTTTGGATTTAATTGCCGTTTTTTACCCACTCGAATAAAACCTTAATTGTGAATAGTTGCCATGATGAACCTCTTCCTTAAGAGAATTTGGACGTTTAGATATCTACAAAACCAGGCTTTGAGTAGAATTTTCTCAATTGATCGATTCTCAAATCCAACTTGAGCAAAATTAAATTGTATTTTTTTTAAAAAAAGTTAAATAAATAATGACAACGCTGTCAAAAATAGTGTTATAGTGATTTAGTGAAATTTTGAGCAATCGCTGATGGATTTGTAGACGTCTAGACGTTGAATCGCCAGCCTGTACAGCGTAATATGGACGTAATCTGAGTTTTACTCACATTAAAAATGAGATTTATTAATGATGATAGACATAAAGCACTTAAAAACCATTGCT
Source organism: Pseudoalteromonas luteoviolacea S2607 (assembly GCF_001625575.1). Taxonomy (GTDB): domain Bacteria; phylum Pseudomonadota; class Gammaproteobacteria; order Enterobacterales; family Alteromonadaceae; genus Pseudoalteromonas; species Pseudoalteromonas luteoviolacea_E. Next base: position 19,087 of record NZ_AUXV01000028.1, read on the forward strand.
ACCCTGAAAGATACTGGATCACTGGTGAACACCGCACGTGAGTTATTTTTAACTCAGTCTGCTTTGTCTCATCAAATTAAAGATCTAGAAAACAAGTTAGATTGTCAATTATTTGAGCGCAAAACGCAGCCTGTACGCTTTACACCTCAAGGAATGCTATTACTAGAGCTTGCCAGTGAAGTGTTGCCTAAAGTTGAAGCAACTAAGTGCCGTTTGAAAGAGAGCTTGAATCAGCCAATCTCCCAACTCAAACTGAGCGTTGAATGCCATGCTTGCTTTCACTGGTTGCTACCGACGATAAAGGAGTTCAATAATTTTTGGCCCGATATTAAGGTAGATTACGAGCAAGGCTTTAGTTATGACGCAATACCAGAGCTGCTAAATGACGAATTAGATATTGTACTGACTTCAGATATCAGAGAGCCAGAACATTTAGAGTATGCCCATGTATTTGACTTTAAACTGAAGCTGATTGTCGCACCGGATCATGAATTAGCTAAAAAAGCGTATGTCACCGCGCTTGATTTAAAAGATGAGACCATCATTTCTTATCCGATTCCCAAAGAAAGACAGGATATTTTCAAGCACTTTATTCAGAATGCTCGATTTGATGGTACGTTAAAATCAGTTGATCAAGGACTGCTTATATTTCAATTGGTCAGCGCAGGTATGGGCGTGGCAGCCCTACCAGATTGGCTTGTAACGCCTTATGAAAGCCAAGGTTTAATTAAATCGATTCCTTTAGGTGCATTGGGACTGAGCCGTCCTATGTACTTAGCAATGAAAAAGAGTATGAAAGACAACCCTGTTTATCGTCACTTTTTAAATACCTGCAAGCAATCTATTAGCAGATAAAAGCCACAACAGTTAATATAGCTCTAACTAGGACAGTTAGAGCTTGTTATGTTTGAATTAAAAAAAGTCATTGGTGGCTTGCTTATGCCACTACCAATCACACTCATATTGATTTTTCTATTACTGTTATTTATCAGTAAAAAAAACAAAAGCTACTATTTGTGCATGCTGAGTGTCGTAACACTGTGGGTGATCAGCACTCCTCAATTTGCGGATTACCTCATCACACCCAAAGAGCAAGCACAAACATTGTTCTCTCAGACTCACCATAAGCAAATAGACTTTATTGTCGTTCTCGGCGGTGGCTTGTCACCAAACGCCAACCTTCATGCCAATTTGCAACTTTCAAACTCTAGCTTAGTTAGGCTGGTTGAAGGCCTTCGCCTCGCCAACATTTACCCTGATGCTCAGCTTATTGTATCTGGCGCTGGCTATAAAGGGAGCCAAACCAGCAGTCATTTGCTGTCACAAACGGCTCAATCTCTTGGGCTGCAAGCTCAGCGTATTCAACTCAATCCAAATGCCCATGACACCGAATCTGAAGCGAAACATTTAGCACCAGTGTTGGTAGACAGTAAAGTCGTATTGGTCACATCGGCAAGCCATATGAAACGTGCACAAGACCTGTTTTCTGCACAAGGAGTAGACACGATAGCTTCGCCAGTAGAGTTCTATAATTACCACTCTACGCCTTTTATTAAACGCTACATCGCGTCGAGTTCAGTGCTATTATCCGTCAACCGATACGCCCATGAATGGCTCGGCACACAATGGATAGAGTTAAGGCGAACATTCGATAGTGGCTCAGTATAGTGAGTTGTACAAAAAAAGTGCTTAAATTGCACAAAGTTACATCTAACAAACCAAAGAACTGTGCTTAAAATCGCAAAAAATTGAAAAATTGTTCAAAAATAGGTATAAATGTCGTTTATCCTTAACCTGCGTATCCACGTACAAAACGACTGGGATCTACGATGAGTAAACTTGATAAGACTGAAGTTCTAAGCGCATTTGAAGCAGCTTATGAAGCGGTAAATGGCAAAAAGCCTGAAATTACAATTAAACCAGGCTGGTACAGCATTGACGGCGGTAAAAACATGCGTCTAGCTGATGTTGCAGCATTAACCGAAGAACTAACTTCAGGTAACGCTGGTGCTAGCAAAACTGAAGAAAAACCTGCAAAAAAAGCACCTGCTAAGAAAGCAGCGCCAGTTAAAAGCAGTAAAGTTGCAGCCTTCAAAGTTGTAAAAGCAAATGAAGATGGCTATACAGCTGAAGAAGCTTGGATTGTAGAGCTTGCAGAGAAAGACCACGATTGTCGTCTTCCTCGTGGTGTTGTTTAAACACCCGACTTTGTGTGGTGCCGTATAATCTCATCGGCACCCTCACATACTTCCTCATTGATAGTTCCAGTAATAACTATTCAGTACTAACAAACCGCTGTCTTGTCACTGTCCCCCAATATTCATCCTCATACTGATCTTCTCTCACACTCTCGCCAGGCAAATCCGCAATAGCACTTAGCCAAAAACGTGTCGCATACTGAGCCCCTGCAATTTGTTTTATTGTCCATAAGCCAGGCCTTTGCTGAAACAGCATATGTGCAAACTGAGTACCTAACTTCGTTTTTCTGAAAAAAGGCACAATATAAAACTCTGCAACTTCATTGTCACCGAGTGCTTCAGAATAAACAGCAGCAATCCCGGCTGGGGAACCCGACTTGTAACATATAAACCCAGTTACTTTTGCATCATCAAGATTGGTATCCAACTCAAACATCCCATTTGAGAGTGGTTGTTTAGCTGTTAACCCTGAAAACTCGGCTTCGTAAGCCTGAGCCAGATTGTTGTATACCGCCCGGTTTTTATCAGTCACGACAACAACTTTCATACATCACCCCAATCAATATCAATGAATGAAGCATACCAATTAAATACGATGCAATTGTGAAGTCCCCCGCTAAATGGGAGTGCCCACTTCATTGCAAGCAACCACTTCTTGTTCATTTAGTGCCTGAGAACACCATAGCTGCAATACTGGGCATTGCAGCGCATGTTCAATATATGCGTTCGCTTCTTCATTTAATTTTATTCCATACGTTTGAAACCTCAATACGACGGGTGCAAACATCGCATCTGCAATCGACCACGCTCCAAACAACCACCCGCCCTGTGCGCCAAACCTACTGTGTTGCTCAGAGAATATTTGTTCGATCCGACGAATATCTCTATTTATCTCATCTGTTCTGACAATTTGCCTTCTGGCTCTGATATTCATAGGCATCGCACTTCTCAATGCACTAAAACCACTATGCATTTCACTGCTCAATGCCCTAGCTTGCGCACGCAAATCCATAGCACTAGGCCATGCCTTGCCTGATAGATAAGCCTCATTGATGTATTCACATATCGCTAGAGACTCCCATATCACTGAATCGCCATCTTTGAGAGTAGGAACTTTTAAGGTTGGGCTGATCTTATCGACACTTTCATAAAATGACTTCGACCCTAGGTCCAATTTAACTTCGTTATAATTTAGCTTATACTTTTCAATCAATAGCCAAGCTCTAAGTGACCAAGATGAGTAGTTCTTGTTACCAATGTAAAGTTTCATATTATGCTCCTTCGTTTTCAAAACCATATTTATCCTAGAGCTTTAGAGAGTTGAGCACTAACGTAAAATTTGAATACAACACATAAGATATTTTGATATATGGATTTAGATGCATTAAGAAGCTTTCTTGCATTTGTCGAAACAGGCAGTTTTACACGCGCTGCGGCACAAATGCACAGAACACAGTCAGCCATTAGTATGCAAATGAAGAAGCTCCAACAAGATGTTGGTCAAACTTTATTTACTAAGGAAGGACGTCAATTAAACCTTACTGCCGAAGGCGTTGTACTTGCTGGATATGCGAGGCAAATAATTCACCTTCAAGAACATGCTATCGCAAACCTCTCCAGCGCTGCATTGCAGGTGGTGTTACGCTTAGGTTGTCCTGATGACTATGCCGAATCCATTCTGCCAGAGTTGGTGCAGTTACTGCATAAACATATTGAACATTTAGAGCTCAATATTACCTGCGCCTCCAGCTCTGAACTGCAACATTTGCTGGACCAAGGACTCTTAGATTTGGCTGTCGTGTCGCGAACGCCACTGTCTGAAGCAGGTTACCTACTTTGCCACGACAAAGGTACTTGGGTGGGTTTAGAACATAGCGACCTGTTATCACGACCTACTTTACCTATTGCAGTGTTCAAACGAGACTGTCGCTATCACCAAGCCGCTATTGAGGGCCTGCTAAAACAGAAACGTGCATTCAAAATCGTTGCGAGCAGTGGCAGCGCGAGCGCACTCAGGGGGCTTATCAAAAATGGATTAGCAATCGGCGCAATGGCCAACTTGAGTCGAAACAATTTACCCGCGTTAAATGACCCATTTCTTCCCTTTTTGCCCCATGTTGAGATCGTTCTCATTAAAAGCAATGCAAAAGCATGTGCAATTTCGGATGAGCGAGTTCAGTTTATTGCACAACGTTTTCAGCAGGAGATAAGCCCCGCTTAAAGCTATCACGCATAATCTCACCAACGCTTACATTTTCTGACAACGCTGACACAGACTCTCACAGGCAAGCGCTCTAAACTGGGTCCCAAGTTAACCAAATGGAATATGCGTAATGAAAACTTTATCTCTACTCTCACTAGCTCTGGCAGCCGTTACTTCTTTTTCGAGCATGGCGTCAATTGAGGATGACAAACATCGCGTTGGTGTACAAGCTTATGGTGGCTCAGCATCTTACAAAAGCTCAAGCCAAGACGGCGACGGTGTTGGACAACTCTATGTCTACTACAACTACCAATTCGATAAAACTTGGGCGTTGGAAGTCGGCTTAAATGGTGGTACGGATTCTGACGATTGGGAGTGTACAGATACCAACAACAGAAAGTTCACTTGTACTCAGCTAAACAAAACCTTGTTTGGTCTTGGTGCCAATGACTTGGACTACGGCAACCTTATCGTTGCGGCAAAAGGTCAATACCAACTGACCAAGCGCAACTCATTGTACGGTAAATTGGGCGCAAACTTTTACGACTATGAACTGAGTCGCGGTACTCAAAACCTTGTTGAAGAAGATGGTACCGGATTCGTTGCCGAACTAGGTTGGCAATATGACTGGAGTAATGGCATGGCAGTCAACGTCAGCTATCAATACCTAGACATGGGCGACCTAGATGTATCAAGTTTAGGTGTAGGCCTTAGCTACCGCTTCTAGTTTCTTCAAAGGGAATATATAGCGAGATAGAGACTCCTCCCATCTCGCTATGACTCGCGCCTACATTACCACCGTGGGCGCGAATAATTTGTTTACAAATCGCAAGGCCCAGCCCTGAACCACCATGATCTCGACTGCGAGATCCCTCACAGCGATACAATCGTTCAAATATCTTTTCTAGATCTTGCTCTGCAACACCCGGAAACGAATCTTCAACCGTCACCTTCATATGCGCTTCATTACTTTCAAAGCTCACCTGCGTTTGGCCTTCGTTGCTGGTGTAAAAGTGACTATTTCTCAATAGATTGAATAGCACTTGGCGTATTCTTGCTGGGTCGACAAAACACAGCGCATTGTTCGTACAAGCTGCAAATGATAGTGACTGTTGCTTCGTAGCATACATAGGCTGAAACTCTTCAACGATCTCTCCTATCAAGGCGTTGACATCAACGGGCTGCTTATCCAATGTCAGTACATCATTATCAAATTGTGCTGACTGGTAGATATCCTTTATTAAATTGTCTAAATGACTGATCTTCTTTTGTATCTTATCAAAACCTTTTTTGGGATCAGGCTCAATATTGTGCTGCATAGCCTCAACAGTCAGCTTTAAGGCTGCCAGTGGTGTCCTTAGTTCGTGAGATACATCAGCCAATAAACGGTTTTTTTGAGTTAAAGACTGCGCCATCATATCGGCTTCTAACTCAACATACTTTTGCTTTTGCTGCTGTCGTTTATAAATGTAAATAGCGATAGCCATAAAGCACAATAACAACGATACGCCCATGCCCCGTTGTAATTTTAGATTCTCTAACGAGGCTTGCTGCAACGCCTGCTCGTTCTGGATCAGTTTAAGGGCTTGCTCCTGACGAATAAATTCAACATTCTGGCGTAAAGTTAACGCCTGCTGTTTATCAAGATCTTGGTACAATATTGCTTTGATCTCAATGAATTGCTGTAAACTGTGTAAAGCGTTTTCAAACTCTCCGAGCTTTTCCTGTGCTTGTGCTTTGTATTGGTGCAGTTTAGCTAAATAAGAAGCACCGATACCCGGTAATGTCAGTACTTGATCTATGTCTACTAAGGCTTTTTCATAATGCCCTTGTACAAGCTCAATCTCAATAATTACCAATCTTACTGTGCGCTCTGTACGGCTCGCTTTTGCTGCAACCGCCAATGACAGTGCTTCATGTGCAACCGACAAAGCCTGAGAAAGTGCGTCCTGTGCAACATATATCTTTGCTAATATACTCAGTTGCCATGCAAGATCACTATTAGATCGACTGCTTCGAGCCAATTCAATTCCCGATTGACTATGACTCAGTGCCAACTCTATTTCGCCTTGTTGTAAATACACCTGGCTCAACTTTCCGTGACTATTAGCAATATGGATTGGATCGCCTAAAGATTTGTCGACTTCAAGTGCCTGCTTAAAGTGCAATAAGGCTTTGTTATACTTTTCCAAATCACGATAAATTTCACCAATATTATAGAGCGAGTTTGAAATGCCTTGCTGATTTTTAAGGCTTCTTTGTAATTTAAGGGACTTTTCGTGAAAGCGTAATGCAAGTTGCAAACTTCCCATGTAATCATAGATAACACCGAGTTGATTGTAGTAGGTCCCTAAACGCGCCTTATCATCAATAGGCTCCACCAGAGAAATCGCATCCTTTACCACTCTTTCAGCTTCTCTGTAACGGGCTTTATAACGTAAACCTCTTGCCAGCGAGTGTAATATATCACTGCGCAACACAACTAATTCCTTGGGCACTACGCCAAGCGCTTGTTCAAGCAGAGTAAAACTTGACTCGATATTACTTTGTTTCTGTTCAATTTGAGCCAGCAATAATTTAATCAGCGCAGGCGCTTCAATAAACTGTGCCATCACGGGCAAATACGACTCGAGCTGATAGAGGTGTTGTTTAGCATCTTGATATAAGCCGAGTTTTATTTCGGCTTTTGCTTCAATGATCTTTAATTCAAACCATAGGCGAGAACTTGGTTGAGGATGAATAAAAAACTGGTTGAGTTCAGACACTTTAACAATTGCTTGCTTGGGATCTTGGTCAAGCAGAATATTTAGCTCGGATAAAGACTTATCCAGTTGCCCCTCGTCGCTATGTACACTAGGTATGAGAAAAATAAATGATAGCAGGACTATAAGGCGGACACACAACACAATTCTAAGTGACTCTCAAATAATAACTTATCTATGGACAACTAAAGTGTAGCTAGAGTTCTCAATAAACACATATTAATTTGAACTTTCGCAATCAGGCAGACTAAATTAACCTATTTGCTCTAAATGTGCACCTTATGATTTGCAATAAACATATAACTAAAATAAAGGAAGGGAGGCTGAGGTTAATTGAGGACCCCAGCCTTTAATATCAAGATTAACTGTTAAGTAACTGCTGCTGTAGTGCCTGAATGTCATCTCGCACCTTGGCTGCTTTTTCAAATTCCAGCTCTCGAGCATATGTCATCATTTGCGTTTCTAACTGTTTGATCTGTTCCGTTAACTCCGCAGTAGACGCGCCAGCTGCTAGAACTGATTTAGCAGTCCCCTTCACCTTACCTGATGATTGAACTTCAGCTTCAGTTACCTCTTCTCCTAAGTCCATTACATCCGTAATTTTCTTAACTAACGCCTGTGGCACAATGCCATGCTTTTCGTTGTAAGCTTGCTGTATCGCACGTCTTCGCTCCGTTTCATCAATTGCAGCTTTCATTGAGCGAGTGATCTTATCCCCATATAAAATAGCTTTACCGTTGAGGTGTCTCGCTGCACGACCAATGGTCTGGATCAAAGAGCGAGTCGATCTTAAGAACCCTTCTTTATCTGCATCGAGAATGGCAACTAGAGAAACTTCCGGCATATCTAGGCCCTCTCTCAATAAGTTGATCCCGACCAAAACGTCAAAGACCCCCTTTCTGAGATCGCGAATGATCTCCATCCGCTCAACCGTATCAATGTCCGAATGCAAATAACGTACTTTCACATCATGATCATTCAAATAATCCGTGAGATCTTCCGCCATCCGCTTTGTCAAAGTTGTCACCAGCACGCGCTCTTTGACTTCAACTCTTTGGTAGATCTCAGACAACAAGTCATCTACTTGTGTTGTGACTGGCCTCACTTCCAATTCCGGATCCAACAACCCAGTCGGTCTGATCACCTGCTCTGCAACCTCCCCACTTGATCGCTCAATTTCATAATCACCAGGGGTCGCCGACACGTATATTGTTTGCGGGGCAATAGACTCAAACTCTTCAAACTTCAAAGGACGATTGTCCATTGCCGAGGGTAATCTAAAGCCGTATTCAACAAGATTTTCTTTGCGGCTTCTGTCACCTTTATACATGGCTCCAACCTGAGACACTGTCACATGTGATTCATCGATAATCATGAGCGCATCATTTGGCAGGTAATCTAGCAACGTCGGTGGCGGCTCTCCGGGCGCTCGCCCTGAAAGATAGCGGCTGTAGTTTTCTATCCCAGAACAAAACCCCAACTCTTGCATCATCTCGATATCATACTGAGTCCGCTGTGCAACGCGCTGCTCTTCGACTAGCTTGTTAGACTCCATTAAATACGCACGACGCTCTTTCAGTTCAACTTTGATTTTTTCAATCGCATCAAGAATTTTCTCACGCGGTGTGACATAGTGCGTTTTTGGGTAAATCGTAGCGCGTACTAAGTGTTTGTCTATTGCGCCGGTCAGAGGATCAAACAAACTAATCCGCTCAATTTCATCATCAAACATTTCCACACGCACAGCTTGGGTCTCTGATTCTGCTGGAAATATGTCGATGACTTCACCACGCACACGATACGTGCCACGTGAAAAGTCCATATCATTGCGGGTATATTGCAGTTCCGCTAAGCGGCGTAATAGCGCCCGCTGCTCGACGGTTTCTCCAACTTTCAGCAGTAACATCATTTTCATATATGAATCAGGATCACCTAGGCCGTAAATAGCCGATACCGAAGCCACGATGATGGTATCTCTGCGCTCTAACAAAGCTTTGGTTGCCGACAAACGCATCTGTTCAATGTGTTCGTTGATGGAAGCATCTTTTTCTATAAATGTGTCACTGGCTACAACATAGGCTTCAGGTTGGTAATAGTCATAGTAAGAAACAAAATATTCCACCGCATTGTTAGGGAAAAACTCTTTCATTTCACCATACAATTGGGCCGCCAATGTTTTATTGTGCGCCATGATAATCGTGGGTCGATTTAACTGGTGGATAATATTGGCCATCGTAAAAGTTTTACCTGTGCCTGTCGCACCGAGTAAAGTTTGATGTGCAAGACCAGCATCAAGACCATCGCATAGTTGCTCAATGGCGGTTGGCTGGTCGCCATTTGGCGAAAACTCTGATACTAGTTCGAAAGACTCACTCATGAAACCTTTACCTCAATGTCTCTTTGTTGCATACGCGCCAATGTTTTACTAAACCACATGTATGAAGATATTGCTGTAAACAAATTACCCACTGCGGCACCAATAAATAGCCCTGTTAACCCAGCTATATGTGAGCCCACATAGGCACAAGGAATATAGAATACAAATAACCTCACCACACTTAGGATTAACGCATTCATCGGCTTGTGTAACGCATTAAATGAAGAGTTTGTTAAAATAATCACCCCTTGCAAGCCGTAACTTAGCGGCAAGGTGTATATAAACAGTTTAATAATCGAGATAACTTCGGGTTCGTTACCAAATGCTTGGCTCACCCACGGCGCTGCTAAGATTAGCAATAAATAAGTAGCAAACTGCCAAGCCATAACAAACTTTAGCGTGGTGCGATATGCTTCTTTTACTCTGTCATAGTTTCCCGCACCATAGTTTTGACTCACAAAAGGCGGCAAGGTCATAGAGAGTGCAAGAATGACCAAACATGCGATCGATTCAATGCGGCTGCCAACACCAAATGCTGCAACCGCTTCAGCGCCATAAGTTGCCACAATGGCAGTCATCACAGCCATTGCGATAGGTGTCAACATATTTGCACCTGCAGCAGGTAAGCCGATTTTCATGATCTTTGAAACCGCGCCCCAAACACTTTGATTACCACTCGAACAGCTTAATAAACGCTTTTTAATGGCTAGTAAGTATATAATGACTACCACACAAACTGCCCACGCTAAAACAGATGCAACAGCAGCTCCCTGAACACCTAACTCAGGAAACGGGCCATAGCCAAATATCAACAAAGGATCTAATACTGCATTGATGAGCCCACCAAGTCCCATAATCATGCTCGGCGTTTTCGTGTCTCCTGAAGCTCTGAGTACTGAATTACCAATCATTGGCGTAATAAGAAATATGGAACCCAAAAACCATACATTCATATAGTCATGTATATAAGGTAGTGTTGTCTCGTCGGCTCCCAATAAGGTAAAGATTGGATCAGTTAATAAGTAACCAATACCAGCTAGAATAGCGACCAAGCAAGCAGCAAGTAATAAAGAGATAAAAGCATCAAACTTGGCCTCTTCGAGATTTTTACTGCCTAGCGCCTTTGCAATAACAGCGGAAGTACCAATACCCAAGCCAATTGCGAGGCTAATAATGGTAAATGTCACAGGAAATGTAAAACTCACAGCAGCTAAAGGCTTAGTACCTAATAAACTGATAAAAAATGTATCAACCAAATTGAAGCTCATCAACGTGATCATGCCGAAAATCATCGGAACCGTCATTCGCTTTAAAGTTGCGGGAATTGAACCGCTTAAAATATCACTGCTGGAATTGGATTGGCGCACTGCGGACATAAAACTTTATACCTCTTTTGACAGCCCATCATTCTAAATCATCACACTGGATGATGCTATGCTATTCTTTAATACGATTGTGATTAGAAAATAGCTGCGTAAAACGTTTTTAAAAGCAAAAATTGATTTTTTTAACCTATTTTCCTACAAACCACGTTCTGCACAAAAAATGTCAAATTTATTTCAAATCCTGTGTAACAGCGGCTCACTTTTTGCACACCACACAAACGATATTGAAATATTCCTGTAAAAATATACACAACACGCTCCCATTCAACACAAAACAGGTAAGTAGTTGTTTATTATAAAATTTAAAAAAGTTTAAAAAACTATTGCTTCTCTCCAATGCCACGGTTTACTTAGCTTTAGAAGAGTTCTTAAAGATTAATAAACAATGTTATCCACAGATTCCGTGGATAAGTTTGTAGAGCCTTTTAAAATAAAGGCCTAAGCAAGGATCTTAATGGCTGCGTAAAAAGCGTAAAATGATCTATTTATTTTACATCACAGATCTAAATAAAAAGCGTCTTATTTTGTTACTCAGCTAGACTATATTCACGATTACGCAACTTAATCCATAATAGAAACAAAAAACATAACCCATTATTTGCTAAGGAGTTTATAAAAACAAGCAGTAAAAATATGCAGTAACGCTATAAAATTTGAGTAAAATATTTACCATTATTTTGTCATTTCCTTTGCCGGGTACAAATATATCAAGATCTGATTGGTGATCAGAATCACCCAAAATACCGATCTTAAAGAAAGTGCAAAAAACAGCCCTTTCGAATGTTTTTAACGCACAAACGGCAAAAAATGACCAATATCTAATTTAATACACTCTATACTACTTATTGATGTTCTCTCATAAAAGCGTCAAAGGTCCTTAAATTAAGTGCTAGATCCCGACAAAAAACTATCCATAAATGAATACACCAGCCCACTAAGCTACCTTTTTCATATAAAGCTGATTAAAAAAGGGCTGAATTGTCGATTAATCCAGCGAACAAACAGTTTTTTTGCACTCTAGTGATTTTTATTGTTGACACTTTGCCATGTCGTCATTAATATTTCGCCCCGTTGAGAGACATGCTTCCCCCTTAGCTCAGTTGGTTAGAGCGACGGACTGTTAATCCGCAGGTCCCCCGTTCGAGTCGGGGAGGGGGAGCCAAGTTTCTGAACGTAATAACGATTCCCCCTTAGCTCAGTTGGTTAGAGCGACGGACTGTTAATCCGCAGGTCCCCCGTTCGAGTCGGGGAGGGGGAGCCAAATCGTTATATGTGTAGTTCCCCCTTAGCTCAGTTGGTTAGAGCGACGGACTGTTAATCCGCAGGTCCCCCGTTCGAGTCGGGGAGGGGGAGCCAAACACACATTACCTCTATATTGTTCCCCCTTAGCTCAGTTGGTTAGAGCGACGGACTGTTAATCCGCAGGTCCCCCGTTCGAGTCGGGGAGGGGGAGCCAATTCCCAGAATGTATTAGACTTTTTTCCATCAATGCTCTACTCTACAAGCACCTTTGTCGGTGATTTTTCACTATAATGTTAGAACCCATTTTGGCACTTTGATAGGAAAATTGTAGCGATTTACTTTCCTCTATGAATCCAATTTAGGTACTTTTTCAATTTAGTGGCTGTAATACTTCACATAACTTAGCACTTTTATATTGCTAGAAGGCAATTCTCCCATTTTCAGGTAGAAGATAAATAATGGCAGGCTTTAAAAAACTCATATTTTTACAATTTATTTCTTGGTTACTCTTCTCTGCGGCTGGCAGTTTTTTTGTCGCGTCAAGTTTTGACAGTGCCGTGAGCAAAGCACAAATGAGTGCCCAGAAAATGGTTAGCAACTATATTCAAGAAAAAACCATGACGGATATGACTCCTGAACATATTCGATTATCTCTAAGTAATGGAGATGTTTTTTCTACATTTATAGTACGTGATTTTGCTGGGCAAACAGTTTTACAACTTGGTAAACCAACACAACTGCCCTTTTTAGCAGACCTTATTGCCAACTCTTTTAACTCAATTCGACCCCAGTTCGCGGTAAACAAAACGAAAGACATCAAAATAGAGTTTGTTATTAACGCCCAAAGCCAAGCATCTCTTTTACAGCAGTCATTGCTATTGATGTTGCTTATTTCAGCGTTGGTAGCATTTATCCCTATCTTTTACATGCAAGCAATATACAAAAAGCTCAACCGCAACGTTAGTATGACCGTCGCCAATGCCGTTGACGTCTATATCACCCAGAACCAAGTAACCGAAAGTATTGAAGAGGACTTTAATACAGGTAAAGTTACAGAGTTGGGCGCAGAGCTTGCGCCTTCTTTTAACCGTTTGGCGCACTTTTTGAAGAGCAAACAAGAAGATATAAAATCTGCTGCACATTCCATTAAACAAGAAGCTTATAAAGATGTTGTTACGGGTCTTGGCAACCGCAACATGTTTGTTGAATATTACGAACATCAAATCGAGCAATCAAATAACAAGAGTTTTGGTACCTTAGCGATGATCCGCTGTAGTGAGCTACAGATGATCAACCAAACTCGAGGCTACCAAAAAGGTGATGAATATATCCGCGCCGTATCAGACATTGTCAAACATGTCAGTGGTACCTACACCGGCAGCCAAGTATTTAGGCTTAACAGTTCAGACTTTGCGGTGATTTTACCTAATGTACCTTCAAAAGAAGCTGAACAGTTTGGTGAAACATTACAAGCTAGATTTACTCAATATCAGCAAAATCAAGAACTTGCTTCAGTTGCAAATGCAGGGATCGTCTCCTATGAATCAGGTAAACCGCTCGGCGAGCTGCTTTCAGTTGTCGACAATGCAATGAGTATGGCGCAAAGCAAACAAGCCAATGCTTGGCATTTGCAACGAGAGAGTGACATTGTTAATAATGTTGGTGCAGGGTTTGGTAACCAAAACTGGCGCCGAGTTATCCGAGAAGTGATAGATAGCCGTCGCGTGAATCTTATGATGCAAAACATCATGCCAATAGGCAAGAATGTTAAAGCATATGCAGAGATCCAGTCTCGATTTAAGACAGAAGATAATCAAATGCTGCCAACTGCCTCGTTTTTGGCCATGGCAGAAAAGTTAGAAATGGCCATTGAAATTGACCAGTTAATCATTGATAGTTCTTTGGAATTAATCAAGACGCGCAACTTCAATGAAAAGTTTTTTGGTATTAACGTGACGGCATCTAGCGCCCACAGCGACCAATTTGTTATATGGCTAGAGCGGCGCTTGCTTAAAGATGGTAACTTGGCATCTAAGCTTATTTTTGAAGTAAGTGAATTTGGTTTACAACAAAACATTAAAGCCAGTAAGCGTTTTATCGATATGGTTCATAGAGTCGGCGCTCGCATAACCGTAGAACGATTTGGTGTAGGTCTTACCTCATTTAAATTTTTCAGAGATTTAAAGCCAGATTTTATCAAAATGGACGCCAGCTATACCCGAGGTTTAGAAGAAGACAAAAACAACCAGTATTTTATGCGCCTAATGGTTGATTTGGCACACCGAATTGGCGTCAGTGTTTTTGCTGAAGGTGTTGAAAGTCAAGAAGAAAAACACATTGTCGAAACACTTTGTCTCGATGGTGTACAAGGTTATTACATCGAGAAACCTAAAGAGATTTAAACGTACCAAGTTGGAGAGAGTCATACTCTCTCCATTTTTTGTCAACATTCCCTACCAAAATCCCCTATCAACCCAAATAAAGTGTACTAAATGTTGTGATCTCGACGATGAAAATTGTTAGAATTTCCAGTCTTATAACACGTTGAGAAACGATGATTGCGAGTTAAGGGGCATAAATGACAGAGTATATGTTGTTGCTTATCGGCACAGTGCTGGTAAACAACTTTGTATTAGTACAGTTTTTGGGTCTGTGCCCATTTATGGGCGTTTCAGGAAAGCTAGAAACCGCCATCGGCATGTCGTTAGCCACCACTTTTGTACTTACTTTGGCTTCGGTAACCAGTTACTTGGTCAATCAATATATTCTAATACCACTAGAACTCACCTTTTTACGCACCATGAGTTTTATTCTGGTAATTGCAGTAGTTGTGCAGTTTACAGAGATGGTAGTCAGAAAAACGAGCCCTACCCTTTATCGTTTACTTGGCATCTTTTTACCACTGATTACAACGAACTGCGCAGTACTAGGCGTTGCACTTCTCAACATTACTAAAGAGCATACTTTTATCAGCTCTGCTGTGTATGGTTTTGGTGCGGCTGTTGGCTTTTCACTTGTTTTAGTACTTTTTGCAGCCTTGAGAGAAAGGCTTGCGGTTGCCGACGTGCCTGTACCTTTCAAAGGCGCTTCAATCGCAATGATCACAGCAGGTCTCATGTCACTTGCATTTATGGGCTTTTCTGGATTGGTGAAGATTTAACATGACGCTAATTTATGCTCTTATAGCGATAGGTGCACTCGCACTCGTTTTCGGGTTAATTTTAGGCTACGCCGCAATTAAATATCGGGTAGAGAGTAACCCCATTGTTGAACAGCTTGATGCCGTTTTGCCACAAACCCAATGTGGCCAGTGTGGCTATCCAGGCTGCCGCCCCTATGCCGAGGCAATCGCCAATGGCGATGAAGTTAATAAGTGTCCGCCAGGCGGTGAAGCCACCGTTAAAAAGCTCGCCGATTTAATGGGAGTCGAGGCGAAACCGCTCGCCGGCGGCGAAGAAGCCGAACCGGTAAAAAAAGTTGCGTATATTCGTGAAGACGAATGTATCGGCTGTACAAAGTGTATTCAAGCCTGCCCTGTCGATGCCATCGTTGGTGCAACACGCCAAATGCATACCGTAATTGCTGATGAATGCACAGGGTGTGATCTATGTGTTGAACCCTGCCCTGTAGACTGTATAGATATGATCCCAGTCGCCGAAACAAAACAATCTTGGAAATGGCAAATTAATGCTATTCCAGTGAAACAACTTGACTGAGAGGTTTAAGTGGAAACATTACTTGAACAAATAGAAAGCGGAAAACTGTGGCAATTCCCTGGTGGGATCCATCCTCCCGAGCAAAAGTTCGTTTCAAATCAGATTGGTATTGGTAACTTACCGTTACCTGAATACTTAGTGCTTCCTCTAAAACAGCACATTGGTGCCAATGGGCAATTACTGGTAAATAAAGGGGAGCATGTTTTAAAAGGGCAAGTACTGACACGCCCAGGTACCAACTGGTCTCTGCCAATACATGCGCCAACTTCAGGCACAATTACAGACATCAAACCAATGCCTTCCGCGCACCCTTCGGCGATGCCTGAACTGAGCATAATCTTGACGCCTGACGGCGAAGACAAATGGTGCTCACTTACTTCGAGAGAGTCTATTGAGGACCTAGACAACAAGGCGCTTATTGATATTCTGCACCACGCTGGTATCGCGGGTATGGGAGGCGCGGGCTTTCCCACCTATGTAAAAGCGGATAGCGCCAAACAGATCGAGTATTTAGTCGTCAATGGCGTGGAGTGTGAGCCATACATTACCGCTGACGATATGTTGATGCGTGAACACGCAAAAGAGATCATTTCTGGTATAGAAGTTATGATGTCGATTTTATCTGTGCAACGCACGTTGGTTGGTATTGAGGACAATAAGCCACAAGCCATAGAGGCAATGCGAGCCGCAGCCAGTCACAACGATAAAATACTGATCCGCGCTATCCCTACTAAGTACCCTTCTGGGGGCGAAAAGCAACTGATTAAAGTACTTACCTCAAAGGAAGTACCAAGCGGTGGTATCCCTGCAGATGTAGGTGTGCTAGTTCAAAATGTCGGCACCTTATATGCGGTCAGTGAAGCGGTGTATCAAGGCAAGCCGCTGATAGAGCGTGTTGTAACTGTCACAGGCAACACCATCCACACACCGCAGAATGTTTGGGCATTATTGGGGTCAGAAGTTAAGCACTTATTGCATAGTCAGGGGTTTACACCGGTTGACGATCAACGCGTGATCATGGGGGGACCCATGATGGGCTTTACTCTGCCGACCGTAAGGATCCCCGTGGTAAAAACCACCAACTGTATTTTGGCACCAGATAATCAAGAGCTGGCAGTTGCAGGTCAGGAGCAAGCTTGTATCCGCTGTAGTGCTTGTGCCGATGCCTGTCCACAAACACTGTTACCTCAGCAGTTACAGTGGTTTGCGAAAGGCAAAGAATACGAAAAGTTAGAAGAATATAATCTATTTGATTGTATTGAATGTGGAGCGTGCTCTTATGTTTGCCCAAGTGAAATCCCATTGGTGCAATACTACCGTGTCGCCAAAGCTGAGATACGCGAACAAAAGCTAGAGAAAGTTAAAGCCGAACGGGCAAAAGAACGCTTCGAGGCGCGTAAAGCTCGTTTAGAGCGTGAACAAGAAGAAAGGCAAAACCGTCACAAACGACCAGCTCGCACAGCCCCAGCAAAAGACAAAGCTAAAGTCTCAGAAGCTCTAGAAAGAGTTAAAAGCAAACGACCAGAGCAATCTGCTGTACAAGCCGCTATTGAACGCGCAAAAGCGAAGAAAGCTGACGGTGATACATCGACGCTTGAGCCAGATAATAGTGCCGTCGCACTAGAGCGTGCTAAACGTAAAGAGCAAGCGAGAAAATATAAAGAAGAAAAAGCTCAGTCAAGCGATGATAGCGCATCTAAAGATGCCGTCGCAGCAGCGATAGCGCGTGCCAAAGCGAAGAAAGCAGCTGCTAAAGCGGCACAAGAAACAAATGCACCAGAGCAAAAAGACGCAAAGAAAGCTGCGGTCGCTGCCGCAATTGCGCGCGCCAAAGCCAAAAAAGCTGGCCAAAGTGAAGCATCAGGTTCTGAGACCGCGGCAACAAGTGATAATGATCCGCGCAAAGCGGCGGTTGCTGCAGCCATAGCTCGCGCTAAAGCGAAAAAAGCCGCTAAGGCCGATGAAGAGCCGCAGCCGCATTCAGACGAATCTGCCGAACAAGCTGTCGCCGAGCCTGAAGATCCGCGCAAAGCGGCGGTTGCAGCAGCCATAGCCCGTGCTAAAGCGAAAAAAGCCGCCAAAGCCGCTGAAGAGCCACAGCCGCATTCAGACGTATCTGCCGAGCAAGCTGACGCGGAGCCTGAAGATCCGCGCAAAGCAGCGGTTGCAGCGGCCATAGCCCGTGCTAAAGCGAAAAAAGCCGCTAAGGCCGATGAAGAGCCGCAGCAGCATTCAGATGAATCTGCCGAACAAGCAGCCGCCGAGCCTGAAGATCCGCGCAAAGCGGCGGTTGCTGCAGCCATAGCTCGCGCTAAAGCGAAAAAAGCCGCTAAGGCCGCTGAAGAGCCACAGCCGCATTCAGACGAATCTGCCGAACAAGCAGCCGCCGAGCCTGAAGATCCGCGCAAAGCGGCGGTTGCTGCCGCCATAGCTCGCGCTAAAGCGAAAAAAGCCGCTAAGGCCGATGAAGAGCCGCAGCCGCATTCAGACGAATCTGCCGAACAAGCTGACGCGGAACCAGAAGATCCGCGCAAAGCGGCGGTTGCTGCCGCCATAGCCCGTGCTAAAGCGAAAAAAGCCGCCAAAGCCGCTGAAGAACAACAGCCGCATTCAGACGAATCTGCCGAGCAAACTGACGCGGAACCAGAAGATCCGCGCAAAGCAGCGGTTGCTGCCGCCATAGCCCGTGCTAAAGCGAAAAAAGCCGCCAAAGAAGCAGAGCAACAAACTGAAGTAAGTGGCAACGCAGAAGAAGCATGCCCACAACCTGATTCAGAAACAGCTCAACTCAGCCCTGAAGACAAAAGAAAAGCGGCAATAAAAGCAGCTGTTGAGCGTGCAAAAGCAAAGAAACAAGCTCAAGAACAAGAAGGAAATGATCTGTCATGAAATTAACCATGGCTTCCTCGCCTCACAATCACAGCCTCAAATCTGTCAACAAGTTAATGACTTGCGTGATGCTAGCTTGTGTACCTGGCATTTTAGTACAAAGTTACTTCTTTGGAATTGGCGTACTTATCCAGCTCGCTTTAGCCTTAATTTGTGTCAGCGCGGCTGAAGCTGCAATTCTAAAAGTTCGAAACCGCCCAATCTGGCCAACCTTAAGTGATGGTAGCGCTTGGTTAACAGGGGTGCTTATAGCTGTGAGTATTCCGCCGCTCGCCCCATGGTGGGTCGTTGTTATAGGCAGTGTGTTTGCAATAATTATTGTGAAACAGTTATATGGCGGGCTAGGTTTTAATTTGTTCAATCCGGCAATGGCAGCGTACGTATTGCTGCTCATTTCATTCCCAGTACAAATGACTGCATGGCAGCCCATAAATGACTTATTAGCAGCCCCGCTCTCTTTTGTTGACCAACTAAGCCTAATATTCACAGAGACAACACGAGCAGGCATCACCTTAGATGTTGCTAGGCAAGTCATTGATGGCGCAACAGGTGCAACCCCACTGGATCATGTGAAAACGGCGGTGTCTCAAAATATGACTACAACAGAAGCCATGGATAACATCGCTTTCAGCCGCTTTGCAGGCGAAGGCTGGCAGTGGGTAAATCTCGCTTACTTACTGGGTGGACTTTATTTATTAAAAGCAAAAGTGATTAATTGGCATATTCCTGTTGCAATGTTAGCGTCTTTGAGTATCTGTAGTGCCCTAGGCTTTGTATTTGGAGGACACACAGGACTCGCGTTTCATTTATTGAGCGGTGCAACGATGATCGGGGCTTTCTTTATTGCGACGGATCCGGTGTCGGCTTCAACAACCAATTTGGGTCGCTTAATCTACGGTGCTTTGATAGGCCTACTTGTTTATTTAATTAGGCAGTTTGGGGGTTACCCAGATGCGATTGCATTTTCAGTATTGTTAATGAACATGGCTGTTCCTTTGATTGATCACTATACCCAGCCACGTACTTATGGACATGGAGCTCGTAAATGATATTAGCCTCAATGAAGAAAAATGGCGCTATTCTCACCGCATTTGCGCTGGCTACAACAGGAAGCGTGGCGCTAGTGCAGCAATTAACTGCACCTCGTATCGAAGCTCAAGAAAAAAACCACCTAATGCAAACGCTGACTCAGGTTATTGCTTCGAATAAGTATAATAATCAACTTTACTTAGACTGTATTGAGAGCAATGTGCCAGAACTTGGGCCAAATGGCCCGCACCGAATTTACCGTGCAAAGCTCGATGAAAAGCCAGTTGCCTTGCTGGTTCAACATATCACTCCTGAAGGTTATAGCGGCAATATAAACATACTCACTGCGGTATATGCCAATGCTACTATCGCTGGGGTTCGAATTACGCAGCATAAAGAAACACCCGGATTAGGTGATAAAGTAGAAACCAAGAAATCTGATTGGGTTTATTCATTTAATGAACAACAAGTCACAAGTGACAATGACGTCCGCTTTAATGTTAAAAAAGATGGCGGTGTATTCGATCAGTTTACTGGCGCAACAATCACACCAAGAGCGGTAGTCAAATCTGTAAGCTCAGCCACATGGTATGCACACCAAAACTTTGATGCGCTCTTTGCGCAAGACAACCTATGCCAGCAGGAGACGCTATGAGTGAGTTCAAAACCCTAGCACACGAAGGGCTATGGAAAAATAATGCAGCCTTAGTACAGCTACTGGGCTTGTGTCCCCTGCTCGCTGTAACCAGTACAGTGACTAATGCGCTCGGTTTAGGAATAGCGACCTTACTTGTTTTAGTTGGTTCAAACGTGACAGTCTCAGTCGTCAGAAATTGGGTACCAAAAGACATTAGGATCCCTGTATTTGTCATGATCATTGCCGCATTTGTAACTATCATTGAATTATTAATGAATGCTTATACCTTCGGCCTCTATCAATCATTGGGGATCTTTATTCCTCTGATTGTGACTAACTGCGCCATTATTGGACGAGCAGAAGCCTATGCATCGAAAAACTCACCACTACTGTCAGCATGGGATGGCATCATGATGGGGCTGGGATTTGCTGCTGTACTGGTGATTTTAGGGGCGATGCGTGAATTAATTGGCCAGGGGACGCTATTTGATGGAGCAGAATTGCTCTTGGGCGAATGGGCAACAATGCTGCGTATTTCAATCATCGATTTTGATAACCAATTCTTAGTGGCGATATTGCCGCCCGGCGCCTTCTTAGGCCTAGGGCTCATCATTGCGGTTAAAAACTATTTTGATGAACGCCAAAAAACGAAAACTCAACCGGATCCAAGCCCCGAAAAAGCGCCACGCGCACGCGTTACAAGCCTTACTTAACACAAAAACTAAAACACCTACCCAACCGTCAATTGAGTGGGTGTTTTAACTAGATGTATTGACTATGTCTAATAACTTGCAAGTAAACCGTCATGAATAAAACAAAACGTCTTGAGATTCTCTCGCGGTTACGCGACGACAACCCAAACCCTAAGTCAGAGCTCGAATACACGACCCCGTTTGAGCTGTTAGTCGCCGTAACCTTATCTGCGCAAGCCACCGATGTAGGCGTGAATAAAGCTACGAGAAAGCTCTTTCCCGTTGCAAATACCCCAGAAGCCATTGTTGCTCTCGGTGTAGAGGGGCTAAAAGAGTACATAAAAACCATAGGCTTATTTAACTCCAAAGCCAATAATGTACACAAACTGAGTCAGATACTCATCGACAAGCACGGTTCGGAAGTACCGCAAAACCGCGAAGCACTCGAGGCACTGCCAGGCGTAGGCCGGAAAACCGCAAATGTCGTATTAAATTGTGCATTTGGTTGGCCAACAATCGCCGTTGATACACATATATTTCGCGTATCCAATCGCACTAAGTTTGCCATGGGTAAAGATGTGGTCGCGGTGGAAGAAAAGCTCGAAAAAGTAGTGCCTAAAGAGTACAAAGTGGATGTACACCATTGGTTGATCTTGCATGGTCGCTACATATGCACAGCCAGAAAACCTAAATGCGGTAGCTGTATTATTGAAGACTTGTGTGAATTTAAAGATAAAGCGGAATAATTAAACTGCTACTTCTAATCCTAATTTATTGGACTGAATTACAACTTTAGAATGGAACTTTTTAACGTTTGAATTTGACATTAATAAACGGCGAGATAGTTTATCAAATTCGTTCATATTCTTGACTACGATGATTAAAACGAAATCAACTTCGCCTGCAGTATAATAAAATTGTTGCACTCGCTTTTCTTGATTAAGGCGTTCGATAAAATCATCTAATGCTTTTTCTCCGCCTTTTTCCAGACATACATCTACAATTAAAGTCGCAAAACCTTCTAACTTGTCTCGGTCAATTATCGCGACTTCTTTTTTGATAATACCCCAATCTTTAAGCTTTTTAATTCTTCGCTGACAGGCTGACGCAGACAAACCTATTTGATGACCAATGTCTTCGGTACTGACTCTGCTATCGAATTGAATAATATTTAAAATCTCTCTATCAAAATCATCCACGCCCACAATCCTTCATATTTTAAAGAATAACGCCTAAAACAATGCACTAAGAAGTTAATTTAGCAGCGATACTAACTTAACTTATACCTAAAATAAACATTGTACTTAGCTGAGAATAAAAAGAGGTTAAAGTGAATAGAATTTTATACAGTGGTAATAGGAACGCATCTAGCTGGGCATTTCGCGCATGGCTGGCTTTAAAAGAGCAAGATATTCCTTTTAAAGAAATTATTGTCGATATTCGTAGACCACAGCGCTGGAGCAACCTAGCAGAAATTGGCAACTTCTCACCTGCTGCAGCCATCCCTGTTCTAGATGATAATGGATTTATTATTTTTGACTCAAATGCCATCATGGAATACGCCAGTGAATTAGGCACAAACGCCCTGCTCCCTGAAGATATAAAAGCTCGAGCGAAAGCCAGATCATTAGTGGCATGGCAACATTCAACTTTTGGTCGTATATGTCCTTGTTTATTTTTCGAAAGTGCCTTTTATCCAGAAAAAAAAGCTTTATCTGATGCCGAAGTAGCTGCAATAGAAAACGTCTATTCGATTTGGGAAGATTCTATTACGCTATTTAAAGGAAAGTACCTCGTCGGGAACTACTCTTTGGCCGATATTATGTTTGTACCTTCAGTAGTTCGATTTACTTCTCACTATCAACCAGATGAAAGGTGGCCAAATGTTCAGAACTGGACAAAAATCTTACTAAGCCGCCCTTTTGTAAAGGAATGGCTAGATGAGGCTTCTCAACTAGAACCCATTTACTTACCTGGTTATAGAAACGATCCATAACCTCTACCTTGACTATCTTTCGACTGGCCAACAATCGCCGTTGATACGCATATATTTCGCGTATCCAATCGCACTAAGCTTGCCATGGGTAAAGATGTGGTCGCGGTGGAAGGAAAGCTCGAAAAGGTAGTGCCTAAAGAGTACAAAATAGATGTGCACCATTGGTTGGTCTTGCATGGTCGCTTCATATGCACAGCCAGAAAACCTAAATGCGGTAGCTGAATTATTGAAGATCTGTGCGAGTTCAAAGAAAAGACCGAATAAAGCGTATAGCTTGCAGTAGAAAACATGCTTCCACTGCAAGTCGCTCATCGTCTCACTAACCAATCACCTTTCATTTAATAGCCGCCTAGCGTCGACAAACTTTCTTACCAGTAAGCTCTTTCCAAGCGTGTGGGTTAATTGGTGATACCAGCCGGTAAACAATACTCTCAGCAGCCAATAAAAAAGAATGCCTATCATTAAGTAAATCAGCGCGTTGCTATCAATAAAATCAGGCCAGCTATCCGATGTGTTCGCCGAGAAAGACATGACCGCCCCTAACATTGCGTAACACGCTCTCCATGTATGTCTGACTATACGGTGCTTTCCTGAAATACCACCATTTATGATCATCTTGAGATCTAAACAGGCGGACATTGCAGCTACAGAGGCATGAATCGTCAAAATCATTTTAAAGGTTTCTGGAATATCGGCAGTAGACACAAAATAAAAAAGGCTGATACTGACATAGGTAATAAGACACATAGACAGTATGTCAAATATCCCTACTGTGTTCTCTTTTCTTAATACCACGGCCCACGCAGTCACACCATAATAAAAAGTCAACATTGCCATAGTCGCTCCACCATTGAGCAATGCTGCTGTCCCAGCCATAACTAACATTGTTAAGAAAAAAAGACTTCCAGACCATCTGTGCTTAGTTTTTCCCTTCGCAAAACTTAAAGCCCCTATACCAAACAACAACAACAATGAACCCGCTATAATATGTAACGTAAGCATTATACCTCCTTGTATATTATTTAACGTGCTAAATTAGCAGCGCCTCAGCCAAATGGGTTTGACTACACAAATGCGGCCTAACAATTTGTTCAATAACAACCCAAATGTTAACCACTAATTGCGGTTATAAAGTGACATAGTGTTGATATTCTGAATACCACTGAAATGTTACAAAACGTTATGTGTAGTCGTGCTAAGGAAATTTAATGACCTGCTGCAAATTCATTATACTGTGAACATGTGTATGACTTTAAGCAAAAGCCTCTCCCCGTATAAACACATCTACAAAATCTATGTCGTCGCGATGGTCACTTTGATCTGACAATGACACTGTGACTGTTCTGCTTTGGTGAAAGACAGGGTGCGCTGGAAAAAGTATGGCTTTATCACAAAAGCCATACTTACTATTTAACGCTGAAACTTAGCAATAAACTGATCAACGAGAGATTTTTGATCTGCAAGTGCTTTTTGTGTGTTTGCCATGGTGGCTAATGAATTATCAGAACTCTCTAAAGAGTCCGTCGCTAGTTGTGAAATCGTAACGGCATTATTATTAAGCTCATTACTTACTCCTGACATTTCTTCTGTTGAAGTTGCAATTTGATAGTTCAAACTTGAAATGTCGTTCACAATAGCATTGATACTGTCTAATGATGCTTTAGTTCCTTCGGCTTTCTCAACACATTGGCTAGACTTTTCAACACCATTCTGGATAGCCTGCACAGCTCGCTCTGCCCTTTGTCGTAAATTCGCGACAATGTCATCAATCTCTTTTGTAGAATCTTGAGTTCGCTGCGCTAATGCCCTAACTTCATCTGCAACCACCGCAAACCCTCGTCCTTGCTCGCCAGCTCTTGCAGCCTCGATTGCAGCATTTAAAGCTAACAAATTAGTTTGCTCTGAAATGCCTCTGATCACGTCAACAACCCCACCTATATTGACCGTTTGCGCATTCAGATCCTCTATATCGGATTGCGTTTTTGTCAGCTCTTCAGAAAGCGTGTAATTGGTCTCCATATTATCGTTTACCGCCGTACTGCCTTCTTTCACTGACTTTAATGCAGCTTCTGATTGCTGAGCTGCATTGTTTGTATTTGAAGCAATCTCTTGAATTGTCGCTGTCATTTGATTAATCGCTGTAGCCAGTGAGCCTGTTTGCGCTTGTTGGTTGTTTAGTAGCTGGGCGCTTTTATCACACTCATCAACAGTTTCTTTTGCATGTCCCCTCACCGTATCACTGGCGTCTTTTACTCTTCCTAGCACTGCTCTTAATTCAGACTCTCGCGCCAACAGCGCCAGCTCAATTGCTGCAATATCGTTTACTTTATCAATATAGATTTTTTGCATCAGCGGGTTATCGTAGACCTTGCGCGCTTTTTTGCTCAGCTCCCTAACAGGTGAAAGACGTTGATAAGTTAAAATGAGAGTCACTACCACCAATACAGTTTTTAAAATGTATGACCAAGGAGAAGGTAGCGAGGTAAGTACCATACTCAGTATGTAAAATACGCCAATAATGAGCATCATTTGTGTCGGCAGAGACATAGATGCGCGTGTAAAGCTCTCCACCGAGGCTCCATCGTTGAGTTTTTGGTAAATTTTTTCTGCGCGATTAATTACTTTGCGATCAGGTTTAGTTCTAACCGATTGATATTCAACTGTTTGTCCAGAGCCATTCGTTATAGGTGTCACATATGCGTTCACCCAGTAGTGATCTCCGTTTTTACAGCGGTTTTTAACCATACCCATCCATGGCTTACCTGACTCTATGTAATTCCATAGATTTTGAAAAGCTGCTTTTGGCATTGTAGGATGCCGTACAATGTTGTGTGGCTTACCTTCTAACTCGTGTAATTCAAATCCAGCGACCTCACAAAACTGCGGATTTGCATACTTTATTTGCCCTTTTGTATTTGTTGTTGACAATAAATTGTAGGAGCTGGGGTAGTCATACTCCCGGTTTGTAAAATTAGATCTTCCTTTAGCCATGGCAACTCACTCTAAATAAAAAAGCAATAATAAATTATTACTTCTACGCGAGCATGACAATAGTGATGAAAAATTGTTCTAAATCAAAATATTGAATGAACTAAACTCGTTTTTACAGATGTTTCTGCTAAACCATAACGTTATTATTTATTCAATTTAGTAACAATAGAACAGATAAATAGACATTTTAACTTTTAAAGTCGCCTATAGATTTGCCAAAATTCTCAGCGCAGCATCAAAGTAAAAGTTAGCAAAGGCTTGTTAATTAGCAAGTAAGAAGGAAGTAATAGAACTACATAGAAAAGAAAATGGCGTCCCCTAGGGGATTCG
>NZ_AUXV01000029.1 GCF_001625575.1 Pseudoalteromonas luteoviolacea S2607
ACTCTTTCGGCATTATTTTTAGTCGTTCATAATTGAAATGGTTGGGTCACGAATCCTTCATCAGTTATTAAAATAGCTTATTTCACCTTGCGCAAAAGAAACGTACTCACTGCGCTCGCTGTCGTTAACCTTTTGCACTTAATTCATCCCTGAAGCAGGGTCCCATCGCGCATCCATGCGCTCACTTCCTCATGCTGCGAAACTTTGTTTCGGTCATTCCTCACCCTTGCGCAAAGGAAACGCACTCACTGCGTTCGCTGTCGTTAACCCTTTGCACCTAGTTAACCCTTTGCACCTATCTTGCGTAAAAGTGCCTGTACTTTCTTAGAACAAGACACTTAACTAACTCAGTAGAAAAGACGTAAAGTGGCGAGCAAGGGTCGATATGTGGATATATCTAAATTGCGTGAGGATACTTTTTAGGAGGGGTCAAGGGAGCTGTGTCGCCCCCTCGTTGTTAGATTATAGTTCGAATGGTGCGACGCCTACAGCTTGCATTGTGTACCCTGTTTGTGCGAGCTCATTCTTAAAGCTCTCCACTTTTATAGTACCGGTAACTGTAATGGCATCGTAAAGGCTGTCGATAGGCACTCCATTTTTAATTTTAACGTGCACAATTTGATTTGGTGGTGGAGGTGGTACATGGATACACGCACCAAAATAAGGTACAAGTAAAAACTCTGTAATTACTTCACTGTCACCTTCAAGTGGTACGACGAATCCTGGTAAGCTAATGCTTTTGCCATCAAGGCTTTTTACGACGGGCGCATCGAGATCCGGCTGAACCCAGTTTTTATCATCGCCATCATGGCTGGCTGCTTCTTGGTTGCTAATTTGAACATGTCCTGTAGGGATGAGGTCGTCCCAAAAGATTTCTTTAGGGGGAGCCGCTAGGGCTGTAAAGGACACTAAGATCATCATAGCTACAGATATGAGCTGCGATAGCAATCGAGTTGAAAACATAAATAACCTCTTAAAGTTTGATACTCATACCGTCATTGAGTGAGTAAAAATATGCACGAATAGCTGGGATTGTGCCTATCACCGCGCCTGTGCACATGATAACGCCAAGTAACATTAGTTCATAGTAACTGAGTAGAGATAAAGAGATCGAGATGCCGAATTGTGCCTGCAATACACCTTGGCCTATCAGCATGAGCAAATAGAACAGTACTACTCCAATTAAACTTCCAAGTACGGTAATAAGAACTGCTTCACTACACATTAAAGAAAAGATATGTTTTGGTCTTGCACCAACAGAGCGCAATATCGCAAGTTCTCTTCTACGTTGGCTTAGAGAAGATAGAAGTGTTGTGAGCATACCTAATAAACTAATTAATACCACAACAACTGAAAACAATAACAGGATCTTTTCGACGATATCTAACATCCCCCATAGTTCCCTGAGGGTTACACCTGGCATAATGGCCGATAGTGCCTCTGGCTTATATGTATTGATATTTCTGCGGACTTGAAGCGTATAGAGTGGTGAATCAAAACCCATTAAAAATGCTGTGAGTTGTTTTGGGTGACCAATTAGATCTCCAGGTTCACTTTCTAAAGCACTCAAGTCATGCGCTTTATGGTTGTGATGTTTGTGCTCGACATT
Organism: Pseudoalteromonas luteoviolacea S2607; assembly: GCF_001625575.1. Classification (GTDB taxonomy): domain Bacteria; phylum Pseudomonadota; class Gammaproteobacteria; order Enterobacterales; family Alteromonadaceae; genus Pseudoalteromonas; species Pseudoalteromonas luteoviolacea_E. The sequence continues at coordinate 1,610 of NZ_AUXV01000029.1, forward strand.
ATCATGCTCATGCTCATGCTCATGCTCATGCTCATGCTCATGCTCATGCTCATGCTCATGCTCATGCTCGTTGCTTATAATACGTGCGTCATTAGTATGTGCAGAGTCATGCATAAGTTCTATTGCTTTAAGCGGAACGTGTAAAGTTTTATCAACGGGTGTCCCTGTTGGTTCTAAAATGCCAACAATGGTGAGTGGGTTATCATCGTGATTATGGAAGCTGGTATTTCCCATTCCATGTGCGACAATAATCTGCTGCCCAACGTGATAATGGAGTTGTTTTGCAACTTCGCTGCCAATCACTACTTCTTGTGCATTATGATAGGCTCTGCCGTAAGTAAACGTTAGGCTTTGTTTCTTACCATAACGGTAATATTGAAAGTAGTTCTCGTCACTACCTAGTACTGAAAACCCTTTATGACTGTCCCCAAGACTAATAGGGATTGTCCAAGCAACACCTCGTTGATCTTTGATGTATTGATAGCTTTGCCAGGATAACCCGTTGTTAGCATGCCCAATTCTGAAAACACTAGACAATAAAAGCTGTATGTCACCAGTACGAGCGCCAACAATTAAATCGGTCCCTGATATAGTACTGCTAAAGCTTTGTTTTGCTTCTTGGCGTACTCTTTCAATTGAAAGAAGTAACATCACACTAATGGCAATAGTGAATAAGGTGAGGAGTACGCTGGCTTTGCGGTTTAGTATGCTCTTGAATGCGAGCGTTATAAGGTTCATCGGCAAGCTCCATTGATCTCTTGAAGACTCACTTTTCGATCAAATAAATCTGCAAGGCTATTGTCGTGACTGACAAATAACACTGTAGCTTGGTAGTGATCAGCTTGTTCAAACAATTGTTTTATAAATACATCTCTATTGTCTGCATCTAAAGCTGAAGTAGGCTCGTCAGCAATAATTAACTCTGGCTGACCGATGAATGCACGAGCAGCTGCAACACGTTGCTGTTGGCCAATACTTAACTCACCTACTGAACGGCTGCGGCATAGTTCATCAATGCCTAATTCTTCGAGTAATGTGATTGCTTGTTGATTGGCTGTACTATTTGCGGACTTTAAGGTTGCAGTTCTGCGGTCTGAAAAGTTACACCCTAAAATGACATTTTCAACTGGGCTCAAATAGGGTAGTAAATTGAAATTTTGGAATATAGTACCAATATGGTCTGCTCTGAATTTGTCTCGATTGGCATCACTGAGCTGACCCAAGTCTTGCCCTAATATTGTGATATTACCTTGCTGCGCCGTTTGAATTCCAGCTAAAAGGCCAAGCAATGTGGACTTGCCACTTCCACTTGGACCATGAAGAAATAGTTTTTCTCCTTTTGCTATGTGCAAGTTACTTATATGCAGTGTAGCTAGAGGCTGGCCCGGCCAGCTGAAAATCAGATCTGAAATTTGGATCATTTAAACATCTCTTTGTACCGAGTTTTAATTATGTTATCTCAGAACAGAACCTTGCTAAACTAAGTTTCGCTCGGTTTGCGTTGTAATGCGGTAAACAATTGTGATTTTTGTTGCGCTCGACTATTATACACCCCTCTAACCCCCTCTGTATTTTGCGTCCTTTAGCAAGACGCAGCCGTTCTCTATGGAGATACAATGAGTAGCTACAAAGTTTTAGACGTCAATGACGATCTACCAATACGCACCAAAGGTGCAGTTCACAGTGGTAAAGTACGTTCGGTTTATTGGTTAACCGACCAAGACAGCGCCAGATTAATCGAAGAAAAAGGTTATGATGTTCCCAAGGGAACTGAGCTTGCGATCATGGTTATTTCAGATCGTATTTCAGCATTCGATTGTATTTGGCAAGGTGAAAATGGATTAAACGGTGTGCCAGGAAAAGGCATCGCATTAAATAGTGTCGCCGCTCATTGGTTTAAATTATTTGATGAATCAGGCCTTGCTGGAAATCATATTGTCGATATTCCTCACCCTTATGTGTGGATTGTGAGAAAAGCAAGTACAGTGCGTGTAGAAGCGATTGCTCGTCAATATATAACAGGCAGTATGTGGCGTGACTATGGCAAAGGTGTAAGAGAGTTTTGTGGTATTAACTTACCTGAAGGCCTTGAGGCACATCAGAAACTGAATGATGTACTTATCACGCCATCTACAAAGGGAATTATATCTGGCGTTGACGGGGTACCAGAAGTGGATGATGTAAATATCACCCGCAGCAATATCACAGATAACTTAGAGGCGTTTAACTTTAAATCTGAAGATGACGTTGCCCGCTACGAGCAGCTACTCAGCGAAGGATTTAATTTGATTTCAGCGCAGCTGAGCAAATTAGACCAAATCTTCGTGGATACGAAGTTTGAGTTTGGTTATGTAGAAGATGCTGATGGTTCTTCGCGCCTTATTTATATTGATGAAGTTGGTACGCCTGATTCATCTCGTATTTGGGATGGACCAGCATACAGAGATGGCAAAATTGTCGAAAACTCTAAAGAGGGTTTCCGTCAGTTATTGATTAACAACGTTCCAGATAGTGATGTGTTGCTGAACAAAGATCGTATGCCAGAAAGAGAAGCGCTTGCAGAGTCATACAAACTGCCGCAAGACGTGATGATGTCAGTATCTGAAACTTACGTTGGTATAGCGAGTAAAATAGTTGGCCAGTCTCTCACTATTCCACAAGACCCTCGTGCGGAAGTTATTGCAATCTTAGACCAAGAATACGGTCTTATCGATTAAGCAAACTCACTAAAATGCCTAGCAGTCAGTTATTTACAGGATTGTTAGGCATTGCGACGTGAATTCCTTGCATTTCCTCCCTAAGTCACTTTTACTTAGTATAAATACATGCGCGTTCACTAGGTTTGAACGGAAAGGTCTCAATGTTGTTACCTGCTAGGTGTGAAAAATAATAGTGTAACTATTACAACGCCATTCAATTTTTCACTCTCTTTTCTTTGATATAGGTAGCGTCGTTTTATCTTTTCTATATTATAAGCAATAGCTTATAAAGTGCACCGTTCGCTCCTGAGGTGTAAAAGCATAAAGTTTTTTGATTGATTTTATTGATGCTGAAATTAAATGCCCGCCGGCAAGGTCTGTCATTAAGGGCATGCGTTTAGTAGTACAAAATCGAATAATCATAGGGTTGGTTACAGTAAGTTGTTGCTGTTTAGCCGGAGTTCTCCGGTTTCAGCTTGAACTGAATAATTGTAGTGTTAAAGGATCGCTATGGGCACGAGTTTTAAAAATCGCATTATAGTGCTGTGTGTTGGTTTGGTATTAATTACCGCGATTGCTAGTTTGGCGGGCTTTTGGTGGTCAACAAGCCAATTTAAAGAGCGTCAAGTCCAACAAGACATTCAAAAAGCACAGAGCGTATATCAACAATATTTAGTTGCCAGAGAGCGATTGCTCGTTACTGCCGCATCAGTGTTGACGCAAGACTTTGGCTTTAAACAAGCTGTTGCAACAAGAGATGCCTCTACGATTAGCAGTGTACTGTACAATCATAGCCAGCGTATTAATGCAGAGTTGATGCTACTGCTGGATATGCGTGGCAAATTAATTTCGACCAACCAAAACCAATTAGTCTTACCTCAAGATATGCGGCCGCTAGTAAAAGAACTGCTGGCGCATGAAGAACGCTCAGCTTTTTTGGTGCTTGATAAAAAACTCTATCAAGCAATTATTCTACCTGTAAAAGCCCCTAGAACCATTGCATTCACGATTGTTGGCTTTGTCGTCGATGAACCAATCGCAGAGCAATTGAAAGGGCTCACGGGCATGGAAATGAGCTTTATTAGTCTTGGTGAAAAGATGAAAGCGAGCTCTATTCAGTTGCCCGAAGACAGAGATTTGTTCGCCTATTTACATGAACAAAAAATTAGTAGGTGGTTTGGTGAGTATCCTTTGTATATTAATGCGGAAGTTGCATTGCCGTCTTTGTCTCAAGTGCCTGTGAGCCTAATTTTAAGCGCTGATTTGAGAAGTGAGTACGAAGAGTTTGATCAATTGGTACTGACGATTGTATTTCTGTCTTGTATTACAATGTTGTTTGGCTTTCTCGCCAGTGGCTTTTTAGCCAAAAACTTGGCAACACCGTTACAGCAGTTAACGGTAATGGCTAGGCGGTTTGCCAAAGGTGATTACAACGCCGAAATTCATGAATCGCGACCGACAGAAGAGATCTGTCAGTTGGTCGACGCTTTTCATGAAATGGGAGATGATATTCAGGCGCGTGAGAAACAGATCCGGTACCAGGCAAGTCACGATTCGTTGACGGGGTTTTATAATCGAACCTCTGCATTACCAATTTTGGATGCTTTGGTGTCGACAGATCAGGTTTACTATCTGTTAGCACTTGATATTAAGGGGCTAAGGCATATTAACGATAAACTTGGCCCACGCATTGGGGATAGCTGCATCGAGGCAGTTGCTAAGCGGATTGAGATTGTAACGTCTAGTTTCGAAGGGCTGAATATTCGTCTAGGTGGTGATGAGTTCTTAACCGTATTGCAAGCCAAGCCTGATTCGACGATGGAAAATTGTGTTGATAGTTTCCTAAGCGAGCTCAGTAAAAGCTATACCATACATAGCTTTGAGATTAGTTTGCGCTTTAGTGTTGGTGTCGTGCACAGCCCAGAGCAAGCAGACAATGCGGATGACAGTATCCGTCGTGCGCTGATAGCTGCCGATAATGCTGCACATGGGGTAGAGGATGTCTACTTTTACCAAACGGGTGAAGATGAAGCCTACTTAGAAAGATTAGAAATTATTGATGAGTTGAAGCAGGCACTAGTCGACGATGATGGTCAGTTGTTCATGACTTATCAACCTAAACTAAATATGCGTTCGGGTATGGTTGATAAGGTTGAGTCATTAATACGCTGGAAACGAAAAAGTGGTGACTGGGTGTCACCAGAGCTGTTTATTGATTTAGCAGAGCAATCAGGATTGATTGTAGACTTAACTCAATGGGTATTAAAAACGGTGGTATCCCAAATTGCGCATTGGGAAGCGCAGGGTGTCACCATGAAGGCGGCTATTAATGTCTCAGCGCAAGATATTGCAGATGTAGACTTCATTCCCCACTTGCAAAGTGTGCTAAGTGAGTTTTCAGTTGCGCCGGGCTTAATCACGATTGAGTTAACTGAGCGAGACATGATTGAAAATGAAGAAAAAGGGATTGCTGCGCTGCTGGCATTAAAAGAACTTGGTGTTCATATTTCTTTAGATGATTATGGGGTTGGGCAGACTTCTCTTGGGCGACTGAAAATGCTGCCTATCGATGAATTGAAATTGGATAAGGTCTTTATTCTTAAGTTGGCAGCATCCCATCAAGACCAGTGCATTGTGCGCTCTACTATCAGCTTAGGTCATCAATTAGGTTTTTCGGTTGTTGCTGAAGGGGTGGAAGATGCAGACTCATTGCAGCTACTTGATGAAATGAAGTGTGATTATGCCCAAGGGTACTACTTAAGCAGGCCATTAAAAGCCAATGATTTAACACAATGGTTAGGGCAATATCATAAAGCAGGCTAACAGTGCTCAGACAATAGTGTGCTTAATGCATGGTAAATCTTTTCAGGGGATACATCTTGTATCATATCTAACTCATTGAGCGATGTAGACTGGTGAGTTAAAGCAATCAGTTTGTCTGTTTTAGGAGCTACAAGGGACCATGGTGAAGTTCCGTGCCCCACGATGGCGACACATGGGACGTCACAAGCTGATGCGATATGCATTGGTCCAGAATCAATCGAAACAATGGCATCCATTGCACCAATATTATCTACGAGTTCTGCTAAACTCATGCTGCCGGCTAAATTGTGTACGGTAACGTTTTTCCTAAGCGCCAGAGAAGATAGGGACGCCATATCAGATTGTTCAGACTGATCACCCAACAGAAAAATATTAATATTTTTGAGGGTGGAAATGTGCTGAACAACCTGTATTGCCAGATGCTCTGGGTAATATCGAGTTCCTTTCACCTTTCCACCCAAGTAGAGCGCAACATTACATTGGGTCTCAGATAGCGTTAGTGTTGATGGTTGAGCTGTAAGCTTTGGCGAACTGAAATGTGTAAAAGGCCTGCCATGTGCATCATTGACCAGCTTACAGTAGCGATAGATATAATGGTGGCATTGGTCTAATTTAAAAGCATGGCTTAAAAATGGTCGGCGTGCGTTTTGAGCGTAGCCGATCACATTTTTTATACCTGCTAGTTTTGCCAAGACAGCGTCGGTGAGTGAACCACGAAATAAAACAGCTAATGCAAAGTTTTGATGTTTAAGCTGGCTGGCCATACCATAAAGGCCGCGATGTTTTTTACGGCAATGGCGATCATCAGATATGATCTCGAGTCCATATTGACTTGCGCGTGAGAATATTTCGGTCAGATGCGGCCTGACGAGAATACAGATACGTTGCGTTGGGTAGAGTTGCTTCAGTAATGCTAAAGCCGGCAGTGTATTGATAGCATCGCCGATAAACTTAGGTAAGATAGCTAATACAGCCCCATCTAGTCGATTTGAAACAATTACTTTATTACCCATACATTAACTTGAGATACAAATTTATCCTATCTAGTATAACGCTACGCGTTTTAGAAATTAACTAGAATCAATGAAATAAGTGTCTGACTATGACAAAAAATATAAAAAGCTGTCAATGGTTGTTTGAAAACCTAGCAAATGTAATTGTGCTCGATGCGGGGATAGTCAAACCTGGAGAAAAGGGCAATTATAGCCCACCTGCAATTATCCCTACCGCACTGCGCTTTGATATTAGCAAAAATTTAAGTGACGAATACTCAAATTTGCCAAATATGATGTGCTCAGAACACGTCTTTCAAGCCGAAATGCGCCAGTTAGGGATCGATGGTACAGACACGGTTGTGGTATATGATGACAAGGGGTTATTTAGTGCTGCTCGAGCTTGGTGGATGTTTAAAGCGATGGGGTTCGATCGAGTTTTCATTCTTGATGGTGGATTAAAGCAGTGGATGGCTTTGAGTTATGAGACAGCATCTGAATATTCAACTGTGAAGCAGGTTGGCAATTTTACAGTAATGCCTCGAGAGCAATATTTTATTGATAAACAGCAGGTATTGGCATGTATACCTCACCAAGATGTCTTGCTGTTGGACGCTCGAGGGCAACAGCGTTTCAAGGGTATAGTAAGCGAACCTAGAGCAGGCATGCGAAGTGGGCATATTCCTCAGAGTGTTAATTTACCTTATACCAATGTATTGACCGAGCAAGGCTTATTGAAACCCCTACCTGAATTGGCACAATTACTTGAGAGCTTGGGTGTGAATGAAACAATCAAGACATTACAGTTTAGCTGTGGCTCGGGAGTAACGGCCTGTATATTGGCTTTGGTCGCTTTAGAATGCGGCTACTCAAACCTACAAGTGTATGATGGCTCTTGGAGTGAGTGGGGCCAACTCGCTGACTATCCGATTACGGTTTGTGAGCGCTAGGTAAGAGTGGGTTACATATATATCAATTGTTGTACTTTGCTTTGTAAGGAAGCGGGGGTGGTATAAAGCGTTTGCATGTTTTTATCATTTAACGCGGCATGCAAAGGCAAAGTTGATATGCCAGCCATTGGCACAGAGTCGTTATTGGGCACTTTGATGAGACGCACGATATCTCTTTTTCCCAGCTGTGAAATGGAGGGAATAAAAGGTCTGAGCTGAGAAATCAAGAAGTCTAAGCATGGCTCCCCTATGTCTCCTCCCAGAATAATCGTCTGGGTGTTGAGAATGGACTCTAAGGTATGAATCGCAATGCGCAATGGTTCTGTTGCTTGCGATAGCCAATTTTTACTTGCGACGTGATTATTGGGGTTTAAGTGTTTAATGGAAGCAAGCGGTTTTTTGTCATTTTTTTCAAGGTATTTCTTAAGAGAAGTAAGGGATGCAAACTCGTTCAACGTGCCCAGTTCCCCTGTGGGTTTACTGCTTTCGGGGGTGACAAAAATATCACCCAAAGCACCTGTTATTCCATTCGTTCCGAGCATAATTTGTCTGTCATAAACTACTGCAGCTTCAACTTTATTACCAAGATGAATGTATATGAAGTTATGAAGCGTTTTAGCCTCACCAAATAACATTTGGTAAGCAGCACATGCAGACGCGGTTGTTTCTACCGCGACGGGCATCTCGAGCCTTTGGCTTAATTCGGTTTGTAGACGTTTATTCGTTTGGTATTGAAATAACGTATCTCCTCGCCCTGTTTGAATAGATAGTCCAGCTGCAAGTACTGAGTGATGATTGAGGTTTTCTGCTTGTATTAGCTTCAAAGCTTCATTTGCAATGTCATCGACATGCCAAGCAGTATCTGTGTGGTGTGTTATTTTCGAGAGGCACTCACCATTTACATAGTACAGGCCAAGTTCAAGCATTTCAGGTGAAATGCGCACAGCTAATGTGTAACAGGCTTTTTTATTCAGACATAGCATTTTTGAAGGTTTACCGGCTCCTTCTGAACGTTTAACTCCAACTTCTTCTATGAGGTTTACACTCAGTAAGTCCTCAACCATATTGGTAATCGTTTGTTTTGTGAGTTGGGTGTTACGTGCGATTTCGGCACGAGAGATAGGGCCTAACGTGACTACTTGCGATAATACTAAACGTAAATTAGCGGCTTTATTTTGTTTAGCATTTAACCCCTTCAATATACTTCTCCCGAGCTTGTCTAATACGACTTTGAAATTTGAAAGATATCTATCTTATTACACATATGAAAAATATCGAATAGTTTATCTCGCTCAATCATACCTGCCATCTTGCTGTAGTTAAGTAAAATTAATTGACAAATAGAGTGCCGCTGATTAAATGTACTAAATTAGGATTTATTAAAGGAACATTGTGTGTCAAGGAAAGGGTCTAATCTACCTACCACAATGCAGCAAAAAATTATTATTAAAACGACTTGGCTAAGTTTATGGGTGGGTGCACTTTGTTTTTCTGTTTTGGGTCATTCATCAACAACGTACACATTGACGCCTGAACAGTCCGCAAATGTACAAGGTGCAAGATTAAGTGCAGCAATGGCGTGGCATGGCTCCAGTCCTTGGATAAGTGCTGTTACTAAAGGTGCGAAAGCAGAATTTAAACGCTTGGGTATCAATGTCATTGCTGTGACCGAGGCACACTATGATCCAGCTAAACAAGTTTCTGACTTAGAGACTTTAACAGCATTAAAGCCCGATATTTTGCTTTCTCTGAGTGTCGATAGTTTGAGCACAAAGCCAAGTTATTTACAACTGATTAAGTCAGGAACGAAACTTGTGCTGCTTAGCAACCCAATTTCAGGCTTTAGTCACGGTGCCGACTTTGCTGGTATCGTCAAAGACGATGTGAAAGGGATGGGAGAGGCCGCAGCGCAATTGGTTGCTAAAGCTCTATTTGATAAAGGTCGAGTTGGGGTGATTTACCATGAAGCTAATTACCCTATAACAAACCATCGCGATAGCGCATTTAGAAAAGCGCTAAAGCGTTTTCCAGATATTAAAATTGTGAGTGAAAAAGGATTTGTTAAAAAAAATCAAACAGCTCAGCTTGCAGCTGCAATGATGATTCAACACCACGATATCGATGCAATATATGTATCTTGGGATGCTGCTGCAGAAGGTGTCATTGAGGCACTGCGTATAAGTGGCCATAAAGACACGAAAGTGATCACTCATGACTTGGGAGTCAACAATTTAATTGATATGGCACTGGGTGGAAATATGTTTGGTACAGTTTCCGATAGGCCGAATGAGATGGGAAAATTAATGGCAAGGATTGGTGCCGGAGCGGCCATTGGTTTAGATACCCCGCTTTATACGCAAGTTCACTTTAACACCGTGACACGAGAAAATATTGCGGCATCTTGGCAAATAGCTTTCGCAACCGAGTTACCTAAGTTGCTGCAACAAGTATTGAAGCAGAGCGAACAGGTAAAGGTGCCGGAATGATGAAGTTGAGTGCACAGGTGACGGCAAATACGTTGGTATATTACACCTTTGTACTGACTGTGGTTGTTTTTACTTTTGTTTTACACAGCAGTGCATTTTTCTCAGTAGAGAATTGGCTTAATATTGTGCGTCAAACCGCACCTATTGTGGTCATGGCTATTGCGTTGAATGTCGCGTTGTCAGCTGGTCAACTTGACCTTTCTATTGGTGCTGTAGTGGCTTTATCAGGCTTGATAGCCGCATTGTTGTTACCTGAGTATGGTGTGGTCATTGCCTCAGTGGTTGCTTTGAGTTTAGGTGGGGCGATAGGCGCGTTTAATGGCTACCTTTCGCTGCGTTTGGCAGTACCTTCATTGATTATCACTTTGGGTACTATGGTCTTTCTGAATGGTTTTGTGCGTTACCTATCAGGGCTTGAATCAATTCCCATTTTAAATAAACCGTTTTTGGCCCTCTTTGGTGGTGGCAGCATTTGGGGGGTGCCTACGCTGTTACTATGGGTTTTGGGTATCGCTGTGAGTGTTTATTGTGTGTTTAATTATGTACAACTAGGTAGACATTTATTGGCGACCGGCGCAAACGTAACTGCGGCTCGGGCTATGGGTGTCAATACAATCAAGGTACGTATCATTGCAATGTCCCTGTCTGGTTTTTTGGCGGCTCTCGCTGGGCTGCTGTACGCAGGCAGAATGCAAAGTGCGCGTTACACATTGGGTGAGTCTGAGCTAATAACGGTGTTAGCCGCCATTGCGATAGGTGGGTGCAGTTTACTGGGGGGGAAAGTCAGTATTTGGGGAACGGTGTTGGGCGTTTGGCTCATTGGTATTTTGAATAACGGTTTGATTTTGTCGGGTTTCTCCAGCGATGTTCAGATGATGATGAAAGGAGTGATCCTTATTGTCGCAGTTGGTATTACTTTTAGGGCTCGTAAGCAATGATACGTACTGCGTTAGATCAAATTGCTTTGCAGGTAGTGGATTTGCACAAATATTTTGAGGATTCACATGTCCTCCGAGGCATCAGCTTTACTGCGAATAGAGGGGAAGTTGTCGCTCTGCTAGGCGACAATGGTGCAGGAAAGTCAACACTCGTCAATTGCCTTGCTGGAAAGTTACTACCTACTCGCGGTGAGATCCTGATAAACGGCACCAAGCAAGTAATTAACTCCCCAATTAAAGCACAAAACTTGGGGATATCAGTGGTTTATCAAGATTTAGCGTTGATAAAAGAAATGAGTGTGGTTGAGAACTTGTTTTTAAATAGGGAAATAATGCACAGTAATACCCTGTTAAATCGCCTTGGTTGGTTAGATAAAAAAGCAATGGAAATGCGAGCTAACAAGTTGTTACGGCGCTTGGGAGGTGAGGGAATTGAGTTACAATTACCCGTATCGATGCTTTCTGGTGGGCAGCAACAAATTGTGGCTTTGATCCGTGCTGTGAATGCTGGTGCGAATATCATTGTGATGGATGAGCCTACAGCTGCATTGGGAAGTGAGCAGTGTAACCAAGTGATTCGGCTAATACGCCTATTGAGCTCTCAGGGTGCTACTATTGTCCTGATCAGCCATAATTTAGGGCAAGTGGCTAAGTTATGTGATCGGGCTGTGGTATTATATCAAGGCCAAACGGTCGCTGACATTGCAGTCAAAGAAGTTACGCAACTAGAGCTACTCGCGTTGATGAGTGGTAAACAATGCGATGGTGTTTCAGCTAATCAATTCAGCGAATACAAGAGTTAATTATGGAGTACTTTGAGGCACTAAGTGCATTTGCACGTTGTACCGTGAACAAGAGCGAAGCGATCGCTGTCTTGGCAACAACAGCAGATGGCTGTGGTTCAATTCAGGTAACGCTGCCAATGTTTAAAACGGTGTTGCAACAAGTTTTAAACGACGAGTTAAGCTTGGATGAGCTTGAGTTTTGGGCAACAATTTTATTGCAACGTGAAGACTTTCAGGTAGACGCAATAGAGGGAAGTTTATACGCATTGTCTGAGCCCGGTTTAATGGGCGGATTGGATAAGGCCAAAATAGCACGGCTATTAGCATTGCTAGATTGACCTAATTGGTGGTTGTTATTTGTGGTATGTCAAACAAGCTTCCACTTCGTTCTTAGAACCTAAGATGACCGCAACACGCTGGTGGATTTCCTGTGGTTCAATGTCCAGAATACGCGCTTCCCCTGTGTGAGCTAGGCCACCAGCTTGCTCAACAAGCATTGCCATCGGGTTTGCTTCATAAAGCAACCTCAGCTTGTACGGTTTTTCCGGGTTTTTGGTATCTGCAGGGTAGGTAAATAGTCCTCCGCGACACAATACGCGGTGCACGTCTCCAACCATCGCCGCTATCCAGCGCATGTTGAAGTTTTTCTCACGTGGCCCATCGCTGCCCGCTAGTAAATCAGCAATATAGTTTTTCATTGCAGGTTGCCAGTGGCGCTGGTTAGACGCATTAATTGCGAATTCTTGTGTATCTTCAGGGATTTTTGCAAAGTCCTCGGTTAACAGGAAGCTGCCATGGGTCTTGTCTAAAGTGAAAATACGAGTGCCTTTACCTGTGGTCAGCGCCAATGTAGTTGAAGGGCCATATAATACATATCCTGCGGCAATTTGGTTTTTGCCTGGTTGCATAAAGATGGCTGGATCTGCTGCGTCCGAGCCTTCAGGTGCTTCCATAATTGAGAAGATGGTGCCAACCAAAGAATTAATATCGGTGTTTGAAGAGCCATCTAGTGGATCAAACGAGACAATAAATTTTGCATCTGGATTACCCGCTACTGTGTAATCTTCTTCTTCTGAGGCAATGGCTTTAACATAGCCTGACTCAAGCAAGATGTCTTTAATTAGCTGATTGGAAAGTACATCTAACTTCTTTTGCGTTTCGCCTTGAATATTTTCATCCAAAGTTGAACCCAATACACCAGAAAGTGCACCTTGTCCTACGCGAAAAGAGATTTCTTTACAAGCGGCTAAGATAGTACGGATCAGAGAAACTAATTCTCTAGAACACCCATCTTCAAATAACACCGGCGGTAATCTACGCATATTTTAAATCCTGATAACGTTTGTCGGGCCGCAGTGAAGTGTATGTGAGAGAGTCACTGCAGGCTGCGCTGAATTTCGTCTTGATTCACTGTTTTTTGTATACAATTTTATATACTAGGTAAAAAACAATCACAAAACATGAAATAACAAAGACACAATTATGATAAAGAGACGTATGACACCTTATCTCGTTTCGACTTTGTTACTGCCTATGATAACGCATGCTCAGGCAGCAATTAAGTCCATAGACGAATTTACTGATAAGTTTAATCATTTTCCAGGCTATTATTCGTTTTACAGCGACAAAAGCAGCGGCAAAATATACCTAGATGTAGATAAACTTTCACAGCCTTTCTTATTACAGCATAGTTTGCCTTATGGGGTTGGTTCAAATGACATTGGATTAGATAGAGGTCAGCTAGGTGGCACGCACCTTGTTCAGTTTGAACGATTTGGTGATAAAGTCATGCTTCGCGCCAACAACACTTACTACCGTGCTAGTGCAGATAACAATGCAGAGCAACAAAGTGTGAAAGAAGCGTTTGCTTCAAGTATTTTGCATGGCTTTAAGGTTGTCGCGGAAGACTCGGACAGTGTACTGATTGATTACACCCCTTATTTGTTGTCGGACGTGCATGGTGTAAGCCGCCGTTTAAAAGCCACTAAACAGGGCAGTTATAGCCTCGATAAAAATCGCAGTGCGGTATATTCGCAGCGCTCAAAAGCTTTTGTGAACAATACTGAGTTAGAAGCGGTACTTACCTTTAAAGGAAAAGACCCCGGAAAATATGTGCGTCAAGCAGCTGCCGACCCTTATGCGATTACTGTACACCAAAGGCACTCGTTAATTGCATTGCCAGATGAAAACTACACGCCGCGTCAGTTCCACCCTCAATCTGGTTTTTGGAGTATTGAGCACAAAGACTATTCTGCACCACTGGGTGAGTCTATGTATGTACGATATATCCCGCGCCATCGTCTAGAAAAGAAAGATCCAACGGCAAAAGTATCCGAAGCAGTAAAACCGATCGTCTATTATTTAGACCCCGGTGTACCAGAGCCCGTAAGAACGGCTTTACTTGATGGGGCTCGCTGGTGGGAGCAAGCCTTTGAGGCTGCGGGCTATCGAGATGCATTTCAGGTTAAAATGTTGCCCGAGCATGCTGACCCAATGGATGTGCGCTACAACGTGATCCAGTGGGTTCACAGGGCAACTCGCGGATGGTCTTATGGTGCATCTGTGGTAGACCCGCGCAGTGGTGAAATTATTAAAGGCCACGTGACTTTAGGGTCGCTTCGTGTGCGCCAAGATATTCTTATTGCAGAGGCTCTGGCTGCGCCCTTTATGAAAGGCGATGAGGTAACTCAGCGACTTCATGATATGGCGTTGGACCGTATTCGTCAGCTCAGTGCCCATGAAATAGGACATACTTTGGGTATTGCGCACAACTTTGCGGCTTCCGGAGATGAGCGAGCTTCTGTGATGGACTATCCACACCCCTTGGTAAAGTTTGATGCGCAAGGCAAGCTGGATGTAAGTGAAGGTTATGCGAAAGGCATGGGGGCTTGGGATATTCAAGCTGTAAAGTATGGCTACAGTGATTTCTCAGCGACCAATGAAGCCGAAGCGCTCAGTGGCGTTATTCAGGAAACCAAAGATCTTGGCCTCGGGTATATATCTGATGCCGATGCGAGACCGAAAGGCGGGGCGCACCCGAGTGCCCACCTTTGGGATAATGGCGCAGATCCTGCCACAGAGCTGCGCAGAGTGTTGGGTATTCGCAAACAAGCGCTAGCGCAATTTGGTATAAACAACATTCAAAATGGGGTTGCGTTATCTCAACTTGAAGAGAAGCTTGTACCACTTTACCTGTTCCACCGCTATCAAGTTGAGTCTGTTGTTAAGCTTATCGGTGGAGTTGATTATCACTACGAGGTACGTGGAGAGGGACCATTGAAAGGTGCTGAAGTTGTGGCGAAGTCAGAACAGGCTGATGCATTGAATGCGCTTCTAGAAACGTTAACGCCTGAAGCATTGGCTATTCCTGAGTCAGTACTTTCTGTTATACCACCTAAAGCGTATGGTGAATCTCGTAACCGTGAGAGTGTACATGGTCGAACAGGCTTGCCGTTGGATGCGATGGCTTTACCTGAAATGGCAAGTTCACATACACTGGATCTGTTGTTAAATGCAGAGCGATTGAATCGTGTGGCTCAGCAATATGCAAGAAACACCAAGTATCTTGGTAGTAATGAATTGTTGACTAAGTTACACAAAACCGTGTTCAAATCTACAGCGAGCGCTCCAATGGCAAAAAAATTGAACGAGCGAGTTCAATATTTAACGGCACATAGAATGGCTACGCTTAGTGCCAGTTCAAAAGTTGACCCAGAAGTTCAAGCACAGTTACGTTATTACTTGCAGCAAGTAGCTGATGAGTATACTGAACAGTCTATGTTCTCGAGCACTGACATATCGAAGGCCTTTGAGCAGTATTTAGGGGAGCATATTCAATATTTCTTAAAACGAGGCAAGTGGCCAGAGAGCTTTAAACCGCTTTCAATGCCGCCAGGTTCTCCTATTTAGGACGGGTCTTAAGCTATAAAAAAGCCCCAATGAAGGGGCTTTTTACTACGAATTCTGGAGCCTATTACCATTTAAGCGATTTGCTTTTCAGCCAATTTCAATTCCATGGTCGCTTTCAATAATCGATATAAATTAATCGCGGCATCAATTTCTTCTTTACGATTGGTTAAGCTTTCAATGTTTAGCCCAAGGGGCACATCAAGCTGAGCGCAACTGCGTAAGATTAAATCCAAATTTTCACGGCAGATCTTAATCGACTCTTTCAATGTATTGTCTGAATCTAGCATACGCCACTTGGTTGCTTCTGGAACTGAAATGCCGAGCCACTGCATAAACTGCAAAGTTTTCTCACCACCGCAGGGTGTAAAAGTTAAAATAATACGTTTAGGTTCGATGCCTTGCTGGCGACATGTACGCGCATAGCTAGTTAGCAAATCTATGGTTGCTTGCGCGTCATACACAGCTTGAGAAATGAAGAACTCGCACCCTTGTGTCGTTTTGTCAATTAAGCGTTCATGCTCATTGCGTTTACTGGCATGACGCTCGGCTATCGTTACACCGCCAAGAAAGAAATCATCTTGATGGTCACGCAACGTTTGGTAGGCATCTGGCAAACTTAGCTTAATGTCCCCTTTTGACGATGGGCTACCGACAAGTACTAGGTTACTCAATCCAAAATCTTGTTTTGTTTTATGCAACCATTGGGTAAATTCACTTTGATCTCTTTGCGCAACACTTTTATAAGTAATGACATCTAATTTAGACAATTCGCTAACTACTTGGCTATATTCACAAGGGTCAACAGTCTGCTTAAATGGAAATGGGCGAGGCACATCCGTGCGGCTACTTTCATCTTGAATATCGTAAATAACAACACCGTCATATTCGATTTCATGTAATCGATTCAATAGCTTAGTGGCAATGGTTTGTACTTGTTCTTTATCGGTCCCCTGCTTTGGCGGTGTGGTTCCGATTAAATATACCCCTTGATTCGGGTCTAAGATTTTCTCTTGCAGCGATAATGCCATGGTCCTCATTCCTGCCAATTCGTAGTTTCTCGTGTAAATATAGCAGCCATTTAGACGTCTAGATAGATTTTTATTAATGAAAGAAATTCAATTAACTTGAATTAAATTCATATTGAGGTGTCGTAGTGCTATTTTGTGCTTGTCTTTTCAGTACTTAGAATTTTTGGTTATTTTTGAGTTTTTGTCGTGATAATGCAGATTTATTGAGGCATTAATGCATAATTGTGTCACTGACAAGCGCTCACAAAATTGCGTGTATAAAAAACATCAAGATAAAGACTAGGGACACATATGAAATATAAGCTTTTAGCGACCAGTCTAGCGGTGACGTTAGCACTGGCTGGTTGTGCATCTAACAAAGCCACACTCTCATCGGCTCAACAGAGCACCGCTGCAACCCAACAAGCGAATGACAAAGTATTTTCCCATGACTATGTATTAGAAGAGTTAGATAATGGCTTACGAGTTATGGTGGTTAAAACCGATTACCCAGATGTTGTGTCACTGCAGATCCCTGTGTCGGTTGGTTCAAGAAATGAGATAGAAGAGGGTAAAACGGGCTTCGCACATTTCTTTGAACATATGATGTTCAAAGGATCGAAAAAATACCCCGAGCAAATTTATAAAGACATAATCAAGAATTCCGGTGTTGATAACCGTGCATACACCACGAATGATTACACGAATTACTACCTGAGTTTTTCCAAAGAGCACTTAGACAAGGTGTTGGAAATACAGGCTGATATTTTTCAAAATTTACACTTTAGTGAAGAGCAGTTCCGTACAGAAGCGCTGACTGTGAAAGGGGAGTATCTGAAAAACAATGCTAATCCTTTACGCAAATTACTCAGTGCAGTTCGTGATAACGCATATGAAGAGCACACATATAAGCATACTACGATGGGGTTCTTTGAAGATATTGAAGCAATGCCAGATCAAATGGCCTATGCGGACCTATTTTTTGAACGATTTTACAAGCCTGAGTATGCAACGATTATCATCGTGGGTGATGTGGAACCACAAGTAACGGTTGATATGGTAAAAAAACACTGGGGTGAGTGGCAGCGCGGTGACTACCAAGCCGATATCCCTGTGGAGCCAAAACAACAAGCAGCAAAATATAAACATGTCGTCAACGAGGGACAACCAGGTCATTGGTTGCTGGTCTCATATAAAGGCCCTGCTTGGCAGCCAAGTAAAAAAGATCGCGCTGCGGTTGACTTGATTTCAGAGCTTTATTTTTCAGAAAACTCAAAGCTTTACCAAGAGCTTGTAGTAGATAAACAAATTGCGACCCAACTTATTACTTACAATGCCGAAACGAAAGATCCTGGCTTATTACACGTATTCGTAAAAGTTGAAGATGAGAAAGATTTGGCTGCAGTGCGCGATGCTGTAAATCGCACGTATGCGAGTGCGCGTACTGAGCTGGTCGATGCTGAAAAGCTTGCAGCACTTAAATCAAATCAGCGTTACAGCTTTGCAAATAGTATGGACTCCTCAAAAGCCATCGCATCCACATTGGCAAGCTATGTCCACTTCGAACGCGACCCAGAAGTGATTAATCAAATGTACGCGACAGCTGATACAATCACACCTGAAGACATCCGTAAGATTGCAAATCAATACTTTGTTGATAGCGGCAGAAATACAGTGACAATGTCAGCGCTTGAAACAATTGAAGGCTTTGAGCAAGAAGTTGGGCTTGATGCCTTAGCTGAGAAGATGGGCAAACCAGCCAAGCAATATTTTACTGTACTCGACAAAACGTCAAACTCTCCACTGGTGGACGTAAACTGGTTATTTTATACCGGTGCTGCAGCGGATCCTGAAGGGAAAAAAGGCCTTGCCGCATTAACTGCTGCAATGTTGGCAAAGGGGGGCAGTGCAACCAAGTCTTACAAAGAAATTCAAAAGGCCCTCTACCCATTAGCTGGAAGTTTGTCTCATCAGGTAGACAAAGAGATGATCTCTTTACGTGGTCGCGTGCATAAGGATAACGCCGACCAGTGGTATGCATTGGTGGGGGAGCAGTTATTAAACCCAGGCTTCAGAGAAGATGACTTTAATCGTCTGAAAAAAGAGATGATAGATGGTATTAAGTCGGGTTTGAAATCATCTAATGATGAAGAGCTAGGCAAAGAAGTACTCTATCACCGACTTTATCAAGGTCATGTATATGAGAGCTTAAACCTAGGCGATTTATCTGATTTAGAGGCACTTACACTGGACGATGTTAAAGACTTTTATCAGAGTCAGTTTACACAAGCTAAGCTGAATGTTGGGCTTACCGGTGCACTCAATAACGAACTTAAAGCACAGCTGATTAGAGATTTAACTAAACTACCTAAAGGCGAGCAAAAGCGCCTCAATGTTGACGATGCCCCTAAATTGGAAGGCATTCATGCAACGGTTGTGGAGAAAAGTGCAAAGTCTACGGCGGTTTCTTTTGGCTTCCCAATTGATACCATTCGCAGCAGTAAAGACTGGACAGCACTGTGGTTAGTACGTTCGTATTTTGGTGAACATCGTAACTCGGGGGCGTTTTTGTTTGACCGTATTCGTCAAACCCGTGGTATGAATTATGGTGATTACGCATATATTGAGTATTTTCCTCGCGGTATGTTCCAGACCATGCCAGATGCAAACTTAGGCCGTTCAGAGCAGATCTTCCAAGTTTGGTTACGCCCACTTCGCTCGAATAATGATGCGCATTTCGCAACACGTGTAGCCGTGTATGAGTTGGATAAGCTGATCAGCCAGGGCATGACAGAAAAAGACTTTGAAGCGACGCGTAACTTCCTAAATAACTACGTACCTCAACTTGTTGCAAGTCAAGATAGACAGCTAGGTTATGCGCTTGATAGTCAATTCTACAAGACTGAGGAGTTTGTTAATTTAGTTCGCGCTCAATTGGCATCTTTGAGCTTAGAAGATGTTAATCGCGTCATTCGTGAAAATCTACAAACAGACAACATGCACTACGTATTTGTCACTGGCGATGGTGAAGATATGAAACAGCGTCTAGCGAATGAGCAAGTGTCGCCGCTAAAATACAATGTAAGTAAACCGCAGGCTTTGTTAGATGAAGATAAGATAGTTGAAGGCTACAAGCTATCTGTACCAGCTAACAACATTGAAGTAATCAAGGCGGATGATTTATTTCAATAATCGCTTATGAGTAAGAGAACGCCTCGCTATGCGGGGTGTTCTCATTTTTGCTAGTCAACACATCCCTTCAATACCCGAGAAATTCACTGAATGTACTTATTTTGTAGCCAGATGCTTGGTTTATGATTATAAATACATCATTATAGGAACCTTAAGTTATATTTAATAACGATAAAATTCCTTGACAGTAGTGCGCATTCGAGAAGATGCGCGTTAAGATAAGTATTAGGTCGTTAACGATAGACATGTGGTAATTATGAGACACGAAATTTGGCAGCAACTAAGAGATGAAGCACAAGAATTGGTTAAACGTGAGCCGCTATTGGCAAGTCATGTCTACTCGAGTGTGTTAAACCATGAATGCTTAGGTGCCGCCTTAAGCTTTATTGTGGCCAATAAGCTAGCTGATGCTGTGGTATCTGCGTTTACCATTCGAGAGTTGTTTGATCAGGCGTTTGTCGATTGTGACCGAATGCTGACCCATGTGGCGCATGATATAAAAGCTGTTAAAGATCGAGACCCTGCTGCCGATAGTTATCTTAACGTGATACTAAATCTTAAGGGTTTCCATGCATTACAAGCACACCGCCTCGCTTACTGCCTGTGGCGACAACAGCGTAAAGAGCTCGCCCGTTTCGTACAAAGTCGCACCTCTGAGGTATTTGGTGTTGACATCCATCCTGCTTGTAAAGTCGGTCATGGTATTATGCTTGACCATGCGACTGGTATAGTCATCGGTGAAACTGCTGTTATAGAAGACAATGTTTCTATTCTACAATCTGTCACTTTAGGTGGTACTGGTAACGAACAAGGTGACCGCCACCCGAAAATTAGAGCGGGCGTCTTAATCGGTGCTGGCGCTAAAGTATTAGGTAATATTGAGGTGGGAGAAGGTGCGCGTATTGGTGCAGGTTCTGTTGTTTTAAAAGCGGTTGCTCCTCATACCACTGTTGTCGGTGTCCCAGCTAAAGTCGTTGGTAAACCGAACTGCCCATGTCCTGCTGAAAGCATGGATCAAAACTTCTTAGATGATGCAATCAGCCGTATCAACGATTCTCATACCAGCGCCATGCTCTAACTAGAGGTTATATATGCTCCGCCAATTATGTATGGTAACTGGCGCATTTTGCCTGGGTATATTCGTCGCAAATGGATATCACGAGCGTATCCGTGCAAAGGAATCCGACGCAAATACTGGCCTATCAGATTTTGACGCTCAGCAAAGGCAACTAAACAGCGCAGAAGTTATCGGAGCCGAAGAGCCCGAATTGTCTGGGCCTGAGCAAGTTTCCGACAGCCGCCCCTCTCCAGTACATGAAGCCCCCTTGTTAACGCTCGAACAAGAAAATGCCGGCTTGCGTGCGCAGATAAAAAGGCTGCAGATGCAAGCTCATCAAACTCAGCCAACAGGCAATATCGCAGCTAAGCTGCAAAATATTTTTGTATACCAAGAGCGAGATGAGTTGTGGGCCAGTGAAGTTGAAATTCAGGCGGCAGATTTTCTGTATGTAGCGGAGTTGCATGAAGTCGTTAATATGCAACAGGTTGCATGTAAAACGCATGTATGCCAATTGAGCTTTCAGGCGTTTACGTTGGAGGACGGCAATAAGCATTGGCAGGATGTTTATAACGCCTTAATTAAAATGCCTTGGATGCGCCAATTTAAGACCATTACTGCGGTTCAGAATGGTCCATCAATGCAAGTGCATCTCAGTTTAAAGCACAGTACTGAGCTTCAGCGTGAATACTAGTTACGCGATTATTTTGATTTAATACTGGTAATTGTTGAGTGAATTTGGCCGTCGCTCAATTGTGTGGTGAGCGTTTCTCCGGATTTTGCATCTGCCACCGTGGTCAATACATGCTGGTTAATTTGTGTAATGCTATAGCCACGAGATAGCACGGCTAAGGGGCTTACACTATCAAGTCTAGCCGCCAATAGAGCAAGTCGATTCTGGCGCTTTTGCTGGTGGTTATCCATGCTATTTTTCAAGGCGACCTCAAGCTGCTCAAGTTTAGACTTAGCCATGCTAAGGCGCTTTTCTGGATGGAATTGCAGTAACCTTTGATGGAGTACATTGACGCCGTTGTGATGCTTGTGTTGTTGATACTGAAAAGCGCGCGTTAATCTTTGCTGTAGCTCATCAACACGCTGCATTTGTTGCATTAGCTGACTTTTCGGGTGCTGTAACCCTAAGCGCTGCTGCAAACGCGCAATATGCTGCTGTTCACTGAGTATTTTGCGATTGAAAGCTTGAACAAGACGGTGCTTTCGGTCTTTTACAAATGCAATCAGTTCGCTGCTATCGGGGCTGACTAATTCTGCCGCTGCCGATGGCGTCGCGGCACGCATATCGGCCACATAATCACTGATAGTCGTATCTATCTCATGGCCTACTGCGCTGATGATTGGCAGTTCGCTGGCATAAATAGCACGCGCAACAACCTCTTCGTTGAAGCTCCATAAGTCTTCTAATGAACCGCCGCCTCGCCCAACGATGAGCACGTCTACTTCGTTGCGCCTGTTTGCTAGCGCAATTTTCTCAGCAATTTGCGCAGCAGCCTCTTGCCCTTGCACCAACGTTGGATAAATCAGCACTTCTAATTGGGGGGCACGGCGCTTGAGCACAGAAAGGATATCTTTGATTGCAGCCCCTGTTGCAGAAGTTACAACACCAATGCGATTGATAGCATGGGGAAGGGGCTTTTTATGGTGGCTGCTAAAAAGGCCTTCTGCGGCTAGTTGCATTTGTAATGCTTCGAACCTTTGCTTAAGCAACCCCTCACCCGCAGGTGCCATGTGCTCAACAATAAGTTGATAGTCACCGCGCGGTTCGTACACCGACACTCGGGCTTTAACTTGTACTTGCGTGCCATTTTCTGGGCGATATTTGCAATAACGGTTATTGCCGCGCCACATGGCAGCTTTAATCTGCGCTTTTTCATCTTTGAGTGAAAAATACCAGTGCCCAGACGCTGGCGCGACAAAGTTTGAAATTTCGCCGGTTAATTCAAGTGACGCAAAGCCTTGCTCTAATATACTGCGAATTTCGCGATTTAGGCGCGAAACGGTATAAACTTTGTTGTTTTGTGGCAATGACATACCTAACTCCATAAAAAATTCACAGACACTTTACCATATTTTTTGCTAAATTTTGTTTACTCGCATAAGGAACGCTGATAAAATGCGCACGCAATTCCTTATACTCAGAATTCACTTGAGAGAAGCCGCACACATGCTAAGAATTGCAAAAGAAGCCCTAACTTTTGACGACGTACTATTAGTACCCGCTCATTCAACTGTTCTACCGCACACGGCGAGTTTAAAAACACGTCTAACGCGTAATATCGAGCTTAACCTGCCACTTGTTTCTGCGTCAATGGACACAGTTACAGAAGCGCGCTTAGCGATTGCCCTTGCGCAAGAAGGCGGCATTGGCTTTATCCACAAAAACATGACCATCGAAGAGCAAGCAGATAACGTACGTAAAGTTAAAACGTATGAAGCTGGTATTGTTACATTCCCTGTTACTGTAACAGCGGATAAAACAATTGCAGAAACTATCGCACTTGCTGACGAAAAAGGTTTTTCAGGTTTCCCTGTTGTTGGTACTGATAACCAACTAGAAGGTATCGTGACTAGCCGTGACATGCGTTTTGAAACGCAATTAGATAAACCAGTTTCGTCTGTTATGACTAAAAAAGCGGATCTTGTGACTGTAAAAGAAGGCGCTGGTCGTGAAGAGATTCTAGGCCTAATGCACGAGCACCGTATCGAGAAAATCCTAGTGGTTGACGATGCGTTTGCACTTAAAGGCATGATCACAGTTAAAGATTATCAAAAAGCACAAGAAAAACCGAATGCATGTAAAGATGCGCAAGGTCGTCTTCGTGTAGGTGCCGCTGTCGGTGTTGGTGCTGGTACTGATGAGCGTATTGCTGCATTGGTTGAAGCGGGTGTTGATATCTTACTTATCGATACATCGCATGGTCACTCTCAGGGAGTTATTGACCGCGTAAAAGAAACGCGCGCAGCATACCCAGAGTTACAGATTGTTGCTGGTAACGTAGCAACTGGAGCAGGTGCACTAGCACTTGCAGATGCGGGTGCAGATGCCGTTAAAGTGGGTATTGGCCCAGGCTCAATTTGTACTACGCGTATTGTAACTGGTTGTGGTGTACCGCAAATTACAGCCATTTCAGACGCTGTTGAAGCGCTAAAAGATCGCGATGTGCCAGTTATTGCAGATGGCGGTATCCGTTTCTCAGGTGATATTGTCAAAGCATTAGTTGCTGGTGCAGCGTGTGTGATGGTGGGCTCAATGCTTGCGGGTACTGAAGAGTCTCCAGGTGAAGTTGAGCTTTACCAAGGCCGTTACTACAAGTCATACCGCGGTATGGGCTCTCTGGGGGCAATGAATCAAAAAGAAGGTTCTTCAGACCGTTATTTCCAGAAGAGCAACCAAGCAGACAAGCTAGTACCAGAGGGTATTGAAGGCCGTGTTGCTTACAAAGGTCCAATTGCAGCAATTATTCACCAGCAAATCGGCGGCATTCGCAGTGCAATGGGTTTAACTGGTTGCGCAACAATTGCAGAGCTAAATATTAAGCCTGAGTTTGTACGTGTAACGTCAGCAGGTATGGGTGAGTCTCACGTTCACGACGTACAGATCACTAAAGAAGCGCCTAACTATCGCTTAGGTTAAGCTGGCCAACGCGCGTTGAGCCCGCAAAATTGTTAGGGCTAGCAGCAGCTAGCCCTTTTTAATTCTGGTAAAGCAGGTTAGCTGTGCTTTACTAATTTTATCGTTTCCTAACTAACGAGATTATCAATGAGCAAAGACATCCATGATTCCCGTATATTGATCTTAGACTTCGGTTCTCAATACACGCAGTTGATCGCACGTCGTGTACGTGAAATTGGCGTTTACTGTGAACTTTGGGCTTGGGATGTAACGGAAGAGCAGATCCGTGAATTCAATCCTCAGGGTATCATCCTGTCTGGTGGTCCAGAGTCGACAACAGAAGAAAATAGCCCGCGTGCACCTGAGTACGTATTTGAAGCCGGTGTTCCTGTACTGGGCGTTTGCTACGGCATGCAAACAATGGCTATGCAGCTTGGTGGTAAAGTACATAGCTCTGATAAGAAAGAGTTTGGCTATGCTAAAGTTGAAAAAGTTGGTAACTGTGCACTATTCGAAGCGATTGAAGACCATATTGAAGAGGGTGTTGGCCAGTTAGATGTGTGGATGAGCCACGGTGATAAAGTTGTTGAGATCCCTGATACTTTCGTAACAAGCGCAAAAACGGATACTTGCCCGCATGCGGCGATGTCTTGGGAAGAGAAACGTTTTTACGGCGTACAGTTCCACCCAGAAGTTACACATACACAGCAAGGTACACGTTTACTAGAGCGTTTTGCCATTGATATCTGTGGCTGTGAAAAGCTTTGGACTCCTTCGCAAATCATCGAAGATGCTGTTGAGCGTATCAAAGAAAAAGTAGGCGATGATGAAGTTATCTTGGGCCTATCTGGTGGTGTCGACTCTTCAGTTGTTGCAATGCTTATCCACCGTGCGATTGGTAAAAAGTTAACGTGTGTATTTGTTGATAACGGTTTACTTCGTTTAAACGAAGGTCAGCAAGTAATGGAAATGTTTGGTGATAAGTTCGGCCTGAATATCATCAAAGTGGATGCTGAAGAGCAGTTCCTAAATGACCTAGCTGGTCTTTCTGATCCTGAAGATAAGCGTAAAGCAATTGGCCATACGTTCATTGACGTATTCGATGCTGAATCTAAAAAGTTGAAAAATGCTAAATGGTTAGCGCAAGGTACAATTTACCCAGACGTAATCGAGTCAGCGGCGTCTAAAACAGGTAAGGCGCACGTGATCAAGTCTCACCATAACGTAGGCGGTCTGCCTGACGATATGGAAATGGGTCTAGTAGAACCACTTCGCGAGCTGTTTAAAGATGAAGTACGTAAGATTGGCCTTGAGTTAGGTTTACCTTACGATATGCTTTACCGTCATCCATTCCCAGGGCCTGGTTTAGGTGTACGTGTACTTGGTGAAATCAAGAAAGAATACTGTGATTTACTTCGTCGTGCAGATGCTATCTTCATTGAAGAGCTGCACAAAGCGGATATTTACCACAAAGTATCTCAAGCATTCACTGTATTCCTTCCGGTAAAATCTGTAGGCGTAATGGGTGATGCACGTAAGTACGATTGGGTCGTATCACTACGTTGTGTAGAAACAATCGACTTTATGACAGCGCGTTGGTCACATTTACCATATGACTTCTTAGGTCTTGTTTCAAACCGTATCATCAATGAAATCGACGGGATCTCTCGTGTGGTATACGATATTTCTGGCAAGCCACCAGCGACAATTGAGTGGGAATAACCTCCAGTTAAATTGCTGCAAATAGCGTAAAAAAAGGGCGAATATGATGAATATTCGCCTTTTTGTTTATTTATAGTGCAAACAAACAAAAAAATGCATTTTTCTCTTTACCTTTTACGAAAGCTCATTATAATGCGTCGACATTGCAGGGGCGTAGTTCCAATTGGTAGAACAGCGGTCTCCAAAACCGATGGTTGCGGGTTCGAGTCCTGCCGCCCCTGCCACTTCAACTCCTACACTTCATTGATTCTTTTACAGCTTACATTTAGACTCATTAAAAAAGTGTTTTTATCATGCATCCAATTCAAGCTCAGTTGCTCGGTGTTACACCCTTAAAACTCAAAGCTCAATATTCAACAGATAGTGCTGCTGATCAACAACTATCAGATCCTGTTTTATTAACTCTATCTGAGCGATTACAACAAGATATTTTGCTTGCAGTACATCCACAGGAATTGGAATTTGTGCAAGGTGAGTCTATTGCACTAATAGACAGTACATTGCAATTACCTGGGGCGCAGTTAGATGCTGAGCAAAAGAAACAATTATGGCGAGTGATTTGTGATGCAAGTTCCAAGTAATGATATGTTGGGTCAACATACAATGTCTGACATTATGGCGGTAGAAGTGGCGAGCCACCCACACCCATGGAGTGAAAAGACCTTGGCTTCATGTATTGGCGGACGTTATTTTAATGCTGCACTGACTCACAACGATCAGTTAATTGGCTACTACATAGCTGAGCGAGCTGGCCCAGATTACACGCTGATGAATATTTGTGTACACCCTCAAAGCCAAGGGCAGGGATTTGCTAAATTATTAATGCAATCATTGATATCGCGCTGTGTAACAGAGCACGCTGAAAACCTATTTTTAGAGGTGCGTGCCTCCAATACGCGAGCCATCGCACTCTATGAAAAAATAGGGTTGGCGGTGATGGGGCGGCGTAAAAACTACTACCCGACCGCGGATGGTAAAGAAGATGCGATTTTAATGGGCCTACAATT
This sequence comes from Pseudoalteromonas luteoviolacea S2607, assembly GCF_001625575.1. Lineage (GTDB taxonomy): Bacteria > Pseudomonadota > Gammaproteobacteria > Enterobacterales > Alteromonadaceae > Pseudoalteromonas > Pseudoalteromonas luteoviolacea_E. The sequence continues at coordinate 28,805 of NZ_AUXV01000029.1, forward strand.
TACCGAACAAGCGAGCCAGTAGTTTAGGCTAGCGCGCTGTTTGTAGTTGTACTTCTTCGTTACTCAAGGTGTACTTTATCGCCTGTACTAGATTCAAGGTAGCGTATTGCCACTGTGCCTTGTTATTGTCTCTGAGACTATTTTCAAGCTCACCAGCGGCGCTGTGAATGTTCGTAAACCCGAAACAGCCGGCACTGCCTTTTAGACTATGTGCCAACGCACGCAGAGATTCCCAATCTTGCTCACTATACAATGACTCCACAAGGTCCATTTGCTCAGGTAGCTTTTCAAGATAATTTTGGCTGATCTGTAAAAACTTTTCGCTTTCCAGCAAATTGTTCCACTTAGATAAATTGTCATTGTCCACTTGTAAAAACTCAAGTAGCACTGCCCCAAGCTTTTCTCTATCAATGGGTTTACCAAGCGTTGCATCGCATCCTGCGGCGAGATAGTTGTCGATGTCGTTTTTCATAATATTGGCAGTTAGCGCCACGATAGGGCCGTCATATGCGGCATGTCGAAGCATCTCGGTTGCCTCTAAGCCCCCCATAACAGGCATTTGCATATCCATCAAAATGAGGTCGTAGTCATTTACGAGTGACATTTCAACGGCTTCTGCACCATTGTTAGCGATATCCGGCACTAAGCCCCAAGTACTCAATAGCAGGGTAATCAGCTCTTGGTTATCTTTATTGTCTTCCGCAAGTAAGATGTTGGCTTCAAGTTGTTTTTCAGCAAGTTCTTGGGTGCTACTAACTTGATTATGGATATACGAGTCACAATCAATCCATTCAATATTCGCGGTTTGATGATTAGCTGCAATACTAATTGAAAATACACTGCCATTGCCTTGTTCACTGGTTACCTCAACATCACCTCCCAGTAACTGGGCTAGATTTTTTGAAATACACAAGCCTAGCCCTGTGCCGCCAAATCGTCGGGTTGTTGTGGTATCCGCCTGTTCGAAGGGCTTAAAGACTCTCTCCATTTCGCTCTCAGACATTCCTATACCAGTGTCTTTAATGACAAATACAAACTGATCTGGGCCCGCTTTAAAGTCTACACCAACAATGATGCTACCTTGCTCGGTAAACTTGACCGCATTACTGGCAATATTGAGCAAAATTTGTTTCAGGCGCGTTTCGTCACTATTGAGCAGTTTTGGCAATGGGAAGTTATAGTCGAGCATAAAATCTAGCTGTTTTTCTTCTGCCATAGGCAAAATGATAGACTCCACATCTTTAAGCAGAGGTAAAAACTCGATTTCGTTTTGTTCAACCTCTAGCTTTTCGGCTTCGATTTTGGATAGATCGAGGATATTGTTAATAAGTTCCAGCAAGTGCTTTGAGTTACGTAAAATGGTATCGAGATGGAGCTCTGCATTTTTTGCTTGTGGGTTATGTAGCAACTGCTCCGTAAAGCCCATAATTGCGGTAAGCGGGGTGCGGATCTCATGACTCATATTGGCTAAAAAGCGGCTCTTAAGCTGGTTGGCCTGCTCAGCTTCTGTAATGGCTACTTCTAACTGTTGGTTCATTTCCTCAAGCGCACGGGTACGGTTTTCTACCTTTTCTTCAAGGTGAAGTTTGTAATCTTCAAGCTCGCCTTGGAAGTCGCGTATTTGCTTGACCATGTGATTAAAGTCGTCAAATAATGTGCCGACCTCATCATCTTCATGGGCAGGTAAAAATACGGATAAATCACCATCTCCGACCCGATGGCTAGCCTCTCCCAGTAATTCAATTGGCGTCAGTAGCAGATTTCGAACAACGATAAAAATAAGCACGGGCAGCGTCACAACAGACAAAATTACGATCAAGGCGGTAATGAGGCTAATGGCCTTACCTGATTGGTACAAAATACTCTTTGGTATCGTTGAGATATAATAATAACCGCCACTCAATTGGGCGCTGTATGTCATGCGTTTAAGTTCATCAACAGAAGGCAGTACAATTGAGTCAAGCTTGCCTCTATCTGCCAATGAGCTGATTTGTGCCATTTCTTGATCGCTTAAATAACTTTGTGTGAAGTGCCCATCGGATGAAAACAGCACTTCACCTTGCCCTGAAACAAGTAAGTTAAGTGTGTTGTCATAAGGCGCCTCTAATATGCTGCTTGAGATGATAGAAGGGGCGACTTGAACAATGATATAACCCTGACGCTGAGGTCTTTTTAGGTGGAAGTTTACGCTATAAATTTGCTGCACAAAATACAGTTGCGTGCCGCCTTCTTTCGCGGGCAGCATGTATTGCTGCTGACGTAAGTTACTTTTAATTACTTGATCAAAAAACGGATACTCTTCGGGGGCAAAGCTCAAATTGCTTGAATAAAATGCAGTGCTATTACCTTGAGCGTCCACTAAGTTGATGCTGATGATATCTGGATATGCTTCGCTGTAGCTCGCGAAAACGTCCATCAAAGCACCTAACCTTTTGGTCTTGGTTTGGTTTTCATTGGGGGCTGTGAGTAAAAAGTCGCTGAGTACAGGTGAGGTGGAGAGCAGTTTTGTGGTGGACTGGTAGATCTCCATATAGTTGAACATTTTCTGTTGTTGTTGTTCAACGAAGCGACTAACAATTAATTTAGCTTGCTTTTGAGTTGAGCTCGTTACATTGGTTAGCGTAAAGCCCCCCAAAAATAGCAAAGGAAGGATCACCAGTGGAGTGATATACCACAGTAATCTGATACTGAGTTTACTGGTTTTCATCTATCCTGATATCCATATGTTCCTATACTAGCTGAGTTACTATCCATTAGAAGTCCAAACACAGATCATATGATGGCTAGCTGAATTTCTCAAGTTTTTGCGCTGTGCAGCAATTGTACAGGATAAAGAGGTACAAATAAAAATCGAAGTAACGCAGGCGGGTGCTGAATGACGTCATTGGGATTGAGGTATGGAGCAAAATGTGACTGCAATTTGCTCCAAGATATCGTGATTTATAAAGCCCTAAACAACTCTATTTCTGCAAGTTGAAGTAGGTTGTTACCGTTGGCATCCGTTGCCGTGTGGGTTAAATCAATTCGATAGTGGCTATATTGTGTTTCGTTATCAATTCTAAACTTCTTGGTTTGATTACGTGCATCAAAGCTCTGTTCACTGCGCGTGTCTAGTATCTGCCAGTGCACACCATCATTGGAGCCGAGTAACTCCCAACTAGCAGGGTCGCGTTCTGGGGCATCGTTGCCACTGGTGATGCTATAAGCATGCAGTACGTGCTGTGTGGGCGCTTCAAATTGCAGCCAACCACTTTGCGTGAGCGCGACATATTTATTACTAAAGTTGCCATCGAATGCGCTTTCAAACCCTTCTCCCCATTGACCGAACCCTTCGTGTTCAGCACTGAGTTGACCACCAGCAAGCACAAAATTATCGAGTTCAAGGGGAAGTGTTGCTGTCGCTTTATCTACCAGTAAGTCGATATCCGCGATTTGAAATACCTCTTGACCATTTGTTTGCGGGCCACTGTTGGTAAAGCTAAATTTATAGTGACGGTAAGGGATTTCTAGATTCAACGAAAATTCTCTGGTTTCTAAACGACGGCTGAAAACTTGGTTTGATTGTGTATCGACAACATCCCAATGTGTGCCATCCTCTGAGGCGAATAACGTCCAGCTACTTGGGTCTCGGCTCGGCTGGTTCTCTCCGACGGTTAAGCGATAACCGGCTAGCTGGCCCTTACCGTAAGCAGAGAAAGCAATGTCTGCACCCGGATGGATAGTTAAGTATTTTGAGAAGCGGTCCCCATCGAAGGCGTTTTCTATTGCGTAGATTGGATCAACAGGGGCTTGTAATACCTCGATGTCCCCACCTATTTTGACTAAACTGATTTGAGAGTCTGGGATCGGTGGGGCCTCAGGCGCAGCACCCAATGAGGCCTGATATTTTTGCCACAAGACGTCAATATCTTGGTTTAAGATACGCTTTAGGGCTTCTTTTAGCGTCCATTCCCACCCTTCACGTTGGCTAGTGAGCACCATTTGATTGATTTTATATGTGAAGTCAGCATCGTAGTTATCTTGTAACCAAGATAGGAAAAAACCTGTGTTGGTATAGCCACCTAACCAGTTTTTTGCTGGCGATGGTTTGCGGGTAGCATGATAACCTGCACGGATCCGAACTAAATCAGCGATACCTTCAATAATAGCGTGAACTTCGTCGCCGTCTTGCATCGCACCTGTCGGGAAATGTTGATAGCCATGTACCAATTCATGCCAAAACACGCCAAGTAACTCATAAATTACCTCGTCATCACTTGCGTTTGCCAGTGACTCCGTAATGTACTTTGTACTAAAAGCAATCTCCATATTACGGCCAGAGCCTGCACGATAAGCCAGGGTATCCATCCATTTTAAACTGAATGTCACCGAGTCAAATTCGGGAGATTCTCCATAATGCTTATATAAAAATTGGTTCACTTGTAGGGTGACATCGTTAATGGTTTTTTCTAGATCAGGGAAAAGCCGATGAATTCGCTTGTAGCCTTCACTTTCTGTATCTTCATGGGCAAATTTAATCTCTGGGTAGCTAAAGCCCTGCCAAGGGTTTTGCGGGTCGACTACCTTGACCTGCTGAGTCGCGATATTACTTTGACCATGCCAATTATAGGTAGTTAACCTGACTTCTTTAATGCCTGGTGTTTTAAATACGACTTGCGGATTTTTAGCTAGGCTCGTTGTTGGAGTGCCTTGTTCAAATTGCCACTCAAAGCTGTTAGGTGCATTGCGACTGGCATCATTAAAAGTGATAGGTTCATTGATAAATACAGTATTGGTGTCGCTGGTGATATTGGCTATGGGCAGCTGTGTTTTGCCAAACAAATCTATCTCAGCGATTTGAAGTAGGTCGTAACCCCAGTTGTCGGTGCCTTTGTGACTTAATTCAAAGCGATAATGTTTAAATGGAGGCGCATGCTGGACTTGATAGGTTTTTTGCTCGAACCGTTGACTAAAAACCTCATTTTTACGGCTGTCTAGCGATTGCCAACTTTCACCATCGTTGGAAGCTAATAGTGTCCAATTATGCGGATCTCTCCCTGGCGCATCGTTTGCTGAAGTAAATTGGTATTGCGCAAGTTGCTTAGCCTCGGCCAGTGAGACTTGTATCCAACCCTGAGGCTTTAACGTGACGTACTTAGTGCGTGGGTCGCCATCAAAAGCATTATTCAAGCCTTCGCCAGCAGGAGAGTCAGCTTGTTGTTCTGTTAGCTCGCTTTGAGCGCCGACCAAACTTTGCAAAGCACTAGGATCGCCTTGTTTATCATGGGCGAGTTTTTCCCAAACTTGGTGTGTGCCGGGAGTGTCATTGCGTGTCCACCAACGCGCTTTAAATAACTCCCCTTTATAGGCGACAACGTGACCCTTTGTATAGGTTTGTGAGCTTAACCATGGCGAATTTGTCTGGGTAGTGTCATTAATAAATTGTAGCAATTGCCAAGCACCTGAAATGTTTTCGGTAGGGGAATCGCCTTGCGTCCACCAGCTTGCTTGGTAAAGTGCCCCTTCAAATAGCACGCGTTGACCTTTTTTATACGCGCTTTGCGGTTGCCACTTTACGGGCGTACTAGAGGTGTGTTGAGTATGTTGATGTGCGTGTCCTGAGTGTGCAAGCACAGCCGTCGACTGAATGGCTAAGGCGATTGCACACACTGCGTATTTTTTCATGACTAACTCCCATTATGTCACTTGTTATTATGATTTGGAACGTTCCATTTATTATTGGCATAAGTTGCCGATAAAGAAAAGTGTTTAATAAATCATCGCGTAATTATCAGGAAAAGGAATGGGAGTTCTGTTGATTGATGAGATAAAAAGCCGACTAAGTCGGCTTTTTATGAAAATTAGCTGTCAGCACGGCTCATGAATTTAACTTCAGCTGTGTTGATCTTGATTTTGTCGCCAGTTGAGATGTGCTCTGGAACTTGAACAATTAAGCCAGTTGTTAATGTCGCAGGTTTTGTACGTGCACTTGCTGAAGCCCCTTTAATTGAAGGCGCAGTCTCTTCAATCACAAGTTCAACACTGGAAGGTAAATCAATAGACACCGGTGTGCCCTCAACAACTACTACAAGTAGACCTTTCGTGTCTTCATTGATGAACAAAACTTGCTCAGAAATGGCTTCTTTATTTAAGTGATACGGTGTGTAGTCTTCTTCATCCATAAACACATACTCTTCACCATCAACGTATGAGAACATCGCAGGACGGCGTGTTAAGTCTGCCAGTTTTAGCATTTCTTCGGCTTTAAAGGTTTCATCTACCTTACCGCCATTAACAACATCATACATGCGCATACGGTAGAGACTACCGCCAGCACGACCCTGTGGTACTGAGCGCTCGATATCGCGAACAATCATGACGCGACCGTTATACTCAATCGCTGCGTGCTTTTTAATTTCACTGGCTTTAGGCATTGTAATTTCCCATTTAATTTTGTTTTGCAGAAAACTAGCATGAAGCTCGCTTTAGGCCAAGGTCTTAGGTTATTTTATTGCATTAAAAAGCGCGCATGGGTTAGCATGAAAAAGGTAGAAAACACGCTTATTTTATTCCCTGTTGGTTGAAAACTTAATAGTGAGGAACGAACATGACCGAGTATTTGGATGTACGCTGTGACTGTGGCTCCGTGAATGGAAAAGTAGCGATGGGGCAGCGCTTTTTTCAAAATCGTGTTATGTGCTATTGCGATGATTGCCAAGCGTTTGTACATCATTTAGGGCACGAAAAGTCCCTTAATAAGTATGGGGGGACAGATGTGTATCAGGTAAGTGCCTCACAAGTGTCTATCGTATCTGGACATGAACATGTAAGGTGCTTAAAAGTAACGCCAAAAGGCGTTCACCGTTGGTATGCTGGTTGTTGCAATTCACCTTTAGGGAATACCATCAATGCCAACTGGCCACTAGTGGGGTTGATTAGCTCTAGCATTGTGCAGGACCTAGATAGCACTGTTGGGCCGATTAAGGGCAGTGTGTTTTGTAAGTTTGCCAACCAGTCAATCCCGAAAGAGGTAAAAGGTCCTCGTTCCCATAAGCAAATCGTCGCGATGATGATCATAAAATTGCTCATATGGCGAGCACTTGGAAAAGCTCGGCCAAATCCATTCTATCGGGATGGTAAGGCAATCAGTAAACCTATATGCCTCACCAGTGAAAAAGGGTAATTAAAGCGCGTAAAGCGCTGCCATCTCGTGATAGGCTAAGCCAAACTGTTTTTTAAACCAGCTATTCACAAATTCATTTTGTGGTGCAATTTTGCCACAGCGCAGTATGTATTCTCCGTATTGCGCGCCAATTAAGCCATTGCAGTGGGTTTCGATCCAAATTCTGTCAAGCTGTGTTTTAAAATGAGTTTGTAAAGTCGTTAACTGCTTATCTAGCCTCGTTTCCACATCTAAAAACGTTGCTTGAACGGGCGAAATGCCAAGTTGCGGAAAATCAGCATGGTGACTTTGCGTGTAATGAACTTGGCTGTCGTCCACTTTAAACTCAATGCTCTGGCTTGCTAGGGTACCGTTGTAAATGGCATCGATACTAAATTGCTCAGTAAACTCCGTTACGGGGTAGCTATATGCTTGTTTTACTTCAACATCTAAAGTCTTTTTTGGGTCTTGTGGGTTAATACGTTCTTCGACAGTCGTATAGTGCTTTTGCCGATTTACAAGTTTAGCCTGGCGACTATGCTCTAGCTTAGCCTGAAACGCTAAATCAAATGTTTGTTGTCCTATGGGACTGTACCACAAGCTTTCTCTAAAAATTTGCTTGAATGCCAAAGACGCTGTATTGAGGGCATTGGCTTGTCGACTGGTTTGGTGGAGTCTTACGGTGAAATCAGGAGATAAGCTGATACTAGAATAGCGAGTTGGATCTTTGCCAGTAGATTTAAAGGCTTGCGGCAGTGACCAAGACATACAGTATTTTTCAGCAAATTGGCGCAAGAAAAAGCGTTGCTCGGTAGCTTGTGACATCATCTGCTGGCATTGCATTTGCGCTTTATTTTGTAAGGGTATTCTGTATTCAACAAACTGTGAGCCCAGCTGTGCATTACTGATTAAGAATGAGTAACTGTGTTCAAAATAGCGAAATTTATCGGGAAAGCGAGATTGCGAAAGCAATTTAGCTTGCTGTTGAAGCCACTGTGCAGCATAGGCAAGCTCTTCACTTTGGGTGTTCGCTATGGGTCCAAATGGCTCGACCTGCCAGTCAACTTGATTGCGTAACAACGACTCTAGTTTGAGCGTCGCGCCTGTTTGATTGCCACCAAGTCGTAGCATACGAACGTCAATCAGCCCTTTATCGAGAATTTTATTACGCGCTTGAGCAAGCCCTTTTTGTGCTTCAATATTGTGGGGATCTTCGACAAGCGCTTGCTCATAGTACTCTGCAGATTGAGTATACATTCCGGCCTGAAAGAGATTATGTCCTTTTTCTACTAAGCTTTTACAACCGACGAGCGCGACTGTAAACACACATAAAGCGAGTGCTTTTTTCATGTTTTTAAATTCCTTGTTGCACCAATGGCAGGCTTTGGCTTGAGTCACTATATTACCAAGCAAGTTCTGTTAATTGCTTAGCAGTTAATGATAATCGTTCATTTGTTCCCATGTCTATGATTATGGGTGAATATTCGATTAAATTTTGTAAGTGTGATAACTCAGTTTTTTATAGAAGGAGTGGGACGCTAGAGAGCTATTTTGCTCCTAGCGTTTTTGCAAGCTCTATAAGTTGGTGATTAAGCGAATAACAGTCTGTTTGACTTCGTCACTACATGTATTGATAAAAAAGTGATCGCCATTAAATTCATGCTTAGTAATTGGGGCTGCTGACAAATCTTGCCAGGCATCAATTTGCTCAGCGGTGACATCGACATCATCCGTTCCAAATAACACATTAATGGGGGTTGGCAAAGCATCTTTGTTTGCTTGGTAACATTCCGCTATCTCAAAGTCAGCACGTAGTAAAGGCAAGAACAATTCCATCAATTCGGTATTTTCCAGTATTTCTTTGGGGGTACCGTTGAGTGATTTCAGTTCTTCGACAAATTCATCATGTGGCAGATTATAGAATGGACGTTTGTGGCTTTTTAAGTGTGGAGCACGACTTCCAGATGCAATTATTTTTAATGGGATTGTTTTGTCTGTTTGTAGTAAATGACTGGCGAGTTCATAAGCAATGCGACTACCTAAGCTATGACCAAAGAAAATACAGGGCTTTTGAGTGATGAATGCTTGGTGCGACATGAGTTCCGTAATAAGGGCATCCATTGTGTTGTGTGCAGATTCCATCAACCTTGCACCGCGACCAGGTAATTGAACGGCAACCAGTTCTATATGCGCTGGCATGTCATTTACCCACGGCATGAAAATGCTCGGTGCGCCTCCAGCATATGGGAAGCAAAACAAACGGAGTGTTGCATTTGGATTTGGTTTTGGGATAGAAAACAGTTTACTTGTCATGATGTCGTTATTTTAATTAGACTTTTTAGCCTATCCTATCAATTTGCCTGAAATTGTATAGTGCCTAGATAGGCCAAAAGGGGTCGGTAAAATAAAATTCTCGACAAATACACAAGGAAATTTATCCGAATAAAGCATGTGATTTGTTGAGTTTTTGAAAAATACGCTACGCCTAGAACAAATGTGCTCACTTTCTCATTCTGGACTCAATATATTATCTGGAATTTGTCTGCCGATAAGTTGTTAAAATAGTCAGGATCAGAGACAATATGCGGATATGTGTTCATAGTAGAGTGTACTGAATTAGCAATCACACTCCGAAAAGCCAAAAGTAGAGTTTTCAATGTCAAATAACAGTATCCAGCAAGAGGTTTCGCTACGTCGTACTTTTGCCATCATTTCTCACCCGGATGCGGGTAAAACCACTATCACAGAAAAGGTTCTTTTATTCGGAAAGGCGTTACAAAAAGCTGGTACGGTAAAAGGTCGTGGTTCAAACCAGCACGCAAAATCTGACTGGATGGAAATGGAAAAAGAGCGTGGTATCTCGGTAACAACCTCGGTGATGCAGTTCCCATATAATGATGCATTGGTAAACCTACTAGATACCCCGGGACACGAAGACTTCTCTGAAGATACTTATCGTACGCTGACTGCTGTTGACTCATGTCTAATGGTGATCGATGCGGCAAAAGGTGTTGAGGATAGAACACGTAAATTAATGGAAGTGACTCGCTTACGTGACACGCCAATCGTGACTTTCATGAACAAACTTGACCGTGATATCCGTGACCCAATGGAAGTGATGGACGAAGTTGAAACGGAACTGAATATCATGTGCGCACCTATTACTTGGCCAATCGGCTGCGGTAAAGAGTTTAAAGGCGTGTACCACATTCATCGTGATGAAACGATTTTATACGCAACGGGTCAAGGCCATACCATTCAAGAAAAACGCATCATTAAGGGCTTAGACAACCCAGATCTAGATGCCGAAATCGGTGATGAGTTAGCCGAGCAGCTCCGTGAAGAGCTAGAGTTGGTGATCGGCGCATCAAATGAGTTTGATCATGAGTTATTTTTATCGGGTGAGCTAACACCCGTTTACTTTGGTACAGCATTAGGTAACTTTGGTGTTGACCATATGCTTGACGGTTTAACAGAGTGGGCGCCAACGCCAATGCCACGTCAAACTGAAGAGCGTGAAGTAAAAGCTGAAGAAGAAAAGTTCTCAGGCTTTGTATTCAAAATTCAAGCGAATATGGACCCCAAACACCGTGACCGTATTGCCTTTATGCGTATTGTATCGGGTAAATATACTCAAGGTATGAAGATGGACCATGTACGTATTGGCAAAAAAGTCAGCATCTCCGACGCGGTAACCTTTATGGCGGGTGACCGTGAACGTGCTCAAGAGGCTTATGCTGGTGACATCATTGGCTTGCATAACCACGGTACAATCCAAATCGGTGATACGTTTACGCAAGGTGAGAAGCTGAAATTCAGTGGTATACCTAATTTCGCGCCAGAATTATTCCGTAGCATTCGTTTGAAAGATCCACTTAAGCAAAAGCAGTTGTTAAAAGGCTTAGTGCAGCTGTCAGAAGAAGGTGCGGTACAGGTATTTAGACCTCTACAAAATAACAGCTTAATCGTAGGTGCGGTCGGTGTGCTTCAGTTTGATGTGGTTGTAGCGCGCCTGAAAGCTGAATATAACGTAGATGCAATTTACGAAAGCGTAGCAGTACAAACAGCCCGTTGGGTGACGTGTGACGACGATAAGAAGATGGCTGAGTTTAAACGTAAGTGTGAAGCAAACTTAGCCCTAGATGGTGGTGATAACTTAACTTACATTGCGCCTAGCCGTGTAAATTTAAACTTATCAATGGAACGCTACCCTGATGTTCAGTTCCACCATACACGTGAACACTAATAAACGCTTAAATTGAATCGAATTTAACCTTGCTGGTTTGATAGCTAGCAAGGGTCACAGGATAAAAAAATGAACCTCAAAACTCTATTAATTGAAAAAGCCAATGCAGCGATGCAAGCTGCGGGCATTCCTGAAGGCACAAACCCTGCGGTCACACAATCTACTCGCCCGCAATTTGGTGATTACCAAATCAATGGTGCAATGGGCGCCGCAAAAGCACTCAAAACGAATCCGCGTGAAGTGGCACAAAAGATCATTGATAACTTAGATATCGATGATGTTGCTGCAAAAACTGAAATTGCAGGCCCAGGTTTTATTAATATTCATCTAAAACCAGAGTTCTTAGCATCAAGCTTAGAATCAGCCAACCAAGATGCAAAGCTTGGTGTAGCGCAGCACGCAACCCCACATAAAGTCGTCGTGGATTACTCTTCGCCAAATCTAGCAAAAGAAATGCACGTTGGTCACTTGCGTTCAACTATCATTGGTGATGCGGTTGTGCGCGCGCTTGAGTTCCGTGGCGATCAGGTTATTCGTCAAAACCACATGGGTGACTGGGGCACACAGTTTGGTATGTTAATAGCGCACCTAGAAGACTTACTTGAACAAGGTATTGATCTTGAAACTGTGGCATTGGCTGATTTAGAAAGCTTCTATCGTGATGCGAAGAAGCGTTTTGACGATGAAGAAGGTTTTGCAGATAAAGCGCGCGATTACGTTGTAAAATTACAAGGTGGCGATGTGCACTGTGAAAAACTGTGGCAGTTATTCATCGACACCTCTGTGAAGCATTCAGAAGAGGTTTACAAAAAGCTGAATGTGACGTTAGGTCGTGAAGACATTGAAGCTGAGAGTGCTTATAACGCACGTCTTAATGGCGTCATCGAGCTATTAAAAGAAAAGGGTATTGCGGTAGAAGACCAAGGTGCTCAGGTTGTATTTCTCGATGAACTTGCTAACAAAGACGGTGAACCATCAGTGTTCATCGTGCAAAAATCTGGTGGCGGTTTCTTGTATTCAACAACAGACTTAGCGGCGTGTGATTATCGCTCAAATGAGTTGGATGTTGATCGTATTTTGATTTTTGTCGATGCAAGGCAGGGGCTTCATTTTAATCAAGTAGAGATCACAGCACGTAAAGCGGGCCTGTTAAAAGACAAAACAAGTTATGAGCCGAGCTTATTTGGCACCATGATGGGCGACGACGGCAAGCCGTTCAAAACACGTACTGGTGGCACGGTTAAGCTTGCTGATTTACTGGATGAGGCAGTAAGTCGTGCAGCCGATAAGCTCGCCGATCGTGCTTCAGAGCTTTCAGAGGAAGCGCGCACAGAAATAGCCCGTAAAGTGGGTATTGGTGCGGTGAAATACGCTGATCTATCTAAACACCGTACGAGTGACTATATCTTCAATTGGGATACGATGCTGAGCTTCGAAGGCGCAACGGCACCCTACCTTCAGTATGCGTATACCCGTGTAAGAAGTATTTTCCGCAAAGCGAACGTCAATAGCAATGAGCTTGCTGGCAAGATTGAAATTGTAGCACCGCAAGAAAAAGCGCTTGCGCTTAAGCTGTTGCAGCTAGAAGAAATCTTGGATCTGATGATCAGCGAAGCGACACCGCACGTATTATGTGGATACTTATATGAGCTTGCGAGCTTGTACATGTCTTTCTACGAAGCGTGTCCAATCTTGAAAGACGACGTGAGTGAGCAAACACGTGAAAGTCGCCTAGTTTTATGTAACTTAGTGGCAAAAACGCTGCAGTCTGGTTTAGACCTGTTGGGTATTGAGGTAATGGAGCAAATGTAACGTTTGCTTTGCATGCTCAATATTACGAAAAGCCGCCAGATTAGGGCGGTTTTTTATTATTTGATGGCGACCTGATAGAGTGTGTCAGGTGGAGATAATTAGTAATTGCTAGGGAGTCGCCCTGATGAAGTTAGATGATATTCGCAGAGAATATATACAAGGTGGATTAAGCAGAGAAATGCTTGATGAAAACCCCATTGCTCAATTTGAGAAATGGTTGGCACAAGCTGTAGAGGCCAAATTTAGCGCCGATCCCACTGCGATGGTCGTTGCGACAGTAGACGAAGAGGGTCAGCCTTCACAGCGTATCGTACTGCTCAAACAACTCGATCAGAATGGTTTTGTATTTTTTACCAATATAGGATCAAAAAAAGCACAAGACCTCGGTGTAAACAACAAAATTTCCCTGCACTTTCCTTGGCATGCCATTGAACGACAAGTGATCGTTTATGGCGAGGCACAACCTTTAAGTACGGCTGCGGTTGCGAAATACTTTTTATCTAGGCCCAAAGAAAGCCAATTGGCAGCTTGGGCTTCTCAACAGTCTCGCCCAGTGTCTTCTCGTCAAGCGTTGATGCAGACTTTCCAGAGTATGAAAAGTAAGTTCGCCAAAGGGGATATTCCACTCCCTGATTTTTGGGGAGGCTACTGTGTGGTGCCACATAAAATTGAGTTTTGGCAAGGCGGTGAGCACAGACTGCATGACCGCTTTATGTATATCAAGCAAGCGGATGATAGTTGGCAGATTGAGCGCTTAAATCCTTAGTCATGCACTTTATCGATACGCACTGTCACCTTGATTTTGCAGAGTTTGGTGACGAGTTAGATTTGCATATCCGTGACGCAGCGGGCCTTGGCATCACCGAGTTTGTGGTGCCAGGGATCACTCTGGCGCAAAGCAAATCGTTACTTGATTTTAAACAGCGCTATCATCAATGCCATATCGCTTTTGGCCTACATCCTTACTTCTTATCCTCGGACAGTAAAAAGGCGATGGAGCAACTCTGGCAGCAAGCGCAGTTACATCGAGAGAGTCTCAGTGCTATTGGCGAGTGTGGAATTGACGCTAAATGTGACCATTTGGTGCTACAACAGACCTTATTCATTGAACACATTCAATTGGCTAACACGTTAGCGTTACCGCTCATTGTTCATCACAGGCAAAGCCATCACCTTATTGCGCAGGCCTTTAAATCCGTGAAGCCTCAGTATGGTGGCGTTATTCACGCCTTTTCAGGGTCTGTACAGCAAGCTAAATATTATGTTGATATGGGTTTCAAGCTGGGAATGGGAGGCACCATTACATATCCTAGAGCACAAAAAACACGTGCCGTGATAAAAGCGCTGCCGCTGACGTCTTTTGTGTTAGAAACGGACGCGCCGTCTATGCCTCTCAATGGGTTTCAAGGTCAGCCAAATCTGCCAAAGCGCTTGTTTGATGTATTTGAGCATTTTTGCTCATTGCGCGATGAATCTAAGCAAGCAATAGCGCATCAGCTTTACTCTTCTTCCTGTGCGCTTTTTTCTATCTGATTTTTCACATCTCTGCGGGTTAACGCTCGACCTATTTGCCATGTAAAAATGCCGACAATAATGAGCATCAGTAATACAACACGACCGAGCTGATGAAAGTGTTTATGACTTTCGCTCATTGCCGCATCGGTTAGATACTCAATAGTGACAAACCCAATGGTTTGTTCATTGTGTTTTATGGTGCTTACAATGGCATCTTTACTTGGGTTGATACCAGCTAGCCCACTCGGTAAGCCGGCAAAGCTTGGCGGTGCACTAAGCCCATCATTACCCATGACAAAGGTACCTTGCTGGCTGTACACCGCCACAGAAAGGACATAAGGGTCACTGGCTAGGTGATTGCTCAAGGCCCTAAGTCTAGGTGTATCTGAGCGCGATAGCGGCTCGGCAGCATTGAGTGCAAACTGATTGACTAAGCTTTGCGCGGCATGATTGGCATTGGTATGGAGTAACTGATGTGAGCGAAAGCTGGTATTACTGGCGATCCAAACTAATGCGAGCAAGCAACTCGCTGCCACAATGAGCCGTAACATGCGCTTGCTTTTAGAAGATTTGAGAATCTCACTGGCTTGTGTATTTTTCATAGTTAATAGTTGCTGGCTGACATTACAGGCATTAGATGATAAAAAGGTCTCCTACCGTTACTAGGAGTGCTCCATGCCAATGCAAAATGTTATTGATATCAGTCAGCTTGATGTCCGCCCTATTGAAAATCAACTTACCTTAGCAAAGTGGTATCCATTTGAAAATGGCCAATTGTCTGATGTAAGAAGCGAAGAGAAGATGACAAAGCGTTTCATCGTACTGTTCGGCAGCGAACTGAGCGGTAGTCAAGTGGCTGAATTTGTAGCAGCGTTGAAATCACCCGTTGAATATCATCGTATTTGTTGTTTTGAGGCACATGAAAGCTTGCCTCGGGGTATCGCTATGGAAGTTTCTTCGGGGGCCGATATTAAAGATGTAGTGCGTAACACGGCACGTCAAATTGGTTGCCAAGGCGCGGTGCTAAATATTCTGCCACAACTCTCTGTCGCTGGTCTTTTAGTTATGGATATGGACTCCACAGCCATCGAAATTGAGTGTATTGACGAAATTGCACGTTTGGCAGATGTATATGATGAAGTTGCTTCAGTGACAGCTCAGGCGATGGCTGGGAAGCTAGCATTCAGCGACAGCCTGCATCAAAGAGTTGCCAAGCTTAAAGGCATACCCCTTAGCTTAATTGAGCCACTCAAGGCTAATCTACCTCTCATGGCCGGAGTTAAAGAGTTATGTATTGCGCTTAAAGCGCATGGTTGGCATTTGGCGATTGCATCTGGTGGCTTCACTTGGTTTGCACAAGCTGTACAAGAGCAGTTGGGTTTAGATTGTGTTTTTGCTAATACCCTAGAAATCGCAGAACAGCAGCTAACAGGCAAAGTGTTGGGTGAAGTGGTCGATGCACAAAAAAAAGCAGAGGTCTTACAGGCTTTACAGGCTGAGTATAAAATTGCCCCAGAGCAAACTCTCGCGATGGGGGATGGTGCAAATGATTTAGTCATGATGGCGGCTGCTGATCTCGGAATTGCAGTACATGGTAAACCCAAAGTGGTAGAGCAAGCCGATACGGCAATATGCCAAGGTTCGCTACTACAGGTGTTGTATTTTCTGACGGTGCCAAGGCCTGAGTGAACTTTATCGCAGGTAACAGATATATAGCATGGTGGAGCAAAACTTTGCTTCATCGCTCTATTTTGAGCAACATAGATTGACGTCAGTAACGCTTTGTGCAATTTATAATCAGATGTGTAAATGGAAGAGCTGTCATGATGAAGCGCAGTGTACTTATTAGTTTAACTTGCTTACTAGCAGCGTGCGGTGGTGGAGAGTCAGCCCAAGACTCAGCCGCTAAGCAATCTCAAATTGAACCAGTTAATTTAGTCGTTAATAAGCCTGTGCCTGACAATCACAATGCGCAGGCATACGCCATTGCGCTTATTGGCAATAGTCACGCGGCTGGATTGGTCCCTTACCTTCAGGATACGATTGAGCATTATGTGCCTGAAAAGCCCGTTTCTGTAGAGGCTTTGGGGTTTGGCTTTACTGATGACCTCTATAACAATGCTGGAGTGCATGGCAAGCTGCGGGAAGGGGGTTGGACGCATTTAATTATTCAAGGTCAAAAATACTCTCAGTCTGGCACGGTTTTGTATTCGACCGAAGCAACGCAACAATGGATTGCGTTGGCAAAAGATTTGGGGATCACACCTATTTTATTTCCTGAGCACCCACAGCGAGGCCGAACTCAAGAGGCTGAATATATCATGGGGATTCATCAAGGCATTGCCAGTAAACAAGCTAGTTGTATTGCACCCATAGGGCTCGCTTGGGACGCTGCGATACAGCATATGCCAAATGTCCCATTCCATACAGCAGATGGTAATCATGGGGCGCCAACAGGCTTGTTACTGAGTAGTTTAATTTTCAGTGAGATAATCACCGCAGAGCGGGTAGATACTGGCCCTATTTCAATTATTCCTAACACAATACTTGGCATTGAGCAGCAAGGTGCGTTAAGTCAGATTGCATCGCAAGTCTTAGTTGAGCAACCTGCATGTGACTAACTTACCAGTGTGACACTATTTCGGTTGCCTATTTTACGGCAACTTTTCGGTAGTATCGCAGTCTGCCAAATTACGCAGTTTGACTGTATCTCTTATACATCTTAAAGGGGCTACTCAAAAAGCACATTAAGTGATCTTTCAACTTAATTTGGGGTTTTAATCAGTTCCAATTTACGTACTCAAAAGTTTCCCATTTTATCTGGTCTGACCATTTTTATTTTTCTTTGCAATCAATTTTAATTGTATAAAGTTTAATCTGAATGAACGCGGAAAAAGGATATTCAAAATGATGAAAAAGTGGATTTTTGACAGCGCCGCTTGATTTTGATAACTTATTGTTCAAATTTGGTATGACCAATTTACCTAACAGGTCAAAATATACTAAATTTTCAAGTAAATATTGCCAAGTTTTAAGTACTTACAGTGAATTTATGGAAGTACTGGGACTTTGCTGGTGGATACAACCCAAATTGGCGTGTTATCAATGTCTTTGAAAATTAAAGCTGCAAAACTGTCAGATGTGATTTTAGAGCAACTGGAAAATATGATCTTAGAAGGGTCATTATTACCTGGTGAAAAGCTACCTCCTGAGCGAGAACTAGCTAAGCAGTTTGAAGTGTCACGCCCCTCTTTGCGAGAGGCCATTCAAAAGTTAGAAGCCAAAGGGTTAGTCACACGTCGTCAAGGCGGTGGGACATATGTAAAAAACCAGCTGGAAGAGGGGTTGACTGATCCGCTTTTTGATTTGATCAGTAAACACCCTGAATCTCAATTTGACTTGTTAGAATTCCGTCATGCGCTTGAAGGTATTGCAGCCTACTATGCTGCGCTTCGAGGTACAGATAATGACATGCAAAAAGTTAAGCAAAGCTATGACAATATTGCCAAAGTTGAGGATGATTTGACCCTCAAAGCCAAGGCAATCAATGCATTTCATTTCACTGTAGCAGAAGCGTCACATAATGTGGTGTTGTTACACCTAGTACGCGGAATGCAAACATTACTTGAGCAAAATGTATTGCAGAACTTAACCGTATTGGTGCAAAAGTCAGACGTTAGTGAACAACTTGCGCAGCATCGAGCGGTGTTGATGGATGCTGTTATTCAAGGTAACCCAGAAAAGGCAAGGCTTGCGAGTAACGCGCACCTTGCCTTTATTGAAGAAGCATTATTAGAAGCGGGCAGAGAGCGCTCTCGTATTGAGCGCAGTCTGAGACGTACTAAACAACAATAAGTTAGGTAAATTTGGTATTTTTAGCAAAATCAAGCATATAGTGCTTGGTTGCGCCTTAGGCGCATTGAATAAATTTGCATTTTAAACATAAGGAACACTCCATATGTCTGAGGTCAATAAAATTGACGTTGACGCGTTAGAAACCCAAGAATGGTTGCAAGCGCTTGAGTCAGTCGTAAAAGAAGAAGGCGTTGAACGCGCGCAATTCCTACTAGAGCAAGTGTTAGAACAAGCTCGTTTGGATGGCGTAGACATGCCGACTGGTATCACGACTAACTATGTGAACACTATCCCTGCGGATCAAGAACCAGCTTACCCTGGTGATGTTACCGTTGAGCGTCGTATTCGCTCTATCATCCGCTGGAACGCGATCATGATTGTTCTACGTGCTTCTAAGAAAAACTTAGAGCTTGGTGGACATATGGCGTCTTACCAGTCATCGGCTGCTTTCTACGAAATGTGTTTTAACCATTTCTTCCGTGCGCCGAATGAAAAAGACGGTGGTGACTTAGTTTATTACCAAGGTCACATTTCTCCTGGTATCTACGCACGTGCATTTGTTGAAGGGCGTTTAACTGAAGAGCAGTTAGATAACTTCCGTCAGGAAGTAGACGGTAAAGGTATTTCTTCATACCCACACCCTAAATTAATGCCTGAATTCTGGCAGTTCCCGACTGTATCTATGGGTCTTGGCCCGATTGCTTCAATCTATCAAGCACGTTTCCTTAAGTACCTTGAAGGCCGTGGTCTTAAAGAGACCAACGAGCAGCGCGTATATGCGTTCTTAGGTGACGGTGAGATGGATGAGCCAGAATCACGTGGCGCAATCTCATTTGCCGCGCGTGAAAAACTCGACAACCTTTGTTACCTAATCAACTGTAACCTACAGCGTCTTGATGGCCCAGTAATGGGTAACGGTAAGATCATTCAAGAGCTTGAAGGTCTATTTAAAGGTGCAGGCTGGAACGTCATTAAAGTTGTTTGGGGTTCAGGTTGGGATGCGCTACTTGCTAAAGACACAACGGGCAAGTTGCTACAACTAATGAATGAAACAATCGACGGTGACTATCAGACATATAAGTCAAAAGACGGTGCATATGTACGTGAGCACTTCTTCGGCCGTTACCCTGAAACAGCAGCACTTGTTGCTGATATGACCGACGAAGAGATCTTCGCGTTGAAGCGTGGTGGTCATGAGCCTTCGAAACTATTCGCAGCGTTCAAAGCAGCGCAAGACGAAAAAGGCCGTCCAACGGTTATCCTAGCTAAAACTGTTAAGGGTTATGGCATGGGTGAAGCGGCTGAAGGTAAAAACATTGCACACCAAGTTAAAAAGATGGATATGTCTAGCGTTGAGCACTTACGTTCACGCCTAGGTCTTGAAGATCTTGTTTCTGACGAAGAAATCGCGAACCTGCCTTACCTTACACTGAAAGAAGGTACGGCTGAGTACGAATACCTACACGCACGCCGTAAAGCACTACACGGTTACACACCGCAGCGTCTGCCTAACTTCACACAAGCACTTGAACTACCTCAACTAGATCAGTTCAAGCCGCTACTTGAAGAGCAAAAGCGTGATATCTCAACCACAATGGGTTATGTACGTGCACTAAACATCTTGTTGAAAGACAAGGGTGTTGGTAAAAATATCGTACCAATTATTGCGGATGAAGCGCGTACTTTCGGTATGGAAGGTCTATTCCGTCAAATCGGTATTTACAACCCGCATGGCCAGAACTACACGCCTCAAGACCGTGACATCGTTTCTTACTACAAAGAAGCAACATCAGGTCAGGTACTGCAAGAAGGTATCAACGAGCTAGGTGCAATGTCTTCATGGGTTGCTGCTGCAACGTCATACAGCACAAATGACCTACCGATGATCCCATTCTACATCTACTACTCTATGTTCGGTTTCCAACGTGTTGGCGACATGGCGTGGATGGCGGGTGACCAACAAGCACGTGGTTTCCTATTAGGTGCTACAGCAGGTCGTACAACGCTAAACGGTGAAGGTTTACAGCACGAAGATGGCCACTCGCATATTCAAGCGGGTACTATTCCTAACTGTATTTCTTACGACCCAACGTTCGTATTTGAAGTGGCGGTTATCTTGCAAGATGGTATCCGTCGTATGTACGGTCCAGAGCAAGAAAACGTGTTCTACTACCTAACGCTGATGAATGAAAACTATCACCAGCCAGCGATGCCTGAAGGCGCAGAAGAAGGTATCCGTAAAGGTATCTACAAGCTTGAGTCAAACGCAGGTGAGAAAGCACACGTACAACTTATGGGTTCAGGCACAATCTTGAACGAAGTACGTAAAGCAGGTGCAATCCTAAGCGAAGAGTACGGCATTGGTTCAGATGTATTCTCTGTGACTTCATTCAATGAGCTTGCGCGTGACGGTCAAGATGTTGAACGTTTCAACATGCTTAACCCTGAAGCGGATGCAAAAGTACCTTACATTGCAACTGTACTAGGTGAGTCTCCAGCGATTGCTGCGACTGACTACATGAAGAACTATGCAGATCAAGTACGCGCATTCATGCCAAGCAGCTCATACAAGGTGCTAGGTACTGACGGTTACGGTCGTTCAGACAGCCGTGAAAACCTACGTCGTCACTTCGAAGTGAATGCAGGTTATGTGGTTGTTGCTGCACTTAACGAACTTGCTCAACAGGGCAAGGTTGAAAAATCAGTTGTTGCTGACGCTATCAAGAAATTTGATATCGACACAACAAAAGCTAACCCACTTTACGCATAAGAGGCAAAAACATGTCAATTGAAATTCATGTTCCAGATATTGGTGCCGATGAGGTTGAAGTAACCGAGCTCCTAGTAAGCGTAGGTGACACGGTTGAAGTGGATCAGTCATTGATCACAGTTGAAGGCGATAAGGCTTCAATGGAAGTACCCGCAGCGGCTGCTGGTACGGTAAAAGAAATCAAAGTAGTTGAAGGTGACAAAGTTTCAACAGGTTCTTTGATTATGATTTTTGACGCAGCCGGTGCAGAAGCACCCGCTGCGGCACAAGCGCCTGTAGCTACTGCTGCAGCGCCAGCTCCTGCGGCACCAGCTGCTGCAGAGCTTAAAGAAGTACACGTACCAGATATCGGTGGTGACGAAGTTGAAGTTACTGAGATCATGGTTGCTGTGGGCGACGCGGTTGAAGCAGATCAGTCAATCTTAAACGTAGAAGGCGATAAGGCTTCTATGGAAGTACCTGCACCATTTGCAGGTACTGTGAAAGAAATCAAAGTAGAAGTTGGCGGTAAAGTGTCAACAGGCTCTTTGGTATTCGTATTTGAAGTTGCAGGCAGTGCGCCAGCAGCGGCACCTGCGCCAGCGGCGGCACCAGCGGTGGCACCAGCGGCGGTAGCAGAAGCGAAAGAAGTACACGTACCAGAT
>NZ_AUXV01000030.1 GCF_001625575.1 Pseudoalteromonas luteoviolacea S2607
CAGCCTTTGCTGTGCAAATGAAACAGGCAGCTGGTCACACTCTCTTGACACCACTTGGATTGTCGAAATCGCATTTTTATCGATAGACAGGCGATCAAGTTGCTTTAAATATGTAATTAACTCGCTTTTATTGTTTTTTATTAGACTAGCGAGTGTATTATTAATCGCACCTTTAGGCGCTTTTGCTTTTAATTTAGACTCTGCATCAAGGTATAAATCGATTTCATAACTTGATAGCTTGCTAATTATTTCTTGAACGTTCACTTTAGAATTCTACCTCTTCAAGCTCGGTATCTAACCTTTCATTTAATCTCTCTTTGAGCTGTATTTGCGTTAAAATCGAATCACACAGGTGCGCCAACTCTTGGATATCTTTAACCTGATATATTCCCTGTACATCCAATGTCAATTCGAGCGCCAACTCAATGCTGTTGAGCAATTTCAGGATCAGCAGAGAATGCCCCCCTAATTCGAAGAAGTTGGCTTTGATACTGATTGACTCAGGCGGCATGTTTAGTAATTCGGCCCAGATCTCCACCAAAGTATGTTCGATGTCGGTCATTGGTGCGACATACGCACTTTGTAACGCGACACTATTTGGTGCTGGCAACATTTTTCTGTCAATTTTGCCATTCGGCGTAAGCGGCCACTGCTCAACCACGAGCATCACACTTGGTATCATGTATTCAGGTAATTGTCTGCCCAGTAACGCTTTTAATGCTGTAACATACTCCGCTTTATCACGTTCAGAAACGGGAGCGGCAGACTTCACATAGCCCACTAACTGCAAGCTACCCGCCACTTCTTTAGCCATTACCAGCGCTGATTCTACTGGTTCAAGTAATGAAAGCTGCGTTTCAACCTCACCTACCTCAATTCTAAAACCTCGGATCTTAACCTGATCATCCGCACGTCCTAAAAACTCTAAGTCACCCGCTTTTGAATACCTTACGAGATCACCGGTCTTATACAAGCGCTTTGCACTATTCACAGCTTGCTCATCAAAAAATGGGTTGTCGATAAAACGTTCTTTCGTTAATTCTGGGCGATTTAAATACCCTCGTGTTAAGCCATCCCCACCTAAATACAATTCTCCGACTGCGCCGTAAGGCACGAGATTTTGCTCACCATCGAGTATCAAACCAATACTATTTGTAATGACTTGGCCAATATGCGGCGCACTATTTAAAGGACTGTGGAAACGCGCACTGGTCGAATATGTGGTGTCTTCAGAAGGGCCGTATAAATTACACACAGATATACCCGGATACGCGGCCAAGAGTTTATTCACTAAATTGGTTTTTAATGCTTCACCGGCAAGGTTTATCACCTTGAGGTGCGGTTTAGCCCCCCCCTGAGTGAGTAGTGTATCCATGGCAGACGGTACAGTGTTTATCAGTGTGATGTCATCGGTGTGACGACACGAGGCAAGATCAAGTACATTTTTAACTACCCTGAGCTTAGTGCCTGCACTTAAAGGCAAGAATAATTCATAAATGGATAAATCAAAGTTCAGTGAGGTCGATGCCAATACGACTTCACGCTCTGCTTGAGTATATTCTGTGAGGCCCCAATTGAGCATGGCAACCGTATTCGCATGTTCAACTTGAACCCCTTTTGGTAAACCAGTAGACCCTGATGTATAAATGACATAGGCAAGATCCGATGGCTTTAACCCAACTTCCGTAACACTTGGATTCTCCTTCCCATAATCAGCACAAAGATGCTGTTCACTGTCAGCAAGTCCATCTAGCGCCACTATCGCGCCATCAAAATCAGTCAAGATATCCTGTACAAAGCGTTGGCTCAAGATCACTGTTAATGACGCATCCTCAATCATGTGGCTCAAGCGGTCACGTGGGTAATTTGGATCCAATGGTACATAAGCTCCTCCTGCTTTTAGTACCCCTAAAATACCAATGACCATATCTATCGAGCGCCCCACACACACACCAACCAAAGAACCTGGCGCAATGTGATGCACGGCCCTTAAATAATGAGCCAGCTGATTTGCCTTGTCATTCAGCTGTCGATATGTCAGTGAGTCACCTTCGAACAATACGGCCACTTCGTTAGGGTGCTTTACTACTTGAGCTTCAAATAAGCCATGAATGCACTGATCTTTTGGATAATCCGCAGCGGTATCATTCAGGTCATACAGCAAGTGGTGTACTTCTTGTGCCGATAACAGGGGTAGCGCCTGAGGCATCTGTGTAAACTGAGCTTCACTCACCGCTTCCAACAAACGACACAGGTGGTCATTTAATTGTGCAACATGCGCCTCACTGAATAAACTTACATCATAAGTCCATTGTAAATCGACCCCGTCTTCATTGAAGTCTGCACTGATTTGCAGATCAAACTTGGCTTGGATAAGGTCTGATTGATATCTTTCAATACTGACCTCAGGCAGCGTAAACGCAGCAGTATTAGTACCTTCTCGGAGTCCGTAATCTGTATTTGTCGTCAACATAATTTGAAATAGCGGACTATGTGCGGTACTTCTGGATATTTTTAATCGTTCGACCAATTGCTCAAAAGGTACATCTTGGTTTGACTGTGCGTCTAAATTGACTTGACGAACATGAGCGAAGTAATCTGCCAATGAAGCATGCTGAGTATTCGTTCTTAGTACTAGAGTATTCACAAAAAAACCAATGAGTGGCTCAAGTGCGCTCTGTAGTCGATTCGCAACAGGCGTGCCAACCACAATGTCGGTGTTGTTACTGTGTCTTGAGAGCAACAATGACAGAACGCCATGCAAAAACATAAACGGCGTTAGCTGATGTTGCCGTGCCACAGTGAGCAATTTTTTGGCGGTGGTGGAAGAGACATGTCCAGAGATCACCGCACCGCGGTGCTGCTTTACCGCTGGGCGCACATAATCAAGCGGTAAGCCGTGTAATACCGGTAATTCAGCTAGCTGCTGTTCCCAGTAACTCAGTTGTGACTCAAGCACATCCCCAACCAAATAATCACGCTGCCAGCGTGCATAATCCGCATACTGAACGGCTAATTCAGGTAAAGGATCTGACTCACCATGACTGTAGGCTTCATACAAAGTGACAAACTCATTACACAATACCTCTAAGGACCAGCCATCGGATGCAATGTGGTGCATGTTCATTATCATTACGCCGCTGCGCTGCCCAGTTTTAACAAAACTGCCTCTTAACATCACATCTTCAGCTAGGTTAAATGACGTTGATAGCTCCCTCTCAACCAAGGTTTTAACTTGCGTTTGTAGCATCTCACCCGTGAGATGTGTTAAATCCGTTACCTGAATATCAAAGTCACACTCAGACAGATCACGAATATGTTGTAATGTTATTCCTTTTTCAGTGACATATACCGTTCTCAGCACTTCATGACGGGCCAAAATGGTATTGATGGCGGCTTTAACCGTATCTATGTTAAGTGTGCCTTTCACCTTAAACACCATAGGCATATTATATTCAGGTGATTGCCCTTGCAGATTATCAATGAACCACAGTCTTTGTTGTGCAAAAGAAACTGGGAGCATATTAGTCTCTCGCGGAATTGCCAACAACGGGGGTCGCACAATGGCATTTGAACTTTGGTCAATGTGATGCGCCAAGGCTTGAAGCGACGCAGTTTCAAAAATGCTTTGAACCGACACTTCTACTTCAAATTGTGTACGAATATCAGATACCAAGCGAATGGACAACAGAGAATGCCCGCCTAAATCAAAGAAGTTGGCATCAATGCTAATGCGCTTAGCGTCAAGATGTAGCAATTGCGCCCAAATATTAGCCAGCCCCTGTTCGGTACGTGTAGTCGGTAGTATAACTTGCCCTTGAAGTGCACTACCATCCGGATCCGGCAGCGCCTTTCTGTCGATTTTGCCATTTGCGGTTAAAGGCCAAGTATTGATAACTATTAAAAAACTCGGGACCATATGCTCCGGTAAATGCTGAGCCAATGCCTCTTTAAGATCTGCGATAAAATCACCTTCCTCAGAAGGCAACATCGAAGAGCTGGGTTTAACATAGCCCACCAACTGCTTACTGCCTGTCAAATCTTTCACTAAGATCTGTGCAGAATCAACGCCGTTAAGCAACGCCAATTGATGCTCTATCTCCCCCAACTCAATTCTAAAGCCGCGAATTTTAACCTGATCATCCGTTCGGCCTGCATACGCGAGATCCCCACTGGGTAAATAGCGCACTAAATCACCAGTGCGATATAGGCGCGTTGAACCGTTCGCTTGCCTCTCATCAAAAAATGGATTGTCAATAAAACGTTCTGCCGTTAATTCCGTGCGATTCAAATATCCCAAAGCGAGTCCGTTCCCCGCCACATAAGCTTCGCCAACACAACCGAATGGTACTAGGTTTTGGTTTTCATCTAAGATAAAGATAGCTTGATCAGCCAACGCTTTACCGATATGGATGTTTTCAAAGTTGGACTCATTGATTTCAGCATAGGTTACATGGACTGTCGTCTCGGTAA
Organism: Pseudoalteromonas luteoviolacea S2607; assembly: GCF_001625575.1. Classification (GTDB taxonomy): domain Bacteria; phylum Pseudomonadota; class Gammaproteobacteria; order Enterobacterales; family Alteromonadaceae; genus Pseudoalteromonas; species Pseudoalteromonas luteoviolacea_E. The sequence goes on from NZ_AUXV01000030.1 coordinate 4,474, forward strand.
TGCCATACATATTAATGAGTTTGGCTTGTCCTCTATAGGCATAATCTTGAAACCATTTACTCACATGCTGTGTTGATAAGGCCTCGCCACCAAACACTACATAGCGTAAGCTGTCAATGGCATCGTCTTTCTCTACCAACAGATTCACGAGGTTTCTAAACGCACTCGGAGTCTGATTTAACACGGTGAGGCCATGATTTTTCAATACTTCAATCAATTGATAGGTATCAACGGTTTCTTCTTTAGTTAAAATGATGACTTTACCGCCGTAAAATAGTGCGCCCCACAGCTCCCAGACACTAAAATCAAAAGACACGGAATGGAATAAGCACCAACAGTCGTTAGACGTGAATGAGAACCCCTGCTCTGTGGCTTTGAATAATCGATTCACATTGTGATGGGACTGCAATACCCCCTTGGGTTGACCTGTAGATCCCGAGGTGTAAATTACATAAGCCAAATTCGACGCACTCAGCCCAGATTGTGCTTTGCAAAGGTTATGGGTGGGATAGTCTTGGCAGATATAATGCTCACTATTTGCCAAGCCATCTAGTGTAACGATGCCGCCCTCGAAATCCGTAAATGTATGCTGTACATGTGACAGGCTCAATACCACCTTTAAATCTGCATCTTTGCGCATATAATCCAAGCGCTCAGAAGGATAGGTCGGATCCAGTGGGACATACGCGCCGCCAGCCTTTAGTATTCCTAAAATGCCAATCACCATTTCAAGTGAACGTTCAACGCATAGTCCTATCAGAGTATCTGGGGTAATGGCATACGTCTCTTTTAAGTAGTGCGCTAATTGATTGGCTCTGTCATTCAATTGTTGATACGTCAATGGCGTCTCTTCGAACACCACAGCAATATTATCAGGGTACATAGCCGCTTGCTGCTCAAACAGTTCATGGACACAGTGTTCCTTTTCATACGCCAGTTCAATGTCGTTCAAGTCATAAATCAAATGTTGCGTTTCGACACTGGACAACAAGGGGAGTGAATGCGGCGATTGAGCAGGATCTGCCAAACTCATGCCTTCAAGCAAGCGGCATAAGTGCGTATTCAGTTGTTCAATGTGGGTTTGATTAAATAGGCTCACATCATAATTCCAATGAAGCCCCACTCCCTGTTCACTGATATGCAAATCAATGGATAAATCAAACTTAGATTGAATCAGATCGCTTTGATACGGGAGAATTTCCACATTCGGCAACTGAAATGGTATCGCTTGTGCATCTTTATCGTTGCCATTACTCCCCTGAGAGGTCAGCATAATCTGAAACAATGGGCTGTGCGCGTTGCTTCTTGGCACCTTTAAGCGCTCTACCAGCTGTTCAAATGGTACATTCTGATTTGCTTGTGCATCTAAATTCACCTGTCTGATATGAGCAAAATAATCTGACAGCGTGTTGTGCTGAGTATCAACTCTGAGCACCAAAGTATTGACGAAAAAACCGATCAGTGGTTCTAGCTCGGGCTGTAAGCGGTTTGCCACTGGTGTACCTACCACCACATCGCGGCTGTTGCTATGCCTGGATAGTAACAGTGATAGCGCACTATGCAGTAGCATAAAGGGGGTCAACTGATGCTGCTTTGCAAGAGTGAGTAACCGCTGTGCAATCATACCGGATAACTGCCCTGTCACTACTGCCCCTTGATGTTGTTTGACATCTGGACGCATGTGATCGAGTGGTAGGCCATGTAATGCAGGTAAGTCAGCCAAATGCTGTTGCCAGTAATCGAGCTGTGACTCAAGCGTCTCATCGGTCAAATGCGTTCGCTGCCAATGCGCAAAATCAGCATATTGAATGTCCAGTGGTGAGAGAGGGTTCGGTGTTTGCTGACTGTATGCATTGTAGAGCGTAAAAAACTCTTTTGTCAGCACCCCCAAAGACCAGCCATCTGACGCAATGTGATGCATATTAAATATCATCACACCTTGGTTATCACGCTGCTTAATATAGCTCACACGTAACATTAAATCTTCTGCGAGGTTAAATGGAGTCGTAATGTCGCGACGCACCAACTCATGTACGTGAGCAGCTAACGTCTCACCCGTGAGATGTGATAAATCGGTGAGTTGAATATCAAAATCGCAATCGGACAGCGTTCTAATACATTGCGAGGTTTCACCTTGCTCGCTAATATACACCGTTCTGAGCACCTCGTGGCGTTCGATAATCGTGTTAAATACCGCTTTGACAGTGCTGAGATCTAATTCGCCATTGACTTCAAAAGCCATCGGCATATTGTACTCTGGTGTTCTTTCTTGCAAATTATCGATAAACCACAACCTTTCCTGAGAGTAACTTAATGGCAGTAATGTCCTCTCTGCTGCACAAGGTGCTGTCCTTTGCCCTCGTGTGATGGGCGGGAGTGCATGTGATGCAGATACGTCTTGTAAAAATGCAATGATGTCAGCTTTGTGGTTAACCAGTTGGGTACGAATGTCCGCAGTAACCGCCCCTTTTGGGGCTTTGATATTCAGTTGCCCATGACTCTGTGACAGTTCGATCCCACGTGCATGCAAATCATTAATCAAAGCGTATATGGTCATAGTGACATCTCCTCAAACTCTACTTCATTAAGCACATCACTCACTGCTGGCTTTTCGCTTTGAGTCCGAATTGCCTGGCAAACCTCAGCCACGTCCACTAAGGTGGTTGCACTGAATAGTGCCTTTAACGGTACTTTGACGTTTAACGAGTCACTGATCTTGGAGATAACTTGAGTAGACAACAAAGAGTGTCCACCTAGCTCAAAAAAGTTATCGTTGATCCCTATTTTTTCCGGCTCCAACCCTAAGACTTCAGCCCAAACCACCGTCAGTTGCTCTTCAACTTCATTGCGCGGGCCAATATAGACTTGGTTTGACGTTAGACTAACACGCCGCTCCTCCAGCGCTCGACGATTAACTTTACCGTTTGGCATCAACGGAATGGCTTCAAGGCTTACAAAAGCCGCTGGCAGCATATAATCCGGTAAGGTCGTCTGAATATGCCTCTTTAACGCAGCGCTGCTCGGTTCTTTTAAATGTCCATCTTGGTCTTCTTTTGCGACGTAGTAGGCAATCAACTGCTGCTCACTTCCTTCACCTTGGGCTACAACAATGCTTTCAGTGACTTCTGAGTGTTCATTCAATCGCGCCTCAATTTCCCCGATTTCAATTCGAAACCCCCTGATCTTAACTTGTGTATCAATTCGCCCGAGGTATTCAATGTTACCATCAGGCATCCAACGCACTAGATCGCCCGTTTTATACATGCGCTGCTCTGGTTGAAATGGGTTAGGCACGAACTTTTCCAGGGTTAGTTCAGCCCTATTGAGGTAACCTCGTGCTAAACCATGGCCTGCAATGTGTAATTCCCCAGGTATGCCCACTGGCACCAAGTTATCGTGTTGGTCGAGAACATACATTTGCGTATTGTCGATTGGGCAACCGATGGTCTGAGGAGCACCGGGGGCTCTTAGGGCAAATGTAGAATACGTCGTATCTTCAGACGGACCATATAAATCATATACTTTTTTAACGGCACTATTGGCGTATAGATTATCCACTAGAGTTGGCGTAAGCGGCTCACCAGCTAAGTTAATGGTGTGCACCGTGCTTGGTAATGCGTTTGACTTAATCAACTCCTCCGCCGCAGAAGGAACGGTATTGATTAGCGATACTGGATATTGGTGCACATCCTCTATCAACGCCAAAATATTCGACACCAGCACAACTTTCCCACCACTTGCAAGCGTTAGGAAAATTTCAAACACAGATAGGTCAAAACTGATAGATGTCGACGCCAAAACCGCACTCAACTCCTCGGCACTGTATACTCGTTGCGCCCAATTTATCAGCGCAACGGTACTAAAGTGCTCTATGGCAACCCCTTTTGCTTTGCCTGTTGACCCCGATGTGTAAATGACGTAAGCCAAGTCTTTAGACGTCGCCGCTTTCGCTAATTTCACATGACTGGCCTGCAGTGCAGCAACAAAGTCGCTAATTTCTGGCCACTGTTTATCTATGCTCACCACTTGGGTGCTTTGTGCGGTAAAACCTCGCAGTTTGCTAACTAACTTTTCTTCACTGAGTAATATTTTGGCTTGGCTATCTTGGAGCATATGCGCCAACCTTTCTTGAGGGTAATCGGGGTCCATAGGCACATATGCACCGCCAGCAAGGAGTATCCCCATCATCCCAACGATCATGTCTAACGACCGCCCCATGCACAGACCAACCAAGCTATCTTGCTGCACACCCAACGATTGAAGGTAGATAGCCAGCGTATGACTACGGTCATAAAGCGCTTGATAGCTCAATGCCTTCCCCTCGAATACCACTGCGGTTTTCTCTGGGTGTCTGGCAACCTGGGCAGCAAAAAGCTCGTGAATACATTTGTCCTTAGCGTGAACGGTGTGCGTATTGTTAAAGTCAGTGAGCAGCTGCTCCTGCTCTGCACTTTCCATAAGCTCCAATTCATTCAGCGCTGTTGCAGGTTTATTTATAACCGTCTGACACAGGGTTACAAAATGTTTGGACAACCGCACAATCGTCTGCGCTGAAAACAAGGTATCTCGATATTCTATGGATCCGCCTAAGCCTTCTTCCCCTTCATTAAACTCAAGAGTAATATCAAACTTGCTGATATCCGCTTCAATAGGGTACGCTTCCATCCCTTCGCTCAGGGGGATATTAGGGGTATTCTGCAACACAAACATCACCTGAAATAGTGGGCTAACCGACGCATTTCTTTGCGGTTGGACCATATCTACAATTTTCTCAAAAGGCGTGTCTTGATGCTCAAACGCCTCCAAACACGTTTGCTTCACCTGTGCTAACAACGCAGTAAAAGGTTGTGCTCCCTCAAGTTTATCTCTGAGTACCAAGGTATTTATAAATAGACCAATTAAGCTTTCAGTGCCTTCATAATGGCGATTGGCAACGGGCGTGCCAATACATATATCCTCTTGATGGCTATAGCGATAAAGCAGGACTTTAAAAATAGCCAACAAGAGCATGTACAAAGTACACCCCTGTTTGTCAGCAAACGATTTTAACTGTTGAGTGAGTACCTTATCTATCGAGAAACACTCTCTGCGACCTGAAACGCTTTGATTGTTCACTCTGGGGAAATCCGTCGGCAGATTTAAACTCTCCGGTACGCCAGCCAGCTTGTTTTTCCAGTAACTAAGCTGCTTTTGCAACATGCTTTGTTCATCGCCCGACGTTGCCTTATCCTCCAGCCACTGTCTCTGCCAAACACTATAATCAAGATATTGGAAAGCCAATGGCGGTAAAATCGGTGTACGCCCTACCTGCAGAGCATCCATAATGCATGCAAACTCTTTTACCAATACCCCCATCGACCAACCATCACTGATGATATGATGCATATTTAAAACAAGTACATGCTTGTGCGGTGACAACTCAAAAATTTTTGCTTTAATTAGTGGGCCATGAGCTAGGTCAAAGGGAACTTTAGCAAGGGTTTGACATAAACTTTGCACATGTTGCCATCGCGCTTCTTCCGACGCAAACTCAGTGAGCGAGATGCTTTCTAGCTTAAACGGCATATGCGCTAAGACTTGCTGATGCGCTTTACCATCACGACTTGGGAAAATAGAGCGAAGGTTTTCATGACGATCAATAATCAGGTTAAAAGCTTGCTCGATGAGGCCGATGTTAAAAGGCTTGTCTGGCGCACTGCGGATCGTTACCGCGATGGGGATACTGTAGTTGGCACTCCCCGACTCCAATTGATCAATAAACCAAAGCCTTTCTTGGGAAAAACTCAAAGGAAAGTCAACCGAAACAGTTCCATCAGAGGCAGCTCTAGCGACAGGCGTAATCGGGGGCACATCGGTGTTTTGTTGATTTGCTAGCTGTGCCTGGAGGTGTGCAATAACCTGTGCCTTATTTGCCACAAGTTCGTCACGGATCTCATTGTTCCAAGTGCCTTTAGGCGCTTTGAATTTAAGTTGCGAACCTTCCAACCATAGTTTGATGCCTAGCGTGTTTATTTTTTTTAGAAATGCCTCTGTCGCCATAAGTCTAGTCCTTAAATTCCTACGTCTGATACTGCAGTTACGCCGTGATCCATGGTGTAGGGTGAGTGAAATCACGGTGTAGTTCTGTTTTAATTATTATTTTTCGATTTACACTGGTTTTGATGATTTCTTTTTCAAGACATTGATGACACTGGCAGTAAGTCTCTTATGACATGGCCACCAATATCTTTCTAGGCCCAGAAAATGGTGCTCGTCCATGCGCCATGAGTACATTATCAATCAATAACGCGTCTCCCTGCTGCCAAGGGAAATAAACGGTAAGCTGTTTAAACGCATTTCTAACGCTTGCTAAAGCGTCATCTGGTATTTCACTGCCGTCGCCGAAACAAGCATGTTGCGGTAATTCATCCAGTTTACCATTGCACATCTCAACCATCGCTTCATAATAGTCCCGAGGGTGATTAGATGCATGAAATTGATCCGCCTGATTAAACCAAACTTTTTCTTGGCTAATGGGGTGCACTGCCACACCTAACCCTTGTTGCAAGGTTCTCAATCCACCATCTTTTTTCCACACAAAATCGATATTAGACTGTTTACAAAATTCACTCACCTGATCTTTATCTTGGGTCTCAAATGTGTCTTGCCATGACGGCCCGAAAATACCACTGCCATCGTGCATATTTCTGATGTAGGTGACTTTACGCTGTTCAAACTTATCGATGACTTCCGGATCTAAAAGTTGCAACACTTTCCTGCCATCTGCAATTAAAGTATTACCATCTTTTTCTGGAGCGGTCACACAACAAAAAAATAGGTGTGCAGGCCACTGATCGCTATACGAAAACTCATTGTGCAAGGAAATGAAATGCTCAGCAGGGTATTCAGTCGATGTATAAATCCCCTGCAATAATTTCGTTCTAGGAGAATTACCTCCTGTATAATCCAGCAAGTTAGACGTTTTGAACTGTGTTAAAAATTCATCAAAACCTTCCACTGAATTTACACCAAAGTTACGGAACAAGATAGCCCCGTGAGTCAATAATTTTTCGTTTATTAACGCTTTATTCGCATCTTTCCATTCTTGTAATTCGGATAACCTAAAATCGCTGGATGGGCCATTGGCCTCAATGATAAATGGCGAACCTGCCTGCTCGTTGAATACTTTTGTTTCTATGGTCATTTAATCATGCTCTGAATAATGGAGAGCCGAACGGCTCATCCAGGATTGCTAACTAGCGACTTGTCAGTCGTTATTTTTCTGTTTCCATTGAGTAAGCCATGTCTTGATCCATAGCCATATTGTTACTCATCGCCTCTTTAAAGATGTTTAGTGCCACATTAGAAACAGCTTCTTCATCCATAAGTGCTTCTTTAAAGATAGTTTCAGTCACTTCGCGGAAACAATCTCTTTCGTAGTCGTTTTCTAAATCTTCTAATATATGACGCTCATACGCCATTTTACCTTTGCTGTAGAAACGAATGATTGGGTGTAAGTACTCAACCTGATCTGCCTTTTCAGGAGACGGGTCGCGCTCAATGTTGAATGGGTCCGTGATCTTACTGAAATCACCATATTCTAAAGAAATCGTGCAGTAAGACTCTTGGGACGACAGTTCACTGTCTGCCATATATTCAAACGGCACATCTTTCAGGTAAGTAAGTTCTTCCGACTTATCAAGCAGCAAGACATCTCCGATAAAGCCGGGCTGTAAGAACATAGCTGATGAATAAGTAAGTTGCTTCAACACATGATCTGCAATGGCTTTAGGGTCTCTTGCTAGCTTTTCTGAAGGCCACGCCACATCATGGTTTTTCTTGTTAAGTACATTGGCTAACGCTTGAATGTTGTATCTGAAACCATGAATGAAACCCGACATGGTCTTTTTAAAGTCGCGTTGGTGCATCAGTACACCGGCAAAATACATGTTAGAAACGTTTGTAGACTCCCAAGAACTGGTCATCTTAGGAAACTTACCTTCGTGGCTCAGTGCTGGCGTACAGCTCTCATCGAAAATAGAGTTATCGAATTTAAAGCCTGTCGCCATAATTACGTGGTCAAATGGAATTGAACGTAATTCGTCTTTCGCATGCGTGTAGTGGATATTAGCCATGATTTTGCCATCTTCAGTGCGCTCCAAAGAAACGATGTCTGCATCCAGAACAATATTTTGCGACTTCAATTGGTAGGTATCAAGGAAGTTGTTATTCACCGCACGTACATTCCCAACATAGTGTGTATTCCACGCGAGCTTAATTGGATTAGGACTACATAGCGCGACGACCGCGGTTGTTTCTATCAAATTTTCAGCTGTTTCGAACGCCGAGTTCCCTTTACCAAGAATAAGCACACGTTTATTCTTGTACTTCATTGGATCTGTCGAGTGCTCGCTGTACATCTCTGCCAACTCAGATCCAGGGAAATTAGGTACTTTCTCTTTCGAGAAACCTGTCGCAACAATGAGGTTTTTCGCTTGAACAAGCTCTCCATCCACGCTTTTTACAGTAAATTCGCCCGCTTGCTTGCTAATATTCTCAACATTGAAACCAAACTTAATTTTTAAGTCATGCGCAGCTGTAAAGTCTTCTAAATATTCTGTCAATTTATCTGCTGAAGAGAAGTATTCTTGGCTATATTCTGGGAAAAACACTTTGTCATTAAGTAAAGAGTTCCAATCCCAGCGTAAGTTCATTTCTCTATCTTCAAAACCGGTATGTACTTTATTGATGGAGATAAGCGTTCTGTGACGAGGGTAATGACGGAAGAACTCCCCGACGTTTTCAGCAGCTTCGACGATAGTGTAACTTTTTTGTTGTTTTTCTAAATAGTACGCTAACTGCAAACCTGCTGGGCCCGCCCCTACAATTACATAATCTAGTTTCATAATTACCTTCATTCTTTTTTTAAGTTAGTATTGCTTCGCAAGGCAGAGCCCATCAAACCGATTTTAGGTTTAGTTAATGGTTCTTCTGAGTACTGCCTTGAAGACGATTTTTTAAGTTATTAAGACTTACTGTCGGTTTCTCAATTTAAATAGCACCCTCCACAAAGTCTTCTTCGGCAACTCCTTGCTCTAGGAAATCAGCCTGCTGTTCTAACGTTGTATTTTCCATAATGTAATCTGCCGTACCACTGATGGTTTTCAGATTGAAAAGCGCTTGCAGTGGCAACTGAACCTGTAACTGCTTTTTCACCTTAGAAACAAGTAACACTGCTAATAAGGAATGGCCACCTAGACTGAAAAAGTCATCGTTAATGCCAATGGTGTCAGGTTCAATTTGTAATATTCCAGCCCAAATGGAGATCAACTTCTCATCTAGTTTATTACGTGGCGCGACATAGACCTGCCCGGAAGCCAAGTTAATGTTCATATTCGCTAGCGACTGCCTATCCACTTTACCATTTGCCAGTAAAGGGACACTGTCAAGAGCAACAAATGCCATCGGCACCATGTACTCAGGAAGCGTCTGTAATAAATGGGCTTTAAGCTCTTCACTGTCCAGTGTGCTCTGAGGCGCATTCGGTACATAAAAAGCAATCAGCTGTTTATTGACCAATCCATCTTCATTTTCTTGGCTCTGGACCACCACCACCGAATTGGCGACGGCTTCATGCTGACCAAGTACAGACTCAATTTCGTCAACCTCTATTCGGAAACCGCGGATCTTAACTTGTGTGTCAATACGCCCTAAATACTCAATGTCGCCATTATCCAACCAGCGAGCTAAGTCGCCAGTTTTGTACATACGACCCTGCTCAGCAAATGGATCAACAACAAACTTTTCCTGTGTTAACTCTGGGCGATTCAGATACCCACGCGCAACACCATCGCCTGCTATATGTAACTCACCAGGTACACCAATAGGTGCAGGGCTCCCCTCACTGTCGAGAATATACACTCTCGTATTATGGAGCGGCTTACCCAGTGCAATACTCGTTGTATTGTGGGTATTCTCCGCAGTTAAAACATCTGACGATATTTTTGAAATCGTCGTTTCAGTCGGCCCGTAATTATTAAATACTGCGCAATCTGGATTCAATGAATTAACCAGATCAACCATTGGTTTAGTTAATGCCTCGCCTGCGAAAATAAGTACTTTCTCTACTTTTAAAATCTGAGTGTCTGACACTTTAAACATTTCAAAGTGAGATGGCGTTATCTTCATACAGTCTATCGGATGATTCTGCATATAGCTATGCAGTTCAATAGGATTATTAACATAATCATCCGCAAACAACGTTAATGTTTTGCTGAACAACATAGGTACATATAGCGCAATGTTACCAAGATCCGATGCAAAAGTAGATACCGCACCAAACGTATCACAACGCTGTAAGTCCATACTTTCAACCACAGAATAGCAGTAATCCACCACCATACCATGTTCTATCATGACACCTTTGGGCTGTCCCGTAGAACCGGAAGTATAAATCACGTATGCGAGGTTATCAGGTTTTACCTGTTCATCCAAACACTGCGTTGTACTGTGCGCGATGATTTCAGCAGGTAGTCCACCGTGTTCGTCTAAAACGATCACCTGAACATCTGCACCAACCAATGACTGTACTTTATCTTTAAACTGTTGCTGAGTGATGACAACTTGAGTTTCGCTGTCCTCAAGCATATACGTTAGTCGCTCAGTCGGGTAACTAGGATCCATCGGTACATATGCACCGCCAGCTTGTAAGATACCCAATAACCCAACCATAGTAGCAAGTGATCTTTCAACACACAATCCCACTAAACTGTCAGGTTTGACACCTTGCAATTGTAAATAACCAGCCAGAGCCAAACTTTGAGCGTGAAGTTCGCTAAAGGTCAGTGCTTTAGTGCCACTTTCAGACACTTCGGTAACCGCAACCTTACCCGGATTCATCGCGGCCTGCTCAGCAAATAACTGATGAATACATTTGTCTTTTGGATAATCCAAAGGATTGCTGTTGTTTTCAATCAGTAGCGCTTGCTGCTCTGCGTCACTGACATAGCGTAGCTGCGCTATGTCAGCATCCGGTTCAGATACGATGGCACGGCACAAAGCCGTAAAGTGCTCGACTAAACGCGCTATAGTTTGCTGTTTGAACAAGGCTGCCTTGTATACAATCATACCATCCAGACCATCGGCGGTCTCGGTGAAATGAACAATCAAATCAAAGCGACTGAAATTTAATTCCAACGGGAAGTCTTGAATGTCATTGTCAGACAATTCCATGGCCACATTGTGTAGTACAAACATCACTTGGAACAGTGGGCTAATACCAATGGTTCTGTCCGGCTGCACCAAATCTACAATTTTCTCAAATGGCGTATCTTGATGCGCATAAGCTTCAAGGCACGTTGTCTTTACTTGCGCCAGTAAAGCGGCGAAAGATGCATCACCCGCCACCTGATCTCGGTACACCAATGTGTTGGCAAACATACCAATTAAGCCTTCCGTTTCTTCATGCTGACGATTCGCAATTGAGCCACCGAAACAAATATCTTCCTGACCGGTATAGCGGTATAGCAAAGCTTTGAAGGCAGCTTGGAGCGTCATATAAAGTGTCGTACTATGGGCTTCTGTCAGTTGATTTAATGCCTTCGTCAATTGCGCATCAATATGGAAAGTTTCCGTTGCCCCATCAAAATTAGGCGCTTTCGGTCTTGGATAATCCGTAGCCAGATTAAGGCGCTCAGGTACTCCAGACAGCTTTTCACGCCAATAGTCCAACTGCTTGTCTAGCAATCCATTCTCTTCCATATACTGTCTTTGCCAAACACTGTAGTCTAGGTATTGGACAGGTAACGTCGGCAGCTCAGGCTTTTGACCTTGCTCAAGTGCTGCCATAATTTGACGGAACTCCTTGATGATCACACTCATTGACCAGCCATCACTGATAATGTGATGCATATTCATGACGAGTATATGCTCGACGTCACTCAGCTTAATGAGCCCACCTCTTATAAGCGGGCCTTTGCCCAGATCGAACGGTGTTGATGCCTCTTGTTGACAAAGTTTTTGAGCCTCTTGTAAACGCATATCCCGATCGGCAATGTGACTTAAGTCGATGCTGGCCAGCGTAAGGTTGAACTGCGCTAAAATCACCTGCTGCACCTTACCATCCACACTCGGGTACAATGTCCGCAAGTTTTCATGACGCGCAATAATGATATTTAGCGCTTGCTCAACTTGTTGCACATCGAGTGTTTGAGCAGCATCACTTTTAATCGTGACCGCACCTGGGATGTTGTAACCGGCACTATCTGGGTCTAACTGATCAATAAACCAGAGGCGTTCCTGCACATAACTCAGCGGTAACGTGCCGTTCAAAGTCTCCCTATCTATCGCGGTGATCTGTGGAACGGCACTCTTTTCTGAAGCCAATATTATGGCGCCAAGCCCAGCAATAGTTTCCTGCTCAAACAAAGTTTTCAAAGGTAACTCTATTGCAAACTGACTGCGGATTTTAGAGATCACTTGCGTTGCTAATAGCGAGTGCCCGCCCAACTCAAAGAAACTGTCATCGACACCAATTTTTTCTACTTCTATGTCGAGCACTTCACCCCAAATGGCCACTAAGGCCGTTTCAGTCTCATTGCGAGGTGCCTGATAACTTTGCTCAGACGTCAAGTTCAAGTCCATAGACTCTAACGCCTGGCGGTTCACTTTGCCATTTGCGGTCAACGGAATTTCAGATAGGCTGATGTACGCTGCAGGCACCATATATTCAGGTAAGTCCAGCCTTAGAGAGGACTTGAGCGCCTGTGTATCTAACTCAACGAGCTGCTCGGCTGTGGTCGATTTGGCCAAGTAGAACGCCACCAAATACTTACTACCTTCATCGCCTCGCGCTACAACCACGCTTTCTTTAATCTCAGGGTGATAGTTCAAGCGAGTCTCAATCTCTCCTGGCTCAATCCGGTAACCGCGCAATTTAACCTGTTGATCCGCTCGGGCAATGTAGCTCAATTGCTGAGACAAGCCGTCATCGCTAGAGACCCACCTAACAAGATCACCGGTTCGATACATACGCGCACCACGATTGTCGTTGAACGGGTCATCCACAAAGCGCGTCGCTGTTAATTCAGGTTGATTTAAATAGCCTCTGGCGACCCCTTCACCACCGATGTATAACTCCCCAGCCACGCCCATCGGCACAGGTGTCTTGTCTTTATCCAATACATACAAGTGTGTATTTGCTATCGCATTGCCCAGTGAAACACGCTCCTCGATTTTACAAGTCGCAGACCAGACCGCAGTTTCTGTCGGGCCATACATGTTCCAAAGCTCAATGTTTTGGCATGCGAGTAATGCGTCTTTGAGCGCACAACTAAGTGACTCTCCGCCGCACAGCGCTTTAAATTTCTGCTTAGGATCCCAGCCATTATTTAAGAGCATTTTCCACGTCGCCGGCGTTGCCTGCATCGTTGTAATATTATGCTCACCAATCAATGTGGCGAGCTGCTCTGGATCGCCGACATCATCTGACGAAGCAATGACGACTTGAGCGCCTGTAATTAACGGTAAATAACACTCCAACACATGAATATCAAAAGATAGCGATGTAACGGCCAGTAACTTATCCTGCTTAGTTAAGCCGGGTTTAACCTGCATGGACGTCAGGAAGTTAGTCGCATTGCGATGCGTCAACATGACACCTTTTGGCTTCCCTGTCGATCCTGACGTGTAAATCACATAGGCAAGGTTGTTGGCCGATAGCCCTAACTCTTGGGTCGCAATATTAGCGGTGTCTAATGTCGATAACTGTGCAGCAAAGGCCTCATCATCAATACAGAAGACTTGATCAATGGCAGAGGTTTGTTGCTGAGCCAATTCAGCCGAGAATAAACCACCTGAAAATAAGTCCACTGTCAGTTTCTCAGCCACACTCTTTTGTGTAATAACCCAACGTACACCAGAGTCGGCCACCATATGTGCCAATCTCGCTCTGGGGTAGGCAGGATCAAGCGGCAGATAGGCACCGCCAGCTTTCATCACGGCCAATACACTCACCAACATTTCTGGTGAACGGTCAACACATACACCCACCACAGAATCAGGTGTGACCCCCTGCTTGACAAGATGGCGAGCAAGTTGGTTAGCACGTTGATTTAGCGCACTATAAGTCAAGCACACATTTTCGAATATTAATGCAGTTGCCTCTGGCTGAGCGGCTACTTGAGCTTCAAATAACTCATGAATACACTGATTGTGAGGGAATTCGCTGGCGACTTTAGAGCTTTTAACTAATCGCAATGTGTCTTGGTAAGACACGGTCTCAGTCAGATCTTGCAACGTCTGACACTGCGCGCCAGAGATGGTCGATAAGATCTCGCCAAAATACGTCAACAATCTGTTTATGGCCGCATCACCATAGCGCTCAGCGCGGTAAGCTAACTCAAAGGACAATTGACTTTGCTGTCCATTATTTTCCGGTAGTACCGTCAGTGTTAAACCATAGTTAGTTTGTTCATCGTTCTGAATATCAGCAACTTGTAGCTGTGAGTCAGCGATGACTTTTTCAATTTCCTGATCAACAGGGTAGTTTTCAAATACCACCAACGTATCAAATAGGTTTCTTTGTCTTTCCGAAAGTTTACTCAATGGGCTCAGAGTCTGAATTTCAGAGAGCGGTAAGAAGCCATGTTCAGCTCGTTCTACGCTGTTCTGATTCAACGCCCTTAACCACTCCCCAATAGACGCATTGCGGTCAATGTTGACCAACACTGGTAAACTATTAATAAATAGCCCCACCATCTGCTCAACACCCACAATTTCGGCGGGGCGCCCCGAGATCGTTTCACCAAATATGACTTGGTCTTCACCACTATAACGGTGCAGTAAATACGCCCAAGCTGCCTGTACCACGGTATTCATCGTTACTTGATGTTGCTTAGCAACACGTTGCAGTTCGGTGTAAGCTTGCGGTGCAAGCGTAATCGTTTGCTTTCTTGCCCCGCAGTTCTGAGGCTCGGCTTGCTCTTCAATGTCAACATGCGTAGCACCAACAGCGCTACTCAAAGTATTTTTCCACCAGTCCCGAGCGTGCGCATGGTTCTGTTGCGCCAGCCAAGAAATATAGCTGCCATATGGCTGTACCGTTGGTAATGATGGCGACAGCAGCTTACCGTCATTGTCCTCTGAAGCTGTCATTTGCTCACACGCCTCAACATATAACGCCATGACTTCTTTGAACACCAGTGGCAGTGACCAACCATCGGTTAACGCATGGTGATTTGACCACACCAAGCACTGTTTCGATTCAGACAGTTTTACTAGTTTGATGCGCATCATGGGCGCGTGTGTGACATCAAACCCTTGCGCTTTATCCTGCTTCACCAAAGCATCGAGCTGTGCCGTTTGCTCAGCATTATCTAGCAATGACAGGTCTAATTCTTCAAAAGGTAATTCAGCCTCTGACAACACCAATTGGTGCGTAAAGTCTTCCGTAAATACCGTGCGATAAACATCATGACGCGCGATAGTGCTGCTCAAAGCCCGTTTCAGAGCACCAATATTCAACAGCCCTGTTAGCGTGACTGACAATTGTGAAACGTATGCGGACGCATCCAAACTGCTATGAAATAACATCCCTTGCTGCATCCCGGTGGTCGCATACACTTTAGTAAGCAATGGGTAAGCCGCTTGCCACGTCGCAATTTTTTCTCGCAACTGCGGTGCCAAATCAGATTGTAACAATAGATCTGCATCGGCGATGTCACTATTCGCATCATGACTGGTTTGCGTATTAACCTCTGCTGCCAGCTTTTCTATCGTCTGGCTTTCAAATAACTGTCGGGTCGTTAATCCAAAGCCTGCTTGGGTTGCACGGTTAACAGCCTGAATTGCCAAAATAGAGTCACCACCTAGCGCAAAGAAATTATCTGTGATGCCCACTTGTTCAATTTTAAGTAGCGCTTGCCAAATTTCACACAGTTTATTTTCTGCTTCAGTGGTCGGCGCAACATATTTTTGTGTGACCAGTTGAGCAGACACATCAATATCTAACAGCGCTTTGCGGTCCACTTTACCATTAGATGTCAAGGGCAGCTGATCTAACCTAACAAATGCCGACGGTACCATATAATCTGGCAACGACTGCTTCAGATACTCTCTCAATGATACAATCACTTGCTCTGCACTCTGTGTAGGGTGCGCCTGTTCACTGCCAGATAAAGTGAAAAATGCCACTAACTTTTTAGGGGTGTCTCGGTCAATAATTGCCACTTCATTGAGCTGTTCGTGTTGTAATAATACCGACTCGATTTCGCTTAACTCAACACGGAAACCACGGATCTTCACCTGTTGGTCAATACGCCCTAGGAACTCTAATTCACCGCATGAATGCTCAGTTTGTGTGCCGGGGATCCAGCGCACCAAATCACCGGTGCGATAGAGGCGATCACGACCTGACGCACCATCAACAAATGGGTTGGTAATAAACTTCTCGGCAGTCAACTCTGGTTGATTTATATAGCCCCTTCCGAGTCCTGCACCAGCGATAAACAATTCGCCAGCAACGCCCACTGGACAAGGCGCGAAATGCTTGTCTAAAACATAATACTGAACATTAGGAATGGCTTGTCCAATCGACATCACCGTATCATTGATATGGCACTGCTTAAAGCTACTTGAAATACTGGTTTCAGTAGGGCCATATACATTGAAAAACTGCGCATGCGCGCCCCACTTATCCACCAGTTCTTGACTGTACTTTTCGCCACCTGCTTCAACCGTTTTAATACTTGGCATCACTGTTGGGTCTAACAATGCGAGCACAGAAGGCGGTACATGTAAGTGCGTTACTTGGGACTTATTCACAACGTCTGTGAGGGTATCTAAGTCCAGTAAATCATCTGCACTTATCAGCCTCAGCGTACCACCTGATGTCAATGCCCCTATCCAATCCTCGGCCCCGGCGTCAAATGCAAACGAGTAATATTGCAAGATGCAAGTATCCTTATCGTACCCAAAGCGCGATTGCATATCTTGGGCAAGATTAACTATTCCAGTGTGTTCGATAAGCACGCCTTTTGGCTTACCTGTCGATCCAGATGTATAGATAACATACGCTAAATTCTCAGCGGTCAAGGGGGTTCCACTGGGGTGCAATGCTTTGTCGATATTTTCTTCAGAATAATCGCCTAGTAACGCTTCACGCATCTCCTCGTCTAATGGCAAAACTTGTTGGTCGTCTAAAGGGAGCTCTGAGAGCAACTCACTTTCGGTTAGTAAGATCTCAACCTTGGAGTCTTCTAGAATGTATTCAATGCGATCTTGTGGGTAACTTGGGTCGATTGGCACATAAGCACCTCCCGCTTTTAGAATACCGAGCTGCCCAATCATCATCTCTAATGAACGTTCGACACAGATCCCCACTAACGTGTCTGGCTTCACGCCCTGTTCAAGCAGATAGTGCGCAACTTGGTTTGCCGCCGCATTCAACTCTGCATAGGTCAACGTTTGTTCAACTGCACTGCGTCCCGTGCTGAAGGAGACAGCGATATCATTCGGTGAACGCGCAGCTTGCACTTCAATGAGCTCATGAATACAAGTATTCTCGGCACTCTGCTCACCTAAATTATGCTCGCTACCAAGCATAACCTGCGACTCTTGTGCAGTTAAAATAGGCAACTGTCCAATGGTTGCTTGCGGTGTTGCAACAATTCCTTTGAGCAACACTTCGAAATGCTGCCCTAACTGTTCTATCGTGGCAGTGTCAAACAATGATGTGGCATACTCCCACACAAACAACATGCCCTGCTCTTCAGTTTCTTCTATTTCAAAAATATCTAAGCTCAAATCTAGCTTTGACACCGCTTGTTCTTGTTCAATCGAGTTAATTGCCAGTTCTGGCAACTCAAATTTACCTACCTCATTGTTTTGTAATGCGAGTTTAACTTGCACCAATGGTGAGTAACTTAAACTACGGTCTAACTGTAATTCATCAACCAGACGTTCAAAGGGCAGTTGTTGATGCTCATAGGCGCCCAGTAGGTAATCTTTGCTGCGCTGTAATAATGTATCAAACGTTGGGTTATCTGATAGATCAGTACGCAACACCAACGTATTAACGAAGAAGCCGACTAATGGAGCCAATTCAGCTTGATCGCGATTGGCAACCGGCGTTCCGACCACGATATCGTCTTCGTTAGAATAGCGACCTAACAAAACAGCATAGGCAGCATTGAGCACCATAAACAGCGTAACATCATATTTTCGTGCTAACTCATGCAACCCTTGCTGGAGCTCTTTACTGATAAATTGACGATGGGTTTGTCCAGCAAAATTCTGGACCGCAGGCCTAGCATGGTCAAGCGGTAAATTATGTACTTCTGGAATATCTTTTAACTGCGCACGCCAAAACTGATAGTTATGCTCTAACACATCGCCTTTGAGCCAGTTATTTTGCCACCAAGCATAGTCTGTATACTGAATTTCTAACTCAGCGAGTGGATTTGGTTGCTTGTCGACGTAAGCTTGATACAAGGCGGTAAACTCTTTAATGATAATGCCTTCAGACCAACCATCCACCGCAATATGATGCATCGTAACAAGCAGTGCGTGTGCATCATCACTGAATTTCAACAGTTTAACTCGAAGCATGAGGTCACGACTTAGGTCAAAGACCTTATCGGTTTCTGTTTGCATATGCTGCAAAGTCGCCTGCTTTTGCTGCTCAGCACTCAAGCCTGGGATCTCAACGACCGGTAACGCCACCTCAAAGTCTTCTGAGATCGTTTGTCTTGCATCGCCAGATACTGTCGTTTGAAAAGTGGTTCTCAGTACATGATGACGTGATACGATGCTCTGGAAAGCATGATTCAATGCATCGATGTCTAGCTTGCCTGATAACTCAAAGCCGCGACACAAGTTGTACTGTGTACTACCTTGCTCAATTTGATCCAAGAGCCACAAGCGCTGCTGATCAAACGAAATCACCATTGGCTCATCGCTCGACTGCTGAACTATTTTTGGTATGTGGCTCGCCGCCGATGTATCAATGACATTCGCCAATCCGCGAATAGTTTGCTCGGTAAATAGTGTTCTAATTGAGATTTCGACGTTCCACTGATTGCGGATCAGCGCAACCAAACGTGCAGCAAGTAGTGAGTGCCCACCCAAGTGGAAAAAGCTACTTGTCACACTGATATCCTGTGCATCGATATCCAACAATGCTTGCCACATAAGACTCAATTGTTGCTCTGTGTCTGATTGCGGTGCGACATACACCTCCGGATCACTAAACTGTGGCGCAGGCAATGCCTGTCGATCCACTTTGCCATTGGGTGTCAATGGAAGCTCACTGAGCTCAACAATTGCAGCCGGTACCATATAACTGGGTAAACACTCTTCCAGGTATGAGCTGAGGTCTTGCGAGACATCACCATGCCCGTCTACCGTTTTAGGAATAACATAAGCAACTAAGTGTGTTGAGTCACCCACAAAGAACACGTGTGCAATCGCGTCGACCACGTTAGGATGCTGCTTTAATACCGACTCGATTTCCTCAAGTTCAATCCGGTGACCACGTACTTTTACCTGAAGATCCGCCCGTCGCATATACTCAAGCGTGCCATCCGCTAACCAACGCACAAGGTCGCCTGTCTTATATAACCTGCCATCCGGTTTGCTAGAAAATGGATCCACCACGAATCGTTCAGCCGTCAACTCAGCTTGATTCAGGTATCCTCTGGAAACACCTTCGCCACCTATATACAACTCGCCAAAACACCCGACCGGAACAGGCTGTAAATGCCTGTCGAGCACGTAACATTGAGTATTCGCTATCGGCGTACCCAAGGAAATTGAGTCATTTACCTCACCGGTTGTTGACCAAACCGTGGTTTCTGTTGGGCCGTACATGTTCCACAGCATAATGTGTGACATGGATACCAACGCATCTTTCAATTCAACACTTAAAGCCTCCCCTCCACAAAGTGCCTTTAGAGGCCGTAAAGGTTGCCACCCGTTCTGCACAAGCATTTTCCAGGTTGCAGGCGTGGCCTGCATTGTGGTGACTTCATGCGTTTCCAATAAGGTCGCTAACTCGTCCGGTGAAGCAAGCGCTTCTGTTGGAGCAATGACCACTTCACCACCACATGCTAACGGAAGGTATAATTCCAAAACATGAATATCAAAAGATAGTGACGTGACGGCCAATAATGTATCTTCTGCGCTACAACTAGGTGCTTTTTGCATCGAACTGATAAAGTTCACCGCATTACGATGCTCAACCATCACCCCTTTAGGTTTACCTGTCGAACCCGATGTATAAATAACGTAAGCAAGATTACTTGCTGTAAGCCCCAGCTGTTCAGTGGGTAGATCCGAGCACGCTTGCTGCGCTAACACGCTTTGCAATGACGCACTATCAATGCATAGGAGGTGCTCTACCGAGAGTGTTTGCTGATAGGCAGTGGTGGTGATCACATACTTCACCCCCGAGTCAGCTACCATGTGAGCCAATCGAGCAGTAGGGTAAGTGGGATCCATTGGTAAGTAAGCACCACCAGATTTCATGATTGCCAAAGTCGCAATCAACATCTCCAATGAACGATCAACACACACACCCACGATCGAGTCTGGCGTCACGCCTTGCTGGACGAGATAATGTGCCAATTGGTTAGCACGCAGGTTCAACTGCTCGTAAGATAGCTGCTCACCTTGATAAGTAGCCGCAATGGCGTGTGGAGTCGCTATCACCTGCTGCTCAAACATGTGATGCAAACAACTGTCATTTGCAAATTCTAACTGGGTGGCATTCCATTCGCGAGTCACTTTCATGGCATCATCGGCATTTAATAAAGGCAACTGACTGATCTGAGTATCTGGCGCCTGAACAATAGATGTCAGAATGACTTCGAAGTGATGCGCCATGCGCTCAATAGTTTCATGCACAAACAGTTCACTGGCATACTGCCACTCTATGTCTAAACCATCTTCCCGCTCGTGCAGCACCAACGTAAGATCATACTGGGCAAATGACGTTGCACTGTGAATTTGCTTCGCATCCACGCCGGCGAGTTTTAGAGGTTCAACATGCTGGTTGTTCAGGATCAACATCACTTGAAACAGCGGACTGTGGCTTAAATCGCGTTCGGGTTGCAGTGCATCAACCAGCTTGGCAAAAGGTGCCTGTTGGTGCGCTTGTGCGCGCAGTGTACGCTCTTTGCTTTGCGCAAGTAATTCAACAAAAGTAGGATCCGCTGACAAGTCTGAACGAAACACAAGGTTATTCATAAATAAGCCAATCAGTGGCGTCAACTCAGATTGCTCTCGATTCGCCACTGGCGAGCCAATGACAATATCTGTTTCACCGGAGTAGCGACCCAAGAAGCTTGCAAATGCGGCATTCATCAGCATAAAGAGCGTCGCATCATGTTTTTGAGCCAATTGATGTAGCGTATCTTGTAATACTGGCGACAAGCGTTGGAATACACTCGCGCCCTTAAAACTTTGTACTGCAGGTCTCGGTTTGTCTAACGCAAGACTATGAACCACAGGTAACTCAGCAAGGTGCTCCGTCCAATAGTCAAGATGCTTGTCCAAGGCATCATCTTTAAGCTGTGTGCGTTGCCAATGGGCATAATCACCGTATTGAATTGCCAATGGTGACAACGGGTTGTCACCCCCCTGCACATACGCCCCATACAGTGCATTGAGCTCCTGAGTGAGTACACCTAACGACCAACCATCAGTCGCAATATGGTGTGTTGTGATCAGTAACACATGAGTCTGTGAGTTGAGCTTTATCAGGGCGGCGCGAAGCATGGTATCTTGTGCAAGGTTAAATACAGTATTGGCTTCAGCAAGTCGTAATTTGGCCACACGCTGCTCTTGCTGTTCAGGTGCTAGCTCTGTGAGATCTATGACTGGTAAGTCAAATGTCGTCGCCCCTTGTACCTGTTGATAAAGTTCACCTTCACTTTCAAAGTAAGTTGTTCTTAAGGCCTGATGTCGCTCGATAATTGATGAAAAGGCTTGTTGTAAAAAGGCCGTGTTTAACTCACCATACAGTTTAAATGAGAACGGTAAGTTATATTGGGCTTGCTCAGACTCGATTTGATTTACCAACCACATACGTTCTTGCGCAAACGATACTGGTATCGCACTTTGTGCTGCTTGTGGCATAATCGTAGACACTTCTGACGTCTGTGCCGCCTCAATGACCTTCGCCAGTTTACGGATTGTATGATTAGTGAAAAAGTCTCGCATGGTGATGTCAACATGCCACTTTTTTTGGATCTGTGAGATTAAGTTTGTCGCCAGTAGTGAATGCCCGCCTAAACTGAGGAAGTTGTCCTCCACGTCAATGCGATCAATCCCAAATACCTCTTGCCATAGTTCACATAATTCAGCTTCCAGCGTGGTCACTGTACCTAACTTAACGTCAGAGTCAGAAGCCTCACCTGTCATTTTACCATCTATTGCTCGGTACAAAGCATCGAGATCTTGTGCCAAATAACGCTTTTTAGATAATGAGCGTTGAATCTTGCCACTTGATGTTCGATTAATACGACCGGCCTTCAAAAACACCACATCAGCCAGTACAACTTCAAACTGCTCAAAAATAGCACTTTTAATTGTTTCACTTGCCAGCTTGTAGTCAAACGCTTTCATTTCGTGACGATTAATTTCAACCAGCAAGACGGCATTCCCATTGTACTCAAAAGCCGCAGCCCCATTTTGATTAAGGCCCGGAAAGACCTGATATGCCAGTTTTTCAAAATCTTGAGGGTAGTAGTTACGGCCTTTAATGATCATGACATCTTTGATACGGCCAGAAATATATAACTCACCTTGATGTATAAAACCGAGATCGCCCGTGCGCAAATAGCAGGCATCATCATGCGCTAATTTTGCTCCGAAGCTGGCATTCGTTTTTTCCTCATCATTCCAATAGCCTTGCGCTAAGCTTGGGCCAGCGAACCAAATTTCACCGACTTCACCCTCTGATAACTCCGTCAACGTGTGCGGTGATACAATTTTCAAATGATGCTCTGGTTGCACATGTCCATGCCCAATCAGAACCTGTTGCTTTTGGTCAATCGGACAAAGTTTTGCCCTGCCTTGCTGAAGATCGTCACTCGCAAAGGCATTGGCTAGATAAGGTGAGGCATGCGTCCCCCCACAGATAAACACTGTTGCCTCTGCCATTCCGTACGCTGGGAAAATCGCAGACTCTTTGAAACCAACGCGAGAAAAGCGCTCACAAAAACGCATTAGCGTGTCCGCATCAAGCGGCTCTGCCGCATTAAAAGCGATACGCCAGCTGGAAAGATCCAATCCAGCCATTTGATGTGGTTTGATACGCTCTAAGCAATGGTCAAATGCAAAATTAGGCGCCCCACCAATAGTACCTTTATATTCGGTAATGGCTGACAGCCAGGTGATCGGATTTTTGATAAAGCGTATCGGAGACATCAACACCGAGTGCGCACCCAAGAAAATAGGCAATAACAGCGTATTGACCAAACCTAAATCATGAAATAGCGGCAACCAGTTACAAAACACATCGTCTTCACCGCAATGTGTCGCCTGTTGTAAGGTTTTTAAATTCGCAATGATATTGCCATGACTTATCACAACCCCTTTTGGAGTGCCTGTAGATCCCGAAGTATATTGTAGAAACGCGACGTCATCTGCTTTAGGCAAAGCAACCAGACTCTCCGCGCCTTCTCCACACAGCTGCTCAAATCCAAGTACTGATAAAGGCGCAAGTTCACCTTCAATTTGAGATTTTAACATCCCATTGGTCAATACTAGATTCGCTTTACAATCGTCTATGACGGTTAACACGCGTCCCGCATGCTTCTTACTTTGCGGCGGATAAAGAGGGACCGCCACAACCCCCGCATACAAACACCCTAAGAACGACTGAATATATTCAAGACCGGGAGGAAACAATAAAACAACTCGAGACCCAGGATCACATTGAGTTTTGAGATATTGCGCGATTGATAGGGCCTTTTGATGCAGTTCACTGAAGCTTATCTGAAAGGTTTCACCGTTATCTTCAATAAAGGTAAAAGCCTCTTCATTCGTTTTTGATTGCGCATGAACTGCGAGAAAGTCGTAGATAGTTTCCATACAAGCACCTTAGCTTTTATAATTCTTATTAGTCGTTATTTATTTAAGATTGATGGTTTTTTTACAGAACATGATCTCTGCAGGAACATTAATATCCTGACATGCAGACAAGAACTTGTTTGATTCAAGTACCTGCCTCGAGTCTTCCTCATGTTCTAGACCGTTGAAGTATTTGAAGCATGGCTCAAGACCGATGGCATAAACGCACACCTGTTTGGCATTAAATTCTTTAACCATAGGCAACGCCTGATCACAGTCAGAACCATCTAAGCGCCTTGAGTTTTTAATATTCTTCGGCACCTTTTTGGTGTGCAAAGCACCATACGCCCATGTGTATGGCGCCCCAACGCACTCCATGCCAATCGCCAGAACATCCAAATCAGTAAAGAGTTTACCCAATTGTTGATAAAGATTACGATCTGGGTTGGAAGAGTCTGCACCGAAGAAGCACTTTTTGCCATGTGCTTCAACATACCAAGCTGTTTTGGAACGAATGTTTAAATCGCCATGCTCGCCTAAAAATGGAATGCTGACGATACGACCATCAGGTATGCTGATCTCATCCAAGTCATCGACTTCAATCACATCAAAGTTCAATTGCTTTAGCATCAGCCTCAGAGACGGATCAACCAAGGTCCCGCCATTGTTTTTGGGCACTACAACCTTTTTAGTTTTGTAGCGCAGTTGTAATAGCGTTTCAATATTCGCATGGTCCATGTGGGTGTGCGTCAATAAGATGTAATCGATACTCGCAGGCAATTCACTATGACCAATCATTTCGTCCGCCTTGTTTGCATCTCTTGAAGCAATGATTGGGTCAACTAATATACAAATATCCTTCGTTTCTACCATAAATCCAGCATGGCCGGTGTATCTCAATCGCACGCCTTCCTCAACGGGTTCATGGACCAGTGTCGGCTTTTCGGTGGTAAAGAAGTCGCGGTATGACAAGCCTCCTGATTGCGAATAATCTTGAAACAGTTCATCCACGCGCTCAGCTGAAATAGGGACTTCTCGCGCCTTAAAGATTTCATCAATGAGCGGGGCATTAAAATCTGCGTCGACTTGCATATGACTGTCGTCGGGTAATCGAGGCGTACTCAGCACAAACGGCCGCTCCTCGACCTTAGAGAGCAAGCCAAATGATAGACTTTGCAACCCAGGCTTATAATATGCACTTCTGTATAGTAGTGGCTCAATAAGGCGGTATGAAGGACGGTGCTCCATATCTAAAAACAACTCAACACACCCTTTTAACGGTCCAGGGATCTTATCGTAAAGGCCCTCAATCGTTTCACCACTGGTATGATTAAATAGCAGTTCATCTAAATGCTTAACCGCATCAGACAATTCAATTAAATCGCCACAATTTTCGTCTAACTCAGTAATTAACGCTTGGATATCTTCAACTTGCTCTTCTGTACAATTTAAAAACTCACCACCCGTTAACACCTTTTCTTTGGAGGCAAGAATGTGCAGTTTATAGTTTTTCACGAAAGACTGCATAATACGACGGTGCGTATTGACGATATATCTTGAAGCCGTCACAGGAGGTAGTAGATAGGGCCATGCATACCAGTGATTGATCAACGGTTCAAAGTAAGTATCTTCTCTTAGATAAAGTAATTTATTGTCCATAGTTATAACTCTTAATAATCTATTAAACGAACGGCTCGTTATTCAAGTCGAGCGCTATTGCCATTGAAACTCGCACCCCAACAACTCAAACAGTTTCTCGTTATAAGGTCGATAAAAACTGGCCAGAGCTTCTTTTGTTTTTTTGTCCGCAGGGGGCAGCTTTATCGGATTTTCGTTGGCTTTTTTGCTGTATTCCGGAATATTGACCAAAGGCAAATCTAGAAACTTTTGAATTCTTCCAAGTATTGGCTTTCGATCTTTGAAATACTCGGCAACGTCGGACACCATGACATTGTCCCTGCCGAACCGGTTGATCCACCGCTCAACTGCCTTAAAGTAAATTCCGTCCGCCAGTACCTGATGCCCACAAAAAGTTTCCATTGGAATGCTGGGAAATAAATCAATTGCGCGCTCAATGTATGTGTCAAAGTCATTAAAAAACCCGAGTTTTTTATTACCTTTAAGCATTCGCGAGCCCATAAAGAGCTCCCACTTCCAGTATGAATATGCTCTAGCAACAGGATCTCTCAGCACTATAATCACTTTGCAATTAGGATTTAACTCATAAAGTTTGTCCATCACATCTAGGCGGTGCATTTCAGGATCCAGATAGCCACACCTAACTGGCCCCCCCACCTTTTCTTCTGCTTGTTGCTTTTCTTTTACCGTTGGGTAGCCCATGTGCCAATTTTTTACTTTGTACATTTTGGGTTCTTTCGCCAATGGGGGCAGCACATTCGGATGAAAAAGTAGATGGCTCACCAAATCACTGGACCCACTTTTTCCAGGTCCAGTCATTACATAGTCTGGGGCTATGCGCTCTTTTGCCATTAGCTTACGAAGTGCCAACCTCCAATTTGGTACATCTGAAAAATAATAAGGAAGAAACTGGTATTCAATTGCTCCATTGATAAGCTTTGGCAAATGACGAGTTAACGATCTCTCTGTATACATGATCTCTCTAAACTCTGTGATTAGCTCAAAGCCTCTGAAGAATTTGGCCATCTGCTTATCATCTAGATTTTCCAAGCTAGATGACATTTTCTACCTCCGACAATTGCTTGCTAGGCTTATTACTTTCTGAATCCTCAGTCTTCACTTCTTCTAACACTTGCCCTGTCTCCATCCTTACTAATTTATCAGCAAGATGGAAATAACGGTCATCATGAGTGATCACCACAACTATTTTATTGAGCTTCTTCAAGTCAGGTAGAATATGATGATAAAAAATTTCCTTGAACTCAGGATCTTGATCCGCAGCCCATTCATCAAAAATATAGATGGGTCTGTCTTCCAAATAGCTAACAAGCAATGCTAAGCGTTTTTTCTGTCCATCGGATAATCTTGTACTAGAGAACTGCCCATTTTCAATCGTCACTTTCTCTTCTAAACCCAAACGTTTTAACAACTCACTAGCCCGACCGTCTAGCCCATTCTTCTCTACCAACCCAAATAGTTTTGTAAATAAGTAAAAGTCTGAATAAATAGCCGAAATACTCTGACGAAAATCATCTCTATTACTATCTAAAACAACTTGATTATCAAAATAAATTCGGCCTTTATTGGGGATATGATGCAGAGAAATCAATTTACCTAAAGAGGTTTTGCCAGAGCCGTTACCACCAACAAGATATGTAATCTCCCCAGGGTTAAATGTTAAATTAATAGGTCCGATATGAAACCCGGACTCTTCATTCTGTAGTGCGGGATACATGTATTCAATATCCTCTAGCTTAAGCTGCTCTGGATGACATATTTTGCCTGACATGTTGGATGAACTCGGTTCAATTGTCATTTCATCAAACAATTGATTTAATTTTTTCGCCGCAACTTTTGCAGAAACGAGGCTCGACATAGCACCAACTAGAACCGTGATAGGTCCCATGATATATAGGAGAATCATGATGGAGCCCAGAATATCATCTCTGGAAAGCGTAAAATAATTGGCCATCACATACGCAACAGCGCCCATCGTAAAGAAGCTGATCAGATTACTATAGTTGTTAGCAAAAACAACGAACGTCTCTCCCATCTTAGTCGCACGCTTGTAGTTATCCTCAGCATTATAAAGCTCCTCTTGTAAAAACTCTTGCTGTTTATGCTTGTTGAGCTTGAGCTCTTTTGCACCATAGATTAAACCTCTAATCCCCTCTTGGATCCCATCAAAGCTGTTTCGACCTTTCATCATGTGTTTACCACCAAAGCGAATAGGGATTTGGTAGGTGATAAAACCGAATACGATAAGTCCAACCACAAAGAGGAAGGTTTCTACTCTCAGGTACAACAAAAAGCCGAGCATACCAAATAAGGTGGTAACCGCCACTAAAATACTGGGTATGGTCGAAGCGCCATAGGAAATTAGCTCCACATCTTTATTAATTGCTGTCAATAAACGGGACGGCCCAATTTGGTCCAATTTTTGGATAGGCAGCTTTGCAATTCTGCCATACATTCTTTTACGCAAATTAACGGTTGCATCGACGCTTACCTGAAGCATAAATGTACCAGAAAACCCTCGACACAAAAGGATCAGCAAACACACAGAGAAAAAGAACAGTGCTTGTTGAGGATCAGAAACTTCAAACATACCTAATAGCCAGTAAGAAGTTTCAAACTCAGGTTGCATTAGTCGGCTAAGTGGCGGCTGTAAAGACAACAGCAGTAATGGCACTAACAACGAATATGCCGCGCCACCCAGAGCTCCTAATACGATAGACGAAAAAACTTTATTGGGGGCCGTTGCTGTTAATAACCCAAATAAATTTATCGAAGAATTTTCCTGCTTATTTTTATTCATTTTCAATTCCTAAATTCCCTTGAGAGGCTCATTTGACGGGCTCTAAATGCAGTATCAATTCTGCTTGCGATCTGCTCGGTGCGCCTAATCTCAAAGGTCTCAATTGCAAGTCTTTAAAAGGAGTGATGTTGTCGTCATAATGATCGCTCAACAAGTGCTCGCTTTGACCAGAACTGTTGATATAGCCACTATTATTTTCAGGACTTAGGTCAATTACTTGACGATAGCCTGCTGTAGAGATCACCCTATAGCCTACAGCTTCAGAGTATCTCCAGTCAGCGCGGTTGACACTAAATCGGTCGCTGTTTCCTTCGATAGTGCGAGAGAAAATGCTATCCAACAACGGAATATCTCTAAATGCTAGGTGGGGTAAGTAAAGCTCGTTGATATCTTCCCAATCATGCGTCATTCCAATGAGTCTATCCAGCTCTTCAAGTGTCGCATCTAGTGCAATTAAACCTAAGTCATCACACGTTTCGTGGACATCTGTATTAACTTGATCACACCAATCATTATTTAAATCAGGGCTCTTTAGAAATACTTGTTTTATCAATAATGGCCTTAATCTTGGTGGCACCGTTTGAATTGCGTTGCCGCGTCGCTCATGTAGCGCACTCCCCTTTAGGTCATCGGAGATCAATAACTGATTAAAGTGCTTCATCCATACTTGGTAAAGTGCACTTGCTTCACTATCACCAGCAATGACATGATCCCAGGCTTTTAACTTTTCTATTGCTGCTTTGTGCTTAGCATTTTTGACGGGTAGACTTAAAATATGAGGAAGCAGTTCTTTTACCTGAAGACTCTCACTGTCTCCTTGTAAATCGATAAAGTCCTGCACCGAAATTTTCTTTCCGGATGCAATAAATTCTTGAACTACGTCTTCAATGCGGTCAGCACGATAAGGTGGTGACTCCAAATTTAGAATAATATGAGGATAGTCATCAGGGTGGTTTTTATTGTTGGCATTAATAACATAACCTTCTTCAGGGTTAATTTTGTGTGGCATTTCATCAAACGAAAGATACCTTTCCCACTGATAATTTGAATTCCATCCAGGGACTGGCCGCCTGCCATTCCCCTTTTTTCTTACCGGAATTTTTCCCGCAGCAAACTGTGCAATGTTGTTCTCAACATCCGCATATATAATATTCACCGCGGGCGCTTTATACTCCCTCAGTGCTGACTCGAAACTCTCTAAGTTGTCCGCATAATTCATTCCCAAAAAGCTTTCAAATGATTTATCAACTTCATCTAAGGGAGTCCACCGAATCGCCAAAGGAGAGTCAACCTGTCCAATAGCATCACTAATCAATGGACCATTGCGTGTTCTTCTTACTTGCCATTGTACTGATGGCACTGGTTTATTTAAGAATGCAGGAGATGCCGACTTGATATGAATCGTTTGTTCTTCTATTTCCATATCTACCCATTCACCATCTACTTCATATTGATTAGGATTTAATGGGTTAGTACGTTCGACATATAGGTCTAGTGCATCAGGGAACATATTTGTCACCCCCCAAGAGACTGACTCATTTCGTCCCATAAAGACGAGCGGTACGCCTGCAAACGTGGCGCCAGTGACGTTTATTCTATCCCCTTTGATATTAGCTAAATACCAAACCGACGGCATTTCAGTCAAAAGGTGAGGATCTCCGGCCAACAGAGGAAAGTTACTTTCTGTGTACTTTCCAGAAACCGCCCATGCATTGCTCCCCACGGCAATTTCACCACCGGATTTAAATTCGTCTTGAAGGCGATCGTTCAACCCAATCAGACGCGCTTCAACCTCGCTGTCTGCCAACTCTCCCTCATAGTAATCTGTAGCCGCGGGGTTATTTTTGTTTTCATTAGGAATGATGTCATTTGCTTTTGCCAAACCAACTTCTTTTACTAATAGGTCAAACTCTGTTTCAGCAGAGTGATTGGGACCAAGGTTCAATGACATTAGTTTCATCATCAAAATTGAGTCAACTGGCTTCCAAGGTTCAGGTTCAGTATCCAAAATATAGAACTCGGCAGGTAATGTATTACCCTCACTGATCCATGCATTAACGCCAGCTGCATACACCCTCAATACTTCAAGCGCGGTTTCATCTAGGTGCTTCATGGCAGATTGCGCAGCCGGGACTAGAGTGTACGCTCGCATATACTGATCCATAGGCAATGCATCAATCCCCATCACTTCGCTTAAGCGGCCTTCAGCTAACCGTCGCTTGTGGGTCATCTGCCACAAACGTTCTTGAGCATGGATATATCCCAAGGCAAAAAAAGCATCGTGATCTGTCGTTGCAGAAATATGTGGAATTGAGTGTTCGTCACGGGTCACTTTCACAGTGGCACTCAACCCCTTTAAGTGTATTGTACCTGCTTTCTGAGGCAGACTTTGATAAAGAAATGCATAACCTGCACACAACACTATGATTATGGGCAGGACTATCCAAATAATGAAACGAGATAAAATGGGATGAGAACGCATCAACATTTCGCTTTTTCCTTTTTTGTGTTCTGTTTCTGATACAGATATTATTCTTATAGATTTTCGATTGACTTAGTCTTTCACATAAATTTCAGTGTCCAACTCAAAGCCCAAGAAAGGAAACGAGCTCATCCAGAGCTAGGTAGAACCTTTCGATTTCTTCTGTTGTATTGTAAATATACGCAGATATCCTCAATATCTCCCCACCCATTTGGTCATCAACGACAGGCTGGGCACACATATGGCCGGTTCGGCACATTATCCCATACGAATCACTTAAAGACCGTGCAATATCAGATAAGTCATCGCAACCATGAATTCTTAAACTGCCAATTGCACAGCGGTTTTTAACACTTTTAGTCCCCAGTAACTCCAAATAATCTCGCTTAAGTGCGCCATCAATTATTGCTTTCGTCAAAGTTTCAGTATGTTCTAGTGACTCTTGAACACTGAACTGCTTTAAGTAGGTTAGTGCTGCACCTAAGCCTAGGGTGGATGCAATGGGCGGCGTTCCAGCTTCAAAACGGTGTGGGATCTTACGCTCTTGTGAACCATCGGCATCAACCCAGTCAACCATGCCACCGCCAAGCATCAGCGGCCGTAATGTATTTAGTACTGCGCTTTTACCATACAAGCAGCCGACTCCTGTTGGGCCAAGCATTTTATGACCTGAAAAAGCGACAAAATCTACAGGAGTTTTTGACACATCGATACGCAAGTGAGGATGTGGAATTGATTGTGCAGCATCGACAACAACAATTGCATCACATGCCTTTTTAGCTTCTTCAGCCATCTGTTCAATCGGTGCAATCGTACCACTTACATTTGAACAGTGCGTTAATACGACTACTTTTGGTTTCAATTTTAGTAATTCACGATAGTGGTCGAGATCGATACCCCCTTCGCTATTGAGGCCAACCAATTGCAAGTTAGCGTATCTTCTCCAAGGTAGCAACTGTGCATGATGAGAATCAAGAAAGCCAACAACAACGTCATCTTCTTTCAGATCTAAACCATATGCCACTAGGTTAAGTGCTTCGGTAGTTCCTTTAGTAAAAACGATCTCGTTACCATATGCACCTAAGTACTGAGCAATAGAGTAACGAACTCGCTCATAAGCGTCTGACGCCTCCTCCGATAGATAGTACTTTCCACGATGAATGTTAACTCCACTTTGTGAGTAGTAATCTGACATTGCATCTATGACTGAACGCGGCTTTAATGCGGTTGCTGCACTATCTAAATAAGTGATGCTTTGTCCATCAATTAGTCGTTCTAATACTGGAAAGTCTACTCGACTATTCTCTATACCCATGACAATAACCTCCTTTTTTCTTCTCTCATTGCAACACTGGACACACAAGAAATAAATTTACCACCACGATCCGCTGGGAAATATTCTGTTGGGGAACAACTCACATTATTACTTCTCAATGTATCTCTTAAACGCGCCAAAAGATCATCTTCAGCTTGCTGTGTCCAATTTTCATTTTTTAAATACTGAAAGTTAAATTGATCATCGTCAGTTTGATTCATTTGATACATGTCGATCCAAGGGGCTGGGCCAATTAATTCATCTAACTCTTTCGGTGTTACAACAGTATTATCAAGGCGCCAAAGCGCATTTTTTACCCTACCTTCAGCTCGTACGATTGGTGTAGGATCGCCACAGGAACAAGGTTCATCACTCAGGCGGAACATATCTCCCGTTGCATATCGAATGTGTGGAGATAGTTTATCATCCAGAGTAGTGATCAGTAGTTCAGCTAACTCACCAGGTTTTGCTGCTCGTCCATTATGAATAAATTCAAGATGGTAGTCTTCGGTGTTCATATGCTGCTTACCGTGTGGACACTCAAAACCAAGATAGCCGAGTTCAGACATTCCTAACATATCAGCAAATGCTACTTCTTCACCAAAGCACTCTTTAATTTGGCGTCTTGCGACCTGAGTGCATAAGGTATATCCAGACATGATACAAAATCCAGATTTTTTGTGCGGAACACGCCCTAGCTTCTTCATCGCCCGGATCAAAAATGCAAAGTGGGTTGGATCGACAAACAGTAAATGGGGGTCGTATTCTTCAATTTCATCTAATGCCATGTTTATCATGCGATCTGGGGTGGTAAGTAGATCATGATAAACCGGAAGTACTAAAGTACCATCAGGGAGCATCCTGCTGTCCATTGTACTATTTGGGTTTGCACACTCTACATCTGAACAATTAGGTGCTGCAAATCGGCAAGTACGGAGTTTTAAACCTGGCTTCCAAAGTGAAGAAAACTTAGGATTGACTGATATGCAGCTTGCCTGTCTGCGAGCAAGATCATATGACAGAACTACACTGACTAGTCGATCACCTTCTGTACCAGAACTTTGAAATCGCATTACATGAGGACTTTTAAGATTATATCCCGATGCAATAACTCCAGCTGGAAAGTTTTGTCGATAGTTCTTTTTTACTGTTGGTGGAATACGTAAAAAATCATTTGGTTCAATAATATCCTCAGGAACAAGTCCGGCCTGCTCCATGTGCTTTCTGAAAAAAACAGTGTTTTCATAGCTATAAGTTATTTCTTCTTGAACTTGCTTAAAGTTCGAATTCATCATTGTAAATCTACCATTTTTGAATTTACTGAGGTCAAGCAGAATGAGGGAAACCTAGTTCTGAGCTAATTCGCCTAACGCTACTTTGCTCACATCTGCATCCAATTGAACTGACAACTCAGTTATGTTTTTATCACAGTAAAGTGAGCTGATTTTATTAAGTCACCATTTATTACGGAGTGTAAGTGAATAAGCTTACACTGATATTGCATCAAGCTATGATACTTAATACTTTTCGCTTCCTTGTTGTTATTTAACTAAATTGTCAGCTTTGGTGAATATTTTTTTACTAGCTCGTGAGTGAGCTTCTTTATAAATTATCTCACGCATGAGATGCCTTATAAACAGCGTGGTTTTTTCTCACCAAAAATTTATTTAGCAAAGTTTTTGTATAAACTTACTACTCTGACTGATGGTATGCCTTTGTAAACTTCAGTTTATGTGAAGTTAAAGTTCGGATCAATGCAATAAACTAACATCATATAGAACTCTGCCATTAAGCTAACCTCTATGTGGTAGATAGTCAATAATATTGTTGTTAAATCAGAGAGGTGATCGTTTATCAAAGTATTGATGGGCATTTAGCTAAGAGGTGATTAAGTATAGAACTACTTTGAACATCACTTAAAGAAACAGATAAGTGTGAAGGTAAACTTTGTTTTTGGCAGAGTTTATAACGAGAAGTATCGCTAGTTATTGAACTTTTCCCCGATATCCACAAAAAATGAAGCTTTAATTAACTATTTTTTATTTTATATTTATTTGAGATCTATTTGAGATCTACGTGATCTATTTGGTGATTTAATCAAGTCCTTTAAAAATAAGGCCTTCAAAGAGATCTGAAGATCCGATATAGCCCTCTTCGACTACCGATATAGCGTATTATGCTACCTTTATAGCCTGTTAGTTTACCGATATAGCGCGTTTGGTTACTGATATAGCCCTTTTGGCTACCGATATAGTGTTCCTCTGTGGATAAGTGCTAAAAAAATGATAAATATTCTATCAATGTCCCTATTTTTTTATTTTTTTATGTGATGGAAGTAATCTTTTCCTATGAATCCAGACTTTTTAACTTGCAGTTTTAAAAAAATCGTTTTTTTTTTGAGGCTGGAAGCAAAAAAAGGCTACATTGGTAGCCTTTTTTCCCAATCTTATCGGAGTGTACTTTCAATATGAGGTTTGGTGTCTTTCATATGTAAGCCTGCGCTGGACGTTTCTGCTTTGCATTCAGGCCACACTTTTTTTACTAGTTCGAGTTGTTTATTAAACTTGAGCTTAAAGTTTTTTAAGTTGTCATACCCTGAACCGAATTGGTCGGCGAGGCCTTGCCAAGGGATTGGACGTCGTGTCGACTTATTTGAGCGGTAGGTAAGAAATGTATATATATCTAAGGCCAAGGCAGAATCCTTCAATGCTCTAATTGCATTTAACTCTAAAGGGACGGCGCTTTTCATCAATGATTCGTAAAACTCGTCATCTAGGATAACGGAAGCGCTGGCACTTTTTTTGTACTCTGGGTCAAACCAAAGGTTTGTTTCCTTGAAAATTTTACAATTCTGTATCTTTAAGTGCTGCATATCATTGTCAGCGCTTTGTTGATATTCCAAAGTAATAAAACTCGTGCTTAAGCGTTTTAGTTGCTCCGTGTAACGGGCGACATTCCCTTTTTTTCCAGATACCGGCGTAACGCCAATATCTCGCATTAATGCTGACATTGATTTACCCAAAGGCACTTCTTTGATTTTATATTTTTTAGCCATTGAGAATATATAGAAAAATAGTAAACGAGGCGCGACGCCATATGGGATCCCATTTTTTGATACCCAGTGAATTTCTGCCATACCATTACTGCGACTGAACAGTAGTTCACCCGTTTCTGAGTGAGGTAAAAACATTTGTGCCAATGGGGAATAAATAAATTGAATTGTCTGGTGCTTATCGACTCCAGTTTCCACTGCCTGCTCTGTGATTGGGGTTACCTTTTCGGAAGGCTCAGTAATTTCTAATGTGTTTTTATAATACTGTGGCAAGCCTGCTAAAATAGTAGCTTGTTCTATATTTGCACTCTCAAGCTTTCGAATGAAAGTGCTGATACGCTCTGCCTGTAATTCATTTAGTTTGATTTCTTGTTCGTAGTTTTCACTAAACGACTGCCATACAGGATGTGATGTGAGCCAATCCAACATAGGTCGAGCGGGTTCTGAATTCATAAGTAGCGCCTTTTCGATTTTTATTGTTTATCCAAAACATGAACGACTTTTTGATTAAAAGCCATTAAAACTCGTTCTATTCTATGATAGCTTATAGGTAACGCAAATCCAATCATAAATCTTTAGTTTAAAGGCTGCTTTATGACAAACAATGCTATAGAACAACTTGACGATCTGATAAGTATTTCAGAGGAGTTTATTCGGCTTACTCACACTGAATCACATAAGCCTGAAGAGTTTAAAAAATTAAGACTATTTAGTACCGCTGAAACAGAAAAAATGGTGAATAAGAGTCGGACTACAATTCAACGAGCTGAAAATGATGGGGTAATTTCAGCTCCTGCAAGAGAGCCGAATTCGAATCATAGAGTCGGGTACAGTTTAGAGCAAATTAATACATTACGGGATCATTTCTCAACGTTACCAGGCAGAGAGGAAGGGGATGAAGCGTTGGTACTCGCAATTGCGAACTTTAAAGGGGGATGCGCAAAAACTACGTCGACAGTCAATTTATCTCAATATTTAGCGTTAGAGGGATACAAAGTACTGGTCGTGGATATGGACTCGCAAGCAACATTAACGTCCATGTTTGGCTTTATACCTGATATGGATTTTAATGCTGATAATACCGTATTACCTTATTTTAATGGTGAAAAGGATGCTCTGGATTATGCTGTACACACAACTCATATTCCTAACGTGCATATCATTCCAGCCTGCTTAGAACTTTATCACGCTGAGCTCGGTGCCGCATCCCATATCTCTGAAATGGCATCGGTTGAAGAAAGAATCGATTTCTTTAAAACACTTCGTTATGGTATCGATTCAATTAGAGATAACTACGATGTTATTCTAGTCGACTCTCCACCTTCACTCGGTATTATCTCTGTTAATGTACTTTTGGCAGCTGATGCATTGCTTGTTCCTTGTGCTTGTAAAATGTATGACTTCTCCAGCACGACACAGTTCTTTCGCATGGTCAAAGATTACATTTCTAAACTAGATCCTGATAAAGCCTACAAGTTTATCAAGGTGGTTGCGTCTCAGTATGATAGAAGAGAACATAATCAAAAAGACTTTTTAGAAGTATTAAAGGGGAGCTTTGGCGATCGAATGTTGACTACACCATTTTTAAGTTCTAGCGAAATTGCTAAATCCGCAGCGCGCTTTGAAACACCTTATGAGCAAAGTAAACCCAATCGACGTATTATCGACAATATGGCATTGGCTTTTAAGGAAGTTGAACTAGAGATCCTCAAGACCTGGCCATCAAAAGAAGACAAGTTAATTGAGTTAGGTGTATTAATTTAAGAAAGTTTCCATTGGAAACCTTTATAAAGTGTTGAAATTAATGGGGTTTTTTTTCTTTGGTTAGTGGCATTTTTAACAGTCACTACAAAGACTAAATTACATTATAATGATTTAATCATAGCGAAAGTTTCTATTGGAAACCTTGCTTACCCCCTATTATATAAGGGCTATAGGAGGGTAAACTAGAGTTAAAGTGAATGAAATGGCAAAGAAAAAACCAAATTTAATGAGTGTCATGGCTCAGGCTAAGTCAAATACGGACAGCCAAGCACAGAGGAAACAAACAAATAGTAAAGTCCCTGTTGCTGAACTTGCGCTAGGTAGTGGTTCTACAGGCTTAGTAAAAACGAGTCGAGTTGCAATTATTGAAGTCGCCGCAAACGAGTGTCGAGGGTGGTCCTTACACAATAGAAATGCACATTGGTACAATGCTGAGCGGTGTGCGGATCTAATTCAGTCTATTAAGTCTGAAGGACAGCTAGAGCCTGCATTAGCTCGAAAGCTCAATGATGAAGACGGATATAAATATGAACTGATTTATGGGATGCGCAGACGTTTTGCCTGTGATCAGCTAAACATTCCTTTAAAACTTAAGATCATTGAGTGTGATGATATGCAGGCTGCCATATTTATGCATATTGAAAATGAACACCGAGCGGATATCACTCCAATGGAAAAAGCCCTCAGTTATAAAAAATTGAATCAATCAGGCATTTTTTCGACTATGGAAAATTTAGCTAAGTTGTTAAATTTACCTAAAGGAACTTTATCTAAATACCTGAAAGCGTCCTCACTTTTTGATGAGCCGATTATGGCCGAAGCCTTTCCGGATCCAACTGAGCTGCCGGTGTCAAAAGTAAATAAGTTAGTTGACCTCCTTACTAACCCTAGTGAGCGAAAAGTCATCCATAAAAGGCTGCAAAATGTGAAGGGAGGCCTGAGTCAATTTACACCTATAGAGTTGCTAAATGACTTGATCGAATGTGTTAAACGTTCAACGCAAGTTGACTCTTCACCATTAAAAGAGGCCATTAATGTGGGAGAGC
Source organism: Pseudoalteromonas luteoviolacea S2607 (assembly GCF_001625575.1). GTDB lineage: Bacteria > Pseudomonadota > Gammaproteobacteria > Enterobacterales > Alteromonadaceae > Pseudoalteromonas > Pseudoalteromonas luteoviolacea_E. The sequence goes on from NZ_AUXV01000030.1 coordinate 42,640, forward strand.
GAACGACTTGTACGGTGACTCGAAATGCAAAGGGTAAAGTCACTTTAGCTTTTGATACGTTTGAAGAGCTGACTGAAGACTCTTTTAAAGAGCTGTTTGTAAAAGTTGAAAAAATGCTCGGTTAGTGCTGCTTTTTAAACTGCAACCATATTCACTATTGGTCAAAAAATATGAATAAGGGGAAGGGAGAGAGTTTTTTGAGATGCTGAATCTCTGAAAATCACAGCTAGTGTAGAGTGATGTCGATATATGCGCATCACTCAAACTTGCAAAGGTGAATAAGCTTAAAACAATGCCTTGCAATCGATACTGAGATTGTGACTTGAACTTACTACTTTAAGTCATGTATCAATTCGTGGTTTATTAGGTATAGCTGCTGTTAAGGTGTTTGCTATCTAAATCGGCATGAGGCTGATTGAATAGGAGCACCAAACCTGTGTTTAGGGAAATATCAAATCTCATTGCTGCCACAATAACGTGTTTATTTTAGAGTTAAGTGAGGAACGTTTGTGCCGAAAGATTATATTTAATGTAGATAAGCTTCAAAAGTACCAACTTGGATCCTTAAAGTATTGAACTTAATGCCGATATATCGAAGAAATGCCCTACGTAAGCACCTCGAGCATCTTCCTGAAAAGGTAGGGTAGATCCCAAATGACTGTTTACATTTAGAACACATCATACATGAGGTGGCAAAGTGCTCAGGAAATAGTGTGACAACCAGAATTGCCTATCTAATTTATGGGGGTTATTAGTCATTCATCAGCTGGCTTGCTTTTCTCAACCGAAGGTTACCGCGTTTATCATACTTCTGTGTTGTCGTTACACTGACATGGCCCATCGCATCTCGAACGGTAATGATATCGACACCTTTCTCGAGTAAGCTTGTTCCAAAGGTTCTTCGCATATCATGTGGCGAGCATTTTTGTATGCCTGCCTCGTTTTGTCTATTGTGTAAAATATCATAAATAGCCTGATCTGAAAGACGTTCTTTGGTTACATGATCCCAGCGTCTTATTCTCGTAAATAGCGGTCCGGAGTCATCTTTACGTACCAAATCAACCCAATTTTTTATATAGCATAAAGTACTTTCTGGTAGGTATGTCAGTCTTTCAACATTACCTTTTCCTGTTATTTTTATCGTCTGTTCATGCCAGTTAATGTTTTGAATCTCGATGGAGACGACTTCTGCCCGTCGCAAGCCACAGCCGTATAATAAGCTGATGATAGCGAGATCTCGCATGCCTTTATTATTGTGTTGCTGTTGGCACACTCTGAGCAATGATACGACTTCTTCTTTATTTAATGCTCGGCCTTTGCCCAAGCGTGACCCACGAACTGATTTAACATCCTTTATCTTCATATAATCGTCTGACGACATTAATCCAGCGATCCATGCTTCTTTGGCGGTTCCTCTTAGCGCACACAAGTAAGTATTAACTGTTGCGGGTGCCAATCCTGAGTGCACTAATTGCTCTTTAATGGCGAGAATATGTGTTCTTCTGAGCTCTTGCCAGGGGCATTGAACGATATCGTTATGTCCGACCATATTTGCAACTTTTTTTAAGAGCGATTTCATACTTTTTCTACTGCGTTCTGAATCTAAGTGCAAAAGATACAGCATAGCAGGATTATTGCGCACCTTTTCTTGTCGCGTAATATGTTTTGTGGTGGTTAATTGGCCTCTCATATACAACCTCTATTTTTTCATAAAAACGCAAGTGCACTAACCGTTACTCTACGCCCTTGCCGTTTTGATACGCGTTGAGAAACTTTTAAATTCCAAAGAGGGGTCTTCAGCGGTAAACATTAAAATTTTAGCTGTTTATCTCTACTTTTTCAAAGTAGCATTTTAATAAGTAGAAAAATATATGCAAAGAGTCACTTTTGTGACTTGTCACATTACTGGTGGTCGAATACAATGCCTAGTATAAATAAATACAAAGCAGGTGTGACATGTCACGAGATGGTGAAGAAATAAGAAACTCAATCTGGCAAACATATGTGAGTGCTGGGTTTCTAGATAAGGTGCGGCCTAGCGATTTTATGGTGGAAACAGGGGAGCTCCCTAATTTGCAAGGTATGAGCTTTCAAGAGTCAAAAGCACTGTTAAAGAACTTATTAACGGCTAATGGATGGACTCGTTTAGATGCACGATTTAGAAAATATAAACAACGACAGCTGGGCCAACTGACAACAATTACCTTACACAAAAAAACGTTGGCAAAGCTTGAGTATCTCAAAAATGAGCTTGCTGTTGATGACTATGACATGTTATTTGAATACCTACTGGACCCGGAAGAAAACTTATCGGATATATTGAAAAAGTTAAATTGTTTACCATTGAGCGTCACACAAAATTATTAAATGGTATTTGGAAGAACGACTATCTATTGAATATTTTCAACTTATATACTTACAGTAAGTGCTACGGATCTATCTTACATATTCAACTATGTATGATGTGTTCTTAGATTGGCTTATCTGTTAACTACACCAGGCGAAAAACCGAGGTGTTGCGCGCCCGAAGTCGCGCTTTAATCACTGTCTTTATGGTTTAAAAAGTCAATCGTCTTTGCTAAAGCATCTGAAACGCAGTCCTGATCATTCCAATCGACTCGCGTCCAATCTACATCAGTATCCAGTTCAGTTATGTTACTCGTTAGCAATACTCGCAACGATGAAAGCGAATTGATCGGCTTAATCTTAATGGGGCGTGCCATATGCACTTTTTTAGCCTGAGCTTTTTTGTCAGTCAGCTGTAAATAAATAAGCTCTGAAATCGCCTTTTTATCTGTCACATTGAGTACGGTTTTATTATTTTTATTTTTGTACTCAACTTCCGTAGATAAGACAATTTTCTTAACACGTAAAAAGGGCAGGCTTAACCCCGATTCGTAGGCTTCCAATACGCTAGGGTAACGAGTCAGTACATTGTAGTTATCATACGCTCCCATCGATATACCAAGTACTGTGGCTGTCTCTTTTACAGTCAGCTTTTTGAGGCCTAAGCTTAGTTTTGCGCCGTTTAAAGCTTCTATCTCAGACAGAGCATTCAAAAAAGCTTGTAACTTACCGTACTGAGGTAACTCTTCTCTACTGGCATTTTCTTGAAACTGCTTAACTTTCGAAAGCAAAGGCTTTCTTTCATACAGTTTAAATTGTGCCGTTGAACCATAACCATTAGCATACACTAGCGCGAAAAAACGTCTGTGACCGGTTAAAAGTTGATACTTATTGTTTTCAACAGGGTAAATTGTCGGCGCCTGTATCATCTCAGCAACGGAAATATTATCCCCGAGCTCTATGATGGACTCGATTGTTTGGTTTGCTTTTTTCCACTGCTCAGTGCCGTACTTCAAACAGTTAACGATACATGACTTGCCAATCAAGACATGATTTTCTCCATGGTAGATCTGGACTAACTGATGCTTTGTAAGTTTACGTGCGCAAAAGAGTTTAGCGTGCTCGTCGTCAATTAATATTGAAGGTAAGAACCTACCGTTCGTAGGATCAGGTTGAACAGAGCTTAAGAAAATAGATTGATACTCAAATGATTCTGAATGCAATTCATCTTCATTATTTAAGCTACTTAACAGCAATTGCTCATATTTAACTTTATTCATTAATATAACTTTAACAATTCAAAAGCAAAAGCCATTGTAACAAAATCCGTAATTCAGTTAAACCAACAACTTTTCTTTACTATCTTTGTGGTTTATCGATGATATATTGTTGTTTTCCAAGTGCAACCTTTCTGAGCTAGATTACGATACATTTAATTGTACATTGTTTGGAGCTTTAGCCCACGAGCCTTAATCGCACAGTTTCTAGTCAAAAAGCATTTAAATAATCACATCGCATGTTCATTAAACACCTGTTGCTAAAATGATAGTGTAATCTATGGCTGTTTGATTGCTGCCTCCTAAAAAATCAGGTGGTTAAAAATCGCCTTGACGCTTTACTTAACACGTGTATCATTTTGCTTATATCAAGCTTCAGAATCTTTACAATTTACATTCAGTCAAAAATATGGGAATTTAGTTTACTGGATGTACTGTGGCTTGTGGTATGTCAACATGATAAATAATAAGAGTCGCTATGAGCAAGCCCCATATCCTCATCGTTGATGATAGGCATGATATTTTTCTAAGCACCAGCTTTGTACTTGAAGATAACGGTTATTTTCCTGTCGAAGCAAATAGTCCAGAGCAAGCAAAAGACATTATAAAACAGCAAAACATTGATGTAATTTTATTGGACATGAATTACTCACTGGACATTACATCCGGTGAAGAGGGAATCGCCTTTTTGGCTTGGCTATCTGACTCAGAGTTTCATATTCCCGTCGTTGCAATGACCGCTTGGGCTAATGTCTCGCTGGCAGTCAAAGCGATGCAGCTTGGTGCGGCAGAATTTATAGAAAAACCTTGGAAAAACCAACGGCTACTACAAATCATAAAACAGCAACTCGCGCTGTCCAACTTACAAGTTCAAAATCAGAAATTACAACAAAGGCTAGAACGAGAAGTTAAACACGGCTACGAATGGCGCTCTTCTTGTATGCTGGAGCTATTAGAGCACATCGAGAATGTTGCCAAAGCCGACGTAAACATCCTACTAACAGGAGAAAACGGCACAGGCAAAAGCTTACTCGCCGAAAAAATCCACTCTTTGTCTAGTAATCATTCGGGGCCTTTAATTTCGGTAAACATGGGGGCAGTAGCTGAAAACTTATTTGAAAGCGAAATGTTTGGCCATAAAAAAGGGGCTTTCACTGATGCGAAAAGTAACCGAATTGGTCGGCTTGAGTTGGCAAATGGCGGCACTTTATTTCTCGATGAAATAGCGAATACGCCTTTATCACAACAAGTTAAGTTACTACGGGTTTTAGAGTCAGGTGAGTTTGAAGTACTTGGCTCGAGCCAGACTTTAAAAATGAATACACGAGTGATCTGCGCAACCAATGGGAATTTGGCCAAGTTAATTGCTGAAGAAAAATTTCGAGAAGACTTATTCTATCGATTGAACACGCTTGAGTTTCGAGTCCCCTCCTTACGCGAACGACAGTTAGATATCATACCGCTTGCAGAATTCTTTATTAACAAGTTTATTAAAAAATACCAAAAACCGCCCATTACACTCAGTGCGCTAGCACAAGACAAACTGTCTACATATCATTGGCCAGGTAATATTCGTGAACTCAGCCACCTTATGGAACGCGCGGTGTTATTGGCGAAAAGCACAGAACTGACAGAGCATGACTTGCCACTTCAGCCACAGGCTTCAAATGGTGATGTGCCCATGATGACTTTGGAGCAAGCAGAGAGAAAACTTATTAAGCAGGCATTAGAAAGAACTTCAAGCAACATGTCTCAAGCGGCAAAGCTATTAGGGCTAACCAAGTCTTCTTTATACCGACGTTTAGAAAAGTATGAAGATATTCAAAAGTAATACCATAGAAGGGTTTATCACCTTTTGGCTTTCCATCGCAGTCATCTTATTGCTGTTTATGCAGTCTTTGTTGCTATGGCAATTAAATTTATCAAAGGGAAAGATTGCTTTGGTTGCCGCTCTGGTTGCCCTACCTTGTTTCATGGCTGTCATCGCTTTTAGAAATAAAATCACTTCTAGCTTTAACCGTGCTTTGTTACATGTAGATGCCGTCCGAATGGAAGATTATAAGCAATATGCTAAACCCACATTTCCTTTGGGGGTAGTGGGTAAATTTCATCAGCAGTTGCGAGAGTTCAGTGAAGATCTCGCAAGTAAAAAACAGCGCTATGATCAGCATGCTTTTTTGGTTTATCGCCTAATTGATCAATTAGATACCCCTGTGTTGGTGTTTAACCACAAGAATCAATTAACCTATGCAAATGGCGCCTTTAATGAGCTTTATGATGGCCAATCCTGGCAAAGATACAAGTATGCTTCACCGCAACTGCTGGGTTTGATAGGAAGTGACACCGGCTGGGAGTTACAACAAGATGAACGGCAATGGCAGATCAGTCAAAGTAGCTTTATCGACGCCAATGTTACCCACCAATTATTGGTCTTCACCGATATAAAAGCTGCTATCCGTAGTAGCCAAATTAACGCCTGGAAGCAGATAATCAGCGTAATGGGGCATGAGATCCGTAACTCATTAACACCGGTTTCCACCATAGCCGAAAACCTGGGAGAGCGGGCCAACTCTGAAAGAGATAAGCAGGCGTTGGCATTGATCTCTGATCGCTGCCTACATTTGCAGGATTTTATTAATCGATACGCTTCGCTATCTAAGCAGAACAGCCTAAATTATCAGAGTATTTCTGCAAACCTTTTGGCTGAGAGGTTTCAGCAGCTTTTCCCCAATATCGGACTTAAAACAACGGTAACAACCCAATGGGTTTGGGCAGATCAAGCTCTTTTAGAGCAAGTATTGATTAATTTGATTAAGAATGCGCATGAAGCTGACGCCGATCTCATAACCTTAGGCATTGATAAAAAAGGAGACAAGACAGTATTGAGAGTCACAGATACTGGCCACGGGTTTACCAATATCGATAATTTATTCGTTCCCTTATTCACCACAAAGAACGATGGCCAAGGCATAGGGTTAAGTTTTTGCAGAAATATTATTGAACAACACCAAGGCAGTATTTCGCTTGTTAATAATGAAGTGCGCGGCGTGACCGTAACGATTGCACTGCCCTTGCAACCGGCAGTCTGCGTTGATTAGGTATACCTACAAAATGGCAAGCACTTTTCTCACCTATTTGCGATGGTTCCATTTCTAACGGGAAGGTGACAAAACCCTTATCGGATACAGATTTATCCGTGTAACCTAATGATTACCATAACTATATTTAACACTACTTCTTATTGAGATATCGCGGTTGTGATCGTATTAAAAGTAAAGTGAATGACAAAATCTACATATTACTTATGCTATTGCAGTGTCTTTTTAAACAACCATCTGTTTTGTATGTGAAAAAACATAATTAAGAGTTTGGAAACCAAAATTGTATTTTTAATACATTTTTTTATCTCTATTTCAATATCAATGATCCTATAATAAATATCATGTTGATAATTTCATAACAGCTAAGCTAAGATGCAGTTTATCCAATAATAAAAAACACAAGGATATGGTCTATGAAATATGAACAGGTCAATGATATTGAAAATTTACAGTTGATATTGTGGGCGTTTGAGAAAGGCTACGGCTTGGGGCGTGCGGATGTAACAGATGGGATCTACATCGAGCGAGACAAGGTCCTAAACCACTTTAAGACAGAACTTCAAGGTATAATTGTTGAGTCAAGCTGAATACTTAGTAGAGAGACTGCAACGATTCTCATGTACTAATACTATCCATCATAGCCTTAGAGGACGAGGAGTGATATACCGACTAAACAAAGAAAACCGTTTAACAGTGCATGAAAATGTGGAGCTTACCGTAACTAGGTTGCTGTGTACCCTAAAAGACAACCTGTTTCAATATCTCCACTCCTTTTAAACTACCCTAACATCTACAAGCAACTCCAGATAAAAATACATAGTGATCCAAATCAAGCTACGTATTTCACCAGATAGACATTACTAGTTAACTGCGGCTTCTTCTTGGGCTTTGCTCGATTGTTTCGAAGGTGGCACGGTTAAAATTTCACCATCTAATAACCTCAACTGCGTCGTTGCCCTATCCGCATAGCGAGACTCATGTGTCACCATACAAATGGTTGTACCATTTTGATTCAACTTATCCAACATATCCATAATTTGGTCACCAGTATTTGAGTCTAGGTTACCCGTCGCCTCATCAACTAGCAGAATTGCCGGCTCAGATACCAGCGCGCGAGCAATTGCGATTCTCTGCTGCTGTCCACCCGATAATTGATTCGGTTTATGCTGACTACGGTGTGTCATACTTACCATTTCAAGGCACTTATTCACACGCCTTTCTATTTCAGATGCACTCACATCTTCTTTATTGTAACGCAATGGCAATGCCACGTTGTCAAATACAGAAATCTCATCAATCAGGTTAAATGACTGGAAAATAAAACCGATCTTACTATTTCTCACCTCAGCAGCTTCATCTAAAGAGAGGTTCGCAACATCTACACCTTCAATTATATATTCCCCACTACTAGGCATATCTAGCAATCCCATAAGGGACAATAGTGTTGATTTACCACAACCAGATGGGCCAGATATTGAAACATAGTCTCCGCTCGAAATGGTTAAGTTCACGTTTTTTAACGCATGGGTTTCCATATCTTCAGTTTCAAAAACTTTAGTGATGTTTTTCATTTGAATTTTAATTTTGCTCATGTCAGTATTCCTGCTGCTAATTTGTTATGTAATTTAAGATTTAATTATCAGTTCTGATGAAGTCGTTTTAAGATTGGATAAATCTGAAATGATAAAGGCATCGTTTGGTTCAGCGCCTGAAATAATTTCAATGTAACGGCCAGCTTGTTGCCCCAACTTCAACGTACGTAAATGCGCAGCCGATGAATCGGGCTCTAAGCGGTACAACGTTATTTCACTATAAGGCTTTACATTCGCTGGTCGTTTAATGTAGTAAACCTTTTGCAATGTATCTGCGATGATGCTTGCGTCCACATTTAATTGAGGTCGAGCACTGGCTGGTAAAGCCTTTGGTAAAGCAATTTCAACTTCGACTGTGTTGTCCTGAACTATCGGATCAATTCGAGTTACCTTACCCGAAATTTTGTCTCGGCGAGTGTTTATTATGGCACGTTGGCCCACACTAACCTGTTGAACTTGGCTTTGTGGTACACGTATTAATGCTATTAAATCCGTAACACTGCCAATCAGCGCAATCTCTTGACCCGGCGCGAGACTCTGCCCCAACTCCACAGACAGTCGTTGTAAAACTCCAGAAAACCCAGCTTTGACTTCTAGGCTGTCTAATCGCGCTTGGCTAATATTTAATTGGCCTTGCTGCTGCTTTAAACGCTCTTGCTGAATGTTCACAGATTCATTGTGCACCAACTTTAATTGCGCTATTCGTTGCTTAAGTATGTCAATACGTTTTGACAGCTGCTCTTCTTCTAATAACGACTCTTTGTAGGTCAATTGCGAAACAATCCCTTTTTCAATCAACTTCTCCTCGGCTTCACGGTTAAGCACTGCTGATTCATAGCGTGCAGTCATTTCCGCTAGGTTAGCCGTTTCATTTAGGATCTCACGCTGATTATTCAGCTTTAGTTGGCGTAAATTCGCCTTGATCTGAACTAGCTCTTGTTCCGCACTTTCAACTTCTTGGACAAGCTCAGGGTTATCTAATCGAACAATCACACTCTCCGCTGTCACATTAGCCCCTGGTTTCAGTACGATTTCCTTAACAGTTGCGCGCGTTAAGGTTGTTAAAAGTTGCTGCTTATTTGAGTTTAAAACACCAAACCCCTCAGTGATGACTTCCAAGTCCCCCTGTTCAACTCGCTCGACCAATATGTCGTTACGGAAAACGGATACCGAAGATGCTTTTTGCCACGACCAAATAATCAAAGTGATTACCAGAGCTGCCAAAATGGCAGCTACACGGTACTTACTTTTCAACATTTTGTCATGTGATTTACTTTTAACCACATCCACAATAAAACTCCTCTCTCTGCTTTAAAAATAAGTATCTGGATATACCGATAGATTAATCACTATTTCTTAGAGAACGAATTGGTGAAGAGTTTATAATTGGTCTCACAGGCCAGTAACATGCAAATAAAACCATAACACTGATCAGGGCAAGCGTAACGAAGAACACAGGGATAAGTTGCGAGTTAATATAATCATTCAGAGCCTCAGAGTAGCCAATAAACAACCCTAATAGCGCGATGATACTGATAACAAAGCCGATACCAACGGAGATCGCATTATCTTTAACAATCAGGCGAACCACGTCAAAACGCTTCGCACCAATTGCTAAACGTGTACCCAATTCAAATCGGCGCATTTGTGTCGCATAACTGAGAATACCGTACAGACCAATAGCAGCAAGGAAGAAGGTCAGCAATGCCAATACAGCACTGGTAATTGCGGTTGTATATTGAGTAAACAACAACTCATCACTTTGATCATTCAACGTTTCTAACTTAGATACAAAAAACTGTCGGCTCACTTCTTGAGCGATAGATACCGTCAAATCACGATCTAACGTTTGATTTGGCTTTAACTTAATGACAAATTGAGTATCGTTGGCTTCAGCAATTAAATACGCTTTCATCGGTACTTCTTTTTCTGTTGGCTTTTTAACGCCTTGCACAATGCCGATGATTGTATACGGATTACTCGCTACGAGCATTGTAGTACCAATGACACTCCCTTCTTCGATACCGCCATGGGTTACTAAACTTTCAGCATATACGTCATTGACTATCATTAAGTTATTCTGATCATTGACATCTGCTTCACTAAAAGAATCCCCTTCGAGTAACGGCTGACCAAGCACTTGGAAATATTTCTCATCAACAAACCGAGTTGGTAAGCTTGAACGCTCTTGGGTCGCCTCAGGTCCCTGAATTATTGCAATTCCCGTATCCAACGGTGCCGTACCACGTGTCACATCTTCTACTTGAGGGAGTGCAATTAACTTATTTTGCAGCTCACGTAATAATTGTTTGGTCTCTTCTTCAGATAAGCTATCTGCAGAGTTTATTTCTAAAGTCAGAGCCGAAAGATTATCAGTCTCAAAGCCTATAGGCTGATTGATTATCTTCAGTGAATCTTTTAACAAGCCAATATTTACAAATACTAGGATGGTAACAATCGATACTTGCGAGATAATTAACCATCGTCTAACGGTGGGTGACACCTGAATGCCAGTCCCTTTACCACTAGATTGTAAAGTTGAGTTCAAAGCACGGTAATTAATCATACTTGCGCTGATGCGCGCAAAAGTAAAGCCCAGTAGTAATGTAATAAACAAAGCTGCGCCCAATGTCACACCATTAATTGCAAGCTCTTCGACACGCGGCAGTCGCAAGGCGAGATACTGTTGTAAGATCCAAAATCCGACGGTCGAAATAATCAATGCAACAGCCATTGACATAGATACCACTAAACCTGATTGTGCGAAAAGCGTTCTAAATATATGGCGCTTATTTGCCCCTACAGCTGCTTGAATGGCCAGCTCTCTTTGCTGATCAGCTGTGCGCGACATAAATAGGTTAGTAATGTTTGTACACGCGATCAGAATTAGTCCAACTACACCTGCAAGCAATAGTAGAACTGTATTTTGACTATCACCCAACACGGTCTCTTTAAATGGCTGCAACTCCATACGAATTGTCCAGTTTTCAAAGCCATCAAAAGTGTGAACATTCTCTCTCCAAAGCAGGTTAAGTGGCGTTGTTAATGTCTCTTCAACTTGCGGAATGCTGAGTGTAGAGTCAAGTTTTCCAATAAACCGTTGATCAAAGCTAAAGTTACCATAACCTTCTCTACTTCTGGGGTTCATACCGTATGCATTAAAGTCCCAAGGTAAAAAGATGTCTGTTTTTACACCACTACCATTTAATTCAGGCTCAATGAAAGAGTCAGCCACAACACCAACAATACGAAAGTTCGTGCCACCCAGTGTCAGTGTTTGCTCTAAAATTGAGCTGTCACCACCAAAGTCATTCTGCCAACTGTGATAACTCAGAATAGCAACAGGGTTATGAGTATCTTTATTTTCTGTTTCTTCAAAAGTACGCCCCATAGCCATATTTATATCTAACAGCTCAAACCAACCTGGGGTGACAAAGGTGCTTTTAACTGTCGGCTGTGAAGGTAAGGAGCTCACCACCCCACTCTCATAGCGCACCAAAGCAGACTGGGAAAACACCGTTTGATCATCAAACAGTTTAATTAAGATTGGATACTCAAATGCGGCCCCTAATCGTCCTCTCTCAGAATCAATAACCGCAGAGTTTACTTGATATAAATCCTCTTGTTCGGGGTAAGGTAAAGGTTTGAGAATCATGACATAAGCCAAAGTCAGAATGCACAATAAGGCTCCTAGGGTAATACCTAAAGTTGTGACAATGGTCACAAGAAAGCCTTTTTTGACACATAAACCTGCCCAGGCCTGTTTAAGTTGATAACTGATTTGGTTCATACTATTTTCCTGTTGCTGCGTTGTCGCTTAGTCGAGTCCTACCATCAATTTACGGTTATTAAGCCAGTATCATACCAACTTTAAATAATCGAATAATACTGCTTTCATGCTCCGTGATTAGGGTAAGAAATTACTTTGGACAAAACTAGTTAACCTATTGTTTTTATTTTATTTTAATTATTTTTAATTAATGTGTAATTACGTGTGAGTTGCACTCAAGGCTATTTTTCCACACACCCATAACTCATCCGTCAAATCGCAACATAGCGATAAAGAACCGATATCGGAATATCACCGTCCGTTATCGGAATTTGTCGTTTCGAGCGCTTAACTGACAAACCACGCAGCGTATCGCAGTGATGTTTTTCGGATGGTTCATTCTCCCCATCACTTCACGGTGTATTCTGGCACTGCTTAAATGATTAAACCATCAAGCAAGTTACCAACTGCTTGATGGTTCTTGACTGCTATTAGCTACCATTAGCCTGCAATAAGGAGCTGTTCAACTTTTTGTGATAGCTCAGGCCTCCAATCCCAGAAGCTGCTTTTGTCGTTCGGTAAAGGTTTAAGCAGGCGCGCCTCAAGCCCTTTTGCAGCCATTAGAATGGGCACCAAATCTTGCATGCTGATCCCTTCTTGTTGTTCAATCATCTGATTGACAAGCCCAGACAGTGTCGCCGCCGCAGAGTACCGACGCATCAACGCATTCCCAGGTAGTTCGTCAAGGGAACTGGAAATTGCAAGAGTAAACTTATCTAGATTTTTGATATCATGTAGCCAAAAGTTCGGCCAGTATAATGCCTCCCCCTCTTCTAAAACGGCTTCATACAAACGAAGTTCGCGCAACTCTGGATGCTTTTCTGGATCTAAGTTACGAATGTCTACAGTAGAGTAATTCGGTCTCCCCTGGAAATCATACATAGAATTCAGGTTCAATAGGTGCGCTTGATCCGGCGCAACTAACAGACAATGCTTACGGCCTTTAACCTGCGTCAGAGATTTAGCTTCACCAGCATAGTCGTAATGCATAGGTGTTGCGTTGCTTTCCGAGCCTAAAATTATTTGTGCATTGATAAGCTCAGATTGGCGCAAAAAAGCCGGCGCTTCATAATCTTCAGCTAGAATACTGATTTCTTCATTAAACTTCTCTTTGAACTTTTCATTAGTCCAAAAGTTTCCACTTTCAGATACATTGAACCAATACCAGTTTGCACCAATGTCTTTATCTCTGAACTTCTGAGAGAACTCTCTAAAAGACATCTGTTTAGGACGAGCATCTTGATGTTTATTGGATTCCTCGCTGTACTCACTGACTTTTATTGTCGCGTCACCAATCTTCTCTTCAAGGTATTCCAGAGACCAGTTTTTAAAACCGGGATTACGGCTCGTATCAGCCTTAGCAATAACGGGCTTATTAAAGCGATATCGCTCCAAAAAGTCGATTCGACTTAATTCAACACGCTCTATTGGTTCAATATTTAATTCTCTCCATTTTTCCATTGGGTATCCTTTGTTTTCACTTATAGTTATTATGATGTGTTAGTGTTCAGTCCTGAATGTTGGGCTATTAGTCGCGAGTTCTTTGTTTAATTCCGAAAGAACCACCATGCGAGCTTCGTTCTCATTCCGACAATTAGTAAGATATTTTGCCACCAATTTAAATTTAACTTCTTAGAGTAAGAGCTGATTTCCAACAAGAACTTCTTGTAGCGCTCAGAGGATACCTCAAACAAGTTTCGGTGTTTTTGAAAAACGCCCCAATCGATACGAACATCCCCTGGGAAAAACCGAGTCTCATTGACGGAAGCAGTCCCCTTTTTGTATTCAAACAAGCGCGTTGCTTGGTCATTTGAAAAGTGATTTAAATGGACTGCGAATACGCCTTCTTTACTGAAGTCATAATGTAGCTTTGAAGCTGGTAAAGTTTTCCAATCATGCCCATCAGCAATCGGTGTATTGTCCAATTTATCCTGAAAATTTGAAAGTGTGACATGGAACAGCCGACACGGCTCATTTGCTGATAAGCTCCATTCTTTTCTGGCCCTCTCTTCTATTTGTTGCTCCGTACCTTGCGCGTACCAAATATCTCCATGGTGATGTGGCAGTGAATACACGGTTAGCTTATGTGCAGCAACCTTACATAGCATAGACAACCCTGTTGACTTGAAATAATTGGTCCGATGCCAAGGTGCAACAGTGCCGAAAGGGTGCTTGGTTGATGAGAAAAGGTCCCATTGGTAAGTCGACTTTATGCCAAAGAATTTGAGTGACGGCACTGCGTCTCCAAGCCCATAAACATGCGTTTGAAGTCTTTCTATATAATCTACAGTAATGATATCGTCATCATCTAAATTCGTCGTCAAGGCTAAGTCTACGTCACTTGGCAGGTATTTCTCCAACCATTCGAGACACCCCAAATCCTCTCGGGCAAACTCATGTAAATATGTCCTTTCTCGCTGAGCAATCAGGGCCTCTAACCTATCTCGATACTTTTTAGGCAGATCAGGGTCTATGATCAACACCCAATCAAAGTCTTGGTTAGACTGTGCCAAGACATTGGGTAAACATGCACATTCAAACAGTGCAAATCGAAACTCAAGCGCATCTGGATTGAGAGGATCTTGCCGTAAAAACACATCCGCGGTCTGTTTAGCATGGTCCTCAGGGTTCTGCCTGTACGAAAACCTCGTCAACAGGATATGACCAAGGGTCATGGATTTCATTTAAATACCTCTTTTTTATTTTTTAAATTATTCAAAAGCAATTAAATAGGCCTAACTTTTCAGCACTGCCATCTCACAAGTTGCCAATGATGTTAAACAAGCAAAGGCCAAATACCGCAAAGTTCTCTTTCATTTATTCAGGGCATTCAACTTACCAACTCAGCCACTCTTCCGGTATTTTTGGAATTGAAGGCACGATACGTCGCTGAGCAAAACGGAAGAACTTTGCCTGCCATTTATTCATCGGTCGAAACAAATCTACCATCAATATCACACGGGTATGCTCCGTTTTGTTCCAAGCGCGATGCGGGTAGAAATCATCAAAGATCATTACCTTCCCTTCCTTCCATTCCAACCTTTCCCACTCTAGCTCAAGACATACATCTCCCTTGGGAATGATAATGCCAAGGTGCATTCTCAAAAAACAACGACTTTTCGCTTTGTGTAAACGCAACTCAGCTCCGGGTGCTAGGATACTCAATTCCGCATTCGCTAATAACGGTACATTCGCAACGAGTCGCGATATGGTTGGCAACAGTTTCTCCGCACTCGGTTCAACTTGACCCTGTTGTGCGACAAGTACTGAATGCGCATTGGGAACCTGATCAATACCAAGCGGAATAGAATCCACATTGACATGACTGAAGATATTATCCACTTCACTTCTGATAGCGGTATAGTTTTTTTCAAAATCAAGTGACCACGGAAAATCTTCTGGAGAGAAAGTTCTGTGTTCAATCCCTGGCAACCTTTTCTCGACTTCGTAAACAGTCCTTAATAAGCCCCTAGCTATAACACCTGGTCTAGGTTTTTCTACACCAGTTTCTCTCGCACGCAAGAAGTAATCAAGGTCTTTTTTCATCAGAGAATCTAGATTTTCAAACTTAACCGTAAACGTTGTTTCAGTCCGTGCACAAACGACCCCTGGAAATATTCGAAAATAGGGGAACCAAATAATACCCTGAGTCCCTATTTCTGGCAAATTGCCATTTGCTTGTACAGTCACGTGACTATGCGAAAGATCCTGCAATGAACACAATCTTTCTAACTCTGACTTTCCCGTCCAAAGTATTTTATCTACTTTCTGCAAAGAAGAAGGGAATAACTCCTTTATGCTATCTAACTTGTGCTTCATACTTACTCCGTATAATTAAACAGTTTCAGCGAATATTAATAACCTTCTCCCCTATAAGGTAATGTCTATCCAAAAGGGGAGTGTCTTTAATTTTCAAACAATATTACAGTCAATCCATATTCTTTATAATTTCTACAATTAACCCTGATATTGATTTTGCGCTTTCGCCTTTCAACATTGAAAAATGATTTCCCTCGATGAAAACATGTTCCGTGTTTTGGATCGATAGTCGGCGGTTCAAGTATTCCAGATATTTGTCCTGTTCAACCGGGCTCTCTTTTGCAAATACCCAATGCTTTGGCACAAGCTTGCTTTCAGTGGGTGTATACCCATCAAACAGCTCGCATTGATGGGTATACAGATCCACAAAATAACGAGGCAAATCTAGTCTACTCAAATCGGTGCTTCGACTTGCTTTTATGCGATTAGAAAAACATGAACCTTTCTGCCAGAAGTAAGTGTCCAACATCACTAACTCAACTTGATAACCTTGAGCTGTCAAATAATTAGCCAATGCAAAAGCCAATGCGCCACCGTATGAATGACCCACTAAGACTATTCGTTTTGACGGCAATTTACCAATACTATCTGCAAATTCGACAACATTGTCATCGATTGTCTTGAAGCTCTGCTCCCCGATAATTAAGCCTTTGTGTCGAAAAACACTCATTTCCGTTCTATTTGTTAGCAGCGATTTAAGGTCATCAATCACTTCTTCAAAGTCAGCTGCTGTACTCGCAGCTCCTGGAATAAACACTACATGGGTGTGAGGCTCACTGCACTCAACTACTTTTCGAAGTAAAGTAATATTGTTCAACTCACACTCTAGGGAGTCAAGTAAAGTTGCTTGTTGCTGTATAGTGTTCTGACTATATAACGCGGCAATATCACTTGTTTTCTTGAAATGTTTCTCGATTAAAGAAAGCAGTTTCACGACCAATAAAGAATGCCCCCCTAACTCAAAAAAACTGGCAGTCGCACTTATATGGTCCACCTCTATGCCCAGCAATTCAGCCCAAATATCAGTAAGCGCAACCTCAGTATGCGTCATCGGTGCGATGTAGCTCCCCTGTAACGTTAGGCTTTCAGGCGTTGGTAATGCAGCGCGATCAACTTTGCCGTTATGTGTAAGCGGCCATGTATCAACCACCATAACGACACTCGGTACCATATAGTCAGGTAACACGCGTGCCAACTGAGATTTGACATCATGTATATACTCAGCGTGTCCAGATGAAAATACCTGCGGTACCGGCTTAATATACCCGACTAGTTGTTGACTGCCGGCAAGCTCTGTTGCCATAACCAACGCCGAATCAACACTGTCCAGCCTCACTAACTGACTTTCCACTTCTCCTAACTCAATCCGAAATCCGCGGATTTTCACTTGCTCATCAATTCTACCGATATACTCGAGATTACCATCCGGTAGATAGCGAACCAAATCGCCTGTTTTATATAAACGCTGCGAGAGACGACGTGTGCACTGAGTGCCACTTTGTTCGAGATATGGGTTTTTCATAAATCGTTCTGCTGTAACCTCGGGAAGATTGAGGTAACCTCGAGCTACTCCATCGCCACCGATATATAATTCGCCTACAGTCCCTTTAGGCACCAGCATATTGTCGCTGTCTAATACGTAAAACTCAGTATTACCAATGGGTCTTCCGATCGACGCCGGTTCAACAGACACACTGCTCGTCACACATGATTCTGTCGGGCCATAAACATTATACAGCGGAATGCGCCCGTCTATGGCATCTACCAATTGTGGTAACATCGCTTCTCCACCAGAGACGACCCTCTTGACTGCGTGTCCACTCAGGCTCTCTATCATGCTCATTAAATGAGAGGGGGTACTGTCAATATGCGTTATTTGATGCGTTGCGACCAGTCGCGTAATGTGCGCTGGCTCTAAAGACTCTTTGCGCGATGGGATCACTAATGTATTCGCCGTGAAAAGCATAATAAACATTTGTTCGACCGCTGCATCAAATGCATAGCTTGCAAGCAGCAAACCTGCTTCTTGCTGAGGTTCTAGCTGATACGCCCTTTTTTGCGAAAAGATTAAGTTTATAACTGAACGATGTTCAACCAGCACACCTTTTGGCATCCCAGTGGAACCCGAGGTATAAATTACATAGGCCAAATTGGCAGCCTCCACTCCAGTATCTGATGTGCTCAAATCATGAACCGGTGAATGTGCACATACATGATGCTCGCTGCAAGCTAAGCCATCTAAAGTAATAATTCGGCCATCGAAATTAGACAGCGGGGCCTGTAAATGACGCTGGCTCAGTACGATGCTCAACTGCGCATCATCCAACATATAGTCTAGCCGCTCTTGTGGATAGCTTGGGTCAAGCGGTACATACGCCCCACCGGCCTTCAAAATCGCTAAAATGCCTATCACCATCTCTAATGAACGTTCCACGCATAAACCTATCATTGAATCAGGCGTGATCCCCTGCGTGGCTCTAAGGTAATGAGCCAGTTGATTTGCTTTCTCATTTAACTGACGATAGGTCAGTGTCTGGTGTTCAAATACCAGCGCCACATTATCTGGAGAAGCAGCGGCTTGTTGCTCAAACAATTCATGAATACAGCGATCTTTCGGGTACTCTAAGTGGGTATTATTCACTTCAAACACTAAATGCTGCGTTTCTTCGATTGATAGCATTGGCATTGCATAAGGCGCGTGCGTAGGTTGCGCCTCGCTCACACCTTCAAGCAATCGACAAAGATGATCATTTAATTGCACAATATGTGCTGCACTAAACAAGCTGATGTCGTACGTCCAATCGACAGATACTCCCCGCTCACTAATATGAAAATTAATATCTAAATCAAACTTAGCCTGGCTCAAGTTCGATTGACGTAGCTGAATGTCGACACCTGCTGCACTAAGCTCAATGTTTTGCTCTTGGGTACTCACAGCATCATCTGTTGTCACGGCCATCATAATTTGAAATAACGGACTGTGAGCCGTACTTCTGGGTACTTTTAATTGCTCGACCAACTGCTCAAAGGGCACATCTTGGTTTGACTGTGCATCTAGATTGATCTGGCGAATATGTGCAAAGTAATCAGACAACGTGTTGTATTGTGTATTCGCTCTAAGCACCAAAGTATTAACAAAAAAGCCGATTAACGGTTCTAATTCTGTTTGAAGGCGGTTTGCGACCGGCGTCCCTATCACCACGTCGCGGTGGTTGCTATGCCTTGCAATCAGCAGTGATAACACACCATGAAATAGCATAAATGGCGTAAGTTGGTATTGCTTCGCCACGACCAGTAATTGCTGCGCAATCGACGCTGACAGTTGACCTGTTACCACTGCGCCTTGATACTGCTTCACATCTGGACGCGAATAATCTAGCGGTAGGCTATGTAACACAGGGAGCTCAACCAATTGCTTTTGCCAATATTCCAGTTGAGACTCCAGCAACGCTCCCCGGAGGTATGTTCGTTGCCAATGGCCATAATCTGCATACTGAATTGCCAATGCAGGCAGAGGGTTAGGTTGCTCCTGATGATATGCCTCGTATAATGCCACAAACTCTTTTGCCAGCACATTCAAAGACCACCCATCGGACGCAATATGGTGCATATTTAATATCATAACACCACGGTCATCAGCCTTCTTCACATAGTGCACTCGTAACATGATATCACTTGCAAGATTATATGGGGCGCTGGTATCCGCATTCACAATTTCACTCACTCGTGCTGCTAACGTCTCACCCGTGAGATGTGACACATCGGTGAGTTGAATATTAAACTGACAGTCAGCCAGCGCTCGAATGCACTGTAAAGTCTCTCCCTGTTCATTGATATACACCGTTCTCAGCACTTCATGGCGCTCAAGAATAGTGTTAAAAGCCGCTCTGATAGTGGCAATATTTAGTTTCCCGTTAACATCAAAAGCCAGCGGCATATTGTACTCAGGCGATCCCCCTTGCAAGTTATCAATAAACCATAGGCGCTGCTGAGCAAATGACACAGGGTGAATGTTGCCCCCCCTAGTAAATGGCGTGATAGCTGGGCGTAAGTTTACTTGTGTTCCCTGCTCAATCATGAGCGCCAAGTCCTGAAGAGTCGCCGCTTCGAAAATGGCCTGAACAGAAATTTCCACTTTAAATCGATTGCGAATGTCGGAAACCAATCGCACTGATAAAAGGGAGTGGCCACCTAACTCGAAGAAGTTGGCGGTTCGACTGATCAAATCAACGTCAACTCCTAGTAACTTAGACCAAATATCAGCCACGGCGTGTTCGGTATCTGAAACGGGCGCGCTGTACTTTCCGTGCAGAGCGCGCTCATCTGGCGTCGGTAACACCTTTCGATCAATCTTACCGTTTGGTGTGAGTGGCCACGTATCAATCAATACAATGACACTCGGCACCATATAATCAGGCATTTTCGATAATAGAGCGGTTGTGATCTCATTGGCATACGCAGGACACTCATTGTCTGACACAACAGTGCTTGGTTTTACATAACCAACCAATTGTTGACTACCCGCGATGTCTTTTGCCATCACTAAAGCCGAATCTACAGACCCAAGGAGTGCCAACTGACTCTCTACCTCTCCCAACTCAATTCTAAAGCCGCGGATCTTAACCTGATCATCGGCACGGCCTATAAAGTCTACATGACCATCCGCTAAGAAACGCACCAAGTCGCCCGTTCGATACAATCTCTTTGAGCTATTTGGGTCGTCCTCATTATAGAATGGGTTTTCTATAAAGCGCTCCGCTGTTAAGGTCGGCCTATTCAAATACCCTCTCGCTAAACTAGCCCCCCCAACATACAGCTCACCAACTGAACCAAAAGGCGAAACTTCACCAAAGGAATCAAGTACATATAAACTATTATTATTCAGCGGCTGACCAATCGGGTATGCGCTATTTATGCTATTCAAGGAGCAGGTTGATGCAAAGACTATGGACTCTGTCGGACCGTATACGTGCATGAGGCTAATATGAGGGTGCGACTGTTTAAAGGACTCTATAATGCCTTCATCACACCGCTCTCCACCAAATAGCACTTGTCGTACTTCAGTTCCTGAAAATACATCATGAGCGACCAATTGGTTAAACAGCGCTGTCGTTGTAAAAAAGTTATTGATGCTCTTGTCAATCAACTCACGTTTGAATTTATCTATCTGTAATATTGAATCTTTTTTAAACAAGTGCAACTCTACACCCGATGCAAGACTAAAAAAGAAATCATACACAAAGCCATCAAACGAGAATGATGATAAGCTCGCCATTCTACGTGCATGCTCGACGTTTGCATAATTAGGTGAAGACAAGAATGCAACGACCCCTTGATGCTCAACTTCGACCCCTTTGGGCTGCCCAGTTGACCCCGAGGTGTATATGACATAGGCAAGATTAGTCGCCCGTACCCCAGAATCTGTCACGCACAAGTTCTC
>NZ_AUXV01000031.1 GCF_001625575.1 Pseudoalteromonas luteoviolacea S2607
CACTTTACTCAAGTGGCTAAATACAGAGTGCACTTCTCAAGTGTTAAAATACCGAGATTATAACGGACGCGTAGCTCAGCTGGATAGAGTACCTGGCTACGAACCAGGCGGTCGGAGGTTCGAATCCTCCCGCGTCCGCCATCTCTTTTGAGATGCGAGCTTACTTCACCTAAGTAATAAAACATGGGTTAAATGCCGACGAAAGTCGGTTTTTTTGTGCCTGAAT